>JBFWPC010000002.1:394739-553721 GCA_050250195.1 Cyclobacteriaceae bacterium | reverse complement strand
AAGCATCTAAGCGCGAAACCCACCTCGAGATGAGACTTCCATTAAGGGACGTCAGAGACGATGACGTTGATAGGCTGCAGGTGTAAAGACAGAGATGTCAAAGCTGAGCAGTACTAATTACCCGTATACTTCAAGCACAAGACTTATGTGCTCGTTACTCACTCTCTTTACGATTCTTTCTTCATTTAATGTCAAAATAGTCCATAGTAACAAGTCCATAGTCCCAAGTACAAGACTCGGGACTCGGTACTCGGTACTCGGTACTAAAAGATCTTAAGGTGACTATAGCGGTGGGGATCACCTCTTCCCATTCCGAACAGAGAAGTTAAGACCACCCGCGCTGATGGTACTGGGGTAAAACCTGGGAGAGTAAGTCGTTGCCTATTTTTTATCTAAGCCTCAGGGAGCAATCTTTGGGGCTTTTGTTTTTTGTATGGACGAGTCCTGATCAGCCTTACTGACGCGATGGTCAGTACAGGCCCGACCGGTCTGACGAGCATCCGACTCCGTCTAAGAGGCAGACAAAAGCGTGACAAGTCGCAGTCTATTTTTTCACAATGCCTTTGGTGACTCAGCTTTTTAGTGGCGGGAAATTTTCTAAGTTATTGAGCAACTCTGCCCCGAACTTCAGTTCTAATAATTAGTAATTTCGCTTGGCATCTTATCCCGGGCCAGTGAGCAGAACATCATCATTGATAACCATACTCATTTTTGCTGCGTTGGTAGCAGGTGTCTGGCTTTACCAATCCGGCCGTGAGGAGAAGATCTCCCCGTGGGACCTAATCAGCGGTGATGCAGCGGTTGTTGTGGAAATCTCCAACTATCAAGCATTCGTCAAAAATTGTAGCGCATTACCCTTTTTGGACGCAGCGATTGATGAACACAAAGGCCTTCGTCTTCTGAGCACGGTAAATCCAAAGGCAAGTGAAATAACCGTTTCCCTGCACGCCATTTCTGCTGATGACTTTGCTATCACGATCATTGTCTCAAGCGCATCAATTGATTTGCCTGCTGTCGAGGGTTATCATCAAGATAAAGCGGTTGCATCCACCAGAACTTACAATGGGACAATCATCACTGAATACAAATACCCAGACGGCAAAAGCGTAAGTATAACCGGGCTTGATGATCTAACATTGATTAGCACCTCTTCAATTCTAATTGAGAGCGCAATTCGCTTATTGAATGCTCGCAATGCGAACGTCTTTCGAACTGAAAATGCCAGATTATTTCAACTTCCATCCCTTCAATCTGACCATGGAAATATTTACATCAACTCGGCCAACCTTAACAAGCTGCTCGGATTGTTGACACAATCTGGGCGAGCGGATGATGGCCATCACCGGCTTGGCGATGGAGCCTTGGTTGATTTGAAACTAGATTCGACTCGTGTGTTGCTGAATGGTTTTGTAACCGACATGGAGGCCCCTGGTCTCATTGGGTCATTCGCGGAACAACAGCCAACCTCCTCCGAGATCTGGAGTTACATATCCAATCGAAGTGCCCTCGTTTTGGAGGGCAAGTTTTCCAACCCAGAAAAGTGGTATGGCAACTCGGGAAATGCGCTTGCACAACTGTGGCCTGGGCAGTCCAAGCACCTGGAGCAACAATTCAAGATCTATTCTGTCGACCTGTCAAAAATGCGGGCCTTGATGGGTGCGCATGTTACCACCTGCTATGTGGCCAGGGGAACGGATCTTGGAAGCGTAAGCTTTATCAAATACGAGGGCGATGCATCGATCTTGAAGGAGGTTGCGTTTCGAGTTGCCGAACACAAAGGAGACAGTGTTTATCATGAGTACCATCGCGAGAACGAGATTCAGATGATTGACATGCCCGACTTGTTCTTTGCGGTTGCTTATCCATTGTTACCGCGTAGCGCCAGGACCTTCTTCACAATGGTTGACGGTTATTTGGTGGTTTCAGAGGATGTTGACTTGATTAAGGTCTTCCTGGATGACATAGCCCAGGAGGATACCTGGGGAAAATCGGTAGAATGGTCGCGATATTTACGAACCACTTTACAGGAATCGAACATCAATCTTTATTTTGATGGCAGGCTAACCTCTTTGTTGTTGCGCGAGGTACTGAGTGACAAGTGGCGACCGTTTGTCGATACAACCAAGCTGCTTGGCATTGAAAAAGGTGCCATCCAGGTAAGTCATCTTGATGCCGTTTATTACGTCAACTCTGTATTAAGTTTTGAGCTGCAACGGTCCCCTGCGATAGTGAACCAAGTTACTACCAGATATCAGTTTGATCGTGGTTTGAGAAGGTCTCCTGTGGTGGTAGAAAATCATGAAACCAAAGGATGGGAATTATTGGTTCAAGACTCTTTGAATAACCTTCAACTTTTCTCAAGCGATTTAAAAAAGAGATGGTCCGTTTCATTGGGAAGTGCCATCCGCGACAGGATTGCTCAAATCGATTATTACAAAAATGGAAAGTTGCAATACCTTCTCGCAACGGATAAGGAAATGTATTTGATTGATCGGCTCGGCCGACCCGTGGAAATGTTTCCTGTCAAATTGCCGGTGACGGAGGTCGAATTTCTCAGGGTTGTTGACTATGACAATCGCAGAAACTACCGTTACCTACTTGTTGATAAGAAAGGAAATGCTTTTTTAACAGATAAGGATGGGAATGCATTGGAGGGGTGGAATCCCCGATCTGTTGGCAGCGGGTTAATGAATGCGGCTTCCCACCGCAGGGTTTACGGAAAAGACTATTTCGTTGCAGTTCAAAGTAATGGCATTGTTCATCTGATGAATCGCAGAGGTGCGCCCATAGCCGGTTTTCCAGTTACCCTCAGTGCTCGGCCACAGGGTGCATTCGCTGTCCAGCATGGAAAAGATCTGGCCTCCAGTTACCTGGTGCTGGTAAGCGAAGACGGACAAAAGATACAAGTTGACTTCAAAGGGGAGGTAACTCGCAGTGACGTGCTTCCACGGCTTACCCACAACGCACGATTTGTGCTTGTTAATGCCATAGGTAGTGACGCGTTTGTTTTTTTTCGAATCGAAGGAGCTCGATTGGCTGTGATCGATGCCAAGGGAACTTTGCTTTTTGAAACGCAGAATACCGGGTCAGATCAATGGGAACTTCAATTTGTCCAAACATCACTCAAGCAAAGTGTCTTTTGTTTGTTTGACAAACAGCAGAATTTCTCTTATCTGTTCAACGAGTCGGGCAAGCCATTAATGAACTCTCCCTTGGAATCTGATTGGATGCCCACGCTAAAGTATGATCAGAATATGCGCTTGCTGCATGTTTATAATGTGCTTGGCAATTCCATCAGCGCGATCCCCATCAGTCTTGAGTAAATGTGGTTGCAAACTGCCTTATTTCTGAATACAAACCATTCAACTCCCCCTTTGTGATGACATATGGTGGAAGAAGATAGAGGACGTTGCCCAACGGTCTCAGCAGTATATCTCTGTCCATAAAGTAGTCGTAGATATGATCCCTAAGGTTGTTAAAGTAGGAACTGCTTTCCCTTGTCTTAAATTCAAGTGCCAATACAGTACCGAGCGCTCTTGCAGCTTTTAAAGCCGGCACCGCTGTAATCTCATCTACAAATTTCTTATGCATGTCAGCAATGTGTTTGACTGAATGCTGACAAGCTGCAGCCATAAGCAGTTCAAAGCTTGCATTTGCTGCTGCGCAAGCAATCGGATTTGCCGTGTAGGAATGGCCGTGAAAAAAGACCTTATTCATCGAGTCAGATTTGAATGGTTCCAGAATTTCTTCTGAACAGCTGGTTGCACCAAGCGGAAGCGCTCCTCCTGTGATGCCCTTAGATAATGCAATAATATCAGGCTTGTGCCTTAAGTAATCGCTGGCGAAGAGTTTTCCTGTTCTTCCAAAGCCTGTGAATACTTCATCGGCAATCGTGATGACCCTGTTTCTTTTTGCTATCTCCAAAAGGCTGTCCAACAATTCAGGCGAATAAAACTTCATACCTCCGGCTGCCTGAATTAACGGTTCATAAATAAATGCCACTGTACTTCCGTCTGCCGTTTCTTTTTCGAACTGAGCCAGTATTTTTTCTGAATGAGTGGAAGAAGGCGAGTGGAGAAAGACAACCTCAAACAGATATTTGGTAAATGGCGTATTAAATCCACCTCGCTCTGCCACAGACATGGAGCCAAACGTGTCGCCATGGTAGGCATCTCGAAATGCAATGATTTTTGACCTTTCCGGATGCCTGGCATGCATGAATTGCATTGCGATTTTAATAGCCACTTCCACCGCTGTGCTGCCGTCATCGGAAAAAAAGATCTTGTGTTGATTTTTTGGAAGAATCGATAACAGATTCTCGGCAAGCATAATGGCTGGTTCATGTGTGAAGCCTGCGAAGATTACATGTTCCAGGGTGTTGGCTTGTTTGGCAATAGCCTCAGCGATATGAGGATGGCCATGCCCATGAAGGTTTACCCACCAGGAGGAGATGGCATCCAAAATCTTACGCCCGTCTGCTGTATGGAGGTAGACACCAGATGCACTCGAAATGACGATAGGTTTTCTTTTCGAGATGAGCGGGGTGAAGGGATGCCAGATGAATTGCTCATCTTTCTTGGAAAGCTCAGTCATGCCAGGATTTTTTGAGAATGCCGGCATAGCGAGAGACTAGATCTGGTGTGATGGACTTCTCTTTGTTGATGTGCAGAAGTTGGGGGAGCCGGGAATGATGAAGAATTATTTCCTGACTTTCAGGATTGGCTTCCCCATTGAAGATGATCCCCTTGACTCTGGCGTTCTTAGTTCTCAACAGATTGACAGTTAACAACGTATGGTTGATGCTGCCAAGGTATAGGTCGGCTACCAGCACTACCTCCGCCTGCAACTTTAATGCAATGTCGATCACAAAATCGGTATTGTTGATTGGGACAAGGCATCCGCCAGCACCCTCGATGACCAACGCATTTGCGGAATCTGGGCACTGCAGCCTGTCCATGGTGATAGAGACGCCATCGATCTTTGCAGCCGCATGGGGCGACATAGGCTCTGTAAGTAAGAAAAGCTCTTTGTGGAATTTCGATTTCGTGTTAGATACCAAACTCATCACGGTCTCACGGTCTGTGGGGTATCCGGCCTGTATGGGCTTCCAATAATCCGCCTGTAACATTTCGCACAAGATGGCTGATACGAGTGTTTTTCCGCTATCCGTGTCAATGCCTGTCACGAAATATTTTTTCATGCGGCTAGCTGTCGGGTTAGCATCTCGGTTAACGTTCTTATTTGCTCATGGGTATTAAACGAATGGAGCACCACACGGAGCCTTTCACTACCCTCCTTGACAGTAGGGGAAATGATGGGGCGAACATCAAAATTGTTTTCCATTAGTCGCTGAGCTACCCCTCTCACTTCATCATTCCCCGGGATGATGATTGGCTGTATCGGACTTTGATGCTTCGCATTTGGAAAGTATCGACAAAATACTTCGACATTTTCCCACAGTGTTCGTTGCAAATCAGCGTACTTTTCCAGTAAGATGAAAGCCTGATCGATTGAGACGATAGAATGGACAGGAAGTGCCGTAGAGTAGATAAATGGCCTTGCACTGTTTATGAGAAAATCGATCAGTTGCCTGCTGCCAACCACACATGCACCGTGAACACCCATGGCCTTTCCAAAGGTGTAGATGCGAATAGGTATTTGCTTATCGACACCCAGGGAAACACTCAGTCCGCTTCCGGTAGCACCAAAAATGCCCGTGCTGTGCGCCTCGTCTACAATTAGCGAAGCACCCATGCGATCTGCCAATTCGACCAGCGATTTGATTGGCGCCATATCTCCGTCCATTGAATAAAGCGATTCAGTGACGATAAATCGATGGCCCTTAGCTCGTGAGAGTTTGCTCTCCAGGTCCGATAGATCATTATGACGAAAGGGATATCTCTCAGCGAGGCTTAACCGGGCACCATCCTTGATTGACGCGTGGGCCAGTTCATCATAGATAATCGTATCACCTCTTGCGGGTATGGATGAAAGAACGGCAGTGTTTGCTGCATAACCGGAATTGAAGATCAGCGCGGCTTCGCCATGAAATAGTGTAGCTAACTTGACTTCAACATGCTCCACGTACCCGCTGTTTCCTGTCAGCAGCCGCGAACCTGTTGCACCGTTTGACAAGTGGTGACTTGCCGCATCGCGAATGCACGCTGCCAATTCAGCAGAACGAGCCAGGCCCAGGTAGTCGTTTGATGAAAAGTCGATCAGGTTCAGGGGCTTCGTCAGGTGCCTCAGGGCATTCATGCTTTGAAGCTTATTAAGTCGAGTTCTCAGCACATCGTTTAACACCAGGTAAAGGTATGCGAAATGCAAACAAATCCGGACGAGCTGTTGGACTTAGCGGTATTTTGTTTGATGGTCGGCATCGGGTTGCATGGCCGCAGCAGGTCTTTAGGGATTCAACAAACCGCTATTGTTTTTTTGATCGATCTTTTTCCAGCTGGTCCCACATGTCATCCGATATCCCTTCCAGGTGACTGAACTCGCCCCCGTTGCGAAGCCATTCTCCACCATCAATGGTAACTACCTCGCCATTGATATAGGAGGCGTAGTCTGAGATGAGATAGGCCGCCAGGTTGGCCAATTCCTGATGTTCTCCCACTCGTTTAAGCGGAATTCTTTGGGAGGGGTCAAATCGCTTGGCTAGGTCTCCTGGTAGCAAGCGACTCCAGGCGCCTTCGGTAGGGAACGGCCCGGGCGCGATGGCATTGCTTCTGATACCGAATTTGGCCCATTCAACTGCCAACGATCTCGTTAATGCCAATACCCCCGCCTTGCCGCATGCAGAGGGAACCACATATCCCGAGCCTGTCCATGCATAGGTGGTTACGATGTTGAGGAATGCTCCTTTTTGCTTTTTGTTGATCCAGTTTTTTCCGGAAGCCAGTGTCACATTATAGGTTCCTCGCAGTACAATGTCGACTACGATATCGAATGCGCGGTGAGACAGGCGTTCGGTGGGGCTGATGAAATTGCCTGCAGCATTGTTAACCACACCTTGAATGCTTCCAAATGAGTCCTCAGTGGCTTTGATGAGTGCTTCCACTTCATTGTACTTGCGCACATCGCACGAAACTGCCAGCACTTTCCCGCCTGTTTCTTTCTGAAGTTCGTTCGCAGTTTTGTCAAGTACATCAGCTTTGCGACTCGTGATTACCAGGTTGGCTCCGAGCTGAAGCATGTATTTGCCCATGGATCTGCCCAACCCGGTTCCCCCGCCTGTGATGATTATTGTTTGATCTTTAAGGCTGCCTTCTCTTAACATTCCGGTCATCGTATTGTCGTTTGTTCAAAAATACGATGAACAAATTGTCATGAGAGTGGAGCTACTACTTTTTCGCGTGTCTTTAGGTCGATGCCCTTGAATTTCTTTTGACCCTTGTCGAAAAAGAGCTCGAGAATGACAGCAAAGTGCTTTCCAAACGTGGATTGTGCATACGGGACTACTTCGCCCACCTTGGATTTTGCATGATTGGACTTAGGTGGTGTGATCTTCATGAGATTCTTCCAAAAAGGCTTCGCGCCATAGTATTCGCACTTCATGAGTCGAATTTGTTGTTCGGCTTCTGTCCAAATCTCAAGCTGATCAGTGTTTGTTTTTACGAGCCAGTAGATCATAGTATTGCCTCATCTTGACCTTAGACACCTTTCACCCCACCCTGGGTTTAACCGACCCTGGTGAATAATTTTCACCAAATCACTTAGCACATATGGTGCCAAAACATTAAAAAGTGATTAGGCCAATAGACATTCAGGGAAGGATTGATAATCTTTGTAGCCAATAGGTAAACCACAAAATCATGAGAAACTATTTTTTAATCTTAATGGCGACATTTTTTGGCCTTCAGGGCTGTATTGTGAGTAAAAAGAAATATGATGATTTACTCGCACAAAAAGTAAAGTCCGAAGGCGAGTTGGCGCAAGCCAACGAGCGCCTGGCGAAAGCAAACAGCGACATCACTACGCTCAACGAGCAAGTCACCGGACTGAAAGGTGATACAACCGATTTAGGGCAAAACCTAAGATCTGCTTCGCAACGATTGGATCAACTTAACCAGGAATATGAGCAGCTCAATTCATTTTATAAGAACCTATTAAACAGTAGCGGTAAACTCAACCGAGACCTGACGCTACAGAAGGAACAACTCCTGGCCATACAGGAGAATCTTGAAAAGACCAGAAAACTCAACGATTCGCTCAGCGAAGGTTTGATTGAACGGGAGCGCAAGGTGAAGGAGTTGGAACAGATTCTTGCGTCTAAAGATAAGGCAGTGCGAGACTTGAAAGACCGGATCACCAACGCCTTGTTAAACTTTAAGGAGAACGATCTAACAGTGAATGTAAAGAATGGAAAAGTGTATGTTTCGCTTGCTGAACAATTGCTCTTCCGGTCTGGAAGTGTAGAAGTTGACAGCAAAGGGGTTGGTGCCCTGCAACAGCTTGCGAAAGCCATCAAGGATCAAAAGGACCTCCACATCATGATTGAAGGGCATACCGATAATGTGCCCATTTCGAAGAAATCGCAGTACATGCAGGACAACTGGGACCTGAGCGTGATGCGCGCAACCTCTATCTCTCGCATCTTGATTAACGCTGGCTTGGCGCCTGGTCAGGTGACCGCATCAGGGAAAGGAGAGTATTCACCACTGGCTCCAAATGATACTCCGCAAAACAAGGCGAAGAACAGACGGACGGAGATTATCATCACACCCGACCTGGACGAGCTTTTTAAGCTACTGGAAGCAAATTAATGATGCCGCGGATCATTACTTTTTTGGTGTTGGTAATCGACATTATCGTCATTATCGATATCATCAATGGGCGGAAAGACTTTGAACGAAAAGTGTTGTGGATCATTGCCGTGGTGTTTCTGCCCATGCTGGGCCCCGCCCTCTACTTCTTTCTGGGAAGAAATCGGCAATAAAAAAAGGGGCCAACAGGCCCCTTTTTTGAACAAAGCGAAAGAACCGCTACTGTATCACTACAGCTTTGATTTCTTTCTGTCTTACTAAGTTGTTGAATTCTGGCAATCGCTCTGTGAACACCGTGTCGAGGGCTTTGAGTTGCACATCGATCTTGCCGCTGATGTCGTTGTACACCGCCTTCACCTGATCGGTTGGCTTGTAGTCTCCTCCGTCCACTTCACCTCCCAGCGCACCCATCTTATTATTCAGCCTGATGGGGAAGTTCAGGGGATCCTGACCGCTCCGGTTCTTGGTTTGATACAGCGCCTCTTCGACCTTCTTCATATCATCAAGAATGCTCTTGGCAAGATCATTCACATCTTTGAATTCATCCTTGCCTTTCATGGGTTCAGTTACGCGGTTGATCTGCTCACGCGCCTGGCGGATCTTCTTCACGGCCTGGTTGGTTTCCGAAAGCTTGTCGCGAACCTGAATGGAAAAATCAAACTGTTCTTTAATGTCTGCAAGCGTGCTGGAAGTTCTAGGATCTTTCAAGATTTCAAACTCCTGCTCCATCGATTTCCCATTAACAGTAAGCTTCGCCTTGTATTTTCCGGGCACTGCTTTGGGCCCATTCAAAGAAGCGCCCCACATGATCAGACCATCGAAGCCTTCTGCATTAGGGTAGCGCATGTTCCAGACGAACATGTTGCCACCGGGCTTGATGTCAAGTTTCTCCTCGTTGTCTTTCTTGTTGGGTTTGGTTGCATACTTTTTGATCAAGCTGCCGTCCGCCTCCAGGATTTCCAGGCTTGCTGCCGTTTTCGCGGTGTCTTTCAAATAGAAATGCACCATCACGCCACCTGGATGATTTTGACCTACACCTTTCAGGTTTCCTCCGAAGCGTCCGCCTTGTCCCCCGTTCATCCGATAGCTGGGCATCGGTTTGTACAGGTACGAGTCGCTGGAGGCCACCTCGTTGTTCAGTTGCTGCAATACCGTAAGGTCATCAATCAACCAGAAGCTGCGCCCCTGCGTGGCGGCAATAAGGTTGTCATTCTTCACGGCCAAATCGGTAATTGGCACAATGGGGAGATTCAATTGAAACGGTTTCCAGCTGGCGCCATCATCAAACGACACGTACATGCCTGCCTCCGTTCCAGCGTATAGCAGACCTTTCCTCTTTTGGTCAGCACGCACCACGCGGGTGAAATGATTTGGATCAATTCCGTCCGTAATTTGCGTCCAGGTCTTGCCGTAGTCTTTGGTCTTAAAAAGATAAGGCTTGTTGTCACCGAGCTTGTACCGTGTGGCAGCCACATACACGCCACCGGGTTCAAACGGATCAAACTCTACGCTGTTGAACATGCTCCACTCGGGCAACGTGGGAGGGGTGATCTTTTCCCATGTTTTTCCGGCATCGCGTGTGATGTGCAATAAGCCATCGTCAGATCCCACCACAATCAAATCCTTCACGTAGGGAGATTCAGCTGCCGCGAAAATGGTACAATAGTACTCCACAGACGTGTTGTCTTTTGTGATCGGCCCACCGGAAGAACCCATCTTGGTTGGATCGTTTCTGGTGAGGTCGGGGCTCACCAACTCCCAACTCTGACCTTCGTTGTAGGTAACATGCAGGTGCTGAGAGGCGGCATAGAGTTTCTTGGGATCATGGGGTGAGAAAAAGATGGGGAAGTTCCATTGGAAGCGATACTTGGCTCCTTCCGCTCCATGACCCATCGGGTTGTCAGGCCAGGCGTTGATGCTTCTTTGCTCTTTGGTCTTGTGATTAACTCGTTCCAGGTAGCCATCATAGCTACCGCCATAAACAATGTCGTTGTTCCGGGCATCAATTGCGATGTGCCCGCTTTCGCCACCCGCGGTGGCTTCCCAATCTTGCTCACCAATGAAGTATCCATCTGTCCGGTGATACACACGCTGGGTTGAGTTATCCTGCTGAGCTCCGTAGATGCGGTAAGGGAACGTGTTATCGGTGGTAACCCTGTAATACTGTGCGGTGGGCTGGTTGTGATAAGTCGACCAGTTTTCACCGGCATCGTACGAAACCTGGGCACCGCCATCATCGGCAATCACCATTCGCAGGTTGTCTTCAGGTGCAATCCACAAATCATGATGGTCGCCATGCGGTGCATTGTAGGTTTGATAGGTCTTACCGCCATCTTTGGAGCGATGATATTGGACGTTCAACACATAAACGATGTCTTCATCCTTGGTATCGGCATATATGCGTGAGTAGTACCACGCACGTTGGCGAAGTTTTCTCTCATCATTCATCTTTCGCCAGGTTGTGCCGGCATCATCAGAGCGATACACGCCACCATCCTCGTTTTCAATGATCGCGTAAACGCGGTTGGAGTTCACGGGCGAAACAGAAACACCCGATATACCCCATACGCCTTTGGGCAAACCTTCGTTACCTGAAATTTTGGTCCAGTTGTCACCGCCATCGGTGCTCTTCCAAAGGTCAGAGCCGGGGCCACCACTTTCGAGACTGTATGGTGTGCGTCTGATGCGCCATGTGGAGGCGTAAAGAATTCTTGGATTGTTTGGATCCATGCAAAGGTCTACGGCACCTGCATCGGCATTGGCAAATAGCACTTTTTCCCAGGTTTTTCCTCCATCTTTTGAACGATACACCCCGCGCTCGTTAGAGGACTTGAATAAGTCGCCCAATGCGGCTGCGTACACCAGGTCGGGGTTTTTCGGATGAATTCGTATCCGCGGAATGTGTCGGGATTCCTTCAAACCAATGGCAGTCCAGGTTTTGCCGGCATCGGTTGATTTGAACATGCCATGGCCGGCAGAAACGTTGCCTCGCACGGTCACTTCACCGCCACCCACATAGATCACGTTGTTGTCCCACTCGCTCACGGCCACAGCCCCGATGGATCCACCGAAGTAGCCATCCGAAATATTCTCCCAACTGTTGCCGCCATCCGTGGTGCGCCACACACCCCCACCTGTGGCACCGAAATAGAAAAGATTGGGCTTGCCTGGCACACCTGTGACCGCTGCTGATCGCCCACCGCGGTAGGGGCCAATGCTTCGCCATTCTAATGAACCGTACAATTTTTCGTCATACGTAATGGAAGATGACCCGGATGGGCTGCTCTTCTTTCGCTGGGCTTGCAGGGCCGTGCAAACAAGTACAGCGAATATGATGATCAATGATTTCCTCATATAAGTTGATTTTGGATTTTCAGGCTTCGAGGTTAGTGTTTATGGCGTAGACTTACTTCGTTTTTTCTATAAATGGTCATTATCATCGAATGATGGAACGGGTTAATTTCTGAATATTCTGGCTATTTTAACGGCTTGATATTCCCCTTTTATGAAATCATCTGACTGGAAGGCAATCTTAAGTGTGCCGGTAATCGTGGCTGCACTTGGATACTTCGTAGACATCTACGACCTGCTGCTGTTCAGCATCGTGCGCATACCGAGCTTGCGGTCACTGGGGGTACCGCAAGAGGCACTCCTCGATGAGGGAGAGTTTCTTTTGCAGGTTCAGATGGCCGGCTTGTTGGTCGGTGGGATCATTTGGGGAATTATGGGAGACAAGAAAGGCCGACTATCTGTTTTATTTGGTTCTATTCTCCTGTACTCGCTTTCGAATATCGCAAATGGGTTTGTTACTACGCTTGATCAATACGCCTGGCTGCGGTTTATTGCCGGCATTGGCCTGGCTGGGGAATTGGGTGCAGGCATTACGCTTGTGTCGGAAGTGCTGCCCACGCGGCTCCGTGGATATGGTACTGCGTTGGTGGCCACGGTTGGATTGTTCGGTGCGGTGCTGGCCAATTTTGTAGCCAAACAGTTTGATTGGCAAATCACTTATTTCATTGGTGGCGGTCTAGGATTATTACTACTGATTGCCCGGGTGAGTGTAATTGAATCAGGCATCTTCATCAAAGTGAAAGAACAGAAGGTATCGAGAGGAAATTTTCTCATGCTGTTTTCCCGGTGGACGAGATTCAAACGCTTTGCAAGTTGTATTCTGATCGGACTTCCCATCTGGTATGTCATTGGCATCCTGATTACTTTCTCCCCTGAGTTTGCCGCTGTGTTTGAAATTAATGGTACAATCGTGGCGGGTGACGCGGTCATGTACAGCTACCTCGGTTTGGCAGTGGGTGATTTTAGCAGTGGATTTATCAGTCAGGCGATTCGATCAAGGAAAAAAATTGTCAGGATATTCATTCTTCTGACGCTGGCATCGATTGTGACGTACTTGTTCTTGCCGATTCAAACACCAACCGTGTTTTATGCCGTATGCTTTGTACTTGGGTTTGCGATTGGTTACTGGGCGTTGTTTGTAACCATTGCCGCGGAGCAATTTGGAACCAATCTAAGGTCTACGGTTGCCACTACCGTACCAAACTTCATTCGGGGAACGGTGGTGCCGATTACCCTGGGTTTCCGGTTTCTTCGAGTGGAGTTCGGAATCATCGAGGGAGCATTGATTGTTGGGGTTGTTACCATCATGATTGCCCTTTGGGCGTTGAGAGGTATTGACGAGACCTTTGCCCGCGACCTCAACTACGTGGAGGAAGACTCGTAACACCACATAATCTTACACGGTAGCCTCTAAAAGCGGTTTAATCCCTACTTTGCAGTTGGAATGCTCTGGACTACATGCAGGAGTCTCTGGGTGATAGATTACAAGGATCAGATGCTTAGATATTGCCGGTGGATGATGATTTGGGTGACCGTCCTGGTGGGATGGAGTCCGGCTTTTGGCCAAAATAGGCAAACCATTGACAGTCTGCGCATGCAGCTGTCCCAAGCCCATGACAGGGACCAGTTCAGGATACTGACTCAACTCGCTTTTGAATATCGTTATTCGAACCCCGACAGTGCCATCCACTTCGGAAACAGGGCCTACGATCTTGGCTCTTCACTTAAATTGACGATCGGCTTGGCCGAACCTTTGAGCTTCTTAGGGCTTGCATCATCGTACAAGGGTGAATACGCGAGCGCGTTCTCGTTCTATCAACAGGCCATTGAAATGGCAACCCATCAGAACGATTCGGTTCAGATTGCTTATGGACACAACAACCTGGGAAGATTGTTTCTGGATCAGGGAGATTTTGTTCGTGCATACAACAACATCATTCGAGCCAAGGACATCTTTGAGAGCCTGAACGATCGTGTGGGGCTCGCTTACGTGTATCGCAGCTTGTCCAGTCTTTTTAAAATTCAAAGTGACTACCAAAAAGCCGTTGAAGCATCGCAAAATGCCTTGCAGTTGCGCCAGGCAATTGGAGAGCCCAGGGCGATTACATCGGCCCTGATGGAACTTGGATTGGTGCAGCAGGCCATGAGCGATAAGGCCTCGGCAGTGAAGAGTTTCCGGGCAGCCGATTCCATCGCAACCCTGACAGGGGACCACATCACACAATTGGAAGTGAAGGTGGGAATTGCGGAGTTGTTATTCGAAGACAACAAGGAGGCAGAGGCCATGAAGATCGCAAATGAGGTGCTGAGCAAAGTAACCCACGACACGAACCAGAAATTATACGTCCGTGCGTCCATTATCAATGGAAAATACCTATTCAAAAAAGGTCAATTCAAGTCTTCGTTGAATTATTTTAACGAGGTATTGAGTGAAGCAAACGAAAGTGGCACCATTGAGTTTCAAAAGGAAGCCACCTATTACCTTTCCAGGATTCATAAGGCGCTTGGCAACGTGCAACTGGCCAAGGAGCTGGACGGCAATTATCAGGTACTGGTGGAAGTGATCGAGAATACGGATTTGACCCGGCAAATCGAGCGGCTTCAATTTCAGTTGGAGATTGAAAAGCGGGAACGGGAGAACGAACTATTGAAAGTGAATCGGGCACAGAATGAGTCCCTTATTGCTCAACAACGATTCAATAACATCTTGTTGATCATCGTGGTGTTTTCAATTTCGATCATTGCATTGATAAGCATCACAGCGAATCGCAGACGAAGGGTGATCAATCGAAAACTGGAAATAAAGAATCGGCACATATTGAGTCAACAAGAAGAGATCGCGCGCAGAAATTCAGAGCTCAGTAAACGAAATGAGGAGTTGAAATCGTTGAATCATGAGAAAGACACACTGATGAACATCGTTGCGCATGATTTGAAATCGCCATTGAACAGGATTCAGAGCCTTGCAAATCTTATTGCGTCAGAGAAGCAGGTGAATCACGAATATCTGGATTTTGTAAAACGCGCTGCTACGGGTGGGTTGGATTTAATCACCGACCTGCTGGATGTAAACTCATTGGAGGAAATCAACCGCAAGCCTAAGATCTCGCCATTTGGGATCGATCAGCTCTTGAAGGACAAAATCAACCATTTTGAATCGATGGCCCGCGACAAAGCCATTCACCTTAAACTTGAAAACAATGTGGCGGAGATGGTATTGACAAGTGAGGCCTACATGGGCCGGATACTTGATAACCTGGTTTCCAATGCAATCAAGTTTTCCCCAAAGGAGTCTGAAGTGGTTGTGAGATGTGGCCTGCAAAATAATATGCTGGTGTTGTCGGTTCGCGATCAGGGACCCGGCTTCACTGAAGAAGATCAACAATTCCTGTTTCAGAAGTTCAAGAAGCTAAGTGCCCGACCTACTGCCGGTGAGAGTTCGAATGGACTGGGTCTGGCCATTGTAAAGATTCTGGTGGATCGCCTGGGGGGCAATATCAGGTTGAAGACCGGCCGAAATTCCGGGAGTGAATTTTCAGTTGAGATACCGGTGGGTGTCGAACCTTCGGGGGTCGAACAGGAGGATCGGGAAATAAAAAGAAATCAATAACGATAAGCCATCCAATCATGAAGTATCTGATTTCAATTCTTTTGATTCTCGCCACGTTTTCTGTTTCGGTTGCGCAGCGTGCCAAGCCGAGGGATGCAAAGGCCACGCAAGAACAAAAACTGACCCGTGCAACGAAAAACAAATCAGGCAAGCCTGTTTCGGTTAAAAAAAAGGTGAAGATCGCCAAAAAACAAGATAAGGCGGCACGCAGAAAAAAAGTCCTTAAGAGAAAGAATTAAATAAGTTTACCAGAATTAAACCTTGGCTGCTCAGCGCGGTCTAAGCTGTAAAAAAATCGAATACTTATGAAAAATCTATTGTTATCCTTATTTGCCATATTGCTAGTGGGTGCAGGCGCTTATGCCCAAGATCAAACGAGGCGTGCGGACGTGAGGCAGAAAGCACAACGCGTAAGAATTGCTGAAGGCCGTCAGGACGGTGAGATTAACATGCGGGAGGGTGCGGTATTAAACAAGCAGCAGCGTCATATTCGCAGAACCGAGCGCAGGGCCAAAGCTGATGGTACTGTTACCGTAAGAGAGAAGCGCAGAATTGAACGCAAGCAAGATCGTGCGAGCCGCAACATTCGAAGGGCAAAGCACAATGACATTAATAGAGACAATTAATCAGCGGAATGAAAGGAAAAGGCCGGAGTGATCGGCCTTTTTTGCTAGGAGACTTTGCTCAGCGCCTGATCCAGGTCAGCGATCAGGTCTTCTGCATCTTCAATACCGATGCTGAGCCTGATCAATGAGTCGCTAAGCCCATTCTTTTCCCTTTCTTCTTTCGGAATGCTGGCGTGGGTCATCGAGGCGGGATGATTGATCAGGGATTCAACTCCACCCAAAGATTCGGCCAGTGAAAAAAGTTCGACACTTTCCATGAGCACGGTCGCATTGGTCAGGCTGTCGTTCTTCAACGTGAATGAAAGCATGCCCCCGAAATCGCGCATCTGTTTTTTAGCAACGGCATGGTTGGGGTGATCTTCAAATCCGGGCCAATATACCTTCCCAACTTTCGGGTGTTGCTTCAGCAAATGTGCAATGCTTTTTCCATTGGCGCAGTGGCGCTCCATTCTCAAGTGAAGTGTTTTGATGCCGCGAAGGACAAGGAAAGAATCTTGCGGTCCGGGCACCGCACCACATGAGTTTTGAATGAACGCAAGCTCTTCGCGAAGCTTGTCATCGTTCACGACCAGCGCGCCCATGATCACATCGGAGTGACCGCTCAAATACTTGGTTACCGAGTGCATGACAATGTCAGCGCCAAGGTCGAGTGGATTTTGCAGATAAGGCGATGCGAATGTGTTGTCAACGGCTACGATGATCTTGTGCTGCCTGGCAATTTTGACACAAGCCTCCAGATCAATGATTCGCATCAAAGGGTTGGAAGGTGTTTCCAACCAAAGTAACCGGGTGTTCTTGTTGATCAATGAACTCAGGATAGAACGGTCGGTGAGGTCTACAAAATGAAATTTGATGCCAAATTTCTCATACACCCACTTAAACATGCGGTAAGATCCTCCATACAAATCGTTGCTGGTAATCACCTCGTCACCGGGCTTCAACAATTTAATCACCGCATCGGTGGCACCCATGCCCGATGAAAAGCAGATTCCGTGTTTTCCGTTTTCGAGTGCTGCAATACTTTTTTGAAGTACATTGCGCGTGGGGTTAGCACCCCTGGCGTAAGCGTACCCCTTGTGCTTCGCGGGCGACTCCTGCACATAAGTAGATGTCTGAAAAATGGGCGTCATGATGGCGCCTGTGGATGGATCAGGCTCCACACCTGCATGCACTGCTTTGGTTCCGAATTTCATATGGGTCCGTTGAATTGTAATGTCGCCAGATGCGAATGTCTTTGCGAGGCGATACCTCTTGGCCTGAGAAATTAAAGTGCTCTGTTCACATCAAATTTCTCAAGGTAATCTGCTGCCCTGCGAACAACCATGCCCCCCAAGGCACCATCTACTACGCGGTGGTCGTAAGAGTGCGACAGGAACATCTTGTGCCTGACAGCGATCGCATCACCGTAAGGAGTTTCCACCACTGCAGGTTTCTTTTGAATGGCGCCCAGGGCCATAATGGCGACTTGTGGTTGCATGATAATGGGCGTGCCCATCACGTTACCGAAGGAGCCTACATTCGACACGGTGAAGGTGCCTCCCGACAAATCATCGGGTTTCAGTTTGTTTTCTCTTGCCCTGCGCGAAAGGTCGTTGACTGCCTTGATCAATCCCTTCAGGTTTAATTGGTCGGCATTCCTGATCACGGGCACAATCAAATTCCCTGAAGGCAATGCTACCGCCATGCCGATGTTGATGTCTTTTTTCTTGATGATGCGGTCTCCATCTACCTGGATGTTGATCATCGGGTAATCCTTGATGGCCATGATGATGGCCTCGATGAGGATGGGGGTGAATGTGAGCGCATCACCCTCGCGCTTCTGATATTCACCTTTGACTTTATTTCTCCAGAATACAATGTTGGTCACGTCTGCTTCCACGAACGATGTGACGTGTGGAGAAATGCGCTTGGAGTCGACCATGCGGTCGGCAATCATCTTGCGCATGCGATCCATCTGGATGATTTCATCTCCACCGCTTATGGACACGGGCACGGGCTGTGAAGGTGTAAGAATCCGGGAAGCGCCAAGCTTTCTGTTTTGCACATAGGCGAGAATGTCTTTCTTGGTCACCCTTCCTTCTGCGCCCGTGCCTGGTACTGCTTCCAGCTCGGCTACCCCGATGTTTTCTTCCCTCGCAATATTCTTGACCAACGGAGAATAGAAACGCTTGGCGGATTTGAAGTCGGCAGCCACCATGGTGTGCTGGCCGTTTCCGCTTCCACCTGCAGACACAAGCGCAGGTTCCTTCTCCTCTTTCTTGGGTGCAGGTTTTTCGGCAGGAGACGCAGCCGTGGGTTTCTCTTCTTTCGCAGCGGCAGCCTCCGTGGTGAGAATGGCGATCGGGCTGCCCACCTTCACTACCTCACCTTCTTTGGCAAGCAATTCCTTCAGCACACCGGCATGGGTAGAGGGCACCTCGGTGTCCACCTTGTCTGTCGCTACTTCCAACACCGACTCGTCTTGCTCGATGGTATCACCGGGTTTCTTCAGCCACTTTAGGATGGTGGCTTCCATGATGCTCTCGCCCATTTTGGGCATAATCAGTTCTACCTGGGCCATTTTCTCAATTTTAGCGACACAAATTTAGCATTTTTAGCACGACTCGCTAACGATTGCGCCATCCCTAAAAGGCCTACCTGACATTGATTCTGCATTTGCTTGATTTTGATCAGTGTGCCTCCACTGGTTATCATTCAAATTGAGCGCCACGAATTAAATACTTACATTATGGATACGCTCGAAATCACCAAACCCTCCAAACCCCAAAGCAAAATGAAAACGAAATTTGTATTTGCTTTTCACGAAGGAGACGGAAAGAATAAGCAACTATTAGGTGGAAAGGGAGCCAACCTTTGTGAGATGACCCAAATCGGACTCAACGTGCCACCGGGATTTGTGATCAGCACAGAAGCTTGCCTTCAATACCTGGATGAACAAAAATTACCGGATGGCGTGCTCAAGGAAGTACACGATCAAATGACCGCGTTGGAAAAGACCACCGGTAAAAAATTTGGGGACAGCAAAAACCCGCTGCTCGTTTCAGTAAGATCGGGCTCAGCCATGTCGATGCCGGGCATGATGGATACCATCCTTAACCTGGGTCTGAACTCCAACACGCTGAAAGGATTGATCAGCCAAACCAAAAATGAAAGATTCGGCTACGATGCCTATCGAAGGTTCATTCAACTCTTCGGCAAAGTGGCCTTGGGTGTGCCCGATGAAAAATTCGATCATCATTTCGAAGAGGTAAAAAAGCGAGCTGGCGTGAAAGTAGATGTGGGCCTAACGACTGATCATCTGAAAGAAATCAGCGAACGATTTTTAGAAGTTGTAAAAGATCAAACGGGGAAACCTTTCCCCGAAGACGTATATGAGCAACTGGAGATCGCCATTCAGGCGGTGTTCCGCAGTTGGATGGGAAAACGTGCTGTAGATTACAGAAGGGAATTTAAAATCACGCCTGCCATGGCGAACGGCACTGCCGTAAACGTGGTGACCATGGTGTTTGGCAACCTGGGCAACGACAGCGCCACGGGAGTAGGATTTACCCGCGATCCCGGCACGGGAGAAAACGTAATGTTTGGAGAATACCTCACCAACGCGCAAGGTGAAGATGTGGTGGCGGGCATTCGCACACCCAAGCCGGTGGCCGAGCTCGAAGCTGAAATGCCTCAACAATACGAACAACTTGAGGCCTTGCGGCAGAAACTGGAGCAGCATTATAAGGAAGTACAGGACTTCGAATACACCATAGAAAAAGGCGTGCTCTACTGCCTGCAAACCCGCAACGGCAAAATGAACACCGCGGCCATGGTAAGGACATCCGTGGAAATGGTAAAAGAGAAGTTGCTTACCAAAGAACAGGCCTTGTTAAGAATTGAGCCCGAAAAACTCGAGCAATTATTGCACCCCCGTTTGGACGTGAACAACAAAGTGAAGCCACTCGCGCAGGGACTGCCCGCATCGCCTGGTGCTGCATCCGGTCACATCGTATTTGATGCGGATCGTGCAGAGTTGCTGGGACGGGGCGGAGAGAAGGTGATTCTCGTTCGCGAAGAAACCAAGCCCGAGGACATACACGGATTTTTTGCTTCACAGGGAATTCTCACCAGCCGGGGAGGGAAGACCTCGCACGCAGCCGTGGTGGCACGCGGCATGGGCAAGCCTTGCGTGGCCGGTGCCGAAGGAATCAGTGTGGACATCAAGTTGAGGCAAGCCGTGGTGGGAGAGAAGGTGTTGCACGAAGGTGACTACATCACCATCGATGGTGGGACAGGCATGGTGTACCAGGGCGAGATTCCGACCATCGAGCCAACTTTCTCAGAGGAATTGAAAGTGTTGTTGGGCTGGGCTGACGAAACTGCCAAGCTCCAGGTGATGGCCAATGCTGATACACCGGAAAGTGCGAAGAAGGCGGTGCAGTTTGGTGCCATGGGCATCGGGCTTTGCAGAACCGAGCGCATGTTCAATGATGTAGAAAGGCTGCCGGTGGTGGTGGAAATGATTTTGGCAGCCACCCCGGAAGACCGCGAGATGGCGTTAAACCAGCTGAAGGAAATGCAGCGCAAAGACTTTGTACAGATATTTACGGCCATGTCGCCACGTCCGGTGACCGTGCGGTTGCTCGATCCCCCTATACACGAATTCTTACCTTCCGAAGAAGTGCTGCGCGATGAGCTGCAACACCTCTATCACCTGAAGGACACGGTAAGTGGAGTAGCAAACCTGTTTGGCAGCCTGCGCTTGCTCAATGCCGACACAGCCATTGCGGATACATCGCCCGCACCATTCAATTCATCAGGTGTGGAACTGATTGGTCAGGCGATCATGAAGAAGGAACAAATGTTGAAGAAGGCGAGAGAACTGCACGAAGTGAACCCGATGCTCGGGCACCGCGGTGTGCGGCTGGGGCTCACTTTCCCGGAAATCTACAAGATGCAGATTGCGGCCATCCTTGAGGCAGCAGCGGATTGTCAGCAAGACCAGATTGAGATCAACCCGGAGATCATGGTACCGCAGGTTTGTACAGCTGAAGAGCTCAACGAGGTGAAGCTGTTTGTGACGGAGATCCAGGAGCAAATTGAAGCGGAACGAGGTTTCCAATTGAAATTTAAATTCGGCACGATGATCGAAGTCGTGCGGGCATGCCTGCAGGGCGGAGAGCTGGCAGAAGTGGCCGACTTCTTCTCCTTCGGTACCAACGACCTTACACAGGCGACCTTCAGCTTCTCACGTGAGGATGCAGAGAATAAATTCCTTCCCTTCTATATCTCCAAAGGAATCCTGAAGAACAATCCTTTCGAGGCATTGGATGCCAGGGCCATGGGCAAGTTGATGAGGTTGGCCGTGGAAGATGGAAGAAAGCAAAACCCGAAACTCAAAGTTGGAATTTGTGGTGAACATGGCGGTCACCCGGAGTCAATCAAGTTCTGCCATAGTGTGGGATTGAACTACGTGTCTTGCTCCGGACCCCGCGTACCGGTGGCACGGTTGGCGGCTGCCCAAGCACAGCTTGGTGAACGCAGTTATTCCAGCAATTGAGAACTGATTTTTTTTGGAGGGAGTGGGCGAAAGGCCTGCTCCCCTCTTTGCATTTTGTCAGCAGAGTTCGTGTCTCTCAGCGAAGGTTCGTGTCCGCACAGTGTCCGCACGAACCGTAACGGTCGGGCTCGTGTCCCCACGTGTCCCCACGAACTTGTTTGTTGGCCCATACCACTTTTCCTACTCCAGATTCAGCCTGATCAGATTCAACACCGCCAGCGATGCGGCCCTGATATTCACGTCCCGTTCACTCGACAGCTGCAACTTCTTCGTCACAGTTTTCTTTTTATCCGAGAAGGCAATCCAAATGGTACCCACGGGCTTTTCAGGTGTGGCGCCACCCGGCCCTGCGATGCCACTGGTGGCCACACCAATGTGGGCGTTAAACTTGGCCCGTACGATGTTGGCCATTTCTATGATAGTAGGTTCACTTACTGCACCGTATCTTTCCAGTGTCTCCGGCTTCACTCCCAGTTGACGCATCTTGATTTCATAATCATAGGGAATCATCGAACCGAGAAAATAGTCCGAACTGCCGGGAACGGTTGTGATCAGGTGTGAAAGATAACCTCCCGTGCAACTTTCAGCGATCGATATCTTCAATCCACGACTGCGTAACATCTCGCCAATCACTTTTTCCAGCGGTTGATCATCAAATGCAAAAATGTATTCACCAATCAGGGGCTTGAGTTCTTGAGCGAGTTGAAGCGTTTCATTTTTTAACGTTTCCGATGACTGACCCGTGGCGGTGAGCCGCAGTTTCACTTCGCCATACCCCGGCAGGTATGCCAACTTCACGTGCGCGGGTAGCGCGCGCTCCCACCCTTTGATCTTTTCTGCGAGGAAAGATTCCCCGATTCCGATCGTCCGAATGATTTGATGATGAATGACGGGCGGACGAAAAGTCTCCATCAACTTTGGGATGATGATCTCCGTCATCATCTTCTTCATCTCCACCGGCACGCCCGGCATGGAGACAAACACCTTGCCCTTGCGCTCGAACCACATGCCCGGGGCCGTGCCGATCGCGTTGGTGATTTTAGTACAACACTCCGGCAAAGCGGCCTGCTGCCGGTTCACCTCCAGCATCTCGCGTCCTCTTCTGGCGAAGAAGGCTGTCACCTCCTGCAATGCTTCTTCATGCATCTTCAACCTGCAGTTAAAATATTTCGCCAGGCAGGGTTTTGTCAAGTCATCGCTGGTGGGTCCGAGGCCGCCCGTAATCAACACGATGTCGGCCCGCTTTTCCGCGAGCTCAAAGGCCGTGAGAATATCCTGCTCGTTGTCGCCAATGGTGGTCCGGTGAATCACCTTCATTCCCTTCTTGCCCACTTCACCACTGATCCAATGGGAATTCGTGTCGAGGGTTTGTCCGTAAAGCAGTTCGTCACCAATGGCGAGAACTTCGACTGATACTTGTTTCATGGCTTAAAAATGCTGCGCAAATATCCTATAAAATGCGCTATCAACATACTTTGTTTCAACCTGCAAACTGAAGCCAGTGAAATTTTCAGCCAGGATTCACATGCCGCCTCCGTGTACCTCAGCGAAATTTTCCCCTTCCCATACATTGGTTCGTATCCTAACGAACATGTTTCTCGCGCACAATACTAAATTTTCTCAATGCCCTCTGTGATAAAACGGTGACTGCTTAACTTCACTGCATAAAATCGCAACATGGCAACCCCATCGGCACCCGAAAGACAAAAAGAAATTTACCTCAACGGTTTCGCGGGCACCAAGCCCATCGTGCCCATCGATTTCAACCAACTCGAAGCAGCTGCCCGCAAGGTGATGGACCCGGCAGCGTTTGCCTACGTGGCGGGAGGTGCCGGTACGGAGCAAACCATCGGCAACAACCGTGCTGCCTTCGACCGTGTGAAGATCATCCCGCGCATGCTGCGCGATGTAGGTGAGCGCGACACTTCGCTCACGCTGTTTGGAAAGAAACTGTCGTCACCCTTTTTGCTTTCCCCCATCGGTGTATTGGAGTTGGCCCATCGTGAGGCCGACCTGGCCGTGGCGAGGGCGGCTGCCAATTTGGGAATACCCTACTTATTCTCGAACCAGGCGAGCGTTCCCATGGAGACATGTGCAGCTGCCATGGGCGACAGTCCCCGTTGGTTTCAATTGTATTGGAGTAAGTCGGACGAGCTGGTGGCGAGCTTTGTAAAACGGGCCGAAAAGTGCGGATGCAGCGCTATCGTGGTGACTCTGGATACAACGATGCTCGGTTGGCGCACGCGCGACCTCGATCTGGCTTACCTTCCTTTCCTCGAAGGCAGGGGCATCGCACAATACACTTCCGACCCCGTCTTCCAAAAATTGATGGACGAGCCCGGTGAAGAGGAGCCACCGAAACGCAAGATCACGTATCAATCGCTATCAGGATTGATAAAAATGGTGAACAACTATCCCGGCAACGGATTCTTCGCCAAGCTCAGGTCTGGCCGACCTGTTAAAGCGGTTAGGAAATTTGTGAGCATCTACTCCAATCCGGCCATCACCTGGGAGCGACTCGGTTTCCTTCGCCAACACACAAAACTGCCGGTGCTGCTGAAAGGAATCCTTCATCCGGATGACGCCAAAAAGGCAATCGACTTTGGACTGGACGGCCTCGTCATCTCCAATCACGGTGGCCGTCAGGTAGATGGTTCCATCAGCACATTCGAAGCATTGCCCGCCATCGCGGAAGCGGTAAATGGTCGCATGCCTGTACTGCTCGACAGCGGCATTCGGAGCGGGGCCGATGCATTCAAAGCACTGGCCATGGGCGCCACCGCAGTTTGCATCGGCAGACCGTATGTATATGGACTTGCCTTACAAGGACAAGCTGGTGTGGAGGCCGTGTTGCAGAATTTGATATCTGATTTTGAACTCACCATGGGCCTTTCGGGTTATAAAAACGTTTCTGAAATCACGAGCGGCAGCGTCACTGCCTGATCTGGGATTGTGGGGCGACTTCGATACCTTTGTACCAAATCAAAAACAGTGAAGAATCTCATCCTTGCTTTCGTTGTCATCCTGATGTCGTGCACGAGCACGCAGATCAACCAGGCATTGTCTGGTTTGGGTACCACCGGACCGAAGCCGTTGACTACTGCAGAGGTGGCAGAGGGTTTGAAGGAAGCCCTCATCAAAGGGATCAGCAATGGTTCTGACGTGGCTTCGCAACTCGATGGCTACTTCAAAAACCCGCAGATCAAGATTCCCTTTCCGTCCGATGTGAAGAAGGTGGAGGATCGTTTGCGGCAAATCGGTGCGGGCGAACAGGTAGACAAGTTTATCATGACGCTGAATCGCGGAGCCGAAGATGCTGCCAAGGAAGCCAAGCCCATTTTCATCTCGGCCATAAGGTCGATGACCATCGAAGATGCATGGGGAATTTTAAAAGGCGACCAGAATGCCGCCACACAATATTTGAAGCGAACAACGGGGCCACAATTGCGCGAGAAATTCAGCCCTGTGATACAACGTTCGCTTGATAAGGTAAACGCAACGAAATATTATGCGGATGTCGTGAATACTTACAACAAGATTCCATTGGTCGAGAAGGTGAACCCCGATCTCAACAGTTATGCCACCGATAAAGCTATCGATGGTTTGTTCTTCCTAATCGCCAAAGAAGAGAAAGAAATTCGTCAGGATCCGGTAGCACGTACCACCGATCTGTTGAAGCGTGTGTTTGGATCGCAGAACTAAGAAAAAAAATATGAGCGCATTGTTTCAAAAGCACCAAGACAAACTAAATCAAGCCATCCAGGCTCTGCACGCCCGCACTTTCTATGCGGCTTATCCCGAGCACCCGTCACCCTCCGTGTACGGTGAGACAGCCGATGCCGATGGGCAGGCCAAATTCAAGGCGATGTTGGGCAAGCCGTTCGAGGAATTGAAGCAAGACAATCCCACCGGCTGGGTAGGGCAGGAGGAATCTCCCTACCTGCAGGATCCGCTGGGCATCGGCTACCCGTCCTTTGATACAAAAACATTAATCGACCGCGCTCAAAAGTCATTTGGTCAATGGCGCAAAGTAGCGGTGGCCGACCGTGCCGGCATCCTCATCGAATCGCTGGAGCGTGTGAAGAACCGCTTCTTCGAGATCGCCTACGCCACCATGCACACGACAGGCCAGGGCTACATGATGGCCTTCCAGGCATCGGGCCCGCATGCGGCCGACCGCGCCTTCGAGGCCATCGCGGCAGGGTATGAAGAGTTGCAACGCTTTCCCGACAAGGCATTGTGGGACAAGCCCATGGGCAAATTCAACATCAAACTCGACAAAGAGTGGCGTGCCGTGCCCAAAGGAATTTCCCTCGTCATCGGCTGTTCCACCTTCCCTACCTGGAATTCCGTCACCGGCATCTATGGAAGCCTGATGACAGGCAATACCGTGCTGGTGAAGCCACACCCCGGTGCCATCCTGCCCATCGCCATCGTGGTGGCCGAGATTCAAAAAGTGCTGGCAGAATACCACCTCGATCCCCACGCGTGCCAGTTGGCCGCAGACACATTCGATCAAATGATCACCAAGCAACTGGCCGAACATCCCGCGGTGAAGCTCATCGACTATACCGGTAACTCTGCCTTTGGTTCGTACCTCGAAGCCCTGCCGGGCAAGACCGTGTTCACGGAGAAGACAGGTGTGAACTCAGTTATCCTTGATTCCGTAGCCGATGCCGACAAAGTAGCCGCGAACCTGGCGTTCAGTGTAAACCTATACAGTGGGCAAATGTGTACCGCGCCACAGAATTTCTTCATCCCGCAAGATGGCATCAACACTGCAGCAGGCAAACTTTCATTTGATGAGTTCGCCCAAAAGCTGGTTGACAATATCAACAGCCTGATCGACAACCCCAAAGCCGGCCCGTTTGTGTTGGGTGCCGTGCAAAACAAAAAGACCTGCGACCGCGTGACGGAGGCGGAGAAACTTCCCGGCAAAGTGTGGTTGAAGTCCCGCAGTTTTGAAAACCCGATGTTCAAGAAAGCCAGGGTGATCACGCCCGTGGTCGTTGAAATCGATTCTTCAAAGAAAGACACCTACAGCAAAGAACTGTTTGGCCCCGTCATCTTGCTGATCAAGACGAAAAATACAGACGAGTCGATTGCCCTCGCGCAGGAGATGGCCATGCAACACGGTGCCATTTCGTGCGGAGCCTACACGACCGATCCCAAAGTGCGCGAGAAGATTGCCGATGAGATGGCCCTGGCGGCTACACCGGTATCGTTCAACCTCGTGGGTGGCATTTACATGAACCAGAACGCGGCATTTTCCGACTTCCACGTAACGGGAGGCAACCCCGCAGGCAACGCCAGCTTCACCAATCCCGATTACGTAAACCGCAGGTTCACCTGGGTGGGCCATCGGGAGCCAATGAGCGCATAGTTAGTAATAGTCGCTAGCAATGAGTCGCTAGTCTAGCGTACTGATTTTGGTTACTGGCTGCTGGTAGCTGGTTACTGGTGGCACATCCGACTGCCTCCTGCAAACTGCCAACTGCCAACTTTTAAAGATGCTTCTCCTGCGCCCCCTCTTGGCTGGTTTCCGGGCAACCGGTACTGGTGACTCCCTGAAAACAGGTATTGAATCTCACACCTTCTCTTCCTAACATCATCCTCGCAACACCACAACTTCCCTCATGTAAGTTCGGTGTAACATTTCTAACGGAAAGTGAAAGGACGAGAATCACCAACCAACGCCCTGAAAAAAATTAACAAAGAAATAATCATGCCCTCAGTGCGCAGAAACACACATTCATCGGAATTCCCTGATGAAAATCTCAGGAAATTCTGATGTCAGAAAAACTACAATGTAAAAAATAAGCTAACTCAATATTGCATCCCCAAAGACTAAGGACCAGGACTCAAGACCAACGACCAAAAACCAGCCATGTTCTCCGACCTCCACTGCCACCCCACACTCAACCCCTACAACTCCAATGGCACCATCTGGGACTACGACCCGCCCAAGATGCGCCAACGCGACAACCTCATCAACACCCTCATCGTCTCCGACTTCATCCAGGCCGACTTCAAATCGCTGGGCAAAGGCCGCGTGCAACTCGTCTTCCTCTCACTCTATCCCATCGAATACGGCTTCCTCACCAACTTGCTCGAAGGCGGCAACGACAACCGCACCATCAAAGACCTCATCAAGGCGGGCCTCAACCTCTTCACCTTTGGCAATCCCGAAAAAGTACTCGCCAAGGTCATCTTCAATATGTCGGGAAAACACTATTCCCAACTTTCATCCCCCCAGCGCGATTACTTTACCGACCTCCAGGCCGAATACGACTTTCTCATCCAGGGCATCGCCAAAAAGAATGGACCCTACCGCATCGAAATCGTCTCCGACTTCAACCACCTGCAGCAGGTGCTGAGCCTCGATGCCAACCTCGACCCCGCGCCCGCATCGCAAAACATCCTGGCCATCGTGCTCACCATAGAGGGGGCGCACGTCTTCGGCAGCGGCCAGCAAAACACCGTCAACCCAAATACCGAGCTCGACATCCGACAACTCAACGACCTGCAAAACCCTAAAACCCAACAGCTACTAGCCACCTGCAAGGCCAACGTTCGAAAGGTAAAACAATGGAACAACGGCAAGCACTCGCCACTCTTCGTCACCTTCTCCCATCACTTCTGGAATCAGCTCTGCGGCCACAGCATGAGCCTGGCCACCATCATGAACAAAGCCTTCAACCAAAGCCCCGGCATGAACTACGGCATGACGAAAATGGGAGAGGAGGTGCTCAAGGAATTGCTCTCCGACCAAAACGGCAGGCGCATCCTCATCGACATTAAACACATGAGCATTGAAGGGCGCAAGTGGTACTACAACTTCCTGCAACAGCAACAGCTCGCAGTGCCCATCATCGCCAGTCACATGGGCGCGAACGGCAACGCCATCATGCAGGAAAACGACCTCAGCCACCGGGTGGAAGACGACCGCTACGATGCCTCAGGTACGCTCAACCCATGGGATGTCAACCTCTCCCATGACGAACTGCTCATCATCCATAATTCGCGTGGCATCATCGGCCTCAACTTCGATCAGCGCATCCTCTCTGGCTGCCAGATGGTGAAGAACCTTTCCGCCATCTCCAAACGCCTCGTGCGCGACAGGCGCGTTAACCACGAAGACCTGCTCTACCGCTCCATCTGGGCCGAGCCGATACTCGCCAACTGGCTGCACATCGTCAAAGTCATACACGATTCATTTCCTGATAACCCGGCCGAACAAGAGCGCGCATGGGAGCTGGTGGCCATCGGCTCCGACTTCGATGGCATGATCAACGCCCTCGATGCCTACTGCCATGCCGAAGACTTCCAGCGCCTCAGGTTCGTGCTCGAAGAAAAGCTGCGCCTGCGTGCCGCCTTCGATCCGCTGCTGCAAGGGAAAAACCTAACCGCACTGGTCGAGGGTTTCCTCTATAAAAATGCACTCCGATTCCTGCAACGAAACTTTTAACAGATCATGAATCCATTCCTCTTCATCGTCATCGCCCTCGCACTCGTTGTCGCACTCTTCTGGCTCATCCGCCTGGTGCTGGCACCGAAACGGCCCTTCACCGATTTCCTCGTGGGCGACTCCGGCCGCTACAGCCTCTCGCGCCTGCAGGCCACCGTGTGGGCCATCGCCATCATCGGCTACCAGCTGTCGGTCATGCTCACGCTGTGGTACCACCAGCGCTTCGATGCCTACAGCCTCGTGTTCGCGGAAGAAACCATCTGGCTGCTCGGCCTCAGCTATGGAAGCTACATCACCGTGAAGGGAATTTCCTCCAACCCCAACCTGGGCGGTGGCCAGCGCGCCTTCGTGCTCAAATCGCAACGCACCTTTGCCGACCTCATTAGCAGCGATGAAGGCCTCGACCTCAGCCGCTTCCAGATGCTCATCTGGACATTCATTGCCGTGTTCGTCTTCTTCAACAGTGTCGATACTTACCTCGCCAACCTCATGAAAGCCTGCGCCACCGGGGCCGACCTCAAGGTCTTCTTCCCCACGTTCGACTTCCAGGACGAAGCCAGGATTCTCCCTACCATCGACATGTCTTTCCTCGTGCTGATGGGCCTCAGCCAGGGCGCCTACATCGGCCGCAAGCTCGTGCCCTCGCACAAGGTGGCCGAGTTCAGGCAGGAATACTACGATGCCCTCGAAGTAGAACTCAAAAGCATCGACATCGGTATACGTTTCCAGGAAGCAGAATACGAAATGATACAGCAGTCTGAAACCGTGAGCATGGATAAAAAAGTGCAGGCCGCCCGCGAATTCGAAATCGTGAAGAAGAAACGCGAAAAACTGCAACGCGAACTGGACGATCTGAAGAAAATGAAAGAGAGTAAATAAGCGATCGCCAACACCGACTAAACATCCCTGCCCGTGAAGGAGATAATTATGAGCCTGCCCGGTTTTACCTGCCGAAATCAAATGCAGGCATGGTTTACCTGCCGAAATCAAATGCAGGCAGGCTTGAGGGCAAGTCACACTACAAAGTGATGAAAATGGAAGTTCACAACAATCGTTCAGCAAATCGAAAAAACATCGTTGCCTTGCGGTCAATGAGCCCACTAATCCCTTGCGACTTGCTTGCCAACCGAAGCACTCGTCTTTACGCCTTAGCTGGTGTCCATCCTTACTCGTTTGCTGGTGTCTTCACCAGCCAACCGCTGATCCCCTGCCTCGCGCCCTGGCGGTTAATCATCTGCCTCTTGTTTGCCATACAAATTCCCTACACCCACGCCCAACAAATCGCACAAACTGAATGGAAGACCGACTCCTCCACACGCGCAGACACCCGCGCCAAATTCAACGACCTCTACATCCTCAACTCCGAAATCGGCTTCCTCACCTTTGGCGAACAAGGCCACCCCGACAACCGACAGTACATCCTCAACGGCAACATCGTGCCCCACTACTACGTATTCCCACGCCACTGGAAAGTAAACTTCGTGCTCACCCCGCAGGTGATGGTGCGCATCATCGCCAACCAAAACTCATTGCCCGTGCGCACACCCAGCTACCTGCCGGGCGGCAACTTCTACTTCAACATCAGCAAGCAGCACGATGCCACCAACTACCGCTACATGAACATTGGCGCCTTCCACCACAGCAACGGGCAGGATGGCGATGCCCTTGATGAAGATGGCGAAGTGAACCTCTACAACGGCAACTTCTCCACCAACTTTCTGCTCATCGGCTACAACCGTGGCTATCGCACCGAAGGGCACAACACCTACATCAAACTCGAGCTCGAGCTGCACTCTGGCCTGGCCAACTGGGCCTACGAACCGGCCTTCGATGGCCAGTTAAGCAAGCTGCGCCTCAACTGGCGGTGGGCACGCAGCATCAACACCTACATGAAGCGGAAGAACATCCTGCAGTTCTTCAGCGAACAGTTCAACGAGCGGTCGGCAAATGCCGAAGAAGAAAAGACCCGGCTTGTGGTGGACGGCATGATCGCCCTGGATGACCTGGCGGTCGACTGGAACCAGCGGTTCAACATTGAAGTGAAGTACTACGTGAAGTTCCGCGGCAGCGAAAACACCAGCTTCTTCTCCAGCTTCGGCTACCGCGGCCACGACAAATACAACGTGTACTTCAGCCAACCCTATCCCTACATCGGTGTGGGTGTGGCGGCTGGAAATGGATTTGTGTATAGGTAAAAACGGATAGGAAAGTAGACCCGCGATCGAAAAGCGGCAGCTGAGTGAGTGAAGATTCTAAATGAGTACCAAAAATGTAAAGCCATGAGGAATATTTTAATTACCATTGGGCTATGTACACTAATATCCATCGTTAGTGCTGGCCAAACCTTATTCAAAGACGCGGAGCTTATCTATGCAAACTATAGAAAGGACGTGGTCTCACCCGATTTTAGATCCATCCTGCCAATATTGGCAAAGTATTCCGGCCGGAGCAACAGGGACGTTAGCTTCGCCAGTTTGCGCGAGGCGTATAGCAAGAATAAGTACATTTCTGCCCTGCTCAATTCTTACAAGGTAAAGATTGATGGAGAGGTTCTCAAGATTCTAAAGCAGGGCAAACTCGATTCCGCAAGGGTTGCAAACCTTCGTGACCTGACCATTGAAAAGAGGAAGCTGGATTCGATGTTTTCAGCCTCGAAGAGTTATCTGACGCGGATTCGGGTGAGGGGTTACTATGCTGCAGTGAAGGAATTTGTAGTACCAGGCATCGCACAGAGTCTTGATTCAACGGGAATGGTCATCTATCTGAAGACTGATTCAAGTCAATTGGAGACTCGACTTAAGGAAGTTGATGCAAAAATAAAGACTGCATCTTCCGAGTTGCAGAAGGCATTAGATGCCCAGAAAGCTGCGGAACGAATTGTTGAAAGCCTCAAGAGTGTAGTCGATGGCAAAGTCTCTATAGAGAGTGTTTCAGAATTTCGCGCAGTGCTTGATCCAACCTCCACAATATATCTCACGGACCACTTAAGCGGTTCTGCTGAGACCACTATTAGCCAAATAAAAGTGTCATTCAGTGGCATCAGCCAATCAACGCTGATTGATGGCGCGTCAACATTTATCGCCAATAGGATCAAGCAAGAAATGAAGGCGGAGTTCTTCTATCGCTTTGGAGATTTGTTCAAAGGCGATCAGGTTCGGGAGATATCCAAACTTTTCCCAACAACAGTCAAACTTTGGAAAAGCATTGATCATTATGATCAGAGTACTTTTATTAATCTGCTGAGAGTAGCCTTCAGAGAGGATTTGAGCGGATTATTTTTTCAGATTCCTGCCTACTTGGAGGGCCGAAACCTAGCAGATCCTGAATTGATGTTCCTGGTTGTTAATACCGTTAAATCAATCAAAAGTATCCATAGTGGCTCAAGCCCAATCGCAACAATTGATCAACTCCAGGTTGACTTAGCTAACAATTCGCAGTCCTATAAGGTCGCTTCCGCAATTCGATATCTACAAATAATTTCATCAAGTCTAATGGAGGACGGTCAGGGTCAAGGGGTCAGAGCATGGCTAACTTCAGATCGGTTTTTGAACATGCGCAACAACGGTGATCAGGCTAAAATATTCTTAGGGCTGATCTACCAAAGGATATTACAGCATAATGATCTTAATCGGTCGCAGGATGTCAGTGGGTTTTTTGCCAACATCGAAACCCTATATAGCGATTATCCTTACTTTCTGAGAACCGTCAATACGTTCTATCGAATTACACAAACTGTGGATGATCTTTATGAATCCCTGATCATCCGAAGAAAGACAGGGCAGTCATTATCAAACGATGACTTTATCCAATACCAATTGGCGTCATTTGATTTTGTGCGGTTTTCAATTGAGCGATTTGGAACAAAATTTCAGTACCAAACAGTCAAAGGAGAAAGCATAAGTTACGATCTGGTAATTGGTTCACTGCAAAAGATATACAGGTCGTGCTTGTCGAATGATCATGCATCAACCATTTTTCACACCTTCAACTTGTTGAATGACATGATGAAGAGCGATTCTTCTTATCAGACTATCAAGAGCGGTCTAAACACATTTCTTAAGTATGGATCCTTCGTTGCGGAAATCGCTGCAGCTACATCAGCAGAAGATGTATCGAAGGCCATTGATGCAATCGCTCTCCCGGTTGGGAGTTATGGAATAAAACGAAAGTCAAAATTTAATGTGGCACTAAACGCCTATCCCGGCATTGTTGGCGGTTTCGAACAACTCCGACCGGACGGCAACAAATTTGTCGGAAACCTTGGCTTCACTGCTCCAATCGGATTTGCCTTCAGTTGGGGCGTGGCAAAAAAACTGACCGAGGAAAGAAAAGCAAGATTTGGCGGCCATAAAAAATACAGCTTGGACGGGTCAAAGTTTTTTACCTACACCTCCTTTACCATTTTTGCCACCATCTTCGATTTGGGTGCACCGGTCCTTTACAGGCTATCGTCATCAGAGGGATTTCCTGAAGAGGTGCGATTCGCTCAGTTTGTTTCACCTGGTGTTTCATTTATTTATGGTTTGCGCAACACGTCCGTTTCAATCATTGGAGGTGCGCAAATAACACCAGAGTTGCGAAGCTTTACTGCAGGTGAACGCTTGCCCGTGTTAAGGTATCAAATGGGTGTCGTCATGGACCTGCCATTGTTCAACTTAAAGACCAAAGGGTAAATCCGATGTGCTCAACACTTCATGAGCAGTGCATCACATCCTGCTTGTTGCTCCTCACCCATGCGCACCGTAGCTAAGACACAAACAAGAATCTTGAAACCGCAAATTGCGACCTCAGGTAAAAATGGATTTCAGGATGCTGAAAATAGTATTGCTTGATGTTACAAGTTGTGATAACAAATCATCAGGGCTGGAGGGGTACCTCAAGATTGAAGATTTAAGGTGACGAATTGGCACCATAACGGTTTGCCTTTGATGTCACAATTTGTGACCTCAAGTAGATCTAACTTGCCAGATTGGCGCCCCAAGTGGAAGATAGTCTAAGGCCGCAATTTGCATCCTTAAAACGCAAAGAGTACATAGGATGGCACTCCACTCCTCCATACTTAAGACTCAATACTCTATACTCAATACTAACGACTATGGAGTTGCGCTTACGGTTAATGGATCTGATTCGTACGAGTTGGAATCGGAGACTGCTGCCGACACATTTGAATTTGACGGCTTCGTATTGATGAATCAATCCTTTCCTTGTTATTCCTTCAGCGCAGACTGCCTTTATCAGGGCGAATTTTACAGGCTTGAGTTTGAAAGAATGTAGGGTTCAATATGCCAGTGTGCTTCCACAACTCACAACTCGATGTTATCGCTCCTGTGCCTCACCTTTGTCAACTTAATTGCATCAATCCATTAAGCCACCGACCCACTACTTACCGACCAGAGTAAGAACTATATTATAGTTAAAGCTTCACGTGACAACCCGTCACGCTTTCAAAATGTCAAGGAAAGCACTGTTCAAATACAACTTCTCTTTTCCCAATTCCACGCTCCTTAAATAGCCCTTCTCTTCTAGTGCTGCCAGGTAAACGCCTGCCGTTTTCGCCTTCACAATTCCCGCATCCACAAGAAACTGCCGTTTCGAATAGGGCCTTTGAAACAAAACTTCAACCAGATCTTTAGAATATACTTTCGGCAGGTCAACTTTCATCTGTTCGGCCATCACGTTCATGGCCGATTTGATTGCCTCAATTTTTTGTAAGGTCACCTCGCTGGTTGCACCCACGGCATTCACCATATAAAGCGTCCACCGGTGCCAGTCACCTTGTTCGGTTACATCGCGAAGCAGTTGATAGTAATCTCCCCTGCGTTCGAGAATGTAGCGACTCAGGTAAAGGATGGGCAGGGAAATTAAATCTTGCGCTACCAAGTAGAGGATGTTGATGATTCTTCCAGTCCGCCCATTCCCGTCTCCAAAAGGATGGATCGCCTCAAACTGATAATGGGCAATCGCCATTTTGATCAATGGGTCAAGACCATCTTCATTGAGGTTGATAAATTCTTCCAGGTTCTTCAGCTTTTCGCGTATGAGTTGCTCACCGACAGGTGGCGTATAGATCACCTCGCGCGTCCTGTCGTTGATAATCTGCGTTCCGGGCGTTGTTCTTATTCCGGCCTGATTTTCCTTAATGATTTGAACCAACTGTACAAATAAATTGGAAGTGAGCACACCCTTTGATTTTACGTGCTGGTAACCATGCCATAGTGCTTCCTTATAGTGCAACACCTCCTTGGTTGTGGTGGCCGCCACCGCTTTTTCAGCAACTGCATATTGGTACAATTCATCGTGCGTGGTGATGATGTTCTCTATTTCAGAGCTCACCTTGGCCTCCTGCAGGCCGATCGAGTCCAGCGGGATGGCGGGGTTAGGCAAGTGCGAAAGTGACCCTTCCAGTTTGGCCAATGCTCTATGGGCCTGGATGCAAGCTTTCAATATCTCGTTGGTCTCCAGGTCTTCAACCGGGGGTAGAAGCGGCAAGTCATTGTATGGCTCCAGAGGGCTAAATGGCATGAATTTCTCTTTTTTCAGGGGCATATCATGCCCTTGATGTGATAACGAGGGCAAAAATAGTCAAAAAATGCCCTCGTGCAAACCAAAATCCCCTGTCTTATAATTCCGGGCCAACATCGCAAAACGCACTGTTGGCGTTACCGTTTGGGTGGGTGCCCAACGTCCGCACATGGCTCGCGTAGAAACATGTGATTTCCCTGCCTGCAGCAGATACCTTGAACTTGGAACCCCGAACCTGGAACCTTGAATTTTGACCTGCGACTCAGGACTTGGTACTCAATACTCATTACTCATTACTACATACTAGTTCCCTCAGATTATCCCCATTTTCATCAGGGTTTCCTAGAACGGCCATACCATTCTTGACTTTTATATAGAAATTAGTCTACTAAACCCTTCGCACCTGAATGGCCGGCAATCTCTTCGAATCAGAGAGAACGACTCGGAAAAAGAGAATTGACCCCCGCCTCGAAAGGCTGGGCTGGCAGGTCGTGCCATACCAGTTAGGACTCGATACCTCCAAGCTCACAAACCACGCTGTGGAGGAGTACCCAACCGAAAACGGCCCTGCCGACTATGCTTTGTTTGTTGAAGGTCGGTTGCTCGGTATCCTGGAAGCAAAGAAGGTTGCAGTTGCCACCCTCAACACGCTCGAACAATCGAAACGGTACGCCAAGGGCCTTGTCCATGCTATTGGAAAATGGGATGGCTACATGGTGCCGTTCCTCTATTCTACCAATGGTGAGCAGATTGCCTTCTTGGATGTTCGGTTTGAAAAAAACTTGCCGCGACCACTTGCTGATTTTCACACCCCACAGGCTGCTCCATCTTTTAAGGCCGAGGCGTCTGACATCACGGTTACTTTCAAGGGAAAACCGAGTGGCACTGTGGAGAAAACTGTGGAGAAAACTGTGGAGAAAAGTACAGCGATCCTTGAGTTAATTACACAGAACCCCGGCATTACCATCAAAATGCTCGAGAAGAAAGCGGGCTTGACACGCAGGGGCGTGGAATACAATATTGATAAACTCAAGAGCGAAGGAAAGCTGGAGCGCATCGGACCAGATAAGGGCGGAAAATGGCAGGTAATTAAGAAAAAGAGTAGTTGATGAGCGATATCGTAAATAAACTTTGGGGATTTTGTCACACGCTGCGGCACGATGGGGTAGACTATGGCGACTACATTGAGCAGCTCACCTACCTGCTCTTTCTCAAGATGGGCGAGGAGCGTGGTGTGCCCATACCCAAAAAATACAACTGGAACAGCCTTAAAGAACTGAGCGGCACCGAGCTGACTGACCATTACCAGGAGGTGCTGCAGAAGTTGCGCGATGAGAAGGGCATCCTGGGTAAGATTTTCACCCAGGCGATGCCGCGCATCAGCAAGCGGGGAAGCTTGATCGGTTTGGTGATTGTCTATTTCCCATTGTTCCCTTGGTTGTGAATTTGCTCCTTTTCATATTCAAACCCGATTGGCAAGGTGGTCTTAAGAATTTGTTTCTGTAGGCCAATGCGATTGACCCTGCTATTAGCATTCGCTAACTATTCGTTGAATTTATATTCAACTATATGAGTAGAAAGACACAAGGCGAGAATGGAGGTCAGCAAAGAAAGATGATCGATAAGCAAATTACCATTGCAATAGGGAAGGCGATACGGGAGGGTAAGTATCTGAATATTACCTATAAGAATAAAAATGGGGAGATCACGCCATTCTGGATATGTATCCTGGACATTAATGCTCTGGGTGAGTTACGAGTGGATATGTTCAATGTCACCAAGGACAATCCCATTCTAGACGGCAAAATATTCATTTCAGGAATTCAGTCGGCTGAAATCCTCAAGTTTTCGCACTACGATGTGCCGGAAGCGCTGATTGCAAAACTGGAGCATGATGATGGGCTACAGGTTTTTGATTTCTATCGGTATGACAATAATGTTCTTAATTATTACCTGGAATGTTATAAAGCGAACAGAGACCCTTTCTTGCACAAAGCCCATTTAATTCCAGGTTTAGATTTACCGGAACTGTTAAAGAAATCGCCTTATTCATTAACCAATGAACAGCAAGAGCAAATCATTGCGCAAATCTTCACTAAAGACTATAAGCCGTTTCATGATTATGAGTTGGCTCTATGTGAGTTTTCAATTGACTTGATATCAAAAGGCAAATTTGTTGTTGCTTTCAGAAAGCTAAAATTCGACCCCGTTCGTAAAACCCTCCATCTGGAGGGCAAAGCCCAATTCAATCCAACCTTTTACATAAAGGGTGTTAGGCACTCGCTGTCATACTACACGGATTTAAGTCAGGCGGATTTTGAAGCAATGTACAACAACAACAAAGCAGAAGCCATCGAGCGGCTGTGGGGCAGTTTCAATGAAGGGGAGTTGCCTAACACAAGGCCTGAACTGGTTGTGTTAGGGTATAGTCAAATAGATATTGCCGCATCCTATGACAACATAAATGCAGATCACCAAAACAATGAGTTAAAAATTCCCATAAAGGCATTTTTTCAGAACCTGTCACTCCTGGATCGGAAGAATAGAAAGGAGCCACATATTGTTTTGTATGATAATCAAATAAACATAGATCAGCTTCGCACCGTTTACAATGCGCTAAAATATCCAATCACGTATGTGCAAGGGCCACCTGGCACAGGTAAAACGCAAACACTTTTGAACATTATTGTGAACTGCTTGACCAATGGCAAGACCTTGCTGATTTCATCCAACAACAATGTGCCCATCGATGGAATCAAGGACAAATTGTATTTAGGTAAGTACCGCGATAAGGACATTTTACTTCCTGTCATCAGGTTGGGTAACAATGAGTACGTGGCTAAGGCACTGAAAACAATCAACGAGCTTTTTATGTTTGAAACGAAAGATGTGCCGAAGGAGCAACTATTGTTTAACCTAAAGGAGAAATCAAAAGAGAACAACAAGGCATTATTGGATAAGTTAAAGAAGTATGAGGACCGCCTAGACCTACAGCAGAACCTCGATTTTGTAAATGCCTTATTGGCCAAAGGAACAAACCACCTGCTGGAAAAGGAGAAGCAGATACTAAAAAAAAGACTGGATCAGATCCCGGAAATCGATAACGATGATTTTAAAAATATCTATGAAGTAATACACCGGAATCACCAATTACTCCAATTCTTTTATTTCGAGTCGTTGCGTTGTGTTAAACGCTTAAAAACCAAGGATTACAGGGAGCTAATTGATATCCTGTATAGTGATGACAAGGAGGCACAAGTAAAAGAATTTAATAAGTGGATCGCAGAGGACGAAAATCTGGAGAAATTTACGCGCGCATTTCCGGTTGTACTTACCACTAATCTTTCCAGTCGCAAGCTGGGTAGAAACTACAAGTTTGATCTGCTCGCCATTGATGAAGCGGGTCAGTGTGATATCGCTACCAGCCTGATCCCAATTTCAAAGTGTAAGAACATGGTGTTAATTGGTGATACGAACCAGCTACAACCTATTGTTCTATTTGAGCCAACGCGAAATGAGGAGCTGATGGTGCAGTTTACAGTTGAAGAACCCTATGACTACTACCAGAATTCAGTCCTATCGACCTATAAAAGGATTGATAATATCTCCAGGGATATTTTATTGAGTTACCACTACCGATGCGGCAAGAAGATCATCAATTATTCTAACATGCGGTTTTATGAGAACAGGCTAAATCTTTCGATGCTAAGTAACATTGGGGAGGTGCGGCTGATAGATGTGAATAACATTACTCATAAACTGAAAAACTCGAACCTGGACGAGGCAAATGCAGTGGTGAAGTACATTAAAGACAACAAACTGACTGATGCTTATATTATCACACCCTTCAGAAGTCAGGAAGATGTTATAAATCATTATCTGCAGGTGGCAAAGGAGAAGGGTGAGGTTCATTCCTCGGTAAGCTGTGGAACAATCCATAAAGTTCAGGGCCAGGAAAATAAAACCATCATCATGTCAACATCCCTTTCAAGAGATACCACACCACGCACGTATGACTGGGTGAAGAACAACAGTCAATTGATCAACGTGGGTGTTACACGAGCAAAAGAAAAGCTGATAGTGTTCACCGACAAGAAGGCCATTGATACTTTGTCAAGAAAGGATGATGATCTATATGCACTGATTGAGTATGTTGAAAAGAATGGGACCACTGAGGTTGCTCAAAGTGTTGTCAATAGATTCACGATTGGATTCTCAAACAATTCAATATTCGAGGATGAATTCTACAAAACAATGAGTCACTACTGTTCGGTACAGGGCACCAGGTTTGAAAGAAATGTGAAGTTAATTGACCTGTTTCCAGAAGAAATCAACAATACTTCAGTGAATACAAGAGAGTTTGATGGAGTTATCTATGTGGGTAAAGTGCCACAGGTTGTTTTTGAGGTAAATGGAATGGAGCATTACAGCAATAAGAAGCGAATGGCCGGAGATAAGATCAAAGAGCAACTGCTCAAAAAAAAGAACCTCAAATTGATTTCCATTCCTAATCAGTATGTGAAGCACTACGAGTTTATAAGAGAACTCATCAATAAAATTAAGGGTGCTAGGTATCAACAGACGTTGCTTGATGTTTGATAGATAATTCATTCAGTGGTGGCTCTAAATTCTCCCCTCAGGTGTCAGACACCCGCCAACGCGCACCGCCCTTGAGGTGTCAGACACCTCCCCACGCTTCCCTCGCATACAAGATGTCCCTAATTACCAACAACCACCCTGCAAAATGTTTCGTCCCTACAGGACTGAACTAGGTGTTTCCTTCTCAATACCCATCTCCAGCCCGTACGGGGCTCGATTGTACCATTTACCCTTCGTCAGCCCCACGCTCAGGTGTCAGACACCCGCCAACGCGCTCCGCCCTTGAGGTGTCAGACACCTCCCCACGCTTAATTACCAACAACCACCCTGCAAAAATGTTCCGTCCCTACAGGGCTGAACTCGGTTTTTCCTTCTCAATACCCATCTCCCGCCCCTACAGGGCTCGATTGTACCATTTACCCTTCGTCAGCCCCACGCTCAGGTGTCAGACACCCGCCATCGCGCTCCGCCCTTGAGGTGTCAGACACCTCCCTACGCTTCCCTCGCATTCAAGATGTCCCACGAGGTTGGTGATGACATGCCTTCGCTCTTCTAGCTTCCAACTTCGCCAAGCTTCGTTGGACAGGTCGGCACCAACCTTGGCGAGAGGGGAGAGCCATTATAAGTAGAGGAGTCGCGCGCTGGTAATCCCAGAAACCAGAATCCAATAACCTCCACCGCATAGGGAGATCCCGGCACACCCACGTGCTTCCCGCATGCAGGCCGGGATGACAGTGACGGAGGAAGTGCAGGGTCCGCACTGGGCATCAGCCACAAATAGTGCTGTCATCGCGGTCCGTTGTATGAGGAGCTTGGGTCATCTTCCCTAACCGCGATCTCTTGGAATTGGTTGCTTGATTCCTTTACCGACTCAGCGTCACCCTGCCGGAGGCTAGGGGCCCTGAGATAACGGGATGCCCTCAAGGGTCAGCAAATAGCCAGTAGCATGCTGTAACAAGAGGGCAGTAATTCAAGTCTAAGGGCAAACGGGAGCGAAGATGCGGCAAAATAAGAATCTGCCCATACAAATGGGTTTAATGTATGGTGCATGTTTGGGTGTGGTTGTCATTGGCATTGGCATGATGCGGTATGCAACAGGAATGATCCTTAGAGGTGACCAAACGCTCAGCTATGTGTACTGGGGAATTTTTGCCATGACCATATTTTTTGCCGTCTTCCGATTTAAAAGGCTTGACCCGCAGTCATTTTCATTTAATCGAACGATTTGGATAGGCCTGTTAGCGGGGCTTGTGAGCGGGGCGATGTACACTGTCTACATAGTGATACTCAACAACTACATTGACACAGAACTTTCATCCAAAATAATTCAGTTAAATGAACGGGAGCTTGCCCGGAGCAATCCGGAATTGTCAAAGGTGGAAATTGCCGATTCGTTGAAGGTGACGAAACTAAGTTCTGCAGCCAGGGGATTGATTTATACCCTGGTTTGTATCACTTGCGGCATTGCTTATTCATTCTTGAGCACACTGGCAGCGAAAAGACTGAGCACAACCTGATTCAGTGGCGTTACCATATCGCCAAGACCTTTTGATTTAATGTTCTTGCAGTTCATAGAGTTAGGTACTCCGCGAGTAACTCTTTGGCTGGAGAATTCCGCTTCCTTTCTCCGCAGAGTCTCCAAAGGGACTCTGCGAATAGTTTCCTGGTTCTTGGTTTGTCGCTGGACCAACTGAGATGGATAGAATGCAGGTTTCGGTCCACACCACCCACAGGTGTCAGCCACCCGCCACCGCGCTCTGCCTTTGAGGTGTCAGACACGCTCCGGTCCTGGAGCAAACACTGCCTACTCGATCGGCACCCATTGGCGAGGATGGGACAACCCATGCTTGCATGCGCAATTCCTCAGCCAATGCTGCTCATTACCCTTTCAGTGATTCCATCGCAGCGCGCAGAACCAAACTCGAATAAATTCCGATCGTTGGAAATCTCGTAGAGCCTATCTTTCAGCATTTCCTTCGCCCTGTGCAGGCGCACTTTTACGTTGGTTTCGGAAATGGCCAGTGCGATTGATATCTCTTTCACACTCATCTCTTCAATTTCTTTGAGTGTGTAGACGGTCCGGTATTTCAACTCCAGGCTGTCAATCGCCCTTTCAAATAGATATTTCGCTTCACTGCGGATCATGCGCTCCTGTGGATTCGGTTGTTTGTCGTCCGGCACATCAAGGGGGGTGTAGGTGTTGTCGATCTCTGGCTTGGTCATCCGATGCCATTTCCCTTTTTCCTGCAGCCGCGCCAGCGCCTCGTTGATGCCGATGCGCACCAGCCATGTGGAGAACGAGGACTCGAGCCTGAATTGGTGTAATTTGCTGAAAGCCTTCAGGTAGGCGTTCTGCATGGCGTCCTCAATCTCGGCTTCATCCCTCAGGTAACTTCGGATGACGCGGTACAGCGTTTGATTGTTTCGCCTCACCAGGATCTCATAAAACACTTTCTCACCGGCCAATATGCGCCTGACTATCTCGCCATCGCCCAGTTTTTGGGTATGCCAATCATTCAGCCTGACGGTCTTCATGGTTTTGTTTTCGATTAGATAGGGAACCGAAGCAGAAGTTACAAAAGTTTGTAACCTTTTTTAAAAAGGCCGATCCAATGCGCAAACTGATCTTTGAACCAAAACCCTGAAAAACCATGGAATCAAATTTAAATCTAGTAAAAAACCTACTGAAATACACTTTTGGCCTGGTTCCAATTGTGGCTGGCTTCGACAAGTTTACCAACATCCTAGCGGATTGGAGCCAGTACCTGTCCGATGGCCTTGCAGGAATGTTGCCCTTTGCTTCTTCTACGTTTATGATGATCGTTGGGGTGATTGAAATCGCAGCCGGTGTACTTGTGCTGACCAAGACGAAGCTGGGAGCGATCATTGTTTCTGCCTGGCTAATGCTCATCGCGCTGACTTTGATTTTCAGTTGGACCTACGTTGACGTAGCCGTAAGAGACCTGGTGATGGCCGTTGCAGCATTCTCCCTAGCGAAGCTCCCCGCCACCGCCACGGCCAAGTAGTGCACCTTGGTCGACCGGGTGTCCAGAGGTGTCTGGCACCTTCCACCCAAGTGCAACACCAGGGAAAGAAGATTAAATTCTTTTCTTGCATGACATGCCCATGCCGCTATTGTTGCATAATGGGTAATTCTACCCATTGCGCCCGATGGTGGGGCACCGTAATTTGCATCTACTTGACCTGCTGACGGCAGGACAATGAAAGTGGTAATGCCAATCTAATTGATGTTCTTTTGGCGCAAGTTGCTTTTGCATTACGCTCAACTTCATCGCTCATCGACCGGGCAATCGATAACGGACGTGATTCGACATACGCGCTAAGAGGACGAAGGCAAAAAGTCCCTCGCAACGCATAAACCAAACGTGAAGGTACGTAGTAGAAGATAATATTTAAGCACACTAAACCTTTCATAAAATGAAGCCATGGAACATAGTCGGAAAACAAATGCAATACCCGAAGGGTTTTTTTGGTAAGGTTCTGTTTGCATGGATGACCCCAAAGACCATTGCCCATGCTCGATGGACTGCCGATCTGCTGGACGTTCAGCCAGGGGACAAAATTTTTGAAATCGGTTTCGGAAACGGTGCGAATATTCAATTACTACTGCAAAGGGCAGTAAAGGGTTCTGTTATGGGGGCCGAAATATCGAAGACGGCCATCGAAATGGCATCCAGGAAAAACGCCAAGGCCATCTCCGAAGGCAGGGTCAAATTATATCTCGCTCAAGGCAATGCACTTCCCTCCAATGACAACGTATTTGATAAAGCATGTACCGTAGCCACCGCGTATGTGATTGAAGATCCGGGAGCTGTTTTCAGGGAAATGTTCCGTGTTCTCAAACCCGAAGGACGTGCAGCCGTTACCTTTCCAGTTCGGGAAAATTTCATGCGGTTTAAGCCGGTGGCAACAGAAGGTTTCTATCTCCATGAACTAGCAGATCTTGAAGCGGCATTCCGCAATGCGGGCTTTGTCAATTGCCGAACCGAATACAATGACCGGGTAAAATTTGGTGCGCATTGTTTGCTTGGCGAGAAACCGACAACCAACTAATAGGACTTTCTAATCTTTTCACCTACTCAGTCACCCTGCCCGAGACCGGTGGCGCTTAGACAACAGGCTGTCCAAGGGTACAACGCTCAACCTATTTGCCAGCCGGCAGAGAGGATGCAAGGATTGCCCTAAAACACCCACGAATACCCTGTGCCAACCGAAGCGCCCACGCCTGCACCCACACCGGGCGTCACCACAATTCCTCCAAATGTAAACGTAGGCTTCCCCGATGGGTCGACTGTCATGTCATATACGATGGAGCAAGCAATGCCCGCACCGGCACCCACTTCAATGTTTACCGCCACCGAATTGCCCGACAACTGGGTGGGAGGGTTTTTCCAAATCCCAAACTGGCAACCCAGACCCAGTCCGTCCTGAACACCCAGGCTTGAATCCAGTCCCGCATAACCTTTTACCGTGTTGTTGGGACCGGCAATCGCCACCCCGTAGCCAAAGCTGCCTTCCATGCCAATCACCGTTGACGCACCAGAGGTGAAGCCGATACTCATCGATTTGAATTCCATGGCTTTTTTCACTTCGTTGAAGGCGGGGTGATTAACGAAATTCCGCATGGCATCAGCCGCTACTTTTGCATCTTTTGCCCGTGCTACGCGCAGCAACGCCTGAATAGTGGCAGGCTCTGCCACCACTTTCGTGGCCGCAGCACCAAACTTATCGATGAAGTCTTTCCGTTTGTCAAAGTCGGCCTTCGCAAGCAGTTTCACCGATTCGCGTTGGGCATCCTGAAATGCATCTTCGAAAAACTCACCGGCATCTTCAACGGCATTGCCGATGTCTTTCGTGAAGAAGGTGGTTACGCTGCCCATGAGGTTGGATGATTTCTTGTCAACCTTGTGTTTTGGCTCGAAAACGGTGCCGTACACTTTGTACCATTTGTTGGGAGGAATATTCATCGACTCGCTGAAAATTCGCTTGCCGTTCTTGTTATCGTCAAATTCATCGTACACGTAAGCAGCAATCGTGATGTCGGTTGCATTTTTCGGAATCGACACGCGGTTTTCGTAGGTGAGCGCTGTACCCTTCTTGCTCCAGCTGCCCTCCTTGCCACCGGCCGTCCAGGAAACTTTGAAATTCGCCAGGTATCCCGACTCATTGGCAAAACCTACAAAGTTGTTGTTCGAACGTTCAGCCCACTCAAAACCCTTCTGACCATCACCCGCATACGTGCGCGGCTTCGTGCCAGCTGCGATCTCCTTGCCTTGCTCTTTGGTCATGTAGTACTCATCCCAAAAGAAGTAATACTCTTTGTTGTCAGCACTGAAGTCCACCCCTTTGAAGGGACGTGCACGATCGAGGTTCAGGAAGCCGTCAACACCCACCTTGCGGATCTTGGCATCCACCGGTTCGCCCCGCTTCTTCGACACATACTCGTCACCATAGAAGAAATAGTAGGTGTTGGTCTCGGAATTATACGTTGCCGCATCAATACGCGGCCAGGGGATGCCCTTGAAGCCCGAGTTTGATGCGTTGAACTTCATTGGCTTCCCGAGCTTTTGTGTAGGGATTTTGATCGTTGTCGCACCCATTACACTCACATTCGTCACTACAGTTTCGGCCACCTCGTCACCCTTGAAAAAATAGTACTTGTCGTTATCGGCACTGTAACAAACAGCATCCAGGTTGCCGCCACCCCACGACTTGGGGAAGCTTTCCCACTCTGCTTTGATCGAAAGGGGAAGCCCATCGATGTACTGGCCCCGTTCTTTCATTACAAAGAACTTACCAAAAAAGAAGAAATACTTATCTTCTTTGTTGTTGTACACTACGGCATCCAGCGAAGCCCAGTTCTGGGCGAAGGATGTAAGGCTCAGCAACGTGAGCAGAAGAAGGACCGGGATCTTATGCATAGGTTTTTGGTTTTTTTTGACAGTGTATCAGGAAAAGTGACTTGAAGAACGTTGAAGCCTACCGACTTTGCAAAAAGGATCGGAACTGCTCCCGGGTCGACATGAACCGGAATACATCTTCCAGTTTGTAATAGCCGCCCTGATCTTTAGACAACTCGTAAGCATATTGCACAAATTCCAACGACTGTTCCTCAAAAGAGAACTCGCGGGCAAAGGCCCTGATTTGATCGTGCGTGAGGCACTTGTCTTTTGTCACCAACCGGGTTATGGCCATTTTTTCTTCGGAGAAGGGTTTGGAGCGCACGGCCTTGATGGCATCTTCAAATTCTGACAGTGACAGGTCGCAGGGCGGCACATAGGTTACCAACTCTTCTGTTTGGACGACTGCGGAGTCTTTCACCGGCTCGGTGGGCGGCACAGGTGGCTCGGGAATAGCAGGTGAAGTCACGACAACGGGGTTACCCGTCACCACTGGTTCGCGCACGTCTTCCACCACGATCGAACGATAGTAGTTGTCGAAGAGCTTGGATCCGGTGAAGTCATCGTCACGGTCGAGTATCACGGTAACACCCGTGCAATTGGCTTCGGCATACAAAGTGGCCTTCATGCCTTTGGGCACCTTCACACTCGAGAGTTGCTTGTCGCCAATGGTAAGGTCACGGGCATAATAACGGCCTGGCGCCAGTTGTTGGCCGCGTCCGCTGTAACGGTCGCTGTAAATGGTTACCACCAGATCTTCCGGTGCGATCTCCTCAATATTAACGGAAGAAACCGCATCGTTGAATCCGTATTGCGTAAGCAGGTCCGGCCCAACGCTCTTTGCCAACACCAATGTCCTGCCTTCGAACGCGCCATGTTCGTATAAGGTCACCAGCAAGCCACGCGGAATGGTAATGGCGGAAAGTGCATTGTTACCAATGCCCAGGTCGGCATGATCATAACTGCCCGGGGCCAACTGTCGGTGGCTTCCGGTAAAGTTGTCAGTGTACAGGGTGGCCTTCAGGGCAACTGGTGCCTCCGTTGTTTCATCAAAAACTTCAATGGAGGAAGTTACGTTGTTGAACTTCTTTCGAATGAGCGAGTCGGTGCTGGCATCCTGGGTAAGATGAAGTGCCCGACCCTTGAAGCGATCTTCTTCATACAATATTACACTCATGCCGGGTGGTACACTTACGCTTGAAACTTCATTGTCCAGCAGGCCGAGGCGGTCGAGATACAGGCCATCGTACTTACCCGGCAACAGCCGGAATGCAAAGTCTTCAAAGTTGCCCTGGTATACGGAAACACGAGGCACCTCTTCTACAATGATTGACGATGTCGCATTATTGAAACCTTTTTCAATAAGTTGTGCCGTGCCCGTGCGCTCGGTGAGTCGCAACGATTTTCCTTTGAAGCGCTCTTTGTCATAGAGCGTAACTCGAAGATCGGCAGGTATTTCTAAGGATGAGAGTTCATCGTTTCCAATGCCCAGTGCGTCTACATCATACTTCCCGATAGAAAGTCTTTTCTGTGTGCCGCTAAAGTCACCCTGGAAGATCGTCACCGCAGGCGCACTTGCATCAGTGGAAGCCGGGGCATCAGGTGCAGGCGTTTCTTTGGTGATGGGCATGACAGGGGTCGTCTTAACGGTATCCGCTGGCTGCGTTTCCACGACTACAACCTGCAGCGAAGAAGTGGCATCATTAAATTTTTGTTTGATGAGTTCGTTGGCGCTTGCATCCTGCGTGAGTTCCAGTTTGCGGCCTTTGAAACCGCTGTGTTCATAGAGGATTACCTTCAACCCTTTCGGGACAACCACACTGGAGAGTTGGTCATTGTCGATGTCTCCGAGGTCGGTAAAATCATAGGAGCCGGGCCCCAGCATTTTGCTTGCGCCCGAAAAGTTGTCTTTATACAGTGTCACCCGGGGTCCGGTTGGTTGGGCGGGTGCTTTGGTCACTTCCACGCTGACGTTGTGCTGCAACTGGCCAAATCCTTTGGAGAGAATGAATTTTTGATTGGCGTCTTCGGTGAGCACGAGTTGTTGGCCCGAAAAGTTGTCGGCCTGGTACAGGATCACTTTCATGCCGGCAGGCACCCTTACCGAGCGAATCACGGTGATCCCCTGCCGCAAGAGTGTCATGTAGTCGAACTTGCCCACCCCCAGGGTGGCAGCGTTTCCTGTAAAGTCATCAGTATAGAGCGTAATCTCCTCCTTGGGTTGTGAAAAAACATTGAATGACAGGCAAAAGATTAACAAGGCAAGCGCCTGCTGGGGCGAGCCGTGGGGGAGGGTGTTGAGCTTCATGCGGGTGGATTGGTATAGAAATTTAATGATAACGGGGATGATTGCAAATAAGCGGCCAAGGTTTGGGGTTATTCAGGGCCATCATATATTCACCTGCTGAGAGCCACCCTGCCGGAGGCTGGGGACTCTGAGATAACAGGGTGCTCGGGGCCACTCGCGGAGGACCCTGAGCGGGAGAATTCGTTAACTATCAGAACGATTCACACACGATTAACGCCTTATGCGCGAAAGGATAGGAAAGAAATACGCATTTGGATAAATTGATTTGTCAACAAGCCAATCGTCAAGTCTGCCATGCCGGGCCCGTTCTGGGATTGATTAATTGAAGGTTTTTGCAAATCATGCGTGAAATAGAAAGTTGGACCGATACGTACAAAAAACTTGTACGGGCACACGAGAAAAAAACACTCAGCCCGGCTGATCTGGAAAAACTTGGACTATCAGCCTACCTCACCGGCCGTGAGGAAGAAGCGTTTCGATTCATGGAAGAGAGCCACCATGGATATCTTCATATCGAGAACTTAAGACAGGCCGTGCGCTGCACCTTTTGGCTCGGGCTGATGCTGATGAATGCCGGTGAAAGGGCCAGGAGTAGCGGGTGGATCGCCCGCGGTGAACGGATTCTCAATGAGCACTGCCAGGATGAGGACGGTGCGGAAAAAGGATTACTGCAGATACCTCGTGCGCTGGCAGCGCTGCAAGCAGGCGATGTCGAGTCAGCCCGCGATCTTTTTGCAGAAGCGGAAAGCATGGGTAAACACTTTGCCGACACTGACTTGATCGTGCTTGCGCGGCTAGGACGAGGCCAGGCCTTCATTCAGCGGGGCGATGTGACCGAAGGCATCAAACTGCTGGACGAGATCATGGTCACGGTGGAAACGGATCCCGTATTTCCCATGGTGAGCGGTATTGTCTATTGTGCGGTAATCGAAACGTGCCGCAAGGTTTGGGACATCAGGCGGGCACAAGAGTGGACGGCCGCGTTAACGAAATGGTGCGATGCCAGGCCGGATGTCATCCCGTTCAAGGGTCAGTGCCTGGTAGCCCGGGCCGAAGTCATTCAGTTTCACGGTGAGTGGCCGAAGGCCCTGGAGGAAATCAATGAGGCGTGCAACTTGTTGACCAACCCCCGCACTGACGTGGCGGCTGGCGAAGCCTATTATCGCCAAGCCGAGTTGCACCGGCTGTTGGGCAATTTTGATGAGGCGGAAAACAGCTATCACGAGGCGGCCAAGCTGGGAAGGAAGCCACAGCCCGGGTTGGCCCTGCTCCGGCTCGCACAAAACCGACTGGAGGAGGCTGAAATATCTATCAGGAATACCCTCCATGAAACCCATGATACCCGGAGGCGGGCCGAACAACTTCCCGCCATGGTTCGCATCATGACAGCCGCCCACCAGATCGAGGAGGCTACGAAAGCGGTCGATGAACTTTTACACATCGCGCAGCAACTGCAGGCTCCTTACCTGCAGGGCATGTCGGCACATGCAGAAGGTGGCTTGCTGCTGGAGGAAGGAAAGATGCAGCCTGCACTGCTCCACCTTCAGGAGGCATGCAAAATATGGAACCTCCTGCACCTGCCGTATGAGTTGGCCCTCACCAAAGAGCTAAAAGGCATGGTCTACAAACGGTGGGGCGACAAAGACAACGCGGAGTCGGAATGGGCTGCAGCGCAGTGGATCTTTGAGCAACTTGGAGCCGGACCCGACCTGGAGCGCGTTCAACGACAGCAAAACAAGGGCAAACATCGGGAAAACCATGGCTTGTCGCTTCGCGAACTTCAGGTGTTGCAGTTGATTGCGGCTGGTAAAACGAATAAGGTCGCTGCGAACGAACTTTTTATCAGTGAACGCACGGTCGACCGTCATGTCAGCAACATCTTTAAAAAAATTGGTGTATCGTCACGCGTGGAGGCAACCACCTACGCCCTTAGGAACAATCTGCTCAACCAAGAGGTGTAGGAAATGACTTTTGATTGGAAAGCGAATGGGTAGAATTACCCATTTTTCTTTTCTGGTGGAATTGGGTAACCGCACCGATGCGGTTCGGCCTGCAGGCCAGTAGCTTTGCTCAGTGATATTCAGAGGCGAGCAAAGCCGATATTTTCAAATCATCCGAAAATGATAAAAACCATGAGGACGCTCCTATCAATTTTATTCATTGTCGCAATAAACATAACTGCCTCCGCCCAGCGTGTCGCAAGCCAGGGTCGTCCGCCCATCATTGACATGCATATGCACACGGGGTTGCCCGAACCCATCCCAGCCGGAACACCTTCGCTTTGCCGGCCGGCTCCATGCCAGGGTGGGGGTCAGGCCACGGTAGACTCCCAACGCTTGATGGAGAAAACGCTCAAGATGATGGATCGCTTCAACATCGTAAAAGGTTTTCTCAGCGGGGTGGACTTGCAAGCCGTAAACGACTGGGCGAGCACCGCACCCGGTCGATTTATCCCTTCGCCATTTGTCTTGAAAGCCAGTGAATCCAATCTGAATATACTGAAACCAATGTACGCATCCGGGGCGTTCAGTGGGATCGGGGAGATCGGGGCCCAATTGACGGGTATTCCTCCACATGATCCGTCACTAAAACCCTACTTCGACCTGGCTGAGGAATTGGATTTGCCCGTGCTCATTCACACACTCGGTATCGGGCCCTACATGAACCATTTCAAGTCTGCAGCCGGCAACCCGCTGTTGTTGGAGGAGGTGCTCGCCACCCATCCCGGGCTGAGGCTATTTGTTGAGAATGCGGGTTTTCCATTTAAGGAAGAGATGATCGCGATGATGTATCAGTACCCGCAGCTCTATGCGGATGTGTCCACCATCACTTGGGTCATACCCCGCACGGCCTTTTATGACTACCTGGAAAGCTTCATTCGTGCGGGGCTCGGTAAGCGAATCATGTTTGGGTCTGATCAAATGGTTTGGCCGGAGAAGATCGCAGATGCAGTTGAGGCCATTGAGCAGGCACCTTTCCTCACCGAGCCACAAAAGCGCGACATTTTCTACCACAACGCAGCACGCTTCCTTCGCCTCGAAGACGTAACCGTTAAAAGATAGAAGAAGGCCACAGTTCGCACGCGTTCCTGGGTGCACTCAGGGTCCTCTCCGAGTGGCCCTGAGAAAAAAAAGCGTTGCAATACGCCAAACTGGTGCTGCCGCAGGCTTCCAACGAAGGGAACAAGGCAACTCTGCAACAATCGAACACCTTAGGTTGGGAAAACCTTTATCTTGTTTTTTTTTGTGGAAGTGTCTGACGTCTCCTATGCGTCAGGTGTTTTTTCAAGGGTAAGCGTTTTGATCGAATAGATATGGATGGGCCGGCCTACATTTTTTAATTCCTGCATGCCAAGATCCCTGATTCGAAGTTGTTCGCGGTTGCGAATATTTTCGTAGACGTTGTCAGAGATGCAAATCTCTCCGCCCTGTGCGACACCGGCAATTCGTGAGGCCACGTTCATACCGTCACCAAAAGCATCTTCATCTGTAAATACGATTTCGGAAATGTGAATGCCCATCCTGATTTCAAATCGTTGCATCGCTTTTGCTTCGTCCTGTATTTCCAGGGCACAGCGCACGGCCTCTGTGGCAGTATAAAAGATAGCGATCGACCCATCGCCCATCTCCTTCAGGTATTTACCCCGGAACTTTCTAATCCAACGCTTGTGAACCTTCCGATTGGTCTCCAGAATTTGGAGCGTGGAATCTTCGTCTGCTGCCATCATTCGCGTATAGCCCACAATGTCGGTAAACAGAATGGCCGCCAGTTGCCGGTCTTTTTGCAGCTTGAGCTTTCGGCCCTCGAGCCGACTTGAAAAATAAATCATGTAGGCCACAAAAATGAGTAAGCTCAGATACGTAAGCTCCTGCGCACCCTGAAGGTGAAGAATCCGGAATTGGGAGGACACCAACACCAGGAAAGCCGAACAGAAAAAGACCAGGTACGATATGCGGGCATCCTTCCTCGGCTCTTCCGACAGCTTGACTTTTAGGAAGAGCGGGGCATAGACAAAGGTGAGCAGGAAGAGTCCAACCTGTGTCAGGTTATTTGCCCCTTCAAAGGAGGCGTACTTCATCACGATTCCCGCGATCAGCATAAGTAGCGAAAGCCAGCCGAGCCAAGTAGCAATGGTGCGCACCCATTAAAAATAGACTAATGAACTGGTTTTTGCCAGAAGTGATAAGAGCGTGAAATCCGGGGGACACTTCAGCAATCGGCTTCCCTCCACCAAATCCCTATATTTGTACGATGCGCTTCAGTGGCAACTGGCTCACCCTTCTCCTCTTTATTGTTGGTTTGGGAATAACCGTTCTCAGCTCTTTCTACATGCTGAGGCCCCTCTATCGCTACATTTTCTGGGAAAAAACCGAGGGTACGATTGTGGGCGTGGTGTTGAAGGAAACAGATGATGACTATTCCTTTCATGAGAAGGCGGTCTTCACCGGCCCCAAGGGCCAGGAAATAGAAGTGGTGGCAATGTCGGGAACAGATAATGAAGAATCAACCTACGCAGGGCAGGTCACCATCTTCTACAACCCGGAAGATCCTTCGCAAGCATCAATCTTCCTTTTTCGCGATTTGCTGATTGGTGTGATGATCCCATTCGGATTGCTGCTGATCGTCATCGGCTGGCCATTGAAACCAGCCTAGCATCACGTTGCTTTCTGTTGTTTCAGGAAATCCCAATACACTTGTCCCCGTTTGTCTGCAAGGTAATCGAAGCACAAGAGGAGTGAGGCCATGATGAGAATGCCGGCAAACGCCCCCTTCCACGCAGGGCTGAGGGGTGCCAGCAGCAACAGGCCAATTGACAGTAAAATCAATATCACCTCCACCACCATGATTACCCTGAAATTTTTCATCACCTTTTCCATTCGGGGAATTTCCTCCCTTTGCAACTGAGGCGATCCGGACTGCACAAACTCCGTCACACGGGCAGTATCCTTCGGACTCCGTACAAACACGCCTGTGCAAACCACAAGAAACAGAACGCCAATCGTAAGCAACGGCCACGACATGCCTATGTAGTAGGGTTCCTTCACCTTTAGCAGGAAGTAGGCAGCGATGGCGATGGCGGTAATGCCGATTGCAATGCCACCCCCACAATACCAGCGCTCCGCCTGAAAATATTTTTCGATGGGACTCATGGAGCTTGTTTAAGGGCTCAAGTTAAGAATAAACCGGAGTCATTCTTTCAACCCTCGCTAATCCCCAATCCCTAGTGCAGTGCGAATATTAACGAACCAGTTTGCTTAAATTGTAACATGAATGGCTGCAAATCCTTTTTGTTCCTCACCGTTTTTGCGATTGCCACATGCTGTGGACTTCAATCCTGTGAAGACAACCCAAAAGTCCAGGGCCCGTTCGCGGTCGACATTGGCAACAGCGAAATTCCTTATGTGATCATCGACACGCATGGCGGTGAAATCCAGTTCGAGCCTAAGATTGCGGCCACTCTCCAGGTATACGAGGGCAAGTCGCTCGTGCAGGAAAATGAGATTGGGATCGAGTACAGGGGCAAGACTTCGTTCCGCCTTTCCGACAAGAAGGGGTTCAACATCGAAACGACAGAAGACGCGGTATTCTTCGGATTTCCGGAAGAAGAAGACTTCCGCCTGGTGGGGCATATTGTCAACCTGGAAGATCGGTACATTTTTGATCGGACCCTCATGTATAACTTCGTGGGCTACGAAATAGCCAGGAGCATCGGCCGTTATGCGAGCCGCTGCAAGTTCATCGAACTCCAGGTCAATGGCGACTACCTGGGTGTGTACGTGTTCATGGAAAAATTGAAACGCGATGACAACCGCATCAACATCAAGTCTCTCAACGCTTCATCCACAAACCTCACGGGAGGGTACATCATTACCATTGACAAGACATCAGTCGGTGACGCGGGCATTGGCAAGCCACTTTCGTATTTTGAGAACAACTGGGACGATGACGCCCGCTATACAACATCCAACAGCTTTCGCAGTCGGTTCGATATTTTCGGAAACGAAATTACCTTCGCGCCCTACGGTGCACCCTATCATCCTCAACAATATCTCGAAACCTATTTTCTTTACGAGTATCCGAAAGAGGAAGACATTACCCAGGAGCAAAAAAACTACATTGCCAAGTACATCGATGATTTTGAAGTCGCACTGCTGTCGGATGATTTTCAGGGTTCGGTAAGAACTTACACGGACTACATCGACCTGTCGACATTCGTTGACTATTTTATTCTAAACGAGTTGTTCCGGAATGTTGACGCGTACCGTTTGAGCACGTACCTTCAAAAAGACCGCGATGGTAAATTGGGGATGGGACCTGTGTGGGACCTGGACATCGCATTCGACAATGGCGACCGGATTCCCCTAAATGATTGGGTGATTAACTACAACAACCATGTTTCACAAGATCCGTGGATGGTGCATTTTTGGTGGCCTCGTTTGATGGAAGATCCCCAATTCAGGAAAGCAGTCAAAGCCCGGTGGAATGAGCTGCGAGGGAATCAACTCAGTGACAACAGCCTTGCACAATGGGTTGACGACACGGCCCAATGGCTGAAAGTAAACGGGGCAGTGTCGCGGAATTACCAGGTTTGGGATAAGGGTATCGGAGTTGACTATGATGGTTCAATCAACAATTTGAAGAATTTCTTACAGCAGCGGGCGAGTTGGATGGGTAGCGTGATCGCCACATTTTAGGGAGGAATGAACTCGGTGGACAACTAACTACAATCACACGGCTAACTTGACTTTGATCATGCCTGCGCCACGATGGCAAAACGATATTTGCTTAGTCAAAAAATGGAAAAGGCCCTTTCCCAACTTGTAACCCCATACTTCCTGTCATTGGTCGTGGCCACCGGTGTGGGCTTGATCATGGGGCTGGAACGAGAATTCCGAAAGACCACTTTTGCCGGCATCAGAACCTTTCCCCTCGTATCCATTCTCGGTTGTGTAATCACCTTCATCTCACAGTCTACCAGTGTGTGGCTGCTCGTGGCTGCAATTGCCAGTTTTATTTTGTTGATCGGGATCACCTTCTTTGTGCGGTCGTCAGCAGGGCACGAAGGTATTACTACCGAAGTATCATTGATTGCAGCCTTCGTGCTGGGCTCCATGACAGCCATTGGCTTGATTACCGAAGCCCTGGCCGCTGCAGTGATCGTAACTACATTACTGTCTCTCAAAGAGAAGTTCCACTCCTTCATCGCCAAACTCACTACCGATGAACTGTATGCTTTCATCAAGTTCATCATCATCAGCATGCTGGTTTTGCCATTCTTGCCCGATGCCAACTACGGGCCCAACGGCATTCTGAACCCAAGGGATGTCGGTTGGATTATTGTCATCGTCTCATCACTGAGTTTTGCCGCCTACCTGCTCACCAAGTTTTCCGGTGAGGACAAAGGCATTTTGTACACTTCCGTGCTTGGCGGCCTGGTGTCGAGCACGGCCGTTACCTGGATGCTTTCGTCCCAAAGCAGAAAAGGTCACGATGGCGTAATCTATGCATTGGGCATTATCGTGTCATCTGCCATCATGTTTTTGCGTGTGGCACTTTTGGCTTTGATATTTAACCGGCAAATCTTTGCCTTGCTCATTTGGCCATGCATGCTAATGTCGCTTGCCGGCTTTGGGTATGTGTTCCTTATGATGAGACGGAGGAAACCGGCAGAGACCACAACCCAAGCTGTACTGAACAATCCAGTGGACTTGGTAAATGCACTTGGATTTGGACTTTTGTATGTTGGCATTGCCCTTCTCGTGTACTATGCCCATGCCTATTTTGGAAAGCAGGGGTTGTATCTATCTGCACTCATTTCGGGGCTCGCTGACGTAGATGCTATTACCATCAGTGTGTCAAAACTTGCGGGAGATCTTTACACATTGCATGTGGGCATGGTGGTGATCATCATCGCGATGCTAAGCAACACGCTCGTGAAGCTCACGGTGTCGCTGGTAAAGGGCGCCCCGGGATTGAGAAGATCTGTCTTGCAAGGGTTCGGACTGATTGTGACAGCTGGTTCGCTCTACATTGTGTTCAGCTCACTGGTTATTTGACTAAACCGGAATGATCTCAATTATTTTTAAGGCAGCATTTAACCATGTGAAGGGTACACAAAAAGCGTGACCATTGGTATTTTCAACTGGGCACGCAAGCAGCAAGGCGTTCAGATCGGCATCATGAACTACGTAAAGGAAAATCCCAGGGGACTGCGCATGCCCCCAGTATTCAATACAAAGGTTTAGTAAAAAATAGGCTGTTCAAAGCTTAACTCAAATCGGCTGCACTGGGCGTGAGTTGCGCAAGGCTGTTGAAGACCTTTGTGTACCTCAGTGCCTTCTCTGTGGCTCTCTGTGGTAAAAAATTTGAACATCAACGTTCAACAAGCACAATCGAAGCCGAGTTAACACAGTAACGAAGTCCGGTCGGTGCGGGGCCGTCAGGAAAAACGTGACCCAGGTGGGCATCGCACACGTTGCAACAGACTTCCACTCGCACCATTCCGTAGCTGGTGTCTTTGATATAAGAGACTACATTTTCCTGAACGGGTTGGGTAAAGCTGGGCCACCCGGTGCCTGACTCGAACTTCAGCGTGGAGTCAAACAATTCTGTTCCGCAACAACGGCACGCATACAAGCCCGCCTCGTGTGCCTCACAATATTCGCCTGTAAATGCACGCTCGGTACCTTTTTTTCTCGCGATTTGATATTCTTCCGGAGTCAGGATTTGCTGCCATTCGGCATCCGACTTTTCTACTCTTTTGGGAGGAATCGGATTGCCTTTGCTGGCAAATTGAAGAACATGTGTCCAGTTGATCATAGCCTAAAACTTTTAATGCAAACAATGCAGGCGGAGATTAGTTCGTGGGAAAGAACCATAATTTGATGGCCATCGCCACAACCGCAATCACCAGCACCCGCTTGATCCACTTTTCACCTTTGTCTACGGACCAACGGCTGGCATACCACCCGCCAATAGCCTGACCAACAGCCAGTACAAGACCCAACAGCCAGTCGATCTTATCATTCAAGGCAAAGATCACAACCGCGGCACCTGTATATAAAAGTGCGGCAAAGACTTTGATGTAGTTGATTTTAACCAGGTTGAAGTTGTTCACATGCCGCAGAAGCGCAATCACCATAAAGCCGATGCCCGCCTGAAGGAAACCGCCATAAATACCCAGAATGAAAAAAAGAAATGTGCCAACGATTTGTCGTGTGGTGCTCATCTTTTCGTCTGCATTTGCATGGGTTGCTTTCTTGCGGTCGGCCACCACTGAAATCACCACCACCACCATCACTACCGCCAATATGCGTTTGAAAAGTAACTCCGGTATGTCGATGGCTAGCAACGCACCCATCAATCCACCAAGAAGCGAAACAGCAACAAGGTAGCCTGTGTATGGCATGGGCAGTTTCAGCCCCTTGCTGTGGAAGCCGCGCACCGCGAAAATGTTTTGTGCCATAATCGCCACGCGGTTGGTGCCGTTGGCTACCGTGGGCGGCAATCCCATGAAGATCAGGGTAGGAATGGCGATGAGCGAGCCACCACCCGCCACGGTATTAAGACCACCCGACAAAATGCCTACCGTGACAACGAGGAGGTAACTGAGCCACTCCATCTCCTGGTTACCGGACTTTCGCTTTGCGGATGATGCGGGCAAACAAGTTTGGAAAGAAGCGCTTCACGTAGACACCCCACACTTCGCGCCCTCCGAGATAGACTTCGTTCCGGTCATGTTCTATTGCGGCAATTGTTTTTCTCGCGCACCAGTTCGCAGGCTTACCTTTGTATTGCGCCTCGTCCATCTTGCCAAGTGGTGACCCATCTCCGGTTACGGCTGAAAGCGTGATGGGCGTGTGAATAAAACCAGGTGCGATAATGGTAACCTTGATGTTGAACTTCCACACCTCTGCTCGCAACGAATCATAAAACCCATGCAAGGCATGTTTGGAAGCTGCGTAGCCCGAACGATATGGCGTACCGAAGATGCCCGTAATGCTTGTCACGGCAACAAAGTGACCGCTCTTTCTTTGAAGAAAATGAGGAAGCAAATGTTTGGTAAGTGTCACCGCGCCAAAGTAATTCACCTCCATCAGGCGCCTGTCTACATCCACCAGCGTATCACTTGCAAAACTTCTTTGACTAATGCCCCCGTTGTTGACCAGGATATCCACATGGCCAAAAAGTTGAACGGCGGCCTGTGCACTCAACGGAAGGGTAGAAGGTTGTGACAGATCGAGGGGAAGCACTTTTATGTTGGCCTGTAAGTTATCGGGGCAGTTGCCTTTTACCCGTTCCAGTTCGTTTTTTCGTCTGGCTGAAATGATCACCTTGGCACCGCGCCTGGCCAACTCATAGGTCAGGGCCTCACCGATACCGGAAGATGCCCCGGTAACCCAGACAACCTTTCCCGCAACTTTTGTCATGATCCTTGCGCGGCCTGATGTTGTTTTTGATCTTCGGCATACACCCATATTGTATAGATGCCGAGGGCGGTGCCTATCGGAAAGGAAAATAACTTAAAGCAGCCCATGATCAGCGCGAGAATGAGGGCCCACTTCTGCTTGGTTAACAAACCAATGCCTGCAATTATGGAAGGCAAGGCAAACAATACGATCACCACACCTGGTATGTAACGGACAACAGACAGAATCAGGTCTACCAGGGCGGCTTGATCAGGCTCAACTTCATGCAAAATCAATGTCAGGATAGAGCTCAAAAAAATGGAAAGAAAGAACATCGTCATCAGCAACAGTGTGCCCGAAATGACATAAAGGATTCCCAAAACGCGTTTGTGACTTTCCATGATGCGTTGTTTTAGTGCAATATATGAAACGAGTGTTACTTCTTTCGCTCGTACACAACAAAATCGAATGCAAACGCGTGGCGATCGTCAGTGGCATGATGTGTGCGCGAAACTTCCTTCCATTTACCTGAAGCGATCTCTGGAAAGGAAGTATCACCATCCACTTCGGCATCAATCTCGGTCAAGTACAATCGGTCAGCTTTTTGCAGGGCCTGCTCGTAGATTTGAGCGCCTCCGATCATGAATAGCTCTGACTCACCGGCCTCTGCGGCTATGTCGATCGCGGCATCGATCGAACGAACGATAATGCAACCCGGTGCCTGAAAATTCAATTGGTGTGTCACTACGATGTTGGTCCGGTTAGGAAGTGGGCGGAATTTGAGGGGCAGTGATTCGTAATTTTTTCGTCCCATCACCACATGATGCCCCTTCGTGGTTTGCATGAAATACTTCATGTCATCGGGCAGGCGCCAGGGCAAGTCGTTATTTCTTCCTATAACTCGGTTCTTTGACAAAGCTGCAATCATCGAAATAGTCATGGTCATAATTGGTTTCCTCGAAAGAAATCCTGAACACTCATTCTTTTCTTACCTTCCGCCTGCAGTTCTTCAATGGCGATCCATCCATCCAGAACCCTCACATGAAGATACGTCTTGTTATCCGAGACGATGTCACCCACTTCAGTTTCATTTTTCCCGAGCCCAGCAACAGTCGCCTTGAAAATTTTGTAGGTTTTCCCCTTGAGTACGCACCACGCTGTGGGGTATGGACTCAATCCTCTCACAAAATTGACTACTTCGGCTGCTGAACGTGACCACTTTACTTGGCAAGTTTCTTTGAAAATTTTTGGAGCATGTTTAATCGAATTCGAATTGGTTTGTGGTTGCGATGGATATTCACCTGCCTCAATCGCTTTAACTGTGTGAAGTACTAAATGGGCACCCTTTGTCATCAGCCGTTCATAGAGCGAGCCTGCAGTGTCATCAGATGCGATGGGCTCTTTTTCTTGAAATATGATGTTACCAGTATCGATATCATGCCTCAGGAAAAAAGTGGTTACGCCTGTTTCTTTCTCTCCGTTGATAATTGCCCAATTAATAGGCGCAGCCCCGCGATAATCAGGCAACAGCGATGCATGGAGATTGAATGTACCCAACGCAGGCATTGACCAAACTACTTCGGGCAGCATTCTAAAGGCCACTACTACCTGGAGGTTAGCGTCATATTTCTTCAGTGCTTCAACGAACTCGGGCGACTTGAGGTTAGTAGGCTGTAGGACGGGGATGTTGTGTCGAAGCGCACTTTCCTTTACAGGTGATGGGTCAACTTTTTGTCCACGCCCTTTCGGTTTGTCGGGTGCGGTTACTACCGCCACCACATTGAGTCCATGCTCAACCAGTATCTCCAGGCTGGGCACGGCAAACTCAGGTGTGCCCATGAAAATGATTCTTAATTCATTCATGAACCGCAAAGATTGTGAGACTTCTCTTAATGGCAAGGAGAATCAATCTCTTAATGAGGCCCGCATGTATTTTCTGCAAATCGGACAGGAGCGCCACTCATGGCCGCGAGCCGTGCAATACTCGCGCCCGAAATAGATGATTTGCAGGTGCGCGTCTCTCCATTTCTGTTCCGGGATGAGGCGCTTCAGGTCTCTCTCCGTTTGTTCTACGCTTTTTCCATTTGATAACCCCCACCGGTACGCAAGCCGGTGAATGTGCGTATCAACAGGAAATGCCGGTACGTTAAACCATTGTGTCATCACCACCGAGGCAGTCTTATGACCCACGGATGGCAAGGCCTCCAACGCTTCGAAAGAGGAAGGAACTTCGCCATTGTATTTCTCCACCAGGATTCTTGATAGGCCGGCAATTCCCTTCGACTTCATTGGTGACAACCCACACGGTTTGATGATCTCCCGAATCTCGTCCACCGATAGCTTCACCATGTCAAAAGGGTTGTCCGCCAGTTTAAAAAGATGCGGGGTGGTCTTATTCACACGCTCATCGGTACACTGTGCCGACAGAAGAACCGAAATCAGAAGTGTGTAAGCATCCTTGTGCTGAAGCGGAGCGGAGGGATGCGGATAGAGCTTGTCCAGTGTCGACAGGATGTCCGCAACTTTTTCGGCTTTGGTCATCGTTATTTTTCGGGATAGATCAGGTACTGCGAACGAAGTCTTCTGAAATCTTCGAGCCCCGCTGTCCAACTTGCCCGGATTTCCGCTTCGCTGAGTCCCTTGATAATTTGTTCCCTGAGGACGTTGCCTCCGGCCAGTGTATTAAAGTAGGAGATAAAGAATTCTTCCTTTTTAGGATAGTGATTGTACAACTCGATCACGTACTTCAGCGAAATCTGGTCGCCAGGCCTTTCGTTTCTCAAATCAATTCCGTGGCAAACCTGATTTTCCAGCCGGGGCTGCTTCGCCATGCCATCGATGCTTACGGGGGTGAACTGGAATTTGTAATCCGTCAACAACGGATGTCCAATCAATTCAAACGGATTTTGCGTACCGCGGCCCACGCTCAGTGCCGTGCCTTCAAACAGGCAGGTGGAAGGATACCATGCAATTGCATTGTCGTTGGGCAGGTTGGGTGAAGGTTTGATCGGAAGTGAATAGCGCGTGCTGTGAGTGTAGTTTAGCATGGGCACCACTTCCAGTTTGCATTGTGCGCTGTCCTTTAACCAGCGTTCGCCATTGATCATCTGTGCATATTCTCCAACGGTAAGGCCATGAACCACGGGCACGGGATGCATGCCCACAAACGATTTGAATTTCATGTCCAGGATGGGCCCATCTACATAATGACCATTGGGATTGGGCCGGTCCAGCACAATCACTTGCTTGTTATTCTCGGCACATCCTTCCATCAGGTAGTGCAAAGAACCCATGTAGGTATAATACCTCACGCCCACATCTTGAATGTCGAACACCACCACATCCACATCCGCCAATTGTTCGCTTGTCGGTTTTACTTTTTTGAGGTCGCCATACAACGATACCACGGGCAGTCCTGTCTTCTGGTCGATGCTGTTGTCAACTTTTTCGCCAGCATCAGCGGTGCCTCGAAACCCATGTTCTGGAGAAAAGATTTTACTGATGTTCGCGCCACGTGCCAATAAAGTGTCTGCCAGGTGCGTAGCCCCAATCATCGAGGTGTGATTCACCAGCAAACCCACTTGTTTGCCTTCAAGCATCGGCAGCAGCATGTCAAGCCGGGCAGCTCCTAAGGTTATGCCTTCTGGCGTGGATTCTTGCGGCTGGCTTTGACCGCACGACAAAACGAAAAGCAGGAGAATGAACCTCATCATTTATGGTTAATTTGCCAACGAATTAAATGAAATAAAGCCACAATCGGGTGAACCTTTCGAATTTCATTTCAAAGAGAATCAGCAGTGAAAAGCGAGATGGTTTTTCATCGATCACACACAAAATTGCCATCGTAAGCATTGCCGTTGGCCTTGGCGCTGCGTTGGTTTCTTTTTTGATCATGAGGGGCTTTCAGGAAACGGTCAAAAATAAAATCTACAGCTTCAGCTCACACATGCTCGTTACCAAGTTTACGATGAGCAATGCCATTGAGGAGCAGGCTTTCTTTTACAACATCGATTTGTATCATCATTACGATCAGATCGAAAACGTAGATCATGTACAAGAGTTCAGCCACAAGGCCGGTTTGATCAAATCAGAAGATGAAGTACTTGGGGTGGTGTTCAAGGGTGTGGGCAAACGTTTTGACACCACTCGCTTCGCGTCAAATATTTTACAAGGACGTTTTATTTACCTGCCGGATTCTGGATATTCCCAGGAGGTCGTGATCAGCCGAATGATCGCAGACAAGGCGAGGGCATCGGTTGGCGATCACCTCGTGGTGCATTTCTTCCAAAATCCTCCCCGATTTCGAAGACTGGAGGTGGTAGGCATTTATGAAACCAATCTGTCGGATTATTTTGATAGCAAGATAATCATAGGCGACAATCGATTGATTGGCAGGCTCAACGACTGGGCCGATAGCGTGGCCGGTGGATTGGAAGTATTTGTGAAGGATGTTAACAAAGTGGATGCAGCCTTTGATGCAGTAGGTGAGAGCATGGACTACGACCTGTATGTGGAGAAGGTGAGCGACAAGTATGTAGAAGTGTTCGAATGGCTCAACCTGATTAGTCGTCAGGTGAATATTTTGCTTGGTGTGATTTTGACCGTGGTTTGCGTAAACATGATTTCGGTGGTTTTGATTTTGGTGATGGAGCGCACGCAGATGATCGGATTGTTGAAAGCGATCGGTGCCACGGATCGATTGATCCGGTCCGTTTTTATTTATAATGGTATTCGCTTGATCGGTCGTGGTTTGTTTTTCGGAAATTTGCTAGGGCTGGGTCTTTGTTATTTGCAATACCAGTTTCGGTGGGTAAAACTAAATCCGCATGACTACTACATGAGTTTTGTGCCCATCGGGTGGGACCTCTCAATCATCATCGTGCTAAACTTGCTTGTATTCCTGGTGGTGACGCTTGTGTTGTTGGTGCCAACGGCCATCGTTTCGAGAATCAATCCGATCAAAGCGATTCGCTTCGACTGAGGGCTTGATGTGGCCTTTTGTATTTCTTAAACCAACTGCCGATGGTCATCTGCAACACACCAAAAAAGGCTTCTTTGAAGATGCCTGCCGATAGTTTGGATTGACCCCTGATCCGCTCGGTGAAAATGATCGGGACTTCTGTCAACTTAAAGCCGTATTTCCAAGCCAGGAATTTCATTTCAATCTGAAAGGCGTAGCCAATAAACTTCACCTTTTCCAGGGGAATGGTCTCCAATACCTCGCTGCGGTAACAAACGAAACCTGCAGTCGTATCGCGAATGGGCATGCGCGTAACCATCCGCACATACGCGCTGGCAAAATAGGAGAGCAATACGCGACCAATCGGCCAATTGACCACGTTTACACCTGTTGCGTAACGAGAACCGATCGATACATCAAAACCTTTTTCGGAACAGGCCAGGTAAAGGTGAACCAGGTCCTTGGGATCATGAGAAAAGTCGGCATCCATTTCGAGGATGTAATCATAACCGAGTTTCAGGGCGTGCTTGAAGCCAGCGATGTAGGCGGTACCGAGGCCCTGCTTGCCGGGCCGCTTCATTAGGAGCAATCGTTGTTCCCCGGTATTCAGCTTGTCCTGCAGTTTCTCAACCAGCAGAGCGGTGCCGTCAGGCGAGTTGTCGTCCACAATGAGGATATGGAAGTCTTTTGGCAAACCAAAGATGGCCGCAATGAGCAATTCAATGTTCTCTTTCTCATTGTAGGTGGGGATAATGACGACCGCGTTCTTCAATTTTTCTGATCAGATAAGGGGCAAAACTAAAGAAAAAACCAATCCGGCACCTGATTTGGACAGTGGCCGCAACGAAGGTATTTTCACCACGAATTTGAAGTGACGATTTTGAACAAGTGTGTTTTTCTGGATCGGGACGGGGTACTGAATGAGGACCGGGTTAACTATGCTTACCACCTTGATCATTTCAAGATTCTGCCCGGAGTGTCCCAGGCGCTGGCCGAGTTGAAAGCCGCTGGCTTTCGTCTTGTTGTCATCACCAATCAGTCGGGAATTTCTCAAGGCATTTATTCGGTCGAGGAGATGAAAGCCTGTCATGCGTATCTGCAGGAACAGTGCAATCATCCAATCGATTACTTTTACTACTGCCCCTATCATCCTACGGTATCGGCTTCGCTGGCCCGCAAGCCGGGTACCTTGATGTTTGAGAAAGCGATTGCGCGTTTCAATGTGGATGTGACCCGGAGTTGGATGGTGGGCGATCGGGCAAGGGATTTGATCCCCGCAAGGGAATTGGGCGTCAAAACCATCCAGATCGGGCATGATGTAGAGCCTGATCACGCTGGCGATCATAAAGTGGGCAACCTCTCCGAGGCTGCCCAAATCATTCTCTCAACCGCAAGCTAAACGGCTTCTGCTTCCTGTGTTTGCTTGGCAAGCTTTTGCTGGATTTCATACGGCACCGGGGCGAACTCTGCAAACTTTTGGGTGAAGTTGGCGCGCCCTTGCGACAGCGATCGCAGCGTGGTCGAATACCGGTCGAGTTCCGCAAGCGGTGCCTTTGCTTTAATTACTTGATATTGGCCTTTCGAATCCATCCCCATGATGATTGACCTGCGGGTTTGCAAATCACTCATCACTTCACCCATGATTTCTTCCGGTACGAAAATCTCCAGGTCATAAATGGGCTCAAGCAATTGTGGCTCTGCCTTCATAAATGCTTCTTTGAAAGCCATCATGCCGGCAATCTTAAACGAGATGTCATTGGAATCCACTGCGTGCATCTTGCCATCGTATACCATCACGCGTACATCGCGTACGTACGATCCTGTGATAGGGCCTTCTTCCATTTTCTCCATCACACCTTTTAAAATCGAAGGGATAAACCGGGTGTCGATTACACCACCCACAATGCAGTTGTAGAATACCAACTTGCCGCCCCATTCCAGGTCAATCACTTCCTTGCCCCGCACGCTGTACTCCGTGGGCTCGGGCATACCCTCCACGTATGGTTCAATTTTCAGGTACACTTCACCAAACTGACCCGCGCCACCCGATTGCTTCTTGTGACGGTAATTGGCCAGGGCCGGTTTGTGGATGGTCTCCCGATATGAGATTCTGGGTGTAACAAACTCAGCGTTAATCTTGTAAACGTTGTCCAGGTACCACTTGCACACCATCAGGTGCAGTTCGCCCTGACCGGCAAGAATGAGTTGCTTTAGCTCGCGTGAGTATTGCACCAGCAGGGTAGGATCTTCCTGGTGGATCTTGTTGAGTGCTTCACCCATCTTCTCGTCATCGTTTTTGCTTTGAGCCACGATGGCGGTGCGAATACGCGGTTCAGGAAACTCAATAGGCGCCACGCTAACTTCTATTCCCTTGGCGTGCAGCGTTTGGTTGGTGTAGGTTTCCTTCAGTTTTAACGTGGCGCCAATGTCACCTGCCACCAGCTTTTCCACCGGGTTGCGGGTTTTGCCATCCATGATAAACAGCTGATGTATTCTTTCGATGGCGTTGGTCTGCGTGTTGATCAGTTCGGAGTTGGTGGTCACTTCACCGGAAATTACTTTGAAAAAAGAAAGGCGACCCACGTTGGGTTCAAAGTGAGATTTGAAGATAAAGAGTACGGCAGGTTTTGAAGCATCGAAAGGAATTTCTGATCCATCCTCGGCCACCTCTGGTTTAGCCTCCAGCGGTGACGGGGCCACGTTGTCGATGAAGCTCATCATGCGGCCGCTACCCATGTTTTGCTTTGCCGACATGCAAAATACCGGAAACACCTGGTGGTTGATCATCCCGATTTTCAGGCCCTGCCGCATTTCATCTTCATCCAGCGTGCCTTTTTCGAAGTAGAGCTCCATGAGCTTTTCATCGTTCTCGGCCGCCTTTTCCACCAATTCGTTATGCAGTTGGTTGGCTTTTTCTTTTTCTGAATCCGGAATGGGTAGTTTCTCCGGCTTGCCTCCTTCTGCCGGGAATTTGTACATCGTCATCTTCAGCAGGTCGATAATGGCATTAAAGCCTTCGCCTGGATTGACGGGGTATTGCATTTGGGTGACAGCCGAGCCGAATCGGTTTTTCAGTTCGTTCAGCGAGTCGTCAAAGTTTGCTTTCGGGTGATCGACCTGGTTGACGGCAAAAATAACCGGCTTGTTGAAGCGGTCGACATAATTCCAAATGAGTTCGGTGCCCACCTCTACGCCATGTTGTGCATTCACAACAATTACGCACGTGTCAGCTACCCTGAGTGAGGATACCATTTCGCCAGCGAAATCGTCAAAGCCTGGCGAGTCGATAATGTTGATTTTGTGGTCGTGCCATTCTGTATGCAGCACGGTGGCAAAAACGGAGTTGCCGCGTTCTTGTTCAATTTCATGAAAATCGCTGACTGTATTTTTCCCCTCGATGGTCCCTCTTCGATGGGTAATGCCAGCTTCAAAGATCATGTCTTCGGCAAGGAGGGTCTTGCCGCTTTTCGGAGCTCCCAGCAGCACGATGTTTTTGATGTGTTTTTCGTCATATACTTTCATAAGGCGAGCAGTTTAAGTGGTACGATGATTTAAAAGAACGGGGAAATGAATTTAAGGCTTTTGATCAAAAGGATAAAGGGGATACGCCAGTTATTGCCAATCGATCGACTGGAGCCATCGGCCTCGTCTTTTTCAATTTCCCACAACTCTCAATTTATATCCAAAAAGTGCCTTTCCGCGTCATAAACGAATTTTTTGACGCCTGATTTTAATCATCAACCCGAGAAACAGAGGTCAGTGATTGCGGGAGCTTCGCACTCTACTTTTGAAAAGTTTTTAATGATGACAAAGAAAACTATGAAAATCCTACCCTTCATTAGCTTCATGCTGGCGCTCACGGCCAGCGCGGTTTTGGCACAAGCGCCTTATCAAGTAAAAGAAGGCAAACTTTCTATCAAAGGCACTTCATCCCTTCATGACTGGGAGTCGACAGTGAGTGGGTTTGAATGGTCAGGCGACCTTGTTCTTGCCGATCACAAGCTGACCCAATTGTCGAATATTTCCGTGGTCATCCCGGTGGAAAACATCAAGAGTGAGCACGGGAGAATCATGGATAACAAGACGTATGACGCCTTTGACTCAAAGAAGAACCCCAACATCACCTTCAAAGTACCCAACCAGCAAATAACCGGGCAGGGCACGGTGGACGTGAAAGGAAGTCTCACCATGGCAGGTGCCACCAAACCCTGGACACTCCGAATCACTTACAAGGCGCTGGCAGGTGGCGATCTTCAGGTAACAGGAAGTTCAGCAATCAAAATGACTGAATTTGGAATGGATCCACCCACCGCATTGATGGGCACTGTGAAGGTTGCAGATAACGTCACGGTTGAGTTCAACCTGGTCTTGACACCCGGAAAAGGAATCAGTTCTCGCAGATAAAAAATAATTATACCAAATGTTAACTCTAATCAAAATGAATATGAAAGCTAGAGCTCAAATGTTAAGGGCGTTGCTGGTAGCAGCAGCAGTCCTGGTTGGGGGCTATGTGCAGGCACAATATGCGCCCATGCAGTACTTCCGCTACAACGACAAGCGCGGATTGAATGTATATGAGACGTCAAAGACCGACACGGTTGTATTTGACGGTATCAAGGTAAGAGTAGGTGGTGACTTTGCCATCCAGTTTCAGGCATTGTCTCAGTCTTCAGGTTTGCCAACAGTAAGCGGCATTGATACACTGCAGCGCCTGGCAAACAATTTCAACCTACCGGCAGCAAACTTAAATTTGGATGTGCAGCTGGCAGATGGTATTAGACTGCACATGCGCACTTACCTTTCTTCCAGACACCACAACGAAGGTTGGGTAAAAGGTGGATACCTCCAGTTCGATAACCTTGACTTCATTAAGGAGGGTTTCTTGAGTGGTTTGATGGATGTGGCAACCATCCGGTTCGGTTACAACGACATCAACTACGGTGACATGCACTTCAGACGTTCTGACAACGCCACGGTGATTTACAACCCGTTTGTAGGTAACTACATCATGGACTCCTTCACCACAGAACCTTTCGGTGAAATCACTATCCAGAAGAATGGCATCCTTGGCGTGGTGGGTATTACCAACGGTCGGCTGAACCAAGCAACCGCTGATCCTACTGCAGGTCCGGCATCAGCGCCCATTGATGGCGACAACGGTGCATCCATCTATCTGAAAGCAGGTTATGACAAGCAGATCAATGATGATTTGAGATTCCGCCTCACTGGTTCTTACTATGCAAGCTCTGACAAGAGCACCCGTGAATACCTATACAACAGCGACAGGGCAGGTGCGCGCTATTATGAAGTGCTGAACCGCAGGGGAGAAAACAATGACTTCCAGCCCCGTCTGAACCCCGGTTGGGCTTATCTCAATGCCATCATGGTGAACCCCTTCGTGAAATACCAGGGACTTGAGTTCTTCGGTGTGTATGAGATTGCCAATAACGGTAACAGCGGAGAAGGCGGACAATACACCAACTCTGCAGGCGAATTGCTCTATCGCTTCGGTGGCAACGACCAACTCTATGTAGGTGCTCGCTACAATGGCGTGAGCGGCAAGGTGAATGATACCGCTGGTGATCGCAAGATCAACCGCCAGAACTATGCCTTTGGATGGTTTATTACTGACAACATCCTTGCGAAATTTGAGTATGTAACTGAGACCCGCGAGGGTGCCGGATGGCAAGGTAGCGTGTTCCAGGATGCAAAGTGGGATGGTTTTGTGATAGAGGCAGCCATTAGCTTCTAACCTTCACATGCCAATGAATAAAGGTTGTTCCGGGTATTCCCGGAACAACTTTTGTTTTAAGTAGCTTTGTCAAGCTCACCCGCAAGGCCATGAGAAAGGTTTGCATCATACTGTTCTCGTTATTTACCATCGGTGCAGCGGTTCGCCCCGAGCCAGGTGATCTAGTGCATAGACTAATCGTTCAGCCCTCCAGCAAGATCACGATCAATGGCAAGACCAATGTCAACAACTTCACCTGTGCGATCAAGAGATACACCGGTAAGGACACACTCGTGTTGATTGAATCAGGAAAAAGGAAGCCCGTTTTTCGTCAGGGGGCTGTGGGCCTTCTGGCAAACAGCTTTGATTGCGGTTTGCAGTTAATGACCAATGACTTTGCGCAAACGATCAAGGCGAAGGAATATCCCAACGTTTCGATTGAGTTCGTCTCTTTTGAACGTGTGCCACGGTACGATAAAAAGGAGGATGCGTTCAAGGGCCGAATGAAAATTTCGCTGGCAGGCGTCACCAAGCCCTTCGAGGTAGATTGTACCATCGAAACGCAACCAGACGGCATCATTCACCTAAAGGGAGGGCGAACGTTTGCCTTCAAAGACTTTAATTTAGAGGCACCAAGCCGCATGATGGGACTGGTGAAAGTACAGGAAACACTGCAAGTGAGTTTTCACCTCGTACTGTTACTCGACATGGATGGTTAGCCTTATAGGCGTTGCTTGAGTGTTACTTCAAAAGCAATTGTTATCTCGTCACCGGTTCGGATGGTACCAAACATGAAGACAGGCGGATCCACGCCAAAGTCACTCATCCTGAGCTTATGGGTGGCTGTACACGATAGGTCTCCACTGGGCAGTGTTTGGAATTGAGCGGTGATGCTTACCTGTTTCGTTGATCCCATGATGGTGAGATTGCCCGTACACATGATTTGCTGACTTGTCACCCTCCCGCTCGTCATCTCAAAAGTGATTTTCTTGAAGGTATCGGTATTGAGTGTGCTGTACGCATTCCTGTCCAGGGCATCATGTCCACTCTTGAGTGTTTCGCAATCAATCGCAAAGTTGAGTGCCCGGATAGCAGTTGGCACTCCTGCCTCGCTTACATCAAATACCACATCGTAGCTTGCCGTCCTGGAAGTCATTGACCAATCGTGAAGCGTAGAGGTACCCGCGATGGTGGTGTTGGTCTCACCGCTTTGGTGATAGCGAACCTGGGCGGCTGTGTTGCCGATCACGCAGGTTACAATGAAAGCCAAAAATATCCTCATGGTCGCGCCTATCGGCCTTCGACTTCACAATCTAACAAATTTGCTTTCCTGAGAAAAAGCGGAGGAACAAAAAGCTACTCCGTGCGCACCGGCACCTTCGCTTCGTACCCCAGCACCTTCAGCATGCTTTCGCTGCTTTGCTCTGGGGCAAATAGCCGGGTGGTGATCTCACCATCTTCGTTGCGATCGATGAGCACGTGTTTGGGCGCAGGAATCAGGCAATGCTGAATGCCCCCGTAACCTCCAAGCGATTCTTGATAGGCTCCGGTATGGAAAAAGCCGATGTATAAAGGTTCTTCATCATTGATCATCGGAAGAAACACTTCTCCCGTGTGCGCCTCTGAGTTGTAATAGTCCATGCTATCGCAGGTGAGGCCCCCCATGTTCACTTTGTGATAGGGGTCGTCCCATTTATTCACCGCCAGTAAAATGTATTTCTGGTTAAGACCCCATGCGTCAGGGATGTGGGTGATGAACGAGCCATCAATCATATACCAGAGCTCTTTGTCATTTTGGAGCTTTTGGTCAATCACTTTGTACAAGATCGCTCCGCTTTCACCCACTGTGTAGCTGCCAAACTCCGTGAAGATGTTCGGCACGGGCACGTTGTTCTTGTCACAAATCCACTTGATGTTTTCCACGATCTGTTCGATCATGTACTTGTAGTCGTAATGGAAGGTAAGCGAGGTTTTGATCGGGAAACCACCACCAATGTCGATTGAGTCAAGTGTGTCGCAAATCTTCTTTAGTTCACAGTACTTGAAGATGAATCGGCTCAGCTCGCTCCAATAATAGGCGGTGTCTTTGATGCCCGTATTGATGAAGAAGTGGAGCATCTTGAGACTGGCCTTCTCGCTGGATTGAATCTTCTCGCGATACAACGGCACGATGTCGCTGTAGCGAATGCCCAGGCGTGACGTATAAAACTCGAATTTCGGCTCCTCGTCTGAGGCAACTCTTATACCCACGTTGAATGGCTTGTTGGCCGATTGTTCATAGGCATCAATCTCGCTAAGAGTGTCCAGGATTGGAATGCAGTTGAAACCATCATTCAGCAGGTCGCTAATGTAATTGGTATACTGCTGCATTTTAAAGCCATTGCACAAGATGTAAGTATCCTTCGTGATTTTGCCCTGGTCATACAAACTGCGCACAATCGGTATGTCGAAGGCGGAAGATGTCTCGATGTGAACATTGTTCTTCAGCGCCTCGTGCATCACAAAGGAAAAGTGCGATGACTTGGAGCAATAGCAATAGGTGTAGTTGCCCTTGTATTTAAATCGTTCAATCGCATTGTTGAACGTGGCCTGAACGAAACGAATGTTTTCGCTGATGCGGGGCAGGTAAGTGAGTTTGAGTGGCGTGCCATATTGTTTGATGATGTCCATCACGGGCACATCGTTAAAAAGCAGTTGGTGTTCCCACACCTTGAATTCTTCCTGAGGAAATTCGAATGTTTGTTCAATCAGCTCCCTGTAACTCTTCATCAGCGGTTGTTCGAGTTATAAAATTACAACGAAATGGCGGCTGGAGCGGGCGGGCGAACAACCAGCGGCAACTTGCCAACCGCCTGATTTTAAGGGTGCAATATTGTCATAAATTTGCCATCTTTGCAATGCGAATTTGAACCCATGATCGATCGCTCTCCCTGCCTGGATTCCTGGAATCTACACCCCTTGCCCGACTTCTAAAGGCGCTGCGGGGATGCGCATCCCCATTGTTTTGCAGGTAAAGGATTGTCATACTGTTTAATTTTGTAACTGCTGTGAAGGATATCAAAATCATCGAAGTGAAGTCGGAGATAGGGGCCGGTACCCGCGGGGCCAGCCTGGGCGTGGAGGCGATGAAAATTGCCAGCCTCGACCTGAAGTCTGATTTATTCCGACAATACGAATCCGTAGAGGTAGAAAATGTAAATGAGCTACTGTTCGATGGTGCAGAGCACGCGTATGCGAAATTTATCGATGGCGTGTTGATCATGGAAGAACGGGTGTGTCTTGAAGTGTATGAGACGATTTTTGACGAATATTTTCCGCTGATTATGGCGGGCGATCATAGCACCGCATATGGTACGATTGCCGGAATAAAAAAGGCCCACCCCAAAAAGAGACTTGGCGTAATATGGATCGATGCCCACGCGGACATTCACACGCCTTACACCACACCTTCCGGCAATATGCATGGCATGCCGCTGGCCATGGCGTGCGATATCGACAACCTGGAATGCAAGGTCAACGATCCAAAAGGACAAACGGTCGATTATTGGGAGCAGATCAAGAACGTGGGTTTGCCCGGAGCGAAGATTTACCCGGAGGATATTGTCTATGTCGCGGTACGCGACCTGGAAAAACCGGAAAACTACTTAATCAACAAGTATGGGATGGGTTTCATCACCACCGAAGAAGTGAAAAAGCTTGGTCCCAGCAAGGTCGCTAGCGATGTTTTGAAAATGCTGGATCACTGCGATCTGATCTATATTTCATTTGATGTCGATAGCATTGACTCGCGATTCTCTACCGGCACAGGTACGCCCGTACCCAATGGGCTCACGGTGGAAGAGGCTAAACTACTCAACCAGGAGTTGGCCAAAAGTCAAAAAGTGTGCGCCTGGGAAATCGTAGAGGTGAACCCCACCCTCGACACGGAGAATCGCATGGCTGAAAGCGCTTTCGAAATCCTGGAGGCAACTGCCACTACGCTGGCTGCACGCCCGGTGATGGCCGAGTAAACACAGACGTCACGCGTGTTTCAACATTGGCGGATTTGACCGGGGCACGTCCGCACTTCCCCATTTTTCTCTTAATTTCGCACCAGATTTTAAGAACCTCTGAATCATGAGCAAGAAAGGCCCCATTACCGAGTTTATTGAAAAACATTACCTCCATTTTAACGCAGCTGCCCTTGTGGATGCAGCGAAGGGTTATAAAAAACATGTCGAGTCGGGCAAGAAGATGATGGTGACGCTGGCAGGTGCCATGAGTACAGGCGAACTGGGCATCAGCTTTTCGGAGATGATTCGTAAAGACAAAGTGCAAATCATTTCATGTACGGGTGCCAACCTCGAAGAAGACATCATGAACCTGGTGGCGCATTCGCACTACCGGAGAATTCCCAACTACCGAGACCTCACACCAGAGCAAGAATGGGATTTGCTGCAGAATCACTTGAACCGTGTTACAGACACGTGTATTCCCGAAGAAGAGGCGTTTAGACGACTGCAATCACATTTGTTTAAAGTTTGGAAGGATGCGGAAGATAAGGGCGAGCGCCTGTTCCCCCACGAGTTCATGTTCCGCATGCTTAACAGCGGAGAGCTGAAACAGTATTACGAGATCGATCCCAGGAATTCCTGGATGATTGCAGCTGCTGAAAAGAACCTTCCAATGGTGGTGCCGGGTTGGGAAGACTCCACCATGGGCAACATCTTTGCGTCATACGTGTATAGTGGAGAACTCAAAGCGTCAACAATGAAAAGCGGCATTGAGTACATGGCCTATCTGGCCGACTGGTATATCAAGAATGCAGGTAAAGACGGCATTGGCTTCTTCCAGATCGGTGGTGGTATCGCAGGGGATTTTCCGATCTGCGTGGTTCCCATGTTGCATCAAGACCTGGAGATGGATAACATTCCGTTCTGGAGCTATTTCTGTCAGATCAGCGACTCCACCACCAGCTATGGTTCTTATTCCGGGGCAGTACCCAACGAGAAGATCACCTGGGGTAAGCTCAGTATTGAAACGCCCAAGTACATCATTGAGTCGGATGCGACCATTGTGGCGCCACTGGTTTTTGCGTACGTGTTGGAGTGGTAAGTCATTAACCGCAGAGACGCAAAGGTGCTAAGGTTCGCGAGCCAATGGATATTAACCGGCAATTAAAAGAAGAAATAGAACAAGTAGTTACTACGCTGCTTGGTCAATCAGTTGACAATCTACAAATCCAACCTACCAATCCGGAGTTCGAGGGATCTCACACGCTCGTGTGCTTCCCACTCACCAAAACTTCAAGGAAGAGCCCGGAGGAAACCGCTAAAATGATTGGTGAACACCTCGTTGCAAACAGCAAAATGGTAGTTCGTTACAATGCCGTGAAGGGGTTCCTCAACCTGGTGTTGGCCGATGCCACCTGGGTGGATGCATTCCGGGCGATTTTTCAAAACAAAAACTTTGGAGAAGTACCATCGCACGGCAGGGAAATCATGGTGGAGTACTCTTCACCCAACACCAACAAACCGTTGCACCTGGGGCATTTGAGAAACAACTTCCTGGGCTGGAGCGTTTCTGAAATTTATAAAGCGTTGGGTTACACGGTCCACAAAGTACAGATCATCAACGACCGCGGCATCCATATCTGTAAGTCGATGGCGGCATGGATGCTCTCCGGAAAAGATGAAACACCTGAGTCGACCGGCCTGAAAGGCGATAAACTCGTAGGAAAATACTATGTGGAGTTTGATAAGATTTACAAAGCCCAGGTTCATGAATTAATCACTGCAGGACGAACGAAAGAGGCCGCTGAAAGAGAGGCGCCCATCATGCAACTGGCCGTGGATATGCTCCGTAAATGGGAGCAGAAAGACACAGACACCGTAGAACTCTGGAAGATGATGAACGGCTGGGTGTACAAAGGTTTTGATTCCACCTACCATCAAATGGGTGTCGAGTTCGACAAGTTGTATTACGAGTCCGAGACCTATCTACTCGGCAAGGAGGAGGTGTTGAAAGGCCTGAAGCAAGGCGTCTTTTTTAAGAAGGATGATGGTTCCGTTTGGGTGGACCTGACAGCCGATGGCCTTGATCAAAAGGTTTTGCTGCGAGCGGATGGTACTTCGGTATACATGACACAGGACATCGGCACGGCCATCTTGAGATTCAGGGATTTTCCGAAAATATCGAAACAGGTTTACACAGTCGGTAATGAGCAGGAGTATCATTTCAAGGTGCTGTTTTTGATACTTGCCAAGCTGGGATACAGTTGGGCAAAGGAATGCTATCACCTGTCCTATGGGATGGTGGATCTGCCAACCGGAAAAATGAAATCGCGGGAAGGCACGGTAGTAGATGCCGATGACCTGATGCACGAAATGATCGGGGAAGCCGAGACCCAAACGCGCGAGTTGGGAAAAATCGAGGAAATGGATTCCGAAGAAGCCAAGCGCCTGTTTGAAATGATTGGGCTTGGAGCCTTGAAGTTCTTTTTGTTGAAAGTGGATCCTAAGAAAAGGATGATGTTCGACCCCAATGAGTCCATTCAATTGCAAGGACACACCGGGCCGTTCATTCAATACACGCATGCAAGGATTCGCGCGATCCTGCGCAAAGCAGAGAGCTTGGGCCATGTGCCTGCGGTCGGTAAAATCTCCGAATTGTTGGCGGCCGAAAAGGAGCTTATCCAATTGTTGAACGCTTATCCATCGCGGGTGGAGGAAGCGGCAAGAAACTATTCTCCTGCGCTGGTAGCCAACTTCGCGTTTGATTTAGCCAAAACTTACAATCAATTCTATCAGGCGATTCCCATCTTTGGCGAACCAGATAACGATAAGCTCAAATTCAGGGTGGCCCTTTCGAAAACTGTGGCTGAGACCATCGGGAAATCAATGCATTTGCTGGGCATCAAAGTGCCTGAACGAATGTAATGACTTGGAACAGGCTGCGATCGAGCCGACTGAACAATTGGCCCGATACCTTTGTTTGATGAAAAAGTTGGTTATGACTAAAAAGGCGTTCTATTTCTTGCTAATTGGTTCGTCACTCGTTACACTGGGCATTATGCTTTCATCATTTTTCAAATCTTCCGCATCTTCAGGGCAAGACGGCAAAGGTAGCATTTACGATTTCACGATGACCGCACTCGATGGGGAGGAAATTGATTTTTCACGGTTTAAGGGCAAAAAGCTTTTGATCGTGAACACGGCCTCCAAATGCGGCTACACTCCACAATATGCCGATCTCCAAAAATTGCATGAACTCCATAGCGATAAGGTTACGATTCTTGGTTTTCCCGCCAACAATTTCTTGTGGCAAGAGCCTGGTTCCAATGAAGAGATCGCGGAATTCTGCGAAAAAAACTACGGAGTTACTTTCCAGATGTTTGAGAAAATATCTGTGAAGGGTGGTGACAAACATCCGCTTTACAAATGGCTTGAAGCCAAAAGTGGAGAATCTCCTTCATGGAATTTCTGCAAATATGTAGTTGACGAAAACGGGGAAGTGAAAGGGTTCTTCCCGGCCAAAGTCAATCCGCTCGATGAGGCCATCACGAAATTGATACTGAACTAAAAGATTTTCCGCGCTCTGTCTAAACACGATGGGCTAATCCTACTATTTTCGAGGCAGGATGAAGGCTTGGATTTCCGCATTTAGACTTCGTACACTGCCCCTCGCACTCTCATGCATAGGCATGGGCAGCTTTATCGCAGCAGCCAGCCAGGCTTTTCGGTGGGATATATTTGGATTGTGCGCCCTTACCACGGTGTTGCTTCAGATCCTTTCCAACCTGGCAAATGACTATGGCGATTCGATTCATGGGGCAGACCATTCTGACAGGATAGGGCCCACACGCGCGGTGCAGTCGGGTCAGATCAGTGCGCTCTCTATGAGGAACGCGCTCTATGTGTTTGTTGCCCTGTGTTTGGCAAGTGGCGTGACGTTGCTCGTTGTGGCATTTGGCATGAACGTGAAGGCCATTGCTTTCTTTTTGGGGCTCGGCCTGCTCAGCATTGTGGCTGCCGTGGCCTATACAGTTGGTAAAAAACCTTACGGCTATGTGGGTTTGGGCGATGTGTCGGTACTCATCTTTTTTGGAATTGTGGGCGTATTGGGATCTCAATATTTGTTCACCCAATCTTTTTCATGGCTAATGGTGCTGCCAGCACTCAGTTGTGGACTGTTTGCTACGGCCGTACTCAACATCAATAACATCCGCGACATTGAATCCGACAGGAAGGCTGGTAAGTACAGTCTGCCTGTACGCATCGGGCGCGACAAGGCCGTGGTTTATCACTGGCTATTGCTTATGGTGGGGTTCGGTTTGGCAGTGGTATTTACAGTGCTTACACATCAAGCCTGGTCGCAATGGCTGTTTGTAGCAGTGGTCCCCCTCCTCATAAGAAACGGCCTTGCGATTTCCCGAAAACAAGGTCGGGAATTGGATCCCTACCTCAAGCAAATGGCATTGAGTACCTTGTTATTTGTGGCTTTGTTCGGGGTGGGGATGCTCATTCGATAGTGCTATTTCAAGGTTTCTTTTAGCCACCCGAAGAATTCTTTCTGCCACACCAGCGCGTTTTGTGCAGAAAGCACCCAATGATTTTCGTTGGGTAGGTACACCAACTTGCTCTTGATACCTCTTAGCTGTGCGGCTTGAAATGCTTCCAATCCCTGACCGATGGGGACGCGATAATCTTTGCCACCCTGATAAATCAAAATGGGTGTATCCCATTTGGCCACCAGGTTGCTCGGATCAAATTGAGCGTAGGATTTCATGGCTGCCGCGTTGGATGTTTCCCAGTACGGTCCCCCCAGATCCCAGTTTACAAAGAACAGTTCTTCGGTGGTGCCGTACATGCTCTTGAGATCAAAAATGCCATCGTGAGAGATGAAGGTTTTGAATCGCTTCTCATGGATGCCGGCCAGGTAGAAAACCGAGTAGCCGCCATAGCTGGCCCCCACACATCCCAGTTTGCTTTTGTCGACAAACGGTTCTTTACTGAATTCATCAATGGCCACCAGGTAGTCTTTCATCACCTGCCCGCCATGATCTTTGCTGATGTCTTCGTTCCATTTCACCCCATGCCCGGGCATGCCCCTGCGATTGGGCGCTACCACAATGTAGCCATTGGCCGCCATCAACTGAAAATTCCAGCGATAGGAGTAAAATTGAGACAACGCGGACTGTGGGCCTCCCTGACAGTAGAGCAGCGTGGGGTATTTTTTGTTGGGGTCAAAGTCAGGAGGGTAAATGATCCACGTAAGCATTTTCTGATTGTCAGTGGTGGTCATGTAACGCCTCTCAACCTTGCTGAGCTTGATTTGCTGATACGTGGCGTCATTCACATAGGTAATCTGCTTCAGGTCTCCACTTTTTAAGTCCACGCTATATAATTCAGTCGCGTGATTCATGTCGGTTCTGGCAACAATCATGTGATCCCCAACCTGGCCAACCATGCCGGTAATATCAAAGTCGCCTTTGGTAATTTGAATTACGGAACCTCCGTCAGCGCTCACTTCGAATAATTGTACCGTGCCATCAATGGGCGCGTTGAAAAAAATCTTGGTTCCATCGAGGCTCCACCTGAAGCTGTTCACGGTGCCATCCCAGGTGGCTGTCAGGTTTTTTGAATCAGACGAAGTTTTGACCACGATGTCATTTTTGTCAGATTCATATCCATCTCGTTTCATGCTCAGCCATCCAAGTACGCCCTTAGCCGAATAGGATGGTTGTGTATCGTATCCCATCATGCCTTGTGTCAGGTTGATTGTTTTCTTAGTTGAAACATCGTACTGGTAGATGTCGGTGTTGGTACTCTTGGCGTAGGTGGTGCCTGCGCTTTTTTTCGTTACGTACAGCAGAAATTTACTGTCAGGGCTCCACACGAAGTCTTCGTCACCGCCAAATGGTTTTTGAGGACAATCGAAAGGTTCATCTTTCATGATATCGGTTTCTTCACCTGTGGCCATGTTTCGGACAATAAGGTGGCTGTAGGCGCCATCCTCCCATTCATCCCAATGGCGGTAGGTGAGCGATTCGTAAATCTGCACCTCTGATTTATCGAGTTGTGGATAGAAATCCTTTCCAAAAACTTTTTGGATCTTGACCTCCTTCACAAGCACCTTGTATTGGCCGTCTGGCGAAAGGCTGTGGTCACGCACCAGTTCACCCGGGCTTTTTATTTCTCGGGGTGCTCCACCGGCCGCTGGCATTGCATAGTACTTCGAGATGCTGGTGTTTTGTGAAACCACAGGTGTGCTCACCCGGTAAACCACGGATGTGTTGTCACTGGTAATGCCTACTCCGCCCACCCGGCCCAATTGCCACAACGTTTCGGGTGTCATCACGTTCTGGGCGACAGCCACGCCTGAAATGATCCAGGCAAAAGGAATAGTGAGTGATCTCATGTTCATTGGTTGTTAATATGCCAGAATCGAATTTATTGGAATCCGCTTACTTCTGGTAGGTGTAGTGGCCAATTATTTTGAAACGAAAAAGGCAATCCGATATTTCCTGTCCATTGCCAATGTTGTGCACGATCAAATTTCGCTCTCCGTCCTCCGACTTTCTATCAATCACCAGGCCGATGTGTGTAACGCTACCGCCCAGGTTCCAGGCAACAATATCACCCGGTGCATAATCGGTGGCATTGCTTGTGATGGATTTGGTTTTGCCATGCTTGCCAAAAAAGTACATCAGGTTGGGTACCCTTCGGTGGTCTATGTTGGTATCTGTTTTTGTCAGGCCCCACAGCTGCGGGTAATTTTTGAAGTCTTTCAACATGTCTTCGTGCACCTCTTTTTGAAGATCGATGCCCAGTTTTCGATAAGCGCGGATGATCACGTCCGTGCAAACGCCTTTGTCGGCTGGCACATCGCCATTGGGATATTCAATTGAATAGTAGGAGGGGTCATAGCTAACATGATCGCCAGTCAGTTCCACCGCGGCCTTTGATAGTTTGGAAGGGAATGAGTCCTGCGCAAACGGAGCCGAGGCCGCAAGGAAAATCAAAAAGACGATGCCTGGGAAGGTTTTCACTTCGTTATTGATAGCAAAGTGCGCGCCAACGCAGGCTAATTGGCAAATACAACAGGCTGCGTCCAGGCCATTTCCATTTCATCAGGCAGTACCGGGTTGTGCATGGGCTTGGTTGAGACCACGCGGGCCCGCACGAATTGCAGGTTCGGTGTGAGGGCAAACTCACCCTTGATGATTCGGTTGTGAAACAAGACCCTGGTTTGATCATCTCCCTTGTAGCAGCCAATGAATTCAATTTCATATTTAACGTTTGGCTCAGCCTTTACTTCTACATGCAGCTTATTGTCGTAGACAGCAATCTGTGTTAACGCTACGCCTGTGGATGCATAAAAGTCACCTCGCTCCATCGCCTGGATTATGGATGGGGCGTCCAGTGAGTCTGCGTTTACCATCACCCAGCCCCGGCCTGCATTTGAATACTTTGCTCCCTGATTGTGATAGTGGTGGCTGTCATCTGTTGCAATCCCGTACATCAATGGTTTACCTTGCTTCAGGTAGGAAATATTGATCTGGTCCCACATCTCCTCGGTGCCCATGTGGGTTGAGTCGCCTCGATTGTTAACCAACGGGTGCCCGTTATAAACTTCAAAGAATCTTTCGCCTTTGAGCTGCAGCATGTCTTGAAGGGAAATGGCATATCCGAAATTTGGATGATTGATGTGGGGCATGATCGGCACACCCAACGCATTCCTTTGTTCAAGTACTGAGTTGATATTGTTTTGCAATACTTCGGCCACACTCGCCCCACCCTTGGGCTGAATGAGCCGTTGAATATTGGTTGCGTTCATATGAAGGGGTTTCCCCTCGAACTTGTCGGTAATTTCCTCTGCCTGAATGATAAGGAACTGTCGAGGCTCTTCGAACAGGGGTCGGTATTCGTCAAAGGTTTTGAGCCGTACTTCGAACCGTCCGGAATCCTCTTTGTATTCAATCCATTCATCTCCAAACTTTTTCAGATAATCTTCATAGCCGTTTTTTGAGATAGTATTTTCCTGTACCCGAATCCATCGCTCGCCCTCGGCAAGTGTGTTGTGGTCTGACAAAGCCACAAAATGATATCCATTGGATTTGTACCAATCCATTATCATCTCGGGATACTCATCACCATCGCTCCAGTATGAGTGTGTGTGAAGGTTGCCCTTATACCAATTCTTTCCTGCATTTGGGTGCCGGCACGCACCAATGGCGATTGCCAATAGTAGCCAGCAAAAAATACGGAAGGTGTTCATATTTTACTTTATTGTTTGAGAAGTGCATTGAAATTACGAAAAACCTAAAAGATAGACTTGATCCTATCTAAAAGCTTTTCGCCATCTTGTGATAGAGTTCCCGACATACCCAGGCATCGGTGGCCGCGTACACGATTTGTTTTTCTGTTAGTTCGGCTGCTTCCCAATTGCTCGTTTGTGCGCTCTTGGAAACACGAAACCCGAGGATCAACCCGGTCAACCTTTTTACGCCTTCCACCTGGAGACCCTTTTGCCGCGCCCACGTGGAAAGATCAACAAAGCCGCTTGGTTCAAATGATGCCAGCTTTTGAAGGCCACGAAGGTCATCGTGCAGCGCCACACCCGCCTTGGTAATGCGAGGCGCCTGAAGAAAATCGATGAGATGGGGGGTAAGGCCCGTGTGGTTGATTCTAATGAGGAAGACCTTATGATTTAATGCGATCTGCATCAACGCCACTTTGTGGAACTGACCTTTCCTGAAAGCGGGCCGTGTCTCCGTATCAAATCCCACAACTTTGTGTTGATGTACTTCTTCAAAAACAGACGGGAGCCTGGCAGGGTCGTTTATGACCACCACCTCCCCATCGAATGCCTTTAATGGCAATTCATTTATTTCCTCCTTGGAGATGTGGATCTTATGGTTGTGCAGGCTGCTCATCCATTCGCCTGATTTTGATATTTAGATAGGCATGCAATACCGTCATGAACGGGCTGATCAAACAAAAGAATGCATAGGGCGCGTACGCCATGGTTGCCACATTGAGTACGTTGGCTTGCGTGGCCCCGCAGGTATTCCACGGAATGAGCACGGACGTTACCGTTCCACTGTCCTCCAACGTTCGGCTAAGTACCTCCGGTTTCAAGCCTCTCTCTTCATAGGTGCTGGCAAACATCCGGCCGGGTACGGCAATGGCCATGTATTGATCCGAGGCCGTGAAGTTAAAGAACACGCAGGTAGCGGCTGTGGAGGCAACCAACGATCCGGTGCTGTGCGCAAACTTGATAATCTCTTCAGCAATTCTGTGCAATAATCCTGAAGACTCCATTACGCCACCAAAGATCATGGCGCAGAGGATCAGCCAGATGGTGTTCAACATTCCGCTCATGCCTCGTGAAGTTAACAGCTCTGTGATCATTTGATTCTCGGTCTGCACATTCACGGTGGTAGTCATGGCGTTCATTACCGATACAAACGAGGACTTCAAATAGTCTCCTTCAATTCCGGAGACCTGATTGATAATCGCTGGTTGAAAAATGACGGCAAAAACACCTCCAAGCAATGTGCCGGCCAGCAGGGCAGGCAATGCGGGGACCTTCTTTACAATCATGTAGATAACGCCAATCGGTACAAGAAATAATAGGGGGTTTAGGTCAAAAGAATTTTCGATCGCGGCCAACACTGGCCCTGAACTCGTAATGCTTGCAGATGTATCAATCGTGAAGCCCCAGACCAAGAAGATGATCAAAGTGATCGCAAGTGAAGGAAGCGTGGTGTACATCATGTAACGGATGTGAGTGAACAAATCCGTACCCGCCATGGCCGGGGCTAGGTTGGTCGTGTCGGACAAGGGTGACATCTTGTCGCCAAAGTACGCGCCCGAAACGATCGCGCCAGCAATTACTCCTTCGCTGATGCCCATGGCCTTGCCAATACCCAGTAAGGCAATACCTACCGTAGCAATGGTGGACCAGGAGCTACCGGTTGCCACCGAGACAATGGCGCTCACTACGCACGCAGCCAGCAAGATGATCGTGGGGTTAAGAATCTTGAGACCGTAGTAAATCATCGCTGGTACAATGCCGCTAATCAGCCAGGTACCGGACAGCGAGCCAATGACGAGCAAGATCAGCATGGCTGCCATGGCTGAGCTAATGCTTTTCACGATGCTTGATTCAATCTGTTCCCAACTGAAGCCCAGTTGAAGGGAGATGATGCCGGCAATCGCTGCTGCCAACAGCAACGCAATCTGGTTGGCGCCCGTAATGGCGTCAGTGCCCAACACAACCACGTTGATGGTCAACAGTGCGATAAGAATCACAATGGGAATGAGTGCGTGCGTAAGCGTGGGACGTTTGGGAAGTGCCGTCATAGCCAAAAATTAGGCAGGTTCGGTTTTAAGAATCTTTGAAGATAGTAATTATAATCTTTCAGCTGGGGCCTACCTGGTTGATACCTTGTATTTGACATTGCGTTCGGCCAAATATCCAAGAATGAATTTGAAATTTTGTTCATCCTCACCTAGGTATTCCGGGGGATTGATCCCCACTCGATCAAACTTTGCCTGCGCGACCAGGTGCACAACGGCAGTGCATGTGTATCCGGTCGTCCGTGCCATTGACAAAGTGTTGCTATCCAAATCAGTCTCATCGTATAGTTCATAGTGATATTCTTTCGCTGTGCCGTTCTCTTCTCCGGAAATTGCGATGCTCATCACGGTAAACTCCTTCTCTCCCGCCTTCAGCTTCCATTTTGGAAAAAGAAGTTTTGCAGTCACATCAACAGGCCGCACCTTGGTTCCTTTCACGTCAACTTCTTCGTATGAAAAGAAGCCTGTTTCTCTCAGCACCCTTAAGTACTCCACGCAGCCGGGATAGCGAAGCGTCTTTTCAATCATGTTCGGAATATGAGGCATCGTTTTGATGAGCGATCGCAGTCCATCGGAATTCCAGGCTTCTAGCGTACCTACTTTCTCAAACTCCACCAGTTCTGTATCAGACAAGGCTTCACGGGTGATCAAAGAGCCGTTTTGTACGTAGCGGGCCGGCCGTATGTATTCTTCGATCACATCGATGGGCGAAAACACAGCCTTGTATTCGTATGGCCATTCCCTTTTTACGGGTAGGCCGCCCACCAGGCAACGATAATCCGTTACCTTCATTTTGTGATTGTGATATCCCAGGATGATGTTGCCCATCCCAGGGGCTACCCCGCAGTCCGTTACAATGGTTACTTTGTTTTTCTTCGCAAGCTCGTCCAGTAAAAAAGGATCCTCGGGAAAGAAGGAGATATCCACCATATTTTTCCCCGCCTCAATCACCGTTTGCGCGATTCGAAATCCCATAAAACCGGGCACTGCACCCACCACCATATCATATCCTTTGAGCGAGCGAACGATCGCGTCATGGTCGGTAAAGTCAAGTTTGAGGGTGCTAATATTACTTTTAGCAGCACTTGCCAGTGCCTCTTCGTTAATGTCGGCTGAGGTCACGTCAAAGTCATTGGCTAAATCAACGGCCATCGCTTTTCCAACCAGCCCTGCCCCCAGTACAAGAATTTTCTTTTTCATGGATCCTTCACAATTTTATCATACCAAACAATCAATACATGTTTAGCGCCAGCAAGATACTTGAAAAAGCAAAAACCTCCGTGTTTCATCGCGCCCTGCTCAATTGGACGCTCGACAGAATGATTCCATTTAACAAACCTCATGGTTTCCGGGTGATAGAGTTAAAAGATCACGCCATCAAGACATCCATTCCGTACATCAAAAGAAATATGAATCACATCCGCGGCCTGCACGCATGCGCCATGGCCACGCTTTCAGAGTTCACCACTGGTTTTCTGCTGATCTCACATCTGGATCAGAAGAAATACAGGCTGATCATGCAACGCCTTGAGATGGAATACCATTACCAGGGAAAAATGGATGCGGTTGCCTCTTTTAAAATATCGGAGGAATGGCTGCTCGAAAACATCCATTTGCCGCTGACCACCCGCGATTCCGTGCTGGTGATCTGTGAAGTAAAGATCCATGACGTGCAGGGGCATCACTTGACCACCGGGCTGGTACATTGGCAGGTGAAAGACTGGCAAAAGGTGCGCACCAAAGCCTAACAAATAATTCGGTTTAGTTTGTAAATTTGAAAAGCACCAAATCTCACAAACATGCGCAGAATTGATCAGCTCCTGGATGAATATGGAGAAAGCCATCAAAATGCAACCAACAAAGCCATTCATTGGATTTGCGTTCCTCTGATCTTCTTTAGCGTGGTGGCGTTGATCGGGTCAATTCCAAGTGGTCCGGTACAATTGGTCTTGGGTGAGGGAAATTACTATGCAAATTGGGCTACCGTGGCATTGGTGCTCGTCATGATTTACTATGTCACGCTTTCTATCCCCTTAAGCATCGGTATGTTGGCCTACGCTGTGCTCTGTCTTTTTCTTTCAAAAACCATCGTGCAGTGGAACGTGGCACCCTTGTGGGCAGTTGCGTTAGGTATTTTTGTGGTCGCCTGGATTGGGCAGTTTTATGGTCACAAGATAGAGGGAAAAAAGCCCTCCTTCTTTAAAGATTTGCAGTTCTTGCTCATTGGCCCTGCCTGGCTGATGCATTTCATTTACAAGAGAATCGGAATACCCTATTGATTGAAAAGTGTAATTGAAGGACCCATCCCGGAAGGATTCCGGACCGCGTTTGAAGTATCGCTATTCAATACCGAACAGCATCGGGCCATTCAGTCGTTATCGGGGTGGCATTCTTTTTATCTGGTTAATGATGAGAAGCGACTTATCCTTGCTTCCATTCATTTTTTTGTAAAGGATCAACTGGCCGTTTCACCACTTCATGCTCCGTTTGGGTCGTTTGAATGGTCGGACGAACTCGAGCCGTCTGAATTGTACCAATTCATGCTGGAAATTGAACCTTTGCTTCGTGCAAAAGGTGTATGCAGGATCGAGATTAAACATCCGCCCATTTACGAGCCACGCCAACATCTGGTGCCTGTATTCTTGAACAACATGGGGTATCAGATCACCAACAGCGAAATGGGTGCCCTGATACCCGTGACAGAACAGAAATTGGAGAAGCGGTTGCATGCATGGCCGGGGCGCAAATGGAAACAGTCGAAGCAGATTGGCCTCGTGTTTAAGAAGCTCTCTTTACATGAAGTAGAGACCGTCTATGATTTCATATTGGCTGCTCGTGACGAACGCGGTTATGGATTAAGCATGAGCAAACATGACGTGGTAAAAACTGCGACCCAATGCAAAAAATACTTCCATTTGTTTGGAATCTATCATGACTCCGAACTCGTGGCTGCCTGTATCTCCATCAAGGTGACTTCTCAATTGCTTTACAACTTCTACCTGGCCCATTCGCGGGCCACTGACAAAATCAGCCCGGTGGTGGCGTTATTGAATGGTATCTACGCGTGGTGTCAGGAGCAGGGATTTGCCTGGGTTGACTTGGGTACCTCGGCCATCAATCAACAACCGAATTTTCCTTTGCTTGAATTTAAGCTGAGGATGGGCGCTTTGCCGGTTAGCAAGTTTACTTTTAGTAAGAAACTTGAATGACACCCCTGGTTACCGTGGTGTGCTTGTGCTATAACCATGCACCGTACGTGGAGGAGGCGCTTTACTCGGTGATACACCAAACCTACCAACCGCTGCAAATCCTGATTGTCGATGATGCCAGCACGGACTTGAGCCGAGAGATTATCCAAAAAGTTTTGACTGATCATCCGCATATCGGGTTCTTGCCTCTTTATTCTAACATTGGCAATTGTGCTGCATTCAATGCGGTCTTGTCGCAGGTGAAAGGCAAATATGTGGTAGATTTTGCCACGGATGATGTGATGCATCCCGACCGGATCTATCGTCAAGTGAAAAAATTTGAGACTTTAAGTGATGATGTGGGCGTTCTTTTTACCGATGCTGAATACATTGACACCAATGGAAAGACCCTGCGATCTCATTTTGAATATTTGTTCAAGAAGAAATTGATTACTCGAATACCCACTGGTGACGTGTATCGCGATGTACTGTCAAGGTACTTTATCCCTTCTCCAACCATGCTGGTAAGAAAGAAGGTGTTTGATGAGTTAAATGGCTATGATGAGAACCTGGTATATGAAGACTTCGATTTTTGGGTTAGATCAGCCCGAAAATTCAAGTATGAATTTCTTAATGAAAAGCTCACCTTTATCCGGAAGACGAAAACCTCAATGTCTGCGGGATGGTACACACAGGGAGATCGGCAACTGCACTCAACCTACATGGTTTGCTGTAAAGCGTTGGCATTGAATCGTGACGAAGCCGATCGCCAGGCCCTGGCAAACAGGGTACGGTACGAGTTCCGCCAATCGGTACTGTCGCAAAATGACGAGGAGGCGGAATTGTTTTACGAGCTGCTCAACGGATTGGGTGGCGGGAATTGGATGTCATCGGGCTTTCGTATCCTTTCCAAACTCAGGCTGCCACTGGCCCCCCTTCGAAGATTATATCACCGCATCCGGTACTGATTGTCAGAACCAACGGTGCTACACGCGCCAAAGTCTCACTTCGATAGAAATCCTCGTACTGTCTTCATTTAAATTAATTGACCCGCCATGAACCAGGTAGGGCGAAAACACCAGCACCTGGTTTGGTGCAGGATCCGGTCTCATCGGCTGGGGGTCACCGTCAATCGCAGTAACGGCCGGCACATTGAACTTTATTCCGTTGATCAGCGCGCCATTTTTGGTTCGCTCTACCCTTGATTCCGGCCAATGGTGACTACCGGGATAAATGATCAGCGAAGATCTTTCGTTACTTCCTGCAATGGGAATATACAAGTTGATGCAGTTGGCGTAATCTTCGAGCCACACATCCCGGTGCAGCGGGTTATTATCGGTTTGTTTCGGCCGGATAATTCGGAAATGGAAATTGGACGCTCCATCCCATGGATTCTTGACCCGCAGTTCCTCTTGGCAGATTTCCGAAATTCGACTTTCGAGTGTTTTGATCTCTGCCGGAAATCTTGCCACGCTGATGAGTTTGGTGAGCTCCACGGCAGCCAGGTGCCTTGCCTGCGTGTTGGCAAACTGGTGGTATTGATTCAAGGGAAACTGTCCTGATTCTGGCATACCCGCTTGGCTCCAGAGGTCCTGCAGGAGTTTCTGCGTTTGGTGACAAAAATGTCCGAAGGTGGTTGCGTCAAAAAGCGGCTCAATTGAATAGCCACGATCGCTCCAAGAGGTGCGGGCGGTCAGATCGATGGCATTGTCCAACAGTACTTTATCAGGACCCTTGCAGGTTGGGCCTTCGGCCTGGTATTCGAGTTCAAGATGGTTGACCGTGTACTTCAAGCTATTTGCGATTGTCTTCGCCCAGAACCATGCTCAGGTAGCTTTGATATCGTGTGGCGCTGATCGTTCCGGATTCCGCGGCTGCTATAATTGCGCACTTGGGTTCGTTGATATGCAGGCATCGCGATCCAAACTTGCAATCCAATCTTCGATCTCTCATTTCCGGAAAGTAGTCGGAGATCTCTTGTTGTGTCATGTCCACCAGGCCCCATTCCTTCACTCCGGGCGTGTCGATGATAAACGTGCGCTCATCCAGCGAGATCATTTCTGCAAATGTGGTGGTGTGCACTCCCTTTTCTGAAAAATCCGAGATCTCCGCAACGGAATGTTCCAACCCGGGCACCAGCCGGTTCAGAAGCGAGCTCTTGCCAACCCCGGAATGGCCGGCAAGTAAGGTCACTTTTCCTTTGAAGATCTCTTTCAAAAAAGTGAGATCGTCATTAAGAACTGAAATTTCGCGAACCTGGATGCCAATGGATTGGTAGAGATTTGAAATCTGGCGGAGTTGCGTGCGCTCGACTTCATCGAGCAAGTCGGTTTTGTTGAGGAGAAGTATTTGTGGAATTCTGAATGCCTCTGCTGTGACCAGGAACCGGTCGATAAAACCCATGGAAGTTCTTGGCTGCCTCAAACTTGCCATCAGCATCACCTGGTCCAAATTTGCAGCCAGTACATGACTATGACCAGTCTTTTTGACAGACTGCCTGAGCATGTGGTTTTCCCGTTCATGAATAAATGTAATCACGCCTTCGCTGCCCGACAGCTCTACTTCAACGTGATCGCCCACGGCAATGGGATTGCTTTCTTTGTAGCCTTCCAATCGCAGCTTGCCGCGGGTACGGCACGGCAACTCGCGGCCATCTTCAATGCGAACCGAATACCAGGAGCCAGTGGATTTCATCACGAGGCCCTTCATCGCTGAAGAAATTTCTTGCAGTAGTCAATCACCTTGGTGGTGGCGCCCAGGTTCTCCTCGACATAAGATTTGGTTACCTCACAAGCGAGCAGGTAGTTTTCGGGCCTGTTGTTCATCTGCTCATATTTAAACTTCAGGTCTGCATAGTCTTTGATTTCGAAGGCACCCCCGCGCATGATCAACTCCCGGGCCTCTTCGAATTTTTCAAAATTGCGGTTGCCAAAGAATACCGGAATCCCCTGGCAAGCAGCTTCCAGTATGTTGTGCAATCCCTTTCCATACGCACCACCCACAAAGGCATACTCACCATATTGATAGAGCTTGGACAGCATGCCCACGTTGTCAATAAGCAGCACATCATAATCGGCAAGGTTCACTGCGGTTGATCGTGAATATCGTATGCACCGGACCTGAAGATCATTTTCAATTTTTTTCAGGAACGAATCAGTTATTTCATGCGGAGCGATGATGAACTTGATCCTGGAGCCGTGATCATTGATGAAGGGTGCCAACACGGCCATATCTTCCGGCCAGCAGCTTCCTACCACAAAGGTGTTGGTGTCATTCTTGAACTTGGCGGCTGCCTCTACGCCATCACTGCTTTTTTTGATTTCCCATACCCGATCGAAGCGGGTATCGCCTGCAAGGGTGGCTTGATTGATTCCAATGCCTTTCAACAACGCAAGTGATCTTTGGTTTTGCACAAAGAAGTGATCGAATAGTCTGAGTGTACTGCGGAAGAACGATCCATAACCTTTGAAGTAAACCTGATCTTCTCTGAAGTTGCAAGAAACGGAAACCAGGGGTACGTTGCTGCCTTTGAGGGCGGAAGCAAAATTGTGCCAGAATTCGTACTTGATAAAGACAGCCACGGCAGGCGTGACGATATTGATAAACTTTTTGGCGTTGGTCCTGGTGTCCCAGGGAAGATAATACACCCAATCGGCACCTTCATACTTTTTCCTCACTTCGTAACCCGAAGGGGAGAAGAAGGTGAGCAATACACGGACATTTGGAAATTCCTGCCGCAGTCTTTCGATTACCGGCCTTCCTTGTTCAAACTCACCCAACGAAGCACAATGCACCCACACCACCGAGCTTTGATTAGCAGCGAGATCCTTTTCCAGCCTCGCGAATAAATTTTTTCGACCGCTTACAAATGCCCGCGCTTTTGGATTAACCCAGGCGGAAACGCGCGTGACCGTTGCGAGCAAGTGAATGGCTGTATTATAAAGTGTCAAAATAAATAATTGGGCAGGCAAAAATACTTTGATTCACGGGAGTGGAGAAATGCTGATCTATCAGTCGGGCCCGAAAAAGTATCTAAAAAATGTTAATTTCAAGGAAGTAAATCACGCAATCATGAAAAAACTATCACTTCTTACCCTGTCTCTTTTCTTTTCAACCTGGGTCCTCGCGCAAGGTGATTTGGATGACTTGTTCACCGGATCAGTGGATGACGCCAAGAAACTTTCGGAGGGATACATTACGCCCTTTATGAAGGCTTTTGGGTACGGCATGAACCAGGGTTGGTACAACACGGCTAAGCCGCACGCTGTTCCTGGCTTTGACCTTACCATCACGGTTAGCCCGATTTATGTGCCAGACGCAGACCGATTCTATTCGGTAGACAACACACAACTCAACAACATCACACTTACCAATACAGGAAGCGCCTCCGTTTCTGCCAGCGGCAAAGGTGATGTGCCCTCGTTCTTTGGTCCTGACCAGACCCCCACTTACCAGGAGAACCTTGGCTCAACATCATTCTCAGGACCGCCCGGGGTTGACCTGAAATTTTTACCTGTACCTATGGCCGCGCTCGGCATTGGTTTACCCAAAGGGTTTGATTTAAAAATCCGATTCGTGCCCAAGATTGACCTGGGTAACATCTCCGATGGTGAAGTAGACGGACAATTCAACTTATTTGGCATCGGGGTGATGCACGATGTGAAGCAATATATTCCCGGCATCAAGACATTGCCATTTGATTTGTCTGGCTTCGTGGGCTATACCAAAATGAAATTAGCTGTTGGGTTTGACTCAGCCAATCCGGATCAAGAGGCCGTGTTTGAATCAAGCGCCACTACAATCCAGGGTGTGATTTCTAAAAAGGTAGCTGTGCTCACCTTTTACGGTGGACTGGGTTTGAATATCGCCAAGACCAAGTTGGCTGTGAACGGAGATTATGACTTTGATGGGAACGGCAGCACGGAGGTATCAAATCCTTTCTCGTTGGAGGCGGCTTCGTCAGGGCCCCGTCTCACGGCCGGAATGCGGCTGAAGCTTGCTGTGTTTGCTTTCCATGCCGACTATACGATTCAAAAGTACAAGGCACTTACCGTTGGATTTGGGATCAACGTGAGGTAAAGCTGGATTCTTGATACTGGATGCTGGCAGCTAGTTGATTTGCATTGCTGCTGCCAGCAACCAGAGTCCAGTGACCAGCATCCATGCTTATTTACCTTTAAAATTGGGTGCCCTCTTTTCAATAAATGCACTCATGCCTTCCTTCTGATCTTCGGAGGCAAACGTCATGTAGAAATTCTTTCTTTCGAATGCAAGGCCTTCATCCAGGTTGGCTTCGAAAGATCGGTTGATGGCCTCTTTGCCAAGCTGAACCGCAATGGGCGACATTTGCGCTATTTCTTTCGCCAGTTGAACCGCTTCGTGCAGGTACATTTCTGCAGGAACCACTTTGTTCACCAATCCATAAAAATGAGCTTCCTCAGCGGAAAGAAACCTTCCCGTCAAAATCAATTCCATTGCCTTTGCTTTCCCAACAGCCCGGGTGAGGCGTTGGGTGCCGCCAGCCCCCGGAATGGTGCCGATCTTGATTTCGGGTTGACCGAACCTGGCCGTGTCTGAAGCGATGATCATGTCGCAAGTCATTGCCAATTCACAACCTCCACCGAGCGCGAAGCCAGACACGGCCGCGATGATTGGTTTTTTTGTTTTTCGAATTTGATCCCAGGTACTAAACTGATCGCGTATCAACATGTCGATGGCACTCTTGTCGGCCATCTGCTTGATGTCGGCACCGGCAGCGAAAGCTCTTTCGTTACCTGTAAGCACTACCGCACGTACCTCTCTGTTTTTGTCGAGGGCCTGAAGGGCATCGCGCAACTCTTCCATCAATTGTGGATTGAGTGCATTTAGTTCTTTAGGTCGGTTGAGTTCGATGAGTGCTACTCCGGGCTCTTTTTGTTCAGTTACTTTGATCAGTTCCATGATTGAATCGTTAACCGGCCAAAACTAACGAAACTTCATTTGAAGGGCAGAAAAAAGAAAGTCCCCTGACGATTCAGGGGACCATTCTAACCAAAAGGCGGATAAAAAGTGTGCTATGCATCTCTAAATACAGCCTTCCTGCCAAACGGTAACCAGCGATCTTCCTTTATTTTTGATGCGAACCAAAAGTTTGTTGTGAGAAGAGTTCTTTTCGTTTGCCTGGGTAATATCTGTCGGTCACCGCTGGCGGAGGCCATTTTTAAACATAAAGTGAGGGAATTGGGTCTCCAGGCGGAGTTTGAGGCCGATTCATGTGGAACGGCCAATTACCATATCGGGGACACGCCTGATCCCAGAACCGTGAAAAATGCGAGGAAGAATGGGGTCGAAATCCAGCATTTTGGCCGTCAATTGAGCCGACAGGACTTGAGTGAGTTTGACTATGTCTTGGCGATGGACAAGAGTAACTTTAACCACATTCTCCGCCTTGCAGACGAGTCGACCCGGGACCGGGTGTTCCTACTCCGTTCGTTCGACTCGCTTCCAGGCGAGGAAGTGCCTGATCCGTATTACGGCCATGAAGATGATTTCCAAAACGTGTTCGAGATGTTGGACAAGTCGCTCGACTCATTCATCGATCACCTAAGGAAGAACCACTAAGACTTAATCAACACCTGAAGGGTTGACCGTGACGATTGTTCCAGCATGATGTTTGGCAGCTTTCGATAAGTCTCGAACAAGGCTTCGTCATAATTCTTGATGGTGATCAGCGTGAGTCCTGTGTTGTAGTAAACTTCAAATTGGTTCGAAAGGTATTCAATAAGGCGCATCACTTTCCGTTCGCTGAAGTCCAGACAGAAGGAAAAAGAGATGGCCGAGTTCTGCATCAAATTAACTTTCAGTCTATGCGTGGAAAGCGCATTGAAGATCGCCTCAAGTTGTGGCTCGTTGATAAACGTGTAATCCAATACGTGGCATGAGATGAGGCATTGATTGTCTTTGAATACGATCAAGGGTGGTATCTTCTCGACTTTGCATTCGTGGATACGGGTGCCTTCGAGTGCGGGATTATCAAAATTTTTGACCAATAACGGAATGCGCTTGTTGGCGAGTGGTTTGATGGTCTTCGGGTGAATCACACTTGCCCCGTAGTAGGTCATCTCGGCCGCTTCGCGAAAGGGGAGTTCGTCAAAAGTTTTTGCGTCTGGCAACCGTTTGGGGTCGGCTGTCATCACCCCGGGCACGTCCTTCCAAATGGTAACAGACTCGGCACCCAGGCAAGAGGCAAAGATGGCTGCGCTGAAATCGGATCCTTCTCTGCCCAATGTTGTCGCAAGCGAGCCGTTTGATCCGATGAACCCCTGTGTGAGCAATGTGCCCTTGACGGGTAACAGGGTGCCAAGCTTGGCCGTGGTAGCATCCCAATCGACACGGGCTTCTCTAAAGTTACTGTCTGTTTTCACAAACTGACGTGCATCGAGCCATTGGCAGTTGAGGTCTTCCTGGATGAGGTATTCCGCAACAATTCGCGAGGAGATTATTTCACCCAAAGACACCACCTGGTCGTACTGGCAATCCTCATCGGCATGTTTGAAAAGTTGCTCCTCTAATGAGCCTCCCCAGCTTTCGATTTCCTTATGTATCGGATGGGCTGTTGGAAACAGATCTGCAGCAATCTCTTGGTGAAACTTAACCAGGTTTGAGACTTCGACCTGGTGGGTTTTGTCGATTCGAAAAGCGGAGAGCACTCGCTCCAGCGCATTCGTTGTTTTACCCATGGCCGACACCACTACCACCAAACCTTCGTGTTGGTAAGACCGAATAATTTGGGCGGCATTTCTGATGGCATCTGCGTTTCGGACGGAGGCGCCCCCAAACTTAAAAACCTTCATTCTGATTTGTTTCAAACGATTGCATAAGTATATTTGCGCCAATTTTCACGGCCGCTGGCCGCGAATTTAGAGGGTTAGGGAATCACAACAAGACAAGTACGAAGAAATGGTTGAAGCATCGCGGATTGCCCAGTCGATTGGTATCACACTCGATCGGTTCATCAAAAACAATCAGGACCAGTTTCAGTATGCCAGCGGGGAATTGTCGCAGCTTTTGAGGGATATCGCTTTGGCGTCCAAGGTCGTAAACCGAGAAGTGAATAAGGCAGGGCTCATTGACATCATGGGGCCGATGGGGTCTCAAAATACCGCTGGCGATGAACAGCAAAAGCTGGATGTGCTGGCCAACATCCGCTTTACCCGCGCCCTTTCGAAGGGTGGAGAGGTATGTGCACTTATTTCAGAGGAAGCTGAAAATTATGTGGACCTCAACAACCAGGGAAAATATGTGATCGCCATCGATCCACTGGATGGCTCGTCAAATATTGATGTGAACGTTTCGATTGGGACTATCTTCTCCATCTATCGCAGGAAAAGTCCGATCGGCATGCCCATCCAGGAGGAAGACATTCTCCAGCCGGGACGGGAGCAGGTCGCAGCTGGCTATATTTTGTACGGATCTTCAACCATGCTGGTCTATACTACTGGCCACGGTGTCAATGGATTCACGTACGAACATTCCCTGGGCGAGTATTTCTTGTCGCACCCTGACATGTGCATGCCGGAAGACGGAAAGGTGTATTCTATCAATGAAGGACCATCAAATTCTTTTGCAGAGCCCGTGAAGCAGTATGTGCAGTATTGCAAGGACAGTAAATATACCGCTCGGTATATTGGCTCGCTGGTGGCGGATTTTCATCGCAACCTGTTGAAGGGAGGGATCTACATTTATCCTGCCACAGGAAAAGACAAGAACGGGAAACTCAGGCTCATGTACGAATGCAACGCATTGGCCTACGTGGCCGAGCAGGCAGGAGGCAAGGCATCAGATGGTGTGGGGCGGATACTGGATATCAATCCCAAAGATTTGCATCAGCGAACACCTTTTTATGTTGGATCCAGACTGATGGTAGAGAAAGCGGAGAGTTTTATTTAGCAGGCTGCTCCTTTGCCTCGGAGCCGGTAAGCACTTCTGGCGCTTCCTTCAACAAAACCAGATACCATTTTACAAGTTTCTTGATGTCTGAGACGTAAACCCGATCCTCATCGTAGTCGGGGAGTACCGATTTCAGAAAAGCTTTAAGCTCATTTCCATCTGCATTTCCATCAATTCCCAGGTCATCACCAAATTCCTGATAGATTTTTTTCAAAACCTCGTCAAGCGGAGTAGTTCCCTCTTTGGTGTTCGTGTAAATCGAAATCTCATTGAGAAGCGATACCTTGTTGGAGGCCGAAGCGACCAGCTTTGCCTTTTCTGCGTCAAGTGATTCAAGGATCAACCCTGACTTGGCAGCTTTGAGCACTTTGTACAAACCGCCTTTGCCACTCACCGATGCGATTTCAGACAATTCCATAACGCTTTTTTAATTCGGTGCCAAAGCTATCATTTTACTTCTGTTCTCGAATGGCTTTTTCAATAAAGTCGAGGAGCGGATCAAGCCCTGCTTTCTTTTCTGCTGAAGTCACAAATATCTTGGGGAGTTCTTCCCACCTTTCTGAAAGTTTTTTCTTGAATCGCTGCTCCGCCCCTGCAATTTGCGACCTGGAAATTTTATCGACCTTGGTGAGCACGATGGCCAGGGGCAGTTGTTTCTCGCCAAGCCAGTTGATGAAGTCAATGTCGGAAGACTGGGGCTCGTGACGGCTGTCTACAAGCACAAATGTGCAGTACAGACTCTCGCGGTTGAGCAAATAAGACTCGATCATCTTGCCCCACTTGTGGCGCGAGGTCTTACTCACACCGGCATAGCCGTATCCAGGCAGGTCGACCAGGAACCAGTTTTGGTTGATAAGGAAGTGATTGATTGTCTGTGTTTTGCCTGGCTTTGCGGACGTTTTTGCAAGGCCTTTACGACCCACCAGGCTGTTGATCAATGAAGACTTGCCCACATTGGACCTTCCAATAAATGCGAATTCGGGCTTATCAGGGGGTGGTGCCTTGCGAAAATCGGTGTTGCTGATGACAAACTCGGCCGACTGAATGAGCATGGAAAAGACTTAAAGTAAAGATTGAAGGGCAAAATACTAAGAATGTAAGATTTGGGTAACTTATGGCTTCACAATTCGCGTTTGCGAATCGGGCTAATTTCCTAAATTGCTCGCTTGCAAGAGGCATATTTGTATTAAATTCGTACGAAACCATTTTTTAGGCATGTACAGTATCTCTAGAATACTGATTTTTTTAGCTGTATTCTTTCTAATTCCGCGCATTGCGTTTGCTCAAGAGCAGGACAGGGAGCAATCTAAACTCTATATGGAGCAAGCCCAGCTGATCATGGAGGCCACCCAAGCCATGGATGATGCCCGCGACCTGATGGTGACTGCCGCCAACTTTGATACCACCAACATCAGCGCAAATTTTGAGGCGGGCCATATGCACCTTCAAACAATTGGCAAAGAGCTTGCGGCTCAATTCTTTCTGCGGATCTATCGCCAGGACCCTGACTACCGGTTTGACCTCGAGTACTGGATTGGACGGAGCTACCAGTATGGTTTGGACTTTGAAAGAGCGATTGATTTCTACAACCGGTATCGCCAAAAGCTGACGGCAAGACCTACCTATCGTGGACGCGACAAGGTGGAAATGGCAGAAGTTGAACGAAGAATCGCAGAATGTGAAAATGGCAAGCGCTATGTAGCCTCACCTAAAAATTATTCCATCGTGAATTTGGGCAGTCGGGTAAATTCCGAGTTTGAAGATTTTGCCCCGGTGTTGGATGCCACGGAAAATGAACTGGTGTTTACCTCGCGGAGACGCGATGGCAACTTGAATGAAAACGTGGCCGATGACAACAAGCCCTACGAAGATATTTACACAGCCACGAAATCGGGCAGTGATTGGCAAAGTGCAAAGAACATTGGTAGCAAGGTTAATACCGTGTACCACGAATCAGCTTTGTCATTGTCCCCCGATGGCAAAACGCTTTTCATTTACAACGATGTGAATGGCGGTGATATCATGTTCTGTACCAAGCAAACGGATGGAACTTGGTCTCCGCCAATACCTTTACCGGGAATCATCAATTCATCTTACAAAGAGACGTCTGTATCTATCACCGAAGATGGCAACACGCTATACTTCGCAAGCGACCGGCCCGGTGGGTCCGGAGGTTTTGACATCTATTCCTGCACAAAAGACAGCAAGGGAGCCTGGTCGCGAACAAGAAACCTGGGACCTACCATCAATACGCCATTGGATGACGACAGTCCCTTCATCGACTATGACGGCAAAACGCTATACTTTTCTTCGCAGGGCCGCGATGGCATGGGGGGGTTTGACATCTACACGAGTACGTTGATCAACGCGGAGGCGAATCAATGGTCTGAGCCGGAGAACCTGGGATATCCGATTAATACGCCCGATGATGATATCTTCTATGTTTCCACCAAAGATGGCGATCGCGGATACTATTCCTCTATTCGAGAGGATGGCCTGGGCTACTCCGATATATATTTGATCACAGCCCCTGACGAAACGAAGGAGCCGGTGGTGGCTTCAAACAACAACACGCCAGCTGATACTCCCAACGAAGATCCTGTCGAAACTCCTCCGACCGCTCCAAAGCCTGAGCCGACATTAATGCCGTTAAAATATACGGTGACGGTCGTTGATGCCGCTTCAAAGAATCCGTTGGATGCGAAGGTGAGAATGGCCAGCGTGGGCGACAACATTGTGGTGGGTTCCTCACCCCAGGGAAGTGGGGTGTATGCATTCAATGTCACCTCTCCCACAGCCAAAGAATACCAACTCTCTGTGGAGCGGGAAGGGTATGTCTTCCAAAATTTCAAAGTATCGCTGCCTGGCGCCAAGGAGCAACCCCAAACTCAAAACCGTACGATTGAATTGAAACGGGTTGCCGTGGGAGTCACTTCCGTACTTCGCAATATCTATTTCGACTTCGATAAGGCCACGTTCCGCACCGAATCTTACAGCGAACTGAATAAATTGGAAACGATGCTGAAGCAAAATGCCGGCATGCGAGTTGAAATAGCCGGCCATACCGACAATTTTGGCGATAAAAAAGTGAATCAGCGGCTGTCTCAAAAGCGGGCCGATGCCGTGCGCAATTTCCTTGTGTCCAAAGGCATTGATCCCCGCAGAATTACAACGGTGGGTTATGGTGAAGACCGCCCGTTGGCCAGCAACGATGATGAGGAGGACGGTCGTGAACTAAATAGGCGCGTAGAATTCAAAATTCTGAGTAAGTAGGAAAAAATCCTCACCTTTGAACTTTGGTAACCAACGGTTGTTACATCGTTGGTTTTTTATTTCAGTTATGACGGTTGTTCCTTACAAACAAGAAAAATCAGGAAAGAAAGAGCAGGTGGCCAAGATGTTTGATAACATCAGTGGCCGCTACGATTTTCTGAATCATTTCCTCAGTTTAGGCATTGACAAGCTCTGGCGGAAAAAAGCTATCAACTTGCTGAGGCCAAATGCACCACAGATGATATTGGATGTGGCCACGGGAACCGGAGACTTTGCCATCGAGGCATTAAAGCTGAAGCCGGAGAAGGTGGTGGGAGTGGACATATCGGAGGGCATGTTGGAAGTGGGGCGCGAAAAATTAAAAAAGAAAGGCATTCACAATGTTGAATTGCGAGCTGGCGACTCTGAAAATTTACCCTTCCAGGAAAATATCTTCGATGCGGTAATCGTTGCATTTGGAGTGCGCAACTTTGAGAATTTGGAAAAAGGACTTCTTGAAATGCTTCGTGTAACCAAGCCGGGCGGACGGATCGTTATTTTGGAGTTTTCCAAGCCAGGCGTATTTCCATTTAAGCAGTTGTACAACTTTTATTTTAACTTCATCCTTCCAAGTATTGGAAAATGGATTTCCAAGGATGATTCGGCATACTCATATTTGCCCGAGTCGGTGAAAGCCTTTCCAGATGGCGAGAAAATGGTTTCCATACTCCGTCAGCTTGGATATCAAAACGCTGCATGCAAGAAACTGACCTTTGGCATAAGTTCGCTCTACACAGGTACCAAGTAATTGGTTTCCTGGTGTGCTTGTTCCTCCTGATTGTGGTGGACGGACCGGCCCAGCGTTTCAGGTGGGCACGTCAGCATAATCCTAACTATGACGAGCGCAAGATCAGCTACGGCTTTATGATTGGCCTCCATACATCCGCCTATCAAACACAATATTCGGACAAGTTTGTGACGCAGGACCTGGATACCGTTCATTCCGTGATGACGCCCTTCTCACCAGGCTTTTCTCTGGGTTTCCTGGTTAACCTGCGTTTCAACGATAACCTTGATCTCCGCCTGATGCCCAAGGCTGGATTCTACGACCATAAGGTTGAATACAACTACACCGATGAAACCAGACTCACCCAGTTGGTAGAAACCACCATGGTAGAGTTTCCATTGTTGTTGAAATACAAATCGGCACGAAGAGGAAACGTGAGAATGTACATGGTGGGCGGATTCACTCCCGCAATTGAGGCTTCGGGAAAAAACGATATTGAATCGACTACGGAGACCTTGGAAATCCGCAATTCCAATTTGAGCATTGATGCGGGCCTGGGCTTTGATTTCTATTTTCCACTATTTAAGCTGTCGCAAGAAATCAGGTTTTCAAGAGGCTTGGTGAATATGTTGGGAGATGGCACAAATCGTTTCAGTGAGCCCCTCAGAAGAATCAACACCAATACCATTTCTGTTTATTTCATTTTTCAGTAATCATGATTGCTTCCAAACGAATTGCTTTGATCACCGGGGCCACCTCCGGGATTGGCGAGGCTACAGCCCGGCTGTTGGCCAAACATGAGTTCAAATTGATCCTTTGTGGAAGACGCAAAGACCGCCTCGAAAATCTACAGCAAGAGTTTTCAAAATCCACTGCCGTAACCACGCTCAATTTTGATGTGCGCGACCGCGAGGCTGTTGGCAAAGCGCTTGAGTCATTGCCTGCCGAATGGCGCGCCATTGACATTCTCATTAACAACGCAGGCAACGCCCATGGGCTGGATCCGATTCAATCCGGCAACCTCGATGATTGGGACGCAATGATCGACATCAACGTGAAGGGGCTCCTCTACGTATCGCGCTTTTTATTACCCGGGATGGTGGAGCGAAAAAAAGGCCACATTATTAACATGGGCTCAATTGCCGGGAAAGAAACTTATCCAAATGGCAACGTGTACTGCGCCAGCAAGTTTGCCGTGGACGCATTGAGCAAAGGGATGAGGTTCGACTTGAATGCAAGTGGCATTAAGGTAACTGCTATCCACCCTGGGTTGGTGGAGACAGAGTTTTCGCTCGTGCGATTCAAGGGCGATGAAGAAAGGGCAAGCTCCATTTATAAAGGTTACGAGCCATTGAAAGGGGAAGATATTGCCGACCTCGTGCTGTTTGCGCTCACCAGACCTGATCATGTGGTGATTGCGGACTTGGTCGTATTACCTAAGGCTCAGGCAAGCGCCACGGTGGTAAAAAAAGACCTGTAGGCATTTACTTAAACAGTTCCAGCAGCAGTTCCTCGTTCAATTCGTGCTTGCCTTTGAAGCCAAGCCTGCGCGGTTGGATCTTCAGCTTGTTTGCCAGCTCAATCATCTCCTTCACTCTTTCAGGTGTCACCAGGGGATCATCATCGCCAAATACACTGATCACTTCTTTTTGATCAAAAATTTGTTGGCCTTTTTCGAAGTCCATGTCGGGTGGGAAGATCCCCGCCCATAAAATCAGCCGGTCGAACTTTGCCTGTCCTTGAAGCAACCATCGCGATGCGGTGGCTCCGCCTTGCGAAAACCCGATGACATTGACTTCAGTGCCGGGTTTCATTTCGCGATCATACACGGCCTGAATGTAATTGACATAGTTCTCGATATCCATCTCACGGTTTTCACGTGTCATCCAGGTGGCACCGATGCGATTATTTGCCCTTTTGCCACTGCTGTCAAGTGGTTGGAGGTAAAAGCGGGAGAGGCCCTCCGGGGCAATTACACATACGCCCAATTTGCTGATGCATTCAAACTTTTTAATGAAATACTGGGCCAGGTGCCCATAACCGTGGAACACGAAGCAGATCCTCGGTCGTGCGTCATCAATCTCACCCAACTTGTAATAGCGTGCCTTAAAAGAGAAGTTGATGCTCAATTCGTTCATATTGCAAAACTAAAAAGCCATCTCGAAAGATGGCTTTTGAATCGTGGTGTTCTAAAATTCACCTCTTAAATCCAAGGGCGCTGCCTCCACAGTGTGCGCTGGAACCGTCAAACGTATATTGGATATAATAGATGCCTGTGGCATTGCAAGGGTAGGCGATGGCACTGATAAACTGTCCGTTGATTTTGCTTGTTGCCACCTTGTTTCTATTCGAGTCAAACAGACTTACCACAATGCCATCCGTGGCAGCCCCGTTGGCGCAAATGTTAATCATGTACTGTGTACCCTTTGTAAACACATAGGAGTATTCAACTTTATCTTTTGCCCCGCCTTCGCCATCGATCTTATAACTCTTCAAAAAGTTAAATCCCGTGGAGAGCTTTGGAATACAAGCGTTGCTAAAGTTATCAGAGTTGCATTGGCCAACCAGTCCCGAAGAACCCATGCTTACCGCGGCCAAAACTATGATTGAAAAAACTATTCTTTTCATGACAAGTTATCTAATTCTTTTAGCTAATAATTTTTGTCCTGATGTTGCTGGTCTGGCTTTGGATGGCCTTCACATCTTCAGGTGTAATGTCAATTGTAGTCGTGCTGTTGTCCTTGATCACCGCTACTCCGTTTACAATCTCCATGGTCGACTCCTTATAGGTATAGGTGATGTTAATCTGATCAAAAGCGGCTTTGAGCTGCTCAAGGTCAGACAATAACGATGCCATATATTCGTCACCCTTGTAAAAGGAGAATAAGAGTACAATCTGCTCCAGGATGATCTTTTGAGCCCCGATTGTCTCCATTAATTCCTTGTTGTTGGGGTTCTTTGCGGCTACCTGGCAAACGATCTGCATGGCTTCAACCCAGCCTCCGGTGAGCAACAACACACTTAAGTTGGCCCGGCTTTGCGTTTGGAGGTAGCTGTTGATTGAGTTAAAATTCTGAGTGGTAATCAGCAGCAGCGAGTCCAGGTTCTTGGAATTGGTTGCCAGCCTCCCGATGGTCTCGATGTCGAAAAACTGGCCAATGTTCAATCCATCTGCCAGCGACTTGATGCTTGTTAAGTACTTCAGGCCGTCCTGGTTTTGCTCGTAGATATTGGTGTAGCCCAGGTCTGTGCCGTAAATACCCAGGTTGAGGGCCTTCTTGAAGTTGCTGTTGTACTTGGCCAGGTTATGGGGGTTGTTGAGCAGCGTGGCATCATACTTGGTGCCATTTTCTTTGAGCAGCACCGATATTTCAAGGGGGCTTGGAATCTGCTGAAGGATGCTTGAAATCACTTCGTCATCGATCGTGGGCCCGGCATCCTGAGCTGAATCCAGGCTCTCCAGGAAGGCCTGTTCATCCGGTTTCTTGCCCGAGCTGCAAGCCACCAAGAGGCCGAAGGCGAGCGCAACACTTACAATTCTCATTACCATATCATTGTCAGTTTACAAAATTATAAATAAGGCCGTCCTGGCCAAAGATCGCTATTTCTTCCGCTTGATATTCACCTTTCCAAACAAATCCACAAACTTCCTCAATAGCTCAAAATACAGCGTTACATACAGGAATATTGACATTATCCAGATCACAAGCAGGTTAAAAACGAACGTGCTTACGGTGATTCCCAACAGGTTTTTCTCCGGGAGGAAAAAGGCAGTCCTGTAGTCAAAAATACTTTTTGGTTTCGGAGACTGGAAGACTGGGTTGATTTGTTGAATGAGTTCACCCTTGTATTCTATCAACCGGTTTTTGGTGTTCACATTCTTCACCAGGTCGGCAAGGCTCTCATTGTAATACCGATTTTTTTCGTAGTTGATGTCCACACCATTCTTCTCGTAGAAGGCCATCTTTTTTTCCACCAGTGCAACGAAGTCGTTGTAGACTTTCTGGTAGTTCTTTTGATACTGGTCAAAATATCCGTTCAGGAGGCCCCCAACTGTTTTCGAATAGTTTTCCAGGGTGAGTTCTTTTTCCAAATCCACTTTTTCAAATCCGGGTTTGAAAGGTTCGTATGCCAGCTGGCGCCTGATGATGTCCAGGTTTTCTGAAACCAACGAGCGAATCGAGTCGTTCGGGCTCTCGAAGTTCTCGATGACGAATGCGTTCCTTTTCTTCAGTTCGATGGCCAGGTAGGCCGCTTTAAAGTCGGCTTTGGCTTGCTCTCGTTCATACGCGTAGTAGGGCGCTTCGTACTCATTGTTTATGAATTGATGCACGGCCATGGCCTCGTAAGCCCACCTTGAAGCCATCATATCGGCAACAAAGGGCACGCGCCCCTTGGTGCTGATCAGGTCATTCAGTTTATCAAAGCTAAATAACAGGCCGCTCAAAATCATCTGGGGAATCAGCAGCAGCGGAATCATCACATAGACGGTAACGGCTGAATTGAACGCGGAAGAAATATTGAGGCCGAGCACGTTTGCCAAACATGAGGTAGAGAACAACACAAGCCAAAATGCAAACGTCATTCCATGGATTTCCAAAATCAGGTTTCCGATCACCACAAACAAAAATGTCTGTATGGCTGAAAGCAAAAACAAGATCGCGAGCTTCGACATCAAATAGCTATTCCAGCTGAGGTTCAGAAACGATTCTCTCTTCAGGATTTTCCGATCTCGGATAATTTCTTCTGCGCTCACCGTAAGACCCATGAACAGTGCCACGATGATGCTCATGAGCATGAAGGCCGGAATGTTTTCGTTGAACCTGAAAACGTATTCCTGACCGCCCGGTGCACTTCGGTATTTGATAATGAAGGCCAGGATGATGGCGAGCGAGGGCGCCTCCAGCAGGTTGATGAGCAAGTATTGCTTGTTGCTCAATTTAGCCATCATATCGCGCGTGGTGAATACAATGGCTTGTTTGATTTTGTTGGGGATGCTTAGCGAGTGTGGTGGTTCTTCCTTCTCATCATCAATGCGCGACAACTTGAAGTTTTCACTGTACATTTCGTGCCACTGCACGGGGTTGATCTTCCGCTTGTTTGTGGGTTGCCCGTATTCGTCAACCACTTTCGCTTCGATGATGTTGAAGATCTGTTCCGGATTCACGTTACCGCAAGTCTCGCACTGTCCACGGTTGCTGTCGACCTGGTGAGTTGCCTTTTTAAAGTAGGTCACAGCCTCTACCGGATGACCATAGTAAGCAGGGTATCCTCCCGTATCCATGATGATCATCTTGTCGAACATCTTGTAGATGTCGGACGATGGTTGGTGGATGACCACGAAAATAAGTTTGCCCTTTAACGAGAGTTCTTTGAGGAGGTCAATTACGTTTTCTGAATCCCGTGAGGAAAGCCCGGATGTGGGTTCATCGAGGAATAAGACCGCGGGCTCGCGTATAAGTTCTAAAGCAATGTTCAACCGCTTGCGCTGACCACCGCTGATGGTCTTGTCAAGTACACTTCCAACCTTTAAATCTTTCCGTTGATCCAATCCAAGATTTTCCAGCACGTTCATTACGCGTTGTGCAATCTCTTCTTCCGAAAAATTGGAAAAACATAATTTGGCGTTGTAGTAAAGGTTTTCGTACACGGTCAGTTCTTCAATCAGCAGGTCGTCTTGCGAAACGTAGCCGATCACGCCATGAATGCGATCTTTTTGTGTGTGGATGTTGAAACCATTTACGAGAATTTCTCCCTTAGAGGGGCGTTCAAGCCCGGCCAATACGTTCAGCAGCGTAGTTTTTCCTGCACCACTGGCGCCCATAATTCCCAAAAGTTTTCCAGGCCCCTCAGAAATCATCACGTCACGCAAACCAATAGCTCCGTTGGGAAATTTAAATTCCTCTACGCGTGCGTTGAATGACAGCCGGGTTGTTTTGATCTCATCGTTGAAATCCGCAACAAGATCACTGTAGTACAAAGCATCACCGCCTTGCGTTTTAATGGTGCTGCCGTGAGAAAACAAATACACTCTAAACGGCTGCATGATGAAACCGTTCAACACCATCGACTCTTCACCCAGGTACTGAGTGAAGTACATGTCTACACTTCGAATGCGTACAAAAGTGAGCGTACCATCCATATGGGCGTGTACGTGCTTTTGCAATGGTGCAGACTTCTCCGGCTTGCTATCGACCAACAATATGTCGGGATAATTCAGCTTATCGGTTGTTTCTGCGATGGTAAACGCCTCAATGACTTTGTATTCTTCCGGATCTATATTAAACACCGTGGATACGGTGTTGATGATCTCCATGCGCTGGGCGGTAAAGTTCTTGTCGGACTCAACCAACTCCAGCAACTTGATTAACACGATTACCTTCTGCTTCTGAGTAAGAGTTTTGTTGATCTTTTTGCAGATACCCAGCGTCTTCACGGAGTCGCGTACGGAGGTCAATTTGTTCTTTTCCTCCTCTTCGGCCGATCCCTGCTTGCTGTAGCCGGAATAGTTGTCGTAGAGTTCCAGGTATTCCTTAATGGAATCCTGATCCAGTTCCTGTTGAAAGAACCGGATCACAAATTGTCGTTCGTTTTCCGTTACACCACCATCCTGTTTGGTGATGATGGCAAAAAGTTGGGTAAGCGCTTTAAGAATTTCCTCACTCATTCTTCAGAAGGTTCAAAGTTCAATATTCAAAATTTAATGTTCCTAAGTTGAGATTCGTTGAACTTTGAAACTTGAATTAGTAGGTCTTGAATTCGAATGGAATTTCCACCAGCTCGGAAAATTCTTCACCAGCCTCCTCCATGTCTTCGTCATCCTCGTGGAAGTACCACAAGATCTTCATGCCCTTGATGTCTTCCAAGGCGCTGAGCACATCCAAGATGAGCTTGGAAGAGGCCGTATTGAAATATTCGAGCTTAAACACGAATTCAGTATTTCCGTTGGGGTCACCCGCGTATTGACCGATCCAATCCAGTACAGGCTTATAAAACTCGGCAGAGTCTTCAGGGAGTGATCGTCCAGATATCTCGAATATGCCATTCTTCTTATCCAAAATGATTTTTGGAGTATCCTCCGTTCCTTCAAGATTTAAGATTTCCATTGCTATTGATTTAACTAGTTATACTCTTTAATTATTCTTTTTCACGGGAGATGTTCACTTTCAAACAAAAGAATGAGTAGTGATCATCCATGTTTGGGAACTGAAATTCCAGTTTTTCGCCCGACTTTCTGGCCATGTCGATGAAGCCAAGACCTGCGCCTCCTTTTTCCGAAATGGTCGTGTTCTTGATGATGGCCTTGTATTTCTCCTTCAAACCCTCTTTGTCAAGGCTGTTTAGTTCTTCCAGGTTCCTGGACAACTGATCCACGTGCTCGGTTAGAATTGGATTGCCTGTCATTACAGAGTACTGATGGTCATTCCTGGAGATCATAAAGATGGCGCTTCGGCTGATCAGCGACCCCGCCTTTAGTCCTTTCTCGCTGCTGTGTTTTACAATGTTTTGGAGGGCCTCCACCATCACATTAAAAACCTTGCGCTTGATGCTGGATTCCTCGCCAGACGAGTCGAGGTTTCGTTCTGCCATCGCCAGGATGGATTTGGTTGTCTCCTGCGTGAAGTCACCCTCGTAAACCAGGATCAACTTCTCAGCGATCATGGTACGGTGCAGGTCATAGATATAATTCATTGCTTTAGAGTTTGAAGTTCCGAATTTATAAGTTTTATTATTAGCTAAGTGATTCCCTTGTTTAGAATTTGATACCGATCAGCAACACATCATCTGTTTGTTTTTGATCGCCCCGCCAGTTCTCCCATTCCTGGTCAAATACCTGCGAAGCTTCCCTCATTGGGGCAGTGTGCACCCTTTCGATGATCTCCCTTACGCGTTTGGGACCAAACTTGCGCGACTCCGGCCCGCCAAACTGGTCGGGGTAGCCATCTGAGCTGAAGTAGATGGACTCACCTTTCTGCATCTTCAGGGTATGTGTGGTGAAGTTTGTCTGGTTCTTGAAGATTCCGCCACCAATAGGGAATTTATTTCCCTTGATTTCGTCCATGCCGGTTTTCTTCATGATGTACAATGGCCTGTGGGCGCCCGCATAGTGCACTTCGTTCGTATCCAAATTGATTCGGCACAGTGCAATGTCCATACCGTCTTTGGTGGCTGAGTCGTCCTGGTCCTGGCGCAACGTCTGGGTGACGCCCTCATCCAACAGGTCGAGGATCTTGCCCGGGTCAGAAACTTTCCGGCTGCGCACAATGTCGTTCAGCAGGAAGTAGCCAATCAGCGACAACAGTGCACCCGGTACCCCGTGTCCGGTACAATCAACGGCAGCGATAAACAGATCCGTTTTCGTTTGCACAAACCAGGGGAAGTCTCCGCTCACCACATCGCGCGGTTTGTAAAGTATGAACGAGTCCGACAAGACTTTGTTGATCAAGCGTGTGCTCGGCAGAATGGCATTTTGAATGCGCTTGGCGTAGTTGATCGAGTCGTTGATCTTTTTGTTCTTATTCTGAATTTCGAGTTCAATCAATTTCCGCTCGGTGATGTCGTGCGATACAACCAGTACGGACTCGAGGTTTTCATGCTCGTCAAATTCAGGAATCGCATTTACCTGCATCACGCGCTTACCCAACTCTGAGGGGAAATCCATTTCCGTGGAAAGCTTTTCATTGGTCGATTTCACCTGTTCTACGATGTTCAACCAGTTTTCCAGGATGGAGTGGTCGAGCGCTGCCTCGTTCACTCTTTTGTTGAGGAAGTTTGCAGGGCTCTTTCCCGAATACGATTCGATCACCGGGTTGATGTATGAGATCGCCTCGTGCTCAAGACGCGCAATCAAATCGGGCGAGTTTTCAGACAACGCCTGCATCTTGCTTCGCATGCGCTGCTCTTGCTCTGCTCTCCTTCTTTCGGTGATGTCGCGTGCGTTCAGAATGTAACCATGGATGGCAGCATTCGACATGAAGTTGGTTCCGGTAGCTTCCAGCCAGATGTAGTGGCCATCCTTTGTTTGGTATTCAAATTGGGCCGTCACCTTTTCATCAGGGTTTGCAGCCAACTGCTTGAAAATACCTTCGTAGGTCTCCCTGCCCTCAGGATGTACTTTATCCACATCGCGGTTGCCCTGCATTTCCTTCTGGGAGTAACCCAGGATGGGTTCCACGGAAGGGGAGATGTAGCGAATGGTGCCGTCTTCTTCAAAAATGGTGATTACTTCAGATGCATTTTCAAGGAGCAGCTGCATCCGCTTTTGGGTGCGATTCACCTCTTCGACCTGCTCTTCCAACATCTTATTTGAACGCTGCAACTCTTCTTGCGTGGCCTGCATCTCTTCCGCATTCTGGCGCAGCACTTCCTGCTTTTCCTTGAGTTCGTTACTCATCGCTTGTGATTCGGCCAACAGCCTGCGCGTGCGCTCGTTAACCTTGATGTTAAAGATCGTTCTTGCCAGAATCAAGCTGAGTTCCTGAACAAACTTCACCTGCGAAGGATTGAATCGCTTAAAGCCGGCAAACTCCAACACGCCAAATACTTCTTCGTTGGTTATCAATGGCACAATCAAAATACAGGTAGGCTTTTGTTCGCCCAGCAGACCTGAGGTGATGCTCACATAGTCGTCAGGAATTTCCGTTCTCATCACGGTGTCTTTTTCGATGGCTGCCTGGCCCACCAATCCTTCCGCAAACCGGAAGCTCTTCTTCAAATATTTCTTGCGGCTATATGCGTAGCTGGCCTTCATTTCGATGAGGGGCTCGCCCTGCTCATCGTTCACCACGTAAAATGACCCTTGGATAGCACTGATTTTGTTGATAATAAATTGAATGACGTCATCACCCAACTCAGCCAACGAGTCGTGCGCCCTCAGGATCTCACCTACTTCGGCCACACCTCTCACGATCCAGTTTCGCTCAGTGTCGCGGTGTTCGTTCTCAATCAGGTTGTTGCGCATGTTGATCAACGCCTGTCCCAGGGCATCATCATCGCTCGCGGGCTGAAAGGCTGCATCAAATTTCCCTTCACCCACTCGTTGCGCAAATTCTGCGTTGTTCTTCAGTACAGATACGAGGTTGTCGACCTTATCGGCCATCAGCCCAAATTCATCTTTGGCGCGGTGATTGGTTTGCTCCGGCAACACACCTTTGGACACCAGCTCCAATGTGTTTCGCATGGAGTTAAGTGGCTGGGTAAGCGTGGAGGCAAAAATCATGGCCATGGCAAATGCCAACAAAACAATGGCGATACCTACAATCACATACGTTGTCATCATGGCTGAGGCAACGCCCGTGACTTCGCTGGCATCGATTTTTGCCATGACTGCCCAATCGAACTTGTTGACCTTTCGCCAGGCGCCCAGCACCTGCTCACCGCGATAGTCTGTGGTGACACCCGCACCTGGCTTTCCATCGAGGGCCAGCTTAATGGCTTGGGCACCTGGATGTTCCAGGTTCAGCACCTGCTGGGCACCACCTGCGGTGTTCCGCAGTCGATTAATGAGAATTACTTTTCTTGTTGCCGGATCGATGCGTGCGATCACCACCTCACCGGTTGTGCCGAGGCCTTTGGTTGAAACAAATTCGTTAAAGAGTGGCGTAAAGTCGACCTGAGCAATAAAAATGTGACCGTTTACCGGTGCACCCATAAACATGTAATACTTTCCATCCTCAAGCTTTACTGGGCCAAAATGCTCTGCCGATGAAGCCCGGTCAATGAATTGGCCGTCCGGGTCGGGAAAATTGCTGCCGTCTCTCAGTTTGGCATCCGTGGACTTCACTACTTGTCCCTCAGCATCTGTGAGCGTTACCGACACAAACGAGTAGGTATCTCTCACTTCACCCAGCTGTTGTTGGCTGGTATCCGGTTCAACCTCTTGGGCAGCAGTAGAATCCCCTTCGGAAGCTGCACCCATCATGTCAAAGAGATCAAATCCACCCGCGCCATTTGAGAGGGTATCTCCACTCAATAGTTCGCTGAGCCCAGGCGCATTTTTAGCTGCTCTCAGATCCACCAGGAGCTTTTCGATACGTGTTTCAAGAAGTTCGGTTCGGCCATCCGCGATGATGTTGAGGTTGGCCGCCATCTTTTCACGCTCGGCAGCCACGTTGATTTGATAGGTAAAGACACCTACAGCGATCACCGCCACCGCAGAAAGTATCACTACCAGAGCGGTGATCTTTGTTCTTACCGTCATGTTCTTCAATATTTTCACGATACTCAAATTTTAGCAGCTAACTTTTCACTTACTTCCAATACAGCCTTGCGCTGGTATTCAGCGATGGGGCCAAACGTTGCCAGTTCCATCACGCCCAGCATTTTGCCTTCGGTCCTGATGGGCACAATGAGGAGATAGCGCGGTGAGGAACTTCCCAACCCACTGAGAATTTGGATGTACCCCTCCGGCACTTCATCCAGGTAAACCATTTGCCCCGATGCGGCTGCTTGCCCGATCAATCCTTCGCCCAATTCATATTGCACCGGGTTGCCTTCCGAAAGGGCGATAGCAAAACCGTAGTCGAGTTGTGCCAGTCGTTTGCCTTCCCCTTCATGGATCAAGTAGACCGCACCTTGCCCTGCTTCCAACGCCTGGCAAATCTTGTTCAACACTTTTTGAATCGTTTCAGCGCTGCTCATGTTTTCCTGCAGCAATGCCAGGATCGATTGTGTATCTAATGATTTGTCTGCACGCAAATCCGTACCATTTACATGGTGAGTGGCATGGGCCGATTTATCCTTGAACACCACTACTTCCCGCTTATCGCTCATGGCGCTTACCACTCCTGCAATGCCGAACAGAATGGTGACCACCACCACCAGGGCCAAGCGCATCAACACTGGGTCCGCCAACGAGGCAATCCCACTGCCAAAGAGCGGAGACTGAGAAAGGTGGTGAGGAAGCGAGAACAGGAAATAGATGGAAAGGAAGCTTCCCGCAAGGAAAAGGACAGAGGCCACCTGGCTAAGCAAGGAGTAATCTGTGAACGCGTTGTACAGTCTGGCTATCATTTGTATTGCTTGTCTAAGTCGTTTAAGAACTCAATGATTTCATCGATCCTGAGGATGAAGTCGATTGTGGTGGCGGCCATCGCTGCTCTGGGCATGGCATCGATCATGCACTCGGTTGGCTCCTGCACAATGGTGAGGCCGCCTTTTTCTTTGATGCTCTTCATGCCGGCTCCTCCGTCCCGGTTTGCGCCAGAGAGCAGGATACCGATGAGTTTTTCGCGGTACACGTAAGCTGCCGTGCTCAGCGTTATGTCGATTGCCGGCCTGGAGTTATTTACCATTTCCTCCGTGGAGAGTGCAAAGTAGTTGCCCAACTCCACCGAAAGATGGTAGTTGGAAGGAGCCAGGTAGATGCCTCCCTTTTTGATGCCTTCTTTGTCGAATGGTTCAACCACTTGCGATACACTTTTTAATGACAACGCTTCAACGAATCCATTTCTCACGTGCTTAAGCCGGTGCAGGCACATGATAATCGGAAGCGGAAAATTCTTGGGAAGTGCTGCCAGTATTTTTGTAATTCCCTGGAAGCTTCCCGCTGACCCTCCTACAACAACGGCCTTATAGCTGTTATTTAAGTTGAACTTGCTCATGGGGGTCCGCTGGCCTTAGTCCTTTATCTTTTTATAAACCTTTTCTTCATTGTTTACCACAATGAAACGGTTGGCCACATCGCACCAGATTAACGACTCTTTTGATCCAATCGCGAGGTATCCATACTTAAAAAGGCTTTCATGAAATTTTCTCAATACATCGTTTTGCAATGTCTGATTGAAGTAGATCATCACATTCCGGCAAAGAATCAGGTCGAACTTGTTGAAGACCTCACCCATCACAAGGTCATGCTTTCTGAAAGAGACGTTCCTGATCAATTCTTTATCAAATACCGCTTTTCCGTTTTCTTCGTGGTAGAATTCTTTTAAAGACGTTTTGCCCTCGTAGCGTATGTAGTTTTTTTCATTCAGCTCCATGTTCTTAATGGGGTAGGAGCCAGACCTGGCCTTTTCGAGGATGTTCACATCCAGATCGGTAGCGATGATCGACACATCGTTGTGAATGCCCATCTCTTTCAACAGGATGGCCATCGAAAACACCTCTTCACCCGAAGAACAGCCCGCGTGCCAAATCTTGAAGGACTTGTGGTTTAGCAGGATGCCTGGAATGATTTCGTCACGAAGAATCCGCCAAAAGCTGGGGTCCCTGAACATTTCCGTTACGTTCACGGTCAGTTCGTCCAGGAATTCGTCAATGTATCCAGGTGCTTCAGAAAGCTTCTTGATGAGCACGTCAATGGTGAGGTTCTTCATCTCGAGCATCCTCAAAACCCTCCGCTTGAACGATGACATGGCATAGTTCCGGAAGTCATAACCATGCTTCTGGTGAATCAGGTCTGTGATTCGTCTTAAGTCCGCAATGTCAACGTCTTTGGTCACCGGGTAAACTGTTTTATCGAAATTAGGGTGCCCAAAAATAGAACTGCGCCCCTGCGTGGATGGGCTTATTCACGGCCAAATATTACATGCGTTAAATCTCGGTGGAGAGCAATTAAAAACCTGCCGAAGGTTGAGTCGGTCGCCAGAAGGTGATCGTGGCGATCATCCGCTACAAACCGTAAAGCCTGTTATTCAGCCAATCCTGGCCTTAAAGGAGGCTCTTGCGGTCGAAATGATGGGGAAGTAGCACCGATACGGATGGACTCACTTGCCATTTGTCTTCCTGTCCCAGGAAGACAATCGCCAGGTTGCTCTTCTGTCTTTCCTCAACTTCCAGCAGTACCTGCCGGCAGGCTCCGCAGGGTGGGGTGTGGGCCAATTCCTTGTGATTTTTGCGGTGGGCTACGATCGCAAGTTTTTTGATCGTCTTGCCGGGATGTGAGGCGATCGCAGCAAAAATGGCTACCCTTTCGGCACACATCGACAAGGGATAGGAGGCGTTCTCCTGATTGGAGCCCGTCACGAGTGTGCCATCATCCAGGATTAGCGCAGCACCCACGTGAAATTTTGAGTAGGGTGCATAGGCACTTTCCGTTGCTTCCTTGGCTTTGTGGACCAGGTATTTCGATTCGGCATCGAGGTCTTCCATTTGATCATAACTCGAGATACTCTTCATAGCAACGCGATGTTGGCAAAGAAAGATAACAAACGGCAATTACCTTAAAAAGGATTTGGCCGCAATTAAGTTAATTTGGCTCTTTCAATAAACGGTTCATTATGAAGAAGGTGTTGGTGCTTGGCGCTGGGCGCTCGTCATCCGCTTTGATTGATTACTTGCTCGACCATGCAGAAAATGAGAATTGGCAGGTTGTGGTTGGTGATATGTCTTTGGAGGCCGCAAGTAAAAAGGTGAGTTCCCATCCCAGGGGTACAGCCATCCAATTCAACCTTGCCGATACGTCAGGGGTCGTCAATCATATTTCGTCAGCGGACGCAGTTATTTCGCTCATTCCACCACATCTCCATGCCGCGGTGGCCGCGCATTGTGTTGAGTTGGGTAAGCATCTCCTTACCGCAAGCTATGTGACCAAGGAAATGCAGGCATTGAATGACGATGCCGCCAGGCGGGGGGTGCTGTTGCTCAATGAATGCGGTTTGGATCCGGGTATTGATCACATGAGCGCCATGCAGTTGATCGATCGAATCAAAGCCGAAGGAGGGCAGTTAACCTCTTTCGAGTCCTTCACTGGCGGATTGATCGCGCCTACCACCGATCCCGAGAATCCGTGGCGGTATAAGTTCACCTGGAATCCACGCAATGTCGTGATGGCAGGTCAGGGAACGGCTCGATTCCTGGATGAATCCAAAATGAAGTACATCTCTTACCAACAGCTCTTCAAGAGAATCACGACTGTGCATATCCCAACGTTAGGCGACTTTGAAGGATATGCCAACCGCGATTCGTTGAAATACATTGACGCCTATGGACTAAACCACGTAGATACCATGGTGAGGGGTACGCTGCGCAACGCGGGATTTTGTGGGGCCTGGAATATCCTGGTGCAGTTGGGGTGTACTGAAGATGGCTACGCAATGGACGGAGTAGAGCACTTAACCCATCGGGATTTTATTAATTCCTTTCTGCCTGTACGGGCCACGGAATCGGTTGAGGAGAAAGTGACTGAACTTTTTGACCTTAAGCCTGACGGGCACGAAATGAAATGCTTGCGTTGGTCTGGCTTTTTTGATCGCGAGCCCGTGGGTCTAAGCCAGGGTACACCCGCACAGATTCTTGAGTATATTCTAAACAAGAAGTGGAGACTTCAGGCAAACGACCACGACATGATTGTCATGTGGCATCGCTTCAAGTATAAATTGGATCAACGCACCAAGGAGGTGCAGGCATCGCTGCACTGCATAGGTCAGGATGGCGTGCACACCGCGATGGCGAAAACGGTGGGTCTTCCGCTGGCCATTGCGGCCAAACTGTTGTTGCAGGGTAAGATCAAGTCACGTGGCGTTTGTATTCCCACGGTAAGGGAAATCTATGGTCCCGTTTTAGAAGAACTCGGGCACCTGGGCATCAAACTAGCGGAGTGGGAGTTGAGCTAGCCGTTGGTACGTTCGTATTCTTCGTCCACCAGCAGGTTCGGTGATTGAGCAGCCATCACGGCCAGCTCATCGCACCGCTCATTTTCGGGGTGGCCTGCATGGCCCTTAATCCATTTGAACTTGGGTTTGAACTGATGATACAATGGAATAAAGCGCTTCCATAAATCCGGATTGGCTTTTTTCTTGAAGTTGGTTTTTTCCCAATTCCAAATCCACCCTTGCTCTATTGCCTCCACCACATATTTGGAATCTGACGTAACTGTAACGGGAATGTTAGTTTTTTTGATGGCTTCCAGTCCGGCAATCACAGCCAACAATTCCATGCGGTTGTTGGTGGTAAGCCGGAAACCTTGGCTGAGTTCCTTCACATGCTTGCCGTATTTGAGGATGGTGCCATAACCACCCGGTCCGGGATTTCCCTGAGCGGCTCCATCAGTGTAGATATGAATCATGCAAAGTGAAGGTTGCCCTTGAAGATCTTAACTGCGATGGCCAACAAGATGACTCCGAACACCCTGCGCAAAACGGCAAACCCTGATTTACCGATCACCCTTTCCAGCCACGAAGACGACCGCAACACGATGTACACAAACACCAGGTTAACAAGGATGCCAATTAATACATTGACTTCGGCATAAACGGCTCTGAGTGATAAGATCGTGGTGAGCGTGCCTGCACCTGCGATGAGTGGGAATGCCAGTGGGACAATGCTGCCCGAACCGGTAGACTCAGGATCGTCTTTGATTAATGTGATACCCAAAATCATTTCCATCGCAACGATGAAGATAACAATCGCACCTGCCAGCGCAAACGACTCCACGTCCAGTCCGAAGAGTTGAAGGATGGATTGGCCGAGAAAAAGAAACAGAACCATTAGGGCGGCAGAAATCAACGTGGCCCGTTCGGCATAAATCCGTCCCTCTCTTTTTCGAATGATAATGATAAAGGGAATAGAGCCGAGAATATCGATGACGGAAAACAGGATGAGCGTAACCGAAAGGATTTCCTTGATGTCGACCATACCTAAATAAATTGCCGCAAAGTACGGCAATTTACTTCATTCGGTTAGGACCAACGGGCCTCGCTGTTGGCTTGAGTGGATTTAAAAGGAAATCTGGTATTGGAGCACGATCTGTGACTTCCTTTCGGTAAGTAAAAGGTTCGAGCCTTGCAATTCGTAGGTGGGTCTGCTCTGCAAATCCAGGCTTAGCTTGCTTGTATGTCCCTTGATCAACCAGTTTACCCCCACGCTATAAACACTCATGGTGGCATTGAGCCGGTCCAAGCTGCTGCTTTGCATAGTCGCATACGGCAATAACGTGCCCAACTTTCCCAACAAGTCCTGAGACATCAGGTAACCAAACTGCGCATAAATCACCGAGCCTGTCCCGAACATCGGAAAAGCATTCCCGTGGCTTCCCACCGGAAAGCCTGGCTCCAGTCCGTTAGCCGGATTCATGATGCCATTGTAGCGCAGATAACCGGGGCCGTAGTCGGTGCTAAAGTAACCAGCATACGCATTCAGCGCTGTGCCTTGCGATTCGTTGAGTGGTGCATCATAAAAAATTGCCACCGACCATAAAGTCATGTCGTGGAAGCTTTGTGAAACAAAATCTCCGGTCCAGGTGGCATCTTTTTGAGAGATTAGCCCCGCTTCCAGATTCAAGATCTTTTTTTTGCCGAGATAAGTTCCCGTCATATAAGGTGTGGTGTTTGACTCGCTGTCGAAAAAATTCCAAATCAACAACGCCTGAAATTGCTTGTGATGCCCTACTGGTGAGAAGGTTGCATTGCCCGAAACGGGAGGAATGGCCTGTCCGTTGGTGGTGATGGGAAATGGATCGCTGAGGATCACGCGATAATCCAGTTTGCTCACCTGGCCCCGTGCGTACACGCTTAACTTGCGAGAGAACTCGTCCGTCTGATCGACTGTCGCCTGGGCGAAGATGGGTACGTCCATGCTCATGATCGTGCCAATACTGGGCTGACTGAATCGCGACAGACCATTGGTGATGGTCAAGCCACCACCCAGTTTCAACACATCCTTGTCCTTCCAAACTTTGTACTCACCCAGGACATCGTGAAAGAATGCCTGAATTTTCCGGTTGCCCGCATTCTGCGACAGGTAGTTGAAATTATTTTGCCCAAACTGTGTATAGAAAAAAACATGATCGGTTAATTGTCCGTATAGCTGGAGCCGCGTTCTGCGCAGTCCGATGTCAAAGGTGTTGTCGGTGGGCTCCGCTAAAACCACGGTACCGGGATTGCTCTGATTGAAACGAATCCACACCTGGTTCAGGAAGGTTGCCTTCACATAGTGACTACCATCTTCGTTAAGCTTCAATCTTAGCTCATTTACTTCTGGCCCTTGCTGAGCCCTGCCCATGGCCACGATGGCCAGGCATAAAACAGTAAGCTCAAATCTTCTCATCGCTGATGGGAAATGTGTCAGGATCATCAATAATACAGGCCGCCATTCAAACTCACAAATGGTTTTTCGTGTTCGACTGATGAGGTTGATAGGCGCGGGGCCACCTTGTAACTCACACATTGATGCGGGCTAAGACCTGCCTCAGCGCATTGAGTTCGGTGTCTTTAAGTGCGGGAAAGTTGGCGATTCGAAATGTATTCTTCTTTAATTCTCCATAGCCCTCACCCAGCAAAAAGCCGGCAGCTTTTGCGCTTGCTTTTATTCGGGTAATCTCAAGCTCTTGGCCCCTTATGGGAATTACCGTGTACGATCGTGCATCCGCATTTGCGATTAAATGTTGAAAGCGAGATTGTTCAATGAAATCAATCCACTTTGAAAATCTACCACGGATAATTTTTGCAGTTGTCCGGATCGATGGCCGATCTTTAAGTGATCGCATGAGCAGGTAAATCCCCAATACATTGGGTGTATAGGGTGTTTGTCTTTTTGCCATCATCTCGTCAATGAATGTGAGACTGTTGTAATAATCGCGTTCATTGATCTGAAGAAACTTCTCTCTTGCCTTGGGAGAAGAAATAAGGATGGCGAGACCAGCCGGGAGACCGAAACACTTCTGTACCGAGGCGAACCAAATGTCACCCAACGAAAAGTTCAATTCAATGCCAGCCATGGAAGACGTGGCGTCAACAGCAATCAGGTTTTTGGGAAATGACGCTCGAAGTTGTGAGAGAGCCCCCAAATTGACTTGGGTGCCGTTTGAAGTTTCATTTTGGGTGATACAAATTACGTCTTTCGCCTGGGGATTCAGTGATGAAAGGGGAATGAGTTCTTCCCGATCAAACGATTTTGGGTTGGCGTGTTTGGAAATGCGTTGTGTGTAGTCGAACCATTTTTGCCCGAAGGCGCCATTGAAAACATGAAAGCTTCCATCGACCGCAAGACTTTGCGCAATAATCTCCCAACATTCTGTCGCGCTGGAAACAAAATAAATGTGGTAATCATCCGGGATGGAGAGTCTGTCTCTCAGTAGCGATTGCGTTTCGTTTACGAGGGCCATGCATTCGTCACTGCGGTGGTTCATGCCCAGCACACCTGCATCGAACGCATCTCTCACATAGGCGGGTACCTGGTCGTACACCTGTGAAGGCCCAGGGTAAAAAGAGATCATGCTAACGCGATAGCTTTTGGATTATAAAACTCAAAGCCATGTGATAGCCTTCCAGTCCGAAGCCCGAGATAAGTCCTTCGCATTTTGAGGTGATAAGATTCTTGTGCCGAAACTCCTCGCGGGCGTAGATGTTGGAAATGTGAACTTCAACTACCGGGGTCTTGATGGCAGCGATGGCATCATGAAGGGCCACAGACGTGTGCGTGTAGGCACCCGCGTTTAGGATGATCCCGTCAAAGGAGAATCCCACCTCATGAAGTTTGTCGATCAACTCGCCCTCGATGTTGGATTGGAAGTATTGCAACGTATGGTTGGGGTAGCTTTTCTGAAGTTCCTCAAAAAAATTATTGAAATCCCGGCTGCCATAAATATCCTCTTCCCGCACGCCTAGCAAGTTCAGGTTGGGGCCGTTAATTATCTGAATTTTCATGGGAAGAAGTTGAAGCGCAAATTCTTCCCGAAATTAAGTAAAAGAAATAAGCCTTACCCGTTATTCTGAATTGGAAGTAATGCTGACTTTTGCTTCAAAGGAAATACATCGTTGAGCTGGGAACTGCACATCAGGCAATTTGGCAATTACCTCAAGCTGGAAAGGTCTCTTTCCAGCAACTCAATTGCCGCCTATACCCACGATGTGGAGAAACTCCAGCAGTTCATGTCGCTCAATCACAAGCAGGTGTCTCCACTGCGTGTAGATGTAAAACACTTGCAGGGCTTCCTGGCCTTTATCAATGAGCTGGGGATGAGCGCCTACAGCCAGGCTCGCATGCTTTCGGGCTTGAAAGCGTTCTATCGGTATTTGCTTTACGAAGAATTGATTGAAAAAGATCCTACCGAATTGCTGGAAGGCCCTAAGCTGGGAAGGAAGTTACCAGATACGTTGAGTTACCCCGAGATAGAAAACCTCTTAGCGGCCATTGAGCTTTCCACACCAGAAGGCGCCAGAAACCGGGCGATGCTGGAGGTCCTTTACAGTTCTGGCTTGCGTGTGTCGGAGTTGGTAGATCTGAAAATTCCCAACATATACTTCGATATCGGTTTTTTGCGGGTGATTGGCAAAGGCAATAAGGAACGCCTGGTTCCGATTGGAAAGGAAGCGCTGAAGTATATCAAGATTTACAAAGACGAAATCCGTGTTCACGTTCGGGTTCAGAAAGGGCACGAGAGTTTTCTGTTTCTAAACAAACGGGGTAAGAAACTCACCCGGGTGACAGTCTTCAATGTCATTAAGGGATTAGCGCAAAAGATTGGCCTCAAGAAAAAGATCAGCCCGCATACGTTCAGACATTCGTTTGCTACCCATCTGATCGAGGGCGGTGCCGACCTGCGGGCGGTGCAGGAAATGTTGGGGCATGAGTCCATCACAACAACGGAAATCTACACCCATCTCGATCGTGACTACCTGCGGCAGGTGATTCGCGAATTTCATCCGCGGAGTTAATGGCGTATCTTTGAACAACATTTTTTGATGTACAAGGCCTTTCTTCGTCCGCTCTTTTTTCTTTTTGATCCAGAGTCAATTCATCATTTTGTTTTCAGCGTGCTGAAGTTGGCTGGCCGGCTTCCGGGTATGAAGAGCCTGATACACACGTTTTACGGTTCAGATCATCAAGCCCTGGAGCGGAAGTTATTGGGATTGACATTTAAAAACCCGGTTGGGCTTGCCGCAGGTTTTGATAAAGACGCCCGACTGATTGATGAAATGGCCGCGCTTGGTTTTGGGTTTGTCGAAATAGGAACGCTAACCCCGCGGCCACAGCCTGGAAATGAAAAGCCGCGCCTATTTCGTTTACCTCAAGATCAGGCCCTGATTAACCGCATGGGTTTTAACAACGAAGGTGCCATTGCTGCCGTTGAAAGGCTGCGCAAGAGAAAATCAACAGTGATTGTCGGTGGAAACATCGGTAAAAACAAAGATACTCCCAACGAAAAGGCTTTTGAAGACTATACTTATTGCATTGAGGCCCTTTATCCTCATGTCGACTACTTTGTGGTGAACGTGAGTTCTCCGAATACGCCAGCCCTTCGCGAGTTACAGGGAAAAGAGCCGTTGAGAAAGCTGTTGTCCAGTGTGAAGGAGTTGATCGGCACCAAGGAGAAACCAAAACCCGTTTTGTTGAAAATCGCACCCGATCTCACTGTGGAACAGTTGGATGACATTGTAGAAATACTTTTAAGCACTGGAACAGATGGCGTAATTGCGACCAACACCACCATCAGTCGCGATGGCCTGGCAACTTCTGCTGACGATGTGATACAGATCGGAGCAGGCGGCTTGAGCGGACGACCATTAAGAACACAGGCAACCGCGGTTATCTCTTATCTGCGAAAGCAACTGGGTCCTGACTATCCCATTATGGGCGTGGGTGGCATCATGTCACCACAAGATGCCATTGAAAAAATGAAAGCCGGTGCCAATCTGGTTCAGATTTACACCGGCTTTGTCTATGAAGGCCCCGGATTCGTGAAGCGAATCAATCGGGCCCTGCTGGCTTCTGCTACTCGTTGATCCCGGCCAGATCCAGCATGAACGCGTATTCCTGCGCAATCTCGCGGTAGACTTTAAAGCGGCCGGTTGTTCCACCATGGCCTGTGTCCATATTGGTTCTTAGCAGCAGCGTATTGTTGTCGGTTTTCATCGCCCGGAGCTTGGCTACCCATTTGGCTGGCTCCCAGTACTGCACTTGCGAGTCGTGAAAACCAGTGGTAACTAACATGTTCGGATAATCCTGCGCTTTCACCTGGTCATAAGGCGAGTACTCAAGCATGTACATGTATGACTCCAGGTTCTTTGGATTACCCCACTCGTCAAACTCTCCGGTGGTCAGCGGAATGCTTTCGTCCAACATGGTAGTCACTACATCCACGAAAGGTACTTTCGCAACCACTCCTTTATAGAGGTCAGGTCGCATGTTAACCACAGCACCCATTAACAAGCCACCCGCACTGCCGCCTTGTGCAAACAATTTGTCAGGTTGCGTGTAGCCCTCTTCAATGAGGAATTCCGAGCAGTCGATAAAATCTGTGAACGTGTTCTTCTTCTTGAACATTTTGCCGTCCTCATACCATTGTCTGCCCATTTCCTGGCCACCGCGAATGTGGGCAATGGCGTAAACGAAACCACGATTGAGCAGGCTGAGCCGAACGGAACTGAATGTGGGGTTCGTGCTGGAACCATAGGAACCATAGCCATAGATCAGCGTGGGGTTCGAACCGTCTTTCTGAATGCCTTTGCGGTACACGATCGACATGGGAACCCTGGTGCCATCATCGGCAGTGGCCCACAGTCGTTCAGTCAAATAGTCGTCTTTGTTGTAGCCACCCACAACTTCCTGTTCCTTTAACAGTTTACGCTCGCGGGTTTTCATGTGGTAGTCGTAAGTTGAGTTAGGAGTGGTTAAAGATGTATAACCGTAGCGCAGCCATTCGGTGTCGAAGTCGAGATTGGTGGATGCGTAAACGGTGTAGGCTGGCTCGCCAAAGTCAAGGTAATGTTTCTGGCCGGTCTTCTGATCAATAATCCGCATGAGCCGGTTTGCGTTCGCTCGTTCCGACAGCACGAGATAGTTGCTGAAAATCTCAATTCCCTCCAGCAGGGTATCTTTCCGGTGAGCGATTTTTTCTTTCCAGTGGTCCTTGCTGGTTTGGGTGTCTGGAGTTTCCATCAGTTTGAAATTCTGGGCATCCCAGTTGGTAACAATGTAGAACTTGTCCTTGTAGTGATCGATGGAATATTCCAATCCGCGTTCGCGCAGGGTGAATTGTTTAAACTCACCATCGGGCGTGTTGGCGTTTAGAATGTGATAGTCGTTTGTAAGGGTGCTGCCCGACCAGATGATCAAGAACTTGTCGGACTTGGTTTTGTAAATGCCGGTGTAGAAAGTTTCATCGGCTTCTTCATATACGGCCACATCTGCTGAAGGATCGGTTCCAAGTTTGTGCTTCATGATCCACCTGGAACGAAGCGTCACGGAGTCCTTTTTCACATAGAAGAATGTTTTGTTGTCGTTTGCCCACGTCACGCCTCCTTCAGTGTTAGGAACGGGCTGATCTATAACCCTGCCCGTTGTCAAATCTTTCACATAGATCGTGTATCGCCTGCGACTGACAGAGTCCTCACCATAAGCAAGCAGCTTGTTGTTTTCGCTCACGTCCAAACCTTGTATGGAATAGTAGTCGTGGCCTTGAGCCATATCGTTCACATTGAGCATGATTTCCTCTGGGGCATCCAGTGTTCCTTTCTTTCGACAATAAATGGGATATTCCTGTCCCTCCTCGTAACGGGTATAGTACCAGTATCCATTGTCTTTATAGGGAACGGATTCATCTGTCTGTTTGATTCGTCCAATGATTTCATTGTACAGTTTTTCCTGCAGACCTGCGGTGTGTGCCAGCTTCGATGTCAGGTAGGCATTTTCAGCTTCGAGGTAATTCACCACCTTCCGGGTTTGCTCATCGCGTTGATTGGCGTTCTTTTGCTCATCGGTCAGCTTCATCCAGTAGTAGTTGTCAACCCTTGTATTGCCATTTGCGGTGAGTTCGTGAGGCACTTTTTCTGCGATGGGGGCATTGTCGGCTGCGCCATTCTTTTCACCCGGTGAGGAACAACCTGCCAGACAGATTGTTGCAAGGCCAAGGACGCTGAAACGGAAAGCTATATTCTTCATGATCTATTTTTTAATTCAAACAAATAAGGCAACAAATCGAACAGTTGCAACTGAAATGTGACCAAGGTGCCAGGCTTGATCCAGCTTATCCCTAAAGGTCACCGCGGTTGACTTGCTTAACCGCGTAATCCACGGCCCTGGCGGTCATGGCCATGTAGGTAAGGGACGGATTTGCGCAACCGGAGGATGTCATGAATGAACCGTCTGTGATGAAAACATTGCTAACTTCATGCATTTGATTGAAGGAATTAAGTACAGACGTCTTGGGGTCGCGACCCATCCTGGCAGATCCCATTTCGTGATTGGCGTTGCCTGGAAAGGAGATTTGGTGATAGGAAGTCACATTCTGGTAGCCACAAACCTCCAGCATTTCAGCCGCGGCATTTGCCATATCAAGCTGCATGGCTTGCTCATTTTCTTTGAACTCCACATGTGTCGTTAATGAATGCCGGCCCCATTTGTCTTTCAGATCGGTATTGAGTGTTACCCGGTTGCTTGGGTAGGGGAGACATTCTCCAAATCCTGAGAAACCAATCGACCAGGGGCCAGGTTCGAGCGCCATTTGTTTTAATTGTACACCTATTATGCTCCCGTTTGCCAGTGCCTGCCAACCGTCACGACTCGCTCCGCCCTGGTATCCAAACCCACGGATGTAGTCTTTTCTCCGCTCATTTAAATTGCGGAAACGTGGGATGTAGAGCCCGTTGGGCCTGCGGCCCGAATAATAATAGCCTTCAAACCCGTCAACATGCGCGTAAGCACCAGCTCCCTTGTGGTGGTCCATAATATTCCGACCAATCTGGTCACTGCCGTTACCCAACCCGTTCGGAAAACGCGCAGAGGTGGAATTTAACAGAATGAAGGCGGTGCCAAGGGTAGACGCGTTGAGAAAAAGAATGCGCGCATAGTATTCAATCACTTCGCTTGTTTCCGCATCGACAAGTTCCACTCCGGTAGCGCGCCCCGTTCTTTCATCTATTAACACGCGATTAACCAAAGAGAAGGGGCGCAGGGTGAGATTACCGGTTGCGAACGCTGCCGGAAGGGTGCTTGCGTTGGTGCTGAAATAGGCACCATAGGGACAACCACGGTGACAAAGATTTCGGAATTGACAAGTGCCACGGCCTTTTACAGCTTCTGTCAGGTTTGCCGTTCTGCCGATGGTAACAAACCGGTCAGGAAAGAATCTATTAAGTCGTTGTTTGAAATCAAGCTCCGCGCAATTCATTTCCATGGGCGGCTGAAAAATACTGTCGGGCAAGTGGGGAATATTTTCGGCTTGACCGCTGATGCCGATGAATTTTTCAACATAACTGTACCACGGCTCAATGTCTTTGTATCGGATTGGCCAGTCGATGGCAATACCATCTTTTAAGTTTGCTTCAAAGTCCAGGTCGCTCAGCCGATAGCATTGGCGTGCCCAAAGTAACGAGCGGCCACCCACGATGTCGCCTCGAATCCAGTCGAAACGCTTTTCTTCGTGATAGGGATTCTCCAGGTCATTGATGTAGTAGCTTTTATTGTCACCTCGGTAGGAGTAGTGCCTCGACTGAACGGGGCATTGCTTGATATCGTCTCGTGTCAGCTTTCCAGCGTGAGAAAGCTCCCAGGGGTCTTTGGTCGCAGTGGGGTAATTTGGATGTTCAACAGGCTTGCCGCGCTCCAGCATCAACACCTTCAATCCCTTCTCGCACAATTCTTTGGCTGCCCAACCCCCGCTGATGCCGGAACCAACTACGATGGCATCGTAGGTATTCTTTTGTCTCGCTTTCGTGTTCAGGTACACAACTCAATCTTTCAAAAATTGAAGATAGCAGAATTGGGCAGATGGTGCCGTGGATAGTGATGCGAACGGAAGTACTAGCGTCTCAGGGTAACGTAGCCGGTCTTGGCGGGTCGGGACTCAAAGGTGATCTTGTAAAAATAAACAGCAGACGGAAGTTCGTTGCCATTTTTGTTGAGTCCGCGGAAAACGTTGGTGGTATTGTTGTAATTGTCAACTTCAAACACAAGATCACCCCAACGATTGAAGATGGATACATGATTTTGTTTTGTATCGTCCAGCAGTTCGATGTACTTCAACAGGAAGAAGTCATTCTGCCCATCGCCATTGGGAGAAAAGCCGGTATAGATAACAACATCTCCCACCACCGCCACTTCAATTTCATGCTGCGTGCATAAGCCATCGGTGTCACATACTTCGATGGTGAATCTATCGGTTCCTGAAAAAGAAATGCCGTTGTAGTCAAGGGTCAGATTACCCGAGCTATCGATTGTAGCAACGGCCCCACTGGACGGCTGAATGATGACGACCAAAGTCGACAAGTCGAGATTGTCGTCCGGATCGGAAATGAACTGCAGCAGGTTCAAGCTCACCTTTCCTTCAATTTGGGTGGTAACAGGAGGGGAGACGACCACCGGGGCCTGATTGGCACCGCATGATTGAATGATCACGGTGATCGGATCCGAGGCGGGGCTCTGGCAAGTTGTGGCATCACTGACAATCAGAGTGTAGGTGCCGGCAGTGGAGACTGTGATTTGTTGGGTTGTTTGTCCTGATGACCACGCATAGGAAAATCCATTGGGACCTGCCAATGTGACGTCCTGGCCGGTACACAATGTAACAGTGCCAGTTACGGGGGTAATGCTTGAGGTAATGGACGGCTTGGCTACGCTATTGATTGTCGCAATCACCGCAGTGCGATTGCTTTCGCACGTTCCATCGTTAATGGCCACATAATAGGTGGTTGTTGATGAGATGGTGGGCGTTGTAAAAGTGCCGTTTACTTCACCAGCGATCGCTGTCCCGCCTGTGGCCATATCATACCATCGATACTGACCATTGGTACCACCGGTAGCGGTGACTGTTACGGTGCCTGCATCGCAGCGGGCCGCGTCTGATGTCGTGGGTGGTGTAACCATCGTGACGGTGGCAGTCACTGCCGTTCTCGGACTTTCGCAGAGGCCATTATTGATCGAAACGTAGTAGGTGGTGCTGACGGAAATAGAGGGTGTTGTGTAGGTGGCATTGGTCTCTCCTGCAATAGCAAGTCCACCAGTCGACACCGTGTACCACCGGTACTGGCCCGCAGTGCCTCCACTTGCCGTGAGCGCACCGCTCCCGCTTCCACAGATGGTTGCGCCAGTGGTGGACGGGGCAGCCGGTGGTAAATTAATCGTAAGTGCAGCGGTGGAGGTTGTGATAGGGGTGACAAAGTTGCCCGATACCAGGCAGCGATAATCGCCCGCGCCAAAAGAGCCTGACGTATTTACAATCAGTATGTCAGTTGCGGTACCACTGTAGCCCGTACCATCGCTGATGTTTTCGAAAAGGCCGGTGCCCGTGTTAAGAAATTGCCATTGATAAGAAATACCTGTCGTGCCTGTCGCAGCGGTCGTCAGTTGAACTGCCCCGCCAGCACAAGCAGTAATGTTCACGGGTTGAGTCGCGATGCTAAGTGTTGGAAAGGGAATCAGGTTTTCATAAACGTAAAGAAAGTTCGTGTTCCCCGTAATCAATATGTCAGGCCGGCCATCGCTGTTGATGTCACCTGTTGAAATGCCCCGAGGGGCAGTAACAACAGTTGCAAAAGCAGCGGCAAAAGAGGAAGCATTCAATGTTCCAGGAGTTGAATTATTCTTAAGGATAAAAAATTGGTTGCTTGCCTGGCTTGTCACAAGGACCTCAGGGCGTCCGTCCCCGTCCAGGTCGTTAATGTGGGCAGTGGTGGCCGCTGCAGGAAGTACATAGTCTGCACGCGCGAAACTGATCGTCCCTAATGTGCTCTGGTTGTGCAAAAGGGTCAGCATGGTGGTTGTTGTGCCTGCCTGATGAATCACCGCCAGATCTACCTTTCCATCAACGTCAAGATCTTGAGCATAAATCCTGCCTGGGTTATCGCCAGTCGCAATGACAGGGAGCGCGGTGAATTGTGTAGTGGAAATTCGGTAGGCGCCTCCATTTTTCCATACGGTAATGTTATCGGTGCCTGGGTTGGAGGCGGCATAGTCCGTCCAGCCATCATAGTCAAAGTCGGCTGCAGCTACAATACCACCGGTTGCGGGCTTGCTGTAGTTGAAAGAATTGCTGAAAGATTGATAAGGTGACGTTGTAGCATAGGTGCCAGTGGAGGTTCGGTTTTCAATCAAGGCCGTGACGGTTCCTGTAGCCCCGACAAAATCCACCTTTCCATCGTGGTTAAAATCAGCAATGCCATGGAATGTGCCGCCAGACACGCTCGTGGACGTTGTAAAATTGATCTCCGGGGAACTACCGGTGTTTCTAAACGGTCCGTTCTGTGCCAGTATTTCTACATAGCCGTCTCCGTCCAAGTCAACAAGTTTTGGATTTTGGGCTGCCTGGAAAGTGGTATCATCGGGAGTTAGTGATGTGAGTGATATCGGGCCGGGAGTGTGGGTATTGCGAAAAGAGTAGGCCCAATTGTTCTGACCTTCAGCAACCACGTCAGGTTTTCCGTCATTGTTCATATCTGCCACATCCAAGTCAAAATCCGCAGCGGTTAGTGTAAAGTTGACCGGTGGTGCAAAGGATGATCCCGAAAACGTGGTACCAGGCGAGAAAGTCACCATGAATGGCAAGTGGTAAGTGCCTGTAAGCCGATTGCGTGTAACGCTCACCACACCGGATGAAGCACCTGGTGGAACAGTCACGGTCAGTTCGTTGGCAGATGCGCTGGTAACGGGGGCACTGGTCCCGCCAAACGTTACAAGGTTTTCTGCCGCTACCGTGGAGAAGTAATTTCCTGTGATGGTTACCGAAGCTCCCACTGGCGCTGCTAAAGGAGAAACAGTGGTAAGGGAAATTTCGGGGGCTCGCGAATTTGTGTTCTCAAAAACAGAAACCCGCCTTGGATTTGTGTTGGTGATCCCAACAACCATTTCTGGCTTTCCATCTCCGTTGAGATCAGCGGGGATGGTTGCGGTCGGATAGGTAGAACCTCCAGCGCCCGCATAAGCATATGCCTGAACAAAGGAGGCCGAAGAAAATGCACCGCCATCATAAACGTTTTCGAAAACGGCCACATTGCTTGCATCGGTGATGATGATGTCCGGCTTTCCATCTCCGTTTACATCCCCAAGACTAGCCGCACCGTAGTTAAAGAGGTCAGAGTTGAGGATTACCTCAGTTGCAAAATCAGTTGCTGCAAGGGCGCCACCTGCGTTAGTGTTGATTCGAATACGAACATCATCATTGCTAAAGCCCTGCTTCCATGCAATGTCGTTAAGGCCATCGAGGTTGAAGTCAGCGATCAGGATATCGCCATTACTGCCTTGTGCAATTGGGAATGGCGTTCCAAAAGCGATGGTGCCTGGTGTTGAGTTGTTTTTGATGATTTGAAACTGGTTGCCGAAACTGTGCTTCACCACCATCTCGGGTTTGCCGTCATTGTCCAAATCTCCATATGAAACGCCATCACCAGCATCAAGCGTTGAACCACCGAAATAACTGACTGAAGATCCAAACTCAATATTACCTGGCGTGCTTAAATTTTGAGCAATCCAGAAGTCAACACTAACGCTTCCGTTTCCATGCTGTCCGATCAAGTCAGGGCGTCCGTCACCATCCACGTCTACGCAGTTTGACATCGGTCCACTATAAACCAGCCCGGGCCAAAGCTCCACGGGCTCGAACGACAGCGTGCCAGGAGTGCTTGTGTTTCTAAATGTGGTAAAGTATGTCAAGGATCCGTTGCTAAATGCCGCGATCACATCCAGTTTGCCGTCACCATCCAAATCTACCGTTCGCAACCCTCCGCCATTTCCACCTCCGCTTAGAGACACCTTGGCTGCAAACGATCCAGTGCTGATACTGCCACCTGTACAGAGGTTTCTGAAAACGACTACTGTGTTGGCGGCACTTTCGGTGGTGAGGATGTCGTTCCAACCATCTCCATCCAGGTCGGCCACTTGTATGCCAGTGATGTTGTTGCTTGCCGCGAGCAGCAGATCCACCTTCGGCTGAAAAGATGCCTGAATAATCCTACCACCATCGCTGAAGGTTGGATTGAAGGGTTGTTTAGAAATCCCCGAAACTCCACCGGCTTTGTTTACCACGGTAATCTCGCCAAAGGCCGCACCATTCGGCACCGTTACTGTCAACTGCGTTGGCGATGCATTGGTTACTGTAGCCACTACAGATTTAAAGTACACCGTATTTTGAGATGGCATGGCGTTGAAGTTGCTCCCGTTGATTGTGACTGCTGACCCAGGATTAGCGGCAGTGGGAGTGAACGAGACAATCTGAGGTGGAGCAATCAATGGAAAAGTTGACATGGTCACATTATCCAATCGATTGGTGGTGTTGGCATCCCGATAAAGCCCCCTGATTTCCAGACTTGCCAAATCAGACAATATGCCAATGAGTTGGAGTTCCGTAGCTGCCGCACCAGAGATACTGTTGGTTGTTTTCCAGTAACCGAGGCTATTGTTAAGCACAACGGAGTAGGTAGCCCATGAGGGTGCCGCAGGCGGTTGATTCGAAGTCGGTGGAAAGTAGTAGAGTGAAACACCTCCACTGTTGGTGATCGTGACCTCTGAATAGGAATTGGGCGTTCCGGTAGTGCTCTGCTGCACATCATAACGCAACGTCCCGTTGTAAAAAGTGCTTTTGTTTCCCCGAAAAGCGACAGGCGCAACAAAATTAAACGGAACGTAAAGCGTTGTCATTCCCAACACGAGCACAAAGGGCGACCCCACTACATGCCCACCTGGATTACCTCCCGTTGCGCTGTAGCCAATCGTTCCATCGGCATCATTTGGTGTCGTCCAGCCCTCAGCGTTGGAGTTGAATGTACTGCTAATTTGCCCCATGACCGTGGAAGCACAGCAGAAGAAGACAAGAGCAATGGTGAGCTTCCTTAGCAGATAGTTAACGTCCATAACACAGGCTTCGGGGTTGATTGACTTAGATACAAGAGTCTCCACGAATGTAATCGACCGAGATAATGAATTCGGGTGACATGAAAGATCTGGAGTTATTTGGCGCCCGCAATAGACCGGCTGAAGATACTGACAAACCAGGATTAGTTTATCTCGCCTTTAGCACTTTTATTTAATTGTTTAGCTTTGTATCAAACTGGAAATGGCGCAAAACACCTATAGAAGCAATACTTTTAGAAAACCTGATAAGAAGGGCAAAGCAGGTAAGTCCAGATTCTCCCTTCAATTTTTCACCGATCCGCGGCTGAGGCTGGCCACGGGTTTTTTCCTATTGATCCTTTCTTTGTATTTGCTGACGGCCTTCGTGTCGTACCTGTTCACCGGCAAAGCCGATCAAAGCGTGGTAGAGGCCCTGAGCGAAACGGGGATGTTAATGTCCGGAACGGAAGCTGAGAATTGGTTGGGCCTCTATGGGGCAGTCACTTCGCACTATCTCGTTTTCAGGTGGCTTGGCATCTCTGCCTTCTTCGTTCCTCCGGTGTTGTTCCTGCTTGGATTCAGGATGGTCTTTAATCGTGTGTTGATGCCCGTGTTCTCGGTTTTCATATTCTCTGTATTTGCCGGTTTGTGGCTGAGTCTTCTTTTGGGATATATCACACACAGTGTTTCGGGGGTGAGTGAGATGAGCTTTCTCACCGGTGGCCTCGGCTTTGAACTGGCCAAGATCTCGAACGGCTTACTGGGCTGGGGGACGTTCCTCTTTCTCGCCCTTTCGTTGTTTGTGTTTATTATCTATTTCTTCAACGTTACCGCCATTCATGCGTTTCAGGTGAAAAATCCAAAGCCAATGGGCAATGATGCCATTCTTCCAAATGATGCCGTGGCGTCTTCCTATACCGATGAAAAAGACAATTGGGTAAGAGACCAGCCTGACCCACTCCCGGTGGAAAAGGTTCAGCCTGAAGAGGAAGAGGCAGAGGAAAGCGTGCTGGAGAAAAAGGAGGTGCCGCTTCCTGTGGAGGCAAAAAAGAAAGCCGAGAAAGCTGACAACGCGGCCGAGCCTGCCTTCATTGTGGAGGAGGCCGTTGAAACGGATAAGATTGCCGAAGGTTTGGTGGAGGAGCACGGTTCCTACGATCCAACCCTCGACCTCAGCAAGTATAAGTTTCCAACCCTCGATCTGTTGAACGAGTATGACGCGGGCAAAGTGCAGGTGACACAGGAAGAGTTGACCCAGAACAAAGACCGGATCCTTGAAACGCTGACGAACTTCAAGATCGGAATCACCAGCATCAAGGCAACCATCGGTCCTACGGTTACACTGTATGAAATTGTGCCTGAGGCCGGCATCAAGATTTCCAGGATTAAGAACCTGGAAGATGATATTGCATTGAGTTTGGCCGCTTTGGGCATTCGAATCATCGCACCCATCCCCGGTAAGGGTACGATCGGTATTGAGGTGCCGAACAAGAACCGCGAGATGGTGGGCATCCGCCAGGTTCTGAGCACCGAGAAGTTCATGAAGTCGGACAAAGAGCTTCCGGTGGCGTTGGGGAAAACGATCTCCAACGAAGTGTTGGTGATCGATTTGGCGAAAATGCCCCACTTGCTGGTGGCTGGTGCAACTGGTCAGGGTAAGTCAGTAGGGCTCAATGTGATTCTTACCTCCTTATTATATAAGAGGCACCCCAGCCAGCTTAAGTTCGTGTTGGTCGATCCGAAGAAGGTGGAGATGTCTTTATTCAGTAAAATTGAAAGACATTACCTGGCCAAGTTGCCCAACAGCGAAGAAGCAATCATCACCGATACGAGAAAAGTGGTGCACACATTGAATTCGCTTTGCATCGAAATGGAGAACCGCTACGAGATGATGAAAGATGCGGGCGCACGAAACCTGAAGGAGTACAACACGAAGTTTGTGGGCCGCAAGCTGAACCCGAAGGAAGGCCATCGCTTTTTGCCTTATATCGTTTTGGTAATCGATGAGTTGGCCGACCTGATGATGACTGCCGGTAAAGAGGTAGAAACACCCATTGCTCGCTTGGCACAGTTGGCCCGCGCCATCGGAATTCATTTGGTGGTGGCCACGCAAAGGCCTTCTGTGAATGTGATCACTGGAGTAATCAAAGCAAACTTCCCTGCGCGTCTTTCATTTCGTGTAACCTCAAAGGTAGATTCCCGTACCATCCTCGATACCGGTGGCGCGGACCAGTTGATCGGGCAAGGCGATATGTTGTTGTCGGCCGGGTCGGATATTATTCGCCTCCAATGCCCATTTGTCGATACGCCCGAGGTTGAAAAGGTTTGTGAATTTATTGGTGCGCAACGCGGTTACGACTCGGCATACCTGTTGCCCGAGTTTGAGGGCGATGAGGAGTCGGGTGCCGGCAGCGTAGACCTATCGGAGCGGGATGCGCTTTTTGAAGATGCCGCACGCCTGATTGTAGCACATCAACAAGGCAGCACGTCCTTGATCCAACGAAAGCTCAAACTCGGCTATAACCGGGCTGGTAGGTTAATTGATCAGCTGGAGGCAGCCGGCATTGTGGGTGCATTTGAAGGTTCCAAAGCCCGCGAGGTATTGATCAAGGACGAGCTGAGTTTGGAACAATTATTGAATGAATTGAAGGAAAAACACAGTCAAACTTAGTTTAACAAGCAAAAACGAACATGAAGAATCTCTCAATAGCGCTCGTACTATTTGTTGTCGGCAATGCAGCGCTCGCACAATATGACCCCCAGGCACTCAAGATATTGGACGCTATGAGCGAAAAATACAAGGGCCTAAGCTCGTTTGAGGCCAATCTCACCTCTTCCATGATCAACGAAACCGAAGGCATCAACGAAGAATTCAAAGGGAAAATAACCGTGAAGGGCGACAAGTTTCGCCTGGTGCTGGATGACCAGGAAATCATCAACGATGGCAAAACCGTTTGGACTTACCTCCCTTCGGCCAAAGAGGTAAACATCGATACGTTCGACCCCTCATCGGATGAGCCCAATCCCTCCAAAATGCATGAGTATTATAAGAAGGGTTTCAAATACCTTTTTCTTGAAGAGAAGACCGAGGGAGGTGTATTGTGCAATGTGGTAGACCTGGTGCCGGAGAAGAAGGATGCTCAATATTTCAAGATCAGGATGAATATTTCAAAGAAGGACAATCTGATCCAGAGCTGGACCATGTTCGACAAGTCGGGCAACCGGTATAAGTACTCCATCACCAAGTTCACTCCGAATGTGAAAGCGGACGACAGTTATTTCACTTTTGATCCCAAGAAATATCCGGGTGTAGAGATTATCGACCTGCGATAACATTTGATACGTTTCGTTTCAGCGGCCCCGACTTTGTCGGGGCCGCTTTTTTTGTGACGTATTTTCCCTACTGTTATATTTTGTTTGGGCTGCGTATTTTTGTTTTTTATGACCTCCGAACAGCTCTTCCAGCAAATTCAAGCCAAAAAATCCTACCTCTGCGTAGGCCTGGACACTGATCTCCAAAAGATCCCGCCACACTTGCTGAAAGAGAAAGATCCCGTTTATGAATTCAACAGGCAGATTATCGATGCCACCATCAAGTATGCCGTGGCCTACAAACCAAACGTGGCATTCTACGAAGCCTTGGGCCCGAAGGGTTGGGAGAGTTTGCAACGTACGGTGGAGTACTTACCGAAAGAAGTTTTTTCCATTGCAGATGCCAAACGTGGCGACATCGGGAACACGTCTTCTCTATATGCGAGGGCTTTTTTTGAACAATTGAATTTTGATTCTGTTACCGTGGCGCCCTACATGGGTGAAGACAGCGTGAAGCCCTTCTTGAAGTTTCAGCATAAGTGGGTGATCCTATTGGCGCATACATCCAACCCCGGCAGCGCTGATTTTCAATTGTTAGAATCAACAGTGAGCGGGAAAAAACTTTACGAAGAGGTGATCTTGAAATCAATCAAGTGGGGCAGCGCGGATAACATGATGTACGTGGTAGGCGCAACCCAGGGAGACAAGATGAAAGGCATCCGGGCACTGGCACCTGAGCATTTCTTTCTGGTGCCAGGGGTAGGTGCACAGGGCGGTGATCTAGAAATGATCAGCAAGCATGGCATGAATCAGAAATGTGGGCTGCTGGTGAATGCGGCCAGATCCATCATATACGCTTCCAACGGGAATGATTTTGCGACCAAGGCAGCAGGCGAGGCTCTGAAGCTTCAGCAGCAAATGGAACGCTACCTGCATAACTTTCAACAATAGGAAATGCAGGAAGCGTTTCTTCACTTCGTCTGGCAATTCCAATACTTTTCAAAAAAAGCATTACAAACCACATCGGGTGAAGACCTGATGATCATCAAGCCAGGCCTTCTCAATGGGCATGCCGGTCCTGATTTCCAGAATGCGAAAGTGCGCATCACGGATTTGGAGTGGGCGGGGATGGTGGAAATTCATGTGGCGGCCACGGAATGGTACACGCACAACCACCATCAGGATGACGCTTATGAGAATGTAATCCTGCATGTGGTGTGGGAAGCCGACAGAAAAGTGATGCGAAGGGATGGGTCGGAAATCCCCACCCTCGAACTGAAGAATCGGGTAGATCCGGCCCTCATGGCCAACTACAAAAACCTGATCAACAACCTGGAGGATGTTCCCTGTGCGCCCCAGTTTTCCAAAGTCTCGAAACTTACCGTGCATGGAATGCTTGATCGCACCCTGTCTGGTCGATTGGAGCGCAAGGCCGCTGAAGTACAGAAGTTAGTGGAGGAAAACAAAGGTGACTGGGAAGAGGCAACCTATCAACTGCTTGCTCGCTATTTTGGATTCAAGGTGAACAACGAACCGTTCGCCCGGCTCGCCAGATCCGTGCCGTACAAGACCATCTTGAAACATCGTGATCAAATCGTTCAGGTGGAGGCCCTGCTGTTTGGGCAAGCCGGATTCCTCGATGCCATTGGAAGAGGCGATTATCCTGATATGTTGAAACGAGAGTATAAGATGTTGGCGAACAAATATGGTTTGTCTGATTTCAAGTTGGCTGCCAGCCAATGGAAGTTCTTGCGCCTCAGGCCCGCAAATTTTCCAACAGTTCGATTGGCTCAATTTTGTGTACTAATTGCCAGCCGGGCGGGCACCTTCTCGCGATTGATGGAGGCCGATGTGGATGGCATCAAGCAAATCTTTTCCATTAAGCAGTCTGAATATTGGCTTAGCCATTATCATTTCGGCACCCGCTCCAAAACAAAGGTAGCTGCGTTGGGTTCCGCGAGTATCGACATTCTTTGTATCAATTCCGTGGCACCTCTGTTGGTAGCCTACGGCAAATTCAAAGACGATCAATCTTATGTCGACCGGGCCGTGGCCTTGTTGCACTCAATTCCAAGCGAGTCGAATAAGGTTGTTAAACGGTGGAAGGCAATCGGATATTCCTCTACGGATGCGTTCGATTCGCAGGCACTGCTCGAACTCTACGAGGGATTCTGCGGGCATCGAAAGTGCTTGAGTTGCAAAGTGGGAACTTCCCTTCTAAAGCCAACGCGATGATTGTGCTTTCAACGATAGGAGTTGCCGCGATTCTTTATATGATTTGGACATGCTTCAGGCGAGAGTCTGCTGCGTACCAGTATTGGTTTATAGGTGGCTTACTTTATAAGGTGGTTGCTGGCATCGCGTTGGGTCTGGTCTATGCTCATTACTATCAAACGGGCGACACCTTAATGTACTTTGAAGATGCAAGCAAGCTCACCGCACTTTGGCACGACAGTCCGGGGAAGTACCTGAAGGCCATATTTGAAGAACCTCCAGCGGAGCTTTTAAGCAGGCTATATGACGGAGCACCCCGTGCGTTGATTTTTATCAAAGGCATAAGTTTTGTGAACCTTCTGGCATTCAATAATTATTGGATTGCGGCCTCCTATCTTTCCACCTTGTCGTTCATGGCATGTTGGTACCTGGTAAGACAGGTTCGCACCGTGTTGCCCGCCATATCGGTGGAGGCGTTAATTGCCTTTACCTTGTTGCCTTCCTTTGTCTTTTGGAGCAGCGGCATCATCAAAGAGAGCGTGGCTGCCTTGGCCATGGTATTTCTATCAGGCGTTTTTCTTAAAATCTATCACCAACGAAAACTTCTGTGGTATGAATGGATTCTTGCGCTGGCATGCACCGTAGCTTTCTGGCAATTGAAATATTACTGGGCTGGGCTCTTCTTCATGTTTGGCGGTTCGGCATTGCTGGCCCAGTTTGGGTCGGCCCCATTTTGTCCACGAAGGACGATCCGGTGGGCACTTTGGAGTGTGGCGATCCTGATCCTGGGATATGTGACCACCCACGCTCAACCAAATTTCAATTTGCACCGGGTGCTGGATGTAGTAGCTGAAAACAACAAAGCCTTTGTCTCCATATCTGCTCCGGATGATGTGATTCAATTTCATCATTTGGAGCCCAGCATCGAAAGTTTCGTAAAGAACCTGCCACTTGCTGCCTGGTCTGGATTCTTCAGACCATGGGTGGGCGAGGCGAATTCCCTTTTCAAGATTGTGGCTTCGGTTGAAAATTCATTCATGCTCATCATCACATTGTGGGCTTGTTTCAGGCTTTTTCGCCCTGATCGCCAGGTGACCTTTATCGGATTGATTGCGCTCGCCTATTGTCTTTCCCTTTGCGTTTTCCTCGCATTGTCAACGCCCAATTTTGGCACGCTATCTCGTTATCGGATTGGCTTTTTACCTTTCTTTGTGTTTCTGATGCTCGTGCAAAGCGGTATCATTCCGATGATATCGCGCAAGCGATGGGGCAGAACGAATGCATGATCTGATATGGACAATCCGGTAATCATTTTTGGCGCCAATCACCTGGGGCGTGCCGCAAAAGAAATTTTTGAATCGAATGGCGTTGTCGTGTATGGGTTTCTTGACGACAACACAAAAATCCACAACACAGAGATTGATGAAGCCGTGGTGCTTGGAAGCACGGATGATGACGGCTTCCTCAAGCTGATCGGAAAGAAATGCGAAGCTTTTGTAGCGTTGGATGACAACCGGTTGCGAAAGGCGGCCGTGAAAACCATTACCGAAAATCGGCACAAACAGCCCGTCAATGCCATTCACAAGGCTGCCTCCCTTTCAGGGAAAAGTACCATTGGTCACGGCAACCTGGTCGATCAGGGTGTGTTGCTTTCTCCTGGTTCAACCATCGGGAATTATTGCGTGCTAAATCCGCGGGTTGTCGTGGGCGTGGGCGCTGCGTTGGGTGATCATGTGCAGGTAGGGGTTGGTAGCACCATCGGTGCAGACGTGACGATTGAAGATGAAGTTTTTATTGGCTCAGGTGTGACGATCGTGGCCGGAGTAACTATCGGTAAGGGGGCTCGTGTAGGGGCGGGTTCAGTCGTGATCGGGCCCGTGGCAGGCGGAGAAACCGTATTCGGCAACCCGGCCAAGAAGTTTAATTCTTGATTTTGTGGCCAAAATCTCCGAAACCGATCTCATCCTCAACCCAGATGGTAGCGTTTACCACTTAAACCTGAAACCCAAACACATTGCGGACACCATCATCGCGGTAGGCGATCCAAGCAGGGTTTATACGGTTAGCCAACACTTTGACGAGGTTGAGTTTGAGATGAACAAACGTGAGTTCATCACGCACACCGGTAAGTTCAAAGGCAAGAAGATAAGCGTAATCAGCACCGGCATCGGCTCGGACAACGTGGAAATCTTCTTCAATGAGTTAGATGCCTTGGCGAACATTGATTTAAAGACTCGCGAACCGAAGTTGCGGAAAAAGAAATTGCGGATCATTCGATTAGGCACTTCAGGGTCTATGCAGGAAGACATTCCGCTGGGCTCGCACCTGATCACCGAGTATGCAGTGGGACTTGACAACCTGATGAATTTCTATGATCTCCCGATGGACGACTTTGAGACTGGCGTGGCTCATGATATCCAGAAGAAATGCGGGTTGCCATTTATGCCGTATGTGGTGAAAGGATCGGAAGATTTGTTCGGTAAACTTTCCAAGGATATGTTGGTTGGAAATACCGTGACATGTCCTGGGTTTTATGCACCCCAGGGACGTGCCCTTCGTGTGCCCATCCGATTCCCCAAACTGCTAGAGGATCTAAACTACTATCACAAGGGAGACTTTTGGCTTACGAATTTCGAAATGGAATCGTCAGCCTATTATGCGATGGCCCGGCTGTTGGGTCATGAAGCGATCAGCGTGAACGCCATCATCGCCAATCGCATCAAAAATAAGTTTTCTAAGAATCCGGCAAAAGTAGTCGATGCACTTATTAAGAAAGTGTTGGATCAGGTCTAGCGCACACGGCTTGCCCGCTTAAGCGGAAGTCATGCTTTGCATGCGCAGGATGTGACGCGATGCATTCAACGGATCATCGTGGTAGAATCCGGACAGAATGCGATGTGCGATCTGTTCAATCACCAACTCTTCATCAGATTTGTTCTCCTTGCCCACCCAGAATACGCGCCTGGGATGACGCTTCATGTCATCCACATAAGCCTTGGCCTTCTGATACTGGTCTTCCGTGAAGGTGATCGTAAAGCAAGTTTCAACTCTTTTGGTATCCATAGTGAAAATTTTTGCAATCGTTGTGCCAGGATTAATGCTACGAGTTTAACAAAAAAATCACATCGAAATCAACGTCTATGCCCGCTCACGGGCATTTTTGTTCGTGCTTGGGACAAAAACACCTCTTTTTCCGGGCGGTCAGTTTGGGTTAATTTTGTAGTCCGCTTCAATTGTTTCATGAGAGAATATCAGGTCCATACCCTATCTAACGGCATTCGCATCGTCCATCACCGGGTCCGATCATCAAAGATTGTGCACTGCGGCATCATGCTCGACATCGGCAGCCGAGATGAAAATACCGAGAACCAGGGGATCGCACACTTCTGGGAGCACATGGCCTTCAAGGGCACGCGGAAAAGGAAAGCTTTTCACATCCTCAATCGACTCGAATCACTCGGGGGTGAGTTAAATGCATTTACGGATAAAGAAAAGATTCTCTTTTACGCATCATTGCGCAGCGTGTATTTCGATCGGGCGATGGAACTGCTCACAGACATTACGTTCGATTCGATCTTTCCTGAAAATCAGATCGCCAAGGAACGAAACGTGATTCTCGAAGAGATGGCCATGTACCTGGACGACCCCGAAGATTCTCTTCAGGACGAGTTTGATCGCGTGATCTTTGGGAAACATCCACTTGGTATGAACATTCTGGGTACCCAAAAAACAGTTACCTCTTTCAGGCGAAGTGATTTTAGAAAGTTCATCAAAGAACATTTGGATACGCGGAGAATTGTCTTCTCATCTGTTGGAGATATTCCGTTTGCGAAAGTGGTGAAGTTGGCAGAGAACTACATGGGGCATATTCCCAAGCGTACCAGCCGCCATCGCAGAAGAAGGTTTAGCAACTACACTCCAAGTGAAGTCGTTTTGAAAAGGCCCGTAAAGCAGGCCCGGTGTGCCATCGGTCGGCCTGCCTATTCTTTGAGTCACGAATGGCGCACGCCTTTCTTCATGCTGATTAATATTTTGGGCGGCCCGGGACTCAATTCCAGGTTAAACATGGCATTGCGAGAAAAGCATGGCTTCGTTTATTCAGTGGGGGCGCACTTTGTGCCTTTCACAGACACGGGGTTGTTTGTGATTTCATTTGGGACAGAGCCGGCACAATTGAGTCGCAGTGTGAATATCGTTCACCGAGAGCTGAATAAACTGCGAAACGAACCATTGGGAAAGAAGCAGTTGAGTGCCTCCAAGGAACAGATTTTGGGGCAGGTGGCCATGGCGCAGGAAAACAACCTGAGTTTCATGATCATGATGGCCCGGAACCTGCTTGACCTCAACCGGGTACTGAGCATTGAAGAATTGAGCGAACGCATTCTCGGCACTCGGTCTGAGGATTTGGTAAGAATGTCGCGGGACATGTTCAAAGAAAATCAATTGAGTTACCTGTTTATGGAGCCTAACTGATCATGGATTTGATCAACAATGACCTGCTGCGGTATGCAGAGGAACACACTTCCCCTGAATCACCCCTCTTAAAGCGCATCAGCCGCGATACACACGCGCACGTGATGATGCCGCGGATGTTGTCGGGCCACTTGCAGGGTCGGGTTTTGGCGATGATAAGCCAGATGATTCGCCCATCTTGCATCCTCGAAATAGGAACCTACACTGGATATTCTGCCATTTGCCTGGCAGAAGGCCTGGCCAAAAACGGCAAGCTCATTACCATCGACAAAAACGAGGAATTGGAGGAAAGGGTGAGGGGCTATTTTGCGGAGGCAGGGCTTTCTTCGCAAGTCGAATACATCATTGGCAATGCAGTTGAAGTTGTTCCCACACTCAGTCAACCATTCGATCTGGTATTCATTGATGCTGACAAAGTGAACTACGAAATGTACTATGACCTGGTAATCGACCAACTCACGGCTGGAGGCTACATTCTTGCCGACAATGTGCTCTGGAGCGGCAAGGTGCTGTCAGACAAACCTGACAAAGATACCCGTGCGATCATTGAATTCAACCGCAAAGTGCAGCAGGATAACCGGGTTGAAAATGTGTTGTTGCCGATCAGGGATGGCATCGCATTAATTCGTAAAAAGTAGCCAGGCAATTTTGCCAATGGGCACTCGTTTTTACGTGAAGGATTTCTCCTTATATTTGTCATGGCATGAGATTTTTTGCAGCAGCACTCATTTTTTTTGGAGCTGCCTCACACGGCCAGTCTCCTGTAGTGCCCCACAAGATCCAATTTGCCGGCATGACGCTTACGATAAAGGAAGATGCCAGGCGAGAGATTCAAAAGGATGTGGATGCGCTTACGCAATCGCCTCGTTATTTCAATATCAAGCTGGAACGAGCCAAGACTTATTTTCCGATGATTGAGCAAATTTTCCGCGAGGAACGTTTGCCCGATGACTTCAAATTCCTCGTACTGCAGGAAAGTGCGCTCATCTCTGATGCAGTTTCCGTTTCCAATGCGGTGGGCTACTGGCAGTTTAAGGATTTTACCGCTGAAGAAATGGGCATGCGCGTTGACAAGCAGATTGATGAAAGGATGAACCTGCTCTCTTCAACCAGGGCGGCAGCGCGGTACATCAAAAAAAACAACTACTATTTCAATAACTGGGTGTATGCACTCCAGGCATATCAAATGGGAGCTGGCGGGGTGATGAGGGCTGTGGGCGACAAATACAACGGAGCCCGGCACATGGACATTGATGGCGACACCTACTGGTATGTGAAGAAATTTCTTGCCCACAAAGTTGCCTTTGAAGATGCGCTGAAAGGTGAACCCCAGTTAAAACTTGTGCCCCATGAAGTGAATAGCCAGACAACCCTGTCGAGATTAGCCAAAGAACTGAATACCGATGAAGGCCAACTGGCCGAATACAACAAGTGGGCGTTAAAGGGAGAAATCCCCAATGACAAAAAATATACAGTGCTTGTACCGGTGGGTGAGTATAACACTGACTTTAACCGCCTTTCACTGGGAGGTTCTCCTGCCACGGAGACGGTGGTCATTTCCAATGCCGGCCCTGCCATCACTACCATCAACCAGGTACCGGCTGTCACTGCCCTGCCTGAGGAACGGTTGACTCAACTGGCTGACAGGGCAGGTGTGAGCTTGAACGCTTTCATGCGCTACAATGACATTTCCATCGATCACAATGTAATAGGTGGAAGAGCCTATTTCATTGCAAAAAAGAAGAGTCGCACCTGGGAACCTTTCCACAAGGTTGAAGAGGGTGAGACCCTGTGGGATATCAGCCAGGCCTATGGAGTCAAACTTCGAAAATTGCGGAAGTACAATCGACTAAACGACCACGAACGTGTGGCAAAAAACACGATGCTTTGGCTAAGCTACGCCAAGCCAAGGGCCAAAGAGGTGCCGGTAGAAGCCATTCAGTTGGATGAGGACAGGACTTTCGACTGGGCACGGCCGGCAAGCTCACAACCCGCAATCGTGGCCCAGCTTGATTCGGCCCCAGCAGTATCCAGCGCTCCGGCTTCAGCAATGCCTGTCGAGGCGAAAAAAGATTTCCACGAAGTGCAAGCTTCTGATACGCTTTATGGCGTGGCACGGCAATACGGCTTAACCGTGAAAGAGCTGATGGATTGGAACGGCAAAAAGGATTTCACGCTGGAGGTTGGTGAAAAGCTTCGCTTAAATCCACATTAAGAGAAGGGTAACCACGTTTTTTTTGACTTTTTTGCCCAAATCCTTACCTGAATGTTGTTTACAGAGCCATAAATCCCGCCTTTCTTTTCAAAAGCCATATTTTTACAAATATTTGAGATTATACAGTAACTTTTTTTACGGGAGTTTGAATGTTGATGGACGCAGAAACTAAGACGATTGATTTGGTCATGTTGGTGGATGATAACGACACTGATAATTTCATCAGCAAACGAATCATAGAAATAACCAAGTTTGCCAGACGGGTAGAGGTGAAGAGTTCTGGAAAAAGTGCCCTGGATTACTTGAAAGAAAACCAAACCAACGGGGACAACCTGCCCAACATCATCTTCCTGGACATCAACATGCCCATTGTGGATGGGTTTGTTTTTTTGTATGAGTTTGAGAAGTTTAACGAACTGGTTCGAAACAAATGCAAGGTGATCATCCTGTCAAGCTCTGATAACAAGCGCGATATTGATAAGATTGTCAACAACAATCACGTCATTAAATTCATCACCAAGCCGCTCACTGAAGTGGCCCTGGACGAAATCAAGGTTAATCACATTTAGGGTTCCGAGTTAATCCGTTTGGGCTTAGTTTTGGTTTAAACTACCAAACTATGCGCAGACCATTCTTTTTCTTTTGCCTGAGCCTGGTTTTCAGTTCAGCTTCTTCACAAATCGTGAAAGTTGATACCCTCACCAATTGGAGGAAGAATTTCAGGACGGGACTCAATCTAAACCAGGCCACTTTTTCCAGCAATTGGAAGGCCGGGGGCGTCAATTCCTTCGGCTTCAATGCATTTCTGAATTACACGTTGAACTACCAGAAGAAGCGGGACTCCTGGCAAAGCGAGGTCGACATGCTTTTTGGCATGGTAAACAACGAAGGGCAGGGCTACCGGAAGACGCTGGATCGCTTGTACCTTGACAGTAAATATGGCTTCGACCTGGCTCCAAAATGGAATGCTTTCTTTGCGTTAAACTTCCTTTCGCAGTTTGCGGAAGGGTACAAATATGTAAAAGATGGGAACGGAGTCGAACAACCCAATCTGATTTCAGATTTGCTGGCCCCGGCATTCGTCACTTCGTCATTGGGCTTGGAATACAAGCCGGCTGACTACTTCAAATTGCGCATGTCCCCGTTTGCCACCAGGTTGACCATCGTCAGGAATAGCGAACGGTACCTTTTTGTCGACTCCATAGCTCCATATGGTGTTGAAGCCGGCAAGAACCTTCGTATTGAAAGACTGGCTTTTCAGATGCTGGCAGAGTTCAACAAAGAGATTGCCACCAATATGAAGCTTAGCTGGAGATATCTGTGGTTTGCCAACTACGAGACCTTCGAAGGAAAAAAGATGGATCACCGCCTTGATCTCACACTTACCTCAAAAATCAATAAATTCATTAATGTGAGCCTGGGTGGCATTTTTTTGTATGACTTTGACCAGGACACAAAGGTTCAATTGAGTCAGGCCTTTTCGCTCGGTATCTTGTACACCTTCCAGAATTATCAAGAAAAGAAGAAATAACATGCCACTGGAAATCCGACAAGCGCTGCACGCGGATCTTGAGCTCTTGCGAAACATTTCAATCAAGAGCTATTACGATACCTTTTCACCTTCCAACACCAAGGAAGACATGGACTTGTATCTGACAGAAGCCTTTAGCGAGGAGACCATGCGAAAGGAATTGGAGGATCAGCTGGGGGCCTGCTGGATTGCGTTTGTGGATAACGAAGCTGCGGGTTATGCCCGTATGCGCATCAACCCCGAGGTCTTCGAGCTGTTGGGCGAAAGGGCAATTGAAATCCATCGAATGTATGCCCTCGAAGCCTTCATCGGAAAAGGGATTGGCAGTGCACTGATGAGTCATTGTCTTGATTATGCACGCAAATCCGACTTTGATTGGGTTTGGTTGGGCGTTTGGGAGCGAAATTTCAAAGCACAAAGATTCTATGAAAAATGGGGGTTCGAAAAGTTTAGTGAACATCCTTTCGTAATGGGTACTGACCCCCAGGTGGACTGGCTGCTGAAAAAGCGAGTTGGCCCAGATTCTTCGATTCGAACAGTTCAGTAAATTGAGGCTGTTGATTTTTTTTGCATGAAAACCAGGTTTATCCGGCCGTCCACCCGCTGGATGAATGTCTCGCCTCCGTAGCTCGTCAGGTTGGACGGGAAGTGGTGCAAGGTATTGCTGGGATGCTTTTTGGTCAACACCATAACGAAGATCAACGCGAAGGCGTTATTAACGTCCCATTCCCATCAAATACTTCTTTGGCGTCACACCAAATTTTTTCTTGAAGGCTGCGATGAAATGGCTGGGGTTTGTGTACCCCACCTGGTAAGCGACTTCATTTACTTTGAACTTTCCCGAATCGAGGAGCACGCGCGAATGGTCGAGTTTGTGATCTAACAAAAAGCCGAACACCGTGTTACCATAAATCTGTTTGAAACCCACCTTGAGCTGGTATTCGTTAAGACCCGCAATTTTGGCCAGTTCTTTTAAACCGGGCGGTGAGTCTGTGTGCTTAAGCAGGTACTCCTTTACATGTTTGATTTTGCGAACGGTCTCCTCATCATTAAGGAATGGACAGCTTTCCGTATCGGCCTTGCGTTCCGAAAAGTAAAGGCTCAAAAGCTCCAGAATCTTGCCCTGATAGTAGAGCTTCTCAGACATTTCGCTTAAATGCACGATGAACAACTGGTTGAGTACCACCATCAGGGATGGTGGGATGTCGCGCTCATCGTAAAACTTGCGATTGATGTTTTCCGGCTTTAAAAAGTGAGGTGTTTCCTCCGAAAAAAGCTTGTGCAGGCTTTCCAATGTGATTGTCAGCAGGATCATCCTCGATCCTGGAGCCAACCGAATCTTAAATGGCATGTCCCGTTCCGGATTATAGAAGAAGTAGTTCCGTTTGTCAGTGATCTCCCGGCTATACTGAGGTCCGAACTCAAATTCGGCACTTCCATTTACGCAGAAATAGAAATGAATGCGGTTCTTTTTGATTTCATGGCCGAATTCCCGCGTTTTTTCTTCGTGATTTTCTGCAGTTTCCAAGGAGGCATCCTCCTTTTCAAAAAGAACCTGCACTTTACCAATCGGGGTATTTTTATTTTTTGAATCTGTGATCAGTGACTGTTCCATTTCTGACAAATATCATTTTAAGTCTCCAAAAAAGGTGCACATGCCCCCGTTTTCAAGCAAAAATACTCAAATCCGTAAATAACTTCTTACCGATTCGGACCCAAGGTACTATTTATCCGTATATGTGTATTTTCTGAACGAAATGATTCAAATTTTTGCATCCGTGAAAAAAACACCGCTTCCGATCTTTCTATTGTTATCCATTTGGTCAGGGCCCATATCCATGGCACAGGTTGAAACAGTCGACACGCTCATGGCCAGGCAATTGGAAGAAGTGGTGATCACCGGGCAATTTGAACCGCAGTCGGCCCGCAAGTCGGTATACCACGTGCGGACGCTGCCCCTGGAAGTGCTGCAGGCGCGTGGCGCGACCAGACTGCAAGATGTGTTGAATACAGAATTGAATCTGCGGTTTTCGCAAGATCAAACCCTGGGCGGCTCCAACCTCTCCATGCAGGGCCTGGCCGGACAAAATGTAAAAGTATTGATTGACGGTGTTCCTATGGTGGGCAGACAGGGAACTTCAAATGAAATTAACATCAACCAAATCAATATTCAGTCGATCGAAAGAATAGAGATTGTCGAGGGGCCGATGTCGGTGGTGTATGGTGCTGATGCCTTGGCTGGTGTAATCAATATCATCACAAAAAAGAACAATGAGGGAAAATGGGAAGTCTCGGCCCGTGTTCAGGAAGAGTCGGCTGGAACGGAGTACGGCTTGAGCAGGGGTGTACATAACCAAAGCATCGGTGGCGGTTACACCTGGGATCGTTTTTTCACGAGAATGGACCTTACGCGCAACACTTTTGGCGGCTGGCAAGGATCGGCCACCGGGCGCGACAGGCAATGGCATCCAAAAACACAATGGCTGCCAAGCGGGGTCGTGGGCTACCGCACCGATCAATCGGAAGTTTACTACCGGCTTGACTACCTCCACGAAGACATTTATAACCCTGGCGCATTTGATGGCACCGAGGCACTGGACCAGAACTACATTACCAACCGCTTTATGCATCAGGTGCAGGGATCGCATCGCTTCAGCGATCACCTTAGCTACAATGGCGCCATCAGCTATACCGACTATTCGCGCAAAACCCAAAGCAGTACAGTGAATCAACTAACGGGCGAAAGGCGGTTGGCCCTGGGCGCGGGGCTGCAGGATCAAACAGATTTCCAGGGTGTGACAACCCGCGGCACCTTTCATTATCGGTTAACCAACAAGTTGTCCATCCAGCCCGGCTATGACGTGAACCTCGAACGTGCCCAGGGGGGCAGGATTAAGGTGGGCCGGCAACACATCGAGGACTATGCCTTTTTCCTTTCGGCAGAATGGGAACCGCTCAAAGGGTTGCAATTGCGCCCCGGCCTTCGCATCATCCACAACTCGGTTTACAATGCCCCTCCCGTTGTGCCATCATTCAATTCAAAGTTTGCCTTGAACGAAAGGCAGGATCTTCGTTTTTCTTACGGCCGCGGATTCCGATCGCCCTCGATTCGCGAGCTGTATTTTGATTTCTTCGATGCCAGCCATTCGATAGAGGGAAACCCGGCCCTGAGCGCTGAGCTGTCGCACAGTTTCAACGCTTCCTGGAATTGGCGAATCCGCCAATCGGGCCAGTTGCAGATCTCTTCTTCCGTTGGTGGATTCTATAATACGGTTGAAAATATGATAGGATATGGTCAAAAACCGGGCAATGTGTTGATCACCACCTATCTCAACATAGATAAGTTCAAAACGCAAGGACTCACCTGGAATAACCGGGTCAAGTATAAGCGATTGGATGCTTCACTTGGATTTTCCTATACGGGACGGTTTAATCAGTATGCGGAGAGCGATGCCTCGCTGGCCAGTTTCGCCTGGTCTCCGGAACTGATCTCCTCGGTCAGCTACAAACTACCACAGCAGGGATGGATTTTTTCAGTCTATTATAAATACACGGGCGTGACGCCCAATTTCGAAGTGATTGAGGAAAATGGCTCTCAGACCGTAAACTTGACGGAAATCGCTGGCTTTCATTGGGGCGATGTGACGATTCAGAAATTCATAAGCGACTTCACCCTAACGGCTGGCGTGAGAAATATCTTCAACGTAGTGAACATCAACAGTACGTCCACGGCAACCGGTGCCCATTCAGGTTCGGGAACCAGGCCGATTGGTTACGGTACATCTGGTTTCGTAGGGGTGGCCTATATGTTAAGCAATCATTAATAATTCTATACATGTTTCAATCAATTAATAAAATGAAGAGAAGTTTTGGGTTTCGAATACTGGCACTAGTCGGGCTACTGGGGATGATTTCCTGTGAAGACGAATTGCAGCTGCCGGATAATGTCATTGGGTTTGAGTCGTCTGAACTGGGTATTTCGTCTGATGAAGCGGAAATTACAGTCAACATCAATTTTAGCCGGGAGGCGACTGAACCCGGCACGTTGCTGGTGACGTTGACTCCCAACGGAGTGACGTATGGTACGGAGTTTACCACCGATCCCGCTGCGGAGAATAACACCATCAACCTCGCAGTTGAGAAAGGAGCCAGCCTGGTGTCTTTCAGGTTAATCAAGGTGGCTGATGCACTTTTCGATGGTGATGAACAAATTGAGTTTACACTCGAGTCGTCTGTGCCTTCATTAATACTCGGAGAAAAGAATACGTTCAAGCTTACTTTCGCTGAGATCATTTCCGAAGGTGCGCGGATGGATCCTAACGTGGGTGGCAATGATCAGCCAAACAAAGTTTTCGTTGACCTGAGCGCTAACCGGCAGACTTCGCTCTCCAGAAGCGCGTGGGACCTGGGTTTCTATACGGCCGAAGGCGAGTTCAAAGTTGTATTGAACTCATCGTCTGCCATGCTGGCCAGGGCACTTGATAAAACAGATTTGAATGCCGTGAGCGCTGCAGACACAACCGGATGGGGAGTGCAATTCTCCACCGATGCCATCTTCGCGGCCGTGTTAGGACCGCCACCCGCCTGGATCAATCAAGCGGTGAATTGGATTGATGCCCCAAGCGGTGACATGAATGCGACTGCCATTGCATCCATCTCCGCTACCGAGGCAGACAATAAAGTTTACATTGTTAATCGCGGTGAAAACCCAGACGGCTCACAGCGCGGTTGGAAAAAGATAAGGATACTGCGCAATGGCACGGGGTATACGTTGCAGCACGCTGACATCAACGCCACCTCATTTCAGACGATAGAGGTGACGCGCGACAATGCGTACCTCTTCAACTACATCAACTTTGACGCTGGTCTGGTTTCTGTGGAACCCAAGAAAAGTCAGTGGGACATCGCCTTTACCGTGTTTACCAATACCACCGCGATTGGAGGTCCCGGATCTGCCCTAATTCCCTATGTGTTCTTGGACGTGGTGGTACAGAATCGTTTTGAGGTACAGACCGTTGAAGTGCTCAACACCACGGTGGCCTACGAAAACTTTGGAGAGGCAAACTTGGGTGGATTGGCTTTTGGTACCTCTCAAATCAATATTGGCTCTAAGTGGAGAACAGGCGGTGGTCCTACGAGCTCGCCCGCTTTGCGCACCGATCGGTTTTACGTGATCAAAGATGCGGCAGGCAACATCTACAAGCTGAAGTTTACTGCGCTGACTCAAAATGGCGAGCGGGGCAGACCTCAATTTGAATTTGCGTTGGTGGCAAAGGGAAGCTAACGCATCGGGCTTTCCGAGCTGGAACCCGGATTGATCATTCAGTCCGGGTTTCTTTTTCCACCAGACTGTTTGGAATAGGCTGCCACTTTTAACCGTATTGCCGAAAGCGCAACCGAAATAGTAAAGAATTTATTTTGATCTCAGGTAGATGGTCTTCCCATCAAAGACAGTCATGTCTACTTTTACATGCTTGATATTTTGAGGATCGATCTCCAGGATGTTCTCGTTTAGCACCACAAAGTCGGCCCACTTTCCGACTTCAATGCTGCCTTTGGAGTCCTCCTCGAAAGCTGCGTAGGCGTTGTTGATGGTATAGCAAGCGATCGCCTCAGCAACTGTTACCTTTTGTTCAGGTATCCAACCGTTTGGATTTTTACCATCAAGGGTTTGGCGCGTCACCGCTGCGTAAATTCCCAGCAAGGGATCCATTGGGGCCACCGTCCAGTCGCTGCCGAAAGTCATCGTCACTCCTCCATCCAGAAAAGACTTGAAAGCGTACGTGTATTTGATTCGTTCCCCAATCCTTTTTTCTGCCCATACACCGTCATCAATTGCGTGATAGGGTTGAACAGATGCAATCACATTGTATTTCTTAAACAACGCCACATGTTCCGGCTTCACGTGTTGCGCGTGTTCTATCCTAAATCGCCTGTCCCAGGCAGGATTCTTTTTGACTATGTCCTCGAAGAGTTTGAGAATGACATAGTTGGCACTGTCACCAATGGCATGGATTGAGAGCTGAAGGTGGTGTTTGTCGGCATCTGCGGCCCATTCATGCAGCTTTCCGCTGGTCACCACTTCCATGGCAAGCCCGCGGGTATTTGGGTCTTGCTTGTAGGGTTTAAAAAACAACGCGGTGCTGGAACCCAGCGATCCATCCGCAAACACTTTCAACGATCCCAACTTAACGTAGTCACTTCCAAATCCACGTTCAATTCCGGTTTTCACCAGGTTGGTGTATTCCGTCACCGGCAGTCGCGTATAAATCCGGCAGGTGAGTTGACCTTGCCTCTCCAACCGCTGGTAGGTAAGCAAGTCATTGTGATACGTGATGTCCTGTATGCTCGTGACACCTTTTTCGCGCGCCTCCTGCAATGCACGCAGCGTTGCCTTTTCCATCTCTGCTTCAGACGCGGGCGGAACTTTGGCATAGATTAAATCCATCGCGGCATCTTTAAGTACTCCGGTAGGTTCGCCTGTTTGAGGATCTTTCACAATCGTACCACCCGCTGGAGATGGTGTGTCTTTGGTAATCCCAGCTAACTTCAGGGCATAAGAATTGGCAAGGATCATGTGTCCGTCAAAACGATTTACCGCGATGGGTGTTGTCTTTGAAAAGTCATCAATCATCGCCTTGGTAGGAAGGCTCTTCACTTCCCATGCCTCGTGGTCCCAGTCACCACCGGTAATCCATTGACCCTCATGACTAACCACGTAGTCCTTGATGATCTGTTTGAACTCACTGGTTGACTTTGCGTGACGGAGGTCAATGCCCAACAAATAAAATCCGCCAGACACAAAGTGCGTGTGATTATCAATAAACCCGGGTAACATGAGCCGGCCATTAAGGTCCACCGTGGTGGTTAATGGGTCTCGCCATTTTTCTGCGTCCGCAGCATTGCCAACAAAAACGATTCGATTTCCTTCTGTGACGACACCCTCCGCCCACGGCTGTTCCTTATTGACGGTGTAGATCTTGCCGTTTGTGTAGAGCGTTCGCTGTGCATATGCGATTGTGGACACGCACAGCGATGCAACAGCCAGAAATACCATTTTCATGGGCGTGGATTTAAGCTCAAATTATGTAAAGCATTTCAAATGTCGATGACCTTTTTGTTCTTCGGTCGGATCATGGCAGGAGGAATGATGGACAGAATTTCTGCCTTCAGGGCGTCAATCAATCTCCTTTTTACAAAGTTGCGATGGGTGACAATGCTCACTTCACGAACGGGCGCAGGGGCCCTGAAGTGGTGGATCAGCGCTTTTTGCTTGACCGTCAAATCCAGTGTGGCCAGCTCTGGCAAAATGGTAACGCCCTGATCGATTTCTACCATTTTTCGAAGGGTGTCAATGCTACCTGCTTCATATTGATATGGCTTTTCTTCACGGGTAGCCTGCCGAAGCTCGCAAAGGTTTAAGATTTGGGATCGAAAGCAATGCCCTTCCTGCAGGAGCCAAAGCTTTTTTACATCGATGTCATCGGCCAGCACGAAGTTTTTTTTGTGCAATGCGTTTGACTTGGATGCATACACAACAAATTCTTCGTAAAACAACGGATCTTCCTTGATGCTGACGTCATGGAGTGGAGTGACAAGTATTCCGACATCGATTTGTCCGCGTTTCAATTGCTCCACGATCACATCGGTTGTCCATTCGTTGAGGGTGAGATGAATGCCCGGTTGCTTTTCAAAAAATTTCTGCAGGAAAAGAGGGATCAGGTAGGGAGCCACGGTTGGAATGATGGCCATCTTCAATTCACCATTGAGGGCATTGGTTTCCTGCGCCACAATCTCTTGCAACGTCACGCTTTCATGAATGATTTTGCGCGCCTGCGCCAATAATTTCTCTCCAATTTCCGTAGGTACCACCGGCTGTTTGCTCCTGTCGAATACTTTGACTCCGAGGTCTTCCTCTGCTTTTTGGATCTGCATGCTTAACGTGGGTTGGCTTACAAAGCACTTTTCAGCCGCGGTGGAAAAATGTCGATAGGTGTCAACTGCAATCAGGTACTCCAACTGTGTGAGGGTTATTTTCATAATAGATATTACTTATGCAAATATAGAAAGGATCGATTTGACTTATCAACGGGGGTAGCCCATCTTCGAAAAGAACGAGCTGTTTTCGTGCGCACCTGCAATACGCTCTCGGTTAGATAATTGAAACGGGTGTCTGTTTTGAAGGAGGGCTAGCGATGGTCCTTCTTTTTTTTTAATCGATCAGAAATCGGGATCCAAGCCTAATTTCTCTCTCAGTTCTTTGATGGCTGAATTCTTTTCCGTCATGTGTTCGAATTTCTCCTTGTTTGTGTAGGCCACTTTCTTGGAAACAATCGCCATTACCTCACCCACGACCGATATTGAGTTATTGCCAAGTTGCTCGCGAAGGTGGGTGGTAAGCACGGCTTTTATGCTGTGCAGCAATGGCTCTTCTACCGGGTTGGAAAGTTCAACCTTTACGGTGGTGTCTTCCAATTTGATTTCGCGCTTCAGCAGATGATATTCTGCCGCCTGCGTCTTGCGTTGCTCTGCAAAAACTTCCCAAACTTGCCTCAGTTCGTCCAACGACACGGGCCGGTTTTCTCCTGCCTTGGGTTGTGGGGTCGCCTCATCTTTTGGCTTTGCCTCCGGCTTGCCGTTAATGATGTCCTTTAAGTTGGGGGTAGCCCTGCTCGATTTCCTGGGGGTTGGCGATGCCGGGGTACTTGGCGGAGCCATGAGGGGAGGTGGAGGAGGTACGGGCGCCATTGCGGGAGGTGTCGACTCAAGCATAGCAGCCGGACCTTTGGGTTCGGGAGCTTCCGGGCCAGCCTCTGGCGAAGGCCCCGCTACACTTTCACTTTTTTTTTTACTTCCGCCTGCGCGGATTCGTTCACGGCCACCACTTCATGCACATGAGCCATTTTCATCAAAGCCAGTTCTACCAGAAGGCGTTGATTTTTGCTCGCCTTGTAATTCAAGTCACAATGGGTAGCAATATTCAGCCACGAGAGCAACAAAGACGGATCACACTTTCGCGCCTGATCAAGATATTTTTTCCTGATGCTGTCAGGAACCTCCATCAAGTCAATCGTCCGGTCATCCTGCGACACGAGTAGATTTCGCAAATGATCACTCAGGCCGATGATGAAATTATGTCCATCAAATCCTTTTCGCAGTACTTCATCCAAAAGCACCAGGGGTTGCGTGTGATTGCCGGTCAACAATCCATCCACCACCTGGAAGTAATAATCGTAATCGAGGATGTGCAAATTGCTGAGCACATCCTGAAATGTAACCTCCTTGCCCGAGGAGAAGGTAACCATCAGGTCGAAGATGGACAGCCCGTCCCGCAGGGCCCCATCGGCTTTCTGGGCGATGAGGTGCAAAGCTTCATCCTCAACCTTTACATTCTCCCGATCGGCAATTTTTCTTAACTGCCGCGAAATATCTGATACTTGGATCCTGTTGAAGTCAAATATTTGACACCGCGACAGGATCGTAGGAATCACTTTGTGTTTTTCCGTGGTTGCGAGGATAAAGATCGCGTAGGAGGGTGGTTCCTCGAGCGTCTTCAAAAACGCGTTGAATGCCGCGTTTGAAAGCATGTGCACCTCGTCAATGATGTACACCTTATACTTGCCAAACTGAGGTGGGTATCTCACCTGGTCAATCAGGTTGCGGATGTCTTCCACCGAATTGTTAGAGGCTGCATCCAGCTCGAAGATATTGAGACTGTTCACCTCGGCTTTTTCTTCGAATTTGTTGATCATCCTGGCTACAATCCGTGCGCAGGTGGTTTTACCAACTCCCCTGGGGCCGCAAAAAAGAAGGGCCTGTGCCAACTTGTTGGTATCGATGGCATTCTTGAGCGTGGTCGTGATGTGTTCCTGTCCAACCACTTCATCAAAACCCAGCGGCCGGTACTTTCTGGCAGAAACAACAAAATTATCCATTGCCCGCAAGATAGTTTTGAATCAATGAACTTGGAAATAGTACTCTCAAAATGATCTTCCTCCTCCGATCATTTCCGATTTCTATAGTTTTTCCATCAAAATGTAGCTGAATGCCTTTACGGCATCGATGTAGTTGCCTACCCGGATGTTTTCATTCTCCGCATGCTGGTTGTTGTCGGCATTCACTGTAGGAACCGCGACAGCCGGCACACCGAGTGTGGTCACAAATGGGGATATGGGTATGGAGCCGCCAGCGGTCCTGATCTTGATCGGCTCCTTTCCAAAACCTTTGGCCATGGCCCGGGCCAGCCATTGGCCCACCTCCGAATCGAAAGGTGTTTGGAACGCCAGGTATGAGACGCTTGCTTCAAATGAAGCGATCCTGGACTGGGTCAAACGCTCTTCTTCCGTTGGCTCACCCTTAACTAAATAATACCCTTCATTCACCAGGTGTTGCTTCACCAGGTTGATTAATTTTTCCGGATCGCTGGATGGAACCAATCGGATATCAATTTCAGCGGTGGCCGTAGCAGGTATGAGCGTGCGGGCTTCTTTTCCAACATACAATGCATCCAGCCCCCTGATATTTAGTGTGGGGTACTGCAGCGACTCCTGGAAATTGTCACCCATCTTGTCGGGCTCGGCAATGCCTAGAAATTTTCTCATTTCATCTTCTTTATCAGGCACGTTCTTTAATGTCTGTTTCTCCTCTGGAGTTAGTGTCACGCCATCGTAAAAGCCGGGTAGTGTCACCCTTCCGTCTTTGTCTTTCATCGAAGCGAGCAGTTGGGCAAGCCGCATGGCGGGATTGGGAGTATAATTACCATAGTTTCCACTGTGAACTGGATTTCGAGGCCCAAACACCGTGATCGTAATGTCGCAAATGCCGCGGGCACCAAAGGAGAGTGTGGGCTCATTGCTTACGTGACGTGGGCCATCAAGAATGATGAACATGTCGGAGGCAAGTTCCTTCTGATAGGTTTGAACCGCTTTCGGCAATTGCGGGGAGCCCAATTCTTCTTCGAAGTCCATAATCACCTTCATATTGAAGTTGGGTTCTTTATCCACGGCATTCACGGCATCCAACGCGGCCAAGAAAGCGACAACAGGTCCCTTTGCATCGGATGTGGAGCGGGCAAAAATTCGCCAGTCGGGATTGGCCTCTTCATAAAGGCGCTCCCAGTTGATGATTTTCCAGGATCCATCCGGTTGCTTTTCTTTCAGCGTGGGTGTCCAGGGGCTGGCTTGAAACCATTTAGCGCTATCAACGGGCTGTCCATCTACCTGTAAGTAAATCAACACCGTTTTCTTTGCCTTTTTTACGCTGCGTTCGGCCAGCAATAGCGGTACGGTTTCTGTCTGCAGGCGCGTGGTCATGAATCCTCGCTTGGTGAAGGCGCTTTCACACCAGACCACATTCTTTTCAATATCATTTGGGAAGTGCGCATCGTTGGGGATAGACAACAGTTCGAAAAAATCCCGAAAGGATTCGATGGCATATTTCTGGATGATACCGTTTGGCTCGGTTTTTTGGGCGATGACAACGCCACTGATATAAGAGAGGCAAACGGCAAATAGAAAACGTTTCATGATGGACGTAGAATTGATTTTTCAAATCTAACCTATGATCATCACTTTAATGAGTGGTTGGGTGAGTTTGATTCAGTGGGTACAAAGGGTAATTCGCTATTTTTGATCCTGCGTGGTGCACCATCCGAAATATTCAGTGGTGATTCCGGTCTACAATCGGCCGGAAGAGGTTAATGAATTGTTGGCGAGCCTGGTAAGACAAACGTATCAGAACTTCGAAGTAATCCTGGTGGAGGACGGATCTTCGGTCACCAGCCAGTCCGTCTTCGAGACGTATGCCGAAAAGCTTGACATCAAATACTACTTCAAGCCCAACACAGGGCCAGGGCCTTCCAGAAATTTTGGATTTGAAAAAGCACGAGGTGATTACTTTGTAGTGTTTGACTCCGACTGCGTAATTCCTTCCACTTATTTTCAGGCGGTCGAACAGTTTATGGCTAATTCAAAACTCGATGCCTGGGGAGGACCTGATAGAGGTCATGAGAATTTCACCCCGTTGCAACAGGCCATGGGCTATACCATGTCGTCTTTTTTGACAACGGGCGGCATCCGGGGAGGTAAGAAAAAACTCACCTGGTTTCAGCCTCGAAGTTTTAACATGGGCATCAGTCGCGCTGTGTATGAGACCCTTGGCGGATTTAAGCTCGATCGGTATGCCGAAGACATTGAGTTTGCCATCCGAATGCGAAAAGCAGGGTTTAAGGCGGAGCTGATTTCCGAGGCATTTGTCTATCATAAGCGCAGGACCTCACTCAAAGAATTCTTCCGGCAGGTGCGCAATTTTGGTAAAGGACGCGCCATCGTGGGGCGGCTGCATCCCTCGGAGATTAAGATCGCTCACTGGCTGCCCTTTTTATTCACGTTGGGCCTATTCGCTGCTATGGTTATGGCCTTTGTGCTGCCGCCCATTGGCCTGATCATGCTTGCTGTATACGGTTTATATACCTTTGTCTTGGCGGTTGATGCGTTCGGTAAACTTCGCTCCTGGCCTGCTGCCTTGTTTGCCGTGCCTTCAGCCTATGTGCAATTGATTGGATATGGTGTTGGATTTCTGAAAGAACGCCTCAAAGGTTGATTAATTAGGTTTATTGTTCCATATTGGCGGTAATATAAAGAGAATCAATATGATGAGTCGCGTCAAAACTCACGTTGCTCTCTGTGTCTGCGCCTTCATCTCCCCGAGTTTCCTCTTGATTTCGACCCCTCTTCAGGCGGCCGATCCGCTGAAGCCAGGGTACTATGTGGTGGTTGCAGCTTACAAAGAGGGTCAGGATGATTATGCAGAAAGATACCAGAAGCGCATAAATGAAAATGGCAATCATGCCGAATTTGGTCTGGACTCGAGGCGAAAGTTGTTGTATGTGTATCTCGATTATTACACCGACTACAACGAGTCGATCAAAAAAATGCTGATGGTGCGCAGTGCGGGTGTATTTACGGATGCCTGGGTTCGGGTAATGAAAGAAGGTTTGGACACGGAGGTCAATTTGCTAACCCAGGCGGAGCAAGGGCCAGCCGAGCCGAATGCACCTGTGGCAGAGCAACCAAAAGAAGAAGTAAATTCTGCTGCGGCATTGGAAGAAGTCAAGCCGATCACCAGGAGCGAGAAAGCTGTGGATGTTTCAGGCAAGGATGCGGAGCCGGCTAAAGACGAGACCCCCGTCATTGACAATCCACCACCCGAGCCGGTGATTCCGCCTCAGTTGTTGTCAAACACTCCTGTGTTCCTGAGTTTATACAATGCCGCAAATAACAAGGTGGTGGAGGCTGATGTGCAAGTGATCGATTCAGAGCGGTCAAGATTGATTACCACGGTGAAGGGAAACGATTACCTCACGTTGCCCGACCCAAAAAGTACTTCCGGTGAATTGACACTTTCGTGCAATGCATTTGGATATCGCCCCATCGAACACAAAATCAACTACAAAAGAACAGAGAGTGATACACTGAAAGATTATATCGACCTGGTGGGAAACTACTACATGGTGAAGTTCAACATGGTCAGGATTCACAAAGGGGATATCTCCACCTTGTTCAATGTGTACTTTTACAACGATGCAGCGATCATGCTGCCGGAGTCACAGTATCAGTTGAACAGCTTGCTGGACCTGATGGAAGAAAATCCGCACTACAAGATTATGCTTCACGGGCATACCAATGGCAATGCGAAAGGCAAGATTATTACCATGGGCCCGAGCAAGAACTTCTTCTCGCTTACCGATGACGTGAAAGAAGGGTTTGGTTCGGCCAAAGCGCTCTCAGGTGCACGTGCGGAAATCATCAAAGAGTGGTTGATCAGCCAGGGTGTAAGTCCGGATCGCATCGAAACACGGGCATGGGGTGGAAAGCGCATGGTTCACGACAAACACAGCACGCACGCCAAAAAGAATGTGCGGGTAGATGTCGAGATCGTTGAAGAGTGATTGCAGAGAATTCGTCCTTTCAAATCACGAACTCACCACTGGTACTCTAAGGCTCCTGGCCAATGGGTACTCAAGCCGCTGCGATGTAGCTGTAGTTACGGCTCGGCATCAGCGCCCTTGTTTTAGGGGCACTAAATTCATTTAACAATTTGGTAATCTTGATGATAATTGGATAATTTTCCGTTGTCCATTCCAGCCCACATGAAAAAGATCTTTAGGAGTCTTTCCATGATCATCAACTACAAAACCTTTATCGTAACGATCTTGTCGTTGGTGAG
>JBFWPC010000002.1:0-394639 GCA_050250195.1 Cyclobacteriaceae bacterium | reverse complement strand
TCCCCTGGAGTACGTGATGCCCATCTTATATAGCTTTATCCTGGTGAGCCTCGACAACATCCAGGATCACCTGGAAAATCCCTTTGATGAAATCGGGGAGGACGACATTCAAATTGATGTCGGTCAAACTTCGAAACTGTTGACCTAATCGCAGTCGCCAGTTCGCGTGAGCGCCTCCACATACCCCAACTCCAGTGCCTTCTTGAAGTCATCGCATGCACCGGCTTTATCACCTTGGTTGTTCCTGGTGATGCCCCGGTTGAAGTACGCGGAAGCATAATTGGGATCGATGGCCAAAGCTTGATCAAAATCCCTGACGGCTTCTTGCGCCATGCCGCTTTCATCATAGGCATTGCCACGCAGTTCAAAGGCGCTTACCATTTTGTTGTCGATGCGGATGGCGCTGCTGAAGTCGTCAATGGCCTTGGCATAACTTGACTGCATGTAGTGCATCAGCCCGCGATTGAAGTAGTAATTTGGGTTTTCTTCCATTGCCAATGCTTGCGTATAAAGTGCAATGGCCTGATTGTGGTCTGCGTCAGCAAATGTGTTGGCCATTTCATAATAGGCCTCAGCCAGCTGTGGATCGATTGATAAAGCATGGGCCAGATCCGCCCGGGCGCTGTCTATCAATCCCACAGATGCCAGCGCCACACCCCTCCTGCAATAGGCAAGCGCAAAGTCAGGCTTCAAAGACATTGCCATGGTAAAATCCATCATCGCAGAATCAAATTTCTCCAACGCCTGCAGCACTTCTCCCCGGTTAAAGTAGACTTCCGGCAACACCGCACCGCCCTTCACCAGCGAGATGCCTTTGTTAAAATCGCTCAGTGCTGCCTCAAAATTGTTCAATCGCATTTTGCAGGTACCCCGGGCCACAAAAGCATCTGCATATTCATCGTTTTCAGCAATAGCCTGATCAAGAAGCATGATGGCACCGGCATAATCTTCATTTTCAATCTTGGCCTGCGCATCTTCAAAATACCCTTTTTCAGATGTTCCACACCCGGAAAGGATAACGATTATCCCAAGAATGATTAGGTCGCGAGCCGTTTTCATCGTTAGTTTTTAATGGCTGTCAAAAGTGTCTTTACAAACTCGTCCATTTTACTGTTCTCTATCCAGCGCACCACGGCCACCAGGTCGTGCTCAGGATCGATATACACCATGTTGGTTCCGTTGCCGATGTGCACAAACGCTGAAGCGGGTGCGCTTGGCAAGTATTTTTGGTCGGTGTTGAGAAACCAGTTCATGAACCCGTAGGTGGGCTGCGGAACGGTTGGCGTCAATGACCACTTCACCCATTGTTCAGAGAGGAGCTGTTCTTCTTTCCACTTGCCTCTGCGAAGTGTTAAGTACCCAAAGCGGGCCATGTCCTGGGCGTGAATAAACATGCCACCACCCCAGTGACCACCTCCGCTAACCGACTGAACGATTTTTCCATCCAGTACGATGTATGAGTTTTCATAGCCATACCATCGCCAGGTGTTGGAGGCCCCGATGCGATCCATGATGCTTTCCTTCAATACTTCAGGGAGTGGCTTGCGCCATACGCTCAGTGCAGCCAACGCCAGTGCATTAACTCTTACATCATTGTATTCGTATGCGGTGCCAGGTTTTTTTCTTTCGCGGGTGAGCCATTCTTCGCGATTGCTGCTGGGGCGGTCTGCCCAATCGGGCTTGCCCCACAGGGTTCCTTCCCAGTCGCTCGTCTGGCGAAGCAGGTCGTCCCAGGTAATCGTCCGGTTGTGGTCTGACTCAAACGGCATAAGCATATCGCTCGCATTGAATTCGTTGGCTTTGTCGGTTGCGGGCTCAGGTCGGTAAACCAGGATAGGGGGTACATAGCCTCTTACCGTATCGCGAATGCTTTTGATAAGTCCACGATCGTAGGCAACGCCAACCACCGCGGAGAGAAAGCTTTTTGTAACACTGTGCGTCATATCCACACTGAGCGGATCGCCCCACTCGGCAATGATGTATCCATTCTTCACGATGATGCCCGTCATCGGGCCGCGTGTTTTAATGGGGCCAATCGCATCGCCAAAAGGTTCTCGCCCAAAACTTTGATAATGATTGAGTTTCAAATCGGCAGGCGCCCTGGTTTCATTGTCGATGGCAAATTGAATGGCATCGCGTAAAAGAGTCCCGTCCACGCCAACGGATTCCGGTGTGCGATGCTCCCAGGATGAACCAGGGTAATAGATAGGCGCGTTTTTGGCGGATTTCTTTTGGCCAAATGTGGATGCTGCGACAAGCGTGGTGAGCAATAAGATGGCTGATCTCATGATTTGTCTGGGTGAGAGATCAATTTACCAAAATTCTGCTCACCTCGCGGCTACAACCTGATGGTCAGTGCAAGCTCCTTTAGTTGTTCGTTCGAAATGGTTGAAGGCGTATCAATCATTACATCGCGGCCTGCATTATTCTTTGGGAAGGCGATGAAGTCGCGAATTGACTCCACTCCGCCAAAGATTGCGCACAACCTGTCGAAGCCAAAGGCAATACCACCATGCGGTGGCGCTCCAAATTCAAACGCTTCCATCAGGAAGCCGAATTGTTTTCTTGCTTCTTCCTCGGTAAACCCTAGTTTGCTGAACATCAGCTGCTGTGTGGGTCGGTCATGAATACGAATGGAGCCACCGCCCACCTCGGTTCCGTTGATCACCATGTCATAAGCGTTGGCACGCACTTTTCCTGGTTCCGTTTCGAGTAAAGGAATATCTTCTCGTTTCGGTGAGGTAAACGGATGGTGCATGGCGTGATATCGTTTCGTTTCTTCATCCCACTCCAACAAAGGGAAATCCAATACCCACAATACCGAATAGGTATCTTTTTTTCTCAGGCCCAGTTGATTGCCCATGTGGAGGCGCAGCTCGTTCAAAGCTTTTCGTGTGGCATTCGTTTCACCCGACATCACCAATATCAAGTCGCCAGCTTCGGCCTGCATCGCCTGAGCCCAAATCTTCAGGTCATCAGCGCTATAAAATTTATCCACCGATGATTTGAAGGAGCCATCTGCATCACACTTCACGTAAATCAGCCCCTTGGCACCGATCTGCGGCCGCTTCACGTATTCTGTGAGCTCATCCAACTGTTTGCGCGAATAACTTGCGCACCCCTTGGCGCAAATCGCAATCACCGCCTGGGCTTCGTCAAGTACCTTAAAACCTTTTCCCTTCACCACATCGGTCAACTCTACAAACTTCATTTCAAAGCGGGTGTCGGGTTTGTCCGAGCCGTAGTATTTCATTGCGTCATCATACGACATGCGAGGCACGGAGCCGATATCGATGCCCTTCACACTCTTGAACAGGTGTCGGATCAGACCTTCAAACGTCACCAGGATGTCTTCCTGTTCGACAAACGCCATCTCGCAGTCGATTTGGGTAAACTCGGGTTGGCGATCGGCCCTCAGGTCCTCATCGCGGAAGCACTTTACAATTTGATAGTATCTGTCGAAACCAGATACCATCAACAGTTGCTTGAAGGTTTGGGGTGATTGTGGCAACGCATAGAACTCGCCATGATGAATTCTGGAAGGCACCACGAAATCGCGGGCCCCTTCGGGGGTCGATTTGATGAGTACGGGGGTTTCAACTTCGATAAATCCCTGCCGGTCCATGTAAGTTCGTGTTTGTTGCGCCATTTTGTGGCGAAGCATCAGGCTTTCGCGCACGGGACTCCTGCGCAAGTCGAGGTAGCGATATTTCATCCGCAAGTCATCGCCACCATCGGTTTCTTCTTCAATGGTAAAAGGAGGGACTTTCGAGCTGTTTAGTACCGCCAGCGAACTCACCTTGATTTCAATTTCGCCTGTAGGAATTTTATCATTTTTCGAAATACGCTCCGCGACCACACCGGTTGCCTGCAGCACAAACTCACGACCCAGCTCGCGGGCGGCCTTGACCAGCGCGTCATCTGATTTTCCTTCCTCAAGGAACAACTGCGTAATTCCGTAACGATCCCGCAGGTCAATCCAAAGAAGGCTCCCCTTATCCCGAACGCGCTGCACCCAGCCGGCCAGCGTAACGGTCTGCCCCACCTGTCCAATCCGCAGTTCACCGCAAGTATGAGTCCTGAACATTTTTTTTGATTTAAATTTGAGGGCGCAAATTTAATAAAGGTTTGCACGTTATTTGTTTGAAACGCTTTGTTTTTGAGTGTGTTATGATGGTAACGATGAAGAGAGTAGCATTCACTTGCGTTGTACTCCTGAGCTTCGGCTTTGGTACCCATAAATTGGTGAAAACAAAGGTGAATGACCGGATTACCGTTTCGCTGCCTTCGGAATTGTATCCGATGACGGATGAGGATATTGTGCAGCGGTTTCCTTCGGTACGACAGCCGCTGGGTGCCTACACAAACCCGGATCGCGTGGTCGACTTTGCCGTGACAATCTCAGCCACCCAATGGCCCGACACTAACCTGGAAATGGCGCAGCGTTTTTTTAAGGCAGGCATCAACAACCTGTACGATCGTGTGGAGTTCAAGCAGGAAGGCATCAAGACCATTCACAAACGCGATTTTATTTTTTTTGAATTTGAATCTCGTCTTAACGGCAATCGCACGGACCTGGGCAACCTGGAACCCATCCTGAAGTATACCTATATATGTTACCTCGTGGAGAAAAACCGAACCACCGTATTCACGTTCTCATGCCCGAAGGCACTGATGGGCGATTGGCAGGAAACCGCTCAAAAAATGATGGAGAGCATCAGGGTTAAGTAGCCATGGACTTGTATTCAGACGAATACTTCATGCGCGAGGCACTCAAGGAGGCCCGGTTCGCCCTTGAGAAAGGTGAAGTACCCGTTGGCGCGGTGGTTGCCTGCAGCAATCGTATTATTGCGCGCGCACACAACCAAACCGAGCAACTTACCGATGCGACTGCCCATGCGGAGATGTTGGCGATGACAGCCGCTTCGAACCACCTTGGTTCCAAATATCTTTCTGAGTGTACGCTCTATGTCACGTTGGAGCCCTGCGTGATGTGTGCGGGTGCATTGCACTGGGTGCAACTGAAGCGGCTGGTTTTTGGAGCAAATGATGTACAGCGCGGATATTCGCTTTCGAAAAGTCCGGTGCTGCATCCAAAGACTGAAGTTACCAAAGGCACTTATCACGATGATTGCAAGGCTTTGATCGATGAATTTTTTCGCCAAATCCGGGAATAGATTCTCTCCCTTTTGGTCGGCTCCCGAATAAGTTCCAACTTGTAACGTTAACACAACTGTAGTAAGAATTATGTCGATGGAATTAAAAGGCCGGGTTGTTCAATTGTTGCCTATGCAATCGGGCATGGGTAAAAAAGGTCAGTGGAAGAAGCAAGAGTTTATAGTGGAGACGGTAGGGCAATATCCGAAGAAGGTTTGCCTATCACTTTGGGGTAACAAAGTGGATCAGTTTGGTGTAAAGGAAGGTGACGACATTGCCGCCATGATCGACATTGAAAGCCGCGAATACAATGGCAGGTGGTACACAGACGTGCGTGCCTGGAAAATAGAAAAGGGTGGAATGGGTGGAAGCAACCCGACAGCACCTCCACCTCCTATGGAAGAGCCGCAGGACTTTGGCAGTTCAGATGATCTGCCCTTCTAAAAATCAGGAGGGTAAATAGTAACGGCCTATTCGTCTTTCAGCTTTTTCTTCTTATCACCAACAGGTTTTTGGTTGCGGTGCTCCCCCAGGATAATTACATCCTTGGTGTTTTTGTATTGGTTTGCTGCGCGATACATTTCTTCTTCGGTATCGCGGATGATGATGGTGCCCGACTTGGCGCCTTTGTTGCGAATCTCAAGGTAAAAGCCGTCTTTCTTCTTCTTAGGTAATACGGGGGGTCTTCCCATGTTATTTTGCGTTTTTTGTTTGATTCAGCTGATTTCGTGCCAATTAACTACTTTCTAAACCATTATTGGCACGTCATGGTTCGATTTATGCAAAAAGCTTGAAAAAAGCCAAAAAATGAGCAAAAACGCCAACTTTTATCCCTTGAGATAGGGTGGCAGCGGGATGGTTTCTGCCAGCACCGGATCCGGCACCGGTACACCCGCTGTTAGCTTCAGCGGCACCACGCCCGCCCACACAGGCAATGTGTAATCTTCCTCGTCATCCTTGGGCGGGCCAACACGCACTTTCGCGGATGCCTCTTCAATATTAAAAGCCAGTGCCATCGTAGCTTTCCACTCTCCCTCCGTGGGCTTGCGCACGTCACTCCATCGACCCTTGCACATCTTCTCGGTAAAGGCTTCCAACACGCGATAGCTTTCCGCAGCGTCTGTCACTTTCCGGGGCCTTGAAAACAAGATCACCGACCGGTAGTTGACTGAATGGTGAAACGCAGATCGCGCCAACACGATACCATCCATCAAAGTAGCACCAATGCAAACCGGTAATTGCTGATCTGCCATCAGCCTCATGTAATGACTGCCAACCGAGCCGTGCACATAAACGGTGTTATCTATTCTGCAAAAGCCGGTAGGCATTTGAAACGGCTCACCGTTCACACACCAGGACAAAGTGCAATAGAGCGCTTCATCCAAAATGGAATAGATGGTTTCTTCACTGTAGTCGCCTCGTTTGGGGAGGCGGGTGATCTTCGTTTTTTCGGTTGGCTTAAAGGCTTTCATGACTTAATATTCAGCACGATTTTTCCAAAATGTTCGCCCGAGGCCATTCGTTGCATGGCCGTATTTACCTCCTCGAGTGGAAAGGTGCTGTCGATGGTGGGCCTGATTTGATGCTTCTCCACATAGTCCAGCATGGAAAGAAACTCATCATTGCTGCCCATGGTGGTGCCCAGGATGCTAAGTTGTTTCCAGTAAATCAGTCTGGGAGAAATGTCGGGTATCATGCCTGCGGTCCGACCAAACATCACAATGCGGGCCCCCGGGTAGGCGAGATCCACAAGGTCGGGAAAGGACTTGCCTGCGGCACTGTCGATAATCACATCAAACCCGCCTGCTTCCTTTTTGGCCTTCAGTGCCCAGTCATCGGCTTTGTAGTTGAAGCCCGCAGTTGCGCCCAGTTGTGTGGCCTTTTCTATTTTTTCATCAGCCGATGAGGTAACATAGACCTTGCATTGAAACGCCAGGGCGAACTGCAGCGCAAACAAAGCAGCCCCTCCACCGATTCCGGTAATCAGCACCTTTTCTCCGGGACGCACCCTTGCCCTGGAAAAAAGCGCGCGGTAGGCAGTTAACCCCGCAAGGGGCAGGGCAGCTGCTTCCTCAAACGACAAGTGTGGCGGTTTTTCGAAAACCTGCTTCTTTGAAATGAGCAGATAATCACCAAAGGTACCATGCTGTGGAAAGCCCAGAATGCTGAAGCTGTTGGCGTGAACTGCCGGATTGTTGCCCCAACTTATACCGGGATTTACCACCACGGATTTTCCTATGAGGCCTTCCTCCACTTCCTCGCTTGCAGCAATCACCTGGCCACTGCCGTCCGATCCCAGGATGATGCCGTCAGGGTAAGGTGATTTTTGTTCCTGATGAATCCAAAGGTCCAGGTGATTGAGGCTCGCATTCCTGAGTCGGACAACCAATTGATCATTAGCCGGTACCGGCTGTTCAACACTTTGAATAACGAGCGGTTTGGCTTGTTCTTTGAAGAAGGCTGCGCGCATGGATGACTAACTAACTTGGACAATGTGATTCCAGTGATGCCTGTCCGATTTCACCCCTGTACGAATTTCAATAAGTTCATGTTTCAATTTTTCCTGAACGCTGTGGGAGGTTGGTGGGGGAATGGTGAGGTCGTGGCCATTGATGTGAATGACTGCAATGGGCGCCACGACTGCAGCAGTGCCTACTCCAAATGCTTCAGTCACCGAGCCCGATTTGATTCCTTCTTCTATTTCAGAAACGCTCAATCGTTTTTCCTCTACTTTAATCCCCGCTTCCCGGGCAAGTGTAATAATTGAATCGCGTGTTACGCCTTCAAGGATGGCGGTATTCAGCCTCGGAGTTACCAATGTGCCGTTGACCACAAACATCACATTCATCATACCCACTTCGTCAATAAACTCGTGCGTCTTGTAGTCGGTCCAAAGTACCTGGTCGAAGCCCTGTCTCTTTGCGATTTGCATTGGGTAAAAAGCACCTCCATAATTTCCAGCGCACTTGGCGTAGCCGGTGCCTCCCTCGGCCGTCCGTACAAATTCTCGCTCGACCTTGAGCCGGAACGGCTTGCTGTGGTAAGGCCCTACCGGGCTCGTCATGATAACCAACATGTATTCGTCAGAGACTTTTACGCCCAGGCGTAGCTCAGTGGCGAATACCAGGGGCCTGATGTACAACGAATAACCAGGTTCATCCGGAACCCAGGCCTGATCCGTCTCAACGAGCTTGTGCAGCAGATGGTTGAATAAGTCCTCCGGAATCGCGGGCATACACATCCGCTCCAGCGATTTGTTGAACCGCTGATGATGTTTTTCCATCCTAAAAATGCTGACATTTCCATCCTGCCTTCGAAAGGCTTTCATGCCCTCAAAAACACTTTGCCCATAATGCAAAGCCATCATCGCAGGTGTAAAGGAAATTTGTCCGTAAGGTTCAATCCTCGGCTTTTGCCACTGACCATTCTTGTATTCGGCAACGGCCATGTGATCAGAAATAAGTTTTCCAAACTCAAGGCTTTCCAGTTGGATTGTATCCACCCTGGATCGGCCGGTTTTCTCGATGGGGATTGAGGTTGTAGTCACCTGGTTAATGTTTTGGTCAGACTTTAAAGATAAAACAAGCCGGTTTCTTTCTGCGGTGTCTCAAATAAAATGTTGAAAGCGAGGAAGATCACTTCATTACCTGCGCGTCAAGTCCGCGGAGAATGTCATTGATCCGCACCAGGTGATGATCATCATGCTCGGCATCAAAATAGGCAAGGTCCACGGGCGTCATCATTACCTTGAGGCGCGGATGAAGGGAGGCCATTCCCAACTCCACTTCAGTAAGTTGCTGGTAGGCCAACAGGTTCTTAGTTCGGTTGGCCACAAAGAACTCGATCACCTCCTGCACGGGCAGGGCGTTGTAGTCCAGCCGCGGTTCAAAAACAGCGGGCGACAACTGCGGGGCACGGGAGATCATTTCATCAATTCTTCTTAATGCGATTTCATCGACTTCGGCAAGGTGGCCAATGTTCTGTTTTACAGACCATTTGCCTTCCCACTTTTCCGATAGCCTCTTGTCGTCAATCCCAGCAACCTTTGCCTTCATGCGATGTTCTGTGCCCCGGAGGCGCTCCAGGTAAAATGGCAGCATGCCAGCCGGAAGTCCAAATTGAAACGTTCGCTCAAACCATTTCAGTTGTTTCATCATGATATCTTTAGCAGCGCAATTTAAACGCGGGTCAGTCCGACTCAACTTAAGCCGATCACGCCACGGGTATATTTTTTTTCGTGAGTAAGAAAATCTCCATCGATCACCAGCAGCTTGGCCCCTTCAATGGAGCTGGTGCGGTGCACACTCATGTCGTTTGACACCTGAAAACTCATGCCTGCACGAAGCAGTTGCCTCGCTCCGTTTTTGAATTCAACGGAGAATGCGCCCTCCAGGCAAAACAACAAATGTCCCTTTGTACACCAATGATCGGCCAGGTAGTTCCTGGAGTATTCAACCATCCGAAGGCGAATGCCCGGGAGTTGGAGCACTTTAAGAATGGCATTGCCCAGTGCTCCGTTCTCATTTTCATGGGGAATCAAATTCCAGTCGGTGGTGTGAAAGGCAATCGGCACCATCATATCTTGTCGGATGTGAATTGGGCTTTCCAGATATTGCGCAATTGGTATCCCTTGTTCACGATGTAAATGCCGGCAATGGTGATGGCAATGGCAATCCAAACCTGGGCGTTTAGCTTCTCACCCAACACCAGCCACCCGAGCACCACAGCTACGATTGGATTCACATAGGCATATAAGGAAACTATCGTGATTGGTAATTTTTTCAGTGCGTAGGAGTAGGCCGTGTATGCTGCAATAGAACCAAAGATGATCAGGTAAATCAATGAGTAAACGGCTTCGCCAGACCACTGCAAATGAGTGTAGTCGTCAAAAATCAAACTAATGGGAACAAGGTAAAGTCCGCCAAAAAACATTTGAAGTCCGGCATTCATAAACGCATTGGAGCTGTGATTTTTTCTCTTCATCCACACACTGCCCAACGCCCATCCGATGTTGGCAACAAAGATGGTCACAATGCCGAAGATGTACTCTGGTCGGGAAAAATCCGCGATGTGCTCGCCAAAAATGATCACAATGCCGCTCAGGCCGATGATCAACCCAAGAATAATAGGAAATGTCGGTCGCTCATCCTGGGCTACGATCATGTTGATCAGGATAAGCCATACCGGCATGATGGAGCAAATGATGGCTGCCACACCACTGGGCACTACGAGTTCGGCCCACCCCACCAGTCCGTTTCCTATGGTGATCAGGAAAAAGCCTCCGATGGCCTGCGTGAGCATCGCATCCCACTTGGGTAGCTTGATTTTAAAGGCAAGAACAAGAATGGACACGAGCAGTCCACCGGCCAATACCTGTCGCAATGCACTAAACAGGAAGGCGGGAAAAGCTAAAACACCTATTCTCAAAGCGAGATAGGTCGTTCCCCACAAGATGCAAACTGCAGCCAGCGCAAGGTAGGGGAGGAATTTGCTGTTTTTTGTAATGGTCAACTTTTGAGTCGTTTTTGATGATTGTGACAAAAACTGCCACAAATTTTCCTACTTATACGTTAAATAAACAGTTTCAGTTTTGTTAATTTTGACCATATCAGTTACGGATGGAAGCAACTAAAACCGACCACCTTTACCAGAGCGTTGCGGACCGCATCGAGCGGCTGATTGAAACCGAAGCTTTTAAAGTCGGTGATAAGCTGCTTTCGGTAAGGGCGCTTAGCAAAGAACAGGGCATTAGCCTGAGCACCGCCTTTCAGGCTTATTACCACCTGGAAAGCAAGGGCCTGATCGAGGCGCGACCGCAATCAGGGTATTATGTAAAATTCTCACCGCATGTTTTGCCTTTGCCCAGCTGTTGCGAACCCTCTGACGAGGCTGTTCCTGTCACCCTGGATGACATGATTTCCAGCATCTACAACGACTTGCGGTCTGAAAAGTTGATCCAATTTTCGGTAGGAGCGCCCGATCATGCACTGTTGCCGGGTGCGAAGTTGAACAAAGCCGTGGTGCAGGCGTTGCGAGACTCCAATGACAACTGCCTGGACTATGAAGATATACAGGGAAACCCCGAGTTGAGAAAGCAGATAGCAAGATTATCCTTCAATTGGGGTGGCGTACTCACGGACGATGACATTGTGGTAACGGCCGGCTGTCTGGAGGCCATGGCCTTATGCTTAAAGGCGGTCACGCAGCCCGGGGATGCGGTAGCCATCGAGAGTCCCACCTACTTCGGGATTTTCCAGTTGATGGAAAGCCTGGGGCTAAAGGTGGTAGAAGTGCCCACGCAGACAGATCATGGCATTGACCTCAACTACCTGGAACAAGCCATCCCCAAATTCAACATCAAGGCATGCTTGTTCGTATGCAACTTCAATAACCCGTTGGGCAGTTGCATGCCCGATGAGAATAAAGTGGCCCTGGTGGAGTTGTTGACAAGGCACAAAATACCGCTTATCGAAGACGACATCTATGGCGAGCTCTTCTTTGGGAAAGTGAGACCGAGGACGTGCAAGAGTTTTGACAAGAATGGCATCGTGCTGCAATGTGCCTCATTTTCCAAGTCGTTGGCGCCAGGGTATCGGATTGGGTGGGCCGTGCCGGGTAGGTACAAGAAGCGGGTGATCGCCCTGAAAAGGATGAACAATGTTTCCACCAATACTCTGGCTCAACAGGCGATTGCCCAATTTCTATCCAAGGGTCGTTATGAGCTCCATTTACGTCACCTGCGTAAAGAACTGCATACACTGAGTTTGAAGTATATCCAGGCCATCTCTCAATATTTTCCCGAAGATTGCAAGATCAGCCGCCCCTCGGGTGGTTTTGCACTGTGGCTTGAACTGAATAAGCGAATTGATACCTATAAGCTTCACAAAAGGGCCCTCAAGCAAGGAATCGGCATTGCACCCGGCACGATCTTTACCACCACGGGTCAATTCCAAAATTACTTCAGGTTGTGTTACGGCCTGCCATGGAGCACTGAAGTGGAACAGGGAATTCAAACATTAGGGGAATTAGCCAAGAAGTATTAAACTTTTAGGTCGTTTCGGCAGTTGTTATATTTGATAATCATTAGTGAATTGATCAACATCTAAAATCTAACCATTATGGCTTTTACACTACCCGCACTTCCTTATGCGTCTAATGCACTTGAACCTCATATCGATGCGCGCACAATGGAAATACACCATGGGAAGCACCACAATGCATACGTAACCAATCTCAACAAGGCAATTGAAGGAACGGACCTTGAGAAGCTTGGCATTGAGGAGATTTGCAAAAATATTTCGAAGCATCCGGTGGCCGTTCGCAACAATGGAGGCGGCCATTACAATCACAGTTTGTTCTGGACGATCATGGGTCCAAACGGAGGAGGAGCGCCTTCCGGTGCCCTGGCGGATGCCATCAACTCCACATTTGGAAGTTTTGATGCCTTCAAGGAAAAATTTTCGAATGCAGGTGCTACCCGTTTTGGATCGGGTTGGGCCTGGTTGATCAAAGACGGCAGCGGCAAATTGGCTGTGACCAGCACGCCCAATCAGGATAACCCGTTGATGGATGTGGCTGAGACCAAAGGCACACCCATCTTAGGTTTGGATGTGTGGGAGCACGCATATTACTTGAACTATCAAAACCGCAGGCCCGATTACATTGCCGCTTTTTGGAATGTGATCAATTGGGATGAAGTAGCGAAGCGATTTAAGTAAGGATTAGGTACAAGCACATTACACACCAAAAAAGCCGGTCCTCATACCGGCTTTTTCGTTATCCCAACCCCTTGAAGGCGACAAAGAAATATTTGACGGTAGATTTTTTACCCAACAGAATGCGACAGGACAGTGCGGTATGGTAAACCTCCCACCCTAACAAATGCGACAAGACAGTGCGGTATGGTAGACCTCTTACCCCAACAAATGCGACAAGCCAGCGCTGCATTGTAAACCTCGTACCCTAACAAATGCAACGAGCCAGTGCAGAATTGTAAACCTCCCACCCCGACAGACTCAACCAGGCTGCGGAGTATTGTAAACCTGGCACCCATGCAAATGCAACGAGCCGGTGCAGTATTGTAAACCTGACGGCCCAACCATTGCGACACACCATTGCGGCATGATACACTTCCGTCCCCAGCAGGTGCAACAAGCCGGTGAAATATTGTCAACTTTCCATTGCTACAAATGCAACAACAGGGCGTGACATTGAAGACCTTGTTCCAGTACAGATGTCACAAGGCAGTATTTGAGAATAAACTTTGTGCAGTGGCAAGTCACAATTGGATAAGGACATTACTCCTCAATTATTCCTAACACCTTTGGCATATTTCACTTCAGGACCGCCAACGAAGTTGCCGGAAATTGATGTTGATTTAGTGCTCTGATAATTGGTTTTTTGCGCCTCTTTTTTACTTCTTCCAATCCACATCACTATTCCGGTCACCGGAAGCGAGGCAATGGTAAGGCTCACCAGGAAAGCAAGTATTTTACCAGGAAGGCCCAGGATACTGCCCACGTGAATGTCATAATTCATTCTCATTAAAAGCTCAGCCTTGGTGGAATCCTTAAACCGGTTCCAGATATGGTCCACCTCCAATTCCTGCAAGGTGTATTGATCAAAGTAACGATAGTCTGCCTGCCAGTACGTTGAACCATCGGGATTTGCATTGGCGGCAATAGAACCATGTTGATTTTCTGGCGGATGAACTTCTATCCAGTCGGCTGCCGGATATTCCTTCACCATTTTTGCCCACACTCTGTCGATTCCCGGCTCTTGTTCATCTCGAAGGGCCGTTGTATCGGAATTGGGAGTATAGTAGTCGACATAGGATTCTCCACCCGATGCAGCTATGAACAGGCCATCGCGGAACCAGGTGAATCCCCAAACCAGGCCTGTTAAAACGAACACCAACGCCAGCCAGCAAATGTAAAATCCAGCTACACTATGCAGATCGTAATTTTTTCTCTTCCAACCCGCTTTCCACCGGAAACTGAATTTCTTTTTTAATCCCTTGCGATTTCGTGGCCACCAGAGGATGATGCCGCTCACCAGCATGACGAAAAATACCAGTGTAGCCGATGCTACAACGGGCTGGCCAATGTGGGCAGGAAGCCAAAGGTAGAAGTGGCCGTCCAGCACGATCCTGAAGAAATCGGCAAATTCATTCTTCACCTTTAACACTTTCCCGCTATAGGGATTTACATACACAAAATAGTAGTAGTTATCCTCAAAACTGTAGTAGATGACCTTTGCCGCATCGCTTGCACCCTGGTACATCACCGCGTGAACTTTCTTGTCGGGTAACTTTTCGTTAGCCGCTGCGATCAGTTGGGAAGGGGGCAAGAAGGGTAAGTTGCCAGCCTTCACAAAGCGATAAGGCTGGGTGGCCGTTTGAATCTCCTCCTGGAAGGCATAGATGCATCCGGTAATGGCGATTACAAACACCAGCAGCCCGGACACCAGCCCGAGCCACAGGTGAAGTTGACGTATCAGCTTTCGAGGTGCCTTCAAAACACTTTAGAAACGGTAGTCCATGCTTAATGCAAAGTTGCGCAGGTTCTGCGGGGTTACGGTTGACCACCCCGAATAGTAGCGTTCATCCGTCAGGTTGTTCGCCTTGAGTGTGATCCGATACTGCTGCCCTGAGTAGGACAAGGCGGCATTGAGTACAGAATAGGGCGGAAGTATGAACGTACCTGTGTTCGCCCGGTTGAGCGTTTTGTGTTCGCTGGCGCTGTTTCCTCCGAAGCCAATCCCCAAACCCCGGATAATGCCTGATGGGATTGTGTAGTTCACCCAAAAGTTGATCAATGTCTGAGGGCCAGCCTCTTCGGGTCTGAGGCCCAGGTAACCATCCCCAGGGTTATCCCTTGTTATTTCACTGCGATTATCGCTGAACCCGGCTACCAGATTCAGGCCGTCAACGGGATTGGCCACCACGCTGAACTCTATCCCCTGGCTTTGTACCTCGCCTCCCTGAATAGAATTGTTGACATTTTCAGGGTCGCTCATTACGCGATTTTTGACGGTAATTGAATAATAGCTTGCGGTGGCGGCAACCTTGTCATTGTACAGGTTGGTTTTTACCCCGCCTTCGTATTGATTGGCAAATTCGGGATCAAATGTTTTCATGCGGGGGTTGGATCCGTCCAGGTCGGCCACCTGTGCCGGTGCAACATTGATAAAGCCGTTTAGGTAATTGCCGAAGACCGATACTTTTTCCGGGATGAGTTGGTAGAGCAGCCCAAATTTGGGAGAGACGCTCGTCTGACTCTTTACTTCTTCCTGAACCCAGTAGTCGGTGCGGCCCTCGAACCGGTCGATTCGCACGCTGGCCAGGGCCGAAAGTTGAGGAGTAATGTTAATCACATCCGATACATACGCGCTTACCACCTTGCTTTCAGCATTGGAATTTCCCTCGAATGAATCCACCAAAAGGGCATCCACGCCAATCCTGGTTAATGTTCCCGTGTCAGCACCGTCATTTAATGTCACTTCTCCATTGCCAACCCATCCGGTGCTGCTATTCAATATACTTGACTTGAAGAAGTCAAATCCAACTAAAAGTCGATTGCGACTCTTTCCGAGTTTAAAATCGCCAATAAAATTTTGCTGGGCATCAACTGTGTTCGTCTGTCCGTTTCTGTTTGAAATATACCTGGCGAAGGTATTGCCGTCACTCAGGTCCCACAAGTAATGGTAATAACCATTGGTTCTGGTGCTGCTGGCGGACAATACCGTTTGAGAAGTCCAGTACCCGTTGATTTTGTAGATCGCCTGGGCCTGCAGACCAACCGATGGATTCTTGATGCTTAGGTCATTGCTTGTGAATGATTTTTCGTAATGATTTTCGAAAGTCTTGATATTGTTGAATGTGAGCGGTGCATAGCGGTTAAGAAAAATCATTGGTGCATTGACCGTCTCCTTAATCAAAAACTCTGTGTTGACGTGAAACGTTAAACGGTCGCTCGATTGAAATGTAAAGGAGGGGGCCAGAAAGAATGATTTGTTGAAACCTGCGTCCTGGAATGAATTCTCGCTATGATAAGCAGTGTTGATACGTGTGAAGGTTCTTTGATCGACTGGCAGGTTGAGATCGGCCGTAAATCGCAAGAGGCCGTTGCTTCCGGTGATAATGCCCAAGGAACCGCCAAGGGTGTTGTGGGGCCGCTTGGTTGTAATATTTATCAAGCCACCATACGAAATCAGCGGGCTTCCGAACAACGTACCCGAAGGACCCTTTACTACATCGATTGTTTCAATGTTAGCAGGATCAAGGCCTGCATTGTTTACGCTTGGCATACCATTGACCAACGTGGGTTGAACAGCAAAGCCACGCATCGTATAATATTCTGCACCATCGCCACCACGACCAGTCGATTCCCACAGGCGTGTTACCCCTGGCGCATTTTTCAGCGCATCATTAAAATTGGTCACCACCTGGTCGCGCAGTAGTTGTTGTGGCAAGGACATGTACACCTGAGGATTTTCCAGATTGCGGAGAGGTAGCTTTGATACAATGAAGGAACTGTCGACATACAACTGGTTATTTCGCTTTTCGTAAATCGTAACCTCAGACAATTGTAGGGAGGTCTCCTCCAAAACAAAGTTCACATTCAACGATTCGCCTCCGGCAATGTTCACTTGCTGTTCTCGCTTTTCAAGCCCAATCAGCGATGCCGCCAATGTATATTGGCCTGGCGGTACATTCCTGATCTCGTATTCGCCCAACCGATTTGTAGTGGTGCCTTTGAGTGTTCCCTTGAGCGAAACATTTACGTACTCTACTGGTGCGCCATCGGAAGACTCGATTTTACCCCTGATTGAGCCATTTTGAGCGCCTGCGGGCAGCAGACCGCCTCCTACCAGCATTAATATCAAAATCTGTAGTCCTTTATTCATGGTTAGTATTATTTAGACTAATTCTAAACAAAGGTCAGTTGGAGGGCTAACAATGTCAATCGCTTGGGGAGGGTAATCTCCAATTACCCTCTATAGGGTATGGATTACTTGGGCAACGGAAGAAGTCCAAAGTCAATGGCGTGAACCACGAATTCGGTTGGCGACTTAATACTTAGTTTTTTGATAATATTTTTTCTGTGGGTGTGGACCGTGTGAGGACTCAGATTCAAGACACTGGCGATCGACTGAGTCGACAAACCCTGCGCAAGCAAACCGAGTATTTCTGTTTCCCTGCCGGTCAAAACGGTTGGTTCACAATTATCATTCCCGGGAGTTGCACCAATTACCCGGTCGAGTACCTTATGACAGAAAAACCTTTCACCGCGTGAAGTGGATTGAATTGCCATTATTATTTCCTCACGGCTGCATTCTTTGGTAATAAAACCAAGCACACCTGACCGGGCAATCTGCATTATTCTATTGCGATTGTTGTCAGATGTGATAATAAGAGTCTTGATTCCATGCGCGCGATGGAGTTCATGCAGTTTCTGTTGAGAGATAAACTCCGCCAGGTTGTAATCGGCAATCAATAACGTGGGTCGGTGTCTTTCAACGGCATCGATGAGTTCTTCATCTGGTAGAAGTTCATGTACGATCTCGAATTGCTCTAGTTCAGCAATGATCGATTTGAGTCCCGCCAATGTGAGCGCCTGTTTGTCTGCGATTAAGATTGAATTCTTTTCCAAATCAGGTGATCTGCTTATTATTTATTTGAAATATTTCGAAATGATCTTGAGCGAAGCATAGACACTTTTCGATCCGCAAAAATTGTCATTTCGCAACGAATGAACACGACAAAGATGACTTTTGTCAGGACTAAACTTTTTACGGTATTTTTTACTTGAGTTCTTGGTATTCATAGTCTTCTTGTCGCTATTTATTTTCCATTGACAGGTATCCAGACCAATTGGATTCCGTGATCTTTGCGCAAAAATTAAAGTCTCATTTTGCATTCTCCAGTCGTTAAAAGCATTCGAAACTTTTCGGTTATAGGAACAAGTTTCCTCAAGGCAGACTCGATTACCCGAGGTCGGTTTGCAATTGCTGAACAAGCGAAATCAATTTATGAGGAAGTAAAGCAAATTGGATTTTCAGAATTCATGTTGCTTTCAACATGCAATAGGACCGAAATGTATGGCTGTGCTGGTCATTCGGAATTAAGGGACTTCTTGTGCAAAAGGCTGTCTGTGTCAAGCGATGAGTTTGAGCAATATTTTTATTCAATAACAGGCACGGACGCAGTTCGACATTTCTTTCGGGTCGCGGCAGGCCTTGACTCGCAAATCATTGGTGACTACGAAATCATGGGTCAGGTGAAGGCTGCGCTGGATGCTGCAAGAACGCATGGCCTCGTGGGTACTGTAACAGATCGCATATCCAATTTTGCATTCCAGGCTTCGAAGAGGATCAAGTCTCAAACCACCTTGAGCAGTGGAAAGTATTCAGTCAGTTTTGCAACGGCACAGCTTCTCCTCCACGAAGGCAAATCGCATCCTTTTAATCATATTTTGGTTGTCGGCACCGGTGATTTTGGCTCAACGGTTGCAAAAAACCTAAGATCTTACTTCCCAGGAGCCACGATTCTGCTGACGAATCGGACCCTTGAGAAGGCAGAGAAGGTTGCCGAAGGGATTGGTGCAAACGTCTTGCCTTTCGAAGATTTTAGAAAGCATCTCGGTGAATTTGATGTGGTGATCACCACCACCGGTGCGAAGGGATACTTGATGCGGTCGGAGGACATTCGTCCGGGAAAGGAGAGACTATTTTTAGACCTTAGCGTACCTCAGGCGATTGATCCAGTCATTGAAAAAGTTGATGGGGTACGACTCCTGTCGATTGATGCCATTTCCGCATTCCACAACAAATTACTACTGCAGCGCAAGAACGAGATTCCGCATGCAGAGAGGATAGTTGATCATTATATTGAACAATTGATGGAGTGGCATCATATTCACAGTCATCGTCATATTATACTAGACTATAAAAGAAAATTCCAAAACCTTGCGTGCCATTACGCAGCATCACGGGTACACTCCGGACGCAAGCCTCATAGACTGGTCGAAGTGACATTTTCTAATCTGATTCAGCAAATTAAGAGTAAGGGGTATGCCGGCTGCGCGTTGATCGAGGCGATGAATGCCCTGATACCAACCGAATAAATGACCAGTCACAGGAAATTACGCATTGGAACTCGCGAGAGCGAGCTCGCGCTTTTTCAGGCAAGGGTGGTACAACAACACTTCACTGCAATGGGTATTGAAACCGACCTCATTGAAATTACATCGGAGGGCGACATTGATTTGGAGACGCCACTATATGAAATGGGCATCCAGGGTATATTCACCAAAACACTCGACATCGCATTGCTTCAAAACCGAATTGACCTGGCAGTGCACTCTGCCAAGGATGTGCCCACTCGTTTAGCCAGGGGTTTGATGATAGCAGCAATACCTGAGCGCGGTCCATCTGCCGATGCGTTGGTGTTGCCTCGTCATACTGATGCTATTGACTTGACTGAAGATTGCACGATCGCGACCAGCAGCCTGAGAAGGAAAACCCAATGGCTCCACCGCTATGCGCATCACCGTACAGAACCCTTGCGCGGCAACATACAAACGCGGTTAAACAAATTGGATGACACGGGCTGGCAAGGTGCTGTGTTCGCCCTGGCTGCTCTGCAAAGGTTGAATATCTCGACACATAAAATTAAACCGCTCGATTGGATGTTACCCGCTCCGGCACAAGGGGCCATTGCCGTTGTCTGTCGCGGCAGTGATTCCACTGTCCGCGAGACCTGCGGGGCAATCGATCACTGGCCCTCCTCTTTGTCGATCGGGGTTGAACGCGATTTTCTGGCCGCTCTCCAGGGTGGTTGTGCCGTACCCATCGGGGCATACGCTGAGATCAGAAGCGGGAAGCTGCATTTTAGAGGAAATGTAATGAGCATGGATGCACTACAAGAGCTTGAGGTTGAAATGGACTTTGATGTTGATCAGGCCCGTGATGCAGGTCGGTTGGCGGCAGGAGAAATGGTTGCAAAGGGCGCGGAGTCAATCATCAAAACGTTTAGGGCTGCATGATAGGGTTACCACGCATATTGTTAACGCGCAAGTTTCGCTCCCTTCAGCTCAAAGACCTTATTGCAAAGGGTTGGATGTTTATTCACCACGATTTTATAGAAAAGAGAGTGACGGTAAACGATTTGAAAAGGAGATTTCACTTGCACCCGAATGTGGCTTTCACCAGCACGATGGGAGTAAGGGCCTTTATACAATTGGCAGAGTTGTGGAACCTGAAGACCGACCGATTTCGCATATTTTGCATTTCGGAGGCCACCAAGTCGATCGCTGAAGCTCAGGGCCTTACTGTACAAGCTTCAGCGCCTGCGGCAGCTTTGCTTAAAGATGAAATCGTCAAGAACAAAATACAAACCATCACACAAATATGTGGTAACCTTCGCACGGTGAATTTACAGGATCAATTGAGGCAAGCCCATGTCGAGGTTCAAGAGGTAGTGGCTTATCACGTTGCGCTTACGCCCCGGTTGATACATGATCCTTATTGTGCTATTGTTTTCCTTAGCCCAAGCGCAATTGATAGTTTTCTCATGTTAAATAAAACAATGGATGTGCCTTGTTTCTGCATTGGCGACACAACAGCCGGCCATGCAGCAAAAGTGGGATTCAAGAAAATTTATGTCGCAGACTCACCAAATGAGGAATCACTACTGAAACTGATGGTAGAGTACTTTGAAAAAAAACCGTCCGATGCTGAAGAATGACTTGTTGCTAAAGGCACTCCGCCAGGAAGTGGTAGCACGGCCACCCGTGTGGATGATGCGACAGGCCGGGCGCTACCTGCCGGAGTACATCAAACTTCGCAAAAAGTACGATTTCTTCACGCGTGTGCAAACGCCAGAGCTGGCTTGTGAAATTACGTTGCAGCCGGTAGATCGTCTCGGAGTGGATGCTGCCATCATTTTTTCTGACATCCTCGTAATTCCCCAGGCGATGGGCCTGGAAGTGCTAATGGAGGAGGGAAAAGGTCCGTTGTTGCCGCAGACAATTGTGACCTGGGAAGATATCGAAAAGCTTGACGTAATTGGATCAACCGAAAGGTTACAATACGTGTATGACGCCCTTGCCTTAGTTAAGCGCGAGTTAAACGGCAGGTTACCTCTTATCGGTTTTGCCGGAGCTCCATTTACGCTATTGTGCTATATGGTGGAAGGAAGAGGCAGCAAAGGCTTTGAAAAAGCAAGAGCATTTTGCTTTACTCAACCCGCGAACGCGGATAAACTTCTGCAGAAAATTACCGATGCCACGATCCGCTACCTGTTGCGTCAGGCCGATGCAGGTGCTGATGTGATTCAGGTATTCGACAGCTGGAGCGGGTTGTTGAGCCCAGACGACTTCGATCAGTATGCATTACCCTACCTGTTGCAGATAGCGGATGCCGTTTCAAAGCAAGTGCCTGTGATCATTTTTCCCAAAGGCAGCAATTATGCGCTGAAGGCGCTCTCCGCCAGCAAGTCGGTGGCGGGCTTAGGCATCGACTGGACCATACGCCCGGAAGAGGCGCGAAAGGAAACCCATTCTCGCGTCACACTACAGGGTAATCTCGATCCATGCAAACTCTTGCTTTCGCCAAGGGAAATCCGCAAATCAGTAAATAAGATGATCAATGCCTTTGGAGCAAAGAGCTACATCGCCAACCTGGGACATGGAATCACCCCCCACATTCCGGTAGATCATGCCAAGGCTTTTGTGGATGCAGTGAAAGAATACGAACAAGTGCCGGTGAACTAAGTAAACTACCAATTGAGGTAACCATGTTAAGACGAAATAGAATCTTACGTCAATCGGCATCCATTAGGTCCTTGGTGCAAGAAACCAAATTGCACCCATCCGACTTTATCGTTCCGGTTTTTATTACCGAAGGTGAAAACGTGAAAGAAGAAATTCCTTCCATGCCTGGTTATTACCGGCACTCGCTTGATCGGGCTGTTGAGGAACTGAAATCATGTTATTCCCTTGGGTTACGATGCACACTATTGTTTGCAAAGATCCCCGATCAACTGAAGGACAATACGGGCAAAGAAGCATTGAACGAGCACGGCTTGATGCAGCGCAGCATTAGAAGAATTAAGGATGCATTGCCGCAACTTGTGGTGATGACCGATGTGGCACTCGATCCGTATTCATCATTTGGCCACGATGGCATAGTAGAGAATGAACAGATCATAAATGATCAAACTGTGGAAGTGTTGGCGAAAATGAGCGTAAGCCACGCGCGGGCAGGTGCCGATTTTGTGGCGCCCAGCGACATGATGGATGGTCGTATCAAAGCCATCAGGGAGTCGCTGGAAACATCGGGATTTTCCAATACAGGGATCATGAGCTATGCCGCCAAGTACGCTTCCTGTTTCTACGGACCATTTCGTGATGCCCTTGACAGCGCCCCCGGTTTCGGTGATAAGAAGACTTACCAGATGAATCCGGCCAATCGTTTGGAGGCGATCAAAGAGGTGATGATGGATATTGAGGAAGGAGCGGATATTATCATGGTGAAACCCGCGCATGCTTACCTGGATATCATCCGCGAGGTTAAGGACCGCGTTCAACTGCCCGTAAGCGCCTACCATGTAAGCGGTGAGTACGCAATGATCAAAGCTGCCGCCAGGGCGGGTTACCTTAACGAACAACAATCGATGATGGAAGTGCTCATGTCGATAAAACGTGCCGGGGCAGATTTAATAGCAACTTATTTTGCAAAGGATGCCGCACAGCTGCTTCACAAGAACGGATTAACCTTCTAAACAGTAGTTGCCCAGAACAGAAAAAAAAGCATGAGTTCATATACACAACAAAGAAGTTCTGAATTGTTCCTGCGTGCTCAAAGACACATTCCCGGTGGTGTGAACTCGCCTGTTCGGGCCTTTAAAAGCGTTGGTGGTACACCGGTGTTCATAAAGAAGGCAAAAGGTGCCTACCTGTACGATGAAGATGGCAACCGCTATATCGATTACATCAATTCGTGGGGGCCGATGATCATGGGTCATGCATATGAACCTGTTGTTGAAGCCATACGTGAACGCGCGGGCCACTCGACTTCATTTGGTGCGCCCACCGAGTTGGAGATTGACATGGCCGAGCTCATCAAATCGATGGTACCCCATGTTGACCTGGTGCGAATGGTGAGCAGCGGCACCGAGGCTTGCATGAGTGCGATCCGCCTGGCAAGGGGCTACACAGGAAGGAACAAACTGATCAAATTTGAGGGCTGCTATCACGGGCATGCAGATGCTTTTTTGGTAAAGGCCGGAAGCGGCATGGCAACGCTCGGCATTCAGGCGGTGCCGGGCGTATCGGCAGCGATCGCGCAGGACACACTCAACGCACCTTTCAATGACATAAAAGCCGTTCGCACACTGGTTTCAAACCACGCGGATGAGATAGCAGCCATCATCGTTGAACCCGTGGCCGGTAATATGGGATGCATCCTGCCGGAAAAGAATTTTCTAAACGCATTGCGCGAATTTTGTGATACACATCGGATTGTTTTAATATTTGACGAAGTAATGACTGGCTTCCGGCTTGCGGCCGGTGGTGCACAAGAACTCTTCAACGTCAGTGCCGACCTGGTTACGTATGGAAAAATCATTGGTGGAGGCTTGCCGGTGGGTGCTTTTGGCGGCAGGCGGGAAATCATGGACCAAGTGGCCCCGGTGGGAAATGTATACCAGGCGGGAACGCTGAGCGGAAATCCCATTGCGATGATTGCGGGGTATACATTGCTCAAGCACCTGAAAGAAAATCCTTCCGTCTATCGACAACTGGAGAAGACGACAAGACAACTGGCCGATGGAATGTCAACGCTGCTGAAAGGCAAGGGTATCGAACACACGGTCAACCGATTGGGAAGCATGATGAGTCTTCACTTTGGTTCGCATCCTGTTATCGATTTTGACAGCGCCAAAGCCTGCAGTAACGCTGAGTTCAACCGGTTCTTTCATCACTTGCTTCACCACGGTGTTTATTTGCCGCCATCCGCTTTTGAAAGCTGGTTCGTAAGTGCAAGCATTGGCGATGAAGAGATTGAGGCCACGTTGGACGCTGCAAAAAAGTTTTGACCAATGGAAAACCTACTTTCACTGCTTCATCAATACGACACGCCAACTCCGCGGTACACCAGTTACCCAACGGTTCCGTACTGGCAGCCGGATTCAATCAACGAGGGTATTTGGTTAGAGGAAGTGCAAAAAGCTTTTGTGAAGGAAAAGGGCGAACTGTCCGTCTACATTCACCTTCCATTCTGCGAAAGCCTGTGCACATTTTGTGCCTGCAACAAGCGCATTACCAAAAATCACCAGGTAGAAAGCGGTTATATCGATTCGGTGCTGAAGGAATGGACCATGTATCGAAGCAAACTTCCGTTTCGCCCAACGATTAGGGAAATTCATTTGGGCGGAGGTACCCCCACGTTTTTCAGTCCTGTCAACCTGACTAAGCTCATTGCAGGGATTACGCATGATTGTGTCGTGGCTGACGGTCGGGAATTCAGCGCAGAGGTACATCCCAACTATACCACCGAGGAGCACTTGGAAGCGCTGAGCAAGCAAGGCTTCAACCGCATCAGCCTGGGAGTTCAGGATTTTGATCCTGAAGTACAGTACATCATCAATCGTATTCAGTCGTTTGAAAAAACTAAAGAGGTAGTCGAATGGTCGCGCAAATACGGATTTAACAGCCTAAATATTGACCTTGTCTACGGATTGCCGTTGCAAACGGAGAAGAGTGTAAGGCTAACCATCGAATACATTCGCCAGTTGAAACCTGAACGCATGGCTTTCTACTCTTATGCCCACGTGCCGTGGAAAAGCAAAGGTCAGCGCAGATATACCGAAGCCGACTTGCCGGCTGCAGCCGATAAGTGGAAGATGTATCAAACCGGTCGGGAACTGTTGCTAAAAGAGGGCTTCGTAGCAATAGGGATGGACCACTTTGCTTTGCCGGACGACAAACTTTGCACAGCGGCAGCCCGAGGGAAAATGCATCGCAATTTTATGGGCTACACCACCACCAATAATAGGCTTATCATAGGACTTGGTGCATCAAGCATCAGCGACACCTGGAGCGCTTTTATGCAAAATGAGAAGGTGATTGAAACTTATGAAGAAAAAATCAATAGGGGTGAATGGGCTTTTGTTACGGGCCATTTGTTGAGCGAGGAGGATTTGTTACTTCGAAAGAACATTCTCGAACTGATGTGCATAGGCACAACAAGACTTGATAAAAATGTTCTTGACCCAAAGTTTCTGGCCTTTGCAGCCGGAAAAGTTAAACAACTGAGTGCGGATGGCTTGTTGGAAGAGCATGGCGATGAACTGGTGGTGACTACCTTGGGGCAACTGTTCATTCGCAACAGTTGCGCAGCTCTGGATGCCCGGTTGTGGCGAAAGCATGACAGCGAACAGTTATTCAGCAAAGCGATTTAAACTCTAATAACAAGAAGATGGCCACCCGTGCTGTGCTTTTGACGAATCTGGGTTCTCCGGATTCATATCAGGTGAAAGACGTCCGCAAATACCTCGATGAATTCCTGATGGATAAGCGGGTCATAGATGTTCCTTATTTTTTAAGGTGGCTGTTGGTCAAAGGGATCATTGTGCCTCTTCGTGCGCCCAGGAGTGCCGCAAAGTACAGAACCATCTGGACTGGCCAGGGTTCGCCCCTGATTGAAATTTCACGGCAGGTACAGCATAAACTTTCATTGGAAATGCGAATGCCTGTGGAGTTATGCATGCGCTACGCCAACCCAACACCCAACGATGCATTTAGAAAATTGCTCGATGAAAATCCTGACTTGCGGGAAGTGGTTCTGGTTCCGCTATATCCTCACTATGCGATGAGCAGTTACGAAACGGCCGTTGAGCATGTAGAACAGGCGTATGCGGTTGGCAAATACGATTTCAAGCTCAAAATAGTGCCGCCCTTCTACAACGATTCGTCTTACATCCACGCGTTGTCTCAAAGCATTGCCCCCTGTTTGCAGGATAACTATGATCATGTATTGTTCAGCTACCATGGAATTCCGAAGCGGCACGTGTTGAAGACGGACTGTACGGGGAGTCATTGTTTCTCAAGTTCGGATTGTTGTTCGGTAACTTCATCGGCCCACAAATTCTGTTATCGTCACCAGGTTATTGCGACCACCAATGAAGTAGCGAACAAGCTGAACCTCCGTGATGATAAATTCAGCATTGCGTTCCAGTCACGACTAGGAAACGATGAATGGTTGAAGCCTTTCACTGCAGAACAGTTGAGGAAGTTCCCGAAGCTAGGCGTCAGGAAATTGGTGGTGGTTTGTCCAGCATTTGTCAGCGATTGCCTGGAAACACTGGAGGAAATTGCTGTAGAGGGCAAGGAAGAGTTTATGAGGGCGGGAGGTGAAACCTACTCGGTCGTTCCTTGTTTGAACGAACGCGATGATTGGATCAAGGCGCTTTCACGCCTCGTCAACTTTCAATTCCAATCAGTTGTCGCTTAACTTTTTTAGAATGTTTCTGTACCTGAAAGCACTGCATATCATTTTTGTGGTAACTTGGTTTGCCGGACTGTTCTATGTTGTTCGGTTGTTTATTTACAACCGAGAGGCCCATGATAAGCCGGAAATTGAACGAAAAATATTACAGGCTCAGTTTGAGGTGATGATCAGGCGACTGTGGTTTGGCATCACCTGGCCATCATGTGTCCTTTCTATGATTTTGGGTATCGCCCTACTCAGTTACTATCCGGTTTTCCCCACCTGGCTTTGGGTTAAGCTTGGTTTTGTAGTTGGACTGCTCGCTTATCACGGATCGTTGCACAAATTATTTCGTCAGCAAATGAAGGGTGTTTTCGGATATTCCAGCCAACAACTGCGGATATGGAACGAGGTAGCCTCCATATTTCTGATTGCCATAGTGATGCTTGTGGTCGTCCGGACGGGCATCAGTGCACTCTGGGGCATGGTTGTACTGATGGCCATTGCTCTATTACTTATAACTGCAATTTATCTTTATAAGCGACTCAGAGGTTAGTGTCAAGTAGATTGGAGGAGCGTGAATCAATGAGAATGGTAGACGCAAACTATTCACCGCGTATATTGCTAATTGCTACCGGATCACATAGCTAACTCCGGCTCTCAGCGCAAAATCCACATTCCCGAGATATAGATCACCCAACGCTTCAACCCGCCAGTTTTGCCCGATGGGTTTGGCCCACCCTGCACCGGCTGCCGCTTCGTTGGCACCAATCAGCCCCCGAAAGCGAAGAAAAATCTGATCGTTGGCATACCAACGCACGCCCATTGCAAAGGAGCTCCTGCGGTCGGTCCAAATTTCAGCGCCCCCGCCCACTGCGAAGTGGCGTAATACAAAATAATTCAGCTCCACGCCCACTTGTGCCTTTTCAAAGAGATTTTGATTGTCAGTCTTAAGCACGTCTATTCCCACATGAAGCAGCAAATCATTTGAACTTTGAGCCGACACGGCCGACACAACCGTAGCAAACAATCCGATCAGAAAGTATTTCTTCATATCATTAGTTGGTCTTCTCTTCAATCATTTTCTGAATCGCCAGATACTCATCGCGAAGTCGGGCGGCTTCAATAAACTCCAGTTCTTTGGCCGCCTTCTCCATCGCCTTCTTCGTGCGCTCTGCCATCTTTTGCAAATCCCCTACACCAAGGTAGGCTACCACCGGGTCGGCTGCCAATGACTTTTCCTCGTCTTCGATATAGTACTTCTTGGTCGACTTCTTTGAGTCGGCCACTTTCGTCTGGCCCAGGATGGATTCCCTGGACTTTACTACGGTTGTGGGAGTAATTCCGTGTTTTATATTGTAGTCCATTTGGGTCGTTCTCCTCCGATTGGTTTCGTCAATGGCTGCCTGCATCGATTCGGTAATGGTATCGGCATACATGATCACCCGCCCATTTACGTTCCTTGCGGCCCTGCCGATGGTTTGAACCAGCGATCGCTGATTTCTCAAAAAACCTTCCTTGTCTGCATCCATGATGGCCACCAGGGAAACCTCAGGTAGGTCCAGTCCCTCGCGCAGGAGATTTACACCCACCAACACATCGAATATCCCCAAGCGCAGTTCACGAAGAATTTCAACTCGTTCGAGGGTGTCTACTTCTGAATGAATGTAGCGGCATTTAATAGAGGCCCTTTCCATAAACTTGGTGAGCTCTTCTGCCATGCGTTTCGTGAGTGTGGTCACCAGCACCCGTTCCTTCTTTTTCACACGCTCGTCAATCTCCTCAAGCAAATCATCAATCTGATTTTTACTGGGTCTGACGTCAATTTCAGGGTCCAGCAGCCCGGTGGGCCTGATCAGCTGTTCGACAACCACGCCTTCTGACTTTCTCAATTCATATTCCGCAGGCGTGGCACTTACAAAGATCACCTGGTTCAGAATGCTTTCAAATTCGTTGAATGTAAGTGGGCGGTTGTCCATGGCCGAAGGCAACCTGAAGCCATAGTCCACCAGGTTGACTTTGCGCGAACGATCGCCACCCCACATGGCCCGAATTTGCGGAACCGTGACGTGACTCTCATCTATGATCATCAGGTAATCATCTGGAAAATAGTCAAGGAGACAAAACGGCCTGGCACCTGCATTTCGCCTGTCAAAGTACCTGGAGTAATTTTCAATGCCACTGCAGTAACCCAACTCGCGCATCATTTCCAGGTCGAACTCTGTACGCTCTTTGAGTCGCTTTGCTTCCAGGTGTCGCCTCTCGCCTTCAAACATTTGAAGTTGAAGCACTAAATCGTCCTGAATTTCCTTGATGGCCAATTGAAGCAGATCTTTTCCGGTTACGAATAGATTTGCCGGGAAGATGACAGCCATTTTCTCATCTGCTATTTTTTTCCCGGTCTTGGGGTCGATAAGCTGAATGGTCTCGATTTCATCTCCAAAAAAGTATATGCGAATGGCATAATCCGCATAGGCCAGAAACACGTCCACCGTGTCGCCTTTCACACGGAAGGTCCCTCTCTTGAATTCTACCTCCGTGCGACTATACAATATATCAACCAGGGCAAACAGGAACTTATTTCTGGGAATTACTTCGCCCACCGTCAACTGGATTCTGTTCTTTCCAAACTCCTCAGGATTTCCAATACCATAGATGCACGAAACCGAGGCTACCACCAGCACATCTCTTCGCCCGGAAAGCAATGAGGAAGTGGCGCTCAGCCTCAGCTTTTCAATTTCTTCATTAATGGACAGGTCTTTTTCGATGTACAGGTTGGATGTGGGTATATAGGCCTCGGGCTGATAGTAGTCGTAATATGAGATGAAATATTCAATGGCGTTCTCGGGAAAGAATTGCTTAAATTCTCCATAGAGCTGTGCGGCCAGTGTTTTGTTATGACACAACACGATGGTCGGGCGGTTTACCCTCGCCACCACGTTGGCCATGGTGAAGGTCTTGCCCGAACCGGTTACGCCAAGCAGTGTTTGCGAGCGTTCGCCAGCATTGATGCCCGCCACCAATTGCTCGATCGCCTGGGGCTGATCACCGGTAGGTATGTATTCGCTGGTGAGTTTAAAATCCATGGAGATGTGAAAATAAAGATAAACTTACCACCACCACCTTGTGTGGAAACAAAAAAAGCCACCCGCTTAAAACAGGTGGCTTTCTTAATACCTAGGCAAAGATCAATCGTAGTAATCGAGACTGCGCTCGTGGATGCCCGTGCCATAGTAGGCATTCATAATCCGATTGTGACCGGGTTGCATAACGATAACCGTGTATGGGTACTCGGTTGTACCATTATTGTTATCGGTGTCAATCTGAAATTCTTGTGCGGAGGTAGGAAAATTGGCATTGCCGGTACTTGAATACCCCGACCCACTGTTCATGACAATGATGCTGTTGATGAATCCGGATGAACTCATGTCAGCCAAAAAAGCCGCACCCGAACCTGCGGCTCCTCTCAAATCGCGAACGGTAACGGCAGGAGGCGAAAGTGGATTATACGCATTGCCGGAGCTGTTCATGGCTACAGAAAGGATATCACCAAAACCGCCCACTGAGCCGATATTGGCTGTGGCTTGTACGCGGGTGGCTGGTCTGAAACTCACCGTTGGTGCCGAGGCCCAGAATGTGGCGGGCACGGTGAACGACACCACCGAACCATTTACAACGATAGCCGTACCAGGCGACTCGATGAACTCACCACCAAAGGTATAACCTTGAAAGTACGGAACAGGTGCCACTACATAGCCCGTGCCGCCAGCAGAAAGGGTAGTGCCTGCTGCAGCATCCGTAAAACCGAGTCCGGCAACCTGGCTTTGGAAGTTTACACGAACAACCGCCCCGGTACCACCTCCACCGATAGTCAATGTGGCCTGGCTGCGGTAGCCAAAGCCCGGGTCGTTGACGATGATTCCGATAATTCTACCGCTCGCATCGGATTGTGCATTCAGATCGGCCACGGTCGCTCCAGTGACAGAGCTGTTATAGTTTCCCCCATTCACTGTAACCGGGATGGTGGTAGAGTTCACGGGATACCCTGAACCGTTTGCAAGAATTGAGAAACCGGCAGGGGCTAAGCTGGTAGCAACCAGTTCGGCAGTTGCTGCGGCACCGCTGCCTGATGCGGGAGGTGCTGCGATGTCAAATTGTAATGTCTCCACATAAGGAATTTCATACCGGCCGTAGTCGGCACCCAAATCGGCCCACGTGCTTTGTGAAAACAATGTCGACAGCGTTTGCACAGCCCTGATGGAGCCGTCCGGTTCATTTTCGTAGTGGTCTACGGCAATGTCTTGATTGGCGGTAAAATCAGAGAACTGGACGTTGAATACCAAACCCTCGTGCGCAGTGGGCAATGTGATGGAGTAGTTACCACCCGTGATGGCGGCCACAAAGTTGCCTTCATAGCTGATGCTCTCCACCTTGGCATTGCGAAGAGACTCCTCGGCTTTTTCGTTGGTTTGCCCAAAGAAAGGGAAGAAGGTGGGGTACGATTCACCTTCATAGTAGTCGTACTCGTAGTCGTAGCCATAGCTCGACTCACGTGGAACAATCGAGAAAGCCACCGTTACACCGTCTGGCACACTTTCACGGGTGTCGTTTAGCATGTTGGTTTCGCATGTTGCCCGGCCTGAAACGGTCGCTGTATTGGGTCCGCTGGTTTCGTATACCGGAATCATGACGCCTGCGTTGATGACCGATCCGACCTTGCCGGCCGTGGCATTCTCTTCTTTCTTGATCGAAACCACAAAGTTTGTGGTGGTAATATCTGTGCCTTTAATCACGCCCGCCACGGTGCCCTGGCTCAATCCTGTGAAGTTCGCCAGGCCATTGGCATCTGTCTGTACGGTTGTAGCCGTTCCATTTAAACTGATGGTCACGTCTACTCCTGCCAATCCTTTTTCATCGGCCGTCCTACCACCTGAATTTCCACCCGTGCTGAACGACACGGATCCATTGTAAACCATAACAGCCAGCTCAACATTGTCCTTGGCTAACTCAGCCTGCTTGTTGAGCAAATCTTCCTCGGTAAAATCGTCTTTACAGGAAATGACCACCATGCTGGCAGCTGCGAGCCCAAACGCCAGGTTTAGGACTCGGGAGAATTTAATTTTCATAAAAGTTATTGATTAGAAATTTTTGTTGTGCCTTATTTGAAACGGAAGCCGAAGGTGATGATAAGCGAATTGGCATACACATCTGATGCACCTCCCTGCCCATAGAGTGACAGTCCACTCATTACTGCATTTATGTTCCTCCGGTATCGGATGTCAAAACTCACCGCTGTGATATGCGCATCGGACAAAAGAAACTCAAACTGAAGTCCTCCCTGTACCGAGTACAGAAAGGGTTCAAAGCTGTCAGTCACATTTTCGCTACCTGAAATGGACGAACGCGAATCATTTGAATAAAATGAAACATTTCGTTGTGCGTTGGTGTAAAAATTGTAGGCAACAGAACCACCACCCACCAATTTCGGTGTTGCCGATCCGAAGAAGGGAATCGGGAATCGATAAGACGCAAGCAAACTTGCTTCGGCCGCGTGAAGGGTGAAAACGTTGTTCTCAACAATGGTGGTGTTTCCGATCACCGTTGGCGGGGAGTTCAATCCTCCGCGGATCTGGTTGTAATCCAGATTGGCAAAAAGTTGGGCGGCCGAGGTAAGGTCGTACTCGACCGTACCTCCAACCACAAGACCCAGGTTGCCTGAGAACCCGGTATTGTCACTTGCAAAGGACGTAAAGGTTGTACCAAAGTGTGGGCCATAGCGCAGCTGCGAAAATGCAGGCGCCACAATGAACATTGCCATGCCGGCAATAAAAGCAGGTAAGTTTCTTATCATACGGAAACGGGTAATAATAAGCCTGCAAAGGTTGGCTCCTGATTCTCAGATGGAGGACATCTGAAACACCCCGGGCTCGATCGCAGGTATAAGTAAATTTCCCGCTTTATTTTTGAATTTCAATCACTCTTTTCAGGGATTTTCTTGAGCGATGTCGAGGCGGGGGATAGTTAACTGTTCCAGATAGTCCAGGCTTTTTCTGCCTGAATTTGAAGCATTTCCAGTCCGTTCTTAATGTGGGCGCCCTTCATTTCGGCCTTCTGCAAAAAGACGGTGCGGGCAGGGTTGTAAATTAAATCGTATACGAAGTGGTTGGCGGTAAGCTGGTCGTAAGGTATTGGCGGGTAGTGGGTTGTGTTGGGATGCATGCCCAACGGGGTGGTATTGATGATGAGGTTGCATTCACCAAGGACTTTGCCCGCTTTGAGCGTTTCGTAGGTGTGTTGTCCCCTGCTTTCGCCTCTTGAAACAAGCGAGAAGGGGATTTCAATGTTTCTCAGTGCCTGCTGCACGGCTTTTGAAGAGCCGCCAGTACCAAGAATCAACGCCTTAAATGCTTTTGATTTCGGCAACCACTTTTGGATCGTCTCCAGGAATGCGTCACTGTCGGTATTGTAACCTTTGAGTTTACCATCTTTTATGCTGATCACATTTACGGCTCCAATTTTTTTCGCATCGGCATCCAGGTCATTGAGGAAGCTCATCACTTGTTCTTTATAGGGAACGGTCACATTCAACCCGCACAATTCGGGATTGTCGTTGAGTAGAGACGTGATGTCGTCAATCTTCTTCAGTTCGTAGAGATCATAGTGATAGTCTCTAAACCCCTCCCTAAAAAACTTTTCGTCAAAATAAGATTTGGAGAACGAATGGCTGACGGTAAGGCCGATCAATCCGAATTTCTTTTCCATACATCAATGTTTTGATTTGAGGAGCAGTGACAACTTTTCGACTACGACAACCAGGAACACGCCAATAGAAACAAACAGAATGGCTTGAAAAATCTTAGGGTCCTGGCCGGTGCGCTCCAGGTAGTTCCATGGCCAGATACTTGTGTCGAATGCAGGTACCTGCTCCCCCTGTTGGTTTAAGCGAAAGGACGTAATTTCCTTCCATGGCCACACTTTGTTCAACGACCCCACCATAAATCCGGCAAGTAAAGCTAGGGTTGGAAACCGATAATGCATGAGTATCCAACTCAAAAATCGCGAGAAACTCAACAACCCTGCCACGCAGCCAATCACAAAGACCAGGATGGTTACCACGTCAAGCCCGGTTAACGCCCGCACCATGTATTCGTATTTGCCCAAAAGGAGCAGGATGAAGGCGCCAGAGATCCCCGGTAGGATCATGGCGCAAATCGCCACAGCACCACAAATGACGATAAACCACCAACTGTCTGGTGTGGCGGCCGGTGAAAGGATGGTGATCACATACGCAATCACCAGTCCCACGATTCCCGCGAGGACGGTTGCCGCATTCCATTTCTTGATTTCTCTGGTAATCAGCGGGGATGAAATGGCGATCAGTCCAAAAAAGAACGACCAGATTTCTATCGGGTAGTGTTGAAGCAAATAGGTCATCAATTGTGCAAGCGACACGAGGCTTGTCATGATCCCCACCAGCACAGTCAAAAGAAACGCGCCATTGATCCGCTTCCAAAATGCTGCGATCTGCCATTGAAATAACAAGCGTATGGTTTCCTGATCGATCGATTTGATGGAAGAGATGAGCTCTTCGTAGATGCCGGTGATAAAGGCAATGGTTCCGCCCGAAACGCCTGGCACCACATCAGCAGCACCCATGCCAATTCCTTTCAGGTAAAGGAGCAGATAGTCCTTGAGTCTTCTCACGCTACTTAATCAGCATGAAAGGGAGGGGCGTTCTTGGGTTTAGGTTGTTCAATACCCAGGAAATGAAGAAACGTATCGCCCCGTAACCCCAGTCGAATGGTTTCCAATGGAATCACTTCCTGCGGAGCGATATTGCCCAGGTTGACATTGGCTCCCAATAATTTAATAAACCAAACTTGCTGCGCTTTTTGTGGTGCCTCCCAAATGATTTTTTCAAATGGAATCTTGGTAAGGATTTCCTGAACCAAGCCAGAGCGGACTTCTCCGGTTGAGCGAAACAAACCCACGTTGCCACTTTCCCGCGCTTCACCGATCACCTTCCAGGCTCCGGCTTCCAGCTCCTTTTGCATAAGCTCGATCCATTGATAGGGAGGTATGATCTTTTCGGCATCCTTTGAACCCACTTCCGACAAGACCGTGACCTGTTCGGAGAGCCTGGCGATATAGTCCAGCTTCTTGTCATGATCCAATTCGATGGAGCCATCGCTCACCTCGGCAAATGACATGTCATATTTATCGAGCACCTTCCGGTAATCGTCAAACTGATCCCTGACAATGAAGGCTTCGAAAAGTGTGCCACCAAAATACACGGGGATTCCCGCTTCCTTATAAACCTTAAGCTTCTCCTTCAGGTTGGGAGTTACGTAAGAAGTGGCCCAACCCAACTTCACAATATCAACATGATCTGAGGCGATGCTTACAAAATCTTCCACTTCACGAATGCTGAGGCCTTTGTCCATGGCCATGGTAAAGCCTACTTGCCTGGGCTTCACCGTTCGCTCAGGCAGGTTCTTGAGTGCGTAGTTCATTAAGTGTTCTCTTTTCTAAATTGGTCAATGATCTTGTATAACGCTTTCTGAGTTTCTGCTTTCGGGAAGAACTCAAACAAAGCAGTATGACCTTCGAAATCCAAAATTAGCGCATTTTCCAGATAATTGAAGGCTTCCTTAAATCTGCCATCTTCGATCAAATAGACGGTCATTCGATACATCAACTCTGCCTCGTCAGGCAACTCAGACATGCCGTCTTCCAGCACTTCAATGGCTTTGCCATTTTCACCTTGTTCGTAGTAGATGTAGGACCAGTTGAGCCACACTTCCTTGTCGGTGGGACCGAGGTGGCTCGCCTCTTCGTACGCACTGATGCTGCTGATCGAATTGCCAATCTTAAACTCAGCGTGAGCAGCTGCTTTCCAGTATTCTGCATTTTGGCTGTTGAGTTTAACGGCCTTATTAAAGAAGTGCAACGCCTGGTACCATTTTTCCTGGCGCTCGAGGCACGAGCCGGCACCAAACCAGGCTTCATCATAGAACGGATCAAGTTTGGTGGCTTTTTGAAAATACTTTAAGCCAAGATCATATTGCCCCAGGTTTTCATATGCGGCACCCATTGAGCAATACACCTCTGGGCTTGGCCCTTCCAGGTCAATGGTCTTCCGGAAGGAATCGATTGCCTTGGTGTATTGTTCCAAATTGAGATAGGTGTTGCCAATGTTGTAGTGTGCTGAGGCAAAGCTATCGTCAATGGCCAATGCATATTCATACGCGTCCAGTGCTTCTTTGTATTGTGCTAACTTGTTGTAAACAATTCCGAGGTTATACCATGCTGCGGCCGAGAACGGATCTTCATCGATAAATTTCTTGTAGTAACTGAGGCTGCTCTCAAGTTGCCCGACAACATCCAGGCAGTAAGCCAGTTCATACAAGGCCCCTTCATGGCCAATGTCGAGGTCTACTGTTTTCTTGTAAGCATCAATCGCCTGGTCATAGTCATCCAGGCTTTGGAAAGCGAGACCCATGTTGTAGTACAGCTCCGCCTGATCTTCATCGGCAAAAGTGATTGCCTCGTGGTAGACCTCGATGGCCTCTTTGTGATGGCCTTGCAACGAAAGAATGGAGCCAATCGAAAAATAAATCTCAACGTCCAGCGGATTCAACGACTTGGCTTTCTCGAGTAGTTCCAGCGCGAGATCGTAATCCTGCAAATTGGTGAGCACCTGGGCTTTCACGGTAATCAATTCCGTGGAGAATGGGTACTGCTCCATTGCCTGATTGACTGCCGTTAAGGCTTTTTTGTATTTGTTGTGATCCAGGTAGAAATCAATGATGGTTTCGTAAGCGGCAATGTCAAAAAAATGGGTGGTGTTCTTTTTCAGACTCTCCTCGAAACGCTTGATCAACTCCTCCTCTTCCTCTCTTTTCCTGAATTCGTGGGCCATCAGTCGTGGGGTTTTCCCAAATTAGGTAAAAATTAAGTCGCTTTAAAGCGAAGCCAGTGATTAAATTCAAAGGCAAATCTATGGCAATAATTGCAGCGCTTCAACTTGCAGGTATCGATTGTTTGTTGTAAGCGGTGCGGTACCAGTTGCAACACCAGTCCAGCGTATTCTCAAGATCGGTGAATTGAAGTCCAAGGTCGTTGACGGCTTTCCTGTTGTTGTATTGGAAGCGAGTCTTGGTGCCGCGAAGCGTTTGTGCAGTAACCCACGGTGGGGAGCCGGTAATTGCTGAGCGCAGCCGTTCGGTGGCCACAAGAATCCGAAGTATGCTGTTCGGCACCTTAATCGAGGGCGCCCTCACATCCAGTCGCTGCGCAATCGCTTCCAACAATCGTTGAATTTCAATGTGTCCGCCATTCAGGATGTAACGTTGTCCCGTTGCATTTCTTTCCATCAGCTTTAGGGTGGCCGTGGCCACGTCCCTCACATCCACATAATTCACCTGGCCCTCCGTGAAGAATTTGCGCTTCTTCAAAACATAATGAAAGATTTGAGCGCTGCTGCGGTTGCTGCGGTTGGGAGCGAGAATGACAGACGGATTGATGATATCGATGGCCAGGCCTTCTTCCTGGCCGCGGTATACTTCGAGTTCTGCCAGATACTTCGACTCGGCATAATCTGAGTTGAGACTGCTCTCAATCCATTTGCTGCTTTCGTCAATAACCTTAACGCCCCGTTGACGACCTAATGCGGCAACCGAGCTAACGTGCAATAAACGCGGAACGCCAGCCGCCAGGCATGCATTTACCACATGTTGGGTGCCTTCCACGTTGATTTGCATCATCAGATCCCGCTCGCGAGGATTGAAGGATACATGTGCCGCAGCATGAATCACGATGGATGCATCCTTGAAGACATCCGTAAGCCGATTGGGATCAGAAAGATCGGCTTCTTCCCACCGGATAGGCAATCCATTCGGAATGGTACTGTGCTTGCGCCTGATGGCCACCACCTCCGCACCTGATTCACTTAATTTCTGCAGCAGAAATTCACCCAGTACGCCAGTGCCGCCTGTTACTACGACCATGCTACAGTTCTCTATTTATTAACGGCAATTCCAGTGCCTTTCGGAAATACTTGTTTTTCAATGCCTCCTTCATCATGTCCACATGGAATTGGCTGTGACAATCGCTGCCCACGAAATCAACCCAGCCCTTGTCAATCAAGTTTTGGGCAAGCTTTTGGATGGGTTTTGAGTACGCGCCAACCAGGGATGGAATGTTAATTTGAAAAAGCACGTTTCTGTTGCGAAGATCTTCAATTTTCTGAAAATCGTTCACAAGATATTGGTAACGTTCGGGATGCGCCAATATCGGCTTGTAGCCCTGTGTGGTAACAGCGAATACAAACTCTTTAAGTTGATAGGGCTCGGTCAGGAAGTTGGTTTCAAAAAGCAGATAGTGCCCACCAAATGTTAGCAGGGGCTCGTTTGATTTTACTTTTTGACAAAGTACCTCATCAAGGTAATATTCAGCGGCAGCTTCTACTTCAAAATCGATAGCCTCGCGCGCCAAAGCCTTTCGCAATTGTTCCAGGCCGGATTTAATATGGGAGGGGGTATTGCGATAGGCATCGCTCATAACGTGGGGCGTGGTGATCGCCTTACGAAACCCCAGATCCTTAAATTGCCGAATTAGATCCAGGGCCTCTTCTATCGATTTGACACCATCATCCAGGCCTGCCAACAAGTGGGAGTGAATGTCAGTGAATAGCGGTTCCGGTGGATTGACCTTCTTTTTGAAAAACGAGAACACTCACTTAAATGCTTTTTTCCATCTACCTTCCGGCCGCTCTTCGTAATAACCATAACCGTACGCCTTTCCGGACACCGGCACTGCGTTTACAACAACTGCCAGATTATCAATCTTGTTGATTTTGTGAAGGCGGTCTAATGAATCCATTGCATCTCTTCTTGAGTAATTGGCTCTGAACAGATAAATGGAAACGTCCGCGAGTTTCATCGCCATGATGCCATCGGTTACGAGACCAACCGGAGGCGTGTCGATGACCACGAAGTCGTATGCTTTGTTGAGTTCGGATAGCAACATGCTGAAAGGGCCGTTCATAAGCAACTCTGACGGATTGGGGGGATGTGGACCCGCATGAATAAAGTCCAGGTTATCAATATGAGTCTTGGTAATGCACTCAATCCATTTATGCTTGTTAATGAGAATGGTGCTCAATCCCCTGGAGGCATCGTTAGATGAAAAGGTACCGTTTGGTTTGTTCTTTCGCATGTCCAAATCAACCAGCAGCACTTTTTTGGTAGACATCGCAAGCACACCACCCAGGTTTTTCGCAAGGAATGATTTACCCTCGCCTGAGATCGTAGAGGTGATCGCAATCGTCTTGTGGTGATTGGAAGAAGCAAAGAAGTCAAGGTTGGTGCGCAACGTTCGAATGGCCTCACTTACCATGCTCTTTGGCTGATCATTCACCAGAAGTCCATCGGAGTCACTCCCCAGCGAGGGAATTGATCCGAGCACGGGAACGGAAACGTGCCTCTCCACTTCCTGAAGGCTTGTGATCTTGTTGTTGAATAAGTACAAAAGACCAATAAAAAAGAAGTTAAGCGTTAGGCTGGTCACCAAGCCGATGCCAACGATCATCATTTTCTTGGGTGAAATTGGTGTAGTGGGTAATGTGGCTGAAGATAGGACCTTAAAATCAGGAGTGTTGCCGGCCTGGGCAATTTCGAATTCTGATTTGGCCTGCATGAGCGAAAGATAGAATTCCTCATACAGCTTGTAGAATCTTTGTTTTTTTGAATACTGCGTGTTCTTGTCGGGCATGGTAGCAAATTCCTCTTCGAGTCTCCTTTTCTGCTTGGTCAGTTCCGCACCATTTTCCAGCCATTGTTGTTTGAGCGCGGTTAGTTGTTTAAAAAACTGGTCGCGCAATCGCGCTACCTCATTTTCTTTTTGACGAAATGCAAATGTATTTTCATTGTAGGCAAGGGCAAGTTTGTCCCGTTCCTGGGTTGCCTTCTGCAGTTCGGCATATTGCTTGTCCAAATAGTCAGGCAGTACGGACCGGGGCGGTACAGACAATCGCCCTTCCTGCTCGTTGAGGCCGTTGATCAGTTGATCGAGATCGGTAAGTTTCTTGTTGAGGTCGTAGCGCTGCGAGTCGATCTTGTTGATCAGGAAAATCGTTCGCTTAAGGTCCTCATCTACACTGCTGCTTTTGTTTTGCAGGGTGAATTCTTCGAAATAGTTTTCGAAGTCCTCCATTCTGCTTTCAATTTGCTGAAGCTCTTTGTTTAGCCACTCTATTTTCTGCTTGTTGGCAAGGTTTTTCTGTTCGTTGCTGTAGCTGATGTACAAAGAGTCAATGGCATTTACGATTACATATGCCTTCAGCGCATTGAAGTCTTGAAAAGAAATCCTGATGGTGTTGGCGTTAAAGTTGAGCGGCTCAACAGTTAAATTATTGGCGAGATATTCTACGAGGCTCTTTCTGCTATGAATAATGAAGTAATAATCTTCGCTGCTGCTGGCATCATAGGCAAAGGTTTTTCTTACCAGCAGGGTAAAGTCTTGAATGGTAAGCGGTTCTCCAAAGGTGCCCTGGTGTTCTGTTCCATCCTCCTTTTCCCGGACTGTATAGTGTACATCGTCTACAAAATTGAAGTAGAACGGCCTGTCATAGGCCCACGCTGGCACCGTTCTGTAGCTAACTTCAAAGGGTGCGTAGCGGAATTTTTCATCTACCAACACTTTGCCGATGCTGTAATACCCGATTGCCAGGTCGAGCGAATCGACCACGCGATTAAGGAACACCTTCGATTTGATTTGTTCGATTTCTCCGGAGATGATGTTCAGGTTTTGGTCCTCCACGAAATTCTTGATCCCAAGCTCGGTTGCGTCTTGCTTGATCTCCAGCTTTAATTCCGATTCCGATTCATAAACATCCTTGGTCCACCGTATGGTCAAATAAGCTGCCAGGTTGGTAACAAGGAAGATGGCTATGATCCAAGGCAGATTTCTGCGTACGACACTGCGCAGTTTTTCAAAATCAATCCCTTCGGGTGTTTGAGCGTGTGTCTGCATCTTAACGAGTAACCGTACTAATCACCACCACCAATGAAGCCAGACTAATCAGCAGGCCTAAGATACTGCTATTTTCGCGAAGTGCCTCCGAGAAAGGCCTCCGGACCGGCTCGACATAGACAATGTCACCCGATTCCATCATGAGATTACCGGCCTGAAATCCTTCAATGGTACTCAAGTCAACCTTGAAGACTTCACTGCCTCTGATGACTCGAATGTTTTGTGCTTTCGCATTTGCATCGAGTCCTTTGCCCAACGCTAACACTTCAGTCAACCTCGTGTGTTGGTTGGTTAAGGGAATTACCTGGCCGCCAAGCGCACCCAGTAGGATTACACGCTTATTGTTGAATTTGATGATGACGAAAGGCTCTTTGTAGAATTTTTGATATGCTTTCTGCACCGCTTCTTCCGCCTTCTGCAGGTTCAAGCCGCCAAGCTGAATGTGACCGATCATCGGCAGCTTTACTATGCCCTGCTCATCAACCGGGTAGATGAACTCTTTTTTCTCGACAGGATTTTGGACGTTGGTGGAAAGTTCTGGGTTCGGATCAATGATTCGTTCCCCGTTATTTGTGAAAACCTCTATGCTAAGTTGATCGTCAGGCAGAATGGTAAAGCCTGGGATGGATGTGGAGGTTGGAGTTGGTTGATAGGAGTAACCATCTGGCGCCCGAAACATCACGTTTTGTGTGTATGATGCGCACGATGCCATGATCATCGCCTGAACTGCTACCAATCCGTAAATAATTTGCTTCATCTTCGATTAGAAGTGGGAAGGCGAAACCGTCTTTCCCTAATGTACAGTATCCAGTTAATTTGGTGAAATTACTGATTTTCTCAATAAATCTTCCATGGTTGGTAGGCTGCGATCCTTGTCTGACAAGATCGGTTCACTCACCTGCCAGTTGATTTTCAATGTGGCATCGTCCCACCTGATTCCCGTCTCGGAGGATGGGTTATAGACGTTTGAGCATTTATAATAGAAGTAAGAATCTTCCAGTGCGGAAAAGCCATGACCAAAGCCGGGCGGAATCAATAGTGCGTTGTGCCGTTCGCCATCAAGCGTACATTGATACACCTGGCCAAAGGTTGACGACCCTTTCCTTAAATCCACCACCACATCCAACACCCTGCCTTTGATCACGGTAACAAACTTGCCTTGATCGAACGGGGGAAGCTGCAGGTGCAGACCACGCAACACGCCTTTGCGGGAAAACGAAAGGTTGTCTTGAACAAATCTCACCTGGTCGAATTCGCCAAATGGCGCTTCTTTGTACAGTTCCGTAAACCAGCCTCGTGGGTCGGTAAATGCTTTGAGCTGAATCTCCAGTAGACCCTCGATTGGGGTGGCCTTAAATTCCATGCCGCAAAGCTACTGAATTAGGATGCTTTTTGAAGCTGCCCGAGTGTTTGAATGTATTTGTTGATAACGAGTGATTCCCCAAACTCTCGCTCGACTTTCTCACGGCCCTTCTTGCCGAAACGTTCTAGCGAAGAATCATCCATGAAGACCATCGATTTCATCTTTTCTGCGAGATCGTGTCCGTCTTTCATACGGCACAACAAGCCATTCACACCATCTTCCACCACATGATGACAGCCCGGCACGTCTGTCGCAACGATGGGCTTGGCCGAACTTGCGGCCTCGAGAAGCGTACGTGGCGTGCCTTCGCGATAGGAGGGCAACACAACACAATCTGAGTCGTGAATGAACTTTCGAACGTCATCGGTGGTGCCCAAGTATTCAATAGTGCCTTCTCTGATCCACTCGTTGATGGTCTCGATCTTGATGCCTCGCTTATGTTCTGGGTCTTTTGCACCCAGGATCTGAAAGCGTGCTTTAAGCCCTTCTGCTTTTAGCTTTTTCACCGCCTGGATATATTCAAAAATACCCTTGTCGGAAATCAGACGCGAGATGAGCAAGAAGGTGAACTGGGTATTTCGCCTGTAGGGGGCAGGCTTGAACTTGTTCAGGTCTACACCCGAACCAGGAATTAAGTCCACGATTTCCCTGGCGACCAGCTTGCGCTCAAGAAACAAGTCAAGGTCTTCCGAGTTTTGGAAGAACACCTTTGTGGCAAAACGGAAGGAGAACCTGTACAATTTCATTGCAATTGATGAAATCAAGTCATCCTTCAAGAAGACCGTACCTAACCCACAAACGTTATTGATAGTCGGTATGCCAAGCATCGAAGCAGCGATGGTCCCATACACATTGGGCTTCACCGTGTAGTGTAAGATGATATCGGGCTTCATCTTCCGATAAATACTCCAAAGTTCAACGATCAGGGCCGAATCTTTAACCGGATTGGCACCCCGGCTGTCCATCCTCACCTTGTGGTGAATGCAACCAGCCTCCATTAGGAAATGGGTATAATCATCCGCGGGGGCAACGGTGTGTATTTCATGGCCTTCTTTTTGAAGGGCCCTGATAAAGTTCATCCGGAAGTTGTAGATGTTCCAGGAGGTGTTTAGGACAATCGCAATTCTCATCAGCCAGCTACTATAGACCTGTGGATTTGCCGTCCACAGCGGTTTGGTTTAGGTTACGACCTTTCAAAAATCAGCGTTTTGGCGCATGATTCATGTAATAAATTCTTCAAAAATAGAAAAAAGTAACCGCCCCGAAAACGAACCGGTGACTAATGATGTATGTTTGAAGGTTGAAAATGGAGGAAGAATACAAGAAAACTGCGGTGCTTATCGCGCTGCAAACCAATCGATTGGGCCAGGAGGAGGTTGACGAATATTTGGACGAGCTCGCATTCTTGTCCGAGACAGCGGGAATCACAGCAGAAAAGCGTTTTACTCAAAAGTTACCCCACCCGGATGTAAGGTCGTTTGTCGGGAAGGGCAAGCTTGCCGAAGTCAAGGACTATGTCTTTTCAAACAATATCTCATATGTGATTTTTGACGATGATTTAAACCCCTCTCAGCTTCGGAACATTGAAAAAGAGTTAAATCCGCCCTCCCGCGCCCAGAAAGTGCAGATCTATGATCGCAGCCTGTTGATCCTTGACATTTTTACCCAACGAGCCCAAACCGCGCAGGCCCGCGCCCAGGTCGAGCTGGCGATGAATCAATATCTGCTGCCACGGCTTACCCGGCTCTGGACTCACCTGGAGCGCCAGCGAGGAGGTACGGGTACCCGTGGTGGAGCAGGTGAGAAGGAAATTGAAACAGATAGACGAAATATTCGGTATAGAATCTCGGTATTAAAAGACGAACTCGAGAAAATCGATAAACAGCGGAAGACCCAACGCAAATCGCGAAGCAACGTAGTGAGGGTGGCCCTGGTTGGCTACACAAACGTTGGGAAATCGACTTTGATGAATGTGTTGTCAAAGTCCAATGTGAAGGCCGAGAACAAGCTTTTTGCCACGGTGGATTCAACGGTCAGAAAAGTCACCATTGGCAATTTGCCCTTCTTGCTTTCAGACACGGTGGGCTTCATCCGCAAATTACCCCATCACTTGATTGAGTCATTCAAATCAACCCTGGATGAAGTTAGAGAGGCCGACCTTTTGCTGCACGTGGTTGACGTGGCCCATCCGTATCATCACAATCACATTGACGTGGTAACCTTAACACTCAATGAGATAGGGGCGGGTACGATTCCAACGATTTTGGTACTGAACAAAGTGGATCTCCTTCAAAAGGAAAACCCTGACATCAATATTGATGAGATGAAGGGGTACTACCGGGAGCTTGGTTTTGAAAACCTCGTTTTCATTTCTGCAGCGGAAGGTGAAAACCTGGAGGTGTTGAAGAAACTTTTGTTTGAGGAGGTCAAAAAGAAACACTTGAAGATCTATCCCAATTTTCTTCACAACGGCTACGAATTTTTGCCTCAGGGGGAATCAATTGAGTCGTAGCTGGTTTTTGATAGATTTCCTCGTCCCGTGGTTCCCTGCCTGCCGCAGGCACGGCCTGCCTGCAGGCAGGAATGGATAGAATACCTGCTGCCGGGAAGTTTCCTAAAATGCAACAAGTGGTTCAACTGTTTGGCGTTTAGGCTATTCAGAGTTCAAAGGATCAGAGAATATATATTGGAATGACCAGTGATGTTGGAAAAAGATTGTTGGAACACAACGCAGGAAAAAACAAAATCCACGAAAGGCCAAAGGCCTTGGCGGCTGATTTATTCTGAATCATTACCTTTGCGAGCCGAAGCCAGGGCGAGAGAAAAATATCTCAAATTTGGCGCAGGTAAAGAATTTCTTAAGTCATTGGTCCCGTAGTTCAATGGATAGAATAGAAGTTTCCTAAACTTTTGATGCAGGTTCGATTCCTGCCGGGACTACCATACAGGACTGCACTTTTGTGTAGTCCTTTTTTTTGGTGTTTTTGCAATTAAGGCTATGCATCAACCGTAGAATTGATCGCTGTATTCTCGGGCATTCCAGTGTTATTACAGTCCTCCTTGCATCTATTCAACAAATTTATTGAATAGATGGAACAATTCCTCTTCCTTTGTGGTTGAAGCCATATGCAAAGAAAGATTATGAAGAAACGGCAATTTAAAGACAGGGTGTACAATGAACTGGCGCGGATCACCAAATCGATGGCCAATCCTCATCGCTTGGAAATCATAGAACTATTGGCGCAAGGCGAGTTCTCCGTAGAACAGATAGCAGATCAAACCAACCTTCCGATCGCCAATGCCTCTCAACACTTGCAGGTATTGAAGAACGCGCAACTGGTGGAGATCAATCGCCAGGGAAATTTTATTTTCTATCGCCTGTCGAACGACAATGTATTCAAAGCATGGAAGGCACTGCGCGAGTTGGGTGTGGAACGGATTTCTACCATCGAAAAGGTGGTGAAGGAATTCAGGAAGTCGAAGTTCGATTTTGAAACTGTTACCATTGATGAACTCATTGAGAAACTGGATTCGGGAAAAGTCACTATCGTGGATGTTCGTCCTGAATCAGAATACAAGCAAGGTCATATCGCCAATGCGATTTCTATTCCGCTTGAGGAGTTATCACAGCGACTGAAGGAGTTGCCGAAGCGGGGCGAGATCATTGCCTATTGTCGCGGACCCTTTTGTGTATATGCCGATGAGGCAGTCGCCCTTCTGACTAAAGCAGGTTATAAAGCCAACCGGCTCGAAGAAGGTTTCCCTGACTGGAAGCTAAAAGAATTACCCATTGAAGTCACGATGAACTAATAGCCTACTTATGACCACAGAAGAAATACTTATCGACAAAAACCAACTCTCAACCTGGTTAAAAGAAAAGAGACCTGTTACTATTCTTGATATCCGGCCATTGAAGGAGCGTGAAGAATGGTTGATACCAGGAAGCATTCATGTTAATGTATATGACAAGCTGAAAGCGAATGATCCGACTGCATTTGACGGCATTGAACTTCCGAAAAATCAACCTGTCGTTACCGTTTGTGGTGGTGGCAAGCTTAGTGTAACAGCAGCAGAAAAATTATTGGACAATGGCTACAAGGCTCTTTCCCTGCAAGGTGGAATGAAAGCGTGGAATTATGCCTGGAATACAGCGGAGGTAACAGTAGGCGATGTGAAAATCATCCAGGTAAGACGCTCTGCGAAAGGTTGTCTTTCCTACATCATAGGTTCCAAAAATGAAGCAGTTGTTATCGATGCTTCGCTCGATCCACAGGTATATCTTGATCTGGCCAACGCAAATGGCTGGACGATCAAGTATGTAACTGACACGCACATTCATGCGGACTACATATCACGGACAAGGGATTTAGCAAAGGCCAGCATCGCTACGCATGTACTGATTGATAAGGCAACTGTTGAGTATTCTTATTCACCGATTCAAAATGGCGATCGTTTGGAAGTCGGAAGTGCAACACTTGAAGTAATGCATACCCCAGGCCATACGATGGAGAGCACTTCATTCCGACTTGGAAATGACGCAGTGTTTACCGGTGATACATTGTTTGTCGATGGTGTTGGCAGACCTGACTTAAAAGCGGATCAGGATGAATCGATCAAAAAGTCGAAACTCCTTTACGCTTCTCTTAGAACGATATTGAATTTGCAACGAAACACGATGGTGCTACCAGCGCACCTGGCAACCGCGGTTCCGTTTGATGGCCAACTCATCACTGAAACTATCGGGAATCTTGCAAACAAGCTTGACATGCTGCGTTTGAGCGAGGATGAGTTTGTGAAGTATACGACTTCGCGCATTCCACCAACTCCTCCAAACTATCAGACCATTGCCTCATTGAACAAGCAAGGCTCCTATGAAGGTTACAGCCCTGCCGACCTGGAGGCAGGTGCGAACCGTTGTGCCATTGCTTAAAAAATCATGGGAAGCGTAAAAATTTATGACGACCATGCCAGCGAGTACGATGCCTGGTTCGATAAACATAATTTATGGTTTCAATCGGAAGTTGCCGCACTCCAAAAAGTGGTGCCACGGAAAGGCAAAGGTATTGAAGTAGGAATTGGAAGTGGACAATTTGCCGTAGCCCTGGGAGTAGATGAAGGTATTGAACCTTCGGAAAGCATGGCCGCACTGGCGCGTCAGCGTGGTTTAAAAGTACTGAAAGGCACGGTTGAAAAATTACCATACGAAGATGGCTCGGTTGATTTCGTATTGATGGTAACAGTTGATTGTTTTCTGAATGATTTGCATAAAGCCTTTCAGGAGATACACAGGGTGCTGAAACCTGGAGGTGCGGTGATTGTCGGAATGATTGATAAATCAAGTCCTCTCGGCACCATATACCAGGAAAAGAAGAAGGATAACGTTTTCTATTGCGAGGCTACGTTTCATACGGTTGATGAAGTAACGAGTGCTTTGAAGAAGTCCAACTTTCATGGATTCAGCTATTGGCAAACACTCCTCAATATTTCGGAAGAAATGTTGGAACAACCTCAACCCGGTTATGGAAAAGGCGGCTTTGCGGTAATCAGTGCAGTGAAATAATAAGGTATGGAAGTAAAATTGGGGTTAAAAGAAAACTGGAAGCAATTCACCTTGCTGGTGATCGTCAACGCTTTTGTGGGTGGTATGATCGGATTGGAGCGCACGATCATTCCACAACTTGCGGAAGTAGATTTTGGCCTGGCAGCCAAAACTGCCATTCTCTCGTTCATAATGGTGTTTGGCGTAACAAAAGCAATTACCAACTATTATACAGGTGCATTAGCCAATCGTTTCGGTAGAAAAAATTTGTTGGTAGCTGGCTGGATACTCGCACTACCCGTACCCTTACTACTCATCTATGCGCCATCCTGGAACTGGATCATTGCGGCTAATATTTTTCTTGGTGTAAGTCAAGGGCTCACATGGTCGAGTACGGTGGTGATGAAAATTGATCTGGTAGGTGAAAAAGACAGAGGCTTTGCAATGGGACTCAACGAATTTGCAGGATACATAGCTCTTGCTGCTATTGCCTTTCTTACCGGGTGGATCGCCAGTAACTACGGATTGCGTCCATATCCTTTTTACATAGGTATCGCGTTGGGGATTGCGGGGTTGGTAATGAGTTGGCTACTGATTAAAGACACACACCATCATGTAAAACTTGAATCCGTTACCAGCACCATTCCTTTGCTGAAAAATCTTTTTTGGGACACAACCTGGAAGCATAAGAACTTAGGCTCGATCACTCAAGCCGGACTAATCAACAACCTGAACGATGGAATGGTATGGGGTTTGTTTCCACTGCTTCTCGTATCAAAAGGATTTGACCTTCACCAAACCGGAATCATCGTGGCTACCTACCCGGCAGTGTGGGGATTTGGACAATTATACTCAGGCAAACTCGCTGACAAGTATTGTAAAAAGACGTTGCTCTTTCTTGGTATGTTCCTGCAAGGTATTGCCCTGCTTGCCATGATCTGGGCAAACTCTTTCTCCTGGTTTATTGGGCTGTCAACATTACTGGGTATCGGAACCGCTATTGTTTATCCAACCTTCCTGGCGGCCATTTCTGATTACACACATCCTGATCAACGACCGAAAAGTATTGGGATATTCCGATTGTGGCGCGACCTTGGGTACGCTATTGGTGCAATATTAACCGGACTCATCGCTGACCGTTTTGGTCTGGTTGCCCCTATGCTCGCCATTGGATTGTTAACCGTAGCGTCTTCACTCGTCATTAAATTCAGGATGAGTTGTGCCTTCCAACATACCGCAGTACCCGACTTAAAACTACAGCTTCCGCATTTTCCATCACGGTAGTGAAGGTGAACCTCCTGACCTCGCACTGAATCGAGAGATGATCCCTGCGATGCGTGGCCTGCTATTGAAAAATTTTCAAACTGACAAGTGGATTGATGGGTTTGGATATGATTTCGCATAGAAATTTGTCCACCTCGCGCCCAACCGGAAGCATCGACCTTTTATAACCTTCGTGCATAACCTGCCGACTTTCGGAATAAAGTTGACTGATGGGGTTGGGAAGGCAGGTGACCTGGACCAACAGAAGGAAAAAGGCGGGCATTTGTTATCTTACCTTGTGCTAATAGAAGAAAAAAAGTTAATCCACTGGCTTGAACACTTTTACGGCTATGGATCGTGGAACGCCAACTTTTGGTTTGTAGCGTTTGAGGAAGGTGGAGGTGATATGCCTGAGGAAGTAGCTGAAAAATTCAATTATTTCTTTCAGACCCACACGAATCGCGATGCGCACTTGTGCAACATCCGCGATATGTACCGTCAGGTGCGAGTTTTTTGGGAAGGGCCCAAAGCGGAGTTGTTCGGCAATCGATTCGAGTATCGGTTTGGCGATGCGGCCATTCAAAATAATATCTGGAAAAACCTGATTGGTTTTGTTCATGGATTTCAAAAGCAGCGGCTACCAGACACCATGGATTACCAAAAGCGCCATTTTGCCTCACCCTCATCACAGGAGGCCTGGATTCAATTGTATCCTCTACCCAGCCCGCATGGTCATGCCTGGTATTATAACTGGCTTGATTTGCCTGATCTGGACATCCTCAGGAGTCGGGCACGCTACGAGGAACATTTGTATGAAACGCGCATTCAAACAATCCTTTCAAAATTGAAAGAGCATCGACCGGAGATTGTGATGATGTACGGTATGAAGAATGTCAACCGGCTGAAAAAATCAATAGGTGATTTTTTTAACAAGGAGAAATTTGTGCTTAGCAAGGTGGAAACAAAAAGAGTTCCACAGCATCATATGGCGACCATCGATGGAACAAAATTGATCATTACAACACAAATTCCTGTCTTGAGGCACAACAGGGTGGAGACTGGATTTGACTGGGAAGAGTTCGGAAAACGGGTCAGAGAAAAATAAGCCACTGGCCCAATTCTTGAATGTCACCGCCTTGACTCAAAAACCAACTTTGCCTTGCGTATCGTTTGTCTCACTTCTTCTTTTTCCGCGTCATTCAGATAACCCGGGTGAGTTGATGCCGCCTCGTCTACTCTCTCAATCCATTGAATGAAATAATTTGCATCCATCGCGGAACGGATCGGCTGTTCATTCAGGTTGATAAAAATCGGATTGGTCGTTCCGTACGGGTAAATGTCATATACATCTGGCGTGGCGTTGTCGTTCCATGCCCTCAGGAGAATCCAACTGCTTTGTGAAACCACAAGTTCACCTCCGATGTCGGCCGACTTCTTATCTCCATTAAGTTGAATGGTCTTCACCACCTTTCCGTTTTGAACAATCTCCAGGTGATCGATCGGAACGATTGATCTCAGAAATCCGCTGTAGCTTACCTTCTTCTTTTTTCCAGTCAGGTTGATTTCGCTACCCGGTAGCTGATCATTGATCTTAAGGCCGAGTATAGGTCCATTGGTTGCGATCGTTCTCCCCGCCTTTAAACCTGCCAACCACCGATCCTGAAGCTGTGCCGGATCGGACAAAGTTTGGTCGCCAATATGCACGTAGGTTCGATTCATCCCCACCGGACCGCGCAAAGAGGCATAGTTGGCCATGGCATCGGTTCCACCCGCGGCACTGATTTTGAAACCACAATTCAGCAGCCTGTACCACACTGATGCGCTTTCTTTGTGCCAACTGAATCCGACTACTTCGTAGTAGTCCACCTTCCCGAGCGCCACGTCCACAGGCAATTGATGGCTGATGCCTTCCCCGCTTGGATTTGGCGGATCGTAAAAAGGATGAACATAGCCAACCAATGCATTTTGCTTATGCGCCAGATCGGCAATTGCCGAATTGGATGGAAAAGGGCTTGCCATTGCGGTGTTTGGATAGCTCGCATAACCTGGCAGCAGAAAATGGTCGTTCAGCCCAAGCAAACCCAAATGACCCCAAAGACTCGTATGATACTCCTGCCCGTGAGACAGCAGCACGCTCGCGTTGGAGGCCGGATCCGGATAAGGGATGAAGTAATTATAGTCGATGATGCGCTGCTCTTTGTTCACTATTGTATTAAAGACAATGTCAAGATTTTCAGCGGCAGCTTGCTGAACCAGCCTGAACGGTACGTTTCGATAATGACCTCCGTAATTCATGTGAACGTGAACGTCACCACTTACCCATTGCAGGCTCCACTTGTCAGGAAATGAAAGGCGCTTGAACGCCAACGCTATTTCTGTATTCGAGGCGCCTGCCCAAATGGTGGTGTCGATGATATGATATTCAAGGCCATGAAACGCCTTGATCCGGATGTGCCCGGATGGTACTGTCACTTCTTCAACGCCACTTCCGTGGAAGTAGTGGTTTTCAAAAGGCTGTAGCGCGCTGTCATATCCATCATCCGCGTGAACCCACGCGCCATCACCAAAATAGCTGCGGCCACGATCATCGGTAACAGAGAGACGCGAACGCGATCGCTTCCCATCAACGGTCGTCCGAATGGATAATGTAGTCACGGGACTCAAATACTTTCTGGTGAGACTTCTCACCGGCCGGTTTGTGGAAGTTTGCAAATCAAAGATCCAAAGGGAGGTATTGCCTTCTTCATTCGAGATGTAGGCGATCTTGTTTCCATCGGGAGACCATCGTGCGGATGTGATATCAAAGTTTCCATAGGTAAGCGGGTAGGGGCTGCCATGTTCTGCAGAAGTGGAAAGCCAAAGCTGGTGCCATTGCCTACCGATGTAGGAGGAGTAGGCAATTCGTCTACCATCCGGGGCCCAGTCTGGCTTCGTCTTCCAGGTGGTTTCCTCCTGTTGAAGAAGAACGGGATCGTATTGATCGACCCGCGTCTTGTAAATGTTACCTGTGCCGTGAATGATATCCGGGTTTGAAATCATCATTAGCCATTTGCCATCAGGCGACCAGCTCGGACTAAGTTGATGATCGTATTGACTGTAATAATAGCGTGACACTTCAGTCACGCGCTCAGGGGAAAGCGGCCGCATTTCTTTTAATTGGCCGTCAACCAGGTCCGCAATCCAAATTCGAAAATGCCCTGTCTCGCGGGTCGAAACAAATGCAACCTGCTTACCATCCGGAGAAATTCTCGGGTCCACATTTACGTGCCCTTCGGTTGTCAGGGGTGTTACGTTTCCTGAGGCCAGGTGAAGCAGGTGTAACTCCAGTGCCTGCCGGTTGTACTTCGTGAAAATAACCGACTGGCCATCGGCAGACCAGTCAGGCTGATAATCATAGCCCGGGCCGGATGTCAGTTGATGGCTTATGGAATCGCCCAGTTGTTGACGCCAAAGCGAACCCGCCATTGAATAAATGAGTGACGTTCCATCTGGCGACCAGCACACACTGCTTGGCCCAGAGGTGAGCTGTGGCACATACATTTCACGATAGTAGTAATCGTGTGGAAGTTCAATTTGTGGAAAGATGGGTCCGCGCTGCCCAATGCTTTCACCAAGCAACATGAAGATTCCAATAGCCAGCAGCCACCTGCGCATTATTTTGATTTCAGGCGGGCGAGGTCGGCTTCAGCAGCGATAAAGCCGAAGGCAGAAAAGTGTTTTCCGGAAACCACTTTGTTGAAAACCTCGACAGCGCTTGTGGTATCGCCATTGTAGAAATGCCAATTGCCCACGCCATATCCCTGTGTAGCCAATGATAGATCAGGATCGGCATCTTTTTCACTCACCGAAAGCAATTCTTCAGGTTTCAGTTTGCCCTGATACATTCTCAGGCGTTTGTAATAAGAATCGTTTTCGATGATGGTCATCGAGTCGGTGATGTTGCCCAACAACCCTTTTGCGAGATCGCCTTTACCTGCCCTGCGATAAGTCATGTAAAACCAATCGATAGTGGCCACGAGAAGGTCATCGTTGTTGCTCACTTTGAGGCATTCGATGTATGCCTGTTCGGCCCGGTCGAAATCACCTTTCAAATAATGAGCAAGGCCAAGGTGATACCAGATATTGAATTGGGTGGTAGACAAGGGTTGATTGAGGCGATTAGGTTGCCCATCGGGTTCGATTTCCAAATCAGGAGGCATCAGCGTAGAGGCGGTTGACAAGTCGCTAATCGCCCGATCGAAAAGTCGTAAGGAAATAAAACGGTGCCCGCGGTGCCTCAGTAGTTTGTAAGAGTCAGGATACTTGTCGAGACCTTCCGTGAGTACATCAATGGCTTCATTGAATCTTGAGAGGTAGCCGAGCCTGCGTCCCAGCCAAATATAGTTTTCCTCCGAAGGGTTTTCCTCCAGGTTTTTCTTTGCCACCGAAAGGTTGCTGTCGAGGTGCTGTTGTACGTCTGCTGATCTGTCGGGTTCATAAAACGTTTCTCCAAGCAAGGAGACAACCACGGGTGCCTTTTGTTCTTGAGTTTCGTTTGTTTGTTGACTGCATCCCACCAGGATGATGGCAACAATGATTGGAAGCGCTTTCATCATTATTTCGCACCAGGTTGTTTCAACACAAAACCAGTTTTCGACTTTTCCTCTGCCACCATCTTCCTCACGTCTGCCAACATTTGTTTGGCGTCATAGATGATGCCGTCTTTCACAGTGTACTTAACACCGCCTACCCGTACCACTTCATTGTCGGCAGTGAGCTTAATGGCTCCTGTCCCGTAAAGCACTTGAAGATTCTGAAGGGGATTTTCTTCCACGATCGCAAAGTCGGCCAATTTGCCAATTTCTACGGAGCCAATTTCTTTTTCCATCCCCAGGGCCTGGGCGCCATACAACGTGGCCGACCTGATCACCTCGAGGGGATGAAATCCAGCTTCTCGCAACAACTCCAGCTCGCGGATATAGGCAAATCCATATAGTTGAAAGATGAAACCGGAGTCAGAACCGGTGGTTACCCGTCCACCGCGGTTCTTGTATTCGTTTACGAAAGTCATCCAAAGGCGATAGTTCTCTTTCCAGGCAACCTCTTGCTCGGTTCCCCATGAGTGCCAGTACGAGCCGTGCGACACCATGCTGGGTTGATAGAATTTCCACAAAGACGGAAGTGTATATTCTTCGTGCCATTCCGCCCGCCTGGCGCGGTGCAGGTCGCGGCTTGCTTCATAAATATTGAATGTAGGATCCAGGGTGAAATCTAAACTCAGCAGTTCGTTCATCACCTTGTTCCAATGTTCGGAATATGGCGGGGCTGCCTGTTTCCACAGCTTGCCGGCTTCTCCAAAGCGATGCTGTTCATTCTGATAGTTGTAATCCAAAGGGTAGTCTTGAATGGTCCGGTCGGTGAACAGGGCTTCGGGCAAGCCGTACCAATGTTCCATGCTTGTTAATCCAGCCCTCGCAGAATTGAGCACGTTCCATCGCGCCACATCCAATTGGGCGTGATGGCAGGCTGAACGAAGACCAAGCCGCTTGTTCTCCCGAAGAGCTGCGTCCATTACTTCCGGAGCGGCACCAAAGAACTTAATGCCGTCCGCGCCCTTCTTAGCGTTTTCCTGAACCCACAGTCTGGCCTGCTCAGCGGTGGCAATCGGCCCTTCGCTTCCTTGTCCGAAAGAAGTGTAGGCTTTGAGGCGTGGCGCAGTGATGAGGTTCTTTGCACTCTTTGCTTTTTGATCGAGTACCCAATCCAGCCCATTGCCGGCAGATGGGTCGCGAACGGTGGTAATGCCGTGGCCCATCCATAGCTTGAAGACATATTCAGCATTTGGCGCCTGACCCCCACCAATGTGCCCGTGCATGTCGATAAACCCTGGTAACAGGTACATACCGCTGCAATCAACTTCCTTGCCTCCGGCCTCCAGTTTGGGCCTCCGTTCTTGATTGATCGGCACACCCGGGTAACCAACCGTCTGGATTTGTGTGATCTTGTTTTGTCTCACGACAATGTCCACCGGTCCGATCGGGGGCGCACCGGTGCCATCAATCAGCATCACACCCCGGATGATCAACTGGGGATAAGGGCCGTCACCTTCCTTTATTTCGGGAGCTTTTTGAATTTGACCATAGCTGGCGAGGACAGTCGTGGCAAGGATGATCAGGAGCGTTCTTTTCATAGTTTTCGTTAAAGCGAATCAAGCTACTCAAGTTTGACTTAAATCGAAATCCGCAAAGCGTTGTGTGGTATTTGGTTATTACCGCCTGGGCCTGGCCATGCGCTTTTGAGGGAGGATTACTAAATGATAAACAGGGTCATTTTTTACCCTATTTCAATCGAATGCTATAAAAAATGGAAGAAATAGGTTCCTTTTAAATCCGCTTATATTGATTTTTGATTAATTTCTTAACAATGATGGGTTATGAGTAGACCAAAAACAAAATGGGTTTTCATATTTGGAGTGCTGGTTGTACTTCAGTTGATCGTCCTATTTCAGTCGGGCGGCAGTACGTTCGAGGTTGCCGAAGCCGGCATTGATAAGGCCGATACGGCATGGATGATTGTGGCCACGGCATTTGTTCTCTTTATGACACCCGGCCTCTCCTTTTTCTATGGGGGCATGGTAAGTTTTAAGAATGTAATCTCCACCATGTTGCAGAGCTTCATTGCATTGGGCGTGATCAGCTTGCTTTGGTACCTGGTGGGATTCAGCCTTGCCTTTGGGGAAAGTTACCATGGCTTAATAGGGAACCCAACCACGTTCTTCGCTTTTCGCAATGTGGGTCTGTTCCCGCATCCTGATTTTGCGCCCTCATTTCCTTTTCTGCTCTTTGCACTGTTTCAATTGAAGTTTGCAATCATCACGCCTGCGCTGATTACGGGGAGCTTCGCAGAAAGGGTGAAGTTCACTTCTTATCTGATTTTCATGTGCCTTTTCTCGCTTCTTATTTATTGTCCGCTTGCCCATTGGACGTGGCATCCGGAAGGATTTCTGAGGCGATGGGGTGTTTTGGATTTTGCAGGTGGCACCGTGGTACATATGTCGACTGGTTTTGCTGCGCTGGCGGGCGCTTACGTACTGGGTAAACGCGAGATGAAAGATCACAAACCGGCCAATGTTCCGTTCATCATACTCGGCACCGGTATGCTTTGGTTTGGGTGGTTCGGATTTAATGCAGGTTCAGCTCTTTCTGCCAGCGGCCTGGCCGTACAAGCTTTTGCCACAACAAATATGGCGAGCGCATCCGCGATGATCACTTGGGTGATGTTTGATGCACTGGTGGGCAGGAAGATCTCAGCCATGGGCGCTTGCATTGGAGCAGTGGTTGGATTGGTGGCCATTACACCTGCTGCAGGGTTTGTAACGATTGGGCAAAGCGTGTTCATTGGATTTGCCGCTGCCGTGGTGAGCAACCTGGCGGTGTACTATAAACAACGGACTACCTTGGATGATACTTTGGATGTGTTCCCTTGCCATGGCATCGGGGGAATCGTGGGTATGATATTGACTGCCGTGTTTGCCAAGGACGTGGGTCTCGTTTACGGTCAGTTCGAAACGTTCAAGTTCCACATGCTGGCCCTTGTTATTGTCGGCCTCTTTACCTTCATCGGATCTTACGCCATTTATAAAGTAACCGGGCTTATGACGCGCCTGCGGGTTTCTGCGGAGGATGAAAAATTGGGGTTGGATTTGAGTCAACACAGCGAGACCATCCACCCCAGCGGAAATATGGAGGCGGCTGCTTAGCGTTGCAGTCGATGTCACAAAATAGTGCTACCCAAACACAGGGGCTTTCCATATATTGGATGAAATGATTCCAATTATGAAAGCCTCTCTTTTTTCTCTCTTTTGTCTTGCCTCTCTTCTTGCGTTCGGTCAAAAGACCAAGCAGGATGTGATCAAGTCAATCGACTCCAAGTTCGATCAATACTCAAATATCGCCCAACAAATCTGGGGATTTGCGGAAGTTGGATTTCAGGAAACGCAAAGTTCAAATCTATTGCAAAAAACGTTGAGCGATGCCGGGTTCAAAATTGAAAGGGGCGTGGCGGGTATGCCAACTGCTTTCATCGCAAATTATGGCGAGGGTAAACCCGTTATCGGCATTCTTGGAGAATTCGATGCGTTACCAGGCGTTGCCCAGGCCGCGGAACCTGAAAGAAAGGCAATTGAAGGGCAGGCGGCTGGCCATGCCTGCGGTCATCACTTGTTTGGAACGGCATCGGCCGCTGCGGCCATTGCCGTGAAAGAGTGGTTGATTGCAAACAACAAAACCGGGATGGTGAGGTACTATGGAACACCGGCAGAAGAGGGTGGGTCTGGTAAAGTTTACATGGTGCGTGAAGGATTGTTTAAAGATGTGGACGCTGTGTTGCATTGGCATCCGGGTCCTGTGAATGCGGCCAGCCCTGGCACAAGCCTCGCGAACAAGACCGGCAAATTTCGCTTCACCGGTGTGGCCGCCCATGCGGCAGCGTCACCCGAGCGCGGGCGGTCTGCACTGGATGCTGTGGAGGCGATGGATATGATGGTCAACCTGATGCGAGAGCACGTAACGGAGGACACAAGAATTCACTATGTGATAACACGAGGTGGCGAAGCGCCCAACGTGGTTCCGGCTTTTGCAGAAGTGTATTATTACGTTCGCCATCCCAAAAGGGAAGAGGTGAAAGATGTGTGGGAACGCATCGTCAAGGCGGCTGAAGGTGCCGCGCTGGGCACCGAAACAGAAATGAGCTATGAAGTAACTGGAGGCGTTTACAACATGCTGCCGAATGAAACACTGTCGAAACTGATGGATGCAAACCTACGCACGGTGGGTGGATACACGTACAGTGAACAGGAAAGGGAATTTGCTGTAAAGATTCAAAAATCATTTCCGGGTAACGCACCGGACCTGAGCCTGACCCACACGGTATTACCCTATCAGTTCAGGGAGGGAGGTGCATCCACCGATGTAGCCGATGTGAGTTGGGTCGTTCCTACGGCCGGAATGTCCGCAGCTACGTGGGTGCCGGGTACAGCTGCGCACAGTTGGCAGGCCGTGGCCGCAGGTGGTACCAGCATTGGTCACAAGGGGATGATGGTGGCTGCGAAGACGATTGCGTTAACTGCCTTGGACTTGTTTAATGCACCTGCCTCGATTGATCAGGCTAAAAAGGAGTTGCTTGAGCGAACGGGAAAGGATTTCAGGTACGATCCACTCCTTGGTGATCGCCCGCCTGCGCTTGACTATCGCAAATAATCAGGTGGAGATAAAGCGAGCTACCTCGTTGAAGAATTTATCGCGGTCGCTCCAGTAGTTGCGGCTGAAGGCTCTGTGGTGGCTCCATCCCTTTTGATCAAATACCACAAGCTGAGAGCCATGCAGATCCTTCACGGAGGGATTTTGAAAATAAAGTTCATCATCAGTGAGAATGAGTTTTCCCTTGGTAAGGGCCTTTACCGCGATATCTGAAAAGGGAATTTCATCTTCAATATCAAATTCGGGAAATTTTGTTTTTGCCCAGTCCTGAATTCTTGACTTCAGGTACCAATTGGGTTTGTGACCTGTCGAATCTTTAACAAAAGGTTTGAATTGGCCCTGTGCGGCTGCTTTCGCAAACGCGAGATATTGCTTCAGAAGTTTAGGACCCGGGTTTAGTGTTTCTTCCACGTGCAATTCATCTGGCTCAAAACTGCAAATCACCACCACTTTTTTTCTTGCTCTCGTGATGGCGACATTGAGGCGATTCTCACCTCCTGCCATATTCAAACTTCCGAACCTGGCTTGTAATTTTCCTTTCTTGTCGGCTGCATAGGCAACTGAGAAAATGATGGTATCTTTTTCATCGCCCTGCACGTTCTCGATGTTTTTTACGATGAGTGATGCAGGTCTGGCCATTCCTTTTTCCGCAAAGGCGGCATCCAACAAATCCATTATCAGCATTTGTTGATGAATGTTGAAAGTAACCACTCCAATTTCGTTTTCCGGATCGGACTGCACCAATTCAAGAACCAACTCGGTTACTTTTTCTGCTTCGGTAAGATTGGTGTTGTCATCCCAGGTGCCATCCACGCGATAGAACTCGAAAGCAGGTTTGTCGTGCAAATACAAGTCGGCTTGCGGAAGCAATTGCAAACGGCCTCCATAAAAATACCGGTTTGAAAAATCCACTAATTCGATGGACTGGCTCCGATAGTGGCCTCTCAACGGGATCTGCATGAAATACCTGGCGCCCAGGTCCAACAGCGATTCAGCTTCCAGGTCTGGGTTGTTCTCACTCTCATCGTCCCAACGTATGCGGTAGAGGTCACTGGGTTTCAACTGTTGATTGTCTCCAGCGATCACCACTTGCTTTCCTCTGTAAATGGCCGGGATGCCTCTTTCGGTAAAGCACTGAGAAGCCTCGTCAAAGATCACTAAATCAAATTGTGTTTGTAACGGAAAAACAGCGCTCACCGATTCCGGGCTTGCAAGCCAGCAAGGCAGCAGCCTGAAAAGCTCTTCGCTATACTCGGCCACAACTTTGCGAACCGGCCACAGGCGTTTCTTCTTATTCAACTGATGGTGGAGGTCTCGAAAAGTAACGCGGTTATTCAGTCGGTTGAACTCCAGATTTTCAATGATTCGTTCCCTGACCCGAAGCAGCAGGATTTGATTTCCAAGTTTGTTTTTCTTCAGCAACAAGTCTCGCAGTTCTGTCTCAATCATTTCTAATTTGCCCGATGAAACCATCCGCAGAATCGGAAACTTGGTTTCCAGGTGGTCGATCCACGCCAGGTATAAACTATTGGTAAACAAATGGACAACCTGTTCGGCTGACCAGGACTCTAATTTGTCGTGCAATTTGGTGATCACACTTCGTTCGTCTGAAGTCAGCTGTTCTTTGAGCTTGTCAAATTCACAAATGGCGTCAAAATCATCGCCCAATATTTTCAGCTGGCGATCTGCTTGCTCGGGATCCAGCGCTACCTGATTGATTTGGTTATTGGTAAGGTATCGGTTCCATTTTATTTTCTCGTTTTCAATGGAGGCAAGGATTGAGAAAAAAGAAGAAATCTTCTGTCTAAACGTCAAGTGATTGTGTTGGGCCGGATCAAGCAAAGTACTCAAACCCCTGATGGAATGGAACACAAGCTTGGCCTTGATGGCCCGTTCCCACTTTTCAAACCATTCTTTTATGAGCGTTTCGTCATAGGCACCCGGAAGATTGTTAATCCACTTCTTGGCACGCAGCTTTGAGTAATTGTGTTCAATGTTCAGCCGGTTGTCAAGTTTTTGTTCCAGCGACTTGAAGCCAGCTTTGGTACTTTCCAGCCCGTTGCCGACCAATGCCCGTTTGATCAAAAACTTATCTTTTGAAAAAAGCTCCCACCTCACCAATCCAATCAAACTTCTGCGCGACTTCATGCTTCGATACAGGGCTTGTTGCAACTGACCGAGCTGAGGTGACGGGATGCTGCGTTCGGGACCTTCGTTCAAAAAGCAATCGAGCACGTTTCGTTGAATATTTGAAAGCCAAAGAGTGCTGGTGTCGTCATCGGGTTCATTCAGAATGGACAAGAATTGGCCATAAACCTGTTCGTCACTCAAGAGCTGGGTGATTTCAAGCGCTGCCTCCTCTTCCTCCAAAAATGCCTTTAGTTGTGTCCAATCTAGTGTTATGCCTAATAGCATTTTGACTTCCTGTGAGAGCGACTGGATGAATGATGGAATCCCGACAAGAATCTCCTGAAGCATCTTTAGATCGCTGACACCCCAAGCGGCAAAAGATCTTCTTTCCCTCCATGGGTGATCTGCTGTTTCGAACCTGCCCGCATAAGCTGCATAGGTATTGAGACGCCCGGTAAACTCGTCTACTTGATCAATTCCAAAGTTTTGATACTCTTGTTTTAAGTTGATGGTTTCTTGCGAGGGATCGCTTAGCAGATAGAGTTCTTTCGCGCTCGCCCCTGCATCGGCTGCATTGTATAAAGCTTTCTTAAATTCCTCCAGCTCCTCTGTGATTTGTGTGATACGGTGACAAGTTTGCAGGAACGTTCTTTCCAATTGGATGGCATCCAGGCTGTTGTTTTTGGTCTTGTATTCATCAATCCTGTCAATCTGTTTCGATGCTTTTTCAAAAATGTCCTTTCGGTCAGCTTTAAAATCATGAACAAGCGCCAGAAAATCTGCGAGCTCCACTTCCTTCATTCTTGCATAGACAACATCGAGGGCTGCTCGTTTTTGACAAACAACCAATACGCGCTTGCCCATAGCAATGGCATCGCTGATCAGTCCGCAGATTAATTGTGACTTTCCTGTTCCTGGCGGCCCTTGAATTACTGTGGAGTAACCTGACTTAACAGCTTTCAACGCATTTTCCTGCCAGGCATCCAAGGGAAATGCAGGTAACAACTTCTCTTCTTTGACCATGGAGGTGAAATCCGAAAAGAGCAGCGAAGGTTGCTCGCTGTGATTTTTGGCAGCAAAGAATTCCTCCAAACTCCCAATGTCCTGCCCGTTGATCATTTCGATATAATCCGGAACGAGATATGATCCAGCTTGTGGAAAGATCCCCATCACGGCTTCAGGATGAAGTTTGAGTTCTCCATTTTTGTGGGCAGCTTCAAACTCTTCTTTGGTGAACTGCTGAAAGTCAATGAGCTCGTCTCGGTAGTTGTCTGGATTGAAGTTGATGTCAATTGAGCTTTTCTGTAGCAGTTGGTAGAGGGAGGTTCTGAAAACCGTGCTGTCGCGGTCGATGTCCTCAAATGTTTCGTCCAACAGAAATTCTTCTGCGCTGATCCGGTTGTAAAATGAGTATGCCAGCAGCAGCGACTTGTTGAATGTGATCTCCGACCCCTCCCTTGGCTTCACAAACCACTGATTTCCATCTTCAACGATTTCGATGGGGAAGAAGAGAAGCGGGCCACGAACGGCCGTTCCGTCCAGGAACTTACCCCTGACGAACGGCCATCCCAGGTGCAGGTCTTTTGAACCTCGTTCTTCCAGGACCAGGTTGGCCAAACGTTGAAGCCGTTTCAGTTTTTTGCTTGCCTCGTTGCTGGCTTCCATTCTGCTATCCACCACGGGGCAAAGGAGTTTCTTTTTTTCAGCGATCAGGGCTTCGACTATCGAGAAAGATTTTTCTCCATTGAGTTGACTCAACGTGTGGATATCAATGTACTGATCCGATCCGGTTCTTGGCAGATAAATTGAGCGATTGTTGCCGGCCAGATTGGTGAGCCTCCGCAGGTATGTTGATAGAATAGAGTGCTTCTTCTGCATTCGCTACTTGACTGTCAGGTATGGCTTCGCCTTTTCGAGCTGATCCTTATCTAATTGGTCAATCTGATCAAGGTCGCGAATATCGCTGAAACTTCCATGCTGAAATCGGTAAGTAATAATGGCTCTCGCGATTTTCTTGCTTAAATAAGGATGCTTTGAAAGATCTGTCTCGTTGGCGGTGTTGATATTTATTTTACTTACCTGAAAGTCCGGATCAACAAACGAAACCTGTTGGATCTGTTCCACTACCAGAGAATCAAGACCCCACACTTCGTAAAGTTGATCGACCTTAACGAAACCGCCCAGGCTATTTCTGAACTTGATGATGCGTTGAGACAGAACCGGTCCAATTCCCGAGATGGCCTTTAGCTGAACAGAATCTGCCGTGTTGAGGTCCAATCGCATAGGAACTTCCGGTGGGCGGGCCCCCTCAACCTTGGCGACAACTTGGGCAGGCAATTGGACGAATGGAAGCAAACGTGCAATCAGGGTCGAGTCAATGCCATAGATTTTGTAAAGATCTTTCTTCACCGTAAATCGGCCTCCTTTTTCGCGATAATTGATTATCCGCTGAGCAATGAATGGCGCAAATCCCAATGTTTCAAGTTCTTCTTCCGAAACTGTATTTGGATCGAAATTGAATGGTTTGAAATTGTCTTCCCTAGAAACGGCAGGTTCATCATGCCAAACCCTAAGCGTACTATCAATTAGTGTTTGTTCTGTAAGCGGGACGATTGTGTTGCGAAAATCAAACCACTCAAACAGTGGCTTGGAGAAAAGCAAAAGCAACATCGCGGGGATTAACACCATGAATCCATTTACCTGGTTTCTTGTGAAACCAAAATAGTTGCGAACCCAGCGCTTTATTTGTCTAAACATAACAGGTGATATGCCCGCATAAGAACTAAATAAAAATCGAACATTTTTACGAAAGTTGCGTTGTCCAACCGCAATGATTCGGATTTTAGGCATTTCCTACCTCCTGCCTTTATCTTGACGCCTCCAAAGCCCTGGAGATGCTCGCAGCGATGGGGTAAGTCAAGCCAATCAGACTTTGTTTCACTTCGATCTCTACCCCCGCATACCGTTCGTTTGAGAATTGCTTTCGCAGGTAGGTGGTAAATCCATCGTCAATTCCCAAATAGGGTTCATTGAAACGAATCGACAAATCAGGTAATTCCATCTGGAGCTTTCTCCGCATACGTGCGCTTATGTCAGCTTCCAGGTTTCGGGTGGGGTCGAACAACAATCCGATGTCAACGGTGCGGGGGGTGCCCTTCCAAACGGGTGTAAAAGTATGCACTGAAAGGTGAAGAACAGGTTTGGCAAGTTGGTCAATGGCCGTTTTCACTTGCTGCCGGTAAGGTAGATAGATTTGGTTGATCAGCTTTGTTTTTTCTTCCTCGGATAAGGAATCGCTAAAACGAGAAAACAGCTGAGGGTTATCAATTGACCGATTGGGCTCGATCAATAGCCTCGTTGTGTGGCAGCCAAAAAGCGGAGCCCCGGCAGCTGCGCTGATGGCTTGCGCAATGGGCCAGGCTCCCGGGTCCCACCCTTGGTGCGACTGCAACACTTCGCGATATTCTTTGAATAGCCCCTCCCAGTAAGGCGGAACTTGATTACCGGCATGTTCGCACGTGATAATTAAGCGATGGCTCACCGGCAGGATGGGCTAGGGAATGTACATTTTGTTTTGCGCAAGGCAACCCGCCAGATTTTTGTAAACGGCCTTGATGGATTCTATCGAATGATCGTTTTTCAAGCCCTTAATGATTCGATCGGAGAGGTTTCCTTCTCTTAAAATCACTGAAATCTCAGGTTTCCATTTTTCGAAGGCCGTGTTTCGTGTATTTGTTAGACGTTGAAAAATGTGCTGCCAGATGGTAACCGCATTTGCCTTGTCACCCGAAACACCAAACACGCGAAGGTATTCTTCTGAATCTATTATTGCCCGCTGACCGAGCCGTGTGCCAGACTCGAGCATTTGCGCCAACCCGTCCGTTTTGAACTTCATCTGATCTTCCGTGTAAATCCATTTCTCTGAAACAAGGGCCCTGATGGTTTCAATAACGAGCGAAACGACAGCCAGGTCTGCAGTGGGGCACTCTTGAATGTCCATTAGACGGATTTCGATGGAGCCGCGGTCAAAGCGCGGAATGGCACCACGTGAATTGACCCAGATTGGATTCAGTACATCATCCTCGTTGAATGGCGCGATGTCTGTCTTGATTTTTTCGTAAATCGAGTTCAAATAATTTCTCTTCGAAAAAATAGCTTCCGGAATCACCTTGCCGGTGATTGATGGTATCCGGGCCTGGTTAGTCTTATAGTAGGTGAGGCGAGTGTCGTTCAACCCCGTGACCTTCCCATCAAGAATTGGTGAGCTTGCACAAAGTGCAGGCAGGATGGGGAGGATCAACCGAACGGCCGCATGAAGCTTGGCGAATTCCTCGTCATCATAGAATGGCAAATTGAGGTGCGTACTTTGCAGGTTCGACCAGCCATGGCCTTTACAGTCGAATATTTTGTTATATATGGCATACACCTCATTGTTATCATGAGGCCACAGCCTGGTTTCTGTGCCCGGATCCATGAATGGATGGGCTGCGGTCGGCAACAGCATCGCGTTCCATTTTTCAAGAATGCTGTTCACCTTTTTCACGTTGTCGGCAAATCCATTTTCCAGGGCATTGAAATTCAATTCGGGCTTTGTTGATTTCAGCTCCACCACGTGAAGTACCAGCTCGTTAGACCACGTAACAATTCCATTTTCGTAGTCACTCCCATATTCTCCCAACACTTCTTTTAGCAGTTCATCGGTAATCGGCTTTACGGCAAGGGTGTCTTTGTCCACAAGCATATACTCCAGTTCTATGCCGTAGCCCTGGAAGAGGTGGATGCGGGTCGGTTGGGTCATTTAATTGCTTTGATTTTGTTCAGGAACACTTCCATGATGATTTCGTAGAGGCGTTCCTTTAGAATCTTGTCCTCAACGCCCGCATCAATATTCGGATTGTCGTTTATTTCAATGACATAGAACTTGCCGTCTACTTCCTTCATGTCAACACCATAAAGGCTTTTGCCAATCAGTGATGTGGCCTTTACGGCTGTCTTCAGCAACCCGGATGGGGCCTGGTCGATCGATATGCATTCAAAGTCCCCTTCGCGGGAATCCTCTTTGTTGGCACTCCAGTTTACAATCTGCCAATGCTCGGATGCCATGAAGTATTTGCAGACATAAAGCACCTGGCCATCGATCAGCCCAACCCGCCAGTCAAATGGGGTAGGCAAGAATTCCTGTGCAATCAACAAGTCTGACTTTTCGAACATGGTCTCGCGAACCTTTTTGTACTCAGCCATATCCTTGATCTTGAATACACCCTTTGAGAATGCACCATCCGGTTGTTTTAGGATGAATGGAAAAGGAAGTTTGGAGGGAAGCGCATCACAATTGTCTTCAGTAATCACCTGTGCACGTGGTGTGGCAATCTTATTGGCGGTGAGCAACTCGTGCAAGTATACCTTGTTGGTGCATTTCAGGATCGAATCTGGATCATCAATCACAACCAGCCCCAGGGCAGCTGCCTTTTTCGCGAACCGAAAGGTGTAGTGATTGACATTGGTGGTGTCGCGGATAAACAATGCATCATATTGAACCAGTTGGTCGAAATCGTTCTTGTTAATGAACTCTGTGTTAAAGCCAGCTTGCAGCGATGCTTTGTAAAAACGCTTCAATGCACGGTCGTCTGATGGCGGGTTCTTGTCGTCAGGATCAATCAGGATGGCGAGATCATATTTCTTTTTGTCTGAACGATAATCTCTCTTTCTCAGAAAATACTTCTCCACGGAAGAGACTAGCAGTGCTTTGTCGCCCTCGGGCACTTCATTTAAACTGATGGGTCGAATGCTTTGAAGGACCCATTTTGTCTTTTTCGAAAAGGCAACCCGCAGCAGGGGAGCCTGCACAAGTTGAAATAGCTGCCTGCCGAGACGGTTGTAGCTTTCGGCTTTGGTCGACCCGAAATAAACGTTGAACTCTGCGCGGTCAGCCGCTTCCACTTTCAAAGTGTTTTGAATGAGGTCATCAAAGTCTTGCGAATCATATCTCAACAGGTAAGGAAACCGCACATCCTGAATGGTAGATACCTCCGGCAATACTTTATGACCCCGGGCTTCAGCCAAAAGAGAGACGTAGTAACCCTCACTTTGATACTGATAGGATTTGCATAGGTTGAGCACCTTGATGCCCTTGGTATTTTGGTACACCTCTTTGCCGATGTAATCTTCTGGCGAAATAACTTCGACATCAGGAAGGCTAAACTTCCAGGTTTTAGGTTTATCCACGATGATCAACTTTGACATACGTCACTTCCTCGGTTCGATGATCAAAAGATTTGCATCATAAGTTACGATTCCCAATAGAATGCTGTTAATCAACCTGTTGATTTTCACCTTATAGTATTGACTTTTTTGAGGATTAGGGTTTAGCGGATCCGCCAGGTAAACGCTTTTGTCTTTGGAGTCGTAGCCGTTGATGACCACAAAGTGTCCGGCAGGTTCACCTTTGATGCTATCGTACTTGTTGGTGTCTGGAATTTCCCTTGGGGTGCCATAAAGATAAGTTGCGCTCAGGCCGGTTAACACCGGTATCGATCGCTTGAGATACTTCAGAATCAGGTCTTCATTGAGTTCGGCTTGCATCACTTTCCCGCCTGCCTCCAGGAAATTGATGTATGCTTCACTGGCAGCCTGGAGCTTGCGCTTTTTCTTCTTGTATCTCCTTTGTTTCTTCAGCAGGTCAATCATCTGTCTTGTGTTGCCGGTAAACCAACTGGGATCGAAAACGGTCAAGTTATACGTATAGATATGTGCGTTGTAACCTCTCTTGAGGGCATGGTCTCCCAGCATCACGGCAAGCGTACCGCCAGAGCTAAGTTGCTTCACCTCCTGAATAACTTTTTTCAAAGAAATGTTGTCATCATAGTATTGATAGAGGGAGTGAAGGCAAGTCGGGCCGCATGTCACCTCATCGGGTTGCGCTTGAATGTCAAAGTTGAAGAATAATGCTTGTTTGGACTGCATGACCTGGGTTTTATCAAATTTAAAGGTAAAATCATCGGCTGTTTCGCAAAGCATTGAATGAATTTTTTAATCTTGTGGCCTTCAAAAAGTGATCTATGAGAAACGTATTTTTAGCTTTTTTGGGATTGATGATTGCGACCCAAGTTTTTGCCTGGGGGGTCACAGGCCACCGCGCGACCGGCCTGATAGCCGAACGATACCTGACCAAAAAAGCCAAAAAGAAACTTGCCTTGCTGCTAGGCGATGAATCATTGCCCATGATCACTACCTGGATGGATGAAATCCGGTCCGACAGCACCTACAATCGAATCCATCCCGATTGGCATTGGGTTACCATTCCAGACGGGCAGACCTATGCCGAGGCGGAAAAGAATCCAAATGGCGACAATATTGCCACGATCATGCGGATCGTCAGTGAACTGAAAGCGGGGGGATTATCCCGGCAAACTGAGTTGGAGTACGTGAAGATAATGGCGCATCTGGTCGGAGATTTGCACCAGCCCTTGCACGTGGGTACCGGTAATGATCAAGGTGGTAATCAAGTTCGTGTGAAGTGGTTTCGAGAAGAATCGAACCTCCATCGTGTGTGGGATAGCGACATGATTGATGGAACCCGACTAAGTTATACAGAACTAGCCATATCCGTGCCCAAGCCAGACAAAACCAAAGTAGCCAAGTGGCAGTCTGGTTCAGTAGCTGAATGGGCGATGGAGTCTGCCGGTCTTCGTCCTCAGGTTTACGATATTGGCAATGGCAACCTGGGTTATCGATACAGTTACAAGAACTTACCTATTGTGAGACAGCGAATCTTGCAAGCTGGCGTGAGGCTGGCGGGGTTGTTGAATGAAATCTACGGGTAGGAGCTAATCCTCTCTTAATATTTTGGAAGGATTGGTCCGTGCTGCCCTTATTGACTGAAATCCTGTGGTGAGCAACAGCACGCATGTCATGACGATCGGGGGCAGGATAAAAAAGTGCGGCTTCAGTTCTACGCGGTAACTGAACTCACTCAACCACAAACTCATTAAGTAGTAGCCTGCCAAGGATGCGATCACGGAGGCGATCGCGATTGTGGCGACATAATGCATGTAGAGCCAGACAAGTATTTGCCGGATGCTGCCACCAAACACTTTTCTAATGCTAATTTCTTTTAACCTGCGATTGGTGAGAAATGCCGACAGGCCGATGAGACCCACGCTGGCTATCAAGATTGCCACCACCGAGAAAAAACGATATGCTTCCGCTACTTGTGTTTCGCTTCCATACAGTTGCTTGATTTGATCATTTAAAAATGCATACTCAAGCGGGTAGCCGTGATACAGTTGAGGCCATTTTTTCTCTAAGGCGCTCAAACCTTCGGCAGGGTTGTTGAGCCTAATGGAGACAAATCTAAAAGAAGGAGTGAAAGGATAAAGTACAAGTGGCTCCACAGCCTGATGAAGCGATGCGTGGTTGAAATTTTCAACAATGCCGACAATTCGTCCATTTACCTTGCCGGAAACGATCTGACCAATCGGGTCGCTCAGTTGAAAAAAATCGACAGCCGCCTGATTTAACAGCACGTCTGCAAGTGAATCTTTTGAATGAGGATCAATCAATCTGCCGGATTGCAGGGTGATCTCGTAAAGATTCAGAAATTTTTCATCTATAATAAATGTCGAGAGAGGCTGCTCACCAGATGCCGACCCGCTGATGGTATAGGTATAAGTCAGTGAATTATTGGCGCCTGGTGTACTCGATGAAAAGCTCGCTGCTTCGACCCCCGGCAGTTGCTCCAATTCTTGCGTAAGCGTGGCGAAGCGATCGTTTTGTGATCGGTCTTTCACGGGAACTACGATCACGTCACTACTTTCGAATCCATATCTGGATTCCTTCAGAAAGTCGACTTGCTCAAAAATGACCCAGGTCGCAAACAGGAGGAAAATGGAAGTCGCGAATTGAAAAGTTACGAGCCCTGTGCGTAGCATCGACTTTCCTGCTGCGAAAGGTTTTCGGTTCGGATGCAATGCTTGTAAACTCATCGCCTGAGTTGCTGGGAACCATGCGGTGATCACAGCCAAAACCAACGTCAGTCCAAATGCCGGAAGGACTATCCATAAACTCTCCAACAGCGACAGCGCTTTACCGGTGCTCAAATTGAAAAATGGCAAAGCCAGCTGTGTGAATGCTGCCGAAATGAAAAGGGCACCGAAGCAAATGAATATTGACTCTGCAAAAAGATAACATGCCAACATGAACGGGGAGGCGCCCATTACTTTTTGCAATGTTAACTCTCTGTTTCTCGTAGCAAATGTGGCGGTTGATAGGTTAGCAAAATTGGCAATGGCAATGAGAAGGATAAAGAATGCGATGGTGCCAAGTATCCGGGAATAACTTTCATTGCTGTTAGGCAGAATTTCATCCTTCCGGTCGGAGTGAAGATGAATAGACGAAAGCGGCTGTAGATGGAGTGACTCTTTTTCGGCCACCCACGGTGGTGCGTGCTGCTTGAGTAGTTCGGGTAGCTTTGCTTCCAGTGCTTGCGCGGATGTCTCGTTCTTTAGCAGCACGTACGTGTAGTGGTCGAATTGACCCCAATGTGAAAGACGCTTTTCACCAAGTAATTCTTCCAGGTTGCCAAAGGGAATAAATGCGTCAGCTTTGAAATGTGAAGTTGCAGGCATCTCTGATATGATGCCGGTAACCTTCAGATCCAAATGCTGATCGTATTGAATGGTATTTCCAATTGCATCGGTACTTCCAAAGTATTTTAGCGCCAACTCTTTTGTTACAACGATACTGCGCTTGTCTTTCAGCGCTGTGGGGGCGTTGCCAGCGATGAAAGGCAAATCAAACACGCTGAAGAACGTACTGTCTGCGAAGAATACACTAGGCTCATAAAATTGACTTTCCCCAATTGAAAGTAAATCTGTGCCTGGATTTTTCCTTATCCGCACAACGTGCTCAATTTCAGGAAAAGTTTGTTGCAGGTATGCGCCAATAGGTGCACTGGATTTAGCCCAGGAAGTAACATTTCCCTCGCTGCTGAAATCTACCACAACCCGGTAGATCCGATCGCTATTCGAGTAATGTTTATCAAAATGGTACTCATCGTAGACAAATAATGCGACCAGCCAAAGGCAGGTGAGCCCTACGGCAAGTCCAACAATGTTAATGAGCGAATAGAACCTGTTCTTTTTGAAGAGATTTCGAAAACTTAGTCGAATGAATGCCTGAAGCATGATGCAGCCTTAATTCAATACCTCGAATGGCACGGTGATTTGTATTTGTTCCCATTGAATGACAAGATTACCTGATCCTGCACCCGGTTCGGTGAAGGTATATCGCAACCTTTCTTGCAGCTGGTTTGTAATCGCGGGTGTTACTTTGATGCGGACGATATCGTCAACGGTGGTATAGTTGTCGGCAAGGTGCTGATTCCAGTTCTTGTTGATGATGACATTCCAGCTGTCCTTTCCGGGTATTGTAAAAAGTGCATACTTGCCAGCGGGTATAATCTTCTCGCCAAATTTTAGATCCTTATTAAACTCGATATGGGTGGCACGATGAGCACCGGTAACCCAAACATTGTCGTACGGTACCAGGCCGCCCCAGATAACCCGACCCCTCACCGCGGGAGAGTAGTAGTTCACGCGAACGTCTGCCCCTGACAGGCTTGCAGTCGCATAAGCCTTCAGGCTGCCCTTGAGTGTATCGGGCTCAGGTTGTGCACCAATAATTACTCCGGCTTCTTCGGTTACCGGCTTGACATTTGAAGTTTGATTTTTTTCTTCCTGCTTTGACGGAGAGCAGGCAGCCACGAGAATAGAAAATGTGATAATTGCCGGAAGTTTTATGTTCATATTATCTTGTCAGTTATTTTTTCAATGATTTCTTGAGCAGTTGAGCATTGAATGCAACGATGATCGTGCTTAAACTCATAAACACCGCACCGATTGCCGGGCTCAGGACAAATCCAGTGGTGTAAAGAACACCAGCGGCCAGTGGAATTGCCAACGCATTGTAGGCAGTGGCCCATACCAGGTTTTGAATCATCTTCCGGTATGTCGCCTTCCCAAACAGAATCAAATTCGCGATGTCTTTTGGGTTACTCTCCACCAAGATTATATCGGCCGTCTCAGCCGCAACGTCTGTTCCCGAACCCACGGCAATGCCCACATTGGCTTTGGCCAGGGCTGGCGCATCATTCACCCCATCTCCGGTCATGGCTACAAACTCTCCCTTCGATTGAAGGTCTTTCACGATCTCAACCTTTTGATCCGGCAATACTTCAGCATAGTAACCATCCAGTCCCAACTGCTTGCTCACGGCTTTCCCAACGGCTTCATTATCACCGGTAGCCATCAAAACCTTAATGTGGTTTTGCTTAAACATTCTGATTGCCTCTTCACTTTCAGGTCGAACCTCGTCCGACAAGGCCAGGTAACCGGCCAGTCGTTCATCAACCAAAATAAAGACCACGGTCTCGGCTGCGCTCGTAAACGCTTTTTCGGGAAGCTCGATGTTTTTTTCTCTCAGATAACCTGGACTCACCACCATCACTTTTTTACCGTCAACAACCGCTTCAACGCCCTTTCCGGTAATGGCGTTGAATCCTTCAGGCTTGGGAATGCTTATCTCTTTTTCTTTCGCTTTGTTAACAATCGCTATCGCGATGGGATGTTCGGAGCTTTGCTCGAGCGCACCAGCCGATCGAAGAATATCATCCTCGGTGAATTGTTCGTCTACCTTTTCAATGCGAGTAACCTCAAACTTTCCCTTTGTAAGCGTGCCGGTTTTATCAAACACGATGGTTGAGATCTTTCGCGATTCTTCAAATGCCGTCCTGTTTCTAATCAACAATCCATTTTGCGCTGAAATCGTAGTGGAAATTGCAACCACCAAGGGAATCGCCAGGCCGAGTGCGTGCGGACAGGTAACAACCATTACGGTTACCATTCGCTCCAAGGCATACACAAATGGAAATCCAAGCACCAACCAGGTGGCGAGCGTGCCAAATCCTACTACAAGTGCGATGTACGTGAGCCACTTGGCAGCCCTGTCCGAGAGGTTTTGCATTTTGGATTTGGATTGCTGCGCTTCCTGAACCAGTGTAATAACCTTATTGAGATAGCTGTCCTTTCCTGTGTGTTCAACTTTTACTTGTAGCGAGCCGTTCCCATTCAAAGAACCGCCAATCACCCGCTCGTCTTTTATCCTTTTTACAGGTTTTGATTCGCCCGTGAGCATAGACTCGTTGACGTAGCTTTCGCCTTCCGTAATTGTTCCATCAGCCGGAATTTTTTCGCCTGGCTTGATCTGAATAATATCTCCTTCTTGTAGATCCTCGAGTTTGACATCTTCCACCTGGCCATCTTTTACGCGATGTGCTTCGGAGGGCATCATGTTCACCAGAAGTTCAAGGGCTTTCGAGGCGCCCATCACCGACTTCATTTCCAGCCAATGGCCAAGCAGCATGATGTCAATCAGGGTAGCAAGCTCCCAAAAGAAGTCCATGCCCTGCAACCCAAAAATGGTGGCCGCACTATAATAGTAGGCGACACTAATGGCCATGGCGATCAGTGTCATCATACCGGGCGACTTCTTCTTTAGTTCATCGATCAGCCCCGTAAGAAATGGCCACCCACCAAAAAAGTAAACAACCGAGGAAATACCGAGCAATACAAAATTGCTTCCTTGGAACGTCCACTGAAAACCAAACCAACCCTGAATCATGGGCGACAGCGCAAGGATGGGCACCGTAATTATGAGAGAAACCCAAAATCTTTTTTTGAAGTCTTCGATCATCATTTGATGATGACCTCCGTGGTCCGAGTGTGGGTGATGATGATTTCCCTGTGAGCGACCATCATGTCCTTTGGCTTGATGGTCATGCTGGCGCGACTCGTCATGATCACCGTGTCCCGCGTGCCGTTTTTCCTCGGCATGATGTGGATGCCCTCTGTGTTCGTTGCTGTGATGTTCCTCCTGCTTCATATCCATGTCGGTTTTGATTGAGGAAATATGACAACTTCGTCTTTTTACTAACGGCCTACTTCTCGCTCACAACGTGAGTGAGGCAACCTTGATGGTCTTTTCTGCATCGTCTGTCCAGGCGAAAATGATTTTGTCTCCAGCTTTGGTCATCTGCGGAAAGCCACTAGCGCGCGCAGTAGAAGAAGAGGCAACCGCAATAGACCGCTCTTTTTTTCCTTGGTGGCTGATTCTTGCTACTCTAATTTCTGCATTTTCCATCCAGCTTACCAGGGAATGACCTTCGTCTATCATTACAATGTCGACTCTTCCAAGGGGTGAACCCTCGTCAACGCGGATTGGATCACCAAAATGTTTTCCCCCATCTTTCGAAAAGACAAAGTTAACTTGTGGTTTGCCATCAGGGGCTGAGTACCAGGCAATGCCGAGGTTATCGCCAATGGATGCAGCGCGAGGACCATTCACCGGGCAAGCGGCAATCTTCCAGCCGTCTTGATGAATAGCCTTTGGTTGTGTCCATTCTTTATTCACCAGCCGAACAATTGACATATCCCTGATCTCTTCATCGGAGCGATCGCGATAAATGACAACCGGCCCGTTTTCGGTAATGGCTGCCGTGGTCTGGCAGCAGTCACAAGTCTTGTTGTCCAATTCCCATTCTTCGATCTTATTTCCTGCATAGTCCACGATGGCCGCACGCAAACTCATTGCGCCATAATGGCCGCTGTGATCTCCTGTCATTTCCTTTCCCTCCTTCACGGTGTTTCGTCCATCCAGCCAGGTAACAAACATCTTGCCTTGATATGGAATTATGGTAACAAAGCCATGCTCAGCCTGCTTGCCATCGTCATGAATCACAAAAGGGTTTCCCCAAGCTTTTCCATCGTTGGCTGAGGTATACATTTGAACATCGTAGGCGAAAGTACCCTCACCACTTTTTGCCAGCACATGCGCAATCATGTTGCCATTTCCATCACTGGCTACCATTGGATAATCAGCCCAGTTGACAAACCAGTTGTTTCCTTCTGCTATTGACTTGGCGTCACTCCAGTTTCCATCCTTCAATTTTGAAAATTGAAAAACATGTTTGTCATCGTGCTTCTCAACCCAGGATAGGTAGACTTCGTTGGAAGTGCTGGTAAAAAGGTGGGGTTCGGCACTGTTTGTTCCAGCAGGGGATGGCATCGTATTCACGCTTGGTGACCCGGGCTGTTTGCATGATGCAACAACGATTAATGTGACAAAAAGGAAAGAAGATCTGGTCATGATCAAGGTTTAGGGTTGCGAATAAGTTCGAGGTTTTCCGGTGTGCTCCAGTCTCGATAACCAGCCTCGGAGAAAACAAGTTTACCATCGGTATTGATGATGAAAGTAGTGGGAAGCGCTTGAATGTTCAACTCCTCCATATTTTGAAGCTGCACATAGTGGAAGTTAAAGTTTCGTCTTTCTTTAAAGCTATTGATAAGCTCTACTTCCTCGTTGGAGGGAAAAAGAAAAACGATGGGATCGTTTGCCAATTGTTCTTGCGCCCTGGCTATGGTTGGCATTTCCTGAATGCAAGGTTTGCACCAGGTCGCCCAAAAATTAACAAATACAATTTGGCCTTTGTATTGTGTTAGGTCAATGGGTGTTCCGTCAAGCTCTGTGAGCTTAATCTTGCTAAGATCGGAAGATGTTTGTTGACATCCCCCGATCAAAACCAAGATTAATGCAATTATATAGAGAAGCCTGTTCATCGTTAGTGGCTGTGATGTGCTGCGCTGTCAGTCTTTTCTACCTTCTCCAATGCCATTCCGCATTTGTTGCAAGTGTCATCTGCTTTGCCTGTCACCTCGGGGTGCATAGGACAAGCGTAAACAAGTTCTTCGGCAGTGGTTTCTGTGGTTTCTCCGCTGCTTTCAGACTTGGCCCCGCAGGCTGCAGCCAATATTAGACAACATGCGAAAAAGGTACCCGTGATCAACTTCTTGCTTTTCATAATTCGAATTTAGTTTAGTGTGAGTTATTTAGTTAATGTAATTCCTGTTTTGTTTCTCCGCACTTCATCATCTTGCTTCCGAAGTAAGGATTCTTGATCTCTTTTTCGGAACTGATCCAATAGGCCCCCTGGTTGTTGAAGGCCATGGGACAGTATTGATAATATGCGTGCAATCCGGTGATATTGAAATTTTGAATTGCCCTGAAGTAGGCATAGGTAATTTGTGAGAACGCTTTGCGCTGATCTTCGATACTTTCGTTGCTGGCCGCTCCTGCTGCAGACCCTGACAAAGTTTTATGCAAGGGCATCCACTGCTCATGGGCGGCATTGACTAGTAACTTCATATCCACCTGCTTTAAGCTATTGGAAAGGTCTTTGGCTGCGGCCGCTGCTTCGCCAGCGTTGGCTGCAACCAGTGCATCTTTCAATTTCAAGTAAGAAGGTAGCATCGCAGTTAACTGAGCGGCAAACTTGGGATTCACTGCTGCTGTCTTTTCGGAACCGGATGATTGTTCCAGCTTCATTGAACCGTGATCGTGGCCTGTTGAGGAATGTCCTCCGGACGGCTTCATCATGCTGGGTTTCCCTGCCAATTGCGCTGCCGCATCGATGGTAAACGTCCCGTTGGTCACAATCTCCATACCGAGCTCGATCCCTGCCTTGATGACATAGCCATCGCCCAATGACGGACCGAGTACTACCTCATGCATCACAAAACTTACACCCTCGTCTGAAGTCTGCTTCCGGTAGACAACGGAGCGCTCACCGGTCCACATGACGGCTGATTTCGGCACAACCATTTGTTGAGTCTTATTAAGCTGCGACTTCACGATGCCATTCGCAAACATTTCTGGTTTTAGCCTCATTTGAGGATTGCCGATTTCAACGCGGGCGGTTGCAACGCGCGTCATGGGATCAATCGTGGGATCGATAAATTGCACTGTACCTGTGAACTTTTCGCCAGGCAACGATTGAACCGTAAACTCAATCGTACTTCCCCTCTTAACCCACGGCATATCGTTCTCATAGACATCAAAAAGCACCCAAACACGTGATAGATCAACTACTTCATACAATGGCATGCCGGTCATCACGTAGTCACCCACGCTCACTTTCCGCGCCATCACAATGCCGGAAACATCGGCAATCAATGGAAATTTTTCAATTGGTTTTTCGAGTTGAAGAATTTCGTCAATCTGGCGATCACTTAGTTTCCAATTTCTTAATTTCTCTTTCGCTGCGCTGAACAATTCGGGATGTAAATTCTTGATCTTTTGTGCCTCCACAAGTTCACGTTGTGCAGTGACTAGCTCTGGTGAATAGACCTTGGCTACAAGTTGCCCTTTGGCCACCTGTTCGCCAGTAAAATTGACGGCAAGCTGCTCGATGCGGCCGGGAATGTGGGCCACCTGTGCGGATATTCTCCTTTCGTCAGGCATCACTTTTCCATTCAACCGGATTTCTTTTGTGGCAACTTGTGACCCAACTCTTGTGGTTTGAATGTTCGCCAGCCTGATGGCAGTTTCGCTCATCTTCACCGATGGGTCAGTGCCGTCATCATCGGATTCCAATGGGATAAGATCCATTCCGCAGATGGGACATTTCCCAGGCTCCGACTGGCGGACCGATGGGTGCATGGAGCACGTCCACACTTCCGCTGCTGAGGCATGTTGGTGGTCCGCCATTTGACTGGATGCCTTTGAGCTCGGTTTGATGATCCAGCCTATGATTATTCCCGCAACCAAAACGATGGCGGCAAGAAAGTATTTGTTGTTAAATATTTTCATCTTTTTTGGATGTGTTAATGTGTGCTTGTGAGAAAGTCGATCTTCGCTTTCGCAATGTGATTTTCTTTAATCGCTCCTGCTGTTTTTATCTTATAGTTGACCAGCTCTTGCTGCATTTTTAGAATTTCTTCAAAATCGGCACCGGAGTTTTCGTAAGAGGTCAACAACAAGTCGATGATCTGTTGGGTCTGCCGACTCTGTCGTTCAAAAAGCGAGGCTTCTTCTTTTGCCTTGATCCACTGATACCGAGCCATCTCATATTCGGACGAGAATTCGTTCTCCATGTCTGCATACATACTTTGATACGCGCTGCCCATCAACTCTGCTTCCCTGATGGCTGCCGCATACTTCTTCCGGTAGATGGGAAGCGAAACGGTGAACATCGCCATGTATGCGTCTTTGCCGTTGTCCTCAAAAGTCATCCCAGGTCTTTTTTGAGTAATGATGTAGTCTGCGCCCAGGCCGAGCATGGGCATGCCTTGTTTTACGGCAAGCTTTTGTTGATACTGCGAGGCTTGCACTTGTTTTTGCAATTCGATCAACTTTGGATGACTGGCAATACTGTCACGTGTGCCGGGTACTTGAGCCTCTATTTGAAGTTCTCGGTCCACCACCACCTCGCTGTCATCGCCACGGCTGAGCAAACGGTTAAACTTAACCACCTGTGACTTTCTCATTTCAGCCAGCAGCATGATTTCAGTCTCCGCTTCATTCGTCATCAGGTCCACCCGCAACGCATCGGCCAGCGTTCCCTTTCCGCTTTGAAATCGTGTAGTGGCCAGGGTTTTGAGTGACGACAGGATTTCAAGATTTTCCCGCTGAAGCCGGATGCTTTCGTCAATCTCGTAAATGGGATAGTAGGCCATCTTTACGTTCATGATCAACTCGATTCTGGCACTTCGCCAGGCCTCGTAGTCCGACTCCGCCATTAAAGCCGCAGCATTTTTTTGCGCTTTCAACGTGCCAAACCACGGAAACATCTGTTCCAGGGTAAAACGTGCCATCTGCTGACCCACGCGGGTCTCCACCATTTGACCAAAAGAACTGACGCTCAATCGAGGGTCGTCCAAAGAACTCATTTGAGCTACTTTCTGCAAAGCGATTTCAAATTCAGCATACTTCGCCTTAAGTCCTGGATTGTTGGTTACAGCCTCATTGATGTAGCTATCCAGTTGCTCTTGTCCAAATGCGGTTGCAATTGAAATGAAGAAGAAAATATGAATGCAATACTCTTTCATATTCATAACTTTTGTGGGATCGATAGTGAACTGCCGGCTGACAATCGAAATTGGTCGACATGTCCGGCCGCTTTGCCATCCGTGGTTTTAAAGTGAATGTGTGTGAACTGACCTCTATGGGTAAATACACCTTCGTGATGACGTGAATAAAAACCAAGCAAGGCTACCACTTTCGATTTAACCTTCGCCTGATAACCAGAAGCAGCATGGGTTGCGTGTGATTGGCCTGCAAGATTTTTTCCGTTCACTACATGCCAACGTAACTCGTCAGCGGTCGCATGAATAAGGAATGGTGTTGCTTCCCCGTTGTTCCCGATCTTTTGCTCCAGCAGGTCAGCAAGTTGCTCCATCGTAAGCTCTTCTTGAACGGTTGAAGTGTTCCAGGCTTTTACCTGGGCATAAACCAGAAGGGCGGCATCGGCATCCCAGGTGCTGGTCAATGAAAACGTATCAGCCTCTGGCCGGGTAATGAACGGTTTGCTATCCCAAACGAGAACCTCGCCATCAAGTTGGGTCGCAGCTCCAAGTGCATACAGATTCGGCTTGTTCGCCAGCGTGTCTAAGCCAATCGCTGCACGATAGTCGCCTTGCATCATGATCGATCGAAGGTTTCCAGCAACTTTCACTTCAATTTGCTGATCGGGTGCAACGCAGGCACTCAGACCGATGAAAATAGATACTAGTTTTTTCATGGATCGCTTCGCGTTACAACCGTTTCTCTCCAAAATGCCTGAAGTACTGGCACTACGAACATGGTCATCAATTGAATGATCATTCCACCAAAAGTCGGTATCGCCATCGGCACCATAATGTCAGCACCCTTGCCGGTAGATGTGAGTACCGGCAGCAGGGCGATGATGGCCACCGCGGCCGTCATCATAGCTGGTCGAACTCTTTTTTTCCCAGCCTCCAAAACCGCTGCACGAACATCAGCCACGGTGTTGGGCTTGCGTTCTTCAAAGACCTGGTGGATGTAGGTTCCCATAATCACACCATCGTCCGTAGCAATGCCAAACAAGGCAATGAATCCGACCCATACGGCCACGCTCAGGTTGATCGTGTGCATTTGAAACAGATCGCGCATGTTCATGCCCGCAATGCTAAAGTTCATGAACCACTCCTGACCATAAAGCCAGATCATGATAAAGCCACCGGCAAATGCCACGAACACACCAGAGAAATGAATAGTGGAGGCGATGATGGTCTTGAACTGCATATAGAGCAGTAAAAAAATGACGAGCAGGCTCAGGGGAATCACGATCGCCAGTCGTTTCACTGCCCTCACCTGGTTTTCATAACTACCCGAGAACTTATAGCTGATACCGACTGGAATCACTAACTGGCCACTTTTTATTTTCTCATCTATGAACCGCTGTGCTTCATTTACGACATCTACTTCTGCATAGCCTTCCTTCTTATCGAACAGTACGTAGCCTACCAGGAACGTATCCTCGCTTTTGATCATTTGGGGACCACGCATGTATTCCACGGTGACCAGGTCGCCCAACGGTACTTGTGTACCTGATGGTGTGGGAACGAGAATTTTACGGATCGTCTCCGGGTCGTCACGCAGTTCGCGTGGGTATCGGACACGAACCGGGTAGCGTTCTCTTCCTTCCAGCGTTGTGGTGATTTTCATTCCCCCGATGGCAGTCTCGATACTCTGTTGCACCTGTTCGATGCTCAACCCGTACCTCGCAATCGCTCTTCGGTCGATATTGAGAAGAAGATAGGGTTTACCCACGATGCGATCCGCGAATGCAGCCTCGCCCTTCACCGATGGAACGGTCTTTAATATGGCTTCCAGTTCAAGTCCAAATGCTTCAATTTGATTGAGATCATGGCCAAATACCTTGATACCCATGGGTGCACGCATCCCGGTTTGCAACATCACGAGCCTCGTTTCGATGGGCTGCAATTTTGGGGCAGACGTTACTCCTGGAATTTTGGTAACCTTGACGATTTCATCCCAGATGTCATCCGGGTTCTTGATGTGAGGCCTCCAGTTGCGAAAGTTCCTTCCCGATGGATCACGCACGAGTTGCTGCGGTTGGATGCCAAGTACCAGCGCCTCTTCATTGCTGATTGCCTCGCCTGAAGTAAGAATGAAACGCCCGTCTTTGTCTGTTTTGAATGTTTCACGGTGCCCTTTCTCGTTCACGACAAACTCAGGTCGGTAGTTGATTATGTTTTCGTACATGGAAATGGGAGCTGGGTCAAGTGCTGACTCGGCACGGCCCATCTTGCCAACTGCCAACTCTACTTCGGGAATGCTCGCGAGCCGCATGTCGAGTTCGCGCACCACCCGCGCATTTTCCTCAACGCCTGAATGCGGCATCGAAGTAGGCATGAGCAGGAAGCTTCCTTCATTCAACGAAGGCATAAATTCTTTTCCAACACCCGGAAATGCATGCGACACCGAAGACCAGGCGGACGTGGTGCGCACATTCATCCCCACGAGATCCAATCCTCTTGCCACAAAACCGAAAATGTTCGCAAAGCCAATCCAAACAGTAGCTCCAAACAGAATCGTAAACGCAGGTATCAGGAGAAACTTCCCTTTATTTTCCAGACACCACTTGAGTACCGGTTCGTAGAAGTGCACGATGACTAGCAGGATGCCCAGGATAAAGCCAATCAGCAGCAACACAAACAGATAGTTGATCCAGATGGAGTTCATGTGACCCAGCGGTACCCATTCTTCCGTCAGGAAGAAGGTTGCTACCAATAACGCGATGCCAATATTGATGTAGTTGGGGAAGGCTCGTTTTGTCTCCGGCCAGCGATCTTCCAAAAGGTTGTTAATGGCAATGACCACCAGGGCAAGCGTAAGCCACATTCCGTAAATGACAGCCAACAAAATTCCACCAGATGCCAGTACGATATTCCAAATGCGTTTTGTACGCTTCTTGTCCAAGTTGATGGACATTACCCAATGTGCAAGCGCTGGAAGAATGATGATTCCAATGAGGAATGAGGCAGACAAGGCATAGGTTTTGGTGAATGCCAGGGGTTTGAAGAGTTTTCCTTCAGCGTTCTCCATGGCAAATACCGGAAGAAAGCTTACCACTGTGGTCGCGAGCGCTGTGGTAATGGCCGAGGCGACTTCGGTCGTGGATTTGTAAATTACTTCTATCAGTGCTTTGCCCTTCACTCCATGATTTTCCGGAAGCTCCAGGTTGCGGATGATATTCTCAACAAATACAATCCCCACATCCACCATTACGCCAATAGCGATCGCAATTCCGGATAGTGCCACAATGTTGGCATCAACTCCGGTGTATTTCATCAGGATGAAGGTCATCAGCACAGCGAGCGGTAGTAAACCTGAAATGAGTACGGAAGCCCTCAGATTGACGACCAATACGATCACTACAATGATGCTGATGAGGATTTCGTGAGAAAGAGCCGCCTCCAAAGTGCCGATTGTTTCGTGGATCAGCTGGGTTCGATCGTAGAAAGGCACGATCGTCAATTGACTCAGGGTTCCGTCAGAAAGTCTTTTCTTCGGCAGGCCCGGAGCGATCTCTTTGATCCTTTCCTTAACGCCATTGATGACGGCAAGCGGATTGGAACCATACCTTGCGACCACCACACCGCCTACGACTTCGGCACCGTCTTTATCCAGAAGGCCTCGCCTGGTTTCGGGTCCCAGGGTTACTACGGCAATATCCTTCAGGCGCACGGGCACGTTGTCGTTTACCATCACCACCGCCTCTTCCAGGTCTTCTACTTTTTTTACGTAACCAAGGCCACGTACGAGATATTCAACCTGGTTGATTTCAATGGTTTGCGCGCCCACATCCCGATTGGAATTCTTGACGGCCATCATCACCATATCCAAACCAATCTTATAGGCTTTCAAGGCATCGGGATTTACATCAATCTGATATTCCCTAACCAGACCGCCCACGGACGCTACTTCCGAAACACCTTCCACCGCATTGAGTCCATACTTGACGTAGAAGTCCTGAACCGTTCTGATTTCGTGCAAATCCCAGCCTCCGGTAGGTTCGCCTTTTTCGTTTCGTCCTTCCAATGTATACCAATACACCTGTCCCAATGCGGTGGCATCGGGGCCCAGGGCAGGTTGTACGCCATCGGGTAGCAGCCCGGCCGGTAGTGAATTGAGTTTCTCAAGAATGCGTGAACGCGACCAGTAGAATTCTGTGCTTTCATCGAAGATGATGTAGATGCTGGAGAAGCCGAACATGGACGTGGATCGGATCGACTTTACACCGGGAATTCCCAACAAGGACGTGGTGAGCGGATAGGTAATTTGATCCTCAATGTCCTGCGGTGAACGGCCTGGCCAATCGGCAAATACGATTTGCTGGTTCTCACCCAGGTCGGGGATCGCGTCTACGGGCACCGGATCGGAAGGGAGCCAGGTATTCCACCCAAAGGGTGATGTTACAATTCCCCACGCCAAAAAGATGACGATGATGAGAAAGGTAACGAGTTTATTTTCTAGAAAATATCGAATGATTTTGTTTAACATAGATCAAATGAATTGAATGTTGAATAAGCAAATGGCTTAAGCACTCCACACATGCTGCATGGAGCAACACATTCAATGTTTGATCAAATAAGGAAGGACTGAATCAGGACGGGGACATCCCGTTGGAGCAGGGGCGGCCTATAGGTATCAACTTGAGGGAACTGCTGATCAAGATCCGTTGCAATCACCTCAATCACACGTGGTAAGGCCGCAATCCACAAACTTTGGTTTTCGATTGAAACAGGTTTTAAGTTCTTAAGCCTGTAGTCGTTGCCTTCGAACTTGATTTGTTCCTGCTTGCAACAGTTGCTCAGCTTTGCCTTTGCCTCCTGGGTGGCTGCCATCATCTCCATGGCACAGGGAGCGGCATCGTGGAGAATGGCAGTGCTATGGATCCGGCCCATGCAAATGTGATGGTCGATGGTGAAACTGGTGGAAGACACCAGGATAACCAGGGCCAACAGGGCTGAGAATATGGATTTTAGCGCTTTCAAGGCTGTTTCAATATGCTAAGATACGTTTTTTTTGGCAACCTGGTTGTTACAGAATTTCGGGAATGGTTTACAGGATTGCGATATTGGCCCTTGTTCGCCCAATGCCTTATCAAGTTTACGTGGTTGAGCTGGCCAAGAAGGTCTTCACCGAAAGCGCGAGGTTTCGTGCCGCCAACCCGCAATTCAATGGCGTACTTGAATGCCTGTATGTGGGGATGACCAGCAAAACGCCCCAGGAGCGCTTTGACCAGCATCGGTCGGGGGCTTTCGGCAAGAAGGGACAAAAGCTTTCGTCCAACATCGTACGCAAGTATGGGCGATACCTGCGTCCCAGTCTTTATAATCATATCAAACCTTTGAAGACGCGGGCCGAAGCGCTGAGATGGAGGAGCAGCTGGCATTGGAACTCAGGCGACAACGGTATGCCGTGTGGTATAATTGACCAATCAGCAAACACCTTCGCCAAATTCTGAGCTGTTCGCAAATAAAGAAAACCAAAGTTGCCTTTGGTTTTCACCATGGATTGCGGCCGTATGTCTATCACACGTTTTCAACGGGCTCTGCCTTATAGCCTGCCTTTTTGACCGCTTCAATGATCTGCTCTTTGGTGTAGTCGCCTACTACGGTCAGTACTTTGCTGGGATTTTCGATATCTACTTCCCAGTTGTCTTCTCCCACCGCTTCATTCAGGTAGGGAGTGGTGTTGGCGACACAACCAGAACACTTGATATTGGTGTTAAACTTCATCGTTTTCATAATTCATTTGTTTCTTGTTGTTTTTATAGATCAAATAATGTGCATTCAAAGAACTTGTTGATTACGCAATTATTTCGAAGGATTTAAAAGATTTGTTGAAGATTCAGAAATCAGATTTTAACAAACTTCAGCCTCAGGCTGTTACTCACTACGCTTACCGAACTCAGCGCCATCGCTGCTCCCGCGATCATGGGATCCAAAAGGAATCCATTAATCGGATACAGGATGCCTGCCGCAATGGGAATACCGATGAGATTGTAAATAAACGCCCAGAATAAATTTTGCCGGATGCCCATCACGGTCTTGCTGCTGAGCCGAAGTGCTTTCGGAATCAACTGCAGATCGGAAGAAATCAACGTCATCTTTGCTACGTCCATCGCAATATCAGAACCTTTGCCCATGGCAATGCTCACATCGGCCTGCGCCAGCGCATGGGAGTCATTGATGCCATCGCCCACCATCGCTACCACTTTGCCTTCTTTTTGAAGTTGCTTGGCAAAATCGGCTTTTTCTGAGGGCATTACTTCAGCAAAGAAATGTTTCACGCCCACCTGTCTGGCTACCGCTGCGGCCGTTTCTCTATTGTCGCCTGTAAGCATATACACCTCAATGCCATTTTCCTGCAGTGTCTGAATGGCCTTTTTCGAGGTTTCCTTGATTTGATCAGCTATGGCGATGATGGCCAATACTTTTTGATCATTACTGAAATAGACCACCGTGTTGGCGAGGCTTCGCAAGTCGTTGGCATGTTGCTCTACTGCTTCGCTCACGTCAATCTTGTTTTCTTCCGTCAGCTTTTTGTTGCCGACATAAAAGATACTTCCACTGACAATCGCCCTCACCCCGCGGCCGGTAATGCTTTCAAAATGATCAAGCTCGATCGTGTTTAAGGCATCTTTTTTCATGTGCCTGATGACGGCTTCAGCCAGCGGATGCTCTGATTGCATCTCAATCGTGTACAGCACTTGTTGAAGGAAGTCCTGCTGCGCTTCTGAAGCATCCCACAATAGGTTGGTTACCTCGGGTTTGCCTTGCGTGATGGTTCCGGTCTTGTCAAGGATCACCGCGTCAACTTTGTGTGCAAGCTCAAGACTCTCTGCGTCCTTGATCAGTATATTGTTCTCGGCACCCTTTCCAACGCCCACCATGATGGCGGTGGGTGTTGCCAATCCCAACGCACAGGGACAAGCGATCACTAACACGGTGATGGAGGCAAGCAGGGCGTGCGTGAAGGCATTGTCTCCCCCTAACAGCATCCACGCGGCAAAGGTGAGGATGGATATGCCAATGACAACAGGTACGAAAATGCCGGCCACTTTGTCGGCCAGTTTTTGCACGGGTGCCTTGCTGCCTTGCGCCTGTTGCACCATCTTGATGATGTTGGCCAACACGGTATCGCCTCCAACTTTTTCAGCTTTAAACTGGAAGCTCCCTTTTTGATTCACCGTTCCAGCAAAGACTTTCTGGTCGGCCCCCTTTTCAACTGGCACGGGCTCACCGGAGATCATGCTCTCATCCACATAGGAGGAGCCGGAGATCACAACTCCGTCAACAGGAATTTTTTCGCCCGGGCGAACCAGGATCACGTGGCCAACACGAACGGAAGCAATGGAAATCTCCTGCTCTTTGCCATTTTCAATTATTCGAACGGTCTTCGGCTGCAACCCCATTAACTTTTTAATGGCAGAAGAAGTGCTGGACTTGGCGCGCTCTTCCAACAGCTTTCCCAATGAAATAAATGCAATGATCACTGCTGCCGCTTCATAATACACGTGAGCATGAATGCCGCGCGCGTGCCAGAAGTCGGGATAGATGGTGTTGAACGCGCTAAAGGCGAAGGCAATACCGGTAGATAAGGCCACCAAGGTGTCCATGTTGGATTTTCCATGCCGCGCCTGCTTCCACGCGTTGATAAAATAGTTTCTACCAAAATAGAATACGACCGGGGCTGCCAGTGCCATGGAAATCCAATTGCCATACGGCATGTCCATGAAAAACATGCCAATGACAACCACGGGTAGGGAAAGAATTGAGGCCCAAATTGTCCGGTGTTTTACCTCCATGTAATGTTTTCGTTGTGCTTCCTCCTGGACGGCCATGGGGTCTTCCACACCTACTACCAAATCGTAGCCGATGGAACGGACTACCTGCTGCAAGTCCTGTGCATTTGCCTCTGAAGTGTCATATTCTACTGACGCGCTTTGGTTTGCAAAATTTACACTTGCATTCTTAACGCCCTTTGCGGTCCTGAGCATTGACTCTACTGAGACGGCACAGGCCGCGCATGTCATTTCGAGGACTGGAAATGTCTCTTTCCTAATCGTTTTTGAATTCATGATTTGTTGATGTTTGATTGACCCCGTAGGTCTGAGATTTTTTTGGCCAGAACCGATTTTGGAGTATTACCCACAATTCTTTCAATCAGCATCCCGTCCTTCATCAGTAAGTAGGTGGGAATGTTTCTTACGCCAAATCTTGCGCTCAAAACGGGCGCCTCATCAACGTCAACTTTGCCAAAAGTGACGCTATCGCCATATTCATGCGAAAGCTCCCTTACGATAGGTGCCATGGCCCGGCATGATCCGCACCACTCTGCTTCGAAGTCCAGTACCACCGGCATAGCCGATTTCAATACCATGTCGCTGAAGTTGTCTTCATCGATTGCTTTTATTTCCATAGTTGTTTTTTTCTTCTATTAAACTCGCTGCACCTTGCATTGGATTTGTATTTATCGGGACATAATGTGCAAGGTTTTGGATTTACACGCGCCTCGCTCTAACCTTTTTTGTACACATTAAACGTTGTTCGGAAACCTCACTTTTCAAAGCCTGGTAGGCGGACTTTAGCTCAATGTACATGGCTTTTAAAACCTGGTTTTGTTCCTCCAGCCATTCAGATTTGTCCCTCCGCTCATTTTCAGTCCGGGCAGTAGGCACGCATCTACAGCATGATTTCATGGCGTTTCCTGGTTTGTTGATGAAACAAAATTAGATCGCCAGTTTCAGCTGTCTTTTACAGAATTGCCGGGAAGATTTATATGTATTGAGTTACACTTTGTCGATGGGTTTTCTTTTTTCGATGCCCACCTTTTTGAAGTGACTGGGAGTTAGGCCTGTTACTTTTTTGAATTGGTTCGAGAGGTGTTGAACGCTGCTGTAGTGCAGCGCATCTGCGATTTGGGAAAGATTCATTTCATCATAAACGAGTAGTTCCTTAACTCGCTCAATTTTTTGAAGGATTAGGTATTTTTCAATCGTTATGCCTTCAACTTCTGAGAAGAGCTTGCTCAAAGTGCTATAGTCCTTCGCCAGTTTTTCCGACAGATAGTCGGAGAAGTTGTACCGGCCATGGTCCTCATCTTCCCGCACATATTCAATGATCTGCGTTTTGATTTGTGAAATGGTGCGCGCAGCCCTGTCTGCAATCAATTCAAATCCGTCCTTTTCAATGGCTTGCCGAAACCGATCAAGTTTGTCTGGATCAGGGGTTTCTGACAATGTCACTTCCCCCAACTCAACACTGAGGAAGGGCAGGCCAGCAGTCTTAAGCTGGGCTCTTACAACCAGCTTACAGCGGTCGCAGACCATGTTCTTGATATAAAGTTTGGTGGTTTCCATTACTATCGCCCGATTAATAGCTTTAACAACGGCATTTGAGTCAGGGTTCAGGCGTCAAGAAAGGCCTAAAATAGCCATCTTTTTGTCGATTTTGAACCGCACCTTTTTAGATTTGCCACTTCTTTAAAATGTGTACCATGGCCGAGGAAAAGAGTCTGAACTTTCTGGAAGAAATTGTTGAGAAAGACCTGAAGTCCGGGAAGTATCAACAGATTGTTACTCGCTTTCCCCCGGAACCTAACGGCTACCTTCACCTGGGTCATGCCAAGAGCATCTGCTTGAATTTTGGGCTCGCTTTGAAATACGGTGGAAAAACCAACTTGCGCTTTGATGATACCAACCCCGTGACGGAAGAAACCGAGTACGTGGAAAGCATCAAATATGATGTGAAGTGGCTGGGATTTGAATGGGCCGCTGAACTATATGCTTCCGACTACTTTCCACAGCTTTATCAGTTTGGCATCAAGCTGATTGAAAAGGGGCTTGCCTATGTGGATGACAGCACCAGCGAAGAAATTGCCGAGGGCAAGGGAACGCCCACATCTCCCGGAAAGAACAGCAAGTACCGCGATCGATCCGTTGAGGAAAACCTGACGCTCTTCCGCGAAATGAAAGAAGGTAAATACAAAGATGGGTCGAAAGTGCTTCGCGCGAAAATTGACATGGCACACACCAATATGCTGATGCGCGACCCGGTATTATACCGCATCAAACACACGCATCACCACCGGACAGGAGGCACCTGGTGTGTGTATCCGATGTACGACTTTGCGCATGGCCAGAGCGACTCTATCGAACAAGTTACCCACAGCATTTGTACGCTGGAGTTCGTTCCTCATCGCGAACTGTACAACTGGTTCATCGAAAAGTTGGAAATCTATCCATCCCGCCAGTATGAATTTGCGCGCCTGAACATGACTTACACGCTCATGAGCAAGCGCAAGCTGTTGCAGTTGGTCAACGAAGAAATCGTGCGCGGATGGGATGATCCGCGTATGCCCACCATTAGTGCCGTGCGCAGGAGAGGATACACGCCCGAAGCCATTCGTGATTTCTGCGATCGCATCGGGGTGGCGAAGAGAGACAACCTTATCGATATTGGTTTGCTTGAGTTTTGTGTGCGTGAACATCTGAATAAGATCGCATTGCGCAGGATGGTGGTATTGGACCCCGTCAAAGTGGTGATTACCAACTATGAGGAGGGGAGAGAAGAAATGTTGCCCACTGAAAATAATCCGGAAGATCCTTCAACGGGCACGCGCGAAATGCCGTTCAGTCGCGAGTTGTACCTGGAGCGCGATGACTTTATGGAGAATCCTCCCAAAAAATATTTCCGGCTTTCGCCAGGTGGCATGGTTCGCCTGAAGAGCGCCTACATCATCAAGTGTGAGGAGGTGATCAAGAACTCAGACGGTCAGGTAACCGAACTGCGTTGCAGCTATGTGCCTGAGAGCAAGAGTGGCTCCGATACTTCGGGCATCGCGGTGAAGGGAGTGGTGCACTGGGTGAGCGCGAAACATGCGTTGCCGGTGGAGGTGAGATTGTACGACCGACTTTTCAATTCCGAAGAGGTGGAGGATGACTTCAAACAAAGTCTCAACCCGGATTCGCTAAAGATCTTGAATAACGTTTTTGCAGAGCCGTCATTAGCTCAGGCAAAAGCAGACGATCGCTTTCAGTTTTTGAGGACCGGCTATTTCTGCCTCGATCCCGACAGCACGAAAGAGAAACTTGTTTTCAATCGCACCGTGACACTCCGAGACATGTGGGCGAAAGAGCAGAAGAAGGGCTAGCAAGTTTTACCCTTGCCTGCCGATCATGCCCAGGTGGGTATGCTTAAAATTGTCTGAGTATTTCAGGCCATAACCCAAAGCTCTGTCAAAAGAGCTGTGACCAAACAGCACCACGCCAGCCAGCGTGAGCTCGTGAATGGTTAGATAAAACCCTGCGAGGTAACAGATGATGGCAATTGCCTTGTGATGAAAAAGATTATAAGTAAATGCGCCTACTCTGGTGTTCACCAAATACCCAAGCATGCCAATATCTGGTAGCAGAAACAAGGCCCAGAAAACCCAGCCTTTGAACGGCAGGAATGAATTGAGGTAAATGGCAAGGGCTAACATGGCCCATTCTTCCATCTTGATTGAATACTTCATGCTGATTTGTTAAGGAAATATTTCTTCCACCACCATTGAAAAACGATGAGCCCCCAAATCCGGGCGTGTACATCACCGGGGTTGCCTGAATAGAGCTGCTTCTTCAGCTTGGCAACCTCGGAATAGTTAAGAATGTTTTGTTCTGTCACGAAGCGTTCAGACAAAAGATCATCATGGATGAGCGACTTCATTTCTTTCCGGAACCATTTGAGCAGCGGCACTTCAAATCCTTTTTTCGGACGGTTGTAAAGTTCAGTGGGGAGAACTTCCCTAAAAGTGTCTTGGGCGATCCGTTTATGGATCGATTTGTTAATTTTAAAATCTCCGGGAAGGCTGAAGGTAAAATTGACAAGGCTGTAGTCAAGAAACGGAACGCGCACCTCCAGGCCATTCGCCATCGACATCCAATCGACCTTGGTAAGCATGTCGTTGGGCAAAACCAAATGCATGTCATTTCTCAATACGTCATTCATCGACTCCGTTTCGGGAATCCAGCGGGTAAAGGCGCGCTTTCTCGAGTGGTAACCATCATGAGAGAATAATGACTGAATCCCTGGATGGATGAGGTTCATCACCTCCTTTTCCTGCGCAAATCCTGCCCATCTCCAATATCTTTCCTGCGAGCTTAGCTGAAGACCTTCGGCAAATCGATGCAGTTGTCGAAACTTGTTGGTAAGTGCACTATTTCGCGACTTGGGAAGGATCTTCCACACATTGCGAAGAGACCCGACCATGTTTTCCCTCATGCCTCGTTCGATCACGCGCAGGTGGGCAGCGTGTTTGTTATAACCTCCCAGAAGTTCATCGGCCCCATCGCCCGAAAGGGCTACGGTGGCATGCTTGCGGGTCTCTTTACTCAATATATATACTGCAATGGCCGATGAGTCGGCAAATGGTTCATCCAGATAATCGAGGATGCTGTGCAAATGCCCATATAAGTCATCGTTCGTAAGGTGAAAGACCGTGTGCTCCGTTTTAAAATGTTGTGCCACCAGGTGAGCATAATTCGTTTCATCAAAAAAAGGCTCGTCTTTGAAGCCGATGCTGAATGTATGCAGATTTGGCTTGTATTTGCTGGCCAGCGCAGTCACAATAGAGGAATCGATGCCCCCGCTCAGGAAGGCACCCAATGGTACGTCTGCGATCAATCTTTTTTGAACGGACTCCTCAAGCAGCGACTTGAATTTTGTCTTGGCGGACTCATAAGAGATAAGTGGATCTTCGTTAGTCGGTAAGTCGTAGTAAGAGTTGAGTTCCAAATTACCTCGACTCACATTTGCATAGTGACCAGGCAAGAGTTTTTGGACACCTTTGAAAATAGTGTAGGGGGCCGGAATGTAATTGAGTTGCAGGTAGGTGAATAGTGACTCGTGATCTAATTCTTTTTGAATGCCATAGTGAAGTAGTGATTTAATCTCTGACGCGAAAAGAAATTTATCCTCATCGAAAGCATACACCAATGGTTTGATGCCATATCGGTCACGGGCCAGAAAAAAGGTTTGTTCTACTTTGTCGTAAATACAGAATGCGAAAAAACCATTGAGCTTAGGGAGGCAGTTCTCCTTTTCCTGGATGTAAAGCTTGAGCAGGACTTCGGTATCTGACCTGGAATGAAAAGAAATACCCTTGCTTTCGAGCTCTCGCCTCAAGTCTTTAAAGTTGAAGATCTCACCGTTAAAGACGATGCAGAATCTTTTTTCATCGTCCCACATGGGTTGATTGCCAGCCTCACTGGTATCGATGATGGCAAGCCTTCGAAATCCCAGGCCAACAAATTGGTCATGGTAAATGTCTTGATGATCGGGCCCGCGCTTTTCCAAAGCCATGGTGGCGGCCGTCACGTTGATCATGTTGATCTTGCCAATGAGGTTAAATGCGAATACGCCTGTAATGCCGCACACAGTAGATTAAATAAAAAAGGGCAGAATCGAATTCTGCCCTAAGATAGTCTCTTAAAAAAGAACAACTTATAATTCTTTGATCATTATGTTTCGGAACCACACCTCGCCACCGTGATCTTGAAGTGTGATGTGCCCGGATGAAGCCATGCCATAACCTGTGGCATCTTTCCACTTGCTGCCTTCCTTCAACTTTTTCCACTCTTCAGATTGCAACTCATATTCCACCACTTTGCTGCCGTTCAACCAGTGTTCTACGTGATTTCCATTCACCAGGATGCGGGTTGAGTTCCATTCGCCTACCGGCTTGAGGTTCTTGTTTTGCGGAGCGTGCATGTCGTAGTTGGCAGCGGTCATATTTTTTTCAGTCCAGGTGCCTGGGTAGCCCACGTCATCCAATAGCTGATACTCTGGTCCCGATTGATAAGGCTGATCAAATTCTTCCGTGGCCCGGTAAATGATGCCGCTATTACCCTGGTTTGCAATCTTCCACTCCAACGCAAGTTCAAAGTTGGTGTATTGCTTCTCCGTCATGATATCGTTTCGCTCGTCAGCTGAATCTGCGGCCACGCAGTGCAGGGTACCGTTTTCAACTTTCCAGCCATTGGCAGGCCTGCCTTTGAAAAATTTCCATCCGTCCATGCTCTTGCCATCAAACAGAAGCGTCCAGCCTTCGGCTTTTTGAGCCTCGGTAAGTTGATTGTTGGTATCCTCTGGTTCGGAGGTGGTAGCTTCTTGCTTTGGAGAACTGCTGCACGCGGCAAGCACCGCTGCGACCACCATGATCTTAAATGACTTCATAGGTTATTGTAAAATTTGGTTTAGAATATCTTTCCAGGATTAAGAATCCCATTTGGGTCAAAAACTTTCTTGATGCCCCGCATCAGGTTTAGATTTACTTCACTCATCGCGATTGGCATGTAAGGCCGCTTGGCAATGCCAATACCGTGTTCACCCGACAATGTGCCGCCCAGGCTTACCGTAAGCTTGAAGATCTCACCAATTCCTTCCGGGATTTTGGTTTCCCAATCGTGTTCGCTGATGGATTCTTTTAAGATGTTGACATGCAAATTGCCATCGCCCAAATGGCCGAAGCATACCGTGTTGAAGCCGTACCGTTTCCCAATTTCTTTGATCCCGGTGATGAGTCTTGGCAAGTTGCCACGTGGTACCACCACGTCATCTGACTTCGTGAGGGTAAACCAGTTGACAGCTGGCGAAATATTTTTCCGAATTTTCCAAAGCTCGGCTTTTTGGGCGGAGCTTTCCGCAAAAAGAACTTCTCCGATTTGAAACTTCTCAACTACACCCATTACTCGTTCAGCATCGCGCATGAGCACTTCCTCATCATTGCCATCAAGCTCGCAAAGCAAGTAGGCGTTCATGTTCTCGGGCAGTTGCGTGGTCACGGGGCTGTTCAGCACCTTGTCGCAATATGCAATGGTCTGTGCGGCTGCTTCTCTTTCGAAAAACTCCATGCCGGAGGGAGTGACCCCCGAAACAAAGATGGCGGAAACGGCTTTGCATGCTTCCTCGTTAGAGGCAAAAGGAATGAGCAACAAAACATCTTTCTGTGGGAGTCCGCGTAGTTTGAAAACAATCTTTGTAATGATGCCCAACGTGCCTTCGCTACCACACATGAGTTGGGTAAGATTATAACCTGTGGAATTCTTGAGTACATTGGCGGCCGTCCAAATGATTTCGCCTGTGGGCAACACCACCTGCATGTTGATTACATAGTCGCGTGTGACACCATACTTCACGGCTTTGGGGCCACCAGAATTGTTGGCAAGATTGCCACCGAGAAAACACGACCCTTTACTGGCCGGATCGGGCGGATAAAACAATCCCTTCTCCTTCACTGCATTCTGGAAGACCTCGGTAATCACCCCAGGTTCTACGGTGGCTTGCAGATTCAATTCGTCAATGTTCAGGATCTTGTTGAAACGCTCCATGCTGATCACCAGTCCCTTGTTGACCGGCAAGGCGCCACCACTCAATCCGGTTCCACCACCACGTGGCGTCACCGGGATTAAATGCTGGTTGCAAAGTTTCAGGATCGCACTGATCTCCTCAGGCGAACCCGGTCTTACCACTGCATCGGGAAGGAACGAGTAGTCTTCCGTTTTGTCGTGGCCATATTCTAATCGCAGTTCTTCGTCTGTGATCAGATTTTCGCTGCCCACGATTTCTGCCAGTCGTTTTTCTATCTCTGCATCAATCATCACTCTGCTTATTGCTTCCTTTTCTTTAACGGTTGGCATCAAAAATGTATCTTTAGGGTCAAGATGATTCTTGTTCGCGGCCTCAAAATTAATCAATTATCATTTCAATGGGCCGTTGTCTTGCTCCTGATTTCTGCACTCGTTTCCGGATGTGCTTCCAGAAAAGCCAAGCTTCGCGCACGCCAAACGGAAGCCGTCATTCAGACTGCGCGGTCATATATTGGAACGCCATATAAATATGGAGGTACTACACGATCGGGTATGGATTGTTCGGGGTTGTTGATCAATTCTTACCGTGCTATCAATATCACGCTGCCCCGGGAGTCGGAGTCGCAGGCAACCATGGGTGAAAAGATAAAGTTGAAGGAAGTAAAACCAGGAGACTTGGTATTCTTTGCTACCGGCAAGAAACGGAGGCAAATCACGCACGTGGGTATGGTAACGGAAGTAAGGGGAAAAGACAACGTAAAATTTATCCATGCGTCTTCGTCTCTGGGTGTGATTGAAACCAACCTTTATTCTGACTATTTCTTGAAAAAATTCCGATTGGCCCGAAGAATCATTGATTAATATCAAGCCTGATGAAAACCTCCCGAAGAAAGTTTTTGGGTGCGGGTACTGCAGCACTCGCCTCGCTTCCGCTAAAAAAATTGTTTGGACAAGTCGCTCAACCGGTGGTGAAGCCGCTTGTCGTTTCAACCTGGAACTTCGGATTGGAAGCCAACCAAGAGGCATGGAAAATCCTATCCCATGGCGGTCGATCTCTTGATGCCGTGGAGGCCGGTGCCCGGGTGCCTGAAGGCGACCCGAATGAAAGCTCCGTGGGCCTGGGCGGACTTCCCGATCGGGATGGAAAGGTAACCCTCGATGCTTGCATCATGGACGAAAAAGGAGGCTGTGGCTCAGTAACTTTTTTAGAACATATTGTTCATCCGGTTTCGGTGGCGAGGATGGTGATGGAGAAGACACCGCATGTGATGCTCTCTGGCGATGGGGCGCTTCAGTTCGCGCTTGCCAATGGGTTCAAAAAAGAGAAGCTGCTTACACCTCAGTCCGAAAAGGCCTGGAAAGCTTGGTTGAAGGACGCGAAGTACAAACCGGTTGCCAACATTGAAAATCACGATACGATTGGCATCGTGGCGTTGGATTTGAAGGGGGATTGTTCCGGTGCGTGTACGACAAGTGGTATGGCCTATAAGATGCGCGGCCGTATTGGTGATTCACCGATCATTGGCGCAGGCCTTTATGTCGACAATGAAGTGGGGGCGGCTACTTCAACCGGTGTGGGTGAAGAAGTGATCAGGATTGTAGGTTCCCATCTGGTGGTCGAACTCATGCGGCAGGGCCATGCCCCTGGCGAAGCGTGCCGGGCTGCGGTGGAAAGAATTGTGAAGAAACAACCCGGCCGCTCCAAGGAGATTCAGGTTGGTTTTCTAGCGATCAACAAGCAGGGAGAGTTTGGTGCCTTCGCGTTGCAGAAGGGTTTCACGTATGCGGTATACTCTTCCGAAATTCCCAATCAACTCTTTAACTCGGAGAGCTTTTACTAACGTTTGATGACTTTAGAGGTAGTTGTCTACAATTTTGAATCCGCCATGCGGGCGCAGGAAGGCGGTGCGGATCGCATCGAGCTTTGCGACAACCCGGCTGAAGGGGGCACCACACCCTCGTATGGCATGATCGAACAGGTACGCCAAAACATTAGCTTGGATGTGTATGTAATGTTGCGACCGCGAGGGGGTGATTTTCTATATTCCAATTATGAATTCCACATGATGAAGCGCGATCTGGCACAATGCCAACGCCTTAGTGTGGATGGTGTCGTGTTCGGTATCCTTACTCCCGAAGGAACCATCGATAAGAAACGCTGCAAGGAAATCATCGACAAAGCCCGACCCCTGAAAGTCACCTGTCATCGCGCCTTTGATATGACCCGGGATCCCTTCGAAGCGTTGGATGATTGCATTGAGGTAGGTTTTGATAGGATTCTTACATCGGGGCAAAAACCGAAGGCAATCGAAGGCATTGATCTGATTGGAAAGTTGGTAGAACGAGCAGGCGACAGAATTGCGATCATGGCTGGTGCTGGCATAAGTGAAAACAACGTTATCGATGTTGTGAAGCGATCAGGCGCTAGTGAAATCCATTTTTCCGCAGCAACAACTCGCGATAGTCAGATGAGTTTCCGCAATTCACAAATTTCATCGATGGGTGCTCAGCCAAATGAGTCTTACTTGCTGCGCACGGTCGATCCAGAAAAGATTAAACAAATCCGGAAGTTGGTTGACAACGTCAGTCTTTAAGCGCCAACAAAGGCAATTTCGACTGGAAGGCCAACTTCTTTGCGATACTTGGATTGTAAATCTTCTCAAAGAATTTTCGATCGTGGGTAAGGATGGACATCCAGTCTGCATCTACCCGTTGAGCAAATTCTTCAAGCGCATCTGCTACATGGCTGTCAAATCGTGTGTAGTAAGAGATGTGTGGATAATCGGTGAGTGCCTCAATCTCCTTTGAAAACTTCCGCCTCAGCATCTCCTCAGATATTGAATTTTCACTGTCGGTGACGATGTGAGTCATTAAAATATGTGATTCAAACGCCTTGGCTATCTCCACCAGATGTGTGATGTGCGTGAGCTCAGAATTGTTGAAATCAGTTGCATATATGATGCGGGTAGGTGTGGAGAACTCCGTGCCTGCCGGTACAGCGAGCACAGGGCGCTTCACTTTTTCCATCACGTGGGTTGTGTTGCTTCCAAATAATACCTTATCTAATCCGCGAGCGCCTTTTGTTCCCATCACCACCAAGTCTGCATTGGCTTCTTCTACCACATTCGTCACGATCTCCACCAGGTTGCCCACAAAGAAGGCGGTCTCGCACGCTACACCTGGAAATTGGTCTCGAACCGTTTTCGCAATCACCTCGAGTCGTGCCTTGCTTTCTGCTTCGGCACGTCCGATCTCTTCCTGCACCAACCCTGAGATTACATTCTTTTTCGTAACGGGTGGCGTGAATACATTGATCACCCAAAGTTTGGCTTTTGTCTTGTTGGCAAGCTCACACGCAAATTCAGTGGCCGTGAAGGCGTGTGCAGAAAAATCGGTAGGGACAACAATCGCTTTCATGGGTATTCATTGCTTTCAGCGAATTTACAGCCGTGGGGTAGGTGGGGCGCTGACAAAGATCATCGCGGTTGGTGAGTATGCTCAATGAGCACGGCAAAAAAAGAAGGGCAGAGCTTGTGGCCCTGCCTTCTCACCCAACTGCTACACCTAAACTATTTCTTTGTGGCTTTCATGGGGAAGCTGCCAAATTGGCCCAGCGTCATGCTTCCCTCAAATGCGTTTTCTTTGATGATACCCTTTACGAGGATTGTTGCGGTGTTGGGCCCAAAACTGGTTTCATAATCGAACGTAAGTTCGTTGCCTGTCAGCTTCACGTTTTGGATGGCCACCTCCTTGTTGTTGCGACTACTCATGATGGTTCCAGTGAAGGTCTCTCCTTCTTTGTTGATTTTCAGTACGCCACTTCCGCCCTGAGGAGACTCGATGGTGTAATCCCAGGTACCGGTGGCATCCACCACGGCCGACAAATCAGCTTTTCCGGTGGGAACCGCTGCAGGCCTTGCTCCGCCACGCTGCGGTGTAAATCCGCCCGGAGCCTGACCGCCTTGCTCCTGGCCACCCATGTCATTGATGCCGCCTTCTCCCATTTTCAAGTCGTCATTGGAAATCGACCTTCTGCTCCTGCGCGACCCGCCTCCGTTTGATCCTTCAATCTTTCCAAAACGCAAGCTCAGGGTCACCTTAACATTCAGGTTTTGACGCACGACTTCGCTCTGCTGAGCCAAGGTTACGTATTCTCCTGTCGGAGACAGCGATTTTGTGATTGTTTCACCCTTGATGGTAATGTTGGGGTTAAGGAAGTTCTCCACGCCAAAGCCGATACTTCCGCGCTTGTTCGGCAGGTTCTTTGCAAAAGCCAGTGAGTACATGCCAAACCCACCCTGATACCCTTGAAGCGTAACCCTGCGCCCGCGAGCAAAGCTGAAGAATTGAGCACTCCAATCTTTGCCCAGGTTATAACTTCCGAACAATCTTCCGCTGATCACCCAGCCCTCATTGCTCGCGGTCAGGTTGGGATCAGCCAGGTTATTTGTAAGGGTGGTGTAAAATACTTCGGTACCACCATTGATCATGAGCTTCTTACCCACCATAATGTTGGTGTTAATGCTCATACCGTATGCGTTTTCCACGCCAATGTTTTGGAAGGTAGTCAACAAGGTGTCGCTGCCGGCCGCGATAGGTCCGCTCACACGCTGGATGGCGTTATTGGTATTGCGCGCAAATCCAGTGAAGTTCAGAGAAGTACCCTTGATGAAGGTGCTATAGCTCAGCTCATAGTTGTCGGTGAACTCCGGATCGAGTGTCGGATTGCCGATCGTAATGTTTAATGGATTAGCCGCCTGAACGTTGGGATTCAAAAAACGGATCGAAGGTCGCTGTATCCTGCGGTTGTAGGCAGCTTTGATCATGTTGTTGTTCTTGAGCTTACGCGAGATGTTGGCACTGGGGACAAACGCTCCGTAAGAAGGAATCTCAATGTTTTGTTCATCCTGGAAGAAGGCATCAATGGTGGTGTACTCGTAACGACCGCCCGCCTTGAAGCCATAGTTCTTCAGGTTAAGCGTATACGATAGATAACCGGCACTTACATTCTGCTGGTAGTTAAACACGTTGGACAGGTTCTGGTCGCTGGACAACACATAGGGGTCGTTGCCTGTGGCGGTAAAATAGCGATAATCGCTCGAGACATTCCTGAGCGTCTGCTTTCCGCCAACTTCAACCAATTGATTGTTGTTAATGGGTGTTTGAAAATCACTTTGAATGGCAAACTCCTCGTTGATGTTGCCATTGTCATTCCGCAAACGGCTATTTGTTGAGAGGTCAGGATTCAGAATGATATTTTCGAAATCGTTGGTTCCATCATCAAGGCTGTACATACCCAACAAGCTCCATTCTTTGTCCTTCTTGTCATACAGGTGAGTGTAGTTCAAGTTTACATCAACTGAATTGGAACGGTTATCGGAAAATACGTCACGCAGCGTGGAGGTAGTGAGAATGCCACTGTTAAATGTTTCCCCTAAAAGCCGATCCTGATAATCCTTTGATCCTCGAGCCCCAAGCCGCACGGAGGAGGTGATGTAGTTTTTTTCGTTGAAGTCATAGTCGAAGCCAAGGGTATAATTAGCCCTTAAATAGTTACTACGGGTATCTGCACCCTGAATCGTAACACGATCACCGGTGGACTGAGTGTTTTCGAAGTTCCCAAGCGTGTTGTAGCCGTACCGACCCCAGCCGCCCAACGACAATCCAACCTTGCCTTGCTTATAGCCGCCTCGCAATCCAAGGTTAGATCCCCGGTTGCCTGCGCTTCCATTCACATTTAACGTTGCGCCTTCCAATACATTCTTCTTCGTAATGATGTTGATGATCCCTGTTGTTCCTTCGGCATCGTATTTGGCCGAGGGGGAGGTGATCACTTCAACAGATTTGATGTCATCGGCAGGAATCTGCTTCAATGCATCTGCCACACTTCCGGCTGTAATGGTAGAAGGACGGTTGTTGATTAACACACGGATGTTTTCGCTGCCACGAAGCGACACGTTGCCGTCAAGATCTACCGAAAGCAGGGGAACTTTGCGCAATACATCTGCGGCATCACCGCCACGGGCAGAAAGGTCGTTCTCGGCATTGTAGATGGTGCGGTCAATTCTTTCTTCAATCAAGGCCTTTTGCCCTTCCACCGTAATTTCCTGGAGCACCTGCACTGAAGGCGTAAATAGAATGGTGCCCAACTCAATATTGTCATTGCCATCCGTGATACCGATGGTGCGTTTGATGGTTTCAAAACCAATGAATGAAATAGATACTACATAGCTTCCATTCTCAATTCCCTTAATGGAGAATTTACCTTTGTCATCGGCAATGGTACCATCTACAGGCTTGCCGGTCTCCGGATCGTTCAGAGCAACCGTGGCGAATTCCACCGGTTGATTATTACTTGAATCCACAATGGTACCGGAAATCTTCCCTTTGCCCTGAGAGAAAGCTGCCGTGGTGATCACCGCCAAGACAAGGGATAAAATATGTTTTTTCATCAATTCTTAAGGTTCTTAGTTTGAGGTGTTGCCGTCCAAAATGGGCCGGCAAGTATTTCAACCGCAAAGGAAGCTTTTAGTTTCGCCTGGTTGGACGCTTTTAGATAGTTGGGCCGATTTTATCGACCTTTCGGCAGAATAATCGACCCATCCGGGGTATCCTCTGAAAGGGCGGATCGATCGATGAAAAACGGATTCGGGTCGAAAAATCGAAATGTTTTGGCGGGCCGTACCACACGCACCCTATCTTAGCCGCCTATCATGAGTCTCACTACCCATCGCAAGCGCGTATTGCTGCTGCACCTTTCATTTTGGTGCGTTTACCTTTCGGTCTTTTTGTACCAGGTTAGTTCGTTTCAACGGGGCCGCGATGAGGTGGACTGGGGAAGGGTGGCTTCGATCGTGACCACCCAGGTGGCGTTTGCGTTCCTGCTTTCGTATATCAACTATTTTCTTTTTCTGCCCCGCATGCTTGCTTGGAAAGGAGCCTGGAAACCCATACTCCAGTTCCTGATCATCTTTGCCATCATCATTGCCGTGCGTGTTTACATCGACCGGTACGTGATTCCGGTGAGTCCCAACCGCGAAGGCTACCTGTTCAGCATGCGCTTCATTGTCCAGGTGGTCACCAGCAACTTCTTCATTGTTGTTTTTGTGGGGATGTTGCGATTTGCCGAAGACTGGTTTGAATTGGAGGCGCGAAAAAAAGAGGTGGAACATGAGAAGCTGATGGCAGAACTCAACTTCCTGAAGGCCCAGATTAACCCTCATTTTCTTTTCAACACGCTCAACAATCTCTATTACCTGGCCTATACACAGTCGCCCAACACAACGGAGGTAATCGACAAGCTGTCGAAGATGATGAGGTACATGATCTATGAGTCCAATCATCCGAAAGTGATGCTCTCCAAGGAGATTGAGTACATGGAGAACTACATCAGCCTGGAGCGCCTACGGCTCAACGACCAGATACCGATTGAGTTTAAGATCAATGGAAGCATTGAGGGTGTTCAAATCGTGCCGTTGATCTTTATTACCTTTCTTGAAAATGCTTTCAAGCATGGTGTGAGCAACAACCAACCGGGATCCTGGGTGCACATTGCCGTTACGATCAGTGATGGGCAGTGCGCCTATGTGGTCGAAAACAGCAAATTGGCTTCTGCCAACCACGAAGGAAAATCCGGCATAGGACTTCAGAATGTCAAAAGAAGATTGGAACTTAGTTATCCTGGAAAGTATCAGCTAAACATCCAAGATGGTGCTGATAAGTATTCCGTGGAGCTAACCCTGTCTTTGCATTGAATCTGAACTGCCTGATAGTCGATGACGAACCGCTCGCTCGCAACCTGTTAAGTGAGTATGTGAAGAAGGTGCCCTACCTGACATTGGTAGACACTTGCTCTGATGCTTTGAAAGCGATGGAGGTTTTGAGGAACACGGAAATTGATGTGTTGTTTCTGGACATTCAGATGCCTGAGCTCACAGGTATTAATTTTCTAAAGACGCTGCAGCAAAAGCCGCTGGTAATTCTTACTACTGCGTATTCGCAGTATGCGCTCGAAAGTTATGACTTGGATGTAGTTGACTATTTGTTAAAGCCGATCACATTCGAACGTTTTTTAAAAGCCGTAGACAAAGCAAGCCAGCGATCCGCTCAAGGCCCGCCTGCCCCAGTGAGAGTCGAGGACAAATCGAATTCAGGTGATTTCGTATTCGTAAAGGATGGCACCAGGCTCGTAAAAGTGAAATTGGACGATATTCTATATGTGGAAGGCCTGAAAGATTACGTAACCATTCACACACGGCAGCAAAAAGTTGTGAGCCTGCAACGGCTTAAAGTGTTGGAGGAACAATTGCCACCCAGCCGATTTATCAGGATTCACAATTCATTTATTGTTGCCCTCGCGGCCATCGATGCCGTACACAAGAATGAAGTGCAGATTGGCAGTGCGATGTTGCCCATCAGCGATAGCTACAAGAAGTCATTCAAGGACTTTCTCGATCGCAACCAGCTTCAATAGCTAGCTTAGCAAGAAGAGGAAGACAAGCGGGAAGATGACGCCAGCGATCGCCAACTTCCAGCCACGGCTCGTAAAACTGTTTTTTCCTTTCTCAATGAACATGCCGGTGATGGCGATCACCAACATGGCGCCCCCGAAGACATCAGAATAGTAGATCCACCACTGGCTGGTGTCCACGTGGAGCTTGGTCATCTGGCCAAGCAGTGGCGTGGTGCGATAGTATATGGCTTTCCCCACCCCGGTTTCCATGTCAATGTCAACGTCTGTATTCACAAAGGATATTCTCAGGTTGTTGTCGGTGACCTGAAATCGTCTTAATGGATCGTCAATTCTGTTCGCCTTCGCAAAGGCCAGCACCACTTGCTCGGTCACGCTGTCTTTTTGGATGGGAGCCATCGTTACTTCACGTGTTTCAAAAGTGTATCGTCTCGGGTGCCACTTCTGGCGGTGATTCAAAAAGATTCCTGAAAAAGAAAACGCGATGATGAGGCCCACATAAAAATAGGCTATATCACGATGAAGGTTGCGGGCAGTGAATTTCATGAACGTTCGAAAAATAAAACAGTCTGCTATGTGCAGACTGTTGGTGGAGCATATCGGAGTCGAACCGATGACCTCTACAATGCCATTGTAGCGCTCTAGCCAGCTGAGCTAATGCCCCAGATATCCGCGGTCAACGCCACTAACCGGGGGGCAAATATATTTCAAAATATCCTTCTCACAAATGTGTGGCGTGGGCAAGTTACCTGGCACCGGGCGGACAATGAGTTTTCAGATAGTTGGTGTAAAGCGTGCGCAAGTGTTCGCGGGTACCTTCGCCTTCTGAAATGCTGTGGGTTCGGTTCGGATAGGCCATGAACTGGAACTGCTTGTTGTGTTTAACCAACTCATTGATGAGCATTTCTGCGTTGTTATAATGCACGTTGTCGTCCCCGGTCCCGTGGATGTACAGCAAGTTCCCCTGAAGATTTTTTGCATGCGTTAAGGGCGAACCGTTCACGAAGTCCTCCAAATTTTCTGACGGCAGTCCCATGTATCGTTCCTGGTAGATGTTGTCGTATGTCAACTGGTTGGCCACAGCCGCCACAGCTATGCCTGTCTTGTAGATTTCAGGATAGCGAAACATCAGGTTTAAAGTGGCACTTCCGCCACCGCTCCATCCCCAAACCGCCACGCGCTCGGAGTCTACAAAGCTCCACTTCAAAATCTCTTTGGCAGCCATGGCCTGATCATCAATGTTAATGATCCCCACTTTGCGATAAATGCTTTTTCTCCATTCTCTGCCTTTTGGAACGGGTGTGCCACGGTTGTCGACTGTAATATAGATATACCCGTCCCTCGCCATGTCGCCTTTGTAAAGGTTATTGTTTCCCGCGCCAAAAGCATCGCGTGCATTGGCTCCGGCTGGTTCAGAGTAAACCAAAAACACCACCGGGTATTTTTTATTCGGATCAAAGTCTGCGGGTTTTACCATCCAGCCATCCATCTCAACGCGATGCTCAGTGGTTATTTTGAAGAATTCGATTTGACGGCTGATTTGTGCTTGCTGGATTCTTTCTGCGGTGATCCCTTCATTGATGGCCTTATGATTTGGCAAGGTGATCATTTCCTGCAAGGGGCGTGTCAGGGCATTGGAAAAGGAGTGGCGGGCAAATTTTCCGTTTGGAGAGAATGAGTAGCTGTGTGTGCCACTTTGGCCTGCGGGGGAAACACGCTCGGGTTCTCCTTTGCCGTTCAGCTTTGATCGATACAGATAGCGTTGTGTGGCATTGAGGGGAGAAGAGGTGTAGTACACATATCCCCCTTTCTCGTCCAGACCATCTATTTGCATCGCATCGAAGTTTCCTTTGGTAATGAGACTGGACTTTCCGGTTAGGTCAATTTTGTAAATGTGGCGCCAACCGTCTTTTTCACTGGTCCAGAGAAATGCCTTCCCCTGATCAATCCACCGGAACTCCTGATCATACACATCAATCCAGGCTGCGTCAGATTCTGAGAATAACAATTGAGCCTTACCGGTTGTTGCGTGGCTAAGGTAAAGGTTACTCTCGTTCTGCTTGCGGTTGAGGCGCTGCACAATGAGTTGATCATTGTTTGCCCATTGCATCGCAGGGATATAGTGTTGTTGAGGGTCGCCCTCAAAGTCCATCCATTTTGTTTCCCTGGTTGCGATGCTCACCACACCAATCCGAACGGGAGAAGGATCAACACCCACGGTCGGGTATTCAACCGGCACAACCCTGGAATAAACCGAATCGTTGTTGATCATGATGTAGTCTGGAATCTTGTTAGCGTCAACCTGCCAGTAGGCAATGCGTGTTCCGTCCGGGCTCCAGCGAAACCCATCAAGGCAACCAAATTCTTCTTCGTAAGCCCAGTCAAACGTGCCGTTGATAAGTTTGCGGGTGCCGTCAGTCGTCAGCGGGGTAATTTGTCCTGTCGCCAGGTCTTCAACATAAAGATTGTTCGTGGAGACGTACGCGGCTTTCTGCCCGTCTGGCGAGAAGGATGCGAACATGGTAGAAGATGGAGGTAAACCATTGGCCAGTTTCTTTAAAGTCTGTTGGGCACGATCAAATACCCAGTAGTCACCCCGAGTATGGTACCGCCAAACTTTTACTGTGTTGGTGAAAATCAAAATCTTGTCTTCCAACTTTGATACTTGAAAAGACTGGATGGGCAGCGACTGACTCGCGCCCGCGGGTGTCAGCGCCTCCTTGCTTGCCAGCACCACAGACACAAACCCTGGTAGCCGGTAGGCGATAATCTCCCCGTTGTTCTCGTAATAGCTATTGCCATCGACCGACCAGTTTACCGATGATCGCTGGGCAAATGTGGGTTCGATCCCGAATGTAACAATGGCAATGACAAGGACGCACCAAAGGGTGGTGGCCGTACCGGACTTGAGGAGATTATTCATGAATTGGGTTAAGAAGATTGATGATGATATTCCGAGGCATTTGGCTCATCTTGCAAGCTTATATAAAATTGACTACTTTTCCCTTCAATTTTTTCTTTCAAAGTGTGTCTACATGGCCAAGCTCAAGAATATAGTTAAGCAGCTATCCGAAAAAGATTTCAAGACTATTTACGATTCACTCATTGAGAGCAATGCCGAGAAGTCGGCCTACCTGCTGAAAGCGCTGCGGGAGCGACAATTATCCGACAGCAAAATTATGGTGGAGTTGGAGGTGAACGCAAACGCCTACTATACCCTCAGGTCCAGGCTTAACCAAAAGATCGAGGAACACCTGCTGCAACAGATGGAGAGCCCTCGTACGGACATCCTGAAGAAGGTGGCCAACCTGAATGAGGTGCTATTCACCAAGAAGCGCACCATCTCCATTGCCACCCTGAAAAAACTTGAAAAAGAATTGATCGACTATGACCTGGCCAATGAGCTGACGGTGGTCTACAAGTCGTTGAAGAAAATCCATATCAACAGCCCGGAACACTTTAACTACTCACAGCTTTACAACCGCCATGTAGCCTATATGCTGGCTGTGGACAAAGCGGAGGACTTGCTGGCTGAATACTTTAAGCGTTATGGCAACTATTTGCTGTCGGGCGATGAAATCGAGAAAACCGGTTTGGGATTGTTGATGAAGGAGATGGGTAACGTGGCCCGCCTCTATGAATCACACCGCCTGTATGTATATCACAGTTGCATGTTGGTGTATCATCGTCTTTTTGTCGAACGGGATGACAACCTGCAACAGGAAGGAGAGTCCATCGAAGATATTTTTGCTCATGTGCAGAAGATTTTTGACACCTACAACCTGGATCCGCTTTATTATCACCTTAACCTCGTTTTCGAGTTTCTTAAGCTTGAGTACTATAACCATTACAAAGTATACCGCCAGGCCGAGAAATATTTTGAGGAAGTAAACGATGCATTGGCCAATCTGTTGGTGAACTACCCTCACTATACGTTTCCTGCGCAAGTCCTCATTTCCAAGCTCGAGCGTCATTTGCGAATGGGTACGGAAAAGGAGCTTTATGCTGAGAACGAAAGCCTGTTCATGGATTTTGAAGCAGATGCATTGGATGTACCAAAGCATTTGATTTATACCATCTACCGTGCCATGTCGAGCTACTACGTGGGTAACTATGAGGAGGCCGCCAAAGTGATCAATAGCCTCTTGAACGAAATCAGTCTAAAGAAATATCCATTCGCCCAAATGGAGGTAAAAGCACTGCTGGCGCTGCAATACTGCATGATTAAGGATTTCGACCTTTTCAACCAGTTGACGAATAGTATCCAGCGTCAAATCCGCCTGTTTGGAAAGGATGCTTGCGAAAACGTACTGCTGTTCATTAAGATCCTCAAGATTGCCGTGAGCGAGGCGAAGAAAGACAAGCCAAAAAAGATTGCCGCGATTATTCCGAAGTTTAAAGATGCATCCGTTGCCTACTTTGCACCTACCACGTTAGTTCGCATGGACGAGGCGTTTATTAAGAACCTAACGGCCATTTAAACATCAAGCTTAATGATGCTCTCATGCGAGAGCGGTTTATTGAGGTAAAGCTTTACGTTGTTGTATTTTTTCGATCGATTGAAGTCTTGTGGATTAATCGAAGAGGTGAGCATTACGATACGGCACTTCTTCTTGGCCATGTTGCTTAGTTTTTCAAACTCATCCAGGAATTGAAAACCATCCATCAGTGGCATGTCAATGTCAAGGAAGATAATATCGGGAAGTACTTGCTCGGCCACGTCCAGCTTCTCCATGTTCTTTAGAAACTCGATGGCACTCTTTGCACCTGTGTGTGTGTAAATGTTTTCGGCTATGGAGGCGGCCTCGATCATCTTTTGGTTGATGAGATTGTCTATTTCATTGTCATCAATCAACATGACGGTGCGATACTTCTTTGGGGGCATAGCAGTTTTTTGATTAGCTGCTAAAAGTAGCTTTTCGATGAGTCATTTCCAAGTGAGCTCACAGCTCGAATTTGATGCCTTGTGCCAGCGGTAGACTGCTTCCGAAGTTGATGGTGTTGGTTTGCCTGCGCATATAAACTTTCCATGAGTCAGAGCCGGATTCGCGTCCGCCACCTGTTTCTTTTTCACCCCCAAATGCTCCGCCAATTTCTGCACCAGATGTGCCTATGTTTACGTTGGCAATGCCGCAGTCAGAACCAGCGCAGGACAGAAACGCTTCCATTTCTCGCAAGCTGGTTGTCATGATCGCGGAAGACAATCCTTGCTTCACTCCGTTTTGAATGTCGATGGCCTCAGCGAGTGTGTCGTACTTGATCAGGTAAAGAATAGGCGCAAATGTCTCTTGCTGCACAATCTCAAACTCGTTGTTCACTTCAGCAATGGCAGGCTTTACGTAGCATCCCGACTCATACCCCTTTCCCGTGAGTACACCGCCCTCAACCAGGAGCCTGCCGCCTTCTTTCTTGATTTTCGACAGGGCGGATTGATATTGTTTAACCGCCTGAACGTCAATCAACGGGCCCACATGGTTCTCTGGATCTAAGGGATTGCCAATGCGAAGTTGGCCGTAAGCTTTCTTCAATCGGGTCTTCACGTTTTCATACACCGAAGTATGTATGATCAGTCTTCTGGTGGTTGTGCACCGCTGACCGGCAGTGCCAACGGCACCAAACAAAGCACCCCGTATCGCCATTTCCAAATCGGCATGTTCAGTAATGATGATGGCATTGTTGCCACCGAGTTCTAAAAGCGGTCGGCCAAGTCTTTCAGAAACCGTCTTGCCAACAGCCTTGCCCATGCGCACGGATCCTGTAGCTGAAACCAATGGAATCTGTTCATGTGCAGCCATCGCTTGTCCGATCACAGCGTTGCCATTGGTGATGCACGATACGCCCTCGGGTACGCGATTTTTCTTAAATACTTGTGCGATGATTTGCTGACATGCCAGGCTGCAAAGTGGGGTTTTTTCAGAGGGTTTCCAGATGCATGTATCGCCACATACCCAGGCGATCATGGCATTCCACGACCAAACGGCTACCGGGAAATTGAACGCAGAAATAATACCCACTACGCCCAGGGGATGATATTGCTCGTACATTCGGTGACTTGGCCGTTCTGAATGCATGGTGAGGCCATAAAGTTGGCGCGAAAGGCCAACGGCAAAATCACAGATGTCGATCATCTCCTGAACTTCGCCCAAACCCTCCTGGTAGGATTTTCCCATTTCATAGGAAACGAGTTGTCCCAGTGCTTCTTTCTGTTTTCGCAGGGCAATGCCAATTTGCCTTACCACTTCTCCCCGCTTTGGGGCAGGCCATGTTCTCCATTCCAAAAATGCCTGATGGGCAATGGCCACTACGGCATCAAACGTATCTGCGTCTGCAGACTGGACCTTAGCAATCAACTTGCCGTCAACAGGGGAGTAGGATTCGATTGTCGGTCCGCTCGACTTAAGCCATTGTTGTCCGGTGGATACACCGGGGTTGGTAGATTTGATACCTAAGGTCTTGAGAAGCGTTTTGATATCAGTACTAGTCATGCTGTTTGATTTGGTGAAGCAAAACTAGTCACTCTTACGAGAATACAAACGGATCAGGGCATGTCTGACGGAGCCCAATCGACTCCGAAAACACCTTTTGATCCGTCAGGGAGAAAACCTTCAATGAGAATGCCGCCCCGCTTTTGCGCAAGTATTCTGTTGAGGTCCTCTACATTCTCAACCACCAGCTTGTCGATGTGAGAAATGATAAAACCTTCGGTGATCCCTGCCCGTTTCCATTTTCCGGGTTGCAAGGATTTCACCATCACACCCCCGTCAATGCTTAGGTTAGAAAGCTCCTTGTAACTGAGATCTTCAAAAACGGCACCTTGTATGTCAAAGTGAATCTCTTTCTTCTTTACTTCACTCAGCCCTTCAAAATTCTTCAGAATTGTTTTTACGGTGAAGACACTCCCGTCCCTGCGATATGTGACATCAACAGACTGGCCAGGCCGCTTGCGCGCGACCCACTCCTGCAACTCCGAAACACCATTCACTTCCCGATCGTTGATGGCCAGGATAATGTCTCCCGCCTTCAGGCCCGATTCCTCCGCAGCACTGCCACGATTCACCCGATCAATGTGCACGCCTCTAATGACATCCAGATTTTTGCGCTCCGCCAAGTCAGCCGTTACATCCGCAATTTGTACACCCAACAACCCTCGCTGTACCTCTCCAAATTCCAACAAGTCATCCATTACCTTTTTTACAAGTGCAACCGGTATCGCGAAAGAGTAGCCTTGATAATTTCCAGTAGAAGTGGCGATTGCAGAGTTGATTCCAATCAGTTCTCCGCGCAGATTTACCAGTGCGCCCCCACTGTTGCCTGGGTTGATGGCCGCATCCGTTTGGATGAAAGATTCAACTTGCAGTTGATTGCGATCTTGCAGAATTCTGATATTTCGTGCTTTCGCACTTACGATGCCGGCAGTCACCGTTGAATTCAGATCGAAGGGGTTGCCGATGGCAAGTACCCATTGGCCAGGGTTTACAATGTCAGAATCGCCATAGCGGACGAACGGTAAGTTGCGCGCATTGATCTTGAGCAGGGCAAGGTCAGTTGTGTGATCCTTGCCAAACAACTTTGCGTAAAATCTCTGGTTGTTGCTAAGTACCACTTCGATTCGCGAGGCATCTTCGATTACGTGATAGTTCGTTACGATGTATCCATCGTCAGAAATGATAACGCCTGAACCGGAAGCCCGTGCCTGTGGGCTGAAGTAATGATCAAGCGGGTTTAGACTAAACTCTCCATTGCCATACACGGTGCGGATGTGAACCACGGCAGGAGTTACCGCAGTTGCTGCCGCTTCAAAATTCACCCCTCTAAAATTCCAGGAAGACGAGGTGTCAAACGGTTGATTTACCAACCTGGAAGCTTGCCTCTCCTCTATCGAACGGTAAGCCGGTGAAAGGATTTCGGTGTATTTGAGCGCGAATGTAATCCCAAGCACTGCGCCAAAGAAGGCGGACACGATCACCAACATGACCAACAACGAACGCTTCATAAGAAAAAATCGGCCTGGTTTTAAAGGAAAGTTACGTGATTCTGACGAAAAGGATATGACAAAAAGAAAAAAGCCCACCCCGGGTGGGATGGGCTCTCCACGAGATGGCCTTCTTAGCTAACCTTGATATTCGTCTTCAGCGTCTTTTTCTCGTCTTTCGGAATCGTGAGTTCCAGGATTCCGTTGTTGTATTTCGCATTGATCTTGGAAGCATCTACATTCTCTGGCAATGTAAATGAACGGCTAAATGAACCATACTGCGTTTCAACGGCATGATAATTCCTGTCCTTCTTCTCTGTGCTGAACCTGCGTTCGCCACTGATGGTTAGCATGTTGTCTTTCAACTCGATGTTGAAATCTTCTTTGTTCAGACCAGGGGCTGCCATGTGCACCTCAAAAGAGTTATCATTTTCAATGATGTCAGCCTTTGGCATGAACGAATTGCGGTCGGTGCGGCTCAGCGCATCGTTAAAGAACCGGTCAACCATTGAACTGAATGAGACAGGTTCAAAATCCAGGGGGTTATAACGGATGATACTCATGGTATTTGAATTTTTGGTTTAACATGTTTTTAAGTCTTCCAGTGACCGTTCCAACAAAAACATGCCGTTCCAAAAAATCAAAAAAAGTAAGACATAATGGCCTTATTTTGATCGATTAGATCTAAGATTAGGCCATTATGTCATAAAAATACTGAAATATTGATCATCTAATCGAGTCCGATCATCATAAAAGCTCCCCAATAAATGGGCTCGGGGTATTCGGTTCTGAGCTCCTTTTTGGCTTCGATAAATGATTGACGGAGGTTGCCGGTGTTGAGCCATTTCCGGTAAAAGCTGAGGATTAACTTTTGGGTGGCCGCATCGTCAACTTTGAACATACTCATGATCAACGTTTTTGCCCCCGCGACAAGAAACGCCCGCTGTAGCCCGTACACACCCTCGCCATTTGAAATCTCGCCCAGACCCGTCTCGCATGCGCTCAAAACCACCAAATCGGTCTTGTCGAGATTTAGGCTCATGGCCTCATAGGCCGTCAGGATGCCGCTTTCCAGGTTGTAGTTGTACTTGGTTTTGGCAAGCAAGTCGCCAGCGCCCTTCAGTAGCAAGCCCGTTTTCATCAATGGATTTTCAGCAAGTTCAACTTCGTTTTCGGTAATGTCTACTACCTCGGCCTGGTCTGCTGGGGTGTAAAAGCCGTGCGTGGCAATGTGGAATATCTTCGGGCTATCGAGTTCTTTCACCCGTTCTTCGCTGGCGGATGTCTCCACATATTCGTTGGTCGCCCATCCTTTTTGCTTGAGCAATTGTTGCAGCTCGGCCACCTCTTTTTCTGTGCCCGGCAATGACGGAATACTGCGCTCAGAGGACGCAGTGACATAGAATGTCGGGTTGCCGAACATGGTGGCGGAGTTGCTTTCCCCGGCAGGCTTGGACTTGATCTTCCTGAGGTACAAATCTTTTGTGTTGCTCACCAGCACAATATTGGAATTGTCGATCACGTACTTTCCGTCAGGGGTAGGAATGGCCTCGAGGTTAAGCTGATTGTACACACCATCCGGTGACAGAAAAATGGTAGCGTATTGTCCAACCTCTCTTTGGATCGGTTCCCAGAAGACCTGATAGGAAAATTGATCAGGGATTTGACCGGTGATGCAGTTGCGATAGTATTTGAAGAACCTGGTTTCCATGCGATGGCCTTCGGGAAGTTCAACCACTTTGGGCCGTTCTCTGTCGTTCTTCACATACAAGGCCACATAAATCACCGAGTCGGTGAACACATGGTCGAAATAGCGGAAGCGGACCATTTCAATGGCTACGTCATTCTTTCCTAATGCGCCCTGCACATTTTCGTAGGTAATCTTCTTGGTTTCAAAATTTTGACCGAACAGTTCAGATTTCTGGCTCAGTTCCTTTTCCAATTGCTCCACTTCCTGGCTAAGGGCTTCGGTGTTGATTTCATTCTCGGTAAGTTGTTGGGTACTCATCGAAAGGGCATTCGTGAGAAACTCCTTCTTCTGCACCCATTGATTGTAGCTCGCCTTCAAATTTTCGTCCTGGCTGTTCATGATGCGCTCCCGAATCTTGATGGAAGAGCTTAGCAGCAGCGCTTTGGTGAGGAGCTGATAGTTATACACTTTCCCCGCCAGGTCCTTGAAATCATCCAGCCTGCTAAAGGCCAGGGTGTTATAAAATTCAAAGTCGCCCTTGATGGTGTTCCAGTATTTGGCTTTCTCTCGTTCACTAAGCGCAGGAAAATACTGTTTGATGAAAACATCATAGTTCGCCAGGGCTTCTTCAATGTTGCGCTTGGCGCGTTTGTAGTCCTTATCCATGTAATCGACCTTCGCCAGTTTGCTTAATACGTTTACATACTCAGGATGTGACGAACTAAAGAATTTTCTATACAGGTCAATGCTCTTGTTGTAAAACTCCTCGGATTTAGGGTAATTCTTAAGCTGATAATAAACATCACCGGTAAGGGTATAAATCGAGGCGAGGTTAATGTTGTTTTTACTGCCGGTTTTTTCTTTCCAGATGGTCTCCGCCTGGGTGAGTGAGCTAAAGGCGATGTCATATCTCTTTTCTGAAATGTAGACAACGGCTACGTTCTTCAATATTTCAGCGTACTGGGGATTGGTGGTGGACAGTCGTTTGCCGATAATGTCTCTGGCTTCGAGCATTAATTTTTCAATCGGCTTGGAGTCATCCCCTTTGTAGAACCGGATCAGGGCCAACTGTCCGATTGATTTGGCCACTTCAATGTGTTCTCTGCCAAATTGTTTCTCTTGACTTGCCAGGGCTTTTTCAATGTTGCTTTGTGCCTTGTCGTAGTCCCCAATTGTATAGTAAATTTCACTTAGCAGTTTTTGAGTTGGTGCGGTTTTGGTAGAGTTGGCGCCATAGACCTGCGTGGCAATGTCATTGGCTCGCATGGCAACTCGTTCGGCATTGGTATAATCTCCTTTTAGCAAATCCAGCCTGCCTTTGTTTACCAGTGGCTCAATCAGGCGCAGGGAGTTCTTGCCGAATTGCTTTTCATATTCGGCAATCAGGCCGGTGAGCAGTGCTTCGGTACGAGAATAGCGCCCCAATTGAATGTAAAGGCTGGAGAGCGCTTTTTCCGAAGCCAACTGATCTACACCAATGAGGACATCTGCCTTGGCGATCATTTTTGAGGTTTTGCTTAAGTTGTCCTGGGCCTCGTCAAAAAGTCCTTGAATGCCGAAGAGGATCGCTTGGGTTTCAAGGGCATTAATCAGGTATCCTACCTTGGTGTCTTCTTTTCTAAAGCCTTCCAGTATTTTTAACGATGATCGGAGGTTGGTCTCAGCGTCTTCATAAAGTCCGAGCTTGATGGAGATCTCGGCAATTTTGTTCAGGGCAATTCCATATTCGATGTCGGTATCGCTGTACTTCTTTCTGGCCACGAGCTTGGCATCACCAAGCGACTTCACCGCAAGCGCATACTTATCGGTGAGTTCGTAAAGTGAAGCCATGTGATAAAGAATTTCCAGGTAATCTTTGTGTTCGACATCAACCTGCTTGGCTACCACTTTGTCAAAGCTTTCGGCATAGATGGCTTCAGCCTCTTTCAGTTTATTGGTATAGTCGATGTAATAGTTTGCAAGCCGCACGCGCTCCATGTGGACGGTGGGCGCATCTTTTCCAAAAAGTTCGGATTCAATCTCGATGATGTCGTTCAGGTATTTTTCAGCATTCGAAAACTTCTGGTCCTGGATGGAAAGATCATACAGGAACCTGAGCACATGAACGGTTGTCATGTTGTTGCGCGGCAAACCTTCCTTGTTGGCCAACATGTTCAAAGCATCATTCTCCAAATTCCGCGTTTTGTCTTTGCTGAGTTTGGAGTTGAACTCAATAGCGCGTAAGCGAACCGGGTAAATCGAACCTTTGTCGTAACTGCTGTTGATCATTTTTTCGTACTCAAGCTTTGTATTCAGGTATTTGGCCGAGTTGTTACTTTCAAGCAAACTCTGCAAATAGGGCTCGTAAATAAATGTGGACAGATAGTGCGAATTCTTGTGTTTGATTTTTAGCAGGTTAAGTGTTTTGGCGTAGTCCACATCGGCTCTTTGGAGGGCAGCGTAGTCGCTGCCGTTTTCGCTTAACAGATTGGCATGCTGGAGCTGGTTCCATATAAACTCGATGCTGCTCTCACCCAGGTTTTTCTTAATCCAGCCCCTGGCTTGCTCAAAGTTGGCATCGGCCACGCGCCAGTTTCCCTGTTCTCCATAGGCGTGCGCGATCAAATTTTGCAGACTGGCATACTGCTTAAAACGTTGTTCTGCCTCTTCGGTACTCAGCCTCCGGCTCTTAAGGTTGCCTTTTTCATCCACATACGTTTCTTGTCTGGAGGCCCTTGCCGCAAGAAACGGTTCGTTTTCCTTGAGCAGCGAAATCGACTCCGCGTAATAGCCCTGCCCCGTAAGGGTTTCTGCTTTGCACATCGCCCAACGGGCTTTTTGTTCATCCTTCATCCAGCCGCCATTTTCGAGAACGGACTGCGCTTTGATCAGAATCTCAGCAGCTTCCCTGAAAGATCCGTACATGTTCTTGAGTTCTGCCGCGCTCATTAGGATTTGGGCATGCTCGAGGGAGTTGTCCTGGTTGATGGCAATGCTGCTGGCGATTGCAGATGCCAGGCTGCTCTCAAATTCCTTTACTTTTCCTGTGGCCAAGTGATACTTGGCAGCCATCATGTGCGATTTGGGCGTGTACTTGTTCTGTTTGCCTAGTTTTTTTTGTGTTTTCTTATCCAGCTTTCCAAGTTGCTTAAATGCCGCACTGTAATCCCCGATGGCGTAGGCGGCTTCTGCCTTGATCACATACTTGTCGTACTTGCTTTGCGCGAACACGCACGATGCTGTCAAAAACAGAAAAAGGAAAAGGTAAATGCGGGCGGGTGCTTTCATGATCTTACATTTTTCGCAAAATAAAATTACGCAAATCATGTAAGAATCGTAACCCCTCTAAAGAGGTAGTTGGCAAATGCGAACCCTGAAAACTCAGTCTTTTTTGAGCAGCTGTTCGAGAATGGTCCGAGCGGCCGCTGTAACGGGTGTTCCTGGTCCAAACACGCCAGACACACCGTCCTCAATGAGCTTTTCATAATCGTGCCGGGGGACTACGCCTCCCAACACAACCCTTATATCGGGTCGGCCGATTTTCTCTAACGCGGCAATCAACTGTGGAATGAGTGTTTTGTGTCCACCAGCAAGGCTGGAGGCACCGATCACGTGCACATCGTTATCGGCAGCCTGCTGCGCCACCTCCTCGGGCGTTTGAAAAAGGGGTCCGATGTCAACATCAAATCCAAGGTCAGCAAATCCGGTGGCGATCACCTTCGCCCCGCGATCATGGCCATCCTGACCCATCTTGGCAATTAGAATACGCGGCCTCCGCCCATCCTGGTCTGCAAATTGATCAGCGAGCTTACGTACCTCCTCAAATTCTTTATTTGATTTCATCTGACTTGAGAAAACTCCGGATATGGATCGCACCGTGGCAGTGTAGCGGCCAAAAGACTTTTCCATCGCAGCGGAGATCTCGCCCAAGGTAGCGCGTTTTCTGGCAGCCTCCACGGCCAAGGCTAGTAAATTCCCTTTACCGGTTTCCGCACTTTGGGTGATTTGAACAAGCGCGGCCTCGACTTCCTGCTGATTTCTGGAAGACCTCAATTCCTTGAGTCTGCTCACCTGTTCTCTGATCACCGAGGCATTGTCTACTTCAAGAATGTCAAAGTCTGGTGGCTCGTCCGATTGATAACGGTTCACACCCACGATGATCTCTTGTCCCATGTCAATGCGGGCCTGTTTCGAGGCGGCCGCTTCTTCAATTCTCATTTTCGGAATGCCGCTTTCAATGGCCGATGTCATGCCACCCAACCCTTCCACTTCATGGATTAATTTCCAGGCATTCTCGATCAATTGATCTGTCAGCCATTCCACATAATAGGAGCCGCCCAGCGGGTCGACCACGGAGGTAATCCCCGTTTCTTTCTGCAGGTACAATTGCGTGTTGCGGGCTATCCGCGCAGAGTAGTCCGTTGGCAATGCGATGGCTTCGTCCAAAGAGTTGGTGTGCAACGATTGGGTTCCTCCGAGGGTGGCAGCCAGCGCCTCAATACAAGTTCGCGTAACGTTGTTATAAGGATCTTGCTCCGTGAGGCTCCAACCTGATGTTTGACAATGGGCGCGCAACGCCATCGACTTGGCATTCTTAGGATCAAACTGCTTCACCATAGTTGCCCAGATTACCCGGGCAGCCCGCATTTTTGCGATCTCCATGAAGAAGTTCATCCCGATGCCCCAAAAAAAAGAAAGCCGAGGTGCAAAATCGTCAATGGCGATTCCAGCTTTCAGCCCCGCCCGGATGTATTCGAGTCCATCGGCCAGGGTATAAGCCAACTCCATGTGCGCAGGCGCTCCCGCTTCGTGCATGTGGTAGCCACTGATGCTGATCGAGTTGAACTTTGGCATGTGTTGAGAACAGTACGCGAAAATATCGGCCACAATGCGCATCGATGGGCCAGGAGGGTAGATGTAGGTATTGCGCACCATAAACTCCTTGAGGATGTCATTCTGAATGGTGCCGGTGAGTTGTGCCGGCTTAACGCCCTGCTCTTCGGCAGCCACAATGTAAAATGCCATGATGGGGATCACCGCACCATTCATGGTCATCGATACCGACATTTGATCGAGGGGTATTTGATCAAACAGCAGTTTCATGTCCAGTATGGAGTCAATCGCCACGCCCGCTTTTCCCACATCCCATGTTACCCTTGGGTGATCCGAATCATAGCCTCGGTGCGTGGCCAGGTCGAAGGCGACTGATAATCCCTTTTGCCCTGCCGCCAGGTTTCTCCGGTAAAAAGCGTTTGATTCTTTGGCGGTAGAGAAACCTGCATATTGACGGATGGTCCAGGGACGCACGGTATACATGGTTGCATAGGGCCCTCGCAGGTAGGGAGGTACACCCGCGGTGTAGCTAGGAATATTCTTCACATGTTCGCGGTGATACGATGACTGGATGGCCATTCCTTCCGGGGCATCGTACACTGTTTTCCCTGGTGGTGTTTGAGCAGGTGCCGGAGCTTTGTTAAAGTCTGGTTTCATGATGTGAAGTCTTTAACAAGTCGCCCCCACACGGTTTCGGAAAGTTGATGGATCACAGACTCCAGGAAGAAAGCGCCAGCGGTGGGGTCGCTCACCAGGCCAAGCCGTGATTCCTCCCGCAAAACAGATGACACATTTCGGGCAATGCGTGATTTGAAGGGATGGCCTGCGTCTTCAATGGACGTGAGTGCATCTGCGCCACCCAGTACGGCAGCCATCGAGGCCGTGGTGCCTTTCAGCATGTTGGCGTTGGGTTCAAACTTTTCGTTCGCCCAGGGCTCTGAAACAGCGTGAATGTAGGGGCGGATGGATTCATCCATACCGTAGGCCGCCATGAGACGCTCCCAAAGGACGCGGAAGCCTTTCAGCTTTGCAATTTCAATGAAGAAATCTGTGCCGATGGGAAATTGAAAAGCCATTTTGTTGAAAAGCCCTTCGGCCACTCGCACATCGGCAACGGGTAACAAATGTTGAATGACCGCTGAAATGGCACAGTAGAGCTCATCTTCGGGCGATGCCTTCGAAATTTTAATGCCGGCCGCAAAAAAGCCTGGAGTGCCCGTGTAAAATGAGACGGATTCCGGGGGTGTAAATTTCTCAGTGAATATCGCACCCTTTAACCCAGTTTGGTCGACCTTGTCAGCCTTCAGCCATTTTGCCAACGTTGCTTGAAAATTGGCCTTGGAGTTGTTGAAGAAGATGGAGCAGGAGGTTAATTGAATGTCCTTCAGCAACTTTGACAGATCCACTTCAGCAGCGACTTCGAACAGAATACCGTCCGCCCCTGTGTTTAGGTGCGCCAGTGCAAGCTTGTTAGCGGTAATTTCATCTTGAACGACAACCAAGGGGGCATTCACCCAGGCCCTGGCACCCCCAAAGCCATCGGTGGCAGCGGGCAAGGGTTCTGAAACCGCAAAGGTCAAATCTTCCGAATCGTAGTAGGGTCGAATACGAAGCCCTTGAGCCGTTTTACTCAATTCCGAGATGGGATCTTTGTCGCCCAACTCTTTGCGAGCAGCTTTTAACCAATCTGAGCGATGATTGGAAGGAAAAGGATATTTTTTTTTCGGGTCCACTGACTGGCGATAGGATCGAAGTTGATTCTTATTTGCGATTTTACCTTAAAGGGTCTTCACAAATTTAGAAATTGATGGCGCAAATTATTTTTAAAAAATGTGGGCCTGAATTTGTTTTGATGTTTTCATTTTTTTTTCACCTTTGTCTCCCTTTCCCTTTGCGGAAACACATTTATTCCGAGTATTTATATTCTAATAATGGAAGTTGACTGTGGAACAGTTTGGAGCGATTGTCTCGATATCATTCGGGAAAACGTTGACGATCAAAACTTCACCACCTGGTTCAAGCCAATTGTTCCATTAAGAACAGAGGGAGACGTTTTAACGATACAGGTTCCTTCTCAATTCTTCTACGAGTGGCTGGAAGAAAACTATGTTCCCGTATTAAAGAAAGCCATACAGCAGGTTCTGGGTCAAAACGGCAGATTGGAATATTCAGTTATTGTCGACAGTGGAAATCACCAGAATCCTCCCTTGATGGTAAACTATCCCAATGGGGGAGGCCTGAAGCGGGGTGGGAACATGCAGGTAACCAATGGCAATGCCGGCATAGAAGATTACTCTCCGTTCAGCTTTAAGGCACTCAATCCGCAAACCGTCAACTCAAGGCTCAACCCAAGTTATACTTTCGACAATTTCGTGGAAGGAGATTGCAACAGGCTGGCGCGTTCTGCCGGTGTTGCCGTTGCGAAAAAGCCTGGTGTAACATCTTTTAACCCCTTGATGCTTTACGGTGGCGTGGGTGTTGGAAAAACGCACCTTGTGCAGGCGATTGGCAACGAAATCAAGAAAAGCCTGCCACATAAGATTGTGCTGTACGTTGACCAAAACGATTTCACCAATCAGTTTTTGAACGCCCTCCAAAATCACAAGCTGCAGGATTTCCAGAACTTCTATCTACAGGTTGATTTATTGATTCTGGATGATGTTCAATTTTTGGCCGGCCGTGAAAAAACGCAGGAAATGTTCTTCCACATTTTCAACCAACTGCATCAGTCTGGAAAGCAAATTATCATGACGAGCGACTGTCCGCCTCGCGACCTGAAAGGCTTCCAGGAGCGATTGCTGTCGCGGTTTAAGTGGGGATTGACTGCCGATTTGCAAGAGCCCGATTTTGAAACGAAACTGGCCATCATCAACAACAAGATGCAGTCCGATGGAATCGAAATTCCAACGGAAGTCTCAGAATATCTTGCCTACAGCGTTGATACCAACCTCCGCGACATGGAGGGTGTACTCAACTCACTGATCTTTCACGCTACGTTGTTGAAAAAGGAAATTGACCTGGAGTTGGCCAAAGAGGTGTTGAAAAACATCGTGAAGGAGATTCAATCTGATGTAAGCGTGGACTTCATCCAGAAAACAGTTGCAGACTATTTCAAAGTGGACCTGGATTCATTGAAGGCCAAAGTCAAAAAACGCGAGATCGTGATTCCCAGGCAGGTGGCTATGTACTTCTGCAAGCGCTACACCCAACTGACCCTCGCGCTGATCGGTGAGAATTTTGGCGGACGCGACCACAGTACCGTGATTCACGCACTCGAGTCGGTAGAAGACATGATGAAAACCGATCCCAATTTCAAAAATTCGGTGGACGAACTGAGCAAGAAGCTCAAAATGAGAATGGTCTCCTGATCACTGGAGGTAAAAAGACAGCGGCATTCTCGCTTTCGCACTCGTAATCCCGTCTACAATCACCCTGCCCTTGTACCTGGTAAAAAAATCTATGACCTCCTGAGGATCACTGACCCGTTGCCGGTTAATTGCCATGATCGTGTAATTTTCAGGAATACCAATGCGTTCAAACAGGCCGCCCTTGATTTTGAAAACCTTGACACCATAGTCTACCGCCTCAAGGGTAGCGCCCAGGGTTGCATCGCTGTAGAATTTCCTACGAATCAATTCTGTATCACCATTCTTATTCACCAGGGTGAGATTGGCGGTGTTGTTCTTGCCGTTGCGCTGATATCCAATCGTTATTTGATCGCCAGGAGATAAATAGCTCAATGTCTCTTCAAATTCGCTCACACTATTTATGGGGCTGCTGTTGATGCTGGTGATGATGTCACCCAATTCAAGACCTGCTTTTTTTGCAGCTCCGTCTTTTTGCAGCTCGGAAAGCAGCACACCCCTGAATTCGGTTACATTGCGGGTATCCAGTCGATACTTGGCAGCACTTTCGTAGTCGTACTCTGACACATTGCCTCCAAAGAAGGGCTTTTGCACCACCCCATATTTCACCAGGTCCTCAACTACTTTTCGCGCGATGTCAACAGGCACTGCAAATGCATAGCCGGTGTAAGATCCCGTCCTTGACAGAATAGCGGTGTTAATTCCTACCAGTTCGCCATTCTTGTTCACCAACGCGCCACCGCTATTTCCAGGGTTGATGGCCGCATCGGTTTGGATAAAAGATTCGATGGGAAAACGATCTTCTACCACGTTGATTCTCCGTCCCTTCGCGCTAACGATACCAGCGGTAACGGTCGAGGAAAGAGAGAAGGGGTTTCCGATAGCCACCACCCATTCACCCACGGCCAAATTCCGTGAACTTCCAATTGTAATGGCGGGTAGATTCTTGGCGTCAATTTTAAGAACAGCCAGATCGGTGGACGGATCTGTGCCAATCAATTCTGCAGCGTAGACTTTCTTATCAAGAATCACCTGGATCGACTCGGCCGTTTCAACCACATGGTTGTTGGTTACGATATAACCATCTGCGGAAAACACAACGCCTGATCCTGAACTTACCTGTGTTTGCTTGCCACCGCCAAACAGCAAATCCCAATAAGAGTAGGATGCGCCACTCTTTGAAATACTGTTGATGAACACCACACTGGGTATCGCCTTGGCAGCGGCAACACTAAAATCTACCGGAGCCAGGCTGGTGGTACCATGGGGTGCCACGATCTTGGGTTGATAGACATCATCCGGCCGATACGATGCCACATTGTACCTGGCCGTATCCTCGGGATCGTTTGTGGCGGACGTCTGGTAACTGTTGAAAGTGTAAGCACCAGCGATACCTGCTAAGAATCCTACGATGATGGTCTTGAGCGTTTTCATAGTTGAAATGACAAGTTTGAATACTATCCCCAATGACGCGATTGGAAACCCAAAAGTTCTTTCAATCAAAAATAATCCCAAACTATCCTCACGGAAGAATTGTCAGGCACAATCTCATTACCCGTAACTTTTCTACTTTTGCTGGCTATGGGTATCCGTTCTGTGCTGGCCAAACCGTTTGCCTCGTACGTAGCTTCTCAGACCAGACAATGGGCGTATGCGCCCGCACTTCATCAACAGAAAACGTTGAGTCAGTTGGTACGCAAGGCATCATCCACCGTTTTCGGATCCGACCACCACTTTCAGGAGATCAAAGACCATGATTCGTTCAAGCAACATGTTCCCATTCGTGACTATGAAGACCTGCGTCCGTACATCAATCGCGTAACCGCGGGCGAAACGAGCGTTCTGTGGCCAGGGAAGCCAGCCTACCTTGCCAAAACTTCTGGTACCACCTCGGGCACCAAGTATATTCCAATCACCCGCGACTCGATTCCCAACCATATCAATGGCGCACGCAATGCCCTGTTAAGCTACGTACACGAAGGTGGTAAGAGTGCCTTCCTCGATGGAAAGCTGATCTTCTTGTCGGGAAGTCCCGAGCTGACCACCAAGGCGGGGATCCATACCGGCCGGTTGTCGGGGATTGTCAATCACCACGTGCCAGGATACCTAAGGAGCAATCAGTTGCCCAGTTACGAAACGAACTGCATCGAGGATTGGGAAGAAAAACTTGAAAAGATCATCGATGAGACCATAAATCAACAAATGACGTTGATCTCCGGGATACCACCCTGGGTTCAAATGTACTTTGATCGCATTCAAACCCGAACAGGCAAGAAAATAAAAGATGTCTTTCCCGATTTTTCGGTGTTTGTTTACGGAGGCGTAAACTTCGAACCTTATCGCGCCAAACTCAATGAGAGCGTGGGGAAGAAGATTGATTCCATCGAACTCTACCCAGCGTCAGAAGGATTTATTGCTTACCAGGATTCTCAACATCGCGAAGGCATGTTGTTGCTGTTGAATGCCGGCATCTTCTTTGAATTCATTCCTGCGGAAGAATATTTTAACGAAAATCGAAGAAGGCTCAACATTGAGGAAGTGGAACTGGGAAAGAACTATGCGCTGATCATCAATAACAACGCGGGGCTTTGGGGATATTCGATTGGTGATACCATCAAATTTGTTTCAAAGAATCCTTACCGGGTGATCGTATCTGGTCGCATCAAGCATTTCATTTCAGCGTTTGGAGAGCACGTAATTGGTGAAGAAGTTGAGAAGGCGATGCGCGCCACCATGCAGGAGTTTCCGGAAGTTGAAATTGTAGAATTTACGGTGGCTCCCCAGGTGACGCCCACGGAGGGATTGCCACATCATGAATGGCTGATTGAATTTGCCAATCCGCCAGAAAATCAAGCTGCTTTTGTCGAGTCGCTGGATAAACATTTGCGAAAACTCAATGTTTATTACGATGACCTTGTGGGCGGATCTATTTTGCAGGCACTAAAGATCACCTCTCTCAGGCGAAACGCTTTCATCGACTACATGAAATCAATTGGTAAGTTGGGTGGACAAAATAAGGTTCCGCGGCTGTCCAACGATCGAAAGATTGCGGATGAATTGGGTAAATTTGAGAAATGATATCCGAAGTCCAGAAGAAAATCATTCTTGAGCATACCAATCGCATTAAGCCACTGAGAGTTGGTGTGTTCGGCTCTTATTCAAGAGGCGACAACCGCGTTGGAAGTGATCTCGACATTCTGATTCACCTTGACTATTCTCAGAAAATCAGTTTGCTTACTTTGGCGTCAATTCAAGCTGACCTGGCCGAAGCGCTCGGTATGAAAGTCGACCTCGTTACAGAGGCTTCCTTGTCACCTTACCTGCGGCCATACATTGAGAAAGACGTGCAATACATTTTGTAAATGAAAGATCCTCGCGTATTGCTTTCTCATATCCTCGAATGTCTAAATCACATTGAGCAATACACCGAGGGGTTAAGCAAAGAGCAATTCCTCAAAAACTTTATGGTGATTGATGCCGTGATACGAAATATTGAAGTAATCGGTGAGGCAAGTCGCGGGCTTAGCAATGAATTTAGAGAGTTAAATAACACGGTTCCCTGGCGGGCAATTATCTCCATGCGGAATATGGTGATTCACGAGTACTTCAATGTGGATACTGAAACTGTTTGGTACGTTGTTAAGACGGATCTACCGAAACTGAAAGGGAAATATACTTCATGCTAAAAAACAGTCAGCAGTAGGACCATCGGAATGCATCAAAAGAAACATATTGCCATCCTCGGCTCCACGGGCAGCATCGGTACGCAGGCACTCGAGGTCATTGCATCCCATTCCGAACGGTTTGAGGTGGAGCTGTTGACCGCGCAAAACAATGCAGACCTGTTGATCGAGCAGGCGATCCGATTCAAGCCCAATGCCGTGGTGATCGTTAACGAAGATCATTACGAGAAAGTCCATCGGGCTTTGGATCCGGTTGACATCAAAGTTTACGCTGGTGAAAAATCCATCGCATCGATGGTGCAAATGGATCGCATCGACCTGGTGCTTACCGCACTGGTTGGTTATGCCGGACTGCTCCCCACGATCAAAGCCATCGAAGCGGGGAAGACCATCGCATTGGCGAACAAAGAAACGTTGGTGGTTGCCGGAGAACTGGTCACTTCTTTGGCACGTGAGAGGGGTGTTAATATTTACCCGGTTGATTCGGAACACTCCGCCATTTTTCAGTGCATCGCAGGCGAGTTTCATAATCCCATCGAAAAGATCATCCTCACCGCTTCGGGCGGCCCTTTTCGCGGGATGAAGCGTGAAGAACTTGCTTCGGTAACCAAGGCGATGGCGTTAAGGCATCCCAACTGGACCATGGGGGCGAAGGTGACCATTGATTCTGCCACCCTGATGAACAAAGGCCTCGAAGTGATCGAGGCGAAATGGCTTTTCGGTCTGTCACCAGGTCAGGTGGAAGTGGTCGTCCATCCGCAATCAATCGTTCACTCACTGGTTCAGTTCGAAGATGGATCCATCAAGGCGCAACTTGGGCTGCCTGATATGCGTTTACCCATTCAATTCGCCATGACGTATCCCGAGCGCCTGAAAAGCAGCTTTGAACGGTTTGACTTTGGTCAATATCCATCGCTTACATTCGAAAAGCCCGATACCGAAACTTTTCGTAATCTTGCACTTGCTTTTGAGGCCCTCCAGCGGGGTGGAAATGCTCCTTGCGTACTCAATGCTGCCAACGAAGTAGCTGTCTCGGAATTTTTGAACGACCGAATCGGTTTCCTTGACATGCCCGATTTGGTTGGGGAGTGCCTGGAAAGGGTGGCATTTGTGCCTACACCCACGTTGGAAGACTATGTGGTTGCCGACCGCGAAACAAGGAAAAAGGCCCTGGAGCTTGTTAAAAAGAAGTAGCAACAGAATTCAGATAGAATGGAAGGAATGATCATGACGGCCCAGCTCTTGCTGAGCCTTTCGATTTTAATTGTGGTGCATGAGTGGGGCCATTTCATCACGGCCCGCATGTTTGATATCAAGGTGGAGAAGTTCTATCTGTTCTTCGACTTCCTGTTTCCGATGGCGAACGTGTTGAATTTTTCACTTATCAAATTCAAGAAGGGCGATACGGAATATGGTGTAGGTTGGTTTCCGCTGGGCGGCTATGTAAAAATAGCCGGCATGGTGGATGAAAGCATGGACAAAGAGCAGATGAAGACCGAGCCACAGCCTTGGGAATTCCGCTCGAAACCAGCCTGGCAGCGATTAATCGTAATGTTGGGGGGTATTATTGTGAATGTGATCGTGGGCATTCTCATTTTTATTGGGATGGCCTACTTCATTGGCGACACCTACATTCCCAAAGATTATGTGAACAACCATGGTGGCGTGCAAGTGCTTGAACTCGGCAGGCAGTTGGGTTTTCAAAACGGAGATAAGATTATCAGAATCAATGGCAGCGATTTTGAGAAGTTCGATGATGTGTACAACCCTGACGTGCTGTTGACAGAAAATGCATACTACACGGTGCTTCGCAATGGAGAAGAAGTGAAGATCACCATCCCCTCCGATTTTATTGAAAACTTTAATAGGAGAGAAGCGGCCATCAATTTTGTGATACCGAGGGTAACAGCCGAAGTGCACAGGGTGGCCGAGGGCACCCTTGCTGCCAAAATCGGCCTTCAGCCGGGCGACCAATTCATAGAAGTAGGTGGTGAACCCATCCAATACTTCGATGAGATCGCGCCCATCCTTAGAAAAAATTTCAATGATACACTTTCACTTAAAATCAGAAGAAATAATCAGGTGCTGGCTTACAGCGAGTTGTTGACTGATAGCACGCTGGGATTTTATCGCACCGGAGAAATTGTGCCAAAAGAAGCACTGGTAAAAATCAATTATTCTCTGGGTGAATCATTTGTGCGGGGTCCGGCTAATGCGTTTGGTGTGATTGGTTTGCAATTGAAAGCGTTTAAGAAAATTTTCTCTGGCGACATATCCCTAAGTAAATCCTTGTCCGGTCCTGTGGGTATGGCAAAGGCCTATGGTGGCACATGGGACTGGGAACGATTCTGGAGAATGACGGGTCTGCTATCGATGGTGTTGGCATTCATGAACTTGTTGCCAATCCCTGCGTTGGATGGAGGTTACGTGATGTTCCTGCTTTACGAGATGATCAGCGGGCGGGAGCCATCCGAGAAGTTTTTCGAAACTGCATTGAAGATTGGCATGGCCATCCTATTGGTACTGATGGTTTTCGTGTTTTATAACGACATCGCGAAAATCATCACAGGCGGATAGTTACTTTCGAAAAATTTCGAATTCGACCCTGCGGTTGAGTTGTTTGTGTTCTTCAGTGACTTCTTCTACGATGGGTTTGGAGCTTCCATAGCCGATAGCCGTGATGCGCTCCGGATTAATATTGAACATCTCAATCAGATATCTTTTGATGGCATCGGCACGGGCTTGGGAGAGTTGAAGGTTGGATTCTTCTTGCCCAGCTGAATCGGTGTGCCCCGAGATACGAACGGACAAATAGGGGTAGTCAATTAAGAAGTTCGCCAGTTTGTCCAGGTCGCTGTGCATGGCCATCAGGATGTCAGCCTTACCATTCTCGAACTCAAGCGACTCGAACTCAATTTTGCTTTCGATCGGATCGGTTTGAAGATTCATCTCGGTGTTGCCATCCAGGAAGAAAATTTCCTCGATTCTGAAAAACTCGTCCCCCTGGATGATCAGCAGGTAATTGCGCCTGTTAATAAGGTCGAAGTTGAAGGAGCCATCCTCTCGTAAGAATTTTGGGGCAACCTCGATTCCCTGATCCAGGTCGATAATCGACACGATCCCTTTCATCGGCTCTCCGGTTTCATAGCTGGTGAGGTTGCCCTTCAACTCGGTAGTGGCCTCGGGTTGTGCTTCCATTGGCACAGGGAAGGAGTGCAGGTCTAAATTCCTGATATTATCTTCGGCCGACCTTGCATAATAGAGTGTTTGAGATTTAGAGTCGATCGTGAAGTAATACTCACTGCCAGGTCCGTTTACCAAAGGGCCGATGTTCTTAGGGTCGCCCCATGAATTTCCTATGCGGTACGATTTATAAATATCAAAGTCCCCGAAGTTCAGGGGGTGACCATTGGAACTGAAGTACAGAACATTGAAGCTGTGATGGAAGAAAGGACTCACTTCACTGTTTAGGGTGTTGATCACGGGGCCCATGTTTTGTGCCGGCTGCCATTCTCCCGATTTGCTCTTAACAGTGTAGTAAATGTCGGTGAGGCCAAAGCCACCTACGCGGTTGGATGCGAAATACAAAGTGTCACCACTTCGCGACAAACTAGGCTGAGAATCCCAGCCTGTGCTGTTCACGTTCCGTCCCAAATTCTTTGCCGGGCCCCAACCATCTTCTTGCAGCAGACTCACATACAAATCGCAATTGCCCAGCCCTTCCGGTGTTTCACAACGAGAAAAGTAAAGCGCTTTTCCGTCTTTTGAAAGGCAGGCTGAACCTTCGTTGAAAGTTGTATTTACCCTTTTCATTTCTTCTGCCTGCTCCCACCAGCCTCCGATCCGAACACTAAAAAAAAGATCTTCATCGTATGATGTTTTTCCAGCAACAGTATGCCGGTTGCGCTTGGAAGTGAACAGTAAGATGGAGTCCACGTTGCCAATCGTGGGCCCGTAGTCTTCGGCTTTTGAGTTGACAAAATCACCCATGTTGAGAAGTACGCCATGTGGAGGGCGGAGGGTGTCGATTTCTTTCCGAAGCTCCACCAACTCGTAATAGTCTTCAAGTGGAACGTAATACTCCTTTTTGTCTGATTCGATGGAATCATACACCTGCACCAACTCGTTGATGTTCACGCCCTGTTGGTGATGACGAAGAATCGTCTTGTATAAAAGAACGGCCTCACCCGGAGGGCCAAATTTTTCGGAGAGCTGGGCCAGGCGCCACAACATGGGCACATTCTTGCTGAAATTTTCGATGCCGAAGTTCTTGACATAGTTGCGCAAGTCTTGATACATGGCTTCGTTGTTCACGCCCGAGTTGTCGTATTGGCGCAGCAGCTTTAGTTTCTTTTCGTCTGCGTAAAACCGAACGTGGTTTACATTCGGAAAGTCAAATATGTCAGACTGGCCGTAGTTGGTCAGCGAGTCATTCAATTGTACCAGCCCTGCATTTCTTATTTTTTTGCCACCTTTTTGTGACCACGCGGGGTTGGAAAAGCACACCAAAAATATGGGTAGTAAGGCAGTCAGGAAGGTTTTCATCAATCTCAATGCCGTTGGGGTTCCGCCAATTTTTGCCTCAATTCTGCCAATTTAAGTTTTTCCGGGCGCATTTGGCATTGTGATTGACCATTATACCGCGCAAACGAAATTAATTGGAGGCACAATTTAATTGTGTCAAATTGGCATATTATCATATGTTCAGAGCCCTTGAAATTACGCCTATCGTGCAGGAAGATTCAGAAGAACTTATTCAACTGATAAACCCGGAGCAGGATCCTGATCTCAAACCGGAAGATATTCCCGGTGAAATTTCCATTCTGCCCATTAAGAATACAGTTTTGTTTCCTGGCGTGGTTATACCCATTACCGTTACCCGGCAAAAGTCTATTAAGCTGATCAAGAAGGCCTATCAGGGTAATCGCATCGTGGGGGTGGTTGCCCAAAAGAACAAGCTGGCGGAAGAACCTGGTACCGATGAGGTCTATCGGTTCGGAACCGTTGCGCGCATCATCAAAATGCTGGTGCTACCAGATGGAAACACCACCGTGATCATTCAGGGCAAAAACCGCTTTTCGGTGGAGGAATTTGTTCACGAAGAGCCCTACCTGATTGCCCGCATTAAACTGCAAATGGATCCACAGGTGAACCTTCAGAGTCACGAGATCAAAGCATTGGTGCAGTCGTTAAAAGATGCGGCCACGAAAATTCTGAAACTGAATCCTGAGATTCCCCAGGAGGCCCAGGTCGCCCTTGATAACATTCAAAGTGCATCCTTTCTTATTCACTTCCTGTCGTCCAACCTCAATGTGGAGGTCGCGGAAAAGCAGCGCATCCTGGAGACGAGCAATATCATTGACCGCGGAACGCTGCTGCTCCAATTCATGCTTAAAGAAATTCAGATGCTGGAGATCAAGCATGAAATCCAAAAGAAGGTTCACACCGACATCGATCAACAACAACGCGACTACTTTCTTCGCCAGCAAATCCGGGTGTTGCAGGACGAGCTAGGATTCGATGGTCCCGACAAGGAGATTGACAGACTCCGCAAATTGGGCGAGCAAAAGAAATGGCCCGCCAGTGCCAAAGCACATTTCAACAGGGAGTTGGAAAAGCTTCAACGCATCAATCCGCAGGCTGCGGAGTTCCCGGTTACCATGAATTATGTGGAGTTCATGTTGGAGTTACCCTGGGAAGAATACACGAAGGATGATTTTGACTTGAAGCGTGCCAAGCGGATTCTGGACAAAGATCATCACGGCTTGACAAAAGTAAAGAACCGGATTCTGGAGTACCTCGCTGTGTTAAAACTCAAGCAAGACATGAAGGGTCCGATCTTGTGTTTGCATGGTCCCCCCGGTGTAGGCAAAACTTCGCTGGGTCGCTCCATTGCGAAATCGTTGCAGCGAAACTACGTGCGCATGTCTTTGGGTGGTGTGCATGACGAGGCAGAGATTCGCGGGCATCGCAAGACTTATGTGGGTGCAATGCCAGGTAAAATCCTGCAAAACATTAAAAAAGCCAAATCTTCTAATCCGGTGTTTATTCTGGATGAGATTGACAAGGTGCGTTCCGATTTTCGGGGTGACCCTTCCAGCGCATTGTTGGAAGTACTTGATCCTGAGCAGAACAACACCTTTGGTGACAACTACCTGGAGGTAGAGTACGATCTGTCGAAGGTGCTCTTCATTGCAACCGCAAATACGTTGGACACCATTCATCCAGCCTTGCGCGACCGCATGGAGGTGATCGATATTACGGGCTACACAGCCGAAGAGAAATTGCAAATTGCCATTCGCCACCTTGTGCCGAAACAATTGCAGGAACATGGCCTGAAACCAAAAGACGTGAAGTTTCGGAAAGAGGCGCTCATGAAAATTATTGAAAGCTATACGCGGGAGTCAGGCGTGCGAAACCTTGAACGAAAGATTGGCTCCGTGGTTCGCCATGTGGCCAAGGCAGTAGCCATGGAAGAAGATGTACCCAAAGAAATTACCCCGGCTGAAGTGATCAAAATTTTGGGCGTAGAAATGTTTGAAGACGAGCTTTACCAGGGCAATGATCTTGCCGGTGTCGTTACCGGGCTTGCCTGGACGCAAGTTGGGGGCGATATATTATTTGTGGAATCGAGCGTGAGTAAAGGAAAGGGGATACTGACATTGTCAGGTCAGCTCGGAGAAGTGATGAAAGAGTCGGCCATGGCGGCCTTGTCTTACCTGAAGTCAAATGCAAGCCGATTGGGAATTGACCATCGGGTTTTCCAACAATACGATTTGCATATTCACGTACCTGCGGGTGCCGTACCCAAGGATGGTCCCTCAGCCGGTATTACCATGCTCACCTCGTTGGCAAGCATTTTTACACAACGGAAGGTGAAAGCCAACCTTGCCATGACCGGTGAGATTACATTGCGGGGAAAGGTATTGCCTGTAGGAGGCATCAAGGAAAAGATACTGGCGGCCAAAAGGGGCGGCATCAAGGAAATCATCCTCAGTGCAAAGAACAAAAGGGACATCAACGAAATAGAGAAACAATACATCAAGGGACTCAAATTTCATTTTGTCGAAACCGTGGATGAAGTTTTGAAAATCGCGCTGTTGAAAGAGAGAGTGAAGGAGCCGCATGTGTTCACTTTCACAGATACCAAGAGCAATTCATAGGGCACCGTCCTGATGAGGGTCGCCAGTTCGTTTTGTATTAGTTCACCCTGGAGTTTTCCGGTTGCGTTGCCGATTGTTCTCTCATGCTGGCTGCCAGGGAAGGCGCAAGAAAGTTTTTCCTCACTGCGACTTTCAAGCAATGCATTGTCATCAGGTTTGGGTGGAGTCAACGTCTCACTTGCTGATCGCAATGTGGGTTTGTTCGGCAACAATCCTGCCCTGAACAGCGATAGCTTGAACGGTTGGGCTGAAGCCTCTTATCTGTTTTACTTTGCCCATGTGGGCATGGCGAACGTAGCATTACAAACGCAGTTGGGCAAACTAGGCTCCATAGCACTTGGCGTGCAGCATCTGTCCCTTGGTTCGATTGATGGATACGATTGGGTGGGTCAGCCATTGGGTACTTTCCGGTCAGGTGAAACCACCGTTACCATAGGCAAGAGTCACCAGGTTCAGCAGTTCCGGTTGGGTATCAATGCAAGATTCATTTCCTCGCAAATAGCTGGGTTTCGCGCTACCGCAATTGCGATAGATTTTGGTGGCCTTTATTTACATCCCAATCAGAGGTTCGTGGTTGGGCTGGTGTTCAAGAACATGGGACTTGTCGTTGCGGATTACACTTCTGCAAGTGAATCCCACTTGCCGTTTGATATCCAGGCCGGTTTGACAGTGAAGCCTGAACATATGCCCGTTCGATTTTCCGTTACAGGACATCGCTTGACTAAGTTTAAAACGGCATACGAGTCAACCCGGATGAACTTTGACAAGCCCAGTACGTTGGATAGGGTGGTGAGCCATCTTAATTTAGCTGTTGAAGCGCCGGTACATCGCAACGTGAGCCTCTTGCTGGGTTATCAATTCCTTCGGCATCAGGAATTGTCGTTCGACAATGCGGGCGGTGGTTCGGGGGTTTCGATAGGGGCACTGGTTAGCGTAAAGCAAACGCAGTTTGTTTTCAGCCGTGTGGGCTACGCTACCGGAGGTTCTTATCAAGTATCGATCAGTAATAATTTAAGCAGACTTTTCTAAACATAAGTGGTATGATGAATGCAGGCTATTTGACACCGAAGCAAATTGTTGAGCAACTCGACAAATACATAGTGGGCCAGGATGATGCCAAGCGTAACGTGGCCATTGCGTTGCGAAATCGTTGGAGAAGGATGAGCGTGAGATCAGAAATACAATCTGAAATCGTTCCCAATAATATCTTGATGATTGGCGCAACGGGCGTAGGTAAAACGGAGATCGCCCGAAGGCTTGCGCGGTTGGCAGACGCACCGTTTGTCAAAGTGGAAGCGTCCAAATTCACAGAAGTGGGTTATGTGGGCCGCGATGTAGAGAGCATGGTGCGCGACCTGGTCGAGCAAAGTGTGAATATGGTGAAGGCCCGGAAGAAGGATGAGGTAAAGGAAAAGGCAGCCGCCATTGTGGACGAGATCATTCTGGATGCATTGATTCCACCTTTGAAGAATGCACCGTCAACGCCACGGGTAAGCACCACCGCGGGCGCGCAGGACGATTTGCCTAAGTCTGATGTGGAACTGAATGAAAGAACTCGAAATCTTTTTCGCGAGAAGATCATGAACGGTGAGTTGGAGGACCGTAAAATTGAAATCAATATCAAACAGACAGGAGGATCAAACATTGGCATGGTCGGTGCCGGCATGATGGACGAAGTGTCGATGATGAATCTGCAAGAGATGCTGAATGGCATGATGCCCAAGAAATCGAAGAAAAGAAAAGTGACGGTTGCCGAGGCGAGAAAAATCCTGCTGGAGGAAGAGTCGGCCCGGCTGATTGATATGGATGAAGTGAAGGAAGAGGCCATTCGTGTGGCCGAAAATTCAGGCATGATCTTCATCGATGAAATTGATAAGGTTGCCTCTGGTGGTAAGAAGGGTGGTGGCGGGCCGGATGTGAGCCGGGAAGGCGTGCAGCGAGACCTGCTCCCCATCGTTGAAGGCAGTACGGTGAATACAAAGTACGGGGTGATCAAGACTGATCACGTGCTTTTTATCGCAGCTGGCGCGTTTCACATTTCCAAACCGTCTGACTTGATCCCAGAGCTGCAAGGACGCTTCCCGATTCGTGTGGAACTGGATAATCTAACCCAGAAAGATTTTATACGCATTTTAAAGGAACCCAAGAACGCGCTGACCAAACAATATGAAGCATTGTTCGCTGCCGAAGAAGTTCAAGTTAGTTTTGAAGACGATGCACTGGAAGCCATTGCCCACACTGCGTTTCAAATCAACTCAGAAATTGAGAACATTGGAGCCAGAAGACTTCACACCGTCATGAGTAAATTGCTCAATGAATTTCTTTTTGATGTGCCGGATAAGATTGGTGCAAATGCAAAAATTGTGATTACAAAATCGCTCGTGGAAGAAAAACTGGCAGGCCTGGTGAAGAACAAAGACCTCAGCGAGTACATCCTGTAAGAATGAGGGGTGCCCTTTTTTTCATCCTGGCACTTTCGGCAATGGCGGCTGAGGCGGGCAAGGAAGATTCGCTCCGCAGCCATTACATTCAGACTTACCGCGATTATTTCTTCGTAGGCCCTGTCGTGAAGAAAAGAGATCTTTCATTCGATATCCATCCGGTAGGAGGAGAGGACCTTACCGATGCCTATCGTTCGAATAGCGGCTTCAGCGTGGGCTTGGCCTTGAATCTTTTTGATGTGGGTATTGAGGCAGCGTTTTCGATCCCGGCCGGTGCAAGAAGCAATGCGACCTACGGAGAAAGCACGGTCTCCGATGTCCAACTAACCGCAATAGGCAGGCAGTGGTTTGCTGATGCCTACCGACAATCTTATGAAGGCTTCTATCTATCAAACCAGAAAGTATCTCCGGGAAATCCCTTTCCACAACGCGGGGACATTGAGACTAACAACTACGGAGCGTCCTTTGCATACATTTTTAATCACGACCAATTCTCATTGCGGTCTGCCTACACGTTTACCGAGGCACAGCTCAAAAGCCGGGGCTCATTTCTGATCAGCTATATTCTTTCCACGTTCACCATGCGTGCCGATTCATCCCTCGTGGCTTCTGCGGACTGGCCATCATGGGGAACGGGTGCCTCCTTTGAAAACGTGCGCTTCACTTCCATGGGATTGGCGCCAGGCTATAGCCACAACTTCGTGTACAGAAGGTTCTTCCTCAACATGACTTTGGCCATCGGCCCCGCACATTATTGGACCAGATACGAATTGGGAGATTCAAACAGCATACGAAATGACATTCGAATTAATGCATATTCATTGGGAAGGGTGGGCATTGGCTATAATGGAAGTGCTTTTTTTGCGGGTATCAATGTTGCCTCGCAGGCACGCGACCTTCGGTTTGAAAATATCCGGTTCAACACTTCAATGAGTACAGTAAGAGTCATTGCTGGATTTCGCTTTCTGGAACGAGGGGTTCTTAAGGAAAGGGCCATTGACTACGCGCCATTCTAATTTCGCTGGTGTTTTTTTGGAAAGTCAAAAAAAGCCAACTGGCCTCCTCCAGGCTTAATGTCCTTCCAAGAATCTACCTTAAATCGGATGCCCACCATGCCCGCTGTTGGGATATTATCGATGTGCTCATCAATCAGGCTGTTTACAAAATCGGTGAAACCGGGATTATGGCCAAACATCATTACCTTATCATGCTTATCCGGTAGAGCCCTAACGATCGAAAACATCTCGTCATCGCTGGAGTGATAAAGGTCTTCATCCTCTTTGATCAGGGTTTGGGGCAATCCCAATGTCTCAGTGATGACATCGCACGTGGTGCGGGCCCTCACTGCCGGACTCGTGACCACGAGGTCTGGCGTGATTTCTCTTTCTTTGAAACGCTTGCCCATTTTTGGAGCATCTCGTTCTCCCCTTGCGTTTAGCGGCCGGTCAAAATCGTCAAGGTCAGGGAAGTCCCAACTCGATTTGGCGTGCCTTACCAGGTATAGCTGCTTCATATGCCGTTGCCAAGGGGTTGTTCCTATTTCAATCTAGAAAGTCCCGGGCTATAACTCAAGAGTAATGCCTATTTTTGCCAGCCTATGACGGAAAGACCGCTCCGCAAACGTTTTAAATACGCATCGCTCTACTGGTTCATTCGCTTCCTCATCTTCATGGCCAACGCCATGCCGCGCACGTGGTGGTTAACATTTTGTGGTTGGTTGGGCGCAATGGCTTACCGGGTGTCTCCTCAAACGCGAAAGCGTGTGCTTCTGCACCTGGGGTTGGCGTACGCCAAAGAGAAATCCTGGAAGGAGGTTGCCGAGTTGGCTAGGCGGGTGTTTGTTATGCTTGGTAAAAATGCGGGCGACATTTTACGATCCCTCAACGTGAATAACCTGAATGATTTGAATAAAATACTTGTCACTCACGGCATGGAGCATTTTGAAGCAGCCCATGCCAAGGGTAAGGGTGTGATCTTTTTGACCTGCCACCTGGGGGCCTTCGATTTGCAGGTAACCAATATGGCGTTGCGTGGATTGAATCCAAATATTATCGGCACGCCATTGAAAGACGAACGTTTAAATGAATTGCTGTTCAGCTATCGAAACGCATATGGTGCCGTGGCAGTCGAGCGGGGGAAGGAGACCCTGAGGCTGTTGAAGGCGTTGAAGAAAGGTGAAAGTGTCGCCATTCTGATAGATCAGGACACGCGGGTAAAAAGCAGATTTGTAAACTTCTTTGGAATGCCCTGCGCAACTCCGGTAGGTGCGGCCATCCTGGCGATGAAGACGGGCGCGGCCGTTGTACCTACCTACATTTATTTGGGTAACGATAAGATGCAACACATGCACATTTTGCCGGAGATGGACTTGGTGTTAACGGGCGATGAGGAGGCCGATATGGTGACGAATACCCAGCATTTCACCAACTTTATCGAGGAGCAAATTCGCGCACATCCCGACCAATGGGTATGGATGCACGAACGCTGGAAAACAAAGCCGGGTGAAGAGATTGCCTGATGATGACCGCTAGAATATTGCTAATCGTTGGACTAGGCGGATTCCTTGGAAGCATCGCCCGCTACCTGGCACAACAGCTAATCACCAGGTGGTTACCGGTTATCTTTCCTTACGGCACCTTCTTTGTGAATGTGGCTGGTTGTTTCCTGATTGGAATCATTTACGCACTGGCTGATCGGGGCAATGCGCTGAATCCGGAATGGAGAATCTTCTTGGCTACCGGATTTTGCGGTGGGTTTACCACCTTTTCAACTTTCTCGTTTGAAGCGTTTCAGTTGATGCGAGAAGGGCAGTATTTGTTCCTTTCTCTGTATATTGGTTTAAGCGTGCTGGTGGGTATTCTGGCAACATTCTTGGCTATTGCTTTGGTTCGCGCAATATGACAATGGAGCGTAATTCAAAATTGCTTCGGATTTTTCTTGGCGAGTTGGACAAACTTCATGGCAAACCTCTTTACGAAGTGCTTGTTCTTGAAGCCAAAAAGCAAGGTATTGCCGGGGCTACCGTACTCCGCGGAATTCTTTCCTTTGGTGCGAGCAGCCGTATCCACAGCGCCAAACTCCTCGATTTGTCAGCCGATTTGCCCATCACTATTGAGATTGTTGATGCGCAGGAAAAGATATCCGCGTTTATGAATGTCGCAAATCCGTTGATTGAAGAGGCCGGTTGTGGTGCGCTGATCACCATGGAATCAGTTGAGGTGATTCACTACAAGCCCCGGAAGTAGGCCTACTGGGCCTTTGTTAAGGTGTAGGCAAGGCTCAGCTGCAAAGTCCGGTAGAAGTATTGTGAGATACCGATGGTGCCTTGTGGTGTTTCACCGTGGGAGGTGTATGTCTCAAAGGGCGTTAGTGCGTGATAGTATTTCAAACTACACGACAACCCATCGCTTATCTTCAGTCGAACTCCGGCATTTAAGCCAAATTGAACGAGGCTGCGAGGAAACGCCTGCGAATCAGAATAAAACAATCGTGTTTGTATATCGAAGGAGGGACCGGCTTCGAGAATCCACCGATCGGTCAAGTGATAGGCGGGGAGCACGGCTATGTCGAAGTATTCAAAGTTGGTTCGTTGTCGGTTGGGCAGATGCGGGTAAATGGCACGTACTCCTTTTCGGATGAATTGAATCTCACTGATCACACTCCATCGGCTTTCAAAATGAACCCTACCAAAGATCCCCGCATGATATCCCAATGAGCCACCCTGATTAGCCTTGACACCGGACTTGAATCCGTTGGTCTTGACAAAATCGGAATTGATCCCCGCTTGGAAGCCAAACTCAATTTGGCCGAGTGCTGTACCACAGGCGAGAATTATCGTCAGCAAACCTATGATAAGAAAAGTCGTGTGGGTTTTTATCATGATGCGAAGCCAAGGCCTAAGTTAACCAACTGTTCTCAAACCCAAATCACGTTTGCCGCCTGGGCAGCAATTTATACCCCATGCTGAACTGCAATGTTTGATGAAAGATTTTGGGCTGGGATATAAGGTTGTTGGGACCAGGTCCATTGTTGAACTGAAACTCATCCAAAGGAGTAACCCCATACCAATAGCGGCCCATGATTTCCCACTTATCCGTAAGTGAATATCGAACTCCGCCCACTGCGAAAAGCTGATCTTTACCGTGCCAAGTGTTCCCATCACGCTTCCTGAGCCAATTGTGATTTACAGCCAGTGAAGGCCCAAGGTCAAATTGGACCTTCGTGCGAAGCTTAAAAGAAACTAAGAGTGGGAAATCCAAATAGTCGTAGTTCCAATCCAGGTTGTTCGGTGCGCCCTCAAACCGAAAAGCCCTTCGGTTTTGCTGTACTTCTCCCCTTATCGAGATAATTTCACTGATTGGCAAGCCGACAAAGAGCGCAAAATGAAATCCAGGTCCTGTCTTCGTTGGAGGGATGTCGAAAATCGGATCCCGCGTGACTCTGAATCGATCCAGATTCAAGCCACCCAACACACCCATATCCACCTGGGCGTGGAGAACACTGGCTGCAAATAGCAAACCGATGAGGGCGATTGAGCCGATCCTTGGCATTGAGGTGCTAATTCTGTTCATTTGAAGAGGAGTTTGGTGAAATGATGAACGATTTAGATCGAAAAATATGATGCACACGCCCCGAAAATATTTCATTGCATTTTTCCTATTGCTTCCTTTTGGGGCCTCTGCCCAAATTTCCAAAACCGAGAAAGAGATTGTTTCAGCAGTAGATGCCAACAATGCCAGGGCGCTTCAATTATTGGAGGAGGTGGTCAACATCAACAGCGGCACCATGAATTTTGACGGGGTGGAGAAAGTGGGTCGGATTTTTCAGAAGCGGTTTGAGGCACTCGGCTTCGAAACACAATGGATCGATGGCAAACCCTTTAATCGAGCTGGTCATTTGGTGGCACGTCATCGAGGCAAAGGCAAAACGATTCTAATGATTGGTCACCTTGACACCGTATTTGAACTCAGTAGCCCCTTCCAAAAATTTGAGATGATCAGCGACTCGACCGCGCGCGGCCCCGGGGTAATCGACATGAAAGGGGGTGATGTCATCATTCTCTACTCGCTGGACGCGTTGAAGCAGGCTGGCGTGCTAAAAGATATGAACGTGATTGTGGTGATGACGGGAGACGAGGAGGCAGGCGGTCGCCCGTTGGATGTTAGCCGCGAGGCGCTGATCGAAGCCGCCCAAGATGCGGATGTCGCGATTGGTTTTGAGGACGGTGATGGTGACCCGAAAACGGCCGTGGTGGCGCGCAGAAGTTCTTCGGGTTGGGAATTGAAGGTGACGGGCGTGCCGGCCCATTCTTCCCAAATATTTACCAAACGAATTGGTGCAGGCGCGATTTATGAAGCATCACGCATCCTGTCGGGATTTTACGAAAGGCTCTCCACGGAAAAGGATCTTACTTTTAACCCAGGCATGATCATTGGCGGTACGGAGCTGAATCATGACAGGGCAATGGATGGCGGCTCTGCCTATGGCAAAAGTAACATTGTGGCCAAAGATGTGATTGTCATCGGAGACATTCGCGCGTTATCACCCGAGCAGTTGAAGAGAGCCCAGGATGTGATGCACCAGGTGGTAAGCGAACACCTGCCACAGACTGAGGCAACCATCTCATTCGGAGAGGGGTACCCTCCTTTGGCACCAACGGAAGGAAATTACGAATTGCTTTCGGTGTTTGATCAGGTGAGCGAAGACCTGGGATTTGGTGAGGTAAAGGCAGTGAATCCAAGGGATGCCGGTGCCGCAGATATTTCATTCACCGCTGGGTATGTGGACATGGCGTTGGACGGACTTGGGTTGAGTGGTGATGACGGCCATACCGACCAGGAGACGGCTGATTTGCGTATGCTTCCCATGCAAACCAAGCGAGCCGCTGTGCTGTTGTATCGCCTCACCCGTGAAACGGTGAATACGCAGCGTAATCGTTAGACTATTTTCTGAAGATGAAGTAGACCGCGAGGATGAGCAGGATGAAACCCACGTAGTGATTCCACCGCAATGCCTCATTCTTAAAGAAGACTACCGAAAAACCAACGAATACCGCAAGGGTAATCACTTCCTGAATCACCTTTAATTGAACCAACGAGAACGGGCCGCCCTGGCCCTGGAATCCAAGCCGATTGGCCGGTACTTGGAGCAGGTACTCGAAGAAGGCGATGCCCCAACTGATCAGGATGATGGAAAGCAGGCCCAGGTTTTGACTCCACTTCATCTCCCGGAACTTCAAATGACCATACCAGGCAAACGTCATAAATGCGTTTGACATGATGAGCAGGCAAATGGTGCCCAAGGCGCGCATATGCGTATTTACTTCACCAGCTTTTTGTAGCGAATGCGGTGGGGTTGGTCATCGCCCAAACGCTTTTTCTTGTTCTCTTCGTACTCGCTGAAGCTGCCCTCAAACCAATATACTTGTGAATCGCCCTCGAAAGCGAGAATGTGGGTACATACCCGGTCGAGAAACCACCTGTCGTGCGAAATGATAACGGCACAACCAGCGAAATTTTCCAATGCTTCTTCCAAAGCGCGCAGCGTATTTACGTCCAGGTCGTTTGTCGGTTCATCCAACAGCAATAGATTTCCACCTTGTTTCAAGGCGATGGCCAAATGGGCGCGGTTGCGCATACCACCCGAGAGTTCCTTCACCTTTTTCTGCTGATCGGTACCGCTGAAGTTGAACTTGCTTACGTAGGCTCTTGAGTTGATCTGCTTTCCGCCCAGCATCATCAGTTCATTTCCTCCGCTGATGGCCTGCCACACGGTGTCATCGGGTTTCAGGTCATCGTGTTCCTGATCCACGTACGCAATCTGTACGGTCTCGCCTACTGAAAACGTGCCGGCATCCGGCTTCTCTTTTCCGATAATCATTTTGAAAAGAGTAGTCTTACCCGCACCGTTGGGCCCGATAATCCCCACAATGCCGGCAGGAGGTAGGGAAAAAGTCAAATTCTCATAAAGCAATTTATCACCGTAGCCTTTTGCCACGCCATTGGCTTCAATTACTTTGTTACCAAGACGCGGACCTGGTGGAATAAACAGCTCCAGCTTTTCCTCCCTCTCTTTCACCTCCTGTGTCAAAAGTTTATCATAAGCACTCAGGCGGGCCTTTGCTTTGGCCTGCCGTCCTTTCGGATTCATTCTTACCCATTCCAATTCCCGTTGGAGTGTCTTTTGGCGCTTGCTTTCAGATTTCTCCTCCTGGGCCAGGCGCTTTTGTTTCTGATCCAACCATGAGGAGTAGTTTCCTTTCCAGGGAATACCCTCACCACGGTCAAGCTCCAGGATCCATCCCGCTACGTTGTCGAGGAAATAACGGTCGTGGGTCACTGCGATGATCGTTCCTTTGTATTGACGCAAATGCTCTTCCAGCCACAATACAGATTCTGCATCCAGGTGGTTGGTGGGTTCATCCAATAACAACACATCAGGCTCGCGCAACAACAAACGGCATAGGGCCACGCGCCTTTTTTCACCACCTGATAAATGCTCAACCTTGGCATCGGGCGGAGGACAGCGCAGGGCATCCATCGCGCGCTCCAACCGGTGGTCCAGCTCCCACGCATCTGCGGCATCCAGCTTCTCCTGAATTTGGCCTTGCTGCTCGATCAGCTTTTCCATCTTATCCGGATTCTCCATCACTTCCGGGTCAGCGAATTTTTCGTTGATCTCCTCGAATTTTTTCAGCAGGTCGATCGTTTCCTTCACACCTTCTTCCACAATTTCTTTCACCGTCTTGCTCTTGTCGAGCTGAGGCTCCTGCTCCAACAGACCCACTGAAAAGCTTTGATCTGAAACAACCTCACCCTGAAATTCCTTGTCGATGCCTGCGATGATGCGCAGCAGCGAAGACTTTCCGGATCCGTTCAAACCCAACACGCCAATCTTCGCCCCGTAGAAGAAGGAGAGGTAAATGTCCTTTAGCACCTGTTTGTTGGGTGGGTAAATCTTGTTTACCCCGGTCATTGAGAAGATGATTTTTTCGTCAGCCATGAACCTTTTTGTGTTTCGAGGCGCAAATATGGTGCTTTTGGATCAGCACCTGAAATAACGCGCTTACAATTGCCGCTTTTGGGCTATAAAGGATCGATTTTCCGGTGCCGGGAATTAAAATCCATCGTGTTTGTTTTAATCAATTAAATTCTATTTTTGCGGAAAATTAAAGGGGAGGACTTATATGTATTGGACACTCGAACTTGCATCATACCTGGAGGATGCACCCTGGCCTGCCACCAAAGATGAACTCATCGATTTTTCAATTCGCTCCGGAGCTCCGCTTGAAGTGGTGGAAAACCTGCAGGAACTGGAGGATGATGGACAGCCCTACGAAAGCATCGAAGAGATTTGGCCGGATTATCCCACCAAGGAGGACTTCTTCTTCAACGAAGACGAATATTAAACCAAGCTCACTATATGAAATACCCGATGAAAGTCGGGTTTTTTATTGCCGTGCCTTCAACAGTGCCTCCGCCACAATCAAATCTTCGGAGGTAGTGATTTTGATATTTTCATAACTTCCTTCAAACAGCGAAATTGCATGACCCGATTTTTCAGCCACACCGGCATCGTCCGTCAAACTCGCGTCTTCTTTTTGCTGATATGCATTCCTGATCAGCGCCAGGCTGAAAGTCTGCGGAGTTTGGATAATGCGAAAACGCGACCGATCCATCGCTTGGGTTGCGTCCTGGTCGGTCATTCGAATCGACTCTTTCAGGCGCACGGCAGCCACGGCCGATTGATGCACCTTCGCCAACCGAAATGAGGCGGCAATGATGTCTTCACTCACCAGTGGACGAACGCCATCGTGAATGGCCACCACGCCATCGTCTGCCTCAATCGCGGCCAATCCATTTTTAACTGATTGAAACCGGGAATCACCACCGGGAACCAGTGTTAACGGATGCAGAAAGTTGAATCGAGCCGCAATCTCTCTCCAAAGCGGAAAGTCATCTTTAGGCAAAACCAGCACCATTTGGATGTGGGGATCATACCGAAGGAAAGCGTCCAATGTGTGAAGCAACACCGGCCGGCCGTGCAGTTCCAGGTACTGCTTTGGAAGTTTGCTCTTGATCCGGGTCCCTTTTCCCCCGGCAACGATGAGCGCAAATTCCCTGGCTTTCGAAGACATGCAATCTGTTTTTGCTTTGCCAATCCACAAAGCAGTGATCCGGGTTAGATGATCAGCATGGCATCGCCATACGTCAGGAACTTATACTTTTCCTTCTTGGCCACCTGGTAAGCCTGCATCACCTGATCGTACCCTCCAAAGGCACAGGCCATCATCAGTAATGTAGATTCGGGCTGATGGAAATTCGTGATCATGCCACTGCAAATCTTGAATTCATAGGGCGGGAAGATGAACTTGTCCGTCCATCCTGACTTTTCCTTTAGTCGGTTGGTGGCCGACACCGCAGATTCGAGTGAACGCATCGCAGTGGTACCGACCGCACAAACCCGGTTCTTGTTCTCCAATGCCCTGTTAACCAGCTGCACCGCCTCGGTACCCACCACAAAATTTTCAGAATCCATCTTGTGCTTGGTCAGGTCCTCGACATCCACAGGGCGGAAGGTGCCCAGGCCGATGTGAAGCGTTACAAATGTCATGTCCACCCCTTTGATCTGCAGGCGCTTCATCAATTGCTTGGTAAAGTGCATGCCGGCAGTGGGGGCAGATACTGCTCCTTTGTTTTTCGCATAAATGGTCTGAAACCGGTCCTTATCAGCAGCCTCCACTTTGCGCTTAATGTATTTCGGAAGGGGTGTTTCGCCCAATGATTCAACCACTTTACTGAAGGCCTCAGAATCGCCATCAAAAAGAAAACGAATGGTACGGCCGCGTGACGTGGTATTGTCAATCACTTCGGCCACCAAATCACCATCGCCAAAGTAGAGTTTGTTACCTACCCTGATCTTTCTGGCGGGGTCTACCAACACATCCCACAAGTGCATGTCCGAATTCAGCTCGCGCAACAAAAACACTTCAATCTTGGCGCCCGTCTTCTCCTTGCGGCCGTACAGACGAGCGGGGAAAACCATGGTATCGTTGCCCACCAACACATCTCCGGCATCGAAGTAATCGACTATGTCCTTAAACACCTTGTGTTCGATCTTTCCCGAGTCTCTGTGAAGGACCATCAGGCGAGATTCGTCACGGTTGTCAGAAGGGTGGAGGGCAATAAGGTTGTTGGGGAGGTCGAATTTGAATTCGGATAATTTCATAAGCTTACGGGCCCGTGTAATTGGTACCTTTGGCGAGGGTACTCTATTTTCAAGGTTGCAAAAATAAGGATTTGTTTTAATTATCGATTTTTGTAACAAATAATTTGGCACGTTAGTCTCGACCTCGGCATGATGCTGCTCCGACTCATTTTTGAAAGCTTTCGATTCGCCTGGGCCGCCCTGCGTTCCAACCTGTTGCGGACGGTATTGTCGCTATTGGGGGTTACCATTGGCATCTTTGCCATCATTGCGGTTCTTACCCTTGTCGACTCGCTCGAGAAAAACGTGAAGGAAAGCCTGAGCTTTCTGGGCTCCGGAGTCATCTATTTTCAAAAGTGGCCATTTCCGGGAAATGAGGAATTCAAATGGTGGGAGTATTTCAGGAGGCCGACACCCAGCTATAACGAATACAAGTTTCTTCAGGCAAATCTGAAGAACCAGAGCAGCATCGCGATCATGGCCAGTCGTGGCAATCAAACGATCAAGCGCGGTAGCTTTAGCATTGGTCAGGTCAACCTGGTCGGGGGCTCGCCCAACTATGAAGATTTGTTTGAAATCAATGTGGAACAAGGAAGATACTTCACACTCGAAGAACTCGAGGCGGGTCGTGACCTTGTCGTGCTGGGTTATGAGGTTTATGTGGGCCTTTTTCCAAACAACCAAAACGCAATTGGTGAAAGCGTAAAGATTGCCAACAAAAAATTCCTTGTAATCGGTGTGCTTAAGCGCGAAGGACAAAGCTTCATTGGCCGGACCACCAACGACTACAATGTGTTTGTACCCTATCAAACCTTCAGGAAGCTTTACCAAACCGGCACCGGACGTTGGAATGAAGTGCAATCCACCATTGGCATCAAGGGTGTGGAAAGGGACATCGGGTTGGTAGAGCTTGAAAATGAGATTCGGGGTTTCATGCGGGTGAGGCGGGGACTCAAGCCCAATCAAAAAGACAACTTCGCGATCAATCGGCCGGAGGCCTTCATGAACATCGTGAGTGGTGTGTTTGACGTGTTGAGTGTAGCCGGTTGGATCATTGGCGGGTTCTCAATGCTCGTGGGTGGATTCGGCATCGCCAATATTATGTTTGTGTCGGTGAAGGAACGAACCAGCATCATTGGGCTTCAAAAATCACTGGGTGCCAAGAACTATTTTGTGCTGGCGCAATTTCTTTTTGAAGCGGTTTTCCTGAGTCTCATCGGTGGGGCAGCGGGGCTCTTCCTGGTTTTTCTATTGACATTCGCTCCCTTTGGTAGCTTGGTGGTTACCATGTCTGTCAAGAATATTGTTCTCGGGCTTGGCGTTTCCACCGCTATTGGCCTGGTTTCGGGTGTGGTACCTGCCGCGGTGGCAGCCCGAATGGATCCGGTTGAAGCAATTAGGGCATGAAAAACAAATCTTTTGTCGTGTTATCCCGTTAGCATATCAGAATAGTAGCCCATGTTAACCCTCAGACTCATCTTTGAAAGTTTTCGATTCGCCTGGATTGCCCTCAAGGTCAATCTGCTGAGAACCATCTTGTCCTTGTTGGGCGTGACCATCGGCATCTTCGCGATCATCGCGGTATTTACGATTGTCGACTCGCTTGAGAAAAACATCAAAGATAGTTTCGATTTTTTGGGTACGGGCGTCATTTATGTGGAGAAGTGGCCTTTTATCGCCAACTCAGATGGTGAATATCCATGGTGGACGTACTGGCGCAGGCCCAACGCATCATACAACGAATATCGTTTTCTTCAGGCCAACCTCAAGAACCGGAGCGGCATGGCGATTTTTGCCGTGAAGGGAAACAGCATCATCAAGAGAGGAAGCAACAGCATCGGACAGATCGGGTTGCGGGGCGGGAGCGATGGTTACGAAGACATCTTTGAGATGAACATTGAGACCGGTCGCTACTTTACCCCCGATGAAGTTGAAAGCGGAAGGAACGTGGTGGTGTTGGGTCATGAAGTAGCGAAGGCGCTGTTCAATGAAGAAGATCCCGTTGGCCAAGAGGTCAAAATCAAAAATCTAAAATACATGGTAGTGGGAGTAGTGAAGCGAGAAGGGCAGAGCTTTTTGGGCACGCCCAGCAGCGACTACACATGCATCATCCCTTACAATTCTTTTCGAAGGCTTTATCAGACCGGTACTGGACTTTGGAATGAAACCACGTCACGCATTGGTGTGAAAGGACTTGAATCGGATATCGGTCTGGTAGAGTTGGAGAATGAGATTACGGGGCTGCTTCGAAGCAAGCGTGGCCTGCGCCCTTTAGAAAACGACAACTTTGCGCTCAACAGGCCAGAGGCCATTGCCAATGTGATCAGCGGTTTGTTTGATGTGGTGGGAATTGCCGGGTGGATAATTGGTGGTTTTTCAATCCTGGTGGGCGGGTTTGGTATCGCCAACATCATGTTTGTATCGGTGAAGGAGCGCACCAGCATTATTGGGCTGCAGAAGAGCCTGGGTTCGAAGAACTACTTCATCTTGTTCCAGTTTCTGTTTGAGGCTGTCTTTCTGAGCTTGATCGGTGGAATGGCAGGAATTTTCCTCGTATACTTACTCACTTTTGCTCCCTTCGGAAGCCTGGAGGTGGCCCTGTCGATTAAAAATATAGTACTCGGACTGGGGGTATCGGCTACCATTGGCGTGATCTCAGGTATTGTGCCAGCCGCAGTGGCTGCCAGGTTGGATCCGGTGGCTGCCATCCGGGCATAAAAAATGCTGACCCACAAAGAGGTCAGCATCCTTCGTTCAAGAACATTTTAGGATTCTGCTTTCTCCCCTTTCTTCTCGGACTTTGACTCTACGCCAGTGATTTTTTCCTTGATCTTGGCCTCCAGCTCTTCCATTAACTCGGGATTGTCCTCCACCAATTGTTTGACGGCATCTCTTCCCTGGCCCAGCTTGTTGCCATCATAAGAAAACCAGGAGCCAGACTTTTGAATCACATTCAACTCAACACCCAGGTCAATAATTTCACCCGACTTGGAAATGCCTCTTCCGTACATGATGTCAAACTCTACTACCTTGAAAGGAGGGGCTACTTTGTTTTTCACCACCTTTACACGTACGCGGTTCCCCGTGATGTCGTCAGCTGATTCCTTGATTTGTCCGATCCGTCTGATGTCGAGACGAACGGACGAGTAAAATTTCAAGGCGTTACCACCGGTGGTCGTCTCCGGGTTCCCAAACATCACACCAATTTTTTCACGCAACTGGTTGATGAAGATGCAGGCACAGCCCGTTTTGCTGATCGTACCGGTAAGTTTTCGAAGTGCTTGAGACATCAGTCGCGCCTGCAATCCCATCTTGCTTTCACCCATTTCGCCTTCCAATTCCCCTTTGGGCACCAGGGCAGCCACAGAATCTATTACAATGATATCAATGGCGCCAGAGCGGATCAGGTGCTCTGCGATTTCAAGTGCTTGTTCACCATTGTCGGGCTGCGAGATCAATAAGTTCTCCGTATCAATGCCCAGTTTTTCTGCATAGGTTTTATCGAAGGCATGTTCCGCATCGATAAATGCAGCGAGGCCTCCCTTTTTTTGCGCCTCGGCAATGCAATGCATCGTAAGGGTGGTCTTACCGGATGATTCGGGTCCATAGATTTCTGTTACCCTTCCCCGCGGTATGCCGCCAATGCCCAGTGCAATGTCTAGTCCCAACGAACCCGTAGAAATAGCGGGGACGTCCATGATCTTGCCTTCACTCAATTTCATCACAGCGCCCTTGCCGTATGTCTTCTCCAACTTGTCGATGGTAAGTTGAAGTGCTTTCAGTTTTTCCTTGTTGTCGTTCATATATCCTATCTCTTTATTTAATGCTCACTTTTTTCTTTGCCGGGGCTGAAATTACCATTTCAAGGGTGATTCGCCAAAGTGCTTACCTGGACACCACCCGCTAGGGCAGGTGGCCAAAAGTCTGATTTTTATGGAAAGAGCTATAAACTAAGTAATAAGAGATTAGTGGTTTAATTTGCACTTTAGGTAAGATGGTGTTTCTGAATGTCACGCTTTATGATCATATCCCATTGATGCGATGAAAAGGAAAGTACTCGTTGGCTTGCTTTTGATTTTTTTGGGAGTGGTCGCGTGGCACCACGCGTTGATTTGGTATGCTTTGAATCAGGGTTACGGTCAATGGCGCATCATTTGGAATGCGCGGCCCGTGAAAGAAGTGTTGGAAGATCCGAATTTTCCGGATTCTCTTAAAAGCCGGCTCCGCCTGATCGATGAAATACGACAGTTTGCCATCGATTCGTTGGGTCTGAAGGATACCGAGAATTATAAAACACTCTTCGATCAAAAGGGCGAAGAGGTAATGTGGGTGGTCACTGCGTGTGAACCTTTTCGATTTGAGGCCAAGACATGGAAATTCCCTATTGTCGGCACGGTTCCATACAAGGGATTTTTTGATCGTGAAAAGGCATTGAGCCTGGCCAAGGAACTTGAAGCGGAAGGATGGGATGTCGGCCTTCGGAACCCGGGGGGATGGTCGACACTCGGTTGGTTTACCGACCCCATCCTGAGCGGCATGCTCAACCGGAACGATGGCGACCTGGCAAGCCTGATTATTCATGAAATGGTGCACGCCACCATCTTTGTGAAAGACTCCGTTGAGTTCAATGAGAACCTGGCTTCGTTCATTGCCGACTCTGCAGCCTACCATTTCCTTAGGCACAAATATGGAGCTGATTCACAACCTTACAAAACGTATGGATACGAAGATCTCGACTATCAGCACTACAGTCAGCACGTGTTGAGGGGTGTCAATTATCTTGACAGCATTTACAGGTCCTTTTCGCCTACAGCCACCATTGATGAGAAGAATGCAGCCAAGCAAAAGGCAATCAAAAAAATCGTGTCCACAATGGATACATTAACGCTCTATCGTTTCAAAATTCCGAATCGTTTCCAAGAACGACTACCCAACAACGACTACTTCATGAACTATCGCAGATATCAATCCAAACAGTCCAATTTCAAAGACGAACTCTTGCAAGTTTATGGCGGTGATCTTCGAAAAATGATTGCCAGCTATCAGCAAAAGTTTCCATTTCTTTGATCCTATTATTATGGGGATTAAGGAATTGTTAAGTTGATAACATGGGTTTTCAATTCGCTTAATTTTGGTCTACTTTTACTCACCAAAATTTGATGATTTATGGGTAATAAGCCATCGCACAAGGTGCTTGTCGTTGATGACGAAGAGCCCATCCTGGAACTGCTGAAATACAATCTTGAAAAACAAGGCTATGAGGTGAAGACAGCGATCGATGGGCAGATTGCGGTGGAGGTAGCAAAGAAATTTCACCCTGATCTTGTGCTGCTGGATATCATGATGCCCAAAATGGATGGGGTGGAGGCGTGCCGCCAGCTTAGGGCAATTCCGGAACTCCAAAACACCTATATTGTTTTTTTAACGGCCAGATCTGAGGAATATTCGGAGATCGCAGCATTTGATGTGGGTGCGGATGACTATATCACCAAGCCCATCAAGCCACGCGCCCTGATGAGCCGGATTAGCGCGTTGTTTCGCAGGGAATCCAAAAAGAAGACTTCGAACAACCAGATCAAGGTTGGTGACTTGCTTATTGATCGCACCAGCTATACCATCAAAGTAAAGTCTAAAGAGATAAGCCTGCCCAAAAAGGAATTTGAGTTGCTTTTCTTCCTGGCGCAAAATCCAAACAAGGTGTTCAGCCGTGACGACCTATTGCAGAACATTTGGGGGTCCGATGTGTATGTGCTTGCACGAACTGTGGACGTTCACATTCGAAAAGTGCGGGAAAAGATCGGAGATGAGTATATTACTACCGTGAAAGGAGTAGGGTACAAGTTCAACCTTAACTAATCCATGGTTTATAGTGCACGGGCTATGGCCCTGTTGCTGGCAGGTTGCATCGGCATTGTAACGGCATTGTTCCTGTCGTTGGTCGAAGGGGTGGAAACACGCGCACTTGTTGTGGCTGCCATCATCAGTTTCTCCGCATCCTATTTGCTGATTTTTGCAGTGCTCGAGTTTCTCGTATTCCGCGAAATCAATCAAATTTATAAGATGATGGACAAGCTCAAAAAGAGAGAATTGTCATCTATCACAAGAACCAACACCACAGGTACCCTCAATCCGCTAAAGAAGATCAATGAAGAAATTACCTCTTTTGCGACCCTTAAGCAGAAAGAGATCGATGAGCTGAAAAAACTAGAGGCCTTTCGCAGAGAGTTTGTCGCAGATGTATCGCACGAGTTGAAGACTCCCATCTTTGCTGCACAAGGTTTTGTTCATACTCTTTTGGATGGTGCTGTCAACGACAAGAATGTACGGAATAAGTTTTTGAAGAAGGCCGCCAAGAGTCTTGATGGTCTCGATGCGCTCGTTCAGGATCTGCTCACGCTTTCGCAGATTGAAACGGGCGACATCAAAATGCAATTCGAGAAGATTGATCTATACAAACTTTGCCATGAAGTGATTGACCAATTCGATCAAAAAGCAGCCAAGCGAGACATCAAGTTAAGGTTGGACAAGCCCGACCAGAAGATCACCGTGTATGCAGATTGGCAACGGATCAGTCAGGTGGTAACAAACTTGGTCTCCAACGCCATTAAGTATTCACCAGAAGGCGGTGAGGTGCATGTTTGGTTCGATGCGGGCAAAAAAAACATCACCACATTTGTAAGTGACACGGGCGAGGGCATACCGGAACCGCACTTGAACAGAATTTTTGAACGATTCTATCGGGTGGAAAAAAGTCGAAGCCGCGAAAAGGGAGGCACCGGGTTGGGCCTGGCCATTGTCAAGCACATCCTGGAAGGTCACGGAACAAAAGCCGAGGTGCAAAGCACCATGGGCAAAGGCTCGGTGTTCAGCTTCAAACTCCCAATCTCTAAATCGGAGCCCCCGGTTCATTCCTGACTTTCTTAGTTTTGCAGCGTGAAAAGAAACGACCCGCTGGCCGACCAGGTGCTCTTTGAAAATGAGGACTACATCATCATCAATAAGCCTCCGTTTGTATCCACCCTGCAAGACCGCCACGAGCCGGCAAACGTGTTGGACCTGGTGCGCGAGTGGGAATCTGATGCCCAGGTAGGCCACCGCTTGGATAAGGATACTTCGGGATGCCTTGCCATTGCCCGCCACCCGGAAGCGTACCGTCACCTCAGCATGCAGTTTGAACATCGAACGGTGGAAAAGGTGTACCATGCCGTTTGTGATGGCTTGCATCGGTTTGACCAGGTGGTCGTGCAGGCGCCCATTGAAAAACTTAATGATGGCACGGTGAAGTTATCGCGTGAGGGAAAAAATGCAGAGACCTCATTTTCCACATTGCAGGTATTTAAGCAGCACACGTTGGTTGAATGCCGACCCGTTACCGGACGGATGCACCAAATCCGAATCCACCTGAGTTACCTGGGGGCCCCCATCACCGGTGACGATCTTTACGATGGCAAGCCCTTCTATCTTTCGTCTGTCAAGCGGGGTTTTAATCTTAAAAAAACAGACGAAGAACAGCCCCTGATGAAACGCATGGCATTGCATGCCCATACCATCCGGTTTGCGGGTTTAAAAGGAGAAAAAATTGACATTTCAGCTCCCTATCCAAAGGATTTTGCGGCCTTGCTTCGGCAGCTGGGTCAGAATCTAAGGTAAAAGATTAGCCCCCCTTGCATATTCAGCAATTTGGGTCTACTTTTGTGTCCCTTTTTGAAGGGGTGTATGTAATTGAACGAGCAAAAAGTTATCGAAAGTGGACCATAACAGCTATAAAACAACCTACGCCAACAAGGCTACAGCCGAAAAGGGTTGGGTATTGGTTGATGCAAAGGGCAAGGTGCTGGGCCGTGTAGCCAGCGAAATTGCCAGAATTATCCGGGGTAAAAACAAGGTGAGCTTTACGCCTCACGTGGACACGGGTGACCATGTGGTGGTTATTAACGCGGAGAAGGTTCGGATGACTGGCAAGAAGTGGAATAATCGCCTTCTTTTTACGCACTCCGGTTTTCCTGGAGGCCAGCGTGAGTTGACGCCCAGCATGATCCGTTCGAAGCATCCCGAACGCCTGGTAGAGCACGCGGTCCGCGGTATGCTTCCCAAGAATCGTTTGGGTCGCGAACTCTTCAGAAGCCTTCATGTGTATGCAGGCACGGAACATCCTCACGCAGCTCAGCAGCCGAAAGAAATAAAGATCTGATTCAATGGAAATTACCAACAAGACAGGACGTAGGAAGACCTCAATTGCCAGGGTTTATGTGAAGCCAGGGAAAGGAAAGATCACCGTGAATGATCGCGACTTGAAAGAATACTTCAAATCAGAAATCCATCAGACCACCGTAAAGCAACCGCTTACACTCATTAAGGCGGAAGATCAATTTGACGTGACCGTCAATGTGGAAGGTGGTGGAATCAAAGGTCAGGCCGAAGCCATTCGACTGGGTATTTCCCGGGCCCTTGTTACTGTAAATGAAGAGAACAAGCCAACGCTGAAGAAAGAAGGTTTGCTGACACGTGATTCCAGAATGGTGGAACGCAAGAAGTACGGACGCAGAAAAGCAAGAAGAAGATTCCAGTTTAGCAAGCGCTAATCGTAACAACATGACAGAACTGAAAAATAAGATTTCGATAGAAGATTTGATGGAGGCCGGTGTACACTTTGGGCACCTGACCCGCAAGTGGAACCCCAAGATGGCAGAGTACATCTTCATGGAGAACAATGGCATCCACCTCATCGACCTAAACAAAACGCAGAAGTGCCTGGAAGAGGCAGCGTATGCCATGAAGAACATTGTACGTTCGGGTCGTAAGATCATGTTCGTGGCCACCAAAAAACAGGCTAAAGACGTGATCACCACCGAAGCGACCCGATTGAACATGCCTTTTGTGACGGAACGTTGGTTGGGTGGCATGCTTACCAACTTTGCTACGATCCGCAAGTCATTGAAAAAATTGGCTCAGATCGATAAACTCATGAAGGATGAGGCAGTTGATAACCTTACCAAAAAGGAGAAGTTGATGATGACCCGCGAGCGTGCCAAGCTTCAGAAGCAATTGGGTGGTATCTCGGACCTGAATCGCCTTCCCGCAGCGCTGTTTGTGGTGGACGTAAAGCGCGAACACATTGCAGTTGCGGAAGCGCAGAAACTTAACATTCCTGTATTCGCCATGGTGGATACGAATTCGGATCCCAGCGATATCGACTTCCCGATACCCGCCAATGACGATGCATTCAAGTCAATTTCAATCATTTCCAACTTCATCGGAAAAGCCATTGAAGAAGGTCTGATGGAGCGCAAGAAGGATAAAGAAGAAGCGGGCATGAAGAAAGAGGAAGAGGAGAAGCGCAAGGTTGACGAAACCATCGAGGAGACCAATTAAGATCGACTCTGGTGCCGAACATGCGTTGATCGGCCGAAGCAAATACATTGAACATCGGCCACACTAGCCGGTGTTCGTTTTTTTAAGGGGTTTTGAAAAAAAATAAATAGATAGAGAAATGACAATTACTGCTCAAGATGTAAATAAGCTCCGCACCATGACCGGGGCCGGTATGATGGATTGTAAGAAGGCTTTGACAGAAGCTGAAGGCGACTTTGAAAAAGCCATCGAAATCCTTCGAAAGAAGGGACAGAAAGTTTCGGCAGCCCGCTCTGACAAGGAGGCCAAAGAAGGTTCTGTTTTTGTAAAGACCTCTGCTGATAACAAAGAGGCTGTGCTGATTGCCTTGAACTGTGAGACCGACTTTGTCGCCAAGAACGATGAGTTTCAAAGCCTTGGTGCTGCCATCGCAGAAGTTGCATTCAAGAGCAAGCCGGCCAATAAGGAAGCACTCCTCAATGAGAAGTTGGGAAGCCTCACTGTGGCTGAAAAGATTACCGAGCTCGTGGGCAAGATCGGAGAGAAGCTGGAGGTAAGCGAGTTTGTGCTGATGAGCGGAGAGGCCGTGGTGCCTTACATTCACGCAGGCAGCAAGTTGGGTGTGTTGGTTTCGCTGAAGGGTGTGAATGGCAAAGACGTAACGGATGCCGGTAAGGACGTGGGCATGCAGATTGCCGCCATGAATCCGGTGGCCGTTGATGAAAAGAACGTAGACAAAACCGTGATCGAAAAGGAGCTTGAAATTGCCAAGGCGCAGATTCTCGCAGAAGGCAAGCCTGAAAACATGGTGGAGAAAATTGCGCAGGGCAAACTTCAAAAGTTCTTTAAGGAGAACACCCTGGTTCACCAGCCATTTGTGAAAGACAGCTCCAAAACGGTAGCCCAATACCTGGATGGCGTGTCAAAGGGATTGGCTGTGGCCGAATTCAAACGCGTGGCGATTGGGTAAGTCCAATTAGAATTTGAAATGGAAAGGGGGCCTCAGGGCTCCTTTTTTTTTGCATCAGGTCAAAAAAATTTCACCGCCCATTGGTGCGTAACTGTGCTCCGAAGCGGTACCTTTCCGGCCATGATGGGCAGTGTACGCAAGTTTGCTCCAACTCCGGCACTCGCAACGAGCATCCTGTTGCTGTTGCTTTTTGCCAGCAGTGTACCGTCTGTGGCCTCATCGGAGTCGGGCGTATATGTTGTCACCACACCCTCCTTTGTAGTACCCGGCCATGAAACGAAGCCTCAACAAAAAATTGAATCGGCTTCGGCAGGGTTTGAGTTTACTCGGCAAGGTTTCAAGTCCTGGCCGGATATCGCAGCAAAACCCTGGTATACTTCCTCCTGCCTGGGTGTGAACAGGTTCAGCAGGAATGTTTTCTACGTGCTGGCATCCATCAACGCGCCATAAAGGTTCACCCATTCTTTCAGCCTTCTCTTTCCTTCGCAAGATGAAGGTAGCATTGTTTCTATTGTCTAAACCAGATCTTAACATATGAAAAGGGTGATTGATTTCCTCGATCGCTTTTGGTTTATCATCTTCAATGCATTGATGGTAATCGCAGCGATCATCTACTTGAAATTTTTCTGATGACTTTCTTGCGGAAAGCGATTGTGGTTTTGAATCTGTATATTAAACCATGACGTTTTCCGCAGAAAACATATTGCTGATTGGGTCGGTATTGCTTTTTGTAAGTGTGGTCGCCAGCAAGACCTCGCTTCAATTTGGCATACCGACCCTTTTGTTCTTTTTGGTGGTGGGCATGCTGGCCGGCTCCGATGGATTAGGCGGCATCTATTTCAACGATCCCAAAATTGCCCAAATGCTGGGTGTCATGGCACTTACCCTCATTTTGTTTTCAGGTGGCCTGGACACCAAGTGGGAAAGCACGCGCCCTGTTGTGCGGACGGGCATTGCGCTGTCAACACTAGGAGTTTTGCTAACCGCCATCTTTGTGGGTTTGTGTTGTTACTCCCTGCTGGATGTTCCTTTGCTGGAGGCAATGCTGCTGGGCGCTATTGTTTCTTCCACCGATGCAGCTGCCGTGTTTTCCATCTTGCGGTCAAGGAGGCTCGGACTCAAAGGAAATCTCAGGCCGCTGCTTGAATTTGAGAGCGGCAGCAACGACCCGATGGCCTTCTTCCTCACCACCGCCTTTATTTACTTGATTTCGTTCCCGGACGCCAGTTGGACCGCCCTGATACTGAAATTCGTGGTCGGGATGTCGCTGGGTGCTGGCGCAGGCTATGTGCTGGGTCGGCTCATGCTTTGGGTTATCAATCACATCAGCCTGGATATTGAAGGCTTGTACTCGGTGTTGCTGCTGGCGTTCGTTTTCTTTTGCTACTCCGCTACTGACGCGGTAGGCGGCAATGGATTTTTGGCCGTTTATGTGTCTGCGATCATGCTTGGCAATAGCAACTTCATTCACAAGAAAAGCTTGATGAAATTTTACGATGGAATGGCCTGGTTGATGCAAATCGTGATGTTCCTGACACTCGGTTTGTTGGTGTTTCCCAAAGAGATTGTGCCCGTGGTGCCGGAGGGATTGTTGATTTCTGCCGTGCTGATCTTCGTGGCCCGCCCCCTGGCCGTTTTTATATCCACCATGTTCAGCAGCGGCTTGAGCCTGAGAAAAAAATGGTTTGTTTCGTGGGTTGGCTTGCGCGGAGCTTCGCCCATTGTATTTGCAACTTATCCCATGCTGGCTGGGATTGCCTACGCCAACACCATCTTCAACCTGGTTTTCTTCATATCTGTAACGTCTGTTCTGCTGCAAGGGGCGCTATTGCCGTGGGTAGCAAAGGCGCTGCATGTAAGCGTGCCCGAAAAGGTGAGGCGGAAGTTTCCGCTCGACATTGAATTAAAGGAAGGCTTTAAGTCAGAGTTGTTGGAAATTGATGTGGCCGCGGGCTCCGTGGCAGACGGCAAGCCTGTGGTTGAGCTGGAGATGCCCAAAGGCGCACTGATTGTGATGATTAACCGACAAGGGAAATACATCACTGCAAGCGGAGACACGCACCTGGAAGCCGGGGACCACCTGCTTATGATGGCAGACAATAAGATGATTGCCGATGAATTGATAGCCTTCTTTGGTGACTCTAAAGGAGATTAACCGAATGTGCATAACTTGGTTGAAAAGTTGTGTACTTCTTTTTGAGTTTATTTTTTGTTGGAATAATCACAGACAATACCTTCATATCACTAAGTCATTCAGTAGCACGCTAACGCTGCTGGCCGGGAAACAAAGGGTCATTTTCTACGGAAAATGGCACACAAAAAACCGACCGGTGAGTGGAACGCACACGAGAAGGAGCCTGCGGGCAGACCTGGCGTATGTGGGGAACTGAAGACGGCATCGCGAGGTGCGCAGTAGTCAGTTTCAGTCTGTTAATATGACTTAGCGGTGATCAAGGGCTACGGCCGTTGACCAACGAAAGACGGGAAGATTCAAGAAATTGACATCTTCTCGTTTTTTTTGTCGCCACCTGAAACTTTTTGCCAACCAAAGCCGTAATCAACCTATTGCGTTTTTGCCTTGCTGTGTCAGGGCAGCACTTGATAAAGACCATGAAGCTTGTATTTCATCCTTTTATCCTCGGATAAAGGGCACATCCGTCTGGCAGTTTCGCCATCCCCTCTCAGGGGCCATTCTTAAGGCTTAGCAATAGGCCATTTTCACTTTTTTATTTGGATGATATGAAATCGACAAGCAGAACTATATCTATATATCAATTGATCAAGCAAGCCATCCGCGGGGATGAGCAGGACTTCACAGCGGGGGGCCTCAACCGGGCCATCTTTTTGTTGGCCTTACCGATGATTCTGGAAATGTCCATGGAGTCGCTCTTTGCTGTGGTGGACATATTCTATGTAAGCCGACTCAATAACAGCCACGCTGTTGCCGCCATCGGCCTTACCGAGTCGGTGTTAACTATTGTTTATTCGATCGCCATCGGTCTGAGCATGGGAGCCACTGCAATGGTTGCCAGAAGGGTAGGTGAGAAAGACCGTGAGGGTGCAGCGGTGGCCTCGGTGCAGGCGATCTATATCGGCCTTGCGATATCTGTGGTACTTGGCGGATTGGGTGCGGTTTTCTACCAAGATGTGCTGCAGTTAATGGGTGCATCCTCGGAAATCGTAAGCACGGGTTCGCGGTACACCCTTTGGATGTTCGCGGGCAACATCAGCGTGATGATGCTCTTCCTGATCAACGCCATTTTTCGCGGGGCGGGTAGTGCCGCCATTGCGATGCGATCGCTATGGTTGGCAAACATTTGCAACATGATACTCGATCCCATGTTCATATTTGGCTTTGGGCTCATTCCAGCGTTTGGTGTGGAGGGTGCGGCCATCGCAACCAATCTGGGCCGGACCATTGGTGTGGGTTATCAGCTTTACTACCTGGCCAAGAGCAAAGGGATTGTTAAAATTAACCGGAACCACCTGCCGGTCAATTGGAATATTATCGGTCGACTATTGAAGGTTTCGGCCGGTGGCACAGGCCAATTCTTAATTGCCTCCGCGAGCTGGATTTTCCTGGTTAAGATTATGTCGGCTTTTGGGAGCGCTGCGCTGGCAGGCTATACCATAGGGGTACGGGTAATCATGTTTACCATCTTACCGTCATGGGGGTTGGCAAATGCTTCGGCCACCTTGGTAGGGCAAAACTTAGGTGCAGGCCAGCCAGATCGGGCGGAGCAATCTGTGTGGAAGACCGGCTACTACAATGCCATGTTTCTTGGATTGGTGATGGTTGGATTCCTGCTTTTTGCCGATTCAATCCTTCGCTTTTTTACGATTGAAGAGGAGGTGATCCGGTACGGCAGCATGTGTTTGCGCGTGGTGGGCCTTGGTTACATTTTTTACGGATTTGGGATGGTGATCGCGCAGTCCTTCAATGGGGCGGGCGATACAAAAACGCCCACGGTATTAAACCTTGTCGCCTTTTGGTGCATACAAATTCCGTTAGCCTACTTGCTGGCCATCATGCTGGGCTGGGGGCCACTGGGAGTTTTCGCGGCCATCCCCATATCGGAATCGGCTCTTACAGTGGCGGGCATTGTGGTATTCCGGAAGGGAAAATGGAAGCATGTTAAAATCTGAGTGAGGGGGCCAAGGTCCCTTCACTTCCCTTCACTTTTTTTCTTCCTTCTTCTTAAATGCTGAAGAGAAAGCATTTTCGAGTTCCTTGCCTGCGCGCTTCAGTGATTCTTCCACTTCTTTCCAACGATCTTTATCTTTCATTTCGTTTTTCAGCTTTTCGGCTGAAGACTTAAGCTCTTCAAAGCGTGTTTTGAATTCGCCCTGGGCGCGGGTGCTTGCTTCGTTCAATTCCTTTACAAACTGATCAACTCGTTTGCCGAAATCCTTAAAGAACTTCTCTGATCTGCCTTCTTGTGTATTTTCCATCGTGTGGGTGGTCTATCCTTTCAACAACTTATTAAAATTGAACGATCCCGACAAATGAGATAACTTGTGAATCGCAATTCAGCCATGAAAGACTACAAAAAATATTTCATCGTAAATGCCTCTCCGGAGGAGGTGTATCTGGCCCTGACCACCGCTTCCACCATTCACCTCTGGTCGGGAGAGCCGGCTGTCATGTCAACCGAGCCAGGAAGCGAGTTTTCCCTTTGGGATGGAAGCATCGTTGGTAAGAACCTCGAATTTGATCACGGCAAGAAAATTGTTCAACAATGGTATTTCGGTGATCAGGCCGAACCTTCAATTGTGACCATCAAGTTACACGAACATAAGCAAGGTACTTCCGTAGAGGTTCGGCAATCCAATATTCCCGACAATGACTACGACAACATCGCAGAAGGATGGCAAGACACCTATATGGGTTCACTTCAGGAATTCTATGACGAATCGGCCTAACCCCCGGCATATTTGCGCCATCCTCCCAGAATCGCCCCGCTCAGCCCAATTGCCACCAGGTTGTAGCCGCCTGTGATCCAGGTGAGCCCATAAGGATTTTGTGCAAACATGTTACCCGTCATGGTAGACATGAACTCGAATGCAAACACGATAAGCAACCCGATGGCGGCACCTCTGCCAGCAGACTCCACATTGAGTTTAGTGAACAACCAGGCTAGCGTATAAAGGGGAATCAACGTGGCAACTACGTTGGTGATCCAGATACCCGCGCCAGGAGGGTTCGCTTCTACCGTGGCCAGATCCAGACCGACCATCTCCATCCATTTCTCGCCAAACAGAGGGCCGTACCAAACAAATCCCAGAGCGGTTAACAGAACGAAACAGACCAAAATAGCCAGGTGGTTGATTTTCAATGTTTTCATGGTTTCGGAAGGTTAAGATTTGTATACCTAATTTAGAAAAAAGTCAGTTCGACATCGGCAGATCATGAGGTGCCCTAGCGGGAAAAGAGCGTACGGAAGTCTGGAGATGGCAGAAGAGGCGCTGCTTGAAGCCCACGTTACCTTTGACTACAGATCCGGCAGCGGTCCGGTGGCTGTATATCAGTGTGAAGAATGTGGGAATTTTCATTTTACCTCTTCAGGTTCGATGAACGAAAAACTTGCCACTTCTCTCCGAAGTGGAGAAATCAAACGAAGAAAAGAAGAGCGGCATTGGCAGGTGAGGTGGCGCAACAAGCGATGAAGGCCGGATTATTACCTCGGCTCGCCTATATTTGCGGAAAAAGGGATTTTTAGCTCATGAGACTCGCTCAATTAGCCCGAAAACTGGAAGTAAGAAGCGCTGAGATTGTGGAAATTTTGGCGCAAGCCAACCTGCCGATTGATAATCACTCCAATTCGAAACTCACCAATGAGCAACTTGACATAGCGCTCCGTTATTTTGGCAAGTCCGCGGATAAAGAGGTGATGTTGGTGGAAAGAGTAGAGGATGAGTTGGAAGTAACAACAGAAACGCCTGAGCCAGGACCTGAACCCGAAAAAACACCAGAACCTGAACGGCATGAGCAGGCAGAATCAGCGCTTCAACCAGACCGCGAGGTAATCAAGCCGGTGAAGGTGGCGTTGCAAGGATTGAAAGTGGTTGGTAAAATCGACCTGCCAGAGCCAAAGAAGAAACCTTCGACAGAAGAGAACGCTGCCCAGGATCAGCCGACTGATGCAGAAATAAAGAAACGGGATGGAGGCAGAACAACGAAACGGAATTCCGCAAGGCAACCATACACAAATAAGCCCCGGAAGAATCCCATTGCGCTTGAAAGGGAGCGCGAAGAACGCGAGGCGTTGCGCAAGAAGTTGGAACAACAGAAAAAAGAGAAAGAGATCAGAACTCAGAATTATTTCAAGAAGCTTCAGGGGGCGAGTCCCCAAAAAAAATCTTCGAGAAAGAAGAAGTCAGCGGAACAATTCGAGACGTTGGACAATTTCGCTTCTCGCCCCGAGCCACCCAAAACGCTGCTTGGCAAGATCTGGAGATGGCTTAAGCCACCCAGCGACTATTAGCGTCTATTTAAAATGATACAGCAGTAGAATGGTTGCTGTAAATGCCGGCTTTGGATTGTCCCTTATCTCGAGCGCGGCACTCAGTTCAGCTTTAGCGATCCCGCGCAGGTTCGTGATGTTGTTCAATGTAACGCGCAGGCGCACCTCACTGTTGACCACCACGGGTTGATTGAATTTTAAAGACTCAATTCCATAGTTGATCAGCATCTTGATGTTGGTTACTTCTACGATTTGCCCCCACAAGTAAGGGACGAGAGAGAGGGCCAGATACCCATGCGCAATAGTCGCCTTGAAGGGACTTTCGGTTAAGGCGCGGTTCGGATCGGTGTGTATCCATTGGTGATCAAGCGTTGCGCTTGCAAATTGATTGATTTGCTCCTGGGAAATCTTTACGTATTCGGAGTATCCCATCTCTTTGCCAATATACTTTTCAAAGTCGGCAAAGCTGGCAATGTGAATCTGGCTCATGTAACCTGTTTGTTCATTCAATTTATGAAAAAATGATTAGGTTGGCGATTAGCTTTCATAATTGGATTGGCGATGAAGTTTTCAAAACGATGGCTATGGATGGTACTGTCAGGCGTCAATCTGCTGGTAATCCTGGTCATGCAGATTGTTAGCACCGATCTTGCGCCCTACAATATCATTCAGTTTGAATTAGCAGGCAACGTCCGGAACGCGCAGATGCTGGTCGGATTTTGGCGGCAAAACGAGGCACTCAACTCGGTGTTTTTTCTTATTGGATTTGACTACCTGTTTCTGGTCACTTATGGCTTGTTTCTCTGGTTGGGTTGCAAGGCGCTGGCATCGGCATACGATGGAATGATCAGGAACGCACTTACGATTGTAGCTTCAGCCCAGTCGCTTGCTGCAGGATTGGATGCGATCGAGAACGTTGCGTTGTATCAGATGGCCTCGGGCTCACTCTCTGCACGATGGCCAAATCTTTCTTACTATTGCGCAGTGCCTAAATTCTTGTTTGTGGCTGCAGGTGTGATAGCGATGTTGTTTGGTGCGGTACGATGGATGCTTCAATCCGTAAAGGGATAGTTAAGCCACGTTTCTCATCCGCTTGCGCATCGAGGTAACCAGCTGCTTCTCTGAATCTGAGAGTGAAATCGTCTTTTCGAGCGAGTCCGGCTGTTTGGGCTGCTGCTCACCAACCACTTGCAACCGGTATTTCCACACCAGTTTGCTGCCAATCGCCTCTTTGATTTGCCGAATGGATGTTCCCTCCTGGACCCAGTACATTTCGTTGCCATTGGCCGAAATTCCGGTTTCATAGCCAGGCAGTAGCGGGAGATCTGAGGCAAAAAGCTTCCTTTCGACTTCTTCTTTGAAGCCCTTTCTTCCTTTAATATGTACGGTGACCCAGTTCATATTTATTATATTGCCAAATGAACGATGGCATTAAATCTTACTTGCAAAAGAATAAGTGGTGAATTGGCTTTTGGTCCCAAAGAAATTGGCGACTCTGCATTTACGAGAACAAACGGTTCTCGTTTTAGCTCCCATCCCTGCTTTTCCTTCACTCACCTCCCATAACGATAACCATGGCTTCAAGGTTTCATGCAATGAAAAGATTAGATCGATCGCTCATCGGCAGGGTCCCTTCGTGACTTAAACGCCATGGCTAAAGGAAAAACCTACCGGTTTAGCGCAGTCCTGTCAACGCTCAAGGGGGCGTTTATTTCCACCGTCATTTTTATTCCCGATCAGATCGTAAGACAGTTACCTAAGGGGAGGCTGCGCACGGAAGGGTCGATTAATGGAACCTCGTTTGCCCTTGCCATTCAGTTCAAAAAAGATGGCCGAAGGTTTTTTATGGTTAGTCAGGCACTTCGAAGGTCGCTGGGAATCAAAGCGGGAGATGCGGTGAAAGTGGAGTTTAAAATTGTGGATCCAGACAAGTTGGAGTTACCCGAAGAGTTGGACGCGGTCCTCGCCCAGGATGATGAGGGCAGGAAGATGTGGGCTTCATTTACCCGAGGAATCCAGCGGGGTCTTGCTCACTATGTAGGGTCAGTTAAGAATGTGGACAGCCGGATAAAGCGAGCGTTGGAGATCGTTGAAAAGGGGAAGCTCAGGCAACTTCATTTCCAGAAAATCGCTCGGGATAAAAACAAAAATCCCTGACCATAAGGCCAAGGATTCTTGTTGAAATCAATATGATTAAAGCTTGCCGGAAAGCTCTTTGCTCGCCTTGAAACGAGCCACTTTCTTAGCCTTGATCTTAATTTCTTCGCCTGTGAATGGGTTGCGACCCTTTCTGGCAGCACGCTTTGAAACAGAGAACGTTCCAAAACCTACCAGCGTTAGTTTGTCGCCACCTTTCAGGGTCTTAGTTACACCTTCAATGAAGGAATCCAAGGCTGCAGTTGCGGCCACTTTCGTGATGTTCGCGTCTTCTGCAATCTTGCTTACAAGTTCAGCTTTAGTCATAGGATTAGTACAGTAAGATTAATTAATGTGAATGATTACTGGGCGGCAAATATAGACGGTTTTTGGCATTGTCAAACTGTTTGTGGAAGTAGTTTCGGCAGGTGAAAATGCAACATTCAACCCGACCTTCAAGGGGTGCCGGAATTGTGGGTCATTGTGGTCAAATGAGCGCCAGCAATGGCTTCCGCCACGGTACATGCGTATATTTGAATATGAGATTGGCCCTGGCGTGGTTGTTCATTTTGCTGGTCTCTTCTTGTGGAAAGGAAGAGATGGAAGGACCTTCTTCGGTTACCGGCACGTGGCGGTACGCCACACCCAATGGCAAGATCTCCGTAACATTCGACCTGGAAGAACAGATGAATGGGGGCCTGATTGTTTCGAACCTCGCATTTGAACTGGACGGGCAAATATATCAATCTGCCCACCAAATCGAGGAGGTTGATCTTCCCCTCATCGGTAGATTGAGATTCAATGCCAATGATTCCAGGGCAGTTTATCCCTATTTTATTGAGTTTGAGGATTGCTCGGTTAATCTGGATTTCAATGTTATCAATGTGATATCGGGGAGTTACTCCTATCCTTGGGGCACCATCAACCAATTTGACGATGTTCAAATACTAAGAGTCGAATGAAGTTTCCGATTGGGATATCTCTTTTGGTCATTGCCTGTTCAGTCTGTGCCGCAAATTTTGGGCACGCGATTTATATCTCTGTCGTGGAAATTAGTCACGAATCGAACACAGAGCTTGCAACACTCAAAGTGAAAGTCTTCATGGACGATTTGGAGGATGCGATCGAGAACGAATTCCGGGAACGCGTTTCATTAAGTCAGTCTGCGCTGGACAGTAAGAACAAGAACCTGGTGAGCAGATATGTCAACGGGCACCTTGCATTTCATGTCGGCAGCATCAGGCTCAATTGGGAGCTACAAGGCTTGGAAAATGTGGGTGATGCGGGTTGGTTTTCTTTTCGTGCGACCTGCCCCGAGGAATGGACGCAAGTCCAGGTTTTTGGTGATTTTCTGACCGAACTTTTTCCGGCACAAACCAACGTATTCTCGGTGAATCATGCGGGTGACAAAAGACTCTTCAAGCTCTCAAAAGAACACAAGCAAGAGACGATCAAATTTTAGTGTTGAACAGATCGAGGAGCGATTGAGTCATGACGGTAATCCCGGTTTCAATCGATTTGTCTGGTACTGGGTAGTAAAATGGCGAATGAAGGCTCGGCAAATTCCCCGATTGAATCTTTTCTTCCGTCACGGTACCCAACCAAAAAAGTACACACGGCACCTGTTCCCGGGTTTGGCCATATCTTGAAAAATCTTCTCCAATGGTCAACGGGTCAGACTTCAACACGTTCTCTTGACCAAGGACCGACACAGCCGAGCTGGTGAGCCGATCGACAAGGGCCGGGTGATTATAGTTGGCAGGTGTATACACAGAGGGAATGTTTACCTCGGGCATTTTTTCTACCGGCAGTCCCGCAGCGATCGCTACACCTTTTGCTATTTCTTTGATTCTTTTATGTACCAGCGATCGGACCTCCTGTGTAAAGGTTCTCACCGTCAGCTTCAAAATCACTTCGTCAGGAATAATGTTGTTGACAGTACCCCCTTTGATGGCACCTACAGTTACCACTGCCGATTCCAGCGGGGGTACGTTGCGACTGACGATGGTTTGCAATTCCATTACCATCATGCTGGCAATCACCACCGGATCTATGGACATGTGTGGTGAGGCGCCATGCGCCCCCACTCCGAAAACCCGAATGTCTATGCTTTCGGTATTGGCCATCGTGTACCCTTTTCCCAATCCGACCTGGCCTGCCTTGATGGTTGGACTTGAGTGAAGACCAATTCCAAAATCAGGCACACCAAATTTCTCATATAATCCATTGTCCAACATCATCTTGGATCCAGCGCCAATCTCTTCCGCTGGCTGCCCAATTAACAGCAATGTCCCTTTCCATTTGTCTTTCATCTTCATCATCGCCCTTGCCGTGCCCAACCAGGTAGTCATGTGAATGTCGTGGCCGCAAGAGTGCATCGTACCCACCTCTTCTCCGTTTGACCTGGCAGTAAGGATGCTTTTGTAGGGAAGGTCAGTTTTTTCGTACATCGGCAACGCGTCCATATCGGTGCGATATAAAATGGTGGGACCACTGCCGTTCTTAATCACGCCCACGATACCAAAGCCTCCAAAGTTCTCGGTTACCTCCACGCCAATCTTTCGAAGTTCACCTGCCAGTGTCTTCGAGGTTTCTTTTTCCTGCAATGAGATTTCAGGATGCATGTGGCGATCTTTGTAAAATGCCACGAGGTAGGGAAGGTCTTGCTGAATAGCCTTTTTGTCAGTGGGTGGGGTTGTTCTTGTGGTGAAACCTAAAAGTAGTAGAACAGAAATGAGTCCTGCTATTGCGGATATTTTCATAACATAAAGGTTTGAACGAAGGTAAGGCGTGTGGAACGGAATATCAATGACGAGAGCCACAAACGAAAAAGACCGGCCCTCGGCCGGTCATTTCGTTCTTTCAAGGTTGGTGCAGTGCTAGAATTTGATCGGTACTTTCACCACTGTTTTTTCCCAGGCAAGTATCATGTTGGACGATGCGCTCTTTGGTTCCTCGAAATAGATCGTAAATGCCTCTACTTCATCGCTTGATGTACCTGCCGGCACTTCAATTCTGGCCACATCCTGAGACTTGTCGTAGTTATATGCTCCCCAAGTGTCCAGTTTGGCATTAAGAATAATGGTCCATTTGTCTTTGTTTGGAATAGAGTACAAAGAGTACGTTCCGGCTTTGATGGCCTTGTCACCCACCGTCACGTCACGATAGAACTTGATTTCGGTTGTTTCGTTTGCCCCGGTTCTCCATACTTCACCGTATTTTTCGGTTCCGCCAAGCATGGTTCTCCCTTTTTTCTGTGGCCGCCCATAGACCACCTTGGCAACTACGTCTCCTCTTCTTCCTTCCGTTCTCAAATAAGAGATGTCCGCTGGGCTGGCGTCAAGGCCTGGTGCCTTTTGGGCAAGGGCCCAATCAGCAGAAAAGAAAACAGCCAATACCATCAGAGTTAGCAATCTTAGGTTTTTCATAAAGTAGTGTTTTGGTTAAGTTTTGTATTCGCTAAACGCTTTAACGTGGCCTAATGGTTTCAAAAACCACGCCATTTGTTTGTGTATACCCTCATTGAGGGGAGGGTGAAGATACATTTTCGACAACAAGTAACACAGTGAAAGATTGATGATCGGTCGCCAGCAATACATTGTCAGGTAATTTCGTAAGCGCTTTTGTAAAAATTGTTTGACTGCACGAATTCAACCAATTCTGCATAAAAGGGGTGGGATGCGAGGGTTGCGGTATCGCCAACCATGATGAGTTTCTTTCGCGCCCTGGTCATGGCCACATTGGTTCTGCGAATATCGCTTAAGAAGCCGATTTCATTCTTTTCGTTGGATCGGACAAAGCTGATTAAGATCACATCTCGTTCTTGACCCTGAAATGAATCTACCGTATTGATGGAAATAAGTGACGCGATTTCATGCAAATGAGTAGCAGCATCAGCCAACCCATGCAGTTTTTCAACCTGCGCACTGTACGGTGCAATGATACCCATGGTGAACCCTTCTTGTAGCCAATAGTTGATTCCCAGCTCCTCAACCAGCCTCTCGGCCAATCGAATTACCAGTTCTGCCTCGTCCTGATTGAATCTACTCAGCGTTTCCGGGTCTTGTTTTTCTGCAAATCCACACCCGGCCGTGTCAACAAACTCGACAGGCGCAGATCCAGGGAGCGCATGAGTCTTCACCGAATCATCCGCAATCAATTGGTCATGGTAGAAGTAATGAGAAGAAAACCGCATGATATGCTCATGCATCCGGTATTGCACCGCTAGCATGGAAGCACTCAATGGCTGGCGTTCGATACACTTTTCAAAGAGCGTTTGTGCCAGCCCGCGCTGAGCCGCCTCGCGCGACTTAATGGTGGGTGGAAGTTGACAATGATCCCCAGCAAATATGACCCGATGCGCCCGAAGAATCGGAATCCAGCACGCAGGTTCCAGGGCTTGCGCAGCTTCATCGATGAAAACCGTGTGGTACTTCCTCCCCCTCAGCATGTGATGCGAGGCCCCAACGAGCGTACATGTGATCACTTGCGATTTTTGCAGAATGTCATTGATAATGTAGAATTCAAGTGTATCAGCATCTGCTTTCAGCATATTGGCCTCCTGCCGGAGGAGCCTTCGTTGCTCCTTTTCATGGTAGCCAAAGTTTCTTTTGTACTTCGATGCCATCGATCGGAGTTCTTCCATTCGCCTACGCAGGCTTTTCAGCTCTTTGTAGTTGGCGTGATTGGCGATTCTTGCATCCATGGTTTTGCTAAGCGATTGATCTGTAACCCTTGCCGGGTGCCCTATTCGCACCACCTGCACGTGCTCATCACTCAGTTTTTCAGTGAGCAGGTCAACGGCTGCATTGCTGGGAGCTGACACCAATACCTGGCCTTCCTTTTCAATCGCACGGAGAATCGCTTTCACCAAGGTGGTCGTCTTTCCAGTGCCGGGCGGACCGTGAATGATGCCCACGTCTTCAGCCGCTAATGCGTTGGCCAAGGCGCTTTGCTGACTTTCGTTAAGGGTTGTGATGTCACCTGATGCGGGCACCGAACCGACCAGGGCCTTCCGATGACCGAGTAGTATTTCACGAAGTTCGGCTGCACGATTGTCTTCAGCCTTGATGATGGCCTTCATAGCGATTTCCATTTCGCGGTAGGTCATCTCATCAAACATCACATCAATTCCAATCTTGCCATTGTCGAACCATTCCGGCAGATCGTCCACGTTGAGCGTGATAACCATGGTGGTGTCACGCACATAATTGATCACACCGTTCATGTGGTCTCGTTCGGGTTTGTGCTCGGCATTGGAGAACACACTCACCATTTTTCCACTTTGAAAAACATGGGGTTGGTCGGTTTCGGTTACTCTTTCCACTTCGATGATTAACCGTTCACCGGTGCCAATGTAGTTTTTTCGAATGCGCACCGGATACCAGCAAATACCCTCTTTCGTCTTACGATGCAATGGAGTTTGCAGTACCTTCATTCGGTATTGATCCAGGTCTGCCTGCCTCTCCAATCGGATCAATTCGAGTACATTCTTCAATTCATCAATGGCGTTCATCAAAATGGTAGGCCAAAAATTGTGTCATGAGGCAACTAAACGGGCTTCGCAAACGTCAAAGTAATAATTAATTGTAACCTTTTCCTTTTCTCCAAGTCTTGACCCTAAAATAAGCTGACATGATCCGGAGTCTCCTCGTGACCGCGTTCAGAAGTTTGCTCAAGAATCGGTTTTTCTCGACCCTGAATATCGTTGGGCTCGCCATTGGCATGGCGGTGTTCCTGGCGATCGCCCAGTATGTGAGGTTTGAAACGAGCTATGAGGATTTTGTACCCGAGGCAAATAATATTTACCGGGTGCCGCTTGAAATTTACCTGAATAATGAATTGGTGGTGGCGAGTGCTGAAAATTTTCCCGGAGTGGGGCCCGCACTCATGGAGGAACTGCCAGAGGTGGTTTCCTATGCACGACTTTACAATCTGGGCTACAAGAACAACCTGATCATTACCTATGAAGATGCGCAACCCGAACCCATCGCATTTAAGCATCGCCAGTTTCTTTATGCCGACTCTTCCTTTCTACCCATGATGGGCTACAAGATGGTGATGGGCAATCCGGAAACTGCACTTGCGGAACCCAACACTGCGGTTGTCTCAGAGCAGTACGCAAGGATGTATTTCGGAGAAGAGGATCCGCTGGGCAAGCAGCTGCACATGCAGGATGATGACCACAACAATGAACTGGTGAAGGTGACGGGTGTATTCAAAGATTTACCTGCGAATACCCATTTGAAATTTGATGTGCTCTTCTCCTACAAGACGTTGTTTGGCCGTGGTGATTGGGCACCCGCCCGTTATGATCAGAGCTGGCAACGCAAAGACATGTACACGTTCATCAAGGTGATGCCTGGCACGAATCCAAAGGAACTCGAATCAAAGTTTCCAACCATCGTTGACAAATACAAGCCCGGATTGGCCGAGCGAAATGAACGTGACGTGTTATCACTGCAACCCATTGAGGATATTCACCTCACCTCTCACCTGGCAGAAGAACCCGAGCCCAATGGCGAGGCCAAGATTGTTAACTTCCTAAGCATTATCGGAGTCTTTGTGCTGGTGATTGCGTGGATTAATTACATCAACCTCTCAACTGCAAAAGCCATGGAGCGCGCCAGGGAAGTGGGGGTGCGTAAGGTGATGGGCGCTTTCCAGGTGCAGTTAATCCGCCAATTCCTTACGGAATCAGCCATCGTCAACTTGTTGGCGATTCTGATTTCGGTAGGATTGGTGGCGTTGGTGTTGCCTTATTTCAACTCCATCTCTGGCCTTTCACTTCACGCAGGCTACCTGATTGAACCCTGGTTCCTTGCTCTCTGTGCGGGGCTTTGGATCACGGGTACCCTGCTCTCCGGATTCTATCCCGCAGTGGTCCTTTCATCCTTTAAACCCGTTGTGGTGCTAAAAGGCAAATTGAAAAATAGTGCACGCGGCATTTTTCTCCGGAAGGCTTTGGTGGTCCTTCAGTTCACCGCATCGGTGGCTCTTATTGCAGGTACTTTTATTGTGTACCAGCAGTTGAATTTCATGATGGGGCGCGATATCGGAATGAACATCGACCAGGTGCTAGTGGTTGAAAGGCCTGGCATTACACCCCTCGATCGAAACTCTTTTAACTCTTCCATCGATGTATTCAGAGACGAACTGAAGAAGAACCCGGCCATTCAGTCCTTGACCGCATCGGTAACGGTACCAGGCAAGCAAAGGGAATACAAAGCCGTGGTAAAAAAATACGGGGCCCCGGATGATCAATCGGTGACCGTTCGATTCAATAGCATGGACTACGAGTTCATGGACGTGTTTAAAATGAAGTTGATCGCGGGGCGCGTCTTTTCGGAAGACTATCCATCGGACCCCGACACTTCGGTTGTCGTTACCGAATCGGCTGCCAGATTCATTGGTTACGAAAAACCAGAAGAGGCAGTGGGCCAGACGCTGGCCATTCCAGGGTTCGGCTGGAATCCGATCATTGTAGGTGTGGTGAATGACTACCACCAAGTATCACTGAAGAAATCGTTGGACCCAACGGTATTCTACTGTACGAAGTATGGTGGTGAGTTTTATTCCATGCGAATCAATACCTCAAACCTTCCGCAGACCCTCGAGCATGTTCGGGCCTCGTGGACGAAGGCGTTCCCCGGCAATCCATTTGCCTATTTTTTTCTGGACGACTATTTCAACAAACAATATGAAAACGAGAAGCAATTTGGCAAGCTGTTCACAACTTTCGCAATCTTCGCAGTGATTGTCGGCTGTGTAGGCCTCTTTGGGTTGTCGGCATATACTGCGACACAACGCACCAAGGAAATCGGTATTCGAAAAGTGCTTGGTTCCTCTGAAGGAAAAATATTCGTGTTGTTGTCGAGTGAGTACTTGAGATTGGTGTTCCTGGCAATTCTCATCGCAGTTCCGCTCATTTATTTTGGAATGCAATCCTGGATCAGCACATTCCCTTACCAAATCAGCATTTCGATGTGGATCTTTGCGTTGGCTGGCCTCATGGTCTTAATGATTTCATTGCTCACCGTAAGTTTTCAAACCCTGAAAGCCGCTCGCACCAATCCTGTAAACTCCCTGAGATACGAGTAGTCAAGCGCGGCCAAGTGCCGCCACATACTTTGCAATGTACAGAGGGAGTTGTTTGCGCTTGTATTGCATGACAAATCGAGGGTGGGGTAGTGGAACAATTTCATCAAAGAATGAATGCTGCTTATTAAGGTTGCTGAAGTATTTGAAATTCGCTCCTTCACCCAGACAAAAGGCAATGGAAGTCTTGGCGCCAAAATCAATTTGCTGTCGAATGCATTTGAGCACGAACGGTTCCACTGCCGACTGAAGGACTTTCATGTCATAATAGTTCAGGTTCTTGCCACTTCTAGTGAAGCCGAGTGGGGAAATAGACGTAAAATAAAAGCGCTGGTAGAACGTAGTAAGCCCTCCAAATTCAAGCATCATTTTGTGAATGAAATCGGCTGAAAGCTCGGCACGCTTGGGGAGATCATTCTTGATGCCGCAAACCTCTTCAAGTTTCTTTGGGTCGGTGAAAGGGATGCCGGTGAGGCCGCCACCAAATCGACCCGGATTGATTCCAAAAATTAATGTGCGGCTATTCTCATCGTTATAATACTTGTGATAAAACTGGCTACAGTAGCGCACGATGACTTTATCTGCGAATGGATTTAAGACCTCCACACCACTTGGCAAGGAAGCTCGAATTTCGAGCTGTTTGCAGAACGCAATAATCTTCGATGCCCAAGTCATTAACCGCCTTTCATATTTCTATTGCAGAATCGCACTTATTTCTCAAAATTTCAAAAAACTCATTTAAAGCATGAAGCAACTGCTCTTTCTATTGCTGGTAGGTGTATTGTCACCAACTTTCGCCCAACAAGTCGATTTGTTAATTAAGAACGGAAAAGTAATTGACGGCACAGGCAACTCATGGTTTTATGCCGATGTGGCGGTGAAAGACGGTCGAATTATTCGGGTGGGCAAAGATCTCGATAACCCCGCAACCAACACGATCGATGCCAACGGAAAATATGTGGCTCCGGGTTTCATCGATGTACATGCCCACATTGAGGGCGATGAATATGACGTGCCTACTGCAGACAATTTCATCTTCGATGGGGTCACCTCTGTGATCACGGGCAACTGTGGCGGCTCAAACATTGACATCAATGCGTACTACAACCGTCTTGACAGCATCGGAATGTCCATCAATGTGGGATCGCTCGTGGGGCACAACACGGTGAGGCGAGAGGTGATGGGAGATGCACAACGGGATCCGACTGTGGAGGAACAACAAGCCATGGAGGATCTGGTTGTGCGTGCCATGAAGGCGGGTGCCGTTGGCCTGTCCACCGGGTTGATATATGTTCCGGGTACGTACTCCAAGACTGCGGAGGTTGTTGGCCTTGCCAAGGCAGCAGCTCAATCCAATGGAGTATATGCGTCACACATCCGCAGTGAGGGCGATCGCGTGACCGAGGCCATCGAGGAGGCGGTGAACATCGGCCGGCAGGCGTCCATGCCCGTTGAGATTTCGCACTTCAAGGTAACCTACAAGCCCAACTGGGGCCGATCTGTGAGCACCATCGCCCAAGTGGAAGAGGCGCGCAGGCAGGGCGTTGACGTTACCGTGGATCAGTATCCGTACGTGGCGAGCAGTACCACCCTGGACACCACCGTGCCCGAATGGGCCTTCTCCGGTGGCCGTGATTCGTTGTATCTCAGGTTGAAAGATCCGGCCGTCCGAGCCAAGATCAAGAAGGAAATGCTGGAAGGCTTGAAGAAGAAGCAGCTCAAGAATTACAGCTACGCTGTGGTTGCTCGCTACGCGCCCGATAGCACGTACAATGGCAAGAGCATTTCGGAGATCAACACCATGGTTGGGAAAAAAGCAAGGGCCAGCAATGAAGCTGAGACCATCCTTGACATGATTACCAGCGGCCGCGTACAAATGGTTTATTTCAGCATGGATGAAGAAGACCTTCAGCGCATTATGAAATATCCTTTCAGCATGGTGGCATCCGATGCAGGCATTGTGGAGTTTGGACGGAACGTGCCCCATCCGCGTGCTTACGGTACCAACGCCCGCGTATTGGGGCGGTACGTGCGCGAATTAAAAACGATACATCTGGAAGAGGCCATTAGAAAGATGACATCACTGCCTGCCCAGAAGTTTCAGCTTTGGGATCGAGGCCTGGTTCGTGAAGGCATGGCAGCAGATCTGGTTGTATTTGATGCGAACGAGGTGAATGATCGCGCAACGTTTTCTAAACCGCATGCTTATTCCACCGGCTTCTCACACGTAATTGTGAATGGGCAGGTGGTGGTGGAGAATGGGAAACACAATGGCGTGCGGAGTGGCCAGGTGCTCCGCGGACCTGGCTGGGTTGGGCAATAGCTATTTCAGCAGTTCAAGAATGTTCTGAATTGACGTCTTGTTTTCCTCGTTGTTGATGTTGTCGATGATGTTTTGTTTTTCCCGCCGGGTCAATCGCCAGCTTAAAGAGGCGCGGGCATTTGTTTGCCTGATGCTGTCCATCTTACCCAGGATGGGAAGGTAGGAGTCAGCCTGATATTGGATATCCACCCGGTAAATGGGACAGTTGAGCCAGGAAACAGATTGACCAATAAGCGCATCGTTGCTGATGTCCTGAAAGTTTTCGAGGTTGTTGTACACGTTGCTGATGGGCTGCGTCACGTTATCGATAATTGACTGGCCTTCTATCTTGGCGATTGGCCATAGTTTTGGTGAATCCCTAATCGAAAGCATAATTACTCCGGACGTATTCTCGCCAATCCATTCGCGGAAAGCGTACAAGAAGCGAAGGGCGTTGGTCAGGCCAAAATTATCGGCCACGCCCGCATCCATGATTTCAATGGGAGGATCGGTTGGCAGGGTAGTGTTGGGGGTTATGTATGGAAAGGTGGCACTCATTCTAAGGGCAGAGAGAAACCGCAGGTTATCTCCATCCTGTTCGCGGAATAATCTGCGGAAGTCCACACCGCTCAATTTTTCATTTTGGTAACCTGGAAAGTTGAGGATTTCTGCATTCATGAACGCCAGCGGCTGCGAGGCGATATAAAGTTTTCGGCCATCGTTGGTAATGATGGGGGAGAGAATCATCATCGGTATCAGCGTCTTTCTCTCCGGCTCAGTATATGCCGACAAAGGTTTGTCCATCATGTGTTGGGTAATCTCGTCCAGTTCTTTCTCGAAAGTGTAGGCGCGATCTTTCACGTACTCCTGCCCCCCAAATTCATATTTGGTGAAGCCAACAAATACCCCGTTAGCTAAAAAGCTAAAGATCAGGGGGTTCAGGTTATCTGCTGAGATGCGGATGCGGTGATTTGGCGAATAGGGATTTACGGATTCGCCCAGCTTTTCCCTCAGTTTTAATTCCCGGTAGTAGCTCGCACCAATCAATCCCCCGGACGCGCCTGTAATCAGGATCGAATGATCCATCAACTTTCCATCCGAAAGACTGTCCAGTGTTTGCATGGCCGTAAGTGCCCACAAGGCCGCTCGCTTTCCACCCCCACTTACGCAGGTAAATACCATCTTCGGTTTGGGTGATTCAGGAAATTTCGCGCGCCAGTTGTTCAGCAACTCGAGCATGGCCTGCCGATCCTTTTGCACGGTATCCGGGGCGGAGAGTGTTCTGAGCTGGTTGGTAGAATACTCGACCGTGCTGCTGTAATCCAGACCGAATGCTTTTTCTGGCTTGGAAAAGAAATTTTCTCCGGTGAGATAGTTGAACACCAGAAACACAATCAATGCCGCAGTGCCGGCCCATCCTCCAAACCAGTAAGAAAAGGCGCCAGCCAGCATCACAAACAGAGTGAGAAAAATGATAAAGCTGGCAGCTGCCGGCAGCTGGAATGCCGGCATGTCTTTGAAAAAACCCAATGCAATCACAATGGCAAACAAGAAGAGCTCGATGATGACCAGGTTGAAATGATTCTGGTCAAACACCTGCAGAATGGTTTGCCGATCATAAAAATCTTTGTGCTCATCTACTTTTTTGAATCTCAAATCGTAATCGAGGTAGTTATCTACACGTACTTGTTTTTTTCGGGCGATATCCAGTTTATTCATCGCACTGGCACGTGTCACCCGTACGGTCTCCTTCAATTTTTCGTCCAGCCGGCATACCACATACCTGAAAATGTCTTTGTTGGTCATCCAGAAATAAACCATGAAAAGCCCCGTCATGGCCAGGAATCCGGAGAGCAGGCCCAGGAGGTTAAAAGTGAGTAAACGGGTGGAGGAGTATTGGTTGCTGATTTGAAACTGGATAATTTGTTGCACGTAGAGGGCAAGGAAAGCGAGCGGGATAATGCTGTTATTGAGGGCGAACTTGGTGAAAGGTCTTCGAAGCGCTCCCACAAAAGAGAATCGGTGCCCATCTGTGATGTAACAGGTGATGTGGAAGGCAACGGTGAAGCCGGCCAGCACCGCACCGATGATGAAAAAACTCATGAAATTCACCTGATTGAGGTATTCGGGATCTAGAAATAAATAGGGGATGCCAAGATATTTGCCAAAAGAGCCAGTCACCATGGCAAACAATAGAATCCAGCAGAGTACCAACACGTGGTTGCGCTTCAAATTGTTAAACAGTAGTTGAAGCGGGAACGAGTAAAAAATAGTGTTTAGAATTCGCATCAGTTAATCTACTTTAAGATAGTCATTTTTGATAAATCGCTTGAATGCGCCAGTGTGAAGCGAATAATTTCCCACAATTCAATGGCAGGTTTTACTTTTCCCCTACCATTCGCGTATTTAGTTGTCGATGTCCAACAAGTCATTTCAAGTTTACAGGTCATCGGCCGGATCCGGCAAAACACGTACCCTGGCCAAGGAATATATAAAGTTGGCCTTGCGTTCCTATCCTGAGTACTTCAGGCACATACTCGCGGTAACATTCACCAACAAGGCCACCCAGGAAATGAAGGACCGCATCCTGCGCTACCTTAACGACTTCTCAAAAGGTAATGAAAACGATCTTGCGGAAGAAATCAGGGTTGAATTGCAGATGACGCCTGATGAATTGAAAAGGAAGAGCGCACAGGTTCTGTCAGCGATTCTGCATCATTACTCTCAGTTTGCTGTCAGTACCATTGATGCGTTTTTCCAAAGGGTAATTCGATCCTTCACCCGGGAAGCGGGATTACTTGGCAACTTCCGCCTTGAGGTGGAGAATGAGCTTGTGCTTGCTGAGGTGGTGGACGCATTGATGGATGAGTTGGGAAGCAACGAGGAATTGACCGAATGGGTAATCGCTTTCTCCAGGGAACGCCTGCTGGAAGGTGAAAACTGGAATGTGGTGGCGGCATTGAATAGCTTCGCCCGTGAAATCTTTAACGAGGAGTTTCAAAGCATTGAAGATTTACTAGAGAAGCCCAGTGGTGGCGCCAACCCCTATAAGGCAACCAAAGATGTTTTGCTCAGGGAGGTCGGGATTTTCAAAGAGTTCATGCGAAGCCGCGCGCAAGAGGCGCTGACGCTGCTGGACCAACATGGTATCACTGCAGATGATTTCAATTACCGGGACCAGGGCACGGCCTATAAATACTTTGTGGAATTTGCCAATGGCAGGTATCATGACTCGTCCAAGGCGAGGATTCAGTCAGCTGTTGCCAGTGCCAAGGCATGGGCATCTAAAAAAAGCAGGCGCCAGCTCGAACTCACGAACTTGGCCGATACGCAACTGGTACCACTGCTGCAGGAGATGGTTACCTACGACAAGCTGAACGGTGAGAAATACCGATCCGTACTTGAGGTGCTCAAGAACTTCTATGCCTTTGGCTTGATTGCTGATATCACCAGAAAGCTGAAGGTATATAATGAAGAAAACAACCTGATGTTGTTGTCGGATGCACCGAAGTTCCTTCACGGGGTAATTGACAAAAGCGATACGCCATTTATCTACGAGAAGGTCGGCTCCTATTTTCACAATTACCTGATAGACGAATTTCAGGATACTTCCGGATTTCAATGGAAGAACTTCCGGCCCCTGCTGAAGGAAGCTGTGGACCAAAACCAGCGAAGCCTGGTGGTTGGTGATGTCAAGCAATCAATCTACCGTTGGCGGGGAGGAGATCAACAGTTGTTGCAAGATGAGGTGGCAAAGGCCATGGGAGATGCCGCCACAGAGACAAAAGAGCTAAATCGAAATTATCGGAGTGCGGAGCGCATTGTACACTTTAATAATCTGCTGTTTGCCAAGGCGTCTGAAATAGTGAGCACTGCGGTGGAGGACGGTGCTGCAAGCCAGGCATTTCAGGATGTGCGGCAGCAGACATACCGATTCCCCGGCAAGGGATACGTGAAAATCAATTTTATTCCCAAACCGGGTGATGAACGGGATTGGACCGATGTGGTGACAGCGCAAATTCCAACCCTGATCGAGTCCTTGCAGGATCAGGGGATAGGCTTGCGGGACATTGCGATTCTGGTTCGAAAAAATGAAGAAGGGCAGCGAATCGCTTCTGAGCTGCTCCGTTATAAAAACTTTCATGCGAAAGAGGGTTACCGATACGATGTTGTTTCGAATGAGTCGTTGCGGTTGGAGACCGCGTCATCAGTAAATCTGCTGCTGACAGCGTTGCGTTATTTGGTGAACCCCAGCGATTCGATCGTGCGTGCCCAATTGGCCTATGAGGTATTGAAGGGTGAAAAACTAGATCAGGTTTTTCTCGAATCCGGCCACGAAGCTTTGCGGTCAATTCTGCCCGAGGAGTTCTTGAAACAGACCGGCTGGCTGGCTAAGCTGTCAATTTTTGAATTGACAGAAGAACTCATTCGGATCTTTGGGCTCGCCAAAGAAGTGAGCGAACTCACCTACCTGCAGGCATTTCAGGATGCCGTGTTGGAGTTTTCTGCGGTAGAAAAAAACGACCTTCCCAGTTTTTTGGATTGGTGGGAAAAGGTTCGCAACAAGAAATCCATTCAGGTAGCAGCTCATGCAGATGCGATTAATGTGCTGACCATACATAAAGCCAAAGGCTTACAATTCAAGTTTGTGATAATCCCTTATTTGAATTGGAGACTCAATCATGAGGTCCCTCCATTGCTTTGGGTTCATGCGGAACAACCTCCGTTTGATCAAATGGGTTACCTGGCAGTCCGATACAGCGGAAATCTCGAAGGCACGTACTTCAAAGATGATTACCTGCGGGAGAAGAGCAAGACCTATGTTGACAACCTAAACCTGCTGTACGTTGCCTTCACACGCGCAGAGGAGGGGTTGATTGCATTTTCCGGGCAGGTTGACGAGAGAAAAGAAAAACCTGCGCACGTGGGCGAGCTCGTGCATCAAGCCCTGTCCAATGAACCCGGCCTTGGCTCGCAACTGACCGATGAAGGGTTTGAGGTAGGTGTGCTTGAAAAGTTGGAGACGGCAGAGCCCATCTCCGCATTCCTGCCCACTTCGCTGGCGCAATATGCCTCGTTCGACTGGCGTAAAAAGTTGGTCATCAAAAGGGAGGGTTCTGAATTCTTCCTGCCCTCCACTACAACTGCACGCGCCAGCATTAATCACGGTATATTATTGCACCGATTGTTGTCGCACATCCATCATCAACAGGATGTGCCCGCAGCTCTCCGGCAGCTGCAGGCGCAAAATACGATCACACAACAAGAGCGGGACGTGGTGGAGGCCCAGCTCCTAAGGATGATGGAACACCCTGTCGTGAGCGGCTGGTTTGCCAGGGAATGGACAGTGTTGACCGAGGTCCCGGCCCTGATACCTGGAGGTAAACAGAGCCGGTTGGATCGCGTGATGCTGGGCAAAAAGAAAACCCTGGTGGTAGATTTCAAAACGGGCATCAAGCGGCAAGAAGACCGGGCGCAAGTCGAGAACTATGCGGGATTGCTTTCGCAAATGGGCTATCCGAACGTGGAGGGGTACCTGTTGTATCTCGATGACCTTGATGTGGTAGAAATAATAAGTGGTTCAACTTTGTCCTTGTTCTAGCCCATGAAGGTCAAGCCATTTTTGATGGAGATTGCTGAACGGGTGTCAGGTTATCCCGAGCTTCATACCTACACATTGGTTTTTCCCAATCGCAGGGCCGCCCTCTTTTTTCAGCACTACCTGGCTGGCGTCATTTCTAAACCGGTATGGTCGCCAAGACTTTTAAGCATCGAAGATTTCTTTACAAAACATTCGCAACTTACCGAGCCGGATCGACTCACGCTGATTTTCAAACTGCATCAGGTCTATGGCCGAGTGATGAACACGCAGGAACCATTTGATCGCTTTTATTTTTGGGGCGATATGTTGCTTCGCGACTTTGATGAAGTGGACAAATACCTGGTAAACGCACCAGTACTATTCAGAGATCTCAGTAAGCTCAAAGAGCTGGATGCAACTTTTGATTTTCTCACCGAGGAGCAAAAGCAGTTCCTAAGGGGCTTTTGGATAAACTTTGAAGAAAAGCCTGCCGGAAGCAAGGAAGAGTTCTTAAGGGTTTGGAGGAAGTTGCCCACTGTATATGCGGAATATGCAAAAACACTCCGTAAAGATGGATTGGGGTACGAAGGGATGATTCATCGGGAAGTGGCTGGACTTTTTGAAAAACGAATACCCCGGGAGTTGGAGGCACCCAAGGTGGTTTTTGCCGGTTTCAATGCCTTTACCAGGGCTGAGGAAATGGTGGTGTCCCAGCTGGTGGACGCAGGTGCGCAGGTCTTTTGGGACCTGGATGAGTATTACGTAAACCAGCAAGTACAGGAAGCAGGTCGCTTCTTTCGGGAATACAAGGGCCATCCTGTATTGGGCAAAACCATCGATCAAATCCCGGCCCACCTCACCACGCAACCCAAAAACATTCGACTAACGGGTGTGCCACAGCGCATCGGACAGGCGAAGCTTGCCGGTGAACTGCTTAGTGAATGGCAAGAAGCCGACTTCGATGCCAACAGCACCGTTATTGTTTTGCCGGATGAGTCCATGTTGTTGCCTGTCCTTCAATCCTTGCCTCCATTTCTCAGCGATGTGAATGTGACAATGGGCTTTCCGCTTCGAAACACTCCTCTTTATAACCTCCTCGACCTGCTCTTGGAGCTGCAGTTGTACGAAAAGAAAGGAGCCTTTTCCCATCGACAAGTAAGCGCGATTCTGGGTCATGCCTACATCACCTCTCTGGTGGGCGGGGCATGTCAGGAATTGCGCATCTCGATCATTCGCAAAAATCGCATTTTCATACCGGTTGCTGAACTCCAGCGGGCGCACTCTTTTTTTGAACGGCTTTTTGCCATTGTTGAGCCAGCGGCTGCATCTACCTACTTGTTGGACGTGGTGCAAACATTGGGTGCGCACTTCACAGACAGGCAAGGTTTTGATCGTGAATACGCTTTTCACTTTCACAGGCAACTTTCACGCTTGCACGAAGTGTTAAGCGAATCGGGTACTCACCCGGATTGGCGCGGCTACCAGAAGCTCTTCCGCCAGGTCGTCACTTCCCAGCGGATTCCCTTTACAGGTGAACCCCTGAAGGGTCTTCAGGTCATGGGCGTATTGGAAACTCGAAACCTGGACTTTGAGAATGTGATTGTGCTTTCGTTAAACGAAGGCATGTTGCCCGCCCCCGCGCGACAGGGGTCTTACATCCCCCACAACATCCGAAGGGCCTATGCCTTGCCCACCCACGAGCATCAGGACTCGATCTATGCATACCTGTTTTATAGGTTGTTGCAACGTGCCAGACAGGTTAACTTGTTCTACAATACAGAACCAGACGTCATCGGCAATGGTGAAATGAGCAGATTCTTGCAGCAGCTGATTTATGAATCCGGACTGCCGATCGCCCACTACGTGATGCACAACGAAGTGCAGGTGAATACCCTTCACGACATCACGATCAAAAAGACACAGGAATCGCAAAAGATACTGAAGCGGTTTACCATGCAGGCGGAAGAGGTGGAGCGAAGGGAACTCACGCCTTCTGCACTTAATGATTACATCGATTGTCGCCTGCGATTCTACCTGAAACATATCGCCAGGCTAAGGGAGGCAGAAGAAGTGGAGGAGGAGTTGGATGCGCGCGTGTTTGGCAATTTGCTCCATGATGTGGCGCATGCCTTTTACGACCAGTTGGCCTCAAAGAAAAACGGTGAGATCGGACCGGAAGACTTCAGAAATTCATCACGCCAGATAGAAGAGTTGATCGATCAGGCTTTTGTGGACCTGTACAGCCTCGATTCAAAAAAGGAAGTCGAATATGAGGGCCAACGGGTAGTTGTGAAAGCGATCGCAAAGGAATTTATGGCGAAGATTATCGAGCATGATGTGGCATTCGCTCCATTTAAGGTGTTATCGCTGGAGGAAAAGCATTTTGTGGAAATGCCAATCAATGATGTAACTGTCTTGCTTGGTGGCAAGATAGATCGCATCGACAGCAAGAATGCATTGGTAAGAATCATTGACTATAAGACCGGCAAAGACGAACTGGTAGTGGAAAGTGTACCTTCCCTATTTGCCAGGGATGCAAAGCGAAACAAGGCGGCCTTTCAAACCATGCTCTACGCCTATCTTTTCTGGAAGAAGAACAAAGTGCTGGGTGCACAAGTGTTGCCTGGCCTCATGAATCGGAGAAACTTATTTGAGGCTGGTTTTTCTTTTGGTCATCCGATCAAGGGTTATGGAAAAAGTAAACTTGCAGAAGATCCCCATCACTTTGTCGAGTTTGAAAAATGGTTACAAGCAACCCTCCTCGAACTTTTTGACCCTGAAAGTCCGTTTGACCAAACGACCAACCTTAAGAGTTGTCAGTACTGTCCTTACAAATCAATTTGCAGGCGGTGATTATTTATGAGGTGAAGGCCTACAATGCAAGCAGCGGAATTTTCACATGGTAAGCGAGTTTCCGCGTGAGGCTTTCTCTGAAGAGCCGATCCAAAAAGCTATGTTTCTGTTTGAATATTGTGAGTAGGTTCACGTGTTCATGGTCAATGTAATCGTAAAGGGCAAGTTCAACATTCTTGTGAACGATCACGTCAATCTTTTTTTCTATTCCTTTTAACTTGGCGTGAAGATCGTTTTCGATTGTTTCTTTGTCTTCGATGTCATCTGGATTCTCCACCGTCACAATTTCCAGATAGGAATTGTAGAGAGATGAGATGCTCCTGAGGATCTCCATTCTTTGCTCTTCGTTTTCCTGCTCCTCGGTATTGTCGTAGGCAAAGGCGATTTTGTCCAAGGGCTCATATTTTGCTTGCTCGGGCACCACGAGTACCGCGCAGTCAATGTCTTCCATCACGCGAGCGGTGTTGCTCCCCACAAACGTCTCCTTCAGGCCGGTCGCCCCTTTGGTGCCCATCACAATCAGGTCAATCCCTTCTTCTTTGTTTATCTCAGAGATACATTCAACCAATGGGCCCGGTACAATTCGCTTTTCGTACTTCACATCACTTCCAATCGCGCTTTCTTTTAAAAAGGTTTCCATCGATTGAATTGCCAGTTGCGTTTGTTCTTCAAGAGTCAGTACGGGCATTTGCCCCAATCCAACAGAGGTCGGAGGTATATGGATCGGGAAAGCGTGGAAGATAATCAGTCTGGCATTGGCCTTTTTTGCCAATGGAATGGCGAACGCCATCGCGTTTGCCGAGTGCGCTGAGTAATCAACCGGAACCAGGATTTTGCCAATGGATTTCATGATACAGATCGTTATTTCACCTACTATAATTTAGCATAAAAAACGCCAGCCTGTCAAGTAATCATGCACCTGACAAACCAGCGCGTAAACAGAACTTGATTCGAATCCGACTACATTGAGCCGCCTTCTTCATTGATAACGCCACACGCCACGCGCGAACCGGCATTTCCTGATGGCTGAGAAGTGAAGTCATCGGCCGCAACGTGGATAATCACAGACCGGCCCACAATGTTGGTCTCCACGGGACCACCAATTGTCCAACCGTTAATCTCGGACGACCAATTCACAACGCTGTCAGCGCTGGCCTCCAGGTTGATGATGTCTCCTTTGTGGAAGTCGCCCTCGCCTCGTTTGCCGTGTGGCATGGCGGTAGGGTTCCAATGGCCTCCGGCAGAGGAAGCGTCTGGAGCTGAGCAATCTCCATTTTCGTGCAGGTGAAGTGCATGTGTGCCCGGTGATATGTGCATCGCCTGAACGGTCATTTTCACAACTTCCTCACCTATTTGCTCAAAGCTCACCGTGCCAGAAACGCCACTGTTATTTGCAGGCCCTAAAACGGCTGTAGCTTTTGAGTTCGTGGCTTCAGCAGCATCGGTGCTACCGTCCGCCGATTCACTTTCCGACTTTTGACCTCCACCACAGGCGGTGAGTATGGCAAGCAAAATCACTATTGAAACGTACTTTACGATTTTCATGGCAGATTGGTTTTTTTTGATTTATCGTACGAATAAATGTACGTAGATAACAAGGGTTTAAAAATTATTGTTCAACGAGAGTTACATTGCGGTTACCACTGGTAGTATATGAAGATAACGGTTACTCCCGCATGGAATCCGAAGGAATCCCCGCAGGATGTGCCTGGTTGGCTTGCGTGGTTTATTAACCATAGCCGTGTGGTGCTGCTTTACTGCAACCATGAGAGAAGATTTATTAAAGCCATCTGCCATGGCTGGGACGATCGTTCGCCCGGCAAGATTTTTCAACCCAAAAGAGGTCAAACCCGTAGCAGGATTGAGAGAAGTCGTACGGCCACCCAAACTCACAGGAGGCAAGCGTGAGCCTGCCCACAGTCTTGTTGAAATGGTCGAGCAACGGTAATTTGTACGCGAAGTTGTCGCAATTTCACGGAGATGAAAACTATGAAACCCAGGTTCTTTCCAACTGCCAATCACTTCAGAAAATGGCTGGAGAAAAACCACAAAACAAAAGAAGAATTGGTGGTTGGATTTTACAAGAAGGCCAGTGGCAAGCCCAGCATTACCTGGCCGGAGTCGGTTGATCAGGCGTTGTGCTTTGGATGGATTGATGGAATCAGACGAGGATTGGACCCGGATAGTTATTGCATTCGCTTCACACCACGAAAACGAAACAGTCATTGGAGTAATGTGAATCTTTTAAAAATGAAGATGTTGCTCAAGGCAGGATTCGTTCATCCGGCAGGCCTGAAAGTTTACCAAGAACGAGACGCCAAAAACTCAGGTAGGGCATCGTTTGAGCAGGGAGAGTTGAAGTTGCCTGCTGCCATGCAGCGCGAATTCAGGAAAAACCGAACGGCCTGGACTTTTTTTAATAAGCAAGCACCATCGTATGTCAAGGCAGCCACCTGGTGGGTGATTAGTGCCAAACGGCAGGAAACACGCCAAAACCGCTTGCAAATCCTAATCCGCGATTCAACAGCAGGCATTAGAATCAAGCCACTTCGGAGGCCTGGCTAATCGGAAACCGCTTCGTAGATAATCCGAGAGATGTTGGCCATTGCCGCGATGGCAGCGTCCTTGTCTTCGACTTCTTTGGAGAGCACTACCAATACATATTTTCGTCCATCAGGCAAAATAATGAACCCTGAGTCGTGGTTTACACCGGTGATGCTGCCCGTCTTGTGTGCTACCTTCACGTCAGCAGGAAGTTTGGCTGGAATAATCTCATTGAATTGCTGATCCAATAGAATCTTTGTCATTTCCACACAGGCTTCGGGGCTTACCACTTTGCCATTTGCGATGGCTTTCATAATCACCATCAGGTCATATGCCGTGGTGGTGTTGCTTAGTCCTTGCTGATAGGCTTTGCTGTCCTCTACGCCACGCAACACCTGAATGTCTGCCGCGCCCAGGTCGCGCATGGATTGAGTTACCTTTCTTGGATCCACTAACTCAATAAGGATGTTGGTGGCCAGGTTGCTGCTCACAATAATCATTTCATAGGTAAGATCATAGATGGTCGACTGGGTACCTACTTTCGCATATAGTTCGGTTTCGCTGTCGTCACCCAGGTCCAAACGGTAAGGGCTGCCGTCCACGATACTTTTGAACTCATTCTTCACGGCAATCGAGTCGCTGAGTTTGAATCGGCCCTCCCGGGCTTGCTTATATATTTCAATCATCACCGCTGTCTTCATGGTGCTGGCTGCATGAAACACCTCCTTCTCGTTGATGAGGATTTGATCGCCTGTAGAAAGATCTTCAAAGGCCACGGCAAAAGTACCCTTAAGTCCTGCTAGCTCTCTACGAATCGAGGCCTCTGTCTTATCTAATCTTGATTGGCAAGAAATGGAACAAATGCTGGTAGTGATGAGCCAGGTAAAAACCTTCATCTCCTAAATTGCTATTTTTTGATTACTCGAAATGATGAAATGGTTGATTCCCTTAAAATCTGCAGAATATACACCCCTGAGGGGAGGTGAGCAACGTCAATGCTCAAAAGACTACCTTCTGCTTGCCGAGCAGGAGTAACCAATTGGCCAAGGCTGTTGAAAAGCTGCACATGAAAAACTCCCTCATCAAATTGGGCATCCACATGTAGTTGATCGGTGGTGGGATTGGGAAAAATCTTGATTGATGAAGATCCATCCACCAAGACCTTCACAATATGTGAGGTGTCAAACTGACCATCGAAATCAACCTGTTTCAATCTGTAATAATTGATTCCTGGATGTGGACTGCGGTCGATCACCTGGTAGCTGTTCGATTTGTAGGAAGTACCGGCTCCACTTACTTGTTCGATGGATTGCCACTGCTCGGCATCTTTGGATCGTTCCACTACGAAGTAGTCGTTGTTGACTTCAGATGCCGTGGCCCATGAAATGACAACTTCTTCTCCCTGGCTCCATGCCGAAAATTCAACAAGTTCAACCGGCAATGGAGATGAACTGTCAGTATTCCCCAGTGTAAACCGGTCGCCATTCTGGAGGTTGATTCCGGAGAATACCGCTACGTTGCTGGACACTGTTCCGACAATCGGAGTCACATCGTTGTCGGTAAATCCATCCCCATCGCGATCGATCAACAGCCTTAGATTTGAGCCCAGGGGATTGCCGATACCGGTGAAGTCAAAGGAAATGGACACAGTGCCTACGTCACCCGTTTCGCTCACTCTCCAGGTGCGGTTGAAGCGTTCTTGAATAATAGTACCATCAACACCTGATGTGGTGCCGGTTAGGCCAGCACCGTCATGTCCCCACAGAAGGTACTCACTGTTGGCCAGATTGCCCGGATTCCACATTCGAACGATGCCGGTACCACGCGAATCCCTGTGTTGGCTACCGTCAGAAGCTTGTCCAATACCTGCCACATCGAAATCAAAACTACCGTTGCCGGGATCGTCCATCGTATAAAAGTCGTTTGCGCTTAACGTTAACCCGAATTTTGCGGCCAGGTAGTTGTCAATAAGCTGACGCTGCATGGTGTTGATCTTCTCTCTGAAGATGATCGTTTCTGTGACATCACCTTGAAATCCGTTAGATCCCGTGGTATTTGCGCCAATATTAAATCGATGGGTGGCATGACTAGAATAGGTCAACGTGTTGGCACGATTTTGCAAAAGCGAACCATTTCGATACAGTTGCTTGCCCGTGGTTGGATTTGCGTCATACGACCAGACCGAATAACCTGTTAAACCCGTCAAGCCGGTAACATTTAATCTGGCATCATTTGTACAACAGTCTCCAATGTCGTAGTAAACCACGTTTGACCAAGGGATGTGGCAAGAGAAACGATTCGTCTCAAGCGGGTCAGTTAGGTACACGCTGCTTGTCTGGGTGGTGTTGTCGGCCCTGCAAACTACAAAAGTAGATGCCTGATTTGTAACGAAATTGGTTGTGGTGAGGTTAAGGCCTGTGCGCAACCGATTGGATCCGCTAAAGCTTACCTCCGAGAATCCATTGACGGCACTACCCACCAAAGTCGGTCTTTGAGCTCCGGTTTCACTGATGTTAAGAGTCGATACTCCAGCTGAATTTGCCCAGCTATCAACCAATCCTCCGCTTGACGAGATGCCGCTGTCGGTCCTGAACCAGAGTTTTAATGGAGAGGTGCCGTCAATGGCGCCAACTCCACCAGGACCACGATTGCCCGAGAAAAAACTTCCGGTAGGCGTGATGGGAAAGGCACCACAATTGGAAGTACACGTAACGGAAAAGCTGCTGCAGACCTGATTGAGCGAGCCACCATTGAAGAACTGTATCGTGGGATCAGGTCCGCCATTGCCGAGGTTCATTACTCCGCTCCCGCAAAGGGTTGCGTTGGTCCAATCAATGTAGATATCATCCGCACCAAAAGAAAGGTTGTTAATAATGGTGATGCTGTTCCCGGAGAGTATCAGGTCATCGGTATTGCTGAAATTGCCACCGCTTGCAACTTCCAGATAACCAAGATTAATGATGTCCTCCGCGATCGTAAACGTCCCCCCATTTTCAATGAGCGTATATCCTGCCAACATGACTTCTTCAGAAGCGGCAAGGGTTCCCCCGTTGGCAATCAACAGGTCACCGGTTTGATAGAACATCTGATCCCCCGAGCCGGTGAAAGACCCCACGTTGGCAAGGGGAAGCGCGTCAGGAGATGTTGAACAAGGGCCGTTGTCTGTAACGCTATTTACAGTGACCGTGTGTCCGTTTTGAATCACCACGTTGTTGCGCCTCGTAGGATACACACCACTCGGAACGGCACCACTTGATCCGTCAGGCGTGAAAGACCATGTGGTGTTGGTTTCCCAATCACCGGTGGCTCTTGAGTATAGGGTATTTTGCTGGACACCCGTATCCTCAAATGTTACGATTTGCCAGGGTGCCACCGCATTGGTGCTTCCGGCAGCAGTCGCCCGCACGATTTGCAGGTTGGTTCCGCTTGTAATTTCGTAGGTGAACCAACAATGGCCGGTATCATCACTTCCTCCGTGGTTGGTGCTTCCTTGCCTCCCGTATAATCCCGAACCAAATACACCCGAAGAAGCACCTGCTGTTATGGAAACGTTTTGTGACGTGGTGCCCGTGAATGTTTGACTTCCCCGGGTAACCGTGGTTTGGTCAGTAAATTCAATCACGTAGCTGATAAAGGTCATCGCTGATGTGGTCCCGCTCCGGGTGTAAGTGACGGTCGTGGTGTTGGTAAGCTCGGTCCTGGGTAGGCTGCTTGCCGTCACGTCTCCACCAATAATGTGATTGCTAAGCACAAATGCTTTTGAGAGATTGGTGACAGCGGGCGCAATCGTGCCCGTCCCGCTCGTGTTCCCATTTGCTATGCTGCCGGTTACTCTCTTTACCGTGGCGGCCTGGTATTCAACCACCTGCCAATATATTTCTTCATAATTGCCGCCAGCCGTTCCCGTAGCCAACCTAAGATTGGTTGAAGAAGTAATATCTGCCGTTACCCCATCATCATTGCCAACCTGGCTGCCGCTCTTGCGCCCTGATATGATCGGAAATGATTTTGACACATCGATGCACTCGAGGGTGATGTCCACATTGGTGCTTAGGGGCACACCACTTGAACCTCGCTGAACATAGACACCCCCTTCAAATTCAAACACCTGCCACTTGATTGTAACGGCTCCGGTGTTACCCGTTCGAATGAACGTGAGCGTGGTGGCGTTGGACATGGTTCCCCCAATCTGCACGTTGGTTGGATCTGCGTTGCTGATGGTCGAGGAGAATACAAGGAAAGATTGCGTTAAGTCAACTGCTGTGATGGTGGCTGTGGTAGAGGTGTTTCCGTTTGCAATCGTGGCGGTACCGGTTTGCTTGCGGTAAAATTCCGCTGCAAAGGAAGAAATGGACAACTCAAGTAACAGTAAAATGACGCCTAAGCGTTTCATGGGATTTGTCTGTAAGGTAAATACCAGCCCATCTTCCTATTTTTCCAATTTTAAAGGTAACAATTTTTTCAAAGAATCCCCCTAGCGATTTTCACCACCTTCGGTACCGAAAGGATATTTTTGACAACATTTTAACCTGATGAAGATATTGACAACTGGTTTCTTACTGACGATCATTCCAATGATTTCAGTTTTTGGCCAACCTTGGGAACCTGTGGCGGAAGTGATCAAGGCAGAGCGCGCATTTGCCTCTGCTTCGATGACGGAGGGCGCCAGAACCGCCTTTTTGAAATTTCTGGCGGCTGATGGCATTGTTTTCGAAGACGGGCAGCCCACGAATGGTCAAGAACTATGGAAAAGCCGACCTGACAATCAAACCTTGCTCTTCTGGTGGCCGGTTCAAGCGGGTGTGGCATTATCGAACGACTTGGGCTATACAACCGGACCCTACTACGTAAGTTCAGACCGGCAGGGAAAAGATCGCGTGGCATTTGGGTACTACTCCACCGTCTGGAAGAAGAATGGAAATGGAGAGTGGAAGGTGGCCATTGACCTGGGTGTTTCCCTGCCTTCGTTTGACTCCACCAGTTTGGACGTAGCCGTTTTAAGGTCGTTCAATCGCTCATTTGAAGGAGCTACGGTTAATGAGCTCCTGGATCGCGATGAAGAATACACCGACAAGTTGAATGCCCAAAAGCGAAGTTATCTAAAGACATACTTTGCCAAGGATAGCAGGATCCATCGCAACGGGGCCGGGCCGTTTGTGGGGGCTGCCTCCTTTAAGCAAATTGCGGAGACCGCAAACTATCTCTTTGAACCCGTAGATGGCGAGGTTGCGGCCACTGGAGATCTGGGATACACCTATGGAAACGTGAGCGTTCGAAAGCCAGCGATGGCACCGCAGCAACTGAACTACCTTAGGGTTTGGAGGAAAGCCAAATATGGCAATTGGATGATTGTATTGGATGTGATTGGGGGATAAAAAAAGGCCACCCTTTCGGTGACCTTTCCTCTAAACGAACAGGTTGGTTACGACTTTGCAACCTGCACGTTGATGTGAAGTTTTACTTCCTCGCCTACCAACACGCCACCGGCCTCGGTAACCGTATTCCAGTTCAAACCGAAATCCTTGCGGTTGATTTTTCCATTCACCTCAAAACCTGCCTTGGTGTTTCCCCAGGGATCGTTCATGATGCCACCTAATTCCACGTTCAGCTTTACGTCCTTGGTTACATCTCGGATGGTCAGGGGACCGCTAAGCACGTATTCGTTTTCATTCACCTTCTTCAGAACGCCATTTTTGAAGTCGATGGTAGGATACTGCTCTGACGAGAAGAAATCAGGTGACTTCAGGTGGGCGTCACGATCGGCCTGATTGGTGTCCACGCTGGTTGTATCCAGGCTGAAGCTTACCGTTGCACCGTCAAAGTCATCAGACTCCGTTTCCACGCTGCCGCTAAATTTTTTGAAGAAACCTGTCACCGTTGAGATGACGAGGTGCTTCACTTTGAATTGAACCTCTGTGTGGGTAGGGTCAATGTTCCACTTGGTTTTTGTTGCTACTGCTGTTTCCATTTCTATATAATTCATTTAGTTAATTGCCTTTGTTCATTTTGAACAACGCAAAGGTACTTGCGGCCAATCGAGCCACTGCTTGAACCAGGTTAAGAAAACCCGGGAGCCGACTTGAACTAGATTAAGAAATCTACTTTTCCAGTTGCTTTCTTCTAATCTTCGAGAGGAATTCGGGAGTGATACCCAGGTAAGAAGCGATGTACTTCAGTGGCACATACTGCTCAAGTGCTGGGTACTTTTCCCTGAAATGTGCGTATCGCTGTTCGGCCGTGAAAGAAAAGGCCTGAATGATGCGATGCTGGTGAGTGACCAGCGATTTCTGATACAATATGCGAAAGTACTTTTCAAATGCGGCCACTTTTACCAGCAGTTCCGTAATCTTCTCTTTTGGCAACAGAAATGCCTCACTTTCAACCAATGCCTTGGTGGAGTAGATAGAGGGTTGGCCCGTATCGATGCTGTGCAGGTCACCCGTCCACCAACCGGTTGGGGCAAACTGCACCACGCGGTCGCTTCCATTTGGGTCGGAGTAGTACGTCATCAGGCAACCGGAATGAACATAAATCATGGCTGCGGATGCCTCCCCGCTTTTTTCGATCAGTTCGCCCTGCTTTTGATGGATGGGCAGGAGCATAGACACGAAGTACTTTTTCTCGGCATCGGTAAGGTGGATGTGCTTTAGAATACTGTTGAGGATCGGTTCTGTGTTCAAGCAATGCCGGTTAGAAGAGTAAATATCTCAACCAAAAAGCTTTTACAAAACATTTTAGTTGGCATGGTGGCTGGTTGTTTAATTTTGAAATCGTGAAAATTGATCTCCAGTCGTTTAAGAAGCGGTCCTCAGCCAAGTCGGCAGAGAATAAGAAGTTCTTGCGAAAGCAGGCCGAAGGCAATCCCAGGGATGTGGACAATGTGTTTCATCAAATGCACGAAACTGTTTTTCAGGAAATCAACTGCCTGGATTGCGCCAACTGCTGTAAAACGACCAGCCCCATCTTTTACCAAACGGATATTGACCGATTGGCCAGGCACTTCCGAATCAGGCCTGGAGAATTGATCGAGAAATATTTGCGGGTGGATGAAGACAAAGACTATGTGCTCAAATCGTCACCCTGTCCGTTTTTGAGGGATGATAACCGTTGCGAAGTGTATGCTTCACGTCCCAAAGCCTGCAGGGAGTATCCGCATACCGATCGGAAAAAGATGGTACAAATCATGGATCTCACGCACAAGAATACACTCGTTTGCCCAGCCGTATTCGAAATGGTAGAACGGATAAAAATGATCAAGTAAAGGGCCCTCTGAACATCCAGGGTCTATGGGTGAAACTGCGCACAGGTCAGGCAACCTGTGCTTCCAATTTCTGAGACAATACCGATTTAGGCACTGCGCCCACTTGTTTATCAACCACTTCGCCATTTTTGAACACGAGGAGTGTGGGAATGGAACGCACACCAAAGCGAGCGGTCACTTGCGGGTTTTCGTCTACATTAAGTTTGGCGATCACGGCCTTCCCTTCGTAATCACCGGCAAGCTCTTCAACTACAGGTCCGATCATCTTACAAGGACCGCACCACTCTGCCCAAAAGTCTACGAGTACAGGCTTGTCGCCTTTGATGGCGTCATCAAAATTTGAGTCGTTTAATTCAATTGTTTTGCCCATTCTATTTAAAGTATTTAGAGGTGTTTCGTGTAAAACCGATTATCGAACACAAATATACCCCTTTTTGTTCCTGCAGGTTTTTGTACCGATGATTTAGTCAATCGGCCGACATTCAGGCCATCAGTTCCTCCTCTTCCAATTGTGCTGTTGGCTGGCTTTGTTCGCTTTTCGTCTTGTTTTCAATGAGCCAACGTACCTCATTGCGATCGGTCACAACGCCCACTTTGCCAAGCTTTTTCAAATCTCGAATCAGTTGATTGGAAGGCTTGATCAACACCTTTTGGGCCCGCAATTCTGCCAGGCTAAGTGCCACATCGTCACGCAAGTGCAAATAAAAGGCTGATTTGCCTGCATGCTTTTCAAGCAAGGCTGCTAGCATGTCGTTGAACTCATGTGAGATCATTTCTACATCCACCCGGAGTGCGAGGCCATTTACACGCGTGGGAGCAATGTCGCTCAATAGATGAATGTTTCGAATCTTGAATTCAAGATTTTGCTCGCCCCAGGTATTTCTCGCCACAATGCCCTCGATAAAAAGTTGGTTTCCCGGGATGAAGTAGTTCTTCTTTTCGAGGTAATCACGACCGAAGAGGGTGAAGGTATGATTTCCGCTGAAGTCCTCAAGCGTCATTCTTCCGAAAGGATTTCCAGTCTTGGTTCTTCTTTCTTCAATTGAGGAAACAATGCCCGCAATCTTACATTCCTGGTTGGCCAGCAAATCCAGGTCGTTGAGTTGGGTCAGGGCTACATTAGTGAATGCATCAATGATAAACCGGTGATTGTCCAGCGGATGGCCCGATATGTAAACGCCAACAACCTCCTTTTCGAAGTGTAGTTTTTCGATTTCGCTAAAGGGCTCGATCGGATCTACTTTTGGCAACGGCATTTCGGTGCCGGTCGAGCCACCAAAAAGACTTACCTGGGCGCTCAACTGTTCTTGCAAGACTTTGTTGGCATAACGGGTGGCCTTTTCCGTGAGGGTAATGTCGCCTGCTTCGGCAAACACATACTGCCTGCGGTGAAAATCGGTAAAGCAATCGAACGCACCGGAAAGCGCCAACACTTCAATCGTCTTCTTGTTCACCGAGCGTTGCACCATCCGCTTCGCAAACTCAAATATATCCTTGAATGGCCCGTGTGCGTCACGCTCCTGAATCACTGCCTCTACCGCGGCTTCTCCCGCACCCTTGATGGCACCGAGTCCAAATCTGATTTCTCCTTTTTCGTTCACCTCAAAGTAAATACCCGACTCATTCACATGAGGACCCAACACTTCGATGCTTTGCTTGCGGCACTCCTCAATAAAGAAAGTGACCTTGTCCAGGTTGCTTTGTGAGTGTGTGAGTACGGCAGCCATGTACTCCGCAGTATAGTTCGCTTTGAGGTATGCGGTCTGATAGGCTACCAAAGAATAACATGTTGAGTGTGATTTGTTGAAAGCGTACTGCGCGAAGGCCTCCCAATCTTTCCAAATCTTTTCGGCAATGCGCTCATCGTGTCCGTTTGCCTTACAGCCAGCAATGAACCGATCCTTCATCTTGTCGAGAACGTCCTTTTGCTTTTTGCCCATGGCCTTGCGCAATACATCCGCATCGCCCTTTGAAAAGTTGGCCAAGCGTTGCGAAAGCAACATCACCTGCTCCTGGTATACCGTTATGCCATAGGTGTCTTTCAGGTACTCCTCCATCTCCGGGAGATCGTACTTAATGGCTTCGCGCCCATGTTTCCTGGAAATGAAATTTGGAATGTACTCCATCGGTCCCGGCCGATACAATGCATTCATAGCAATCAGGTCCTCAAACTTATCAGGCTTCAGCGCCTTGAGATAACTCTGCATCCCCTCGGATTCAAACTGAAAAGTGCCTGTGGTTTCGCCACGCTGATACAGTTGAAAGGTCTTTGGATCATCGAGGGGAATTGCATCGATGTCAATTTCAATGCCCCTCCTTTTTTTGATATTCTTCAACGCTGTCTTGATGACGGTGAGGGTGGTGAGCCCCAGGAAGTCCATCTTCAGGAGCCCTGCGCTTTCAACCACGCTGTTGTCAAACTGCGTTACCAGCATGTTGGAGTCGCGGGCGGTGGCCACTGGCACCAGCGAGGTCAGTTCGTCTGGTGTAATGATTACCCCGCAGGCGTGTGTGCCGGTGTTTCGCAGCGAACCTTCCAATACGATCGCCTGCTTTAGCACCTGGGCTTTGAGATCGGTACCTTTGCGGATTTGGTTCAGTTCGCTTACTTCATCAAAGGCCTTCTCCAATGACGTGCCTGGCCGTTCCGGTACCAGTTTTGCCAGGTTGTTGGCTTCTGGCAGCGGCAACTCCATCACCCGCGCGCAATCGCGGATAGAGGATTTGGCTGCCATCGTTCCATAGGTAATGATTTGCGCAACCTGGTTTTGACCATACTTGTTGATCACATAGTCGAGCACTTTGTCGCGCCCTTCGTCATCAAAATCGATGTCAATATCCGGTAACGAGATTCGGTCCGGGTTCAGGAATCGCTCAAACAGCAAATCGTACGCAATAGGGTCCACGTTGGTAATGCCAATGCAATAGGCAACAGCCGAACCAGCGGCCGAACCACGACCGGGCCCTACCGACACGCCCAGTTCACGCGCTTTTCCGGTAAAGTCCTGCACAATTAAAAAGTATCCCGGATACCCGGTCTTTTTGATGGTCTCCAACTCAAATTCAATGCGATCGCGAATTTGCGGAGTGATCTCGGGATAACGTTTCTTCGCACCCTCGTACGTGAGGTGCCGGAGATAGTCGTCTTCGGATTGGAACTCTTTTGGGATTTGAAATTTTGGAAGGAGCACCCCCTGGCGCAGGTCATACGCTTCAATTTTTTCCACTATTTCTGTCAGCGTTTCGATTGCCTCGGGCATGTCACGGAACAGCGATTTCATTTCCTCTTGAGACTTGAAATAAAATTCGTTGTTGGGCAAGCCGTACCGGTAGCCACGTCCGCTTCCGATTGGGGTAGACTTAAATTCCCCCTCCTTGATGCAAAGCAACACATCGTGGGCGTTCGCCTCATCCTTTTCCAGGTAATACGATTCGTTGGCGGCAAAGTATTTTACACCATGCCTCTCACAAAAACTCAACAAGGTCTTATTTACATGGTCTTCCTCCGCGATGCCGTGCCGGTTCAATTCCACGTAAAAGTCTTCTCCAAACTGTTGATGGTACCAAACAAACGCTTCCTCTGCTTGGCGCTCTCCGACATGGAGAATGAGGTAGGGTATTTCGCTTGACAGGCCGCCTGTGGTAGCAATGAGGCCTTCTTTATGTGCAACGATCAGATCCTTATCGATTCTTGGATAGATCCCGTAAAGTCCCTCGGTAAACCCGTATGAACTGAGTTTGGCCAGGTTGCGATAGCCGGTTTTGTTCTTGGCCAGCAGGATTTGATGATACCTTTTATCAGGGTTGTCTTTTGTAAACTTGAGTTTCTTACGGTCTTCCGCCACATAAAACTCGCAACCCACGATCGGTTTGAGTTCGTGTTTGATCGCTTCAGTAACGAATTTAAAAGCCCCGTACATGTTGCCGAGGTCGGTGAGCGCAACCGCACTCATGTTATATTCAACAGCCTTTCGAATCAATGAAGCCACGTTTGGGGTTGCCTGCAATACTGAAAATTGAGAGTGTACATGCAGGTGGAAAAAAGGCTTATCGATGAGTTCAGCCTCGTCTGTATGTTTTAGGTAATCTGCAGCTTTTCGCTTTTCGCGTTTGGCAGTGTTACCCACATCCAGGTCGGGAGCTTCGTATTCGATTTCTTCAACTGGCGTGTTGTCAAACGGATCGACCACTCGTTTTTTTATCAACCCGAAAAACGAACGAGCTGTGGCATCCACATCGTAGGAAGCATCGTGCGCGTCAATAAAATCCTCACCAAAGAGTTTTTCATGCAACTCCGAAAGGCGCGGCATCTTCAATTTGCCTCCGATACCGCCTTGCAATTGGCAAAACTCCGTAGACGCAATGCCCGTGTCGAGCCGTTGAATGGCAAGGAAGGGTTCCGGGTCGATCGACTGCCGGATCAGTTCTGCACCGATGATGTTGATGTCAAATTCAATGTTGTGACCCACCAACAACCGGGTAGACTCAAGATCCTTTTGAAAAGACTTAAGAACCTCGGCCAAGGGAATTCCCTCCTCATTTGCCCTTTTGGTGGAAATGCCATGGACCTGTTCCGCCTTAAATGGAATATCGAATCCATCTGGTTTGATGAGGCAATTGTGCTGAGTCAGAAGCTTGCCGTACGCATCGTGCAATTGCCAGGCGATTTGCACGAGCCGAGGCCAGTTTTCCAGGTCAGTTAACGGAGCGGTTTTGTTATGTGGAATTCCAGTGGTTTCGGTATCAAAGATCAGGTACATCGACAGAACGGGTGTAGTGGTATCAGCGTGTAAAAATAAGACCTCTCATCGGTCTGAAAAAGCGAGCCGAGTCCCTCCCAAAATGAGAAAATTGTGCCTGAAGTGGAAAAATACCAGATTCATTTGTGCCAAATTGGGCCATTTGAGGCCTCGGACCGGGTTTTGCAAGGGTTGAAGGAGTTTGTCAATACACTATGAAAAAGTTTTGGAAAGGTCTGCTCAATTTTTTTGCTCGCGAATGGTTCTTGCTCGTGATGACTGCGGCTATTCTAATCATCATCCTAGTGCATAGCTACCTCATGTAAGCAGCACTTCCCATCCTGTTTTGCCTGGGATAAATAAACTGCCTTGAATTGTTTGGTAAACCTTTGGAGCCTAATTTTGGTTCGCTTCAAAATAGATTCAATTTCAATTTATGAATTGGTTTATCGATTTGTTCTCGAGTTCATTGGGAAGGAAATTAATGATGGCGATGACAGGTCTTTTCATCGTGATATTTCTGCCTGTTCACCTGGCCGGAAATCTTCAATTACTGAAAGACGATGGTGGTGAGGCCTTTAATGTCTACGCCCAATTCATGACTCACAATCCCTTGATCAAGACAGTATCTTATATCCTATACACATCTATCATTGTGCACACGGTTTGGGCGATCATGCTCACCAGAAAGAACCGAAAGGCACGCGGTAGCGAAGGGTATGCGGTGACCAGCGGCAAGTCGTCACATTGGACCAGTCGCAACATGGGTATTCTGGGTACCATCCTCTTTGTTTTCATTGTGATTCACATGAGGCAGTTTTGGGCCGAGATGCATTGGGGTGGTATCCCAACCAAGGTTTATGACGGGCAGGAGGTGAAGGATCTATACGCGGTGGTTGAAGTCGCCTATCAGCAATGGTGGTACGTAGTGATCTATGTGGTAAGCATGGTATTTCTTGCCTTCCATTTGTATCATGGCTTTGCCAGTGCCTTTCAGACACTTGGGCTAAACCACGTGAAGTATAATCCTGTTATTAGTTTCGTTGGGAAGGCCTTTGCGATCATCATCCCAGCGTTGTTTGCGTTGATTCCGATTTGGATGTATTTGAATTGGTAATTCTGTCTCCTCATTTATGAAACTTGATTCTAAGATTCCCGAAGGCCCTCTGGCCGAAAAATGGACCAAGCACAAGTTCAATCTGAAGCTGGTCAACCCTGCCAATAAGCGAAAGTATGAGATCATTGTGGTTGGAACTGGACTGGCGGGTGCTTCGGCTGCCGCATCCCTTGCCGAGTTAGGTTATAATATTAAGGCGTTCTGTTTTCAGGATAGCCCGCGCAGGGCCCACAGCATTGCGGCCCAGGGGGGCATTAATGCGGCTAAGAATTACCAAAATGATGGCGACAGCGTCTATCGTCTCTTTTACGATACCATTAAGGGTGGCGACTACAGAGCCCGTGAAGGAAATGTGTACCGCCTTGCGGAAGTGAGTGTAAACATCATCGATCAATGCGTGGCGCAGGGGGTTCCATTTGCGCGTGAATATGGCGGTTTGCTTGACAATCGCTCCTTCGGTGGTGCACAGGTGTCCAGAACATTTTACGCACGCGGTCAAACGGGCCAGCAGTTGCTGCTCGGTGCCTATGGTGCACTCAACCGCCAAATTGCCAATGGTAAGGTGAAGATGTACAACCGAACAGAGATGCTCGACCTGGTAATGGTGGATGGCAAGGCAAGAGGAATTATCACCCGGGATTTGATTACCGGAAAGGTGGAAGCCCACAGTGGTCATGCCGTGTTGCTGTGTACAGGCGGTTATGGCAATGTGTTTTTCTTGTCAACCAATGCAAAAGGCTCTAACGTGACTGCCGCATGGCGTGCGCATAAGAAAGGTGCGTTGTTCGGAAACCCGTGCTTTACTCAAATTCACCCCACCTGTATTCCAGTCTCGGGCTCACATCAGTCGAAACTGACGCTGATGTCGGAGTCGCTCAGAAATGACGGCCGTGTGTGGGTGCCCAAAACTGCACGCCCCGGTCTGAAGGCCAAGGATGCAGTAGCCATTCCCGAAGGGGACAGGGATTACTTCCTGGAAAGAAAATATCCATCGTTTGGAAACCTCGTTCCCAGAGATGTAGCCTCCCGAAATGCGAAGTACGTTTGCGATGAAGGACGTGGTGTCGGCTCTGGCCTGGCCGTGTTCCTGGATTTTGCAGACGCCATCAAGCGCGATGGAAAAAAGACCATCGAGGCCAAGTATGGAAACCTCTTTGATATGTACAAGCAAATCACCGGTGACGATCCCTACGAAATGCCGATGATGATTTATCCCGCAGTACATTATACCATGGGTGGCCTTTGGGTTGATTATAACTTGATGACGACCATACCGGGGCTGTATGCTTTGGGCGAGGCCAACTTTTCTGATCACGGTGCCAACCGCCTGGGGGCCAGCGCACTCATGCAAGGCCTTGCCGATGGCTATTTCGTAATTCCATACACCATTGGTGATTACCTCGCAGGGATGCCTTACGATAAGGTAAGCACCGATCGCCCTGAGTTCAAAGAAGCGATTGACCATGTAAACAGCCGGACCAACAAGCTGTTGAGCTTGAAGGGTACAAAAACTGTTGACGAATATCACCGCGAGTTGGGCCTTACCATGTGGGATTTTTGCGGCATGTCTCGAACCGAAGAGGGATTAAAGAAAGCGAAAACCAGGATACAGGAGTTGCGTGCGGAGTTTTGGAAAAACGTGAACGTGACCGGGGGATCTGATGAACTGAATGCAGAGCTGGAAAAAGCAGGCCGCGTGGCGGACTTTATGGAACTTGGTGAGTTGATGGTAGATGATGCGCTGCACCGCTCCGAATCTTGTGGCGGCCACTTCCGTGAAGAATCGCAGACACCCGATGGTGAGGCCAAAAGAAATGACGATGATTTTGCCTATGTGTCTGCCTGGGAATACAAAGGAGACAATCAGCCAGAGGAGTTACACAAGGAAGAGTTGATTTTTGAGAATGTGAAGCTTACACAGAGGAGTTACAAATAATTGTTAAGGCGGAATAACCCGATAATTGATCGAACGGCCATATGAAGATTAAGCTGAAAGTTTGGAGACAAAAAAATACAAAGTCAAAAGGTGCCTTTAAGACGTACGACCTGAATGACGTTTCACCAGACATGTCTTTCCTGGAAATGTTTGATGTGCTGAACGAAAGCCTGGTTAAAAAAGGGGAGGACCCGGTAGCATTTGATCACGATTGCCGCGAAGGAATTTGCGGCATGTGCAGCATGTACATCAATGGCCGCCCCCATGGACCCCTTCAAACGACCACTTGCCAGCTTCATATGCGTTCATTCCGCGATGGTGAAACGATCACCGTAGAACCGTGGCGGGCGCAGGCTTTTCCTGTCGTGAAGGACCTGGTCACCGACCGCAGTGCCTTTGACAGAATACAGCAAGCCGGGGGTTACGTGTCGGTGAATACCGGGGGCGTGCCAGACGCAAACGAAATCCCAATTCCCAAGCGGATTGCCGATGAGGCGTTCGACTCCGCCACCTGCATTGGGTGCGGGGCGTGCGTAGCTGCCTGCAAGAACGCAAGTGCCATGTTGTTTGTAGGTGCGAAGGTTTCTCAGTTCGCCATGTTGCCGCAAGGGCAGGTGGAACGCAAGTCTCGCGTGGAGAAGATGGTCGCCCAGATGGATCAGGAAGGATTTGGTGCGTGTACGAATACCAAGGCTTGTGAAGCCGAATGTCCAAAAGGCATCAAACTGTCCAACATTGCCCGCTTGAACCGCGAGTACTTCGGTGCGAAGGTGTCTTCAGATAACGTGTAGGAATTACTGAGCGAGTATTTAGTTGCTTTTGCAGACGCCAAAAGTGACCCTCCCGTTCTTGATTTCTGCCGCGAAGAGCTTGCCGATGTTTCCGCCTGCCAGGATCACATCTTTTTCTGGTCCGGTGTCTGACAAGTGAACCTTGATGTTGGCCTCAAGGGTCAACAGGTCTTTATAGGTGATTAACTTTTCATTTGCCAGCAAACTTAGATTGGTTTCGCTCAGTCCCGACATGGCGTCAACGGGCTGCAACAGGGCGGCCACTTCAGCTCCATCCACCGATATGTCGCCCATATGGAGATGCACGGGAAGTCGGGCCGTTCCTTCCGTGCCGGAAAGTTCAACCCTCACCAGGGTGGATCCATCTTTTCTTTCTTTCAATGTCACAGACCCCGTAACCGGGTAAGAAGACGCAGCCGGAAGAGGGTACGTGATTTCATTTCCCGTGAACTCGGAAATCAACTCACGCTCCGCACAACTCATGAGAACTACGATCAACAGCAGAATTAAGGCCCCCTTTTTCATCTCACTTCGCGTCATTTATTCAAATTTAAAAATATCCAAGAATTGGTCTGGCCGGTCGAACAAATTAGATTTGTTTCGAATTGGCACGTTTCTGGCGGTAACGCACTTTACGTTAAATTATTTCAATGTTGGCTAGATTGTACCCCTTGCTTTTTGTTTTGGCAGCCTGTAGTCCGTCTACTACTGCGCTTAAAACCGATCTGCAGAATCCCAAGCCAGAGTGGCTTTCGGCAAAACCGATTCAGGGTGCCTACTATATAGGCATTGGCCACAGTGGCAAAGACGGCACCAACAACTACGTTCAGGCCGCGAAAAAGAGCGCGCTCGAGGACTTGATATCTGAAATACGTGTAACGATTTCATCAACTTCGGTGCTGAGCCAGATTGACGCCAACAAGGAGTTTCAAGAGCGCTACGAACAAATCATCAAGTCGACAGCTACGGATGAGGTGCAGGAATATGAACAGGTAGACACCTGGGAAGATGACCGGAATTATTGGGTTTATTACCGGCTGTCCAAGCAACGGTATAAGGAAATCAAGGACGAGCAAAAAAGAAATGCCGTTGCCCTGGCCTTGGATTTCTTCACCAAGGCAAAGCAATCAGAGAGATCGGGAGACAATGTGCAGGCACTGGGCTTTTATTTCAAGGGATTTCATGCCATCGAAAAATACCTGGCGGAGCCCATTCGACTCGAATTTGAAGGCCGTGAAATCCTGTTGACCAACGAAATTTATGCCTCGATCCAGCAATTGCTCGACCGAATGAAGCTCACAGCGGATCCGGCAGAGTTAGCCGTCAACCGCAGGGTGGCGCAGAGCACTTCTTCAATTACGGTTCAGGCCACCTACAAAGACTCTGGAAAGCCTGTGGCCGCATTGCCCCTGAAGGCTTCATTCGAAAAAGGGGCTGGTGACGTATTTCCCGACTACAAGACCGACCCGTCTGGCCAGGCAAAGGTTTTGATCAGCAAGATCAGCTCACGTGATTTGGAGCAGTCGGTTGGGGTTCAGGTTGATCTGGTAAGTTTTGCTGGCGAAAACGCCTCCGATATTTATCACCTCGTAGCCCAAAAGATGGTGGTACCGAAGACCAACATCCTGCTGAAGGTACAACGGCCCCTGGTCTATATCACTTCTATTGAAAGGACACTGGGTTCTGACAAATCAAATCAACAGATGACCAATCGGCTGAAGAACTTCCTGACCAGTTCGGGGTTTGAATTGACAGATTCCAAGGACAAGGCCGAGCTATGGATGGACATCAATGCCAACTCGGAAAAAGGGGCGGTTTCGGGTAGTATTTATATCACGTACGTAACAGCCGTCATCAAGGTGGTATCGGTGGCCAATGAAAAGGAAATTTACGCTACCACGCTGGACCGGATCAAGGGCTATAGCCTGGACTATGAACGGTCAAGCCAGGAGGCCTATAACAAATCATTGGAGGTATTGGAAAAGGATAAGCTGCCCGAGCTGCTGAATGCAATATTGCAGTAAATGGAGTGAAAAAAGGCGATTGGCCGGGTTGGCCTTATAATTGCATTGAGTTAAATTGCGTAACCATCTACATAAACTGAATATGAAAAAGTTAACCAATCTATCATTTATCCTTGCGGTGCTGGCAGCTGTATTTGTAGTAGGCTGCAAGAGCAAGGAAAAACTTCCTAAAGGTGAGCAGGAAATCATTGTGCCTTGCTCTGGCCCCGACTATTTTACGACAAACAAATATTTCCGTGCGAACTCCATTGGCGAAAGTCAGGATCAGGTGACCTCCAAGAAGAAGGCCTTGACCAACGCCCGCAACGAGTTGGCTCAGAGTATTTCAACCACCGTGAAGACGGTGACGGACAACTACGTGAACTCACGTGAGATGAACAACCGCGAAGAAGTCGAGGAGCGATTTGAGAGCCTTAACCGCGAAGTGGTTGATCAAACCATCACGGGGGTGCGTACCATCTGTGAAAAGTTGATGAAGACCGAACAGGGTACTTACAAAACGTACGTAGCAATCGAGCTTTCTGCTGACGAGTTGGTATCTAAGTACAATGAAAGACTTTCCAAGGACGAGCGTCTTAAGATCGACTACGACTACGAAAAGTTCAAGGAAACTTTTGAAAAGGAAATGGAGAAATTGGGAAAGAACTAATGTTTCCATAGTCAAACAATAACTCGGGCGGTCGCTCCAAACAGGGCGACCGCTTTTTTTATCATGGCTGGATACTCAGGCTCTCCGCTCCTCAAGAAACTCGGCATCAAAGCCGAGATGCATATCCATGTGAAAAACCCTCCCGGTGCCTACTGGGACTGGTTGAGTCCGCTGCCCGAGGGAATTACCGTGGCAGACCGCCCAGCCAAAGGGAAACTTGATTTCGTTCACCTTTTCGTTACCCAGCGCAAGCATTTCGAACAGGAATATCTCCGTGGCAGGGATTGGATTAAGCAAAACGGCATGCTTTGGATATCGTGGCCTAAAAAGTCGTCCGGAGTGGAGACGGACCTTGACGGGAACATCGTGAGGGAATACGGGCTAAGGCATGGACTGGTGGATGTAAAGGTGTGTGCAGTGGATGAGATCTGGTCGGGGCTCAAGTTCATGTACCGGTTGCGAGATCGGAAGTAGCGGCCAACATTCGGAAAAAGGGAACGGCATCCGTCTGTCAATTTCGACCACTTAGAAAATAAATCCCTTATCTGTATATTGATCGATCTTATTTATTTCTGAAACGTGTAAATTCAACCTTCTTTATTCCACCAATCGACTTTTAAATATGAATCTGAATTTGAAGGCCCAAGCGCAAAATACCTACGATGCCATTGTGGTGGGTACCGGTATTAGCGGAGGAATCGCGGCCAAAGAACTGACCGAAAAGGGCATGAAAACCCTTGTGCTGGAGCGCGGCAGAATGGTAAAACACCCTGACTACCCCACGGCCACGAAGGATCCATGGGAATTGCCTTACGCGGATCGCCCCACGCAAGAGGATCTGGAAAAACAAGGGGTGCAAGCCCGCACAGGATACACCGTCAGGCAGAGTTCTAAGCATTGGTTTGTTAACGATCTTGAAAATCCCTATACCGAAGTCAAAAGGTTTGATTGGATGCGAGGCTACCATGTGGGTGGCCGCTCCATCATGTGGGGCCGACAGAGTTACCGGTTAAGCGACTGGGATTTTGAAGCCAACGTTAAGGACGGCATCGCTGTGGATTGGCCGGTGAGATACAAAGAAATTGCGCCATGGTACGACTACATTGAGTCATACATCGGTGTGAGTGGGCAGGCAGAAGGGTTGCCGCAACTGCCTGACGGTAAATTCCTTCCTCCCATGGAATTGAATTGTCTTGAAAAGGAACTGCGAAGCGTGGCGAAAGATAAATTTAACAGACTTGTCACGATTGGTCGAACGGCTCACTTAACCGCACCGCTTGAGCATAGTCCGCAAAGGGGAACCTGTCAATTCAGAAATCTCTGCATTCGCGGTTGTCCTTATGGCGGTTATTACAGCAGCAACGCGGGCGGTTTGTACGCGGCAGAAAAGACCGGCAACATGACGCTTCGCCCCAATTCGATTGTGGTGGAAGTTATTTATGATGAGCAAAAAGGGAAGGCCACAGGAGTGCGCGTTCAGGATGCTGAAACGGGCGAGAATATGGAGTTCTTCTCCAAAGTAGTGTTTCTCTGCGCCTCCACCTTTGGATCAACCTTTATCATGCTCAACTCCAAGTCAAACAGGTTTCCTAACGGACTCGGAAATGACAGTGATGAATTGGGCCGCAACGTCATGGACCATCACCTGGGCGTTGGGGCTTCCGGAGAGTATGATGGATTCCAGGACCAGTACGTAACCGGCAGACGCGCCAATGGTTTTTATATCCCCCGATATCGCAACTGGGGAACGGAGAAGAGGGATTACATCCGAGGATTTGGTTATCAGGGAGGCGCAAGCCGCTCGGGCTGGTCGAGGATGGTGGCCGAAATGAGCTTTGGCGCAGAAATGAAAGAAGCATTGACATCGCCAGGCAACTGGGGCATGGGCATGACGGGCTTTGGCGAGTTTCTCCCTTACCGCGAAAACAGGGTAACGCTCAACACCGAAAAGAAAGATGTCCACGGCCTTCCCACTTTGACCTTCGATGTCGAATTCAAAGAGAATGAATTCAAGATGAGGAAGGACATGGCTGAGGATGCCAAAGAAATGTTAGAGGCGACAGGCCTTAAGAACGTCAGAACGTACGATAATATTGGAGGCCCTGGCTTAGGTATCCACGAAATGGGTACGGCTCGCATGGGCAAGGATCCCAAGACGTCCGTGCTCAACAAATGGAACCAGGTGCATGCGTGCAAGAATGTATTTGTAACGGATGGTTCGTTTATGACATCAGCCGGTTGTCAGAATCCATCACTTACCTATATGGCCTTTACGGCTCGCGCGGCTGACTATGCAGTGAATGAAATGAAGAAGGGAAATCTGTAACCGAAGAAACTCATAAACATGAATAGAAGAGAAGCAATACAAAGAACGGCCATGGTGTTGGGTTATGCCGTTTCGGCACCGGCCGTCATGGGGATTTTGAACGGTTGTAAGGCGACCCCCGAATTGGCCTTCACGCCTGTGTTCTTAACGGAAGACCAAGCCCGGATTGTGACCGAGGTTGCCGAAATACTTATTCCGAAGACGGACACGCCAGGTGCTAAAGATGTGGGCGTGCCCGGGTTTATCGACTTGATGTTGAAAGATACGTTCAAGAAAGAGGATCAGGATCTCTTCGTGAGCGGGCTTACGGCTTTTGATGAGGAGGCAAAGAAGAACTTTGGCGATCCGTTTGTGGACCTGGAGCCCTCGCAACAGCTCGAACATGTGAAAGCGGTTCATGATGCAGCCATCAAAGCCCGGCAGGAGGGTGTAAGAGAACGGCCGTTCATCTTGATGGCAAAAGAGTTGACCGTGCTGGGCTTCTTTACAAGCGAGGCCGGAGCGACTCAGGTGCTGCAATACGAGGCAGTGCCGGGCGCATACCATGGATGTGTGCCCCTTGCCGAAGTGGGCAAAGCCTGGGCCACCTCTTAACAACCATTACCAGCTGTGCCGGGCCCTGTTTTGGAACAGGGGCCTGAGCACGGTACGGTCAAGCAGCCAAAAACCGAGTGCTGTATTGACAATAATGATCACCTTCATCAACGTCTTGCCATTGAAGGTGATGTTTGGTAAGGTGTACTCTTGCAGTGTCGGAACATCCATTTTGGGTAAGTCCAGATTTCCAATCCATCCATCATAAACGCCAGAACCCAACATAAAAACCGCAAGCCCGGTGGCGACAAGCAAACCAATCAGCAGTAAGATTCCGTTTTTCGGAGAAATGGTATTCACTTGCCATGCCGCATCCAGGTTGGCCATCACCTTTTGTGTGAAGGCCGCAGACGGGTGATCCAAATGTTGCGTCTTTACCATTTCGGTATGAATGGTTCTTAGTTCGTCCACTCTTTGTTGAAGCTCAGTGGAGTTCCCAATCCTCTCTTTAAAGTCCTTGAGTTGAACATCTGAGAGATTGCCATCCAGGTAATCCAGTATCAGACGATCATCTTGGTGTAACGGCCTTTCCATTGTTCACAAAGTTAATGCCTCTTTGGCTAATATTTTTTTCAATTCCTCTGCCAGCCTGATGCGCGCCCGGTGAACCCTGACTTTGATGGTATTGATATTCTGGTTCATTACTTCGGCCACCTCTTCCAGGGTCAGTTCCTTCAAATAAAAGAGTTGTAGCGCATGTTGATCCTGCTCATTCAGTCTTTTCATTGCCGCAGACAGGAAGACGATTTTATCATCTTGTTCCAGTCGGTCGCCCAGGCTTGCCTGGTGTGGCAACTCCTTGTTGTCGATGGTCTCCAGCCGCACTCTATTTTTTCTTTTGTGGCTGATGGCGGTATTAAAGACAATACGGTATAACCACGTGGAGAATTTTGCGTCTTTGTTAAAGGTTTTCAGGTACTGGAAAGCTTTAATAAATGCGTCTTGAGCGACCTCTTCCGCATCCTCGCGAGTCCCCACAATCTTAAGTGCGATCGTAAAAGCATAACTCTTATGTTGGTCGACCAACTGGGCATACAGGGCCCGTTCGCCTGCCACAATCCGGTCGATCAACGCGTTCTCCTCTTTGTTGGTGATCACGACTCCTTTGACGCCTCTTTTACATTTGAAGTTACAGCCAAAAGAGGATGAAATAAAGTTTCCGGGTGCGTGTAACCTGCCAATTATCCCCTGCGTCAAAAGGGCGAAAACAAACTAAAACGCTAAGAATATGGACGCAGCAGTGATTGGAACCATGATACCCATCGTAGGTATTATAGCCGCAATAATCATCGTGATTTACATTCGGAAATACGAAAATATGGAACGGATGTCCATCATCGAAAAGGGTCTGAGCCCTGAGCTTTTCAAGAAGGCCAGGTCTACTTCAGGGGCCCTGCGAGCCGCTTTGCTCTTCATCGGTGCGGGCATGGGCCTATTGATGGGCTATACGCTGGATCGTACTTTCGACATGGAGGAAGTGGCCTACTTTTCAATGGTATTGATTTTTGGAGGTATGGGATTGGGAATTGCCTACCTGATTGAGGAAAAGAAGAACCAGAACTAAGTGTGAAACCAGTTGAGGACGGAAAACCTCGCCTTAGAGGCGAGGTTTTTTATTGGTAAACCCACCGGCCAAGTGTTATTACGGCCAAAAAGATCAAAATCAGAGAAAAAATATTGAGCAACACACCCGCCCGCATCATTTCTCCCACCCTGATATGACCACTCGCAAACAAGATCGCATTGGGTGGTGTGGAAATAGGCATCATGAATGCGCAACTGGCCGCAAAACAGACAGGCAACGCCAGCAAGACAGGGTCAATCTTGAGACCATCGGCAATGCCAAGTACTACGGGAATAAATATTGTAGTCAACGCCACGTTGCTCATGATTTCTGTTAAAAACATCGACATGGCCCCGAGGGTCAGTATGAGCAGGGCCAATGAAAAAGGTCCGCTATTCTTGATCATTTCGCCAACCATCTCCACCAGGCCGGCATCTTCCATGCCTTGCGCAAGACACAGCCCACCGCCAAACAGCAACAAGATTCCCCAGGGAAGGTTGCGCATATCCCCCCAGTCAAGAACGAAAACACCCTTGTGAATATTAACCGGGGTAATAAACATCAACAACCCACCCGACATGGCAATGGTGGTATCGTCCAGCAGGTTGCTGCCAACCAGGTGGTTGATATTCTGTCGGAACACCCAGCAAACGCAAGTAATGGCAAAAATGGCCATTACCCGTTTTTCTGCCAGTGAAATGTTTCCCAGCTCTTGGAGTTTTCGCTTGATCAACTCGGCAGACCCCTCAATAGAGGCGAGCCGGTTTCGAAACAAAATTTTGGTGATGACGAAATAACAAGCCGTTAGGATGGCAAGCATGAGCGGTATGCCCACGATCATCCAATTGGCAAAGCTCAAATCGCGGTTGTAGAATCTTTTGATGAATCCCACAGTCACCACGTTGGGCGGTGTGCCGATGATGGTAGCAATGCCGCCAATGCTTGCCGCATAGGCGATGCTCAACATCAATCCGGTCGCAAACTTTTTGTAATTGCCTTCATTTGCCACGCCCACTTCCGTAGCGAGCAAATGCGTTACCGAAGTTGCGATGGGCAGCATCATCACAGCGGTGGCTGTGTTGCTAATCCACATGCTAATGAGCGCGGTGGACAACATGAACCCCAGGATGATCCCATCTCCGCTCGTTCCGGTAAGGCGAATTAGGTTCAGGGCAATTCGTTTGTGAAGGTTGTGCTTTTCCAGCGCCAGGGCAATGATAAATCCACCCATAAACAGAAATATGATCGAGTCGCCATATGGCTGTGTGGCCTCGCGAACGGATGACACCGAGAATATTGGGAAGATGATGATAGGTAACAGGGCTGTCGCTGAAATGGGTGCTGCCTCTGTGACCCACCAGGTCACCATCCAGGCGCCTAGCGCAAGAACCACGGTAGCTTTGTAGGTGAGTTCGGTCTGGCCAAGCAAGATCAGCAGCGTCACAAATAAGACCGGGCCTAATACAAGTCCGGTAATCTTAGTTTTGGGATTTTCCAAGAAAGCAAAAATGAGTTTGTGAAAGATACTGTTCTTCAGGGCCTGTGCAAATCCTTTTTATTCGGGTTGTGCAGTGGACAAAAAAAAGACCCTTGCGGGCCTTTTGCTTTGGTGTGATATCGATGTTTAATCACGGCTCACTTGGCGGCTCCGAGGTCGGTGGCTTGGGGTTCGCAGGCTTCACGACAATCGTGCGGCCATCCAATTCTGTTTCATTGAGAGCCGCGATGGCCGCATTGCCCTCTTCATCACTGGCCATTTCCACAAATCCATATCCTTTTGATCGGCCAGTTTCCCGGTCCTTTACAATTTTTGCTGATGTAACCTGGCCAAATTTGGCGAATGCGCTCTCCAAGTCTTCTCGCCTGGTCTTGAAGTTCAAACGGGCAACGAAAATGTTCATGGTTAACTGATAAGGGTGAATAATGCTCATTTAGCTAATTCCCAAATCGCGGAGCAATTTGAAAATCAACGAAATACAAAATATAAATTAATCGCAAAAAATTCAAGACGGCTACGTGCTGATCAGCTCGCGTGCGTTTTCCCGGGCCAGGGCAGAGGGATTTGCGCCTCCAATCATTTTTGCAATTTCCTCGATGCGTTCATTTTCGCCCAGCGATCGGATCTGGCTCACCGTTTTTTTGCCTACGGTTTCTTTATAGGCATAAAAATGTACTTCAGCCTTGGCAGCGATTTGTGGAAGATGTGTGATGGTGATCAATTGATGCTTGTTTGCCATCGCCTGCATCAACCTGCCAAGCTGGATGGCAATTTCTCCCGACACACCCGTGTCGATTTCATCCAACACGAGGGTGGGCAAGGCGGTCTTTTCCGCCAATAGGTATTTAAGGCAAAACATCAACCTCGAAAATTCACCACCTGAGGCCACTTGCGACAGCGGTCTCATTGGCAAGCCCTTGTTCGCGCTGAAATGAAACTCTACCCGGTCAGTTCCATCTGCACCTGGTTCGATTGCCTCGTGCGTCACGTTCAATTGGGCCTGCGGGATACCCAATTGACCAAGCAAGTCCACCATTCTCTTACCAAAGGTGTCGAAGACTTTTTTCCTGCTTTCGTTGAGCTCACCGGCAGCCCGATGCAGTTGGCTTGTTGCTTTTTGCAGCGCTTTTTTTGACTCTTCCAACGCTGCGTCTACGTTGGCTGTTTTGGTGGCCTGTTGTTGCAGCCTGTCCTGTATCTCCAGTAGGCTAGATACAGCTGATACCCGGTGCTTCTGCATCAGGTGATAGATTTGACTTAGTTTTTCCTTGATCTCTTCCGTTTTTTCGGGGTCAATTTGCAATGCCGCCTCTTCTCTTTCTATTTCCCCCAGCACATCACTCAGCTCAATGTAAGCGCTGTGGATTCGCTCATAAAGCACTTTGTATTTTTCTGAATACTCGGTCAGGTGAGAGAGCTCGTTCCTCACGTTGCTCAATACGTTTAGGCTGGAATACTCCTCGCCTGATAGTTGACTCAACACCTGGTTAAAGCGACCTTTGATGTCCTCCGCATGCTCACGGATTTTGAGTTCAGATTCCAAATGTTCTTGCTGACCGTCTTCGAGTTGTGCCTTTGTTAATTCATCCAGTTGAAATTGAACGAACTCGGCCTCTTGCTTTAGTCTTTCTGCTTCGGCTACCAGGTCATCGTGTCGTTTTTTTGCGGTCACGTATTCATTCCAGGCTTTGCTGTATTTGCCTTTTAGCTCAGCGTTGCCAGCGAATAGATCAATGGTAGACAACTGAAAATTGCGACTGCCGAGCTCTAATGTCTCGTGTTGTGAGTGCACATCCATCAACCGGCTGCCGATTTTCCGCATGACATCCAATGTCACGGGGGTGTCGTTGATGAAGGCCCGGCTCTTTCCATTGCTGCTCACCTCCCTTCTCAGCACCGTTTCGTTTTCGTAGTCGAGGTTTTCGCTTTCGAAAAGTTCGTTCAGGCGATAGGGTTTGATGTCGAATGTTGCCTCGGCAATACACTTCTCATTTTCATCCCAAAGTACCTTGGTGTCGGCCCTGTTGCCCAGCAACAAACCAATCGCGCCAAGCATAATGGATTTGCCCGCACCGGTTTCGCCTGTAATGACATTCAAATGAGACGAGGGCTTCAACTCCAGATGCTGGATGAGGGCATAGTTCTTGATGGTCAGGTGCGTTAGCATGCGGTGCCAAAAGCGGTAGGTACAATATTAGCGGATTTGAGGAAAAAAGGGGAGTGGCGATGCTCACTAAAAGGCATTCGAAACCTAGTTGCTCATGATCTTCTCGTAGATATTCCTTTTCGGGTCTAGGCTGATCAAGAGGTCATAGGCCTCTCTTTTTACATTTAGAGAAGCTTCCGAGAAGATGTTCACGAGCTCTGCAGACTTGGCATCAAAGAAAGAGATGATGAAGATGGAGTTGGGATAAATCGTCCAAACTTGCTTGATCGATTTTAAGGCGTTCAGCACAACCTGACGACTTTGATCCGGTGTCTGTTGGTAGGTGTCTAACGCCAGACGGTGATATCGATACGTGTTTTTTCGAAGATCCAGCATTTGGGGGTTGTTGATGTTCTCAATCAGCACATAGCGGTTGCGATTGCTCCCCAGCGATTGCCATCCCGGCCGGTTTGAAGTTTGCGCGTTGTTAACAACAGTCAATGCCTTCTGGAAATAGGGTGTACCACCCAATTCGCTGAAGGAATCATAATCCATGCCCAGGATAATGTAGGCGTAGTATGCTAGCATGGAAGTCAGGTTGCTGATGTAGGTATTGTCGTTGTACTCCAGTGGCAGCGACTCGATGTATTCAAACTCCCATTCCCTGTCGGCAAAGTTGAACAACACTGTCTCGTAGTTGCTATTGTAAATGGGTCTCGCAGCGGTGATTTGCACATTGGCCGAGAAGTTACCGATGGAGGGCATCTTGGTGATATTGAGAAAAATTGAGCAATTGATCTTTTCGTGATTTTTGTACGTGTCGTTCGTCCATTTCCGGGTGTTGAGGAAGTTCGCAAAGGCTCGCTCCATGTCTTTGAAAACAGCCTGGTCTGTGGTTTGAATTTGCTCGGCATTCACAATCACTTTGCAGTTGAGCTCTTGCGCAAGGCCGGCAAATACGAAAAAACTAAGGCAAATGGAAAGAAGACTACGCATGCTGAAGCTGTATGATAGCATTAACGATGTCTTTCGCAACTTCTTTCTTGGACTTCAAACTAAATTGTTGAATTTCTCCCGATCGACTTATCAGCTGCACCTTGTTCGTGTCATGCCCAAATCCCGCACCGCTTTCATTTAAGGAGTTCAATACAATCAAATCGAAGTTTTTTTCCGCGATTTTTTTCCTCGCGTTTTCCACTTCGTTTTCAGTCTCCAGCGCAAAACCAACCACGATTTGGCCGTTGTGTTTTGTTCTTCCTAATTCGGCAGCGATATCGGTGGTCTTCGACAATTCGATAGACAAAGCAGTATCCTTCTTCTTAATTTTCTGTGTAGCTACAGTTGAAGGTTTATAATCGGCAACTGCCGCAGACAACACGGCAATGTCCATCTCATGGAATAGACCTCTACATGCTTCGTACATTTGGTCTGCGGAAGTGACCTTCTTCGTCTTCACCCTGTCGCTTGCCGCAAGTGCAGACGGCCCTGAGACGAGCGTGACTTCGGCTCCATGATTTGCCAGCTCTTCCGCGATCGCATAGCCCATTTTGCCGGTGGAGTGATTCCCGATGAAACGAACAGGGTCAATGGCCTCGTACGTGGGGCCAGCAGTTACCAGTGCCCGTTTTCCACTAAGCTTTTTTTTTGAGGAGAAGAACGTTTTCAGTTGTTGGAGAATCTCTTCCGGCTCAGCCATGCGGCCCAGGCCTACCAGACCGCTGGCAAGTTCTCCGTGCCCGGGGTCCAACAAGAAATTACCATATCGCTTGATGCGCTGAATGTTTTCCTGAGTAGAGCCGTGCTGCCACATGTCCAGGTCCATGGCCGGGGCCACGAACACCGGGCACCTGGCCGACAGGTAGGTGGCCAACAATAAGTTATCGCAAATGCCGTGAGCCATCTTGGCGATGGTGTTGGCGCTTGCAGGGGCAATGACCAACGCATCGGCCCAAAGGCCCAATTCCACATGGTTGTTCCACTCACCCGTGTCGCCTTTTTCAAACCGGCTAAGTACGGGGTTCTTTGAAAGGGTAGCCAGGGTAAGGGGCGTGATGAAATCCTGGGCGGAAGAGGTCATGATTACACGTACTTCCGCGCCATCTTTTACCAGCAAGCGGGTGAGAAAAGCAGCCTTGTAGGCAGCTATGCTTCCCGTGATACCGAGGATGATCTTCTTACCCTCCAGCATGGGAGATTACTCTGGTGCCTGCTCCGTTTCGCTTCGCATGCGATACATCAGCTTCCCTTCGAGGAACTCTTCAGTTGCGGTTGTGGTGGGCTTCGGCATGCGTTCGTAAAACTTAGAGATTTCGATTTGTTCGCGATTTTCGAACACCTCCTCCAGGTTGTCTACAGTAGTTGCAAACTCAGCGAGCTTTGCGTTCAACTCTTCTTTGAGGTTGACGGCAATCTGACGTGCACGTTTGGAGATCACTACCACCGACTCGTAAATGTTGCCGGTCGGGCCAATGATCTTGTCGGTATCGCGGGTTACAATGGATGGTTGAATAGCCATGATTTATGAATTATCTGTTTTAGACTTGTTTACGATGGCGAGGCTTTCAGAATACATCTTTTCAGCCTCTCTTAAGAATTTGCTGTTGGGAAAATTATCCACCAATTCCTGGTAGAACGAAATCACCGAACCGTAACGTTCGGGTTGTAAACGTTGTATGCTTTGCTCTGCCAGTTCGAACTGTGCAACCACTTTCAAATAAGCAAGTTCTTCCAGGTATTGAGAGTCTGGGAAATTTTCCTTGAACGTGTCGAAGGCGACTAACGCTGCTTTGTAATACCGTAGCTTCAGATACAGCTTGGCGTTCTCGTAGTACTTTCGCTCCAATTTGCCCTGGCATTCCGTAATTACCTGAATGGCCTGCTCCCGGTATTTGCTTTGAGGATATTGGTTTAGGAAAGTTTGCATGGCCGTCATCGCTTCAATACTGCTTTTTTGCGCCAGGTTGAAGTCTGGCGATGCCCGGTATAAAGAGAAAGCGTACATAAAGTGTGCCTCTTCGGCCAACGCACTACGTCCGTAGGTTTCGAAAAACGACCGAAACTGGCTGGAGGCTAACAAATAGGTTCTTTCATTGTATTGGCAATAGGCGAGGTAAAATTCGACCTTTTCGCCTTCCGGTAATCCGCGGGTGATCGGCCTAACTTCCTCAAACAACAGCGCGGCCCGGTAATAATCTTTCTTGTTGTAATAATTGAGTGCGGCCTCGTATTTGACTCGCCAATCTTCGCTGCGTTGGATCTTCCTGAATTTGCTGCAGGAGGCCACCAACAGCACGCAGCATACCACTAAAACCAGTTTTTTGAGTCGCCCAGCCCACATAAGCCTGCAAATATAGTATTCAACAAGGATATACCAATTTGGATTCCTTGCAGGGAAAACGACCAAAATCGTCTGATCAGCTTATTTCCTTACGATTAATTTTCGAGTCAATACCCCATCGTTGTCGAGGTATATGGTGTAGAAATACACCCCAGCTGCCAACTCCTCGGCTCCGATCTTCACCCGGTTCTCGAGGTATGGCAACGCATATTCATTCATGGCGCGGCCCAAAATATTGTGAATCACCAACTTTGCATTTACCGATTCATCGTGGAGCCTGTAGTCTACAAATGCCTGGTCAGCGACCGGGTTTGGATACACGTCATGAATGGTGATTTCCTTGGATTGGAAAACGAACTGTTTTTCTCTCTTTTCCTCAATTCCCACGTTGAAAGAGCTTGTTTTGACTTCAGCCGGTGCTTCCCTTATGTACACGTCAAATTGGTAGGTGCTTTGACCAGGAACCAACCCGGTTTCCAGCACAAAATACAAATCGGTGAGGGTTTCGCCTGGGCCCACCCGCTTGCTGGCATCCATTCCAGGCTCCAGGCATGCATCCTTATAGCAGAAGTAGCCTTTTTGGGTCGCTCCCACATCGCCAAAGGCTTTCTTAACAATAAAGAAATGCGACTTATCTGATGTGTTCTTGATCTGAATCGGAATACGAAGTACTTCGCTCAGGCCTACCTGAAAATTATCTTGCTTTTGGACGAGCTCGAATCCCTGTGAATAGGCAGCTACCCCACACGCTAGCAATAACAACAACGTCAGCCTTCTTCTCATAGAACCCACTTGTTCAAGAGAAATGTAGCCAAAATCCGGTTTTTTTCCTATTGAATAGATGAAATTTCACCCATGCAGGACAATATATACCCCAGCGTGGGCGTTGGCTACGGTTCTTCTTTCACCGCATACACCACTTCCTGCTTCGTGGGTTTCTGTTTCTCTCGCCAGGTGAAGCCCTTCAGTTTCCGGTCTCTATCCTGTATTTCGTGGGGCGGAATAAAGGAGGCATCGGGCTGCACGTAAAAGCTGATGTTGCTAACCTTGCCCTCCCGGAAGTTAATTTTCATGTTGCTGCAAATGATCTTGTTCATGCCCATCAGGGCGGTGATCTTGAGGGTGTCACCCTCTTCGCTGGCGAGTGTCTTTTCGTCCAGCGCGTGGTAAATGCTTTCGCCATTGCCCTGTACAATCACATGGTCAATTGCCTTGCCGTTGAAGATGGCCGTCATGGTGCGGCCTTTGATCTGATTAAAATTGGTGAGCGTATCCTCGGACACCACAAATGAATTGGATACCAGAAAGATGCGATCGATGGACTTGTTTCGAAGCAAAATGTTGATCGAGTCGGCCGTCATCTGGTTCTCCTCAGTCCAAAGCACCGGATCGCGATAAAAATAAAGCATGGAATCAGCTGATATATAAACCAGCGAGTCGGCCTTTCCCTGTAAATCGGATTTGAAAATCTTCACATTGTAATAGGCGAGCAACCTTTTCTTTTTCGGGTCCTCGTTTTCCACCGAAACCAGTGTGTCGGCCGACATAAACAACGTGTCTGCATCATCCCCGATTTTTGCCACGTAGGCGTGGCCAAACACTTTGGTGATTCCATTCTGTTTGTCGTAGATGCCATCATCGCCATAAATGATCATATTTTCCTCTTTTGAGGTCATCACCACATGGCCTTGCGTCTTGTACAATTTCTTCAAGTCATCGAGAAAATACTTATCGCCTGTGATCCGGTAGGAGGGGCTTTCGATCTCGCCCCGGTTGAGAGATGAAATTTTTTCGTTGGTATTGTAGAAACCGCTTTTGTAAACAGCTACGCCACCTTCTTTGTCGGTAATGGTTGTTTCATCGCGGAAATAAATCACCTTGGTTTTGGAGTTGTACTGCAGCGTATCGGAGGTCATTGTGTAATCCTTGTTCACACCGATCACATCCTTTTTGAAGGACGCCATGTTGGTGTTTACATCGTAATAGCCTTTCCAGCTCGTGAGCGTATTGGTGGTATCTACCAACTTTCCACCGTTGAAATACCTGGCCTTGTTGCGTGCGCGATCGTAGTCGAGAAAGTCGGTATACAAAGTGGCAATGCCCAACTTCTTGAAAACGACATTCGTCCTGAGTTTGGCTACCCTCAGGTTGCCATCATAACTCAGTGTGGCCGAAGTAACGTCAACTGAGTCTTCCACAATGTGGACGTGCCCATAGGCTTCGACCCTGTTTTCAGACTTGAAGAAGTGAGCGGAATCACAGTAGATGGTGGTTTTGTTCTGTTGGAATACCACGTTACCCAACACGCGTTGGAAGCTCTCACCATTGCGAATGCCCCCCTTTAGTTGGTCTGCCTCTTTCAACCGAACCCTTTTCTGTCCGAATGCTGGCGCGCTCATCACCAGCACAATCCCAATCCATGTAGCGATTCTGTAGTTCATGCCCTTAACCGTGCAAAAATAGATAAGTTATCTTTGCGCCATGGAAGGCTTCGTTGAATTCATTGAGCATCACCAACTCTGCCAACGAGAGGACAAGGTCTTGCTGGGGGTAAGCGGGGGCGTGGATTCGATGGCGATGCTTCATTTGTTTCATGAACATGGGTTCAATGTGGGTGTTGCGCATTGTAATTTTTGCCTGCGTGGCAAGGATTCGGATGAAGACGAGCGTTTGGTAAAGAAGTATTGCGCTGACCGTTCCGTTCCATTTTTTTCCAAACGCTTTGAGACCAAATATCATGCCCGGGAAAAAGGCATCTCGATTCAGATGGCTGCGCGGCAATTGCGATACAACTGGTTTGAGGAATTGTTGAAATCGGAACGGTACAACTGCCTCGCCACCGCCCATCATCTCAACGACAATGTTGAAACAGTTTTGCTTAACCTGGTGCGGGGCACTGGGTTGGCGGGCCTGGCGGGAATTCCCCTAAAGACGGAACGCGTCTTCAGGCCATTGTTGCAATACTCCAAGAAGGAGATTTTGGAGTATGCCAAGTCGAATCAGATTCCCTGGCGGGCCGATGCAAGCAACGAAAGTGATGACTATCAACGAAATCTGCTTCGCAATCAGGTGATCCCGATTCTCAGGCAGCTTAATCCCAATTTGGAGGAGACGTTTGTTCGCAACATGGAGCGGTTAGCGGGTGCAAAAGAAACCCTGGATGTTTACGTGCGTGAGCTGCGCAAGAAATACCTGTCTCACAAGGGTGCCCATTTGCGAATCAGCAAGAAGGTTTTTTCGGATGTGCCAGCGCCTGCGTTTGTGTTGTGGCAATTCACCAAAGAGTTCGGTTTCAGCTATGAGCAGATGAATGTCATTTGCGCGGCAATACAAAGACAACCGGGTGCACAATTTCTATCCTCATCCCATCGGCTGGTGGTGGACCGTGAGCATTTGATGGTGGAATCCCTCGGGCAGTCCTGGACGGAAGTGACCATTGCATCTGACCATTTGATTGCGAGGCTCGGCCCGTGGCAACTTCAGTTTCAATTGGCAGAGCCGGGTCATATCAGCCATGACAAGAACGAGGCAACCTTGGATCGGGGTCGGATTGAATTCCCTTTGACCTGGCGAAAGTGGCGACCGGGTGACGCCTTTGTACCTTTGGGCATGCAGCAAAAGAAAAAACTGAGTGATTTCCTGATCGATTCGAAAGTATCGGTGCCGGAAAAGGACCAGGCCACGGTGCTGGAATCGGGTGGAGAAATCGTGTGGGTGGTAGGCCATCGCATTGACGATCGATTTAAGGTAACTGACCAAACCACCGAGGTCATCCAGTTTTCCCTGCATTCCGACTTTTAATGCCAATATCCTTTTTCTTTGGCAGCCCGATTGATAAATTGCTGCCCGTTTGAACACGTCCTTTATTAAATTCTGATCTTATGAAAGTTACCGTAGTTGGAGCTGGCAACGTGGGCGCCACCTGTGCCGATGTACTGGCTTATCGCGAAATCGCGAACGAAATTGTTTTGGTTGATATCAAGGAGGGTCTTGCCGAGGGCAAATCACTTGACATCTGGCAAAAGGCTCCCATCAATTTGTACGATAGCCGGACCATCGGCTCAACGAATGATTACTCCAGGACCGCTGGGTCTGAGGTAGTGGTCATCACATCGGGGTTGCCTCGTAAGCCCGGCATGAGCCGCGATGACTTGATCGGTACAAACGCAGGCATTGTAAAAACGGTAACAGAAAACATAATCAAACATTCACCTGACGCCATCATCATCGTGGTTTCAAATCCATTGGATGTGATGACTTACCAGGCGCACCTGACTTCCCAATTGCCTCGCACCCGTGTGATGGGCATGGCTGGAATACTTGATACGGCCAGGTACCGTGCGTTCCTCGCTGAAGCGCTAAACGTTTCGCCCAAGGATATCCAGGCAATGTTGTTGGGCGGGCACGGTGATACGATGGTGCCACTGCCTCGCTATACAACCGTGAGCGGGATTCCTGTTTCAGAATTGATTGCAGCCGATAAACTCAATGCCATTATCGAAAGAACAAAAGTGGGTGGCGGGGAGCTTGTGAAGCTGATGGGTACCAGCGCGTGGTATGCGCCAGGCTCCGCAGCGGCACAAATGGTTGAATCCATTGTAAAAGATCAGAAACGAATTCTACCAGTTTGTATTCAACTGGATGGCGAATACGGCATCAAAGATTGCTACTTAGGTGTTCCGGTTGTTCTTGGTAAAAATGGCATCGAAAAGGTGATTGAATTGGATCTCAACAACGAAGAAAAGGCGTTGCTGGAAACCAGTCGCAAGCATGTGCGCGAGGTGATGGAGGTGTTGGATAAGTTGGGAAAGTGACTTCATAGCTCAGAGACAGTAAAGGCTATCCTTTTGGTGACCTTATTTTTTCTGGCCAATGTAGAGAATTTCATTGCGTGAAATTCCTAGACGGTAGGCCTCTTCTTCCGTGAGGGATTGACCTATGTGATCTGCCACAGGCGACAGTCCCGCCTGGGCGATTCGATGCCCATAGTCTTTGCCAAACTTTCTTACGTGATCTGACTGACCAAAAAGTTCCTCCCGTTTCTTCGGATCTTTCACCGACTTATCTTCAAAAGTGCGGTCGGGAACGGGCGAAAAAAAAGGTACCTGCAAGATCGACCAGCCACCCGGCTTGAGCACGCGATGAATTTCTCGCATCGCTTGAATATCATCATCAACGTGTTCAAGCACATGATTGCACAACACCACGTCAAAATGGTTGTCGCCAAAGGGCATGTGGTGAATATCCATCTTCACTTTCGCCCATGGCGATTCCAGGTCCGCGGTGATGTATTGATCACCGTGCGTTTTTTCAAAGCGACTTATGAAGCACTGCTCTGGTGCGATGTGAAGCACATCGAGAGGAGTTTCAAAGAAGTTTGTCTTTCGTTGGAGGTATAACCAAATCAGACGATGGCGTTCCAGTGAAAGGCAGCGAGGGCAAAGTGCATTGGTTCTTGGGTTAATACGCCCGTAGGGCATGAATTTCTTGAACTTGCTCTGACAGATCGGGCACTGCACTTGGTTGCCTGAGTAGAAGATGCTTGCCAGGCGCAGGCCCCAACCACTCAGTCGTTGGAGGTACTTTCTGGGCACATGCCGGATTAAGAACGAGATGATCTTTTTCACGGCTGCAAAGAAAGCCAAAAGTCGTGGCCGGGGGGTGGATGCAGTCCTCAAAAATTCTCAAATTCATACAAAACTATTTGAGACAGGTTCTCATCTATATTGTTGAAAAGCGCTTGGTAGACGACAAACGGATACCTCGAATCAGTGAATTTAAAAGGTTTTTGTGGCCGATACACTTTTGGACATTGCCATGATGCATTCTGACGCCCTCATCGCCAGGGCCCGCGATGGAGACTCGAATGCGCAAGGCAAACTTGTACAGTTGTGGTACAAGCGGATCTATAACTTCTGTTATAAGTTCTTCTTTGACCATGATATGGCCACCGAGGTCGCGCAAAAGACTTTTATATCCATGTTTCGAAACCTGCCACGGCTACAGGAGATCAACCGGTTTCGGTCGTGGTTGTATACCATCGCGGTGAACAATTGTCGCGAAGAACTGAGGAGGGGTAAAGTGCGAAGGGCGGAATCGTTGAGCGAATGGTCAGAAGGCAGTGGCGGAGTGTTTGACTGGGAGGCAGCACACCGCCACGAGAATCCGGATCGCGCCTTGAGGCACGCTGAGCTTACGGACTTATTGCACGAATGCCTGTTGGAGCTCAACGAAGATCAGCGGGCGGTGTTGATCATGAAAGAATACGAAGGACTGAAGTTTCGTGAGATTGCCGAAGTACTGAACATTTCCGAAAACACGGTGAAGTCAAGGATGTACTATGGATTGGATGGCATGAGGAAGATTTTAGAGAAAAAGAAGATCACCAAAGAGTCGATTGGATATGAATTATAAACCCAACGAAGCCACATTGATCGCTTACCTGTACGGTGAGTTGGATGAAGCGGAAAGCGCGAAAGTAAAGGCATACTTGAATGAGCATGCTGATGCACGAATGGAATTGGAGGGTGTCAGAGATACGCTTTCCATCCTGGGAAAGATGCCTGACAAGGAGGTGATTGCACCACCCCTATTTATGGACCCGGGCACTTCGGTGATTCCACTCTGGCACACCCGTTACTTCAGAATGATCGCAAGCATAGCAGCGTCTTTGCTCTTGATCCTGGTAGCTGGTCGTCTTGCAGGCGTGCAAATCAATTACAGCAATTCAGAATTGCGAATAAGTTTTGGCGCGGGGGTGGAAACAAGGGTAGCGGAGCAAGTGCAACCCCCGCTGCTTACGCAGGCGGACGTGAAACAGATGATCGATCAGGCAGTATCGGTTAACAACGAACAGTTGCAATCTTCCTGGTCAGCGCATGATTTGAAGTTGCAGCAGTCGATCAAGAAGGTAATGCAAAACAATTCATCGAAAATCAACGAGCTGGTGGCCAAAGTTTCTGCGGCATCGCAAGAGCAGGTGCGAGAATACGTAGCCACCATGCAGCAGCAGAACACACAATTAATGAGAGATTATTTTCAGTTGACGGCATCAGAACAAAAGCAATACGTGGAGAACTTGCTGGTCGACTTTTCAAAGTACTTGCAGGAACAACGGACACAAGATTTGCTGTTCTTTCAGGCCCGGATGTCGAACATCGAGCGCAACACAGATCAGTTTAAACAGGAAACAGAACAAATCCTGGGTACCATTATCGCGAACGGATCTCTCAAAAAAGAAACAAACAATTACTAAAACAAATCAGGAGATGAAAAATAGGATGAAAGCAGGGTTGGCAATGGGGTTGATTTTGATTGTCTTGACTCAAGTGACTTGGGCGCAGTCAAAAGTGAATGATGAACGGATGACCCGGGATATAGAAGTCGCGGAGAATATTCTTTCCACCTTGATTAAGCAGACTTACGATCGCAAGTTCTTTTTCCCGATGGAAGTGAAAGGCAATTACATGCCTGGGTTTGGCGTCACCTTTCGTCTACCGGCTGAATATTCGGTGATGCTGATGGGTCGCGAGGGATCGGCTGTCGTTTGGTCAGACGATCGGGAATTGGCTCCTGTGACAGCATACTCTTACCAATTGGATTCTGATCACAAGAGGTCCCCGCGCCCGGACAAGGCAAAGACGGTTAGTGCCGACAGTGCTCGCAACCTATACTATCAGCGCCTGATCGATGCATCGAAAACATTCATTGCAGATTATGGAGACTTGATAAGTCAGTTAGGCCCGGATGAACGAATTCTGATCACCAACCGGGGTGCGGGTGAACGGTTCTGGTTCGGGGGGCAAACCAAAAAGACATTCCTCTCCGTGGAAGCGAAAAAGGGTGATATCTCAGACTTCCGGACCGGCAAGATTTCCCGCGACCAAATGATGAAAAAAATTGAGGTGGTTAATGCCGAGTCGGAGGAGGAAGTCGCTGCCGACCTTGAACTTCTTTCGAGCATATTCAATCGCCTGTACCGCGAGGATTTATCCAGCACTTACTTTGGGCAGGAGGGGATTTACTATGAAAAGTTGAAGGACTTTGGCGTGATCTACTACATGAAGGTCTATTCAAGCCGCGAAGAGGGCCAGGATCGTCATACCATTCCCACACTAAAGCTTAATGACCTGAGCAGAGAAGAAAGGGACGAAAAAGTGAAAGAGCTGTACCCCAAGTTTGAAAAAGAAATGAAAGAAAACCTGGTTGAATACGGCCGTACCGTGAAGAGCCTGAAGCCCAACGAAATGTTGGTACTTAATGTGGAAATGACCAGGTGCAAAGGAATACCCAATACCGCTGAGTTTTCAATCGCCAACTCGGTTCTGAACGACTATTCGACCGGAAAAATCAATAAGGAAGCCGCCATCGGGAAGGTAGAAGTGAAGAAAGGCCCCATTCAATAGGGATTTTGCCCGCCCGTATAAAGATGCCCATCGATTGTAACGATGGGTATCTTTTTGCGGTATTTATACAATAGGGGCAGTTATTATTCGTAAGGCATCTGGACACAGGCGCTTGTTGCGTAACTTTAAATAACATCGAAATTGATTTTTTTTTGAAGTAAAAAAGGGTTGAATAATGACGTCCGCAATTCGTGAGATTAAAACTTCGAGTATGAAAAGAAATGTGATGATCGCGGGAGCGATAATCGTGGTGTTGCTGGTCGGCTATTTTGTGGTGAAAGGCAGCAAGAGTGGCGATGCGGTCGCCATCATGAGCACGGTTAAAAAGGGCGCCTTTAAGATCGAAATCGAGACCACAGGAGAACTGGAGGCCAAGAATTCAGTCAAAATCCTTGGACCTGTGGCGTTGAGGGACTTCCGGATTTGGAATGTCACGATCCAAAACATTATCGATGAGGGTACGATTGTGAAAAAGGGCGATTGGATTGCAAATCTTGATCGTTCTGAGTTTCAAAACCGCTTTAACGAAAAACAAATCGAACTTGAAAAAGCAAACTCGAAATTTGTGCAAACGCAGCTTGACACCACCCTTCAGATGCGTCAGTCGCGCGATGAACTGATCAACCTCAACTATGCCGTAGAGGAAAAGCAAATTATTCTTGAACAGTCACAGTTCGAGCCCCCGGCCACGATCAAACAAGCTGAGATTAATTTGGAACGTGCCCAACGCGAATACAAGCAGGCACAAGAGAACTATAAGATCAAGAAGCGTCAAAACATCGAAAAGATGCGAGAGGTGGCAGCTGAGTTGAGAAAAGTCCAGAACGAAACCGATGCCATGACCCGCGTCATGCAATCATTCACCGTAACGGCACCCGAGCCCGGCATGGTGGTGTACAGCAAGGGTTGGGATGGCAAGCCGATCAAGACAGGTTCACAGATTAGTACCTGGGATCCAACCGTAGCCACGCTACCTGATCTCACCAAAATGGTTTCGAAAACTTACGTGAACGAGGTAGATGTTCGGAAAGTGAAGTCAGGCCAGCGGGTGGAGATTGGTTTAGATGCTTACCCCGACAAGCAGCTGACAGGGGCCGTAACACGCGTGGCGAATGTAGGAGAAACCCGTCAGAATTCTGACGCAAAGGTATTTGAGGTGACCATTGAAATTGACGGGACCGATCCAACCCTTCGGCCTGCGATGACCACCAGCAATAAGATCATCGCCAATCGCATTGACGATGCATTGTTTCTGCCGTTGGAGTGTCTGCATAGTTTGCACGACTCCATCACGTACGTTTATTTGAAAGAAGGCCTTAATATCGTGAAGCAGGAGGTCGCTATTGGCGAGACCAACGCCAACGATGCCATTGTGTTGGCTGGCCTGGAGGAGGGCGACCGGTTGTATTTGTCGGTGCCAGCCGGCCTTGAACAGCAACAGGTTATTATGCTACCAGCGTTGGATGGAAAACGAAAGAAACCAGATCAGTCTGAAGTCGACAAGAAAATTGAGCTTAGTGCAGCCGGGGAAGAACGGCCAACCGGTGACCAGGGAAGAAGGCCAACCACCCGGCCATGATCACACAGCGATTGCTCGCCAACCTCTACATCGCCATCGATGCGGTGATTTCCAATAAGGTGCGGTCGTTGTTAACGGCACTCGGTATCATATTCGGAGTAGCGGCCGTTATTGCCATGTTGGCCATCGGCAATGGTGCACAGCAAGAAATCCTGGACCAAATCAAGCTCGTTGGCGTCAACAACATTGTAGTCAAACCCATTGTTGAGCAAAAAGAAGAAAAGTTAGCCGAACAAACGGGCCAGAAGGAGAAGAAGAAGTTCTCCCCAGGGCTTACAGTACGTGATGTCGAGAGCATCAAGAAAACGATCCCGGGCATTACTCAGCTAAGTCCTGAAATCATTTTGGATACATATGTAATCCGAAGCGGTGTTCGCAGGTCGGCTAAGTTGGTTGGCGTGGAGCCCACCTACTTTGATATTTATGATTTTGATTTGTCGTCTGGCAAAATGTTTACAGACGAAAACCTGAAGATTGGCGCCCCGGTTTGCATCATTGGTCATTCCATTCAGTCGAAATTTTTTCCAACGGAAAATGCGATTGGCAAGAGCATCAAAGTGGGGCCTCACTGGCTCACCATTGTGGGTGTGCTTAGGGAAAGATTGGTCTCTGAGAATAGCATCAGCAAGCTCGGCATCCGAGACTTCAACATGGATATCTACACTCCATTGCAAACCATGCTGATCCGCTACGAAAACAGGGACTTGATTACTTCTGAGGAACTAAGACAAGCGGCTTTGCGCAGCAGGGGCATGGTGATGCGGGTAATGGGTGAGGAGGAAGAGCAGCAGGAGGCAGACAAGAATTATCATCAACTCGACCGGCTGGTCATTCAGGTGAGTGAGACGGAAAGATTGCAGCCGACAGCTGAGGTGTTATCGCGGTTGCTGGAGCGCAAGCACTACAGCGTTATAGATTATGAAATTGAGATTCCCGAGCTTCTATTGAAACAACAGCAAAGGACCAACGATATTTTTAATTATGTGTTGGGAGCGATTGCCGGCATTTCATTGCTGGTGGGTGGCATTGGTATTATGAACATCATGTTGGCTTCCGTACTGGAACGCATCAAGGAGATTGGACTTCGCCTGTCCATCGGGGCAAAGAAGAGCGATGTGGTGCAACAATTTTTGTTTGAGGCGGTGATGATCAGCGTTTCGGGCGGCATTATTGGGGTGATTCTTGGAGTGAGTCTCGCTTATGCCGTTTCTGAAGTTGCGAGCATCCCCACCATCATCAGTTTTGCGTCTATTGTATTGTCATTTGGAGTGGCGGCATCGGTAGGATTGATATTTGGAATCGCGCCTGCCCGCAAAGCCGCCAGCCAAGATCCGATTACTTCGTTGCGATATGAATAAAAGGTTTTTGCTGCCCGCGTTACTCGTGTTAATCGGGCTCCCACTTTTTTCACAAAATACATTTACCATTGGCGACATCATCGATCGAGCCATCACCCAATCGCCCGCTTCAAAGCAGGCGGAGACCCGCAAAGAGAATCGTTTTTGGCAATACCGATCTTTTCGCACGAATTACAATCCTCAACTTCGTTTGAACGGAAGTGCGCCCAGTTTTAGCCAGAGCTATATTCCAGTAAGGCAAAATGATGGAACCATCATTTTCCGCCCCATTAACCAAACCAACTCGACCATGAACCTTGGTTTGCAGCAGCCACTGCAGTGGACAGGCGGAAATTTATCAATCAACTCCGGCCTGAATTTTTTTAACGATATCGAGCGATCAACCAATCAGTGGAGCGGCACGGTTTTCAATATCCAGTTAAACCAACCCATTTTTGCCTTCAACCGTCTCCGTTGGGATCGCCAAACCGAGCCCCTTCGTTATGAGGAATCCAGGCGGGAGTTTGCCGAGCAACACGAATTTATCTCCAGGCAAGCCGTGGACTTGTTCTTCCAGGTACTGCAGTTTCAAATTGATTTACAGATTGCCCGCTTCAACCTGGCCAATAATGACACGATCTATAAAATTGAGCAGGGACGGTATAATATCGGCACCACTTCGCAAGACAAACTCTTGCAGGTAGAGTTGCAGTTGCTGCGTTCGCGGCAAGCGGTAGCCCAGGCTTCGCTGGATTTGGAAACCGCAGCCCTCAGGTTGAGGTCATACATTGGCCTGCGGGAAGATGCACAGTTCGACCTGGTGTTGCCGGACCAGATACCCAGTTTCGGCATTTCGGTGGATGAGGCCCTGGGGCTGGCCAAACAAAATCGTGCTGACTTCATTGCGTTCGAGCGAAGGCGGCTGGAGGCAGAACGTGATGTGGCCGAAGCACGTGGGAACCGCTTTCAAACGTCCCTCACTGCGTCTTATGGTTTGAACAATTCCGCATTTGTTGCCAACGAGATCTATGTGAATCCGCAACGGCAGCAACAAGTGAACGTGACTTTCAACATCCCGATCATGGATTGGGGACGAAACAAAGCCGCAATGCAGACAGCCCTTGCCAACAAGCGGCTAAACGATTACATCATCGCGCAGGATGAAGTCACATTCGAACAAGAGATTACCACGCAGGTTCGCCAATTTGAAATGCTGCGGTTGCAGATTGAGATTACAAAAAAATCTGACGAGGTGGCACAGGAGCGCTACAACGTAGCGCAAAACCGTTACCTGATTGGCAAGATTGACATCACCAACCTGAATATTGCGTTGACCGAGAAAGACGATGCCAAACGAAGTTACATTCAGGCGCTGCGCTCGTTCTGGACGGCCTACTACGATTTGAGGCGACTTACGCTCTACGATTTTGCCAACCGCAGGCTCTTGTACACACCAGAAGACTAACCTACTTTGTGCCGGGCGGCCGAAGTTGGTTCCATTTGTCTATAAACTTAGTTGCTGCTTCCACCATGTTTTCTACGCTGGCTTTGCCATGGGCAGCTGTGGCTTCCTTGAGGTCGCGCACGCCCCAAACACCTGTCGTAGACATTTCTTTGGTTGATGTATGCTTTCCGGTCTCCTCTGCTTTCAGTCCCTCTGCCAGGAAAACCAGGCTGGTTGTGGGGTTGCCGGAAACTACCTCCGGCAACATCTGTTGCATGTGCGGGGGTAGCGTGAGTTGCGCGGTCACCGCTTTGTCCATTTGAACCAGCGAAGGAAAAAGGTATAATCCACCGGATGTTTCCCCCACGCCACCATGCCGGTCAAATACCTGCGCACGGGATTCACTGCTTCTGGTGATGAACGGACTGATGGCATCTTCAAAACTAACTGCAATCCCTGAAGTTGTTTGGTTGATTTGGTCCACGAGTAACCCCGTGATGGCTCGATTTCCTGAATGCGCATTCATGATCACAAACCTTTTGAAGCCATGTTGCAGCAAACTTTTAACTGCCTCTAAATGAACAGCGATTATCGTTTCGGCACTTAATGCAATGGTACCTTCAAAGCCCATGTGATAGGGGGATTGCCCTGCCATGAGAATGGGAGCCACCAGGATGTCGCGCTGTTGTGCAATGAGCTTACATCGCTCTATTCCCGCAATGACGTCCGTGCCAATGGGCATATGATTTCCATGCTGCTCGAGGGCACCCACCGGGATGATGACCATATCTGATCTCTTGAGAAATTCCTTTACCTCCACGGTGGTCATGTGTGGCAGGTAATTCTTGACCTTTTTTTCAGTCCAAAGCGGGTTGGTTTGGGCTGAGAGAATTTGAATGCCAAGCAACGCGAACAGGCAGGGAAAAAGAAGTTGTTTCATGGCTGGTACAGTCAGGCTTCAAATGGAAGTTACCCAACCTTTATGACTCTGCAAGCCAGTTTTTTTGCGAGGTAGCAATGGGCCTGAGTAACCGGGCTTTACCCGTCTAATTTCAGGCTCTCTTCCTTATACTGATGAAGATATTTTGATAGCCCAATCTGGTCGTGTACAGTGTGGAAGTAGTAAGCCTTCCGGCAAAGCCATACCGAAATCCAATGGAAGCAATAAATTTATCAAAGTGGCGGTCTAGCCCAATGGATGCAAAGGGAGTAAAGAATGTCGGCTTGTACTGATTGGCCTCTAGTAGCAACAGGTCTACTGGAAATGTCTCCGGCCATGTGTCAGTAACTCTTTTTGTAACTCGGTCCGCACCTCCTGCTGGACCGGCCTTGGTAAAATCCCTTGTAATCATTTCAGCGTTGTAGTCTGACTTCAGGCTCAGCCCAATGTTGACTCCTGCATCGATGAACGGCTGAGTTGGTTTGTCGAGTGCAAAGTTGAATTTCATAGATGTGGATAGGTCGCCATAGGTATTTTCAAACCTCAGACCCTCATTTTGCACATTCCAGTTTCTCCTGAGGAATGCCAGGGATGCCTCATATGAAATCCTTTTGTATGTGACAGGAAAAATAGACATGCCTAATCCTACAAAATAACCGGTGTAATTTACCACCAGTTGGTCCAGCGAACTGAAATTATAAGTACCAAAAGGGGAGAGGGTCGGGTATTGATAGGGTTTAACCACTGCACTGTTATCCGAGAAAGTCAATGGGGTATTCGAGACCCCGGCAATCATTCCAATGAAAATGGCTGGCTTCGCCTGTATACGATCTCAATCCAGTTCCCTTGCAATTCGCATAGCTTACCCCTCGCTTTTTTAATTGATGAAAGTTTAACTCATATTTTCCGGAATCTCCTGGGCAATCATTCGTTAATTCAGACAGCGCATTTAAATAAGGTCGTGTCTTCACTTTGAAGTTGTTGCCTGCTATGGTAATGGTCTTTGTAGAGCCCTTCTCGAGGGGGACCAGTCGCTCGTTTTTGATTGCCCAGTAAGTTTGCTTTCGTGAATCGTTCAGTCCGGTCAACAGCGTTAATTCGCCAACCGAAATGGCTTGAAGAAAATTGTGCTTGGCGCCCTCTTGTTCTTCAAATTTATTCTTAGATAAAAACAAGCGGTTTGATTCGGATAAAAAAAATCCTTCAACCGATTTTGGGGTAACCGTGTAAAAGTAGCTACCACCCTCTTCCTTAAACTTTGCCTCGCGGTAAAGCGCTCTTGTTCTTTTGTAAAAGAACTCTCCCTTGACCGTATCGTAAGATTTGGTAATCAGATAGCCCCGCTCAATAGGGCTGTTCACCTGACCCCAAAGCTGTCCGATGGCTAGCCACATTGTGGCTGCAACAATTAGCGTCTTCATTTGTTATTTGAGTTTCTTAAACTCCTACGTACGACTGCGGTGTAATCTCCCTGAGTCGCGCCTTAATATCGCTCGACACATTCAGCGAGTCAATGAAAGATTGGATTTTTTTTTGATCGATTTTTTCATTTTTTCTAGTCAGATCGCGCAGCGTTTCGTAGGGGTTGGGATAACCCTCCTTTCGCAAGATGGTTTGTATGGCCTCGGCCACCACCGCCCAGTTATCGTCCAGGTCGGCATCAATGGCGGATTGGTTTAGTTCTAATTTTGAAATTCCTTTCTCTAAACTCCGAAGCGCTATGGCGGTATGCGCAAATGGTACACCCACATTCCGTAGCACCGTGGAATCGGTAAGATCACGTTGCAATCTTGAGATCGGCAGCTTGGCAGCCAGATGCTCAAAGATCGCATTGGCCAGGCCTAAATTCCCTTCCGCGTTCTCAAAATCAATGGGATTTACCTTATGCGGCATGGCAGATGATCCCACTTCGCCCTCCTTGATTTTTTGTTTGAAGTAGTTCAGCGATATGTATTGCCACACGTCACGACTGTAGTCAATCAGGATCGTGTTAATGCGTTTCAGGTTGTCGAACAACGCAGCCAGGTGATCGTAGTGTTCGATTTGCGTGGTGGGGTGACTGCGCTTCAGGCCCAGGTACTGGCTGACAAACCGATTGCCGAACTGTATCCAATCAATGTTCGGATAGGCGACATGATGGGCGTTGAAGTTGCCGGTGGCGCCCCCAAACTTGGCGGCATGTGGAATGGTGGCCAACAACTCCACCTGGTTTTTTAACCGGGTTGCGAAAACCTGGATCTCTTTACCGAGGCGCGTGGGGGATGCCGGCTGTCCATGGGTTCGTGCCAACATAGCCACATTTTTCCAGCGATCGCTCTGGCCGTCAAGCAGGGTAATAATCGTATTTAGCCTGGAGTGGTATTCATCTTTAAGAAAATCCTTGATCAGCCGCGGAGTGGCCGTATTGTTAATGTCCTGGGAGGTGAGCCCAAAATGGATAAACTCCTTAAACTCGCTCAGCTTCAACTCATCAAACTTTTGCTTGATGAAGTATTCGATTGCCTTCACATCGTGGTTGGTCGTTTGCTCAATTGCCTTGATGCCCTTTGCATCCTGTTCGTTGAATTGCTGGTAGATGGACCGGAGTTTGTCCACCTGGTCGATGGGAAAAGACTTGAGTTCAGGTAAGGGATGCTCGCAAAGGCTGATGAAGTATTCGATTTCCACCAGCAACCGGTAGCGCATTAACCCGTATTCTGAAAAGTAAGGGGCAAGGGGTAGTGCGACTGAAAAATATCTTCCATCGACCGGTGAGATGGCGGTAAGCGTGTTGAGATCCACGAAACAAGAATTAGGCCGCTAAAATAACGATTTTAACCCAAACGGCTCATGTTCCGTTGAAGCTCATTGCCTAGCTTTGCGGGTTTTCTTATGAGCCGATTTTGTATTGCCTTTGTATTCATCACGCTTGCCTTGGTGGGCGAAGGTTTATCCCAGAACAAACCCAAAACTCCAATTGCGATACGAAAGGCGCAAGGTGAAATCAAACTGGATGGCGTTCTGGACGAAGCCGATTGGCAAAAGGCCGATGTGGCTAAAAATTTCTTCCTCCAATTTCCGGTAGATACTGCTTTGGCCCCGTTTCAAACGGAGGCCAGGCTCACCTTTGATAACGACAATATGTACGTGTCGTTTGTTTGCTATGACGATGACACACCGGATATTGTTCAGTCATTAAGACGAGACTTTGATTATGACAATAACGACAATGTGGGATTTACCCTGGGTCCTTATAACGACCGAATCAATGGCTTTTTCTTTGTAATCACACCACGCGGTGTGCAAATGGAGGGTACGGTGTCGCAAGGCGGCTCGGGCCCGGAAAGTTTCAATGCAACGTGGGACAATAAATGGTACTCGTTTGTTTTGAAATATCCCGATAAGTGGATTGCCGAGCTGGCCATACCTTTCAAGAGTTTCCGCTTCAAAAGCAATTTAAAAGAGTGGAACATCAATTTTGTCCGATGGGACCGCAAGAGAAACCATTCAAGCAATTGGGTGGCCGTGCCCATTCAATATGACGCTGGTGCTTTTGCCTACTCCGGCCAGCTCGTATGGGAAGACCCTTCGCCCAGGGCAGGTACCAACATTTCGCTGATACCTTATGTGGCCGGGTCAAGTGCCACTGACCTGGAACAGAACCCCAACGAACGTGCCACCGACTTGCAAGTGGGTTTGGATGCGAAAGTCGGGATCACCCCATCCTTGAACCTTGATCTCACGGTCAATCCGGATTTTTCTCAGGTAGAAGTGGATCGGCAGGTGATCAACCTCACACGTTTTGAATTTCAGTTTCCGGAGCGGAGGCAGTTTTTTTTGGAGAACAATGACTTGTTTGCCAATGCAGGCTTTCCCGAATCAAGGCCTTTTTTCTCCAGACGGATAGGGCTCGCCCGTGATTCGACAGGAGCGATCAGGCGAGTGCCTATCGATTTCGGTGCGCGGTTGAGCGGCTCCATTACCAAGAATTGGAGAGTAAGTGCCATGAACATGCAGACCCGTGAACAATTGTCGCTTGGCCTGCCCAAACAGAGTTATACGGTGGCCGCGGTGCAACGTAACTTTTGGGCCCAATCCAACGCGAGTGTGACATTTGTCGACAAAGAATCGGTAGGGCTTTCGCTTTCAGATACAACCCGGTTTTTTCACGAGCAGTTGGTGAAACGCAACAGTGCCAATGAACCTTTGCTGAATAAATATAATCGGGTGATTGCCGCAGATGTAGACCTCCTGAGTCAGGATAACAAATGGTATCTAAGCTCGTTTGTTGGCCGGTCGTTTAACGTACTGAATGAAGACAACGCCACCGCGGGCGGCCTTTTCGGCAGATACGCGGATCGAAATTGGGATGTTTTTTTGGGTGAGACATTTGTGGAGGAGAATTACAATTCGGAAGCAGGATTTGTGCCCAGTTATGGAGTGTATCCAGGCCAATACAATACGTTTGCCAGCCTGGGACGTAAATTCTATCCCAAAGACAAAAAAGTAGTGGTGATGTCGCCTTCGTTGATGATCAACTTCACGAACATTCCGGGCGGAAGGCTCACCGATCGAAGCATCGGATTTAACTATTTCTTCAATTTGCGCAACACCTCCGGTATTGAAGTGGGTGTGAACCAGACCTATCAGCGCTTAACCAACAGCTTCAATCCCATTGATGGTGGTTTGTATACCAACTACTTAGAGGGGGAAGTTTATGAATGGATAAATGTGTATGCCGGGTATCGATCTGACCAACGCAAGCTTTTCAATTTTGAGGTGGGCACTTCTTATGGCGGATTTTACAATGGTACCAACTTGAACATTGGTGGCCAGTTCAACTATCGGTACCAGCCATTGGGCAGTCTTTCGATTCGCTACGACTTCAACGATTTGCGATTTCCAGACAACTACGGAAAAGAAAAACTATTCCTGATCGGGCCCCGGGCAGATTTGACCTTTACTGACAAACTTTTTCTTACCACGTTTGTTCAATATAACAACCTGGCGGATAATGTGAACTTGAATGCAAGATTTCAGTGGCGATACAAACCCGCCTCAGACTTCTTCATTGTATACACCGAAAACTACCTCCCTTCATCATTCGGAAGTAAAAACAGGGCCCTGGTGTTCAAGTTTACTTACTGGCTCAATCTCTAGAGGCAACCTTTGGGTATTCAGGCGGTCGGGTTAATTTTGCGGTTAGTTCAACTACGCATCAACGTAACAGGGCATGGCGTTCAGTTTTTTCAAAAAATCGGATAAGAAGGAAGAAGTCAAGCAGGGCTCAGGGCCGCATTACTATCAACTGCGCGTGAAGCAGATTGTCCGCGAAACCAAGGATGCCATATCCATTGTGTTCGATCGGCCGGCAGATCAGCAAATACCTTATAAGTCCGGGCAGTTCCTTACGCTCATCATGCCGATTGGCGGCAAAGATGTGCGCAGGGCCTATTCGTTGTGCAGCTCGCCATTTGTTGATGAGGATCTTGCCGTTACCGTAAAGCGGGTTGACCACGGCATCATGTCCAATCATTTGAATGACCACCTGAAAGAGGGGGACTCTATTAAGGTATTGGAGCCCATGGGGCAGTTTACTACCGAATACCAGGCGTCTAACAAACGGCATCTCATCATGATTGCGGGTGGCTCCGGCATCACACCCATGATGTCGCACATCAAGAGCATCTTATCACAGGAGCCTGACAGCATCGTATCATTGATATATTGCAATCGCGACATTGAAAGCATCATTTTTAAGAATGAACTGGATGGGTTGCAAACCACCTATGAAGGCCGACTGCATGTGATCCATGTGCTGGACAATGCCCCCATGAACTGGCAAGGTTATTCAGGTCTTCTTAATCGCGATATGTTGACCAAGTTATTTGAGCGCATACCCGATTGGGGAATCGATTCATCCACGTATCTGATGTGCGGGCCGGAAGGCATGATGAAGAATGTCGACTCATTGCTGACTGACCTCCATATTCCGAAAGAAAAGGTTTTCAAGGAAAGCTTCGTACAAGGGACCATCGACAAAGAGCTGAAGAAGGAAACCGCCAGCGCAGGTGAGGCAGAAGAGAAGAAGGCGCGAGAAGTAACCATTCGTTACGATGGTCAGGAATACAAAATCATAGTTGAGCCCGATCGTGCCATTCTTGAAACCGCACTTGATCAAGGCATTGATTTGCCTTACTCATGCCAGAGTGGTCTTTGTACTGCCTGCCGGGGCAAAGCGTTGTCCGGTAAGGTGAAGCTGGACGAAGAGGAGGGTTTATCGCAGTCGGAGCGGGATGAGGGCTATGTGCTCACTTGCGTGGGCCACCCCATGACAGACGATGTGGTGATTGAGATCGGCTGACTATTTTTCAGGAAGCGCAATGATGTCGAAGTGTTTCCAGTCCATCATCTGTCCCGCGGAAATCGGCTCTGGCGTTGAGTCGTCAAATCCAGGCAGCCTGTAAATCTGATAGCCGATTTGCGAAAGCGTTTGATAGAGTTCGGCCCGTTCTGATTTTTTTGATTCCCTGAAGCATTCTGATATCACCACAGGCTTGTATTCTCGCAAAAGACTGCTGATCGATTTAAGGATTTCCTTGTCGTATCCCTCGGCATCAGTTTTTACCAACTTCAGCCTTGGCAAAAGGGAGTTATGATGTTGGGTTAAATAGGTTTGGATGTTCTTCCCCCGTACTTCGAATGTGTACCGGTTGTTAGAGGCTTTGTTGTTTGAAAATCCAACAATACCCCCATTGGCAAACGCAGCATCGCCTGATCCAAACGTGAAGGTTCCATCCTCGTGCGTGGCTGCAAAATTGAGAGGAATAATATTCACCAGAGATGGATTCAGCTTCGCGTTGGCTTCCAGCACCTTAAACACATGGGGATTGGGTTCAAAGCCCATCACCGCTCCACTCGCGCCCACGGCCAATGCCATTGGCACGGTAGTATCGCCCTCGTGGGCACCGATGTCCAGCGCTACATCTCCTGGCTTCAGGTATCGCTTGTAAAATTCAATCAGCCCGCCCGAGATGGGCTTGGTATGATAAAATGGGTGTTGCCAGTGTGCATACTCCACCCATCCGAATTCAGGCAGCTCAATCCGCTGGACTTCAAAGTCATATTCGTGAAACGTATGCTTTTGCCGATGGCGCCTGAATTTATTAAGGAGTCTGCCGAACATGAATTATTCGTTGATCCAGGCAACTGCAGCGTTGTAAATTTCATTGGGGTCGCTGATGGCCTGGTTAGGCACGATTTGCCCATTGTACAAATTCTCGTTGCGATCGGCCAGGAGCGCGGTCGTCAGATAGAGAACAGAGCCATCTTTGAGGATGTAGGGCTGATTACCTGCAGACTTGCCGCAGGTGTTGGCTCCAAATATTTGCACGTTGTCCCTTCCAATAAAGGAGATGACCACGGCCTCGCCAGAGCTTGCGGTTGCCTCATCGACCAACACGGCAATCTTAATTTTTCCGGAGACTACGGTGTAGGGAAATGAGACGTTAAGAATGGACTCCTCACCATACTTCATTGATCCACCCACATATTGAAAAGCTGTTTTCACACCATCTGCGTCAACAAAATAACCAGCAATACCTTCCCCCAGCACGGGCCCTACGCCAGCGATCATGGCCCACATGTTTCCCCCGGTGTTTCCCCTCAGATCGATGATCCAACCCTTTAGGTCTGTCTTGTCTTCCGTTTGCACTTTGCCCTGCAATGATTTGGCAAAGATCGCGGCCTGGAGTCCGGTGCTTGTATACACCGGCACTTGTACGTATCCGATGTCGGGATCATCCGGAACGGTTGGAGGCGCGTCAGCTGTGCAGCCAACACTTGCACTTAACGTGGTGTTCCTCACGGTAACCACGAAACTTGTTGATTCATTGAGCAATTCGAGTGCGTGTACTACGGCAGCATCCGCTTCGGCAACAGTTTGTACCGCGCCAGCTTTTTCCAAAACGGCCGCCCTGAATGCATTCCAATCAATGGCGTTGCGGTTGATGGAGTTTTCCTCCATGATGTCTACCATGTCATTGAGGTAGCTTGTCACCACGGCCGAGGGTCCGGGTGTAACATCATTCCCGCCACACGAAATCAACAATGCGGCAATGGCCGCGCACCTTAATCCTTTCCACATACCCATGCTGTTATCCGACAAAACTAGGGATTAATCCCGGAATGCGATAGCCGAGCGAAGGGTGTGGTGGTCATTTCTTTTTTTGAAAAGTCATGCCATCGATGCTCACCCCGCTTACGCTACCCTTGGAGTTCAATTCAAAAGTGGCAAGCGCTTTTCCATACCATTTCTTTTCGTACGATCCGTAGAAGGTGTCGTAGTGAAAGTGCGAGACCTGGGCCTTCACGTAGTTATTCAAATGGATGTTCAAATCTTCTCCTGCAGTTGATATTTCCACTTGTCCGTAAAGCGGGTCGGTGTAAGTGCCCGCGTAGTCGCTGAGGTTGTGAGATGGCCTCGTGCCCGCCACCTGCTTCGATTCCATTTCCTTTCGCCTGGCTTCCTGTCTGGCATCCATTTCTCCGTACAGTTTAAAAAACTCCTGACTCCAGTCGCGCGAACCCCCGAGGGCAAAGTGATCGAATGCTTTGTACATGAGGGCGTGCCTAACTTCGGCATGATCTAAGTTTCCAAATACATAAATGCCAAGTCGCTCACCGGGAATCTGCCCATGGATAGCGATCGCCCCGGCCAGGCTTCCAGTGTGGAAGTTTACCTTCTTTCCCTTGTAATCGTGCTGGAACCAACCCAGGCCGTAAGTAGTCCAGTTGGGTTTGGTGAGTTGCTGGGTTGGATAGAATTGACTTGGGGTAACCATCACATGGGGTTTCGTCAGCGTCATCCAGGTTTCTGGTTTAACCAACCGGCCACCCGCATGCTTGCCAGAGTCAATCATGCACATCATCCATTTGCTCATGTCGTCCACGCAAGACCATACCGAGCCTGCGGGCCCGATTTGGTCGGCACTGGAGTGCTCGATTACCTCAATCTTGCCGTCAACGGGATGATGCGGCTTGGTCTGGTTGCCATCCTTCACTTCGCCAAGCAACGCAAAGCTTCTGTTCATCCCCAGCGGTTGAAAAATTCTTTTCTTCAGGAATGACTCCCAGGATTCTCCGCTTACTTTTTCGATCACCTTACCCGCAGCCAGGTAAAAGATATTTTGGTAAATGAAACTGGAACGCAGCGAATAGCTCGGTTCGACAAGGCGCATTTGATGCAAGACTTCATCGGCAGGAATGTTCATGGCCCACCAGAGAAAATCTGTATTGCCCACCCCGCTGTTGTGCGTAAACAAGTCAACGATCCGAAGTTCACGTGTTACGTATGGATCGTAAAGCTGAAAACCCGGCAGGTAATCAATTACCCGGTCGTTCCAATTTACCTTTCCTTCGTCTACCAGGATGCCCATGCATGCCGCGGTCATCGCTTTGGTGGTGGAGGCGCATGCAAATAACGTTTCTGAATTGACAGGTTGCGTTTTACCTAGCTCAGTTACACCATACCCTTTCGTTAACAAGACTTGCCCATCCTTGACAACGGCCACGGCCAGGCCCGGCACATTCCATGCCTTGCGGGCACTTTCTATGTACGCATCGAAATCCTTTACTTGCTTGCTGTAGTTGGCTTGTGCGTTGGCGGCCATGTGGCCAATCGCCACAATCAGAAAGAGACAGAATATTCTCATGCGGAGAAAAGGTTAAGGGTTATTGATTTCTTTTAGTTTGTTCTTGTTGATGATCTTGATGATCGCAGGTACCGCAATGATTACCCAAATCACATTGATGAAAGTAGAAGGAAATGCTCCATAGTAAACCGTGTTGATGATGAGAAACAGGCCGCCTGTTAAATTGAGTATTTGAAAAAGAAGCGAATCTGATTTGATTCTCTGATAGCTGTTTAAGCCGTAGGCGAGGATCACTTCAACCGAGCCCACCCAACCAATGATGTCCACCAATAACTTCATCAGTGTCGCATCTTGATTCTCAGCACATTCATATCCGATGTGATGTAGAGCGTCTTCCCATCATCGGCCAATGCGCAATTGGCAGTGGGGTTGGGCAAGCTTATTTTTCCCAGGACCTCCGCTTTTGAATCGAACACAAAAATTCCTCCGGGGCCGGTAGCAAAAATATTTCCAGCTGAGTCCACTTTCATGCCGTCAGGCAAACCGGGCAGGGTGCCGGTGAGTTCGGTCGCATCATAAAAAATGCGGCCTGATGAAATCGAGTCTCCCGAGAGTTGGTATTCGTACCATCGGGCTTTATCCGGGTCGGAATTAGCTATGTACAGCAGCGACTGGTCGGGTGAAAGGGCAATTCCATTCGGTCGCGTGAGGGTGTCAACCAGCAGACTAATCTCTCCATGGATATTGAGTCGGTACACACCTTGAAAAGGAATCTCGCGGAGGGTATCGTTGGCCAGCCCGTAGGGAGGATCGGTAAAATACAAGTTTCCTTCCCGGTCATAGATGGCGTCATTTGGGCTGCTTAGTTTTTTCCCCTCAAAGTTGTCGGCCAGGGTGGCGAACAGCGGCTGGGGGTCATCGAGTGGTGCCACCATCACGGCCATTCTGCGATCTCCGTGCTGACAAAGAACGAGTTTGCCAGTTGGACTCAAAACCAGGCCGTTGGAACCGGGCTCGCCACCTCGCGGTGGGGTGCCGGTATAACCTGACGGTTTCAAATATACCGATGCGCCTTCTCCCTCTTTCCATCGGAAGATGGTGTTGGCAGGTACATCCGAAAAGAGTAGCATCTGATGGTCTTCGATCCAAAGTGGCCCTTCGCTCCATTCAAATCCATCGGCCAATTTTTCAATCGATGCACCTTCATCAATGACGGCAGCCAGCCGTTCATTCAAGCGCTCGATGGACCCCATCGATTCGGCAACCTCCTGGGAGCGGCAGCCTAAAAGGCAACATAGGACAAAGGCAGCAGTCTGTATTCTCATGGCGTCTATTTGGTTTTGAAAATACCCAGAAATTTCCAAAAGCCCCGATCGCCCGGCTCAGTTGCATCAAGTTAGCCCTTCACCATCGCGTTTGCCTAACAATTGAATGAGTGAGAAGATATGGAGGGTATATGCCAGCGGAACCAGGATGGCCGGCAGCCACACAATCGGGAAATGTGCTACGATGGTGTTGGCAGGTTCGTTCATGAAGTGGCGGAAAGGAGAGGGGATCGAAAGCAAAGCGATGGTGACAATGTTGATGAGCAGCGCAAGCGAGAGAAAATTCCAAACCACGGCCACCGTTTTGCTCCATACCTTTCTTACGAAACAGAAGTAAGCGACAACGGGTGCTGTCAGACCCGCCAGTACGTCAAAATTGCGCCCTTCAAAGGTCATTTGTACCGGCAACAGTTCGATCACGAACAGCAACCACAGAAGCAACTCCACAAACACCCTGAATACCTGCAGGCCAATGATGCGTTGTGGTGGGATGAAAGACAATATATGCTTCAGTCTTTTGGTGGTGGAGATCCCGATGATCGTGATCAAAGGAACCACCAGCACGATCATCATTCGCGGTGGAAACGTGCTGAAGTCTTGCAGAAAGCCGCTGATTGAAAGTACGGAAACGATGCTCACCCAAAGCAGTGTACCCATCAAAGTTCGTCCGAAGATTCGCCTTTGCATTGCGCTGTCATAACCCGCGGCTTTCAATGCCGACCGCAAGTATTGAAACAGCAGACCAATGAAAATGACAGAAGTGGCCACGAAGCCAAGTTGTGCAACGACATACCAGGGTGAGTTCATGGTTGTTTGTTTGGAGGTAAACGATTCAAACGGACTTTGACCGCAAAGGGTTAATTGCTAAACTTAATTTATGAAACTTTTTTTCGGTTTGATGTGCCTGGTAGGGGGCACGTTGGTTTTGGGTCAAATTCAGCCCGTTGATCAGCTCCGCAATGGCCAACACCTTGTCCGCAGCAGCCATGACACGACAGGCGGCAACAACGACAGGATCCATATTCCTAGAGGTGAGACCGCTGTTATATTCGATGAGGAAGGTCCCGGGGTGATCCAGCGGATTTGGATCACCATTGATTCAAGAGATCCGCATTACCTCAGGGGCATCTTGTTAAGAATGTTTTGGGATGATGAAGCAACACCTTCCGTGGAAGTACCGGTTGGAGATTTTTTTGGATGTGGTTTTCAATACAAACACCACACACCGGTATATGTCGGCATGAGTAGTGGAGGGTATTACTCCTATTTCCCCATGCCTTTTGCCAAGCGGGCCCGCATTGAAGTAGTCAATGAGACGCGTGAAGAGGTTTATGCATTCTATTATCAAATTGGATTTTCGAAAGAGGCGGTGGATGTGGCAAACAGAGGGTACTTCCATGCAAAATGGACGCGTGAAATCATGACCTCAACTGAAAAGAACTTTGTCGCGCTAAGGGCCAACGGTCGTGGCCACTTCGTGGGGTTGAACATGAACGCGCAGTCCTACGGTGGCGATCTTGGATTTCTTGAAGGAGACGAAATGATTTTTGTCGATGGAGAAAAGAAACCATCGGTTTATGGAACCGGCACAGAAGATTACTTCACGAGCGGCTGGTACTTTAGAGATGGTGAGTACGCGGCTGCTTATCATGGTTTGACAATGTTGGATGGCAGGAACGGAAGGGTGACGGCCTATCGCCACCATGTTCCAGATGCAATACCATTTATGAAATCCCTTGACGTGACGTTTGAACATGGCGATCGGAACAGCGAAGCAGTGGATATGAGCATGACCACTTATTGGTATCAGCAAGAACCGCACGGTCAGCAAGAACCTATCCTTGTGCCGCAATTACGCCAAACTTTGAGGCGAGTGTTGCCGGTGGATGTGATGCTTCGAAAAAACATAATTGCGCCCGGATCACATTGGTTGGGCATGACCACCTATGGGCCGGATTGGAAGGACGGGATGCAACTCGTGATCGATGCCAAGGAAGCGCAGCCATGTGTGGTGAAACTGACAGGCCTTGAGGAAACCGAGTACGATGTGGAGTTGTTTGCCACGGCAGGCCCGGGTTACACGGCATTTACAGTTGCTCATGACAATAAGCACGTGACTCTTGCCGACACGACCTCGAGACAAGTGCTGCCGCTGCAGGGTGTGAAGCTGACCAGTGTGAAGGCAAAGAATGGGGTTGCCGAGCTCGTATTGACTTCTCAAGGCAAAGGCATGATCGGATTGGATGGGGTGCGGTTGATCCCTCACCGGAAGTTCATCACCGATTGGTACCTGATCGGGCCGTTTTCAAACCTGCGCGCGCACGACTATGAACGAAAGGGTTTGGATTATGCCTATCCTCCGGAAAAGGAGATCGACTTTAACGCAACGTACGAGGGTTTGAACGGACAGCGGGTAAAATGGCAGCGGTATACGGAAGGCAAGGCTGGCTACGAAATGCGGCTGAGAAATTTTTTTCAACCCAATGAGATGATGATCAGCTACGCCCTTACCTTCATCCATTCACCCGGAGATCGGCAGGTTACCATGTTGATTGGCACGGACGATGCGGCCAAGGCATTTTTGAATGGCCAGGAGGTGTATCGGTTTTTTGATTTGTACCGCATCGCTGCACCCGATCAGGACAGGGTAGTGCTGAACTTAAAGAAGGGCTGGAACAGCTTGTTGTTGAAGTTGGAGAACAACTTTGGAGGCTACGCTTTCTATGCGCGCATGATTGACCCCGGGAATGAGTTGGTGGTAAGTGCGGAGAAGGAGAAATAAAAAAAAGGCAGCCACTATTTGGTTGCCTTTAGCTAGCTAACCTCTATTTATTACCAGCTATCTTCATTTGTTTCGGTGAGGCCGGAGTTTTCAGATGTCATCGCTTGGACAGATGGCTGATCCTTTGCTCCGTTTGAGCTATTGATTTCAAAAGTGGCAAATCCGAATGCTATCATTACCGCAATCAGAAGAACCAGTAAAGATGTCTTTTTCATAGCTAATTGGTTTTTGTTGCAAAACATTACATCAAATCGACCTACCAGCCACCACTCTTTTCAGTTTGGGTTGCGGTGCTTTGAGGTTCGATATTCTCCTCAGTGCATGAGCCAAGAATGCCGGCAACAATTACGAATGCTGCGATGTAGATAAATTTTTTCATAGATTTAGAGGTTAATTTTGGGTTTTAGTTTTTTCTCTTTTTGATTAGAACATTACAAACGTAAGGAGTGAACTTTTGCTTTTTTGAGCGAATTCACGGAGGATATCACATGAGAAAGTTTTTTCAAGTCTTGAGTTGCTTACTGCTGTGTACAACAGTTCGTCTTGTTGGGCAGGACGCTGAATTGAAGGAATTGTTGTTTTCCGTTAATCGAGTTGACCATGACAGTATTTATTATGAATACTTCAAAAAATACATGTCAAGGGATCTAAGTCTTGCCAAACATTACGCCAACCAAAGCCAACTTGAAGCAGCCAGGTACAATCATTCGGAGCGCCAGGCCAAAGCATTAAGGGCAATGGCCTACGTGTATGACCTAGGGGATCAACCAGATTCATCGAATTGGTACTATATGCGGGCGATTGAGATTTCAAGGTCAAACAAGCTGAAGTCGCTTCAGATGTATTTGTACAATGGTTTAGGAAACCTTTACGAGCGACAAGATTTTTATGACAGCGCTTTGCGATACTACACGTTGTCGTTGGAGATTGCGATGGAGGTGAATTCAGCGAAAGACGAGGCCATAGCACACAATAATATTGGATTGATTTTCTACAACTTGTTCAATTTTGACGAAGCACTTGATCACTTGAAGACGGCTGTAAATATCAAAAAGGCCAACGGCATCAATGATGGGTTGCCCCTAAACCTGTCGAATATTGCGATAATCTATAACGACCAGGGAAGCTATGATGATGCGCTGCGTTGCCTCAATGAGGTAAGCGCGATTTGCGGGGGAGGCTGCCCTGACGATGTGAACACCCTGATGTACTACAGCCTGGGCTATTCATACTTTAAGAAAGGAGACCTTTCAAGAGCGCTGCCAAATTTTGCTAAGGGACTGGACCTTGCACGGAAAACAGGGGAACAAAAAACAATTGCAAACACACTCTATCATTTCGGCCAGGTAAATTTTGACAAGGGCAACTATCCAGATGCCCTTGATGAGTTGGCGGAGGCGGAACGAATTGCGAATGAAATCAACCTAAGGAGATTGAAGCGGGATATATATGTCTTGTATAGCAGGATCTACGAAAGGACTGGAGAACTGAGCAAAGTGGTTGCTTATCAGAATAAATACATGGCGATCAAAGACAGCATTTTTAACGAACAGCTTGCCACTAACCTTAAAGACATTCAGTTAGATGCTCAGGCTAAGCAATCCGCGATGATCATAGAACAGAAGGAATCGGAGTTGCAACGCTCCCGGCTGATTCTACTTCTGGTGGGCGTTATCCTTACCCTTACATTGATCGTCTCCATCCTCATCTATCGCAACTACCGTGTTAACCAGCGCATGAAGGTCATCCTTGAAAAGGAAATCAAGAAGCGCACTGCGGAGTTGGTGAAGAGCAATACGGACCTAAAGCAAATGACCCAGGAGTATGACCAACTGGTGTACCGGGCGTCTCACGATATTCGTGGCCCCCTGGCTACGTTGTTGGGCCTCACCAACGTGGCCATGCAGGATTTCAAGGAACCCGAGCGTGTGAAAGACTACCTGATCAAGATTGGCAGCACCGCACAAGGCCTGAGCCAAACACTGAGCCAGTTGATGGAAACCAACCGCATCCGCAACATGCCCGTGTGTGTGGAAGAAGTGGATTTGCCCGCCCTGGTAGATGAGGTGTACAGTTCTTTTAAGTCACTCAACCACTTTCCGCTCATTTCCCTGCGCACGGAAAAGGGCGACTGGCACGAAACACTGATCACGGACAAGAATTTGCTGGTATTCATACTTTCCAAGCTGATCGATAATTCCTTCAAATACTTTTCCCCCGCCAAAGAGAACAAGTACATCCGGGTTTCGTGGTCGCAGGCGGATGGTGAGACCACCATTGCCGTGGAGGACAATGGCAGCGGGATTGATTCGGTGGCCCGTGAGAAGATCTTCCAGCTATTCTACGTGGCCAGTGACATTCATGGTACCGGCCTGGGCTTGTTCCTGGCACAACTGGCCGCCAACCGGTTGGGGGGTAGAATCTTCCTGGCGAGGTCTTCCGGCCCGACCATCTTCAAACTGGTGATTGCCTCTAACCTGGGCAATGTGGAGCAGGAACAACCTCCGGTGATGGCCGTGGCAAAGTAGGATTTTTGTTTATCTTAGCCGCGGTTGGAGGCTCATGAAGTGTATTACTTCAATTTGATCTTTTTGCAGGTGTTTAGATCCCTACTATTGTTGTTATTGACCGTGCTATTGCCATCGGCTCCAGGCAAGTCTCAATCGGATCACCTTGATTCTATGAAGTTAAACATTAAGCGGACTGAATGTAGGGAAAGATTTGATGCCATTAGGGCTGTATTTCGAGAGTATTTAAAACAAAATCAGTATGATTCGGCATACGTTTATGTAGAACAAGCGATGGACATGGGTAAATCGCTTAATGATTCACTTATGATTGTACAAGCCTATAATATGAGAGGATGGACCCAGCGGAAAAAAGGCAATGGTGTCGAAGCACTGCGAGATTTTGAAGTGGGGCTGAATATAGCGGTGAAGAACGGATATGCGGAGGAGCAAAAGTTCATCTTGAATAATCTCGTTCTTACTCACACTGATCTTTCCAACTATGATAAGGCACTCGAGTATAGCTTCAAGTCATTGGAGATCAGGGAGCGGTCTGGCAACTCTTTGGACATTAGCATCGCCCTAAATAATATAGGAGTTATCTATTCCAGTTTAGACGATGAGGAGAATGCATTGAAGTATTACTTGAAATCCAGGGATATCAGAGTTGCAAATCAAATTGACTGGGACCTTGCCAGGTGCTATATCAACATTGGAATTGCCTATGCGGAGTTGGGTCGGCTTGAACAGGCGCTGGAAAGCGTTTTGCTTGGGACAAAGTTGATCGACCCATCAACAGATCGGGAGGTTTTGGTGGAAGCATTTTTTGCAAAAGGCCTCATAGCGTTTCAATTAAATGAAGGTCGCAAAGCCGAAGCAGATTTTTTGAAAGGTTTGGAATTGGCTCGTTCTATTCATTATAAAAGGCAAGAGGCGATATTGACTGCTTATTTGGCAGAATTAGAAATAAACCGAGGAAATATTCAGAAGGCGCTTCTTTACTTAAGATTGAGTACAGAGATTGCGGAGTCAGGTTTTTTTCGGGGTAGATTGTTGAGGAATCTTAAAATCCACGCAAGGCTTTTTGAATTGATTGGAGATTATAAAAGTCAAGCCATTTACCAGCAAAAGTATATTCAGCTAACCAACGAAATATTCAAACCCAACCTGATTAGAGAGATTTCAACACTAGTAGCCGAAAGAGAGGAGCAGGAGAACATGAGAATCATTGAGGCAAAGGACCAAGTGCTATCTCTGCAAGAGGATATGCTTCGCACTAATCGATATTTCTTGATTCTTTCTTTAGCTGTGGTGGTGGTGTTGATTTTGTTGGCGGTGGTTCTTTTCAAACTCATCAAAACCAAGCAGCACATCAACCGTGTGTTGGAGCGAAAAGTGGCCGAGCGTACGGCAGAGCTTACTGGCTCTAACCGGGAGCTTCAGGTAATGCACCAAAGCCAGCGCCAGCAACTTACTGATACAATGCGGCAGCTTCGTGAGTTTTGCCTCACCCAGCGGGGCCTGGTTGGAACGGCCAAACGGGAGCACCCCGAATTGGCCAACTCGGAATACTTCGCGTTGCTGGAAGATGAGGTGGAGCGGTTAAACCGCGCGCTCGGCAGGGGGGAGCGAGCAACCCCGCCAGAGGCTGGACCTTCGGTTGGTGCAGTCCACGAGTAGGCATTTCGGGGCACGCCCCGGAGCGTGATCAACTTGTCGGTGGCAATAGGTAGCAGATCGTAGCGATCAAACCCCGTTCACCAGCTTTGAAATGCAGCGTGGCGCCCACTACCTCAGAGCGCATTCTTAAACTGTTGTGTTTTTTGTTTAGCTCCTTCGTGATTTGTTGAATTTTGGAAAACGCGGTGCCATCGTCTTCCACCTCGATCAGCAGAGATTGCTCCTGCCAAATTAGCCGGACCCAAATGTGCCAGGCAGTAGAGTGGCGCAACGCATTGTGCATCAACTCCTGCACCATGCGGTATAGATGGTTTCTTGTTGCGGATTCCAAGGGCCTTTCTGCTCCCCTGCTGCGGAAATGAATATGATTGGTGCCGGGGATTTCCATGGTCTCGCATAGACCTAAGATTAATTCTTGAAACGTCTCATCCTCAATGCTAACAGGCATAAGCCTGTGCGACAGTTTCCGTACGGAAGTGGTGACAATGTCGAAGTCGAGTTGCATACGCTGAATGATTTCTACTATAGTGGGATCGTCAATTTGGGCCCTTTCCAGTCTTCCCAGGCCAATGCGGAGGACAGAAAGCATTTGGAGGAGATCATCATGGATTTCAGCCCCCATGTCACGCATTATGTGCTCGCACGCGGTAATAGCCTTTGCGCTGATTTCCCTTTCTTTTTGTGTCTGCGACTGCCGAAACCGTTTAAACATGAATAAAACGTTTGCTTGAAAATTGCATGCCAAGTTACTAAGACGCGGTAAATTTGGAGGTGGCAAAGTGCGCAGGGTTGCTGGCTAAAGGTCTGGCCGGGATAAAGCAAAAATCCCGGGCGTTTCGGGCCCGGGATTAGATTTTTAAAAGATGCTCATTTCAGTCAAACTGGTGTTGATTTGCCATCGAACACTTAGTAAATGATTATCTTGAATGTAGGCTTATTTGAATTATGAACAGCCGTAGGGACATGGATCATCTGATCCTCCGCCTGTCTGACCTCCGCCATCTTGTGGCCGAATGTTCTCTTCTGTGCACGCAGAAATGGCTAGTGACGTCATTACCGCAAACAAGATTGTGTAGATTAGCTTTTTCATTGTAATTGGTTTTTTGTGGTTAAATGGTTTAATGTTCCAAATTTTCGATCCTGCATAAGCAGACACAAATGTCATTGCTTGCGGGTGATTACACACGCTAATAAAAACCTTAATATTACTGGTGTAACGAATGAGGTTTATTCACTTCAAGCCATTAGAATTCCAACGAGTTTGCTGATTACTTTTTTTCTTTTTTGTTTTACGATCTCCTTAGGCAGTGATCAGCAAGGCAGGCTTGATTCACTAAAGGCCCGGTTGAATCATGTTCAAGGAGAACTTAGATTTGAAACTTCCTTTGAGCTTTTTGAAACCTACTTTGCGATTAACTTGGACTCAGCGCTCCTATACGTTGACGAGAGTGTTCAGTTAGCGCATCAATTGGGAGATAGTCTGCTGATAACGCGGTCGCACAATGCAAGAGGATGGACTCGTTATAAGCAGAGTCAGCCAGCGCTTTGTATACCAGATTTTGAATACGCTCTTGGAATTGCTAAAAGAAATTCTTTTAAGGATCAAGAAAAATTTCTACTAAACAATCTGGTGTTAGCACATACTGATGCTTCAAATTTTGATATTGCATTGGACTATAGTTTTCAATCCCTGCGTATTAGGGAAGAACTCAAGAATCCACTCGAGATCAGCATAGCCCTTAACAATGTAGGGATCGTCTATCTAAAATTGGCTGACTTTGAGCACGCGCTTGAATATTTTGAACGATCAAGACGCGTAAAGGAGACAAACGATATCAAATATGACTTGGATAGGTGCTACGTCAACATTGGCATAGCACAACAGGCCCTTGAAAATTTTGAGAAGGCATTGGAGAGTATTGATCATGCGCTGCAAATCTGTGAGCCGTGCCAAGATCGTCTCCAAGTTGAAGCATACTATGGACGAGGCCTGGCACTTTTTGAACTTAAACGATTTGATGACGCTGATCGAGCATTTAGAAAGGCACTCCAAATCGCCAAGGGCATTTCATCATCCAAATATGAAGCGTTAATTCTGTCTGCCCTTGCCAAGATAGAACTTGAGAGAAAAAATCTTTCCGTTGCCCTGAATTACTTGGACCTAAGTCAAGGGATTGTGGATGCAAATTCTCTCAGAGATCAATCCCTTGAGAACTACCAACTCTATATCAGTATTTTCAATCAGCGGAATGACTACAAAAAAGCCTCCGAGTACCAACAGCGCTACATCCAGGTAAACAACGAAATCTTCAGCTCCGACCTCATCAAAAACATCTCCAGGATTCAAACTGAGCACGAGGAACGCGAAAATATCAAGACCATAGCCGCCAAAAACCAGATCCTCGCCCTGCAGCAAGTCATCATCCAACGCCAGCGCGATCAGTACGTTTTTATCGTCACCATTACCGTTTTGGTGGTGGGTTTGGCCTTTGTTCTTTTCTGGTCGAACCGCTCGCAACGGAAGGCCAACCAGGCGCTGGAGGAAGCCAAAGAAACCATCGAACAACAAAACATCCGCCTTGCTGATTCAAACAAATTCTTGGAGTCAGAGGTCTCTGAACGGACGCGCGAACTGCTCGACTCCAACGAAGCACTCACCCATGCCAATGCCGAGCTTGACAACTTCATTTACAAAACCTCTCACGACATCCGCGGACCGCTTGCCAGCCTGAAGGGAATTTGTAATGTGGCACTCATGGATGTGCACGACCCGCTGGCGACCGACTACCTGAAAAAATTAGATGCCACTGCCACCAAGATGAACGCAATCTTGAGTCGCCTGTTGATCATTAACCAAATCAACCACTCGGTACTGTCTGTAAATGACATGCACCTGAAGTCATTGGTCAACGATATCATCGACATTGAAGTTAAAAAGGGACTGCCTGCGGGCTTTAAGATAGAAGTGAACATCCCCCTGGAGCTCACCCTTCGCTCTGACATGGGAATGGTGAAAATCATTCTCGAAAACTTAATTGACAACGCGGTTAAGTTTCGCAACGAGTCGGGCCGGGTGCAGTCTTTTGTGAGGATCACTGCTGAAGTGGTCGACCGCTGGGTGTACGTGCGTGTGAAAGACAACGGCATCGGCATTCACGCTTCTGAAAAAGAAAAAATCTTCAATCTATTCTCCCGTGCTTCAGAAAAATCAGAGTCGGGTGGTGTGGGTTTATACCTTTCCAAACTCGCAACCATAAAATTGGGTGGTGACATCAAGTTGCATGACACGACAGACGGGACAACTGAATTTGTCGTTTCCTTTCTTGAAGACCTCGAACCGTTGTTGGCGAAAAGAGCCCGCGAGCAGAGAAGACTTGATGAAGAAAAGGCGAAGCAAAAAGGTCCAGAAAATTCCTGATTTACGGCCCGATTCCCATCTTTGCACGTGCGATTTTTTGGGCAAAAAAGCATGTAAGTTTTTATGAAGAAATTGAATAATTACGATCGAATTACCGTAACTGCGGCATTACCTTACGCGAACGGCCCCAAACATATTGGCCACCTCGCAGGTGCATATATCCCTGCCGATGTGTACACAAGGTATCACCGGGCCAAAGGCAGTGATGTAATTTTTGTTTGTGGAAGCGATGAGCACGGCACCGCCATCCCCAACCAGGCGCTAAAAGAAAAGACTACCTCCAGGGCCATCATCGACAAATACCACGCCCTGATACGCGATTGCCTCTACCAGCTTGGAATCTCATTCGATGTGTACCATCGCACCAGCGAGCCCATTCACCACCAAACGTCCCAGGAGTTTTTCCTGAACCTGTACAACAAAGGCCTGCTGACGGAAGAAACCTCTGAGCAGTACTACGATGACGAGGCCAGGGTCTTCCTGGCGGATCGCTACATCGTGGGCACTTGTCCCAATTGCAGCCATCCAAATGCCTACGGAGATCAATGCGAGAAGTGTGGCACATCACTGAGCCCCAAAGAGTTGATCAACCCCCGATCCACCCTCACGGGAAAGTCACCGGTGCTAAAGCCGACCAAACACTGGTATTTGCCGCTGGAAAACTATGAGGGCTGGCTGCGCGAGTGGATTCTGAAGGGGCACAAAGACGACTGGAAACCGAATGTATACGGGCAGGTGAAATCCTGGGTCGAGGCTGGGCTGCAACCCCGCGCCATGACCCGCGACCTGGATTGGGGCATCAAGGTTCCGTTGCCCGATGCTGAGGGCAAAGTGCTTTACGTTTGGTTCGATGCGCCCATTGGCTACATTTCGGCCACCAGGGCCTTTTTTCAGGAAGTTGCTACAGGGAAGAAGGAATTCTCCACGCCTCAACGAACCTTTGAGGGAGCCAGGGAAGAAGATTGGCGTCTTTACTGGGGCGATCAGAAAACCAAGCTGGTGCACTTCATCGGGAAGGATAACATCGTGTTTCATTGCATCATTTTTCCCGTCATGCTGCATGCATCCGAGGAGTTTATCGTGCCAGACAACGTGCCGGCCAATGAATTCATGAACCTGGAGGGAGACAAGATGTCGACCAGCCGGGGATGGTCCATTGAAATGCATGATTTCCTTGCTGACTTTCCTGATAAGGTCGATGTGCTCAGATATGCTTTGTTAACGAATCTTCCGGAGGCCAAAGACAGTGAGTTTACCTGGAAGGACTATCAGGCCAAAAACAACAACGAACTGGTTGCCATCTTCGGCAACTTCATCAATCGGGCATTGGTGCTCACCCAAAAACACTTTGAAAACAAGGTGCCCCCACAGGGTGCCCTGTTGGATGTGGACAAGAAAGCGCTTCAGGAGCTGCGGGAATTCCCCCAACGGATCGGAAAAGCAATAGACTCGTATCGTTTCCGCGAGGCGACCGCCCTGATGATGGACCTGGCCAGAACGGGTAACAAGTACCTGGCCGACACGGAGCCATGGAAGGTGGTAAAAGCTGATCTGGAGAGAACGGGTACCATTCTCAACGTGGCGCTTCAGATTGCCGCTACGCTCAGCGCTGTGGCAGAGCCCTTTCTTCCTTTTTCGGCCGAAAAGCTCCGCGCCATGCTTTCGCTGGAACGGCTTGACTGGGCAAGCACCGGCAACCCCGAATGCCTCAAAGCCGGACATGCGCTTGGGAAGGCGCAACTGCTCTTTGAAAAGATTGAGGACGAGGTGGTTGAGAAACAAATGCAGAAACTCCTTGACACCCGAAAGAAAATGCAAGCACCCGCCGCTGAACCAGGCCAGGGCCTGAAGCCGGCCAAGACAGAGGTATCCTTTGAGGAGTTTAGCAAAATGGATTTGAGAATTGGAACCGTCCTGGAGGCGACCCGGGTGGAGAAGTCCAGGAAGTTGCTTCGGTTGAAAGTAGACACCGGCATTGATGTGCGCACCGTGATGAGCGGAATTGCAGAGCATTATCAACCTGAAGACATCGTGGGTAAGCAGGTGACACTCATCACAAACCTGGCTCCCCGCAAGATCATGGGTGTGGAATCGCAGGGTATGATTTTGATGGCAGAAGATGCCGATGGCAAATTGCTTTTGATCCGTTCGGACCAGACGGTGATGCCGGGCGCGTCCATCAGCTGAAAGGCTTTGCTGATCAGTCATTTTGCGATAATTTGACAGGGACTTACCAACCTGTCAACTATGAAAACATTTGCTGTATGGCTGATGGTTTTTTCCGGCCCTTGTGCATTGTCACAAATCCTGTTTTCCGAAAGCTTCAATGTGATACTGGACACCACACAGCGGGTTAAAGGATCGGTTTCACCCGAACTGAAAATCCAAACCCAAAAGGAATTGTTGGTTGAATTCGTCAATTCAGCAGATATTTCCCTGAGGGTGGGAAATTCATACCTCACACTGGCCAATAAGATTGAGACAGGATCTTTTGGCGATGATGTCTTCCTGAGCGGGGGTTACGTCTACGCAGAGATTGTAAATACAGTGGAAAAAACCGTGACGACCGAGATTTATGGACAAGTGCATTGGGCTGAGGCGCGGGGGCTCAACAGACGGTATGCAGGAGGCATTGACGCTCGGTTCAAGCTCTTGCACCGCGGACGCTCCGGTATATTTGCCGGCATTGGGCCCCTTTATGAGTATGAACAGTGGAACTACCGGGGCGTCCCTGATGAAAGGCTTCCCGGTGATCCCGTGCCGGTTGACACTACGAATGTAAAATTGTCAACTTACGTGAGTGTAAAGCATTGGTTTTTCGACAGGATTTTTATTGATCTCAGCCTCTACCATCAATCGCGGTTTGACGAAGTTTTTTACAGGCCACGGCTGGCCGGAAGCGCAAGGCTGGCCTACCAGGTGAGCGAACACCTTCAAGTGGCCGGCACCTACCAGAACATTTACGACTACCAGCCGCTTGTGCCCATCGACAAATGGTTTCACAGGCTCAAAGCCACGCTGGCCGTTACGTTTTGATTGGTATGGACTGTGATATGAATAATTGAATGAGGACGCCAGCGCGCACTGGCAAACTGGCAACTGGTGACTGGCAACTGGCGACTGGATTCTGGCAACTGGCACTTGGTACTCGGGACTACAAATTGTGACCTTGTACCGATTAGAAGGCATGGATGGCACCGCTGCCTCTCCCGGCCGCAGCGCAAGGCTATAGACTCGGGATCATAGACTTGGGGTATCCTCAGTTTATCCCATTTTCATCAGGCTTTTCCTAGAATGGTATTTCCCCAGTTTGCCCGTTTTTGTAAATTTCCTGTCCCCAAAGGTTCAGAATGAACGAAGCAGCCGCACGGAAGCAAATCATCGACAGAAACCTGCTCAAAGCGGGGTGGAGTATTGCAGACCCAACCCACGTCATTGTTGAATTTGATATCTATGTGGGCCTGCCCGATGGCGTCAATGAACCGGAAACAAAGTATCAGGGGCATCAGTATGCCGATTACGTGTTGCTTGGCAAAGATGGAAAGCCGCTAGCGGTAGTGGAAGCAAAGAAAACCTCCAAAGATGCTGAGGTTGGGCGAGAGCAAGCAAAACAGTACTGCGTTAACATTCAGCAGGTGAAGGGTGTAGAAGAATTTGTATGGGAGCTTGAGTCAGAGGGCGTTCTCGCCTGCCGGAAATTTATTGAAGGCAGGTAAGGGGGAGTTGAAGATGAAGAGCTAGGACTTGAGTGTGGCTGCGGAGGATAATCCGAATTATTCTAGGAAATAAACACATGAAGTCACGACCTAAGAAAGCTGGAATCATAAAGGAATCATTGGAGAACGTCCCGCAACCTCTTCAAGGACCACATGGAAATAATCACGGAACTGATTGGAGACTCATCCGGTATCTATGCGCTATATGATGAGAACGAATTATATTATGTGGGTCGGGCAAGAGAACTCAAGCAAAGGGTAAAACATCATCTGAAGGATCGCCATGATTCGCAATGGACGCATTTCAGTCTTTATCTCGTCAAACGGAATGATCACATAGGTGACATTGAGTCACTTTTGATCAGGGTGGCTGCTCCAGTCGGCAATAGAGCCAAACCAAAAGGACGTGACTCGCGGCTTATGCTCTCCAAGCTAAGAAAGTTAGGCAAAAGCATAAACGTGAATTAGCTGAACTTATTCCTGGCAGGAAGAGAACCAGGACTCTTGAAAAGCATACCAGGGATACGTTGGCAGGTTTGGTAAAGGTGAGAACTCCTATTTATCGTACCTATAAAGGGATGGAATACAAGGCTACGCTGGTGCCCAAGGGATTTATACTTTTCAAGGGGAAGCGATACAATACTCCCACCTCAGTCGCGGTGCAAATTGTCGATAGGAGCACCGTAAATGGCTGGACCTTCTGGAGAATCAAAAACAGCAGTGGGGAGTGGGTGAGTTTGAAGGAGTATATGAGTGATCGACTGAGGTAATATAGTGCCTCTCTAACAGAGGCTTAGAAAGCACATTTAAAGCGAATTATGTTCAAAACACTGAAGATCAGTCACTAAAAATAAACCTATAGGTTGATGTTGTGGAAATAGTCAGTATCTTTGCAAACCAGTTAACCGCCTTCCGCTATGGTGCTGACCAACCCGATGAATTTGCCAGGCTTTTCAGCCAATGGCAAGACCCAGAATACCTTCATGAGTTCTTTCCTGAACATATCAAGGACCTGCAGAGTGGTTTCTTCGGAACGATCTCACCATCAACGGCCATAAGCCAAACCCGTGACGAGGCCAGGCGATTGGAACGCAAATTACTCCAACTGGCATCCGGCACACATGATTATTTGGACTCAATCTTTGAACCCTTAAGACTTGAAGAACCTTTCGAACTTGCTCGCACCAAAGCCAAAGGTGAAAAACCAAAGAGCTGGTTACGTATATATGCGATTAAACTTGAGGCAAATGTATACGTTGTAACGGGTGGAGCTATTAAACTGACCAGATCCATGCAAGATAGAAGTCATACTGCCGAAGAACTTAGGAAGTTCGACCGATGTAAGGACTTCTTGCGTGAGCACGGTATCAGCGATATTGACGGACTTAGCGAGTTGGTATTATAGAATAAGAAAGATATGAGTAATCTGGAAAAACTTAACAAAGTGCTTTCTAACCAAAAATCAACCTGGGAAAAGGATGCGAAGTGGAGAGAGGGAAACGAGGACTGGTTATCCGACTCGTTTAAGATCGCTGTGCTCGTGTTGGAGACCCTTCATTCAAAGAACATGACACAGAAGGAGCTGGCTGATAAAATGAAAGTATCTCCACAGTTCATTAATAAGGTTGTTAAGGGACAGGAGAATCTTTCATTGGAAACCATTGCAAAATTGGGTAAGGCACTTGGCATCCGACTGATCGAGGTAGCAAATCAAAGCCCGATGGTCGCTGTTGAATATGATTTTGAACAGGCCTTTGAGGTTAGCCAGCTTTATCGAAAAGAGTTTTTCTCCAAGGCATCTGCTCAAGGATATGTGGGTTTTGACGCTGTTCAAGTTTATGTGAAGGAGCAAGTATTGGAATACAAGACTCCGGCATGACCGAGGAAAGAAAGGATATCGTACGGTTTTCAATAGCCAAGGTAGCCACAGAGCAGTTTGCTGTTATTGAAGAAGCATATACTGAAGATGTTCCCATTAATTTGAATACCAACTTCCGGTTTGCCATTGATAGGAAAAGCCGTCTGGTTTCAGTGTTCTGTCAGTTTAAGTTCGAGCAGAAGGGGATGCCCTTTATAAAGGTGGGAGTGTCCAATCATTTTCTCGTTGCCGATGCATCGTGGCAAAATTTTCTAAAGGATAAGGTGACTACGGTGATACCTAAAGGATTTATGATTCACCTCACCATGATCACAGTCGGTACCGCTCGTGGTGTTTTGCACACGAAGACGGAAGGTACTCGCTTCAATGAATTCATCTTGCCCACCATCAATGTCATGGACATGGTGAAGGAGGATGTCGTTTTTACCGAGCCCAACACTTAGGAATTGTAGTTGTTGCAGGTAAATCAGGCTATAATGAAAGAATTGCTCAAGGAGTTATCGATTGAAAATTACCGGGGCTTTTTCTCGAAACAAACGATCTATTTTGGAGTGCCAAATGGAGAAAATGCTGGAAGCGGGTTGACTGTAGTTGTTGGTCAAAACAACTCAGGCAAAAATTCCTTCTTCGCATGGAGCAGCGTCCAGAAATGAGAAGCCACGTTCAGGAACTCTTGGAATTGATTATTGAAACGATTGGCAATACGTATGGTGCACATGAAGCATTCTTCAACCGGGTCGAAAATTGGGCGTTCGCTCTCCCTCCTAAGGGACAAGTCAAGATTGGTGAATTGGAGATTGCATATCCTGGTTTCCCCCTAAGGCTGTATTGCCTGCGACTGAGTGAAGAAGTCGCGGTGCTGTTAAACGGAGGTATCAAGGACGCGCGAACCATTCAAGAATCGAGTGACTCAATCTCAACCAAATTTTACGAATAACCTACTCAACCTCAAGGGTATCCTGTGGTCACGATTTCAGGGAACGGTGATGGAGAATTTTATGCTTCCGGTAATTAATCCGAATTCACTGCTGAAAAAGAGGAATGAACGACCCTCAATCTAGTGCAAGCGTCCCGCTTGTGCTAATAACCTAACTCCGGATGGCCACTGCAAAGAAAGAGCCTACCCACAGGTGTCAGACACCCGCCACCGCGCTTGCCGTTTGAGGTGTCAGACACCTCCCCACGCTTCCCTCGCATTCAAGATGTCCCTAATTACCAACAACCACCTGCAAAATGTTTCGTCCCTAAAGGACTGAACTAGGTTTTTCCTTCTCAATACCCATCTCCCGCCCCTACGGGGCTCGATTGTACCTTTTACCTTCGTCAGCCCCACCCTCAGGTGTCTGACACCCGCCAGCCCTCACCGGTCGGACCGCTCAGCCGCACGAGCGTGGGAAGCGGTCTGACCAGTTATCACCCTTGAGGTGTCAGGCACCTTCCACAGCCTCCCTCGCATTTAAAATGCCCCACGTTGGTTGGTGAAGGTCGTTGCCTTTCGCTCGTCCAGCTCCGGCAGTAAGGTACCATCCCCGGCAAGAGGGGAGTGCATCATGGTCTCAAGGAGTCGTGCGTTGGGCAATCCCAGAATCGAGGCCCAGAAACTAACAACTCCACCGCATCGGGAGATCCCGGCTCACCCGCCCGTCCCCCACAACCTGGCCGGGACGACAGTGTGGGAAGGAAGGGCAGTATGCCCTCCAAAAGTAATCATCCGGCCCACCAGGTGTCCGACCCCACCCTCCGCAACCGGCTTCATCTGCTGCCGGTAATTCTAATCGTTGTGGAAGTTCATGGTACGTTCGATGCCGATGGTGCAGAACGACTGCACGATCTTTTCGGCCCTATCCATCAATGGAGGAAGGTGATCAATTTCTTCAGCGGTAAAGTTGCTCAGCACGTAATCTGACTGCTGGCCGCGGCTGAAGTCGCTGCCGATGCCAAATCGCAACCGTGGATAAGCCTGCGTGCCCAGCACTTCTTCGATGTTATTGAGACCGTTGTGACCGGCCGAACTTCCTTTGGCCCTGAGCCTGAGATTTCCAAAGGGCAGTGCCAGGTCATCCACAATCACCAACAGGTTTTCTACGGGGATCTTGAGCTCTTGCATCCAAAACGAAACTGCCTTGCCGCTGAGGTTCATGTACGTGGTGGGTTTAATCAGGTGCAGTGTGCGGCCCTTGTATTTCATCTCCGCTTTGTCAGCCAACCGCACGTTCTTGAATTCCACTTTGGCATTGTCGGCCATTCTATCCAAAACAAGAAAGCCAATGTTGTGGCGGGTGAGTTCGTATTGGGGCCCTGGGTTGCCCAGGCCTGCGATCAAGTACTTCATGGCGATTCAAAAATAAAAATCCCGTCCACATGGCAGACGGGATTTGTTCGCTAAACAAGCTCAGGTTATTTCTTGCCTGCGTCTTTCTTTGGCTCACCGGCAGCAGGGGCTCCGGCAGCGGGCGCAGCACCAGCGGCAGGGGCGGCACCTTCAGCAGGGGTGGCAGCAGCGGCAGCGGCAGCAGCGGCAGCTTCCTCGGCAGCCATCTTCGCAGCGCGGGGTACCTCCACAACGGCAATGGATGCCTGCTTTGGATCCAGGAACTCCAGGTTGGGAATTTTCATGTCAGCCACCTTGATGGCATGGTGGAAGTCAAGCTCGGTTACATCTACATCAATGTGATCGGGCATGTCTTTCGGAAGGCCGCCTACTTTAAGGGTTGCCTTCTTGCGGACCAGGGCGCCACCTTTGGCAACGCCAGGTGCCTGGCCCACCAAACGGATCGGAATGTCCATCTTCACCTTGCGGTCTTCACTGATTTTCAGGAAGTCGGCATGAAGGAGGATCTCGCTCACCGGGTGGAATTGCACCTCCTGCAGAATGGCCTGGCATTCCTCACCCTCGATATTCAGGTGAACAAAGTGGGCTTCATTGGTATAAACAAGATCGCGAAACAGAATCATCGGAGAGTAAAAATGCACTTGCTGATCTCCACCGTAAAGCACGCATGGTACGCTGCCTTCCTCGCGGATCTTCTTTGCATCTGTCTTGCCGAGATTTGCTCTTTTATACCCTATAATCTCAACGGTTTTCATAATTGTAATTTGATTTGGTTTATAACGATTAAATGAAATTCTTCTAGAGCCTGATAAAAAGCGAACTCACCGATTCGTGGTCGTGGATTTTTCGAATGGCCTTGGCCAACAAATCCGAAACACTGAGTACCTTAATTTTTTTTGAATCACCCTTCAACGGGATGGTATCCGTAACAACCATTTCTTCCAGCACCGACTGCTCGATATTTTCGTAGGCTTTGCCGGAGAGCACGGGGTGGGTACAAACCGCACGAACCGATTTTGCTCCTTTTTCTTTCAGCAAGGTGGCCGCTTTGCAAATGGTACCGGCTGTGTCCACCAGGTCATCCACCAGCACCACATCTTTACCTTCCACTTCACCAATCAAACGCATCGACTCAATTTTGTTGGCCTCCTTCCGGTATTTGTCGCACACCGCCAGGTCGGCATCGAAATGCTTGGCAAATGCGCGGGCCCGCTTGATGCCACCCACATCGGGGGAGGCAAACATGATATTCTTAAGCCTGAGGTCTTTCAGGTAGGGAATGAAGATGTAGCTGCCGTCCAAATGATCCACGGGGATGTCAAAGAATCCCTGAATCTGGTCTGCGTGAAGGTCACAAGTAAGGATGCGATCAGCGCCCGCTGCCGAGAGCAGGTTGGCGATTAATTTGGCAGCGATGGCGACCCTGGGTTTGTCTTTGCGGTCTTGTCGGGCATAGCCGAAGTACGGGATGATCACATTCACATGCTCGGCACTGGCCCGCCTGGCGGCATCGATCATCAACAGCAGCTCCATGAAATTGTCAGAGGGTGCAAATGTAGATTGTACGATGAACACGTCATGGCCCCTCACCGACTCACCAATGAAAGGGGAAAGTTCTCCGTCACTGAATTGCTGATAGTGTACTTCCGCCAATGGCTCTCCATAGGCGTGCGCAATCCTTTCCGCGAGGTAGGTGCTGGCTCTTCCAGAAAAGATCTTAACCGCCATTGACTTTTAATCAAAATTTAAATCCCGGCTCCCCGTGAAGGGGCCGGGATTGTGTTGCCCGACCAGGGCTCGAACCTGGACTTTCCTGAATCAAAATCAGGCGTGTTGCCAGTTACACCATCGGGCAATCCTAAAGAACCCACTTTTTGGGTGGGCAAAGGTAGAATTATTTTTCCGAAATGGAAGGGCCGAATTCGATCATTTCTGAGAAAATTCGCAGGATTTCTCAGTCTTCCAGGTCATCATCGGCAGGCACAATCTTGCCCTCCACAAAACCATCTGCCCAAAAGCGGTACTTGTCCAAAATAGAGATCACCGCATTCCGCAAATGTCTCTCGTTATTGAAGTCGATACCGCCATACAGGGTGGTAGCGTAACCCTGCCAAATGGAGCGGTTTTGGCGCCTGTCAAAAAACTGAATTAACAGTGTGCCAGTCTTCAGGTCGTATTTCTGCGGGTCATAGTTCAACTGTTCATTTTGACTTTTCACCCATTCCTCTATATCGGGTTGGTTGTAGCCGTTAAAGTAGAGGCTGTCCTTGAACATTTTGAACCCGACAATCAGGTGTGGCCTGTGATCTGTCTGCCGGTAGCCGAGAAACTTCATCCGGGAAAGGATGGACTTTTCGATTTGATCATTGACCATCGTGGAGTCCTGAAAGCCAATCGGCTTCATGATGTCGAAAGTCCGGTATCGTTTGAAATTGCCTGAATAACTGTAATCGTATTCAACGGGCAGTTCTTTGTAACCCAAACAACCAGACAGAAGAAGGCCGCAGGCGATCGCAACGTAGAAACTCTTCATAGCATTAGGTTTGAAAGGAGCACAAAATTTACCACAAAACTGTGTTGTTAACAACCAACGGGTCTTACATTTATAAGAACCGTTCAATTCAAAGCATAAGGAGACATGCAGGTTCATTTTGATCAAGTAGTCGGGTCGAGGTATCACATTTATAACAGCCTTTTTTTGAACCTCCCCTTTCAGGATATCCACCGGACGGGAACTTTTTTACCACTCTTTCAACAGTATTGCGAGCGGGGCTTTGATGAGGGAAAGTCGGCCCAGGATATTATCCCGCAATTCTTTTCTGATTTGAACCCGGTGGCTTCGCGCAAGGAACAATTCGATTTGCTGTTCAACTTCATTCAATATGTAGAGCGGCAGGTAGCCCTGTTTGACTCCATTGAAGATGCCTCATTCGAAAAGATAAACGACATGCGCGGATCCGGTACCGTGTCGTCCCTGGTGATGCGGGCACAGTTTGAAAACAGGACAGAAAAACTGCGACAAGTGCTGGAAGATTTCAGCTTGCGGATTGTGCTCACGGCCCATCCCACGCAGTTTTATCCCGGGCCGGTACTGGGCATTCTTACCGATTTGGAAAAGATGATTCGCGAGGGTGATTTGGCCCGGATCAATCTGTTGCTCCAGCAAATGGGCAAGACCGGTTTCATCAACCGGGAAAAGCCGACACCGTATGATGAGGCCGTGAGCCTTTGCTGGTACCTGGAAAACGTGTTCTACCAGGCCATTCCCGAAATTGTGGAGCAGCTGGCAGGAAGCTTGAACATTGACGTGAAGGAGTGGAAGAATGACCGCCTGATCGTGATTGGATTTTGGCCAGGAGGCGACCGTGACGGAAATCCCTTTGTGAACACCGGAATTACCCTTCGGGTGGGGGAAAGACTTCAGGAAACCATCTTCAAATGCTACTATCGTGACATCCGCTCATTGCGCAGGCGGCTTACGTTCAAAGGCGTTGACAAAGTCATTCAGGAAATTGAAAGGAAAATTTATCAAAGGTCGTTTGGCGGCCAACGTAGCTACGGTACACCGGCCGAACTCCTGACAGAACTGAATGAGGCACGGGGGATTTTAGCTACCAGGCACGATGGACTGTTCATCGATATGCTTGACAACCTCATTCTGAAAGTCAAGTTGTTCGGCTTTCACTTTGCCTCATTGGATATCCGCCAGGATAGCAGGAAGATCGACTTCGTTTGGGAGTCGGTGCTCGAAGAACTAAGCAATTCGGGAAAGGCAAAAGGCGCGTCTGTATTAAGGGATCAAAGCGAAGAAGAACAGATCAATTTCTTCCTTCAGCTAAAGGAGGATATTGCGTCCGTTAATGTGGTCGATGACTTTGTGAAGGAAACCATCAGCAGCATTCTTTCGATCAAAGAGATTCAGGAGCTGAACGGCCCAACCGGCTGCCACCGGTATACGATAAGCAATTGCCAAAGTGCGTTGCACGTGATCGAAGTGTACGTGCTGGGCAAGCTGTTGATCGGAGATGACAAAGGGTTGGCACTGGATGTAGTGCCTTTGTTCGAAACCATTGATGACCTGGCCCACGCACCAGCCATCATGGACAGGCTGTTTTCAATTCCTGAGTACCGCCAGCACTTAAAAAAACGTGGCGACAAGCAAACCATCATGCTGGGATTTTCGGATGGCACGAAGGATGGAGGCTACCTGCGTGCCAATTGGTCCATCTTCAAAGCAAAGGAAAACCTGACAGCCACCTGCCGCAAACATGGAATAACCGCGTTGTTTTTTGATGGTCGGGGCGGCCCGCCCGCCCGTGGGGGGGGCAACACCCACGACTTCTATGCCTCATTGGGTGATACGATTGAAACACACGAAGTGCAGATCACCATCCAGGGGCAAACCATCTCGTCTAACTTCGGTAGGCTGGCTTCCTGCAAATACAACCTGGAGCAACTCCTTTCAGCGGGGCTGCAGAACAATGTGTTTGATCAATCCCAAAATCATTTGAGCGATGACGATAAACAACTGCTGGACGAGCTCGCTGATGCTGGTTACCAGGCTTATCTGGGTTTGAAGCACCATGAAAAGTTTGTGCCCTACCTGGAGAAGGTGACTCCATTGTCTTTTTACGGTGATACCAACATTGGCTCCAGGCCCACGAAACGAAGTGCTTCGGCAGGCCTGAAGTTTGAAGATCTTCGGGCCATCCCGTTTGTTGGTGCATGGGCGCAAATGAAGCAAAACATTCCTGGCTTTTATGGAGTAGGCAGTGCCATCAGTGAGTTCGAGAAGCGGGGCAAAGGAGAGCAGCTTAAAAAGTTGTATCGCTCATCGATGTTTTTTAGAACGCTGATTGGCAACAGCATGATGTCGCTCACCAAATCGTTTTACCCGGCCACGCATTACCTGGCCAATGATCCGGAGTTTGGGGCATTTTGGCACGTGTTGTTCAATGAGTTTAAGCTGGCCAGTGAAAAGGTGCTTTCTATCTCCGGTTTGAACGAACTGATGGAGAATAATCCCACCATTCGTTCATCCGTACGCCTGCGCGAACGAATTGTATTGCCGCTCATTGGCATTCAGCAGTATGCGTTGATGAACCTGCGTAATCTGAAGGATGAGGATAAACCCTATGAAGAGCTTTACCGAAAGCTGATTATTCGTTGCATGTTCGGCATCATCAATGCCGCCCGTAACTCTGCTTAGGCCTTTGTTTATACGTATAGAATTTTATGACTTGTCGTGCAAATAGTCACATAGATGGCAGACTCAAAGATCACGCTGAGTTTCGATGCCGAGGTTATCAAGAAGGCAAAGCGGTTTGCGGCATCCAACAATCTGAGCCTTTCAAGACTCACCGAAATGTTGTTGAGAAATATCATCACAGGGCGTTACAAGAGTCTGGAGGAGTTTCCAATTGCGGATTGGGTGAACAATTTGGCTGAAGGTGAAGTCGTCTATAAACGGAAGGAAAAAAGAATTAAGCGTCAATTTCTGGAGTCACGGAAATGAAGTTATTTCTTGACGCGAACTTGCTGGTGTGTGTCTTGAACAAAGAGTATCCTCAATTCCCCTTTTGCGCCCGGGTGCTAAGCTTGGCTGGACAAGGTGGATTTATCCTCTGCACCACGCCCATTTGTTTGGCTATCGCATTTTATTTTTCTGAGAAGAAGAGCGGGCAGGTAGCCGCAAAACAAAAACTTGCCGTATTGCTTACCAAAATTCAGGTCTGCACGGCAGACTTGAAGATCGTGTCGCAAGCCGTTGCATCTAAGCAGGTTACAGATTTGGAAGACGGGATTGAATACTTTGCAGCCAAGGCCGCAGGTTGCTCGGCAATCATCTCCGAAGATGTGGGCGACTTTTATTTTTCAGACATCCCCGTCCATACCGCTGAGGAGTTTCTCACCTCACTTGGTTGACGCAGAGACCCAAGTCCTTGCGTTTACAAACGCTTCCAGCCAGGGTGATGCCTGGTCGGTGAGTTTGCGATCGCTTGGATAGTGCGGCCAATTCCATGGAAACAATGACCGTTCAATGTGGGGCATGATCGCCAGGTGCCTTCCATCTTTGGAAGTCAGCGCTGCCACGGCAAAATCCGAATCGTTGGGATTGCCCGGATATTCCGGGTATTGATAGGTAGCCGCAATTTGAAACTTTGACTTTTCGGCCGGCAGCTTGAAGCGGCCTTCTCCATGCGCAACCCATACGCCCAACGTGGCACCTTGCAGGCTTTCAAACATCACCGAGTTGTTTTCCGGAATGGTGATACCCACAAAGTGAGATTCAAATTTCTGCGACCCGTTGTGATGCATTTTAGGATGATCTTTCCACTCGGGGTAAAGCAAGCCCAGCTCCATCATCAACTGGCAACCGTTGCACACACCGAGGCTCAATGTGTCGGGACGTGCATAAAAATGATCGAGCGCGGCTTTTGCCTTGGGATTGAACAGAAAAGATCCTGCCCAACCTTTTGCTGAACCCAGCACATCCGAATTGGAAAAGCCGCCAACAAAGGCGATCATGTTTACATCGGAGAGATCTTCCCTTCCCGCAATCAGGTCGGTCATGTGAACGTCTTTCACATCGAAACCAGCGAGATAAAGGGAGTACGCCATTTCGCGGTCGCCATTCACACCTTTTTCCCGGATGATTGCAGCTTTGATTCCGGAGGGTTTCCTTCGCTTTGGATCAATGCCATAGGTATTGAATGTACCATCGAACCCTGGTTGGAACTTGTACTTTAAAGACTGCTCGAAAATATGATCTCGCCTTTTTTCTGCATGACCACGCGGGCGCTGAATCTTGTCGAACAAATACGAAGTGTTGAACCACGTTGCCCGCAGTTTGTCTACATCAAAAATCAGTGTTTCCGAATTGTGCTCTACGATGACCTTCCGTTCATTGGTGACTTTTCCGAGCACTTGGCAGGTTACGTTGTACTGATCCAGAATTTTTTTCGCATCACTCCACCTTTCAGTTTGAATCACAACCCCCGGTTGCTCGTTGAAAAGTGCCGTCACCAGGTCGCGACCGTCCACGCTCACGTTCATGCCAACGCCCGGGGTAGGGAAACACATTTCGAGCAACGAGGTAAGCAGGCCTCCACTGGATATGTCATGTCCTGCCAGAATCAAATCTTTTTTTACGAGTTGCTGCACGCATTCGAAGGCATTTACAAAGAGCGCAGCGTCCTTCACGGTGGGTGTTTTTTTACCCAGCTTGTTCAATACCTGTCCCAGGCTGCTACCGCCCAGTTCTGCTTCTCCGGACGCAAAGGGGATGTGAACAAGCGTGGAGCCCTCCATTTTCGCCAACGCGGGCGAAACGGTCCGCCTGATGTCTTCCACTTCAGCGGCTGCGGAAATGATCACGGTGCCGGGTGAGTATACCACCTGGCCATCGGGATATTTTTGCTTCATCGACAACGAATCCTTACCGGTCGGGATATTGATTCCAAGCGCAATGGCAAATTCGCTGGCCGCTGACACGGCCTGGTAAAGTCGCGCATCTTCACCTGGATTTTTGGCCGGCCACATCCAGTTGGCGCTAAGCGATATACCCTTGATGCCGTGAGTCAATGGTGCCCATACCATGTTGGTCAACGCCTCCGCAATGGACATGACGCTGCCGGCTGCAGGATCAACCAATGCAATCGCGGGCGCATGGCCTACGGATGTGGCCACACCCTTGTTACTCAAAAAGTCAATGGCCATCACCGATACGTTGTTAAGGGGAAGCTGAATCTCTCCGCAGTTTTGTTGGGTAGCCACCCTTCCGGTTACGCAGCGGTCAACTTTGTTGGTCAACCAGTCTTTGCAAGCCACACTTTCCAGTTGAAGCACTTGCGCAATGTAGTTCGGGATGTCTTCCGCCCGGTAGGTAATCTCCTCGTAGTTGCTCGGGCTGGAGTTGTCTCTCAAAATTGTTTTTGGGGAAGAACCGAACAGGTGCGACACTTTTAGATCCACTGGCTTGTCCTTGGTTTGCTTGTTTTCGAACCTCAGTTTCTGATCGCCAGTGGCTGTGCCCACCACGTACATGGGCGAGCGCTCGCGTTCTGCGATGCGCTGAAGGAGGGGGATGTCCTTTTGGCCAATGGCAAGTCCCATTCTTTCCTGCGATTCGTTGCTGATGATTTCTTTTGCCGATAAAGTGGGGTCTCCAATGGGCAACTGATCAATCTCGATCGTTCCACCGGTATCTTCCAGCAGCTCAGAAAAACAATTCAGGTGCCCACCGGCACCGTGATCGTGGATGGATACAATCGGGTTGTCCTTCAATTCTACCATGGCGCGGATCGCATTCATGGCGCGCTTTTGCATTTCGGGGTTTGAGCGTTGGATTGCGTTCAGCTCAATCGCATTTCCATATTCCCCGGTGGCGACAGATGAAACCGCTCCACCACCCATGCCAATGCGGTAATTGTCACCACCCAGCAATACAATTTTATCGCCTGGTGTGAGTTTTTCTTTCCGGGAGTCCTTTTCTTTTCCGAAGCCAATGCCGCCCGCAAGCATGATTACCTTGTCGAAGCCGAAGCTCTTTTCTTTTTCGAAATGCTCGAACGTGAGCAGGCTACCGCAGATCAGCGGCTGGCCGAACTTGTTTCCAAAATCACTGGCGCCATCGGATGCCTTGATCAAGATTTCGACAGGCGTCTGGTAGAGCCACTTGCGTTCTTCAAATGATTTTTCCCAAGCACGGCCGCCCTCAAGGCGTGGGTAAGAAGTGATGTATACCGCTGTTCCTGCCAGCGGAAGGGAACCCTTTCCGCCCGCGAGGCGATCGCGTATTTCACCGCCAGATCCGGTAGCCGCACCATTGAAAGGTTCTACGGTAGTAGGGAAATTATGCGTCTCGGCCTTCAACGAAATCACCGAATCAAAATCCTCAATAGCGAAATAGTCAGGCCTGTCTTGCCGCGCAGGTGCAAATTGTTCTACCCTTGGTCCCTTGATGAAGGCAACGTTGTCTTTATAAGCCGACACCAGGAAATTGGGATTCGCCCGGGAAGTCTCCTTGATCAACTGGAAAAGGGTGACAGGCATCTCCTGCCCGTCAATGATAAACGTACCGTTAAAGATCTTATGCCTGCAGTGTTCTGAGTTCACCTGGGAGAAACCAAATACTTCACTATCGGTCAGCTTGCGCCCGAGCTGGTCGCTCACGTTCTGAAGATAGTCGATCTCCTCCTGCGAGAGGGCCAGACCTTCTTTTTCATTGTATCCTTTGATGTCGTCAATCTCGATGATGGGGTCGGGGGAGTGAAGGATGGTAAAAAGGTCTTGATCCAATACTTCGTACCGTTGTTGAAGCATACGATCAAAAGTGGCCGAGTCGCGGGCGGCATCTTTGAATTCCTCTATTCTCTGGATGCCCGACAAACCCATGGTCTGGGTGATTTCCACGGCATTGGTGCTCCAGGGGGTTACCATTTCCTTCCGCGGGCCGATGTAGGCGGCCTTCAGTTGTCGTTCGGTCAGCACTTGAGCTCCGCTGAATAACCAGGTTAGTTTGTCAGTGTCGGTTTGGGAAAAAGGGTGCGCGTGACCAACCGCATAGATGTGGTTGGCGGGCGAGCGAAAAAATGAAATCATCGAAAAAGGAGACCGTTTTTAAGAAGCCACAAAGGTAAATGGTTTGCGGTCTTTTTTGGAGCAAAAGACATAGATTTTGGTCTGTTCGCCAGGAATTTGAAGTCAAAGAACGGACCCGCTCTTGGCAATCAGGTCGTTGTGGCCAGCGTCTACGATGTGCAAGCTGCCGGAGGGTATTTGTGCTACAAAGCCCTTCACGTTGGTGGCCGTGATGATCTTGTCAAACCGCCCCACAATCATCACCAGTTTTGCTTGTTGTTCGGCAATCTTCCGCGCCAGCTGCGGCAAATCGAACTTCAGATGCCGGTAAACGACCCACGTGAGGTAAACGCGCCTTCGCTTTTCCTCAGTATTCATTTGTGAGTTGGCAAACCGAAGCACGCCACGATCGACAAGTCTCAGCTTGGAAGCAAGCTTTACCACCGAGGAAAAATACCCAGGGTGTGTAATCATACCTCTGAAATATTTTCGAAAGACCAGCGGATAAGTTGCCAGCGAATACCAGAACTGCGTGGAGATTCCATCTGGTGCCATTAAGTACAGTGTGTTAATTCGGTTGGTCATGGTTTCTGCCATGGTGAAGGCGACTTTTCCGCCCAGGCTGAATCCCATCACAGAAAAGCGATCAATCGAGAGCGACTCTAGGAAAGCATTCATCATCTCTGCAACGAAGGCTTTTTCCAAAGGATGCTCACCGTGGCCCCATTCGCTATTTCCGTGGAAGAAAAGGTCAAATGAATAAATAGTATAGCGAGTACCCAGGCTGGAAAGGAGCGAGTCAAAAGCGGTTCGGTCCTGCCCAAAACCATGAAATTGAAGCAACGCTTCGCTGCCGGAGCCTGCCTTTTGATAAGAAAGGATTGCGTTTCTGAACTGAAATTGTGCCTCTTCCAAAGTGGACTGCGGTTGCCGAAAGTCTAAATTGCCAACTATTTTAAAAATTCTGATGTAGTCTGCAATATTTTCCTGAACGCGACCGACTATGCCTTTGAAGCACAGCGGATGAAAGTCAGGAGCATGGACTTGGCGATGGAACAACTGAAACAAAACACTTTCCTGAAGGAGAAGGACAGGCTGCTCGGGTTTATCCGGGGTAGGGTGTCATCGGTGGAAGAGGCGGAGGATATCCTTCAGGATGTGTTTTACCAGTTTGTAGCCGGTTTCGAAACGATCGAGTCTTTGGACCGTGCAACTTCCTGGCTTTATTCGGTGGCGCGCAACAAGATCATCGATCGATATCGGAGAGACGCTGCGCGACCCAAACGGGCCACGTTTGATGCAAGTGCCTCGTATGACGATGATGTGCCGCTCACATTACAGGAGATCTTGCCTGACCTGGACAATTCACCTGAGTCGATGATGTTGAGGGAGGCGATCTGGGATGAAATCACCGATGCGTTGGCAGAATTACCTGCTGAGCAGAGAGAGATATTTATTCAAAACGAAATCGAAGAACGCAGCTTTCGATCAATCGCTGAAGAGACAGGAGTGTCGATTAACACGCTCTTGTCGCGGAAGCGTTACGCGATCATGTCGCTGCGCAAACGCCTTCAGCAATTTTATGATGACCTGCTGGAGCGGGAATAAAAAATGTATGGGAAGAAACTTAAAATCAATGAACTATGAAAAAGGGTAGATGGATAGCAAAAATGGTGGTGTTGGGAATCATCTTCATTGTATTGGTCGGGTTTGTGACCCAACTGTTGTGGAACTGGCTGGTGCCTGCCTTGTTTGCCGGGCCGGTGATTACGTACTGGCAAGCACTGGGCTTGCTGTTGTTAGCGAAAATCCTGTTTGGTTTTGGCAAGGGGTCGGGTCATCGGTATGGCGGGGGGCATTGGAAACCCTATTGGAAGCAAAAGTGGGATGCCATGAGCCCTGAAGATAGGGAGCGGTTCAAGCAGAAGATGCGGGAAAAGTGCGGATGGGGAACCCGCCCGCAATCGAGTGAAATCAACGATCCGCAATCCAAACCCAAGGATTCTTAAATAATTAACCGGAAAAGCTGAACCCAACATGCCACTCCGCGTTAAAGGAAATGAAAAACTAAGGAAACTTTGGGTATATAAATAGTTTCCATAGTTTTGTGCCCGCATATGGAAAACCACGAAATCAGGGACAAGATACTCATCGGGGCGGAAGAACTGTTCATGAAATACGGCATTCGCAGTGTTTCGATGGACAACATTGCCAATCACCTGGGGGTGTCGAAAAAGACCCTTTATCAGTATTTCACCGACAAGGATGAAATCGTTGAATCGGTAACGAAGGCCCACCTGGACGAGCAAGAGCGGCAAATGACGGGCGTGCGCGATCACTCAAAGAACGCAATTGAAGAACTGGTAGGGGTTTCGGTTTGCCTGAAGGAAAACATGCGCGGCATGAATCCCTCGCTGCTGTTTGACTTGCAAAAATACCACCACAAAGCATGGAACCTCTGGCTCAAGTTTCGCGACAACATGGTGAGGAAATCGATCATCGCCAACTTAGATCAGGGCAAGCAGGAGGGATATTTCAGGGCTGACATCAACACCGAAGTGCTGGCCACGCTGCGCCTGGAAAACATTCAATTGGCATTTGATCCTTCGGTATTCCCGCCCGATCGCTTCGCGCTGGCCGAAGTGCAAATGCAAGTATTGGAGCACTTTGTTTATGGCCTATTTACCGACAAGGGTCGAAAACTATATGAAAAACTAAAAACCAAATCACCAAATCTTGAACAAATACTAGCGCAGATATGAAACGCATTTACTCCTTAGCCTTACTCACACTGGTTGCCATAGCCGGTTTTGGTCAACAACAGTTCTCGCTTCAGCAGTGCATCGACTATGCGCTGGAGAACTCGATTGATGTAAAGAATGCCGTGCTGGACCAACGCATTGCACAGGCGCGCGTGAATGAAACCATCGGCATTGGGTTGCCCCAGGTTTCTGGCGATGTGTCCATTATTCATAATCAGAAACTTCCTCGTTTCTTCACTTCATATAATCCAAATGGAGGGTTTATAGATTTGAGTGGCGTTCAGGGAATCAGCGAAGGCGATGTGGTTTCACTTCAAAACTTTTTTCAGTTGAAGAGTAGCGGCAACGCAGCATTAACGATCAACCAACTCATTTTCAATGGCAGTTACCTGGTGGGTTTGCAGGCAGCAACCACCTTTAAGGAATTGTCTGAAAAATCAGCGTCACAAACCCGCGAACAAGTGATCACCAACATTACCAAAGCTTACTACGGGGTGTTGGTCAACAGCGAGAGCATGAAGTTGTTCGATGTGAATATTGCGCGGGTTGATTCGCTCTTCTTCACTACAAAAAAGCTTCAGGAGAACGGGTTTGCCGAGCGAATTGATGTGGATCGCGTGGAAGTGACACTGAACAATCTAAAGACGGAGCGCGACAAGTTTGAAAAGCTGCAACAGCTGACAAAAGAGCTATTGAAATTCCAGATGAACTATCCTTTGGATCAGGAGATTGTGCTTACGGACGAGCTGACTGAGGAAATGGCCGCGGCCAACCTTGATGGCTACCTCGCAGATTGGAATTACAAAAACAGGCCCGACTATCAGGTGCTCGAGACCAACCGGAAACTCCAGAACCTGAATATCAAAAACAACTACGCGGCTGCGCTGCCCACTTTGGCTGCGTTTGGCAACCTGGGTTACTCCACACAGTCGCCTGGGGTGGGTGGCTTATTTAAAACCAATACCGGGATCGCAGACGATGGAGTTGTAGGACCTGATAAGTGGTACTCGTTTTCTTCATTTGGATTGAGTTTGAACATCCCGATATTCTCTGGATTACAGCGGGTGCACAAGATCCAACAAGAAAAACTGACCCTGCAGAAAATTGAAAATGGATTCAAAGCACTCGAGAGAGGCATTGACATTGAAATTAAGACAGCGACCATCAACTATGAAAATAGCCAGGCCTCTTTAAAATCTCAAAGAAGGAATATGGAGCTGGCAGAAAATGTGGCTCGCGTCACAAAGATCAAGTATGAACAGGGTGTTGGTTCCAACCTTGAAGTAGTTGACGCAGAAGCGGCTTTGCGTGAAGCGCAAATCAACTACTACAGTTCACTATACGATGCCCTTATCGCCAAGACAGACCTTGACAAAGCTTTTGGAAAACTTGTACCCGTAACCGACAACAACTAAAATCACAACACCACGACTATGAAAAAAATAAACTATACAAATTGGATCGGGGCCATTGCGGTGGCCTTATTGGTTGCTGCTTGCAGCGGTGCATCCAAAGACAAACAAACCCAACTCAATGAGCTCCGGGAACAACAGGCCAACATTTCAAAGCAGATAGCAGCGCTTGAAAAGGAATTGGCCACTGAGAACCCTGACCAGGTTGTTGGAAAAGCCAAAGACGTCAGTCTTACGCAGGTTCAGGCGCAACCCTTCAATCATTACATCCAAACGCAAGGGCAGATCGAAGCGGAGGACAACATTATGGTGAGCGCGAAGAGCATGGGCGTTATCGTGCAAGTGATTGTGAAAGAGGGTCAACAGGTAGGAAAGGGCCAAACCCTTGCCCAAATCGACAACACTTTGATTTTGAGCAACATCGAGTCGATGAAAACCCAGCTGGAACTTGCGAAAACCGTTTACGAACGGCAAAAGAACTTGTGGGATCAGAAGATTGGAACTGAGGTTCAATTTCTTCAAGCCAAGACCAACAAGGAAAGCCTGGAAAAACAACTTGAAATGTTGAAAGAGCAGAATGAAATGACGAGGATAAAATCTCCGATCAGCGGTACGGTGGATAAAGTGTTTGTGAAGACAGGAGAGAATATCGCTCCCGGCATGCCGGCAGCCAGGGTGGTTAACACTTCGGACCTCAAACTGGCCGCCAACGTTTCGGAAGCGTTCGTAACCAATGTAAGGCCCGGAAACAAGGCGATCGTTACGATTCCCGAACTCAAGAAGGATATTGAAGCGAAGGTTACGTTTGTCGGAAGAACCATTGACCCGCTGTCTCGTACCTTTTCGATTGAAGTGCAACTGCCTTCTCATCCTGATCTTCGTCCGAACATGACGGGGGTGGTAAAAGTGGTTTACCACACGGAATCTGCCGCGGTGGTGGTGCCAATCAACGTGGTGCAGACTGTTAACGATGAAAAGGTTGTCTTCGTGGCGGAGGAATCTGGAAATAACATGGTGGCCAAAAGAAGAGTGGTAACGTTGGGCGGTGTATTTAACAACCTCGCTCAAATTGATTCTGGCTTGAAGGCTGGCGAGCGGGTAATCACCTTTGGCTACCAGGGACTTAGCGATGGCGAATTAATCAAGATGTAAGGTTTTACCGCTGGCATCAAACCCACTTTCATCAAACAGAAAAAATTTTTCATGAAAGATTTAGAAAAAGAGTTCAAGCCCACCAGTTGGGCCATCGATAATAAGGTAAGTATTTACGTGGCCACGGTGATCATCTGCCTTGCCGGTATCATGACTTACAATAGCCGGCCGAAGGAGAGTTTCCCTGAAGTCGTGTTTCCGCAAATCTATGTTGCCACTGTCTATCCGGGTGCCTCGCCCAAGGATGTGGAGAACCTTGTAACGAAGGAAATTGAGAAAGAGGTTAAATCAATTTCAGGTGTAAAGAGAATCATCAGCAACTCCGTGCAGGATTTTTCGAATGTAATTGTAGAGTTCGAAACAAACATCGAGGTAGATGAAGCAAAGAAAGATGTAAAAGACGCGGTAGATCGGGCGAAGCCGAACTTGCCGACCACACTTCTTGACGATCCTGAGGTGATTGAGATAGACCTGAGCGAGATTCCCATCATGAACGTGAATATTTCTGGTGACTTCGATTTGCAGACGCTCAAAAAATATGCGGAGCAAATGCAAGACCGCATGGAAACGGTTCGCGAATTACGGAGGGTGGATGTCGTGGGGGCGCTGGACCGGGAGATACAGATCAATGTGGACTTGTATAAAGCTGCTGCGGCTGGAATTGCCTTCTTTGACATTTACAGCGCCATCAACGGGGAAAACAAGATTATTTCAGGAGGACAGCTTTCGGTAGACGGCATGAAGCGCTCGCTCAGTGTAACGGGTGAGTTCAAAAGCGCAGAAGAAATCGGAAACGTGATTGTGACCTCGGCAAAGGGAGGCTCCATGTACTTGCGCGACATCGCGGAGGTAATTGACTCACACAAGGAGCAGGAGAGCTTTGCACGCCTGGATGGGAAGAACGTGATTACCCTCAATGTGATCAAGCGCGGAGGTGAGAACCTGATCATCGCATCAGATAAGATTGAGGAAATCGTAGCTGATTTTGAGGCAGATGTGTTGCCACAAGGCATGGATGTGACCATCACGGCTGATCAAAGCGACAACACCCGTGTTACACTGCACGATTTGATTAACACCATCATCATTGGCTTTCTCCTCGTGACATTTATTCTCATGTTCTTCATGGGTGCCACCAATGCCATCTTTGTGGGGCTTTCTGTTCCACTGTCCAGCTTCATTGCTTTTCTCATTTTCCCCTCGCTGGATTTTACTTTCAACTTCATGACACTGTTCAGCTTCTTGCTGGCGTTGGGTATTGTGGTTGACGATGCCATCGTGGTAATTGAGAACACGCACCGCGTGTTCGACAACGGCAAAGTGCCGATTAAGAAAGCAGCGAAGATTGCAACGGGCGAGGTCTTTCTGCCGGTGCTCACAGGTACATTGGTTGTCCTTGCACCGTTTGTTCCCTTGTTGTTTTGGCCCGGAGTGATTGGCAAGTTCATGTACTTCATTCCCGTGACGTTAATCGTTGCCCTTACCGCATCTTTACTGGTAGCCTACATCATCAACCCCGTGTTTGCGGCTGACTTCATGAAGCCGCACGACCATGACGCGGAGAAGAAACCGAAGTTGTCGCGTGGATTCAAAGTGACAGCCGTAGTGTTTGGAGCCATCGCGTTCTTGTTTTACATCATGGGTGTTTTCGGAATGGGTAATTTCACAGTGGCCATTTTCGGAATCTATGCCCTGCATCATTTCGTATTGAACGATGTGATCAGTGGGTTCCAAACGAAATTGTGGCCGCGCGTGCAGGCGGGCTATAAGTCATTGCTCAGCTGGTGTTTGCAAGGATGGAAACCCATGGGCGTGATGGGATTCGTCCTGTTTCTGTTTGTGTTTTCGTTTGTATTCTTCGGCATTCGCCAACCACCGGTGGTATTTTTTCCGCAGGGTGATCCCAATTTTATTTTTGCCTATGTGCGCATGCCCATTGGTACCGATCAAAAAGTAACGGATTCAATCACAAGTGTGGTTGAGCAGCGGGTGACTGAGGTGGTGGGTGCCGATAACCCCATTGTGGAATCCATTATCAGCAATGTAGCCATTGGCGCTGCAGAAGATCCCTTCAGTGGAGCCAATGCGCAACCCCATTTGGGGAAAGTCACGGTTGCATTTGTTCAATTCTCCGAGCGGGACGGGCAAAATACCAGGGACTACATGGACAAAATCCGTGAGGCCGTGAAGGGAATTAAGGGGGCGGAAATATCCGTGGATCAGGAGCAGGGTGGCCCGCCAACGGGCAAGCCAATCAATATTGAAGTGGGTGGAGATGATTTTGATGTACTCGTGGCAACTGCCGAGCGGGTAAAGAAATACCTCGATTCATTGCAGGTACCGGGTGTGGAGGAATTGAAGTCCGACTTTCAGAGTGACAAACCTGAGATTGTTATCAACATCGATCGCGAGAAGGCCAATCGTGAAGGGATCTCTACCGAAACCATTGGCAATAATTTACGGTTCGCTATTTACGGATGGGAGGTGTCAAAGTTCAGGGATGAAAATGATGACTATCCCATTCAACTCAGGATCAAAGATGAACAGCGAAACGACATCAACGCATTGATGACCATGCCGGTTGTTTACCGTGATATGAACATGGGTGGCGCAGTGCGTGAAGTTCCCTTGTCAGCCGTTGCGACAATCGATTACTCGAACAGTTATGCGGGTATCCGAAGAATCAATCAAAAGCGAGTCATTACGATTTCTTCAAATGTGTTGAGTGGATACAATCCCAATGAAGTGGTGGCCCAGATTACCGAAAGCCTGGCAGCCATCCCCACGCCAGACGATGTCACCATCAAGATGACAGGCGAACAAGAGGAGCAGGCTGAAACGGGTGCATTCCTTGTCGTGGCATTCATGGTGGCGGCAGGGCTGATGTTCATGATCCTCGTGTTGCAATTTAATTCAGTGGGCCGGCCGCTCATCATCCTTTCGGAAATTGTGTTGAGTATCATCGGGGTGTTGATTGGGTTCTCCCTTTTTAAAATGGAGATATCCATCGTGATGACAGGTATGGGAATTATGACGCTTGCCGGTATCGTGGTGAGAAACGGAATCCTGCTCGTGGAATTTGCTGACTTATTGGTGGCCCAGGGAGTGGAGTTGAAGGAAGCCATTGCGGAGGCGTCAAGAACACGTATGACACCGGTATTGTTGACAGCCATCGCAGCCACATTGGGTCTGATTCCGTTAGCGGTGGGGCTGAACATCGACTTTGTAACGTTGTTTACCGAGTTGAACCCTCATATCTTCTTTGGTGGTGATAACGTGGCATTCTGGGGCCCGCTGTCCTGGACCATGATATTCGGTATCATCTTCGGGACGTTTCTTACGTTGTTTGTGGTGCCTGTATTGTACCTCATGAGGGTTCAATTGAAGGCGTGGTTTGGCAGATTATTGGGCACAAGCCCGTCTGCCGCCAGTAACACAACTGCGGTAGCAAACTAGAACCACAATAAATTATTAAGAGAGTCGTCTTACCCTGTAAGGCGACTCTTTCATTTATGACGCAACGCATGATGACATTACTGTTCTTCACGATCATCTTTTTGATCATTGACTATTATGTGTTTCAGGCCGTTTTGAATGTTTCAAAAGACTGGTCACCGGTGTGGTCGAATGCGATCAGGTATTCGTTTTGGATACCCACATTACTGAGTGTGGTGGCGTTGCTTTGGTGGACGTTTGATGATCCCTACGCCTACAGCGCAAATTTTAGAAACTGGGTAATCACTGGGTTGGTATCAGTTTACTTCTCTAAAATGTTCGCGGTCGCTTTTCTTTTTGTGGATGACTTGCAGCGCGGTGTCCGGTGGGTAGCCAGCTATTTCACGAAGTCTGGCACAAGCAGTTTGCCTGGTGAAGCGATAACGCGATCAGAATTTTTATCGAAGGCGGCATTGGTTGCTGCGAGCGTACCATTTGGAGCCTTTGCTTACGGTGTGATATCGGGAGCACACGACTACCGCGTGAAGCGTGTTTCAGTGAAGCTTCCTAACCTTCCCGCATCCTGGGATGGTGTGCGCATCGCGCATATATCGGATGTCCATTCAGGCAGTTTTTATAACAAAACAGCCGTGAAAGGCGGAGTAGATATGCTGTTGGGTGAAAAACCAGACCTCATATTTTTTACAGGAGATCTCGTGAACAACGAGTGCAAGGAAGTGAAAGAGTACATCGATGTGTTTGATAAGTTGAAAGCGCCTTTGGGTGTGTATTCCGTAACGGGAAACCACGATTATGGCGATTATCGCAGCTGGCCATCTGCCGAGGCGAAACGCGAAAATTTCAATGGGTTAATCGCTGCGCATAAAGAATTGGGTTTTGATTTGTTGATGAATGAAAATCGAATCCTATCACGGTCGGGAGAGAAGATTGCCATCATTGGAAATGAGAATTGGGGCGGGGGTCGTTTTGCAAAGTATGGAAAGCTGAACGAAGCACACCGCGGTACCGAGGAGGCTGCTGTCAAACTGTTATTGAGCCACGATCCGAGTCATTGGGATGCCCAAGTCAGACCGCAGTACCCTGATATCGACATGATGTTTGCAGGTCACACGCATGGGTTCCAGTTTGGTGTAGAGATTGGTGGATTTAAGTGGAGCCCTTCACAGTATGTGTACAAGCAATGGGCTGGCTTATATCAACAAGACCATCAATACCTTTATGTAAATCGCGGTTATGGCTACATTGGTTACCCCGGCCGGATCGGCATTCCACCGGAAATCACAATCATCGAGTTGAAGCGCGCCTGAGGCCAGTCATCTGCCCGAATTGAGAAGGCGGGTGCCCTGTGGTCCTCTTAAAAATCCGATTGAAATTAGATAGGTTGTTGAATCCTGATTCGAAGCAAACTTCCCGGATGGTGAGTTCTCGTTCAGCCAGCAGCTTGCACGCTTTGCTCACGCGCAAATCATTCACGAAGGTGGCATAGGTTTTTCCTGTACTTAGCTTGAAGAACCTGCAAAAGGCTTCTACCGAAAGGTTAGCGATTTGGGCTACCTCATCCAGGTAAATTTTTCGGTGGCTTTCCTGAAATGTGAATTGCAACACATCATTGATACGCCTTCCTTCCCGGCCAGTCCTTTTTGAGATCATTGTGGTGCTGAGCGGAACAAGGTCAGTTGATTCGATCAATAAATTCATGATTTCTAGAAACTGAACAACACGGGGCATCCCTTCCAGGCCAGCGAGCCCAACCAGTCGCTGGCTGATGGCCGCCTGCGCTTTGCCTTTGATCTGAAGCCCGCTTTGAGCTTGGTCGAGCCAACCACTCGCTTTGCTCATCTCCTGGAGTTCCCAGAAGTGCTTGCCGAGATAGTCTGCGCTGAAATAGATGGACAGCGACTCAGCTTTTTCCTCACCTCTGAAATAATGATCGTCACATCGGAATACGTGTGTCTGGCCGCTGGCGATGAGGTAAAGGTCACCCTCTTCAAACCGTCCCACGTAGTCACCGGCCACCAGGGTGCCCTGGCCTTTCAGGATGAGCATCAGTTGCCATTCGGCATGATGATGAAGCCGATCGTAGAAATAAGGGAGCTCATCATGTTGGAATCGAAAGGCCTCCTTGGCCGTTTGGGGCACCTTAAAGTCGACAATTTTCATTATCGGATTATTTTAACCTTCGAAGTTAAATAATGGGTATCAAATTAGTCAAGATAGTATCATAAATGCTCAAAAAACGCAAATGGGGGCTGGTGCCTGCTCATTAGATTTGTCTTCATTACCTAAACGCCAGCCAGAATATGAGCTTTCAATGGAAAGGGGTTTTTCCCGCGCTAACGACCAAATTCACAAACAATGACAAAATTGACCTGGATCTTTTCGGGATCAACCTAAAGGCCCAGTTGGATGCGGGTGTGAAAGGTGTGATTTTGGGTGGCACCCTGGGCGAATCGAGTGTGCTCAGCAACGAAGAGAAGTTTGAACTGGTAAAGTTTGCCGTTGCACACGTGCCTACCGACATCCCTGTTGTGATGAATATTGCCGAAGGAAGTACGAGGGAGGCATTGAAGCTTGCCAATGAAACTGAGAAACTTGGCGCCAAGGGCTTGATGATGCTGCCGCCCATGCGCTATAGGTCTGATCATCGGGAAACGGTAGAGTATTTCTTAACGGTGGCGCGAAACACCAGCCTGCCGATTATGATTTATAATAATCCGGTGGATTATAAAATTGAAGTAACGCTCGACATGTTTGAGGACATGGCGAACCAGTCCAACATTCAGGCGGTAAAGGAATCGACCCGTGATGTTTCCAATGTGACAAGGATGATCAACCGTTTTGGAGATCGCTTCAAGATATTGTGCGGTGTGGACACCATTGCCATGGAAGAATTGGTGATGGGCGCTGATGGCTGGGTAGCCGGGTTGGTGTGTGCCTTCCCGAAAGAAACGGTGCAGCTTTATCAATTGGTGAAGCAAGGAAAGATCGATGAAGCCTTGAGAATTCATCGTTGGTTCTTGCCGCTGCTGGAACTTGACATTCATCCTAAGTTGGTTCAGTACATCAAGCTGGCAGAGGCTGAAACCGGAATTGGATCTGAAAACGTACGGCCTCCGCGACTCAAGTTGGAGGGCGAGGAAAGAACTCGCGTGTTGACGATCATCAAAGAGGGAATCAAAACCCGGCCAAAATTGTAATTTGAGAGACGGCTATTGTAATCAAACCACCTGTCATCATGCCTTTTAAAGATGCAACTACTTCCGAAATCAATGCTTCCATGCAGCAAGCGCACGTTGCCTTTTTGTCTTATAAACGCTTAGGCGGAAAAAAGAAGGGCGAGTTTCTCCGTTGCATCGCAGACGAGATTGAGGCGCTGGGAAAACGACTGGTTGAGACGGCCATGAAGGAGACCAACTTGCCGGAAGCACGCATCATTGCCGAACGAGGACGGACTACAGGGCACTTGAGGATGTTTGCCGCCCTGGTGGAGGAAGGATCTTGGGTTGAAGCCCGAATTGATACCGCTCTTCCGGATCGCACGCCCGCAAAGCCCGATTTAAGAAAAATGTCAGTAGCACTGGGCCCGGTTGTCGTCTTTGGCGCCAGTAACTTCCCGCTTGCCTATTCCACCATGGGTGGCGACTCGGCTGCCGCTTTGGCTGCCGGTTGCCCGGTGATCGTCAAAGCACATCCCGCCCATGCCGAAACTTCAGAGTTGGTCGCCCATGCAGTTCGTGCGGCAATGGAGAAAACGGGACTGCCAAAAGGCGTCTTCCAACACATTCATGGTGCAAGCTTTGAGGTGGGTAAGGCATTGGTACAACATCCCAAAACAAAGGCGGTAGGATTTACCGGATCTTTTTCCGGTGGAAAGGCGCTGTTCGATTTGGCCAATCAGCGAGACGAGCCCATACCGGTCTTTTCAGAAATGGGAAGTACCAACCCGGTGGTATTGTTGCCGGAATCGCTGAAAAAGAATGCAGAGGAAACAGCGGTGATGCTTACTGGATCCATCACACAAGGGCTCGGCCAGTTCTGTACCAATCCAGGATTGATCGTAGCGGTTGAAGGCGAAGGACTGAATGCCTTCATTGAACATTTGTCGAAAGGAATTGTGGAGGCCATGCCCGGCAAGATGTTGCACAAGGGAATCGCAGAAAGCTACGTCACCAAAAAAGAGAAGGCGTTGGCGCAGCAGGGAGTGAAGGTGGAAGCGATGACTGCGAAGAATCCGGATGAACCCGAGGGGCGCGCGCTGGTTGCTTCGGTGCCGGCAACCGAGTTTTTGAAAAACGCCAACCTGGCAGAAGAAGTATTCGGCCCGTTTTCGCTGATCATTCGCTGCAACGATGTGAATGAGTTAAACAGCGTGGTGAATCACCTTCATGGGCAACTTACCTGCAGCCTGATTGGTGAAGAAGAGGAGCTAAAGAAATATCAAAATATCCTCAACGTATTAATAGAAAAGGCGGGTCGTTTGATTATCAATGGTGTTCCCACGGGCGTGGAGGTTTGTCCTGCCATGAACCACGGAGGACCGTTCCCGGCAACTACCGATTCGCGATTCACTTCAGTTGGCACCGATGCCATCAAAAGATTTGCCAGGCCGGTATGCTATCAAAACTTTCCCGATAGCCTGTTGCCGCTTGAGTTGCAAGAAAAAAACCCGCTCAACATTTGGCGGTTGGTAAACTCCGAATGGAAAAAGTAGCCGTTGGCATATAATGATATCCGAGCAAGCAAAAACTTTCTTTTGCGTTGATGCCCATACGTGTGGCAACCCGGTGCGGCTGGTCGCAGGTGGAGGTCCGCTTCTGGTTGGGGCCAACATGAGTGAAAAACGGCAGCACTTTATGCGGGAGTTCGATTGGATCAGACAGGGTCTGATGTTCGAGCCGCGCGGTCACGACATGATGAGTGGGAGTATCCTTTATCCGCCCTCCGATCCAAACAATGACATCGGTGTGCTGTTCATTGAAACGAGTGGCTGTCTTCCGATGTGTGGCCATGGAACGATCGGGACTGTTACGATCGCCATTGAAGAAGGATTGGTGATTCCAAAAACCCCGGGCATGCTTAAGTTGGAAGTGCCGGCAGGCCTTGTTTCTGTTGAATACAAACAGGAGGGAAAAAAAGTGAAGTCGGTGAAGATCCGTAACGTCAAATCCTATTTAGCTGCCGAGCACATCAAAGCGGAATGTCCCGAGCTGGGTGAATTGACCCTGGACGTTGCCTACGGGGGAAATTTTTATGCAATTGTAGACGTACAAAAGAACTTTCCTGGCCTGGAACACTACCAGGCTGATCAACTGATTGCATGGAGTCGGGAGTTGCGAAGAGACATCAATTCAAATCATAAGTTTGTTCATCCCGATAATCCAACCATTCACGGTTGTAGCCACATTCTTTGGACGGGTAAGGTGATTGACCCCACTTCATCAGCGCGCAACGCAGTCTTCTATGGCGACAAGGCCATTGATCGCTCTCCGTGCGGAACCGGCACTTCTGCGCGGTTGGCGCAGTGGTATTCTAAGGGCTGGTTGAAAAAGGGCGAGGACTTTATTCACGAAAGCATCATCGGATCAAAATTCATCGGTCGGGTAGAAGAGGAGACCACTATTCACGGGCGCGTGGCAATTATCCCGAGTGTGGAGGGCTGGGCAAAGATTTACGGGTACAACACCATTAAGGTCGATCCCCAGGACGATCCCTATGCGCATGGATTTCAAGTGATTTAGTGTATGGGTCAAAAGGTTGGCATCATCGGGGGCGGCATCATCGGATTATCTTGCGCCTACTATCTTCAACAGTCCGGGCATGGGGTCACAATCATCGATAAGGGTGACCTTACCGATGGCTGCTCCATGGGAAATGCCGGTATGGTGGTACCAAGTCATATCATTCCGCTGGCTTCGCCAGGAATGATCCGCAAAGGAATCAGGTGGATGTTCAATCCCCGTAGTCCGTTTTATGTGAGACCCCGGTTCAGCGGTGATTTGATCCGATGGGGATATCTTTTCTACCGGCATGCAACAACCGAACATGTGGAGCGCGCAATTCCAGCGCTAAAGGAACTAAGCCTTTTCAGCAAATCGCTTTACCAGCAGTGGTCAAAGGAGCTACCTTTTGACTTTGGCTACCATGAGCGCGGGTTGTTGATGCTTTATCGGACGAAGGAAGCCGGCCATGAAGAGGAGGCAACTGCCCGCATTGCGAGTCAACATGGTCTCGTTGCGAAGGTTCTTTCTGCGGGGGAGGTTCAGGAGCTTGAACCCCATGTGAAGGTGAGTGTAAAAGGGGGCGTATTCTTTCCGGGAGATGCTCACCTCACTCCGCAAAAGCTGACCACCGGACTCATTCAATACTTGGAAAACCAGGGAGTTAAGTTCATGCTTGGCGAGACTGTAGTGAACGTGGTGTTGAAAGAGAAGGAGATCAGGTTGGTGAAGACGACTCACCATGAATTTGACTTCGACCTTGTGGTTGTGGCAACCGGATCCTGGTCGGGAGAATTTTGCAAGCTCTTTGGGTTGAGTCTGCCCATGCAGGCAGGCAAGGGATACAGCTTTACCGTTGATAGACCAAATGACAACGTGAATATCCCATCCATTTTACTTGAGGATCGGGTAGCCGTGACCCCGATGGGCAAGACCCTTCGTTTTGGTGGAACGATGGAGATAACGGGAGTAAATCATTCAATCAACATGAAGAGAGTTGAGGGAATCGTGAATGCCATCCCCCGCTACTACCCGAAGCTGGAGCTGGCCATGCCGGATAAGCAATCAGTCTGGCATGGATTGCGCCCTTGCTCACCGGATGGGCTTCCATATATCGGGCGGGTGGGTCGGTTCAAGAACCTGATCCTCGCCACCGGGCATTCCATGATGGGATTGAGCCTTGCCCCGGGCACGGGCAAATTGGTCGCGCAGTTGGTTAACACTGAACGGCCTGCGGTACCCCTTGTGCCCTTTGCTGCCGACCGTTTCGATTAGGCATCCACGTCCGGTTTCGAACATTGAGTTCTCGATTTCGGATGGTTAATCGAGCAGAAAAACGGATCTATTCTGCGAATTCAAGGCCGGTGTGATGTGGCACGGACATTGACTTCATGACCGTTTAGGTTAACCGCACATCACCATGCTCCTCAACAATATCAAAATAGCCCTTCGCAGCCTGCTCAAGCAAAAAGTATATACCCTCATCAACGTCCTTGGTCTGGCGGTGGGAATCGCCAGCTGTTTGGTCATTGTATTGTTTGTACGCAATGAGTTTTCCTACGATTCCTTTTTCAAAGATTCGGACCGGATTTACAAGATGGTGCTGGAGAGAAAATATCCGAATCACTCCACTTACTATGCGATTATACCTCACTCGTTTCCTGAGGTGGCCGTGCGCGATTATCCGGAAGTTGAATCCTCGGCCATCCTTGCCGGTGGTTTCAACAACATCGTGATGAGCTACAAGAACGAGCGTGACGAGGTGAAGCAGTTTGAGGAAAATTTTATTGTGGGTGCCGATACCAACTTTTTCCAGATGTTTGATTTGCCACTGCGCAAAGGAGACCCGAAAACGGTCCTGAAGAATCCCAACGACATGGTGATGTCTGTGACGATGGCCAAACGGTACTTTGGCGATGATGAACCCGTTGGAAAGCTGGTCACCACCGGGTTTGGTGAGTTCAAGATCACAGGCGTGTTTGAAGATTTGCCAAATAACTCGCACATGAAGTTTGACGCGCTTGTTGCAGTGGCTAGTTTTCCTTTCTTCAAGCAAGAGAATTTCACCTCATTCTCGGTTCATTGTTATTTTAAGTTGAAACCCGGGACTGACGCAAAGGCCCTGGAGGCAAAGTTTCCTCAAATGGTGGATACCTACGCCTCAGCTCAGATTGAACGGAATCTCGGAAAATCCTGGGAAGACTATAAGAAGGAGGGTAATGGCTATCGTTATTTCCTGCAGCCCCTTTCCTCCATCCATCTTGATCCCATCAATATAGAAGCCAAGATGAGGCCTGGAGGCAATATTACTTCCGTTTATATCATGATCTCCGTTGCGGTGCTCATCTTGCTCATTGCATGCATAAATTTCATGAACCTGGCAACTGCAAGATCATCTGAACGTGCCAAAGAGGTGGGCGTGCGCAAGACCATGGGCTCTTACAAACGCCAGCTCGTGTTTCAGTTCTTAACCGAGTCATTTCTGCTAAGCGTTGTCGGGGTAGTGCTGGCGGTGGTTATTGTGCAATTGGTATTGCCGTTCTTTAACAGCTTAACGGAAAAGACGCTTGAACTGAGCATCACTGGGCCAACGGTCAGTATCTTGTTCGTGCTCGCTGCATTTGTTGGATTCCTGGCGGGTATTTACCCCTCGTTCATTTTATCTTCCTTCAATCCAGTCACGGTTCTCAAGGGCAATTTCACGGGGCAGGGCAAGGGTCGATGGATTAGATCCGGATTGGTCATTTTCCAGTTTTGGATTTCCATCGTATTGATGATCGGAACAATGGTAATCGAGCAGCAGATGGAGTTCATGCGTGACAAGTCTCTGGGCTTCGACAAGGATCAAATGCTGGTGGTGGAGCGGGTTTTTGCGCTCAATGCTCCCAACCAAACCCCATTGGCAAAAACATACCTGGACGAAGTAAGGCGTTTGCCCGAGGTGGCGAGCGCTGCAGGTAGCTTTGCGCTGCCAGGACGGCAAGGGGACTTCTTCGGGATCATGTTCCAGCCAGAAGGGTCGTCAGAAATTCTTACCACCAAATCGATGGTGATTACCGATGAATTGGCCGAGGTGTTGGGTCTGGAATTGTTGGAAGGAAGAAGTTTTTCGGAGGCGACCAACGATTCGTTGTCTCTCTTGCTCAACGAGGCCGCAGTGAAGGTAATGGATATTGAGAATCCCGTGGGTACCCGATTGATCGAAACACAGCAGGCACCCGATGGCAGCAATGTTCAAATCACGTACACTGTGGTTGGGATAGTGAAAGATTTCAACTTTCAGTCGCTGCGGGATGAGATTACCCCACTTGTCATTCAGAGCAATGAGCGATTTGGCGGAGGCATGGCCTACGTATTGGCCCGTGTGAAGGGCGGTCAGGTCAATAGCGCCATTCAGTCTTTGGAGGCGAAGTGGAAACAACTGGCACCGGATCAACCCTTCAAGTTCACCTTTCTTGATGAGGACATCAATAAGAACTACATCGAGGATCAAAAGACCGGCAAGTTGTTCGCGGTGTTTTCCGGCCTGGCGATTTTTGTGGCGTGCATCGGCTTGTTCGCGCTGTCGGCCTACACAGCAAGTTTAAGAACCAAAGAGATTGGAATACGAAAGGTGCTCGGGGCATCCGTTGCGGGTGTGATGCTGCTGCTTTCTAAAGATTTCACACGCATGGTGATGGTCTCGTTTGTTTTGGCAGTGCCAATTGCCTGGTATGTGATGGAAACTTGGTGGTTGCAGAACTTTGCATACCGCATCAACATCAGCCTGTGGATCATCGTAGTTGCAGGAGCTGCCGCATTTTTCATTGCCTGGTTTACCGTAAGTTTTCAGTCCATTCGGGCGGCCGTGCGAAATCCGGTTTCTTCGCTCAGGAGCGAATGACACCCAAACAAAAAAAGTCAGGCAAAAACCTGACTTTTTTTCACGATGAAATTATTTCAGTTATTCCCGACCGCGACCCCCACCGAAACCACCTGACCTGGGTTCCCGGGGACGTGCCTCGTTCACAACCAGGTTCTTGCCCATGAAGTCCTTACCGTTCAGGTTATCGATTGCTGTTCTTGCGGCTGAGTCGTCTTTCATTTCTACAAATCCAAACCCTCGGCTGCGTTGTGTAAACTTGTCAAGGATAATCTTGGCAGAATCCACTTCGCCATATTCGGCAAATAGCTGCCTCAATTGATCTTCCGTTGCCTTCCAGGGAATGTTGGCTACATAAATGTTCATTTCTTTGAGATGTTTAGTTAATGTTTAGCGAATCAAAACCTCAATGAAAAGGACATCAGTACCAAACCAATGAGTATTTTAATTGACGGGGTAAATTTATAATAAATTTTGATAATTTATCCTAATCCAGGTGGGGTGGATTGGTTTCGCTACTTGTATTGAGGGTTCTTCTCGATGAAACGATAGAGGTTTTGCAGGGCCTTCTCCCGGATTTTGCCCTTCCCGTACGATGACCAGCCGAACAGTGTTCCGGAAAAACCGAGGGCCATTTGGCTCCACTTCCACAAATCAAACTCATCACGGTGTAAAATAATCTTATTGTCGCTGAAGCGAAAGGATGCCCGGATTTTGTTGTGAACACGCCTCCCGGTTTGACTGAAAAGATAGGTTGCCTCCCAACGGCAGGAACCCCTTTCTTGGTCGGCCTGGATGTTGCTGAAAGTTACCTCCAGCTCTGTTGCATTCGCCAACAGCATATGCCACATGGCCTTGGCTTGCGATCCCACCAGGTTGACGAACACGGGGTCGCTAAAGTCCACCTGGTCGTGGTAGCAACCTTGCATAGCCGCCCAATCCCTTCGTTGGAATGCCCGATAGAAGGTTTCGATTAATTTTTCATGATCTTCCATGGCCAATTGCGATGAAAAGTTACAGGAATTGTGCGAAATCCCCGCAAGGCTAAAGGCCGGTGGAGCGACTCAATAGGCCCGGTCGACCGAACCGGGGCCGTACACTTTACGCAATACCTTCTTGGTATTTCCTTTATGCTTGATGGATCCACTGCCCATGACGTAGGCCTCCAGTTCGTTGGCGACATTCAGTTCAGCAGTGCCGCTTCCTGTGACCCTTACCTGTGCTTGCTCCAGTTCGCAGCCGAATGCATGTAAGTTGCCGGAACCTGAAACGGTAACCTGGTTGGTCGTGGCATATCCTTTGAGTTGCAAACTGCCAGCCCCGCTTACCTCCGTTGTCAACGTCTTGCCTTTCACGTCCAGGTTCATACTGCCATTGCCGGCCACACCAATCGAAAGATTGCCGGAAGCGATGGAATTCTCGGAAATGATTTTGCCACCACCATTCACCTGAAGCTCGGCCACGTCCTTCATGCTTACCATCACTTTCATCGTGGGATTGAGCTTGATGTCATCGATTTTGGCCCATATGCTTTTGTTTGGCGAATCGGGTTTTCGATCCACGTTGATCATAAGTATCCCATCTTCAACTTTGATTTCAGTAAGTTGATAGATGTCGGAAAGGGCCTCCACGTTCACTTCCTGTTTGTTGGTCTGCTTTAAGTATACGGTATAGTCGGAGTTTACATAAATGCCTGTGAATGCCGGCAGTTCCAGTGTCTTCTTTGTATTTTGCGCAAACCCGGTGAGAACCGCTGTGGTCAAAACGATTGTTGCTATTCTCTTCATGACAACACTTATCGATTGGTTGAGACCCAAAGCTAAGGCTGCTGAAATTTGGGCATTAAGTTGGAATCGATAAAATAACTTAAACCGGGTTAAGTTGTTGAAAAACCGGTTAACGTTTATTGTTGAAGATCCAGCGGTAGACAAAATAGAAGATGATCACCCCCGCAATCAACACAATCACTACCTGGCCATCGATCAATTCGGTTGCATGCATTTTCGTTCAAAGTTTGTATCGGATCTGAAATTTAAGATCATTTCGATGATTTCCTTCTATGGCTTCATTGCCGGATCCAATGTGATCCTGATTCAATAAAGATGTTCGGGCCCATCGAAACCAGGCGTCAAGCCGTGAGTTGAACCGATATCGAATTAGCACATAACTGCGCACGCCAACACCGTAATATGCAGGAATGGAGTACGCCAACCAAACGTCTCGTTCATACACATATTGCCGGTTTTCATAGTCATCCGTGTCGAAGAGTGCGTAGCGCATGGAAACACTCATCCGTTTGAAATTGACAGTAGCGTCTTGAATGATCGTAAACCCTCGCGTGGTAATGCCGGCAAGAGAATAACTGCTTTGTTGAACCCTTGTACGAAGTCCAAGGTGATCGTTGACCGAATAGTCGATGTTGATCCAGTAGTTTCGCTTTCTGCCGTTGGCCGTCTGGTAGGTGACTGACTCGGACAGGTTGCGCGCCTTGTTTTCCTCGCGGACCTGAACGTAAAAGGCAACTTGTTTTGTTGGCTGGTAGGTGTACCGGGCAAGCCATTCGAAACCATTGGATGGCGAATACACTCGGTACCGGAGCCAATTGAAGCGGAACAGGTCGGTATAGCCGGATAGGTGGTGGTCACGGCCCACGCGATACTTCCAGCCCAGGTACAACCCCGATTCATTTTGCGGCCTGCTGTTCTCACCAAATGCGTTGCCATAATAGCTCTGAAAATCGCGAGCATAATTTCGATAGACCATGGACAGGTCCATTGAATGACTCAAACTTGCCAGCATGCCTGCCACGCCAGCAAATCCCTTGTCGTGGGATTTGGCAATTTCACTAAAAAAGGAAAAGTTATGCCAACTGTAATTCAAATAAGCACTCGTATTGACTAGTTCGGCTCCCTTAAAGCTGAATTGGTTGTAAAGGGTGGGGTTGCTGTTGACTGGCAAGCTGAAATGGTTCGCGTGGACCACGATGCCTGAATGGAACGTATTTCTTTGATATTCGAGAACGACCGCGGCATTGTTTTCGGTTAGGCTTTTTCGATTGGCCAACTCGGTTTCCGTTCGATGCAAGCCTGTTTGGTTGAATGAAGAAATCTCGATGACTTTGCCCAAACTGTCCACTTGGGTTGATCCATCCATGCGTTTATGTGAAATGAAACTGCTTAATCGCCAATACCGAGAAAGGCGGAGTGTGACAGCGACTCCCCGAAAAAAGTTATTCTCATCCAATGAAGTATAAGGCAGGAATCCAAGGTTGCTTCTGCGTGTAGTCGCAATGGTTTCTCCACCCTTACCCACGCCAAACGCTCCACCCAAAAGAAGCCCCTGACCAAATTGCGCCTGGAAGTCACCCAGGATTAAGTTATTTAACCTGCCCTTATTGACTAATTGGAAATGAAGTGAATAATAGTCCATTCCAAATCTCCGGTTTTTCGGATTCCAATCGATTGCTTCTCCTGCGTCTTTTTCTGCCGTAAATCCAATGCTATGATCGTTGGCTTTACTGGTTCGAAATCGCATGTAAATATTATCTGGCGACCCATGAAATGCGGCCGGTTGATTGTTGATGCTTCTGAAGCCTTTTCGCAATTCAATGGTTCTTTGATGGCGCAGTATCAGGTAACCGTTGTCAAAGTCAGTGATCCGGTGGAAAAGGTTCTTTTCTGCCAGACTGCTCTCCGACACCATAACGAATGGCTCAAGTCGCGAAATCGTGATGGGATCTAATCCTGGCACATTCTGTAGCTCATAGATCGATAGCAATCTTCCTGCTCGTTCTCGATAGTCCAGGATCCCGCCAATTTGACTTTCGGAAAGCACAAACAACGATCGGAGTTGATCCGCAGAGGCGCTATTCAGGTCGAGTGGGTGCGATCTCAGTTGCAATAAATTCTCGTAGAGTTCGCTGTAGTTTAAATCATTTTCTTGAAGTGCAAAAAGTTCATCAGCGATTCGCTCCACTTCTCTTTCATGCAACGGGTCTGTTTGGCCAAAAACCACGTAGGTCGTAAACCAAACGATCAGAGCAAGAAACCGCCCGCACTTCATTTGGCCCTTTTTGCGAACTGCCATGCTGCAGTCAGTTGGTGAGACGAAGCCAGCTCGAACCCGTACTGAATGGCGTAATCTATCTTGATTTTCTTGAGTTTGTATCCGATTCCTCCCGAACCTGTTGCCGGGTAAAGATTAAAGCCTGTGCGAAAAAACAGATCTTCCACGATTTGATATTCGAGCCCAACTCGTACAGTTGCATCGAAGTCAATTTCTTTGGCGATTTCCCCAAAGAGAGAAAGTTGACCGGTTGGAAAGAATGCCACGCCCACCCCCATCTGCACGGCAAGTCGCTCCTCGCCATCTCCAATTGCAGGCTGATTCACATTCTGGATGTGCGCTCCAACCTTAAGTTTTTCGGATAAATGGGCTACACCTCCGGCCGAGAGGCTGAGGGCTGTTTGTGTACCAAAGCCTTCAGCTCGGTATTGCACGTATGACAGTTTCAGGCCCAGGGTAGCGAGCCCGAATTGGTTTGCGTAACCTACTGAGACGAGCTGTTCGCTATAGATGTCGTCACCAAATTTGAATACCCCACCACTTAACACGCCAAGCCTAAGCGGGGAGCCGATGGTCATGGCCATTCTATTGGCGTTGGGCAGTTGTGGGTTGAGGTCATAAGAAATGCCCGCGAACGCAGACCCGATGCCCGCAAGCCCGGCCACATTATTGAATAGCGACCACTCGTCCGATCGCGCTACGCTTGCATACCCAATCGAGCCGGCCTGTGCCCCGATTCGCGTGGAAACGCTTTGGGCATTCGCTAACTTTGCCATAAGCAAAACAAAAATGAGGGCCGTAGCCTTTTGAAAGAGGGACATCCCGAATGATTTCGATTATAAGTTAGGGTATTTATCTGAATTCAATGCAGAGATTATTTTATTCAATCGCTTTTTGCCTGTTGGTTTTACCTGATATGCTGATAGCCCAGGATTCAGTGACCTACTATGGAAATGGCGAAATTAGGAGTAGTGGCGCGGTGAAAGAAGGGAGAAGGGAAGGGGAATGGCATTATTTCTACCCCTCCGGGGTGAGAAATTCGATAGAACATTATCAAAAAGGAGTGCTGCATGGCCCCGTTACTTACTTCTACCCGTCAGGTACCCTACAAGGGCGCGAGCGGTGGGAATCCGGTGTGATTACTGACACTGCCTGGTACTATTACGAGAATGGAAATCTTGAGAAGAAGGGACTTTATAAAGCCGGTCGATATGAGGGTACCTGGAGATTTTATCATGACAATGGCCGGTTGCAACGAGACATCACCTACGTGAATGGTTTGCCGGAGGGCCCCACAGCGGTGTATAGCGAAACCGGCATCCTGTTGCAAAAAGGGCACTATCGAAATGGAAAGGAAGACGGCACATGGCAATTTTTCAATAATGATGGTAGGCTGGAATTTACCGGGCAATATGAAGCCGGGGCGCCCACAGGCGTGTGGTACCAATATGTGCGAGGAAAAAAGAAAGTGTATAAGAGGTACTAAAACTCCTTTTTCACGTGAAAAAAGAAGCCGCGTGTTCCGTCACCGGTAAAGGTGTATTCAAAGCGCATGACGGTGTCGTAAAACGTAACAACGTCAATTCCCGCCCCAGCGCCTGAAAGGAATTTGTTAGAGAGGCGTTCATTGATATTCATTTCTGCGTATTGAGGATAGTTCTCCACGTACCCCATATCGAAATACGTCTTCAGGTAGATCGATAATGGCAGATGTCGAAACTGTTCAAACGGCATGTCTTCAAATTCCCAGGCACGCGAAAAGATTCTTTTCTTAAGGGTTGTCTTATTCAGGAAGAATTTCGGCCCTTCCACCACGTAGATCTCGTAGCCGCGTATGAATTGTTTTCGGTAACCGAGAGCGCCATACAACGTGTAGGGTTGGGAGTCGGGTGTGCTAAAAAAGGCCGCAGAAAAATTGGAGAGGTAAAAACCATTTTTGAGATCCATATATTGTGCGTGCGTGACGTTCAATTGCAACTGATTCACATCACTGCTGATGCCCAGGCCTAACTTTGCCGCGTACGTGGAAAAATGGTAGCCTTTGAGTGGATAAGCGACAACGTCCCGATGATCTGAGTTGAAGTTGTAGCTGATGGCTTCATATTGCTGGTGGCTGGAGCCATTTGAGTAATAGTTGGAGTTGAGTTGGGCAACGGTGTCGGCCACGGTGCCACTGCGGTATTCGAGACCAATCGAGTGCGTTTCATAAAATGACTTTCGATAGGTATACAGCACATTGGCCACGCTCATCCTTCGCAAAGTGAAGTCTGTTTGTAGAAATTCAAGCTTGTGGTTGTTGGTAAAGTAGGCTAGGTTTTTGGGTTCGGCATACTCAAACCCGATTGTGAGTCCTTGCTTTTGGTTTCGATCGAGGTTTGGAATCCTGTAGATCAGGTCGAATCGTCTGGTAAATCCGAATTGGGCAGTAAGTCGCAGCGTCTCATTGCGGCCTCGGAAATTGTACTGATAAAGCCGCGCGCCATAATTCACGCGCCTGAAATCGTGGTCATAGTTTTGCCACCACTCATTAAAATTTCTGTCAGACAGTTCAAAGATTGGCACTGGAAAGGTGTACCATCTTTCCGCCACCTCGATAAGGAGATCAATTTGGGCGGTGTCCAATTGAAGAATTCGGATGGTAACCGTATTGAACAGCCTCAGGTTGTAGATTTTGTTGCGGTCGCGTTGCAAGATGGCACCGAGTCGATGGTTGCTTACGGTGTCACCGGGTTGCAGGGCAAGTTCTCTGAGAATGATGCGATCGCGGGTGATCTTGTTTCCGATGATCAAAATTCGGTTGACTGTCATGATTTCGCGGGAGGTGGTATCCAGCGTGACAATACGGCCATAGATGTTCGGATCGGACTGGCCCGCGCTACCGTGCCAAAACGCCAGGAAAAAAAAGGTGGATATGAACAGCCTCAGACCTCTCATGCATACAACTTCACCGTTTCACTTCAATCTTTCAAGTTGACGACTTTGCGCTAGAATTCCTAAATGACCGCACCAAAAGTAAGATGCCTACCACGATCAGCGGGATACTGAGGATTTGGCCCATATTCAGCGCGAGGCTGTCTTCGAAATCAACCTGATTCTCCTTGAGGAACTCGTAGAAAAATCTTAGCGACCAGAGCACAACCATGAAGATCGCGAAGACCTGCCCATCAGGGGTGTCTCCTTTCTTTCTTGTCCAGAACCAGAACAAAAATGCAAACAGCAACAGGCTTGAAATAGACTCGTACAATTGTGCGGGATGGCGGGCAATTCCAAACGTACTCACACGCCCCACAAACACACCTGGTTTTTCTTCGACAATTTGATACGTCATTTCGCCTGCATCAACGAATTCATTCAACCTGCTTAAGTAGATCTTTGCGTCATAATTCAAGTAGCTTTCGGCAGTCGTTTTTGTGGTTTGCGGTTTGAAGAAAAGGTAGACATAAATGGGCACTCTTCCGTGGGCGCCTGCCGGCAACTCTTCATTTTTCACGATGGAAATGGATTCAACCGGGTTCTGATCGCCTTCCCGCGTAAATGTTTCTGTTACATGGCTTGTAAACACCACCCCGACAGGCGAGTTGGTTGGTTTTCCAATGATTTCGGAATTGAAGAAGTTTCCTAATCGGATCAGGCAGCCCGTGAGTGCAACCAGAATCACGATACGATCAAGAACTTGCAGATAATTCTGGCCCGGCTTCTTTTTGCGGCTGTACAACCAGAGCGCGAACAATATGCCAAATGCCCCTCCATGACTTGCCAGTCCCTGAAGTCCGGTAAAGCGAAAAGGAGAGAACTCAAAGGGTAGAAATATCCCAATCGGGTTTTCGATAAATAGTTCCGGTTGATAAAAGATCACATGGCCTAACCTGGCACCCACAATCGTTGCAATCACCATGTAGATGGTTAGCGTGTCTACATCTTTTTCTGGTTTTCCCTCTTTTCGATAGATGTAGTAAAGAAGTTGTTGGCTGATCAGGAATCCGGCTGCAAAGAGCAAGCCGTACCAACGTAGCGCAAAAGATCCTATCGAGAAAATTTCGGGGCTGCCATTCCAAATGATGAAGCTGAGCATTGGTGAGTTTTATGAGGTTTTTCAGAGAAAAAACAATGACCCAAAATTGAGTCGGGCAAAGATATTAGACTCCTGCCAAAGGCCAAAGATTAATCAACCTTCGAGCTGCTTCAGTTCCTCTTGAAATGCCCCCGAGAGTATAGGGAAGCGACACCAACTCCTGGGGTCTACATTTAAGTCGTCAAGGTGAAACGAAGGCGCCAGGCGCTCGCGCTTCCACTGATTTTGGGCCCAAAGACGAAAGAATTTGACAATATGTCTCTTCAAATGCGATTCCTCCATTTTCGGACTGAGCAGATTGAAGACTTGACGGGGTGACTGCCGGTCGCGAATGGCTGCTTTTTCAATGGCCACCAATACATCGTACGGCATGAGATCCTTCTCGTCTGTTTGGTCTTGCCCCACGGGTCGCAACTCGGCAGTGGGTTGCAAGTTGTTAACCAAATTCAAACCTGGATAATGGAGTTCTTTTTCTGCCCACCTCAACCATTGCAAAACGAAAGGTTTGTCAACACCGGCAATCGGGGCAAGGCTGCCGCTGGTGTCGCCATCCATGGTGGCATAACCCACGTCTCCCTCGCTGCGGTTAGACGTGGTAAGCAGGATGCTCTTTTTGATGTTGGCCAGCATCCAAATAATGGGCGAGCGGGCGCGGGCCTGGATGTTCTGCATGGCGATGTCATCGGTCTTCCATTCAAGTGAACGGCCGATTACCTGCGCAATCTTGCCCTGATATGACTGGACCTCATCTTCAATTTGCCAATGGTGAAATGTTGTCCCCAAATCGTCAGCAATGGCTTTGGCGGCATCAAGCGTGGTGGTGCTTGAATTGGCCGATGCCTGGTAGGCGCACGTGAGCAGGTGCTTCACGATTTCCTTCTCGCTACCCTGATAACCTAAATCATGCAAAACGCCTGGCCCAAGTTGTTTTAATACCCTCCTTACCATTTCGGTTACAATCACGGCACAGCAGGCTGAATCGGCTCCGCCACTCAAGCTCACCACATACCCCTTGGATTTACTCTTTCTTAAATAATCGAAAAGGGCAAGTGACGTGGCCTGTGCAAATTCTTCATTCTTGCTCTCAATGTCCTGTTCAAGCGGGGCGTACCGTTCGTTTGCGTCTTCAAAGTCGATCGTGAGCCCTCCAACCACAAAAGGTTGAAGAGAAAGCCTTCGACTTCTGAAGATGAGTTTTCCCTTCCGAGAGAACAGAATATCTCCATCATAAATCATTCTGCCTGCCTCATTGCCCAGCAGATTTACATATCCGTAAACGCAATTGAATTGAGCAGAGCTTTCATTCACCAGTTGTTCTCTGGACGGGGCTTTGCTCATCGCAAAATGGCTCGCACTGGGATTGAGAATCAGATCTACGTGCTTGCGGCAAAAGGCCTCGGCTGGCCTTACTTTGCGCCACGCATCCTCACAGATTTCAAAGGCAAACGACACTCCGTTCAATTCATAGGTCAAATCTCCAACCTGAATTTCCCGTCCGTCATAGAGAATGCGGGTCGTAGTACCTGGTCTCCATGCATCAAACCAGCGCGGTTCGTAGTGCACACCATCTCGCGCCATGTTCTGCTTGAGCGTCACTCCCAGTATTTGTTGATCAGAGATCACGGCCGCACCATTGTAGGTAAGTCCGTCCATGCGAACAGGCAACCCCACCACCACGGCAATGCCGTTACAATGCTCTTTGATGATAGACAGTTGCTCCCAGGACTTTGCTGTTACCCACTCCGCAAGGAACAGGTCCTCGCAGCCGTAGCCCGGTATGCTCATCTCGGGGAAACACAGTAATTCAATTCCAATTTCACGGGCCCGTCCGATGGCTTCAATGATGCGCTGCGTGTTGCCCGTCCAATCGATGGGCGTTTGGTTAACGGTGGCTCCTCCAACTCTTAATTTCCTACTCACGTTTACGCATTTTTAGATTTCGAGCATCTGGCTGGTCTTCAGCGCAGCATCCTGTTCTGCTTTCTTTTTTGTGAATCCGTATCCGATTCCATACGGTTTATTGTCAATCCATACCTGCGCGGAAAATTCCTTTGCGGTTCGCCCGGTCTTGGTGAACGCAGACTCGAAACGGATCGGTTTGTTGTGGCGCTGTGCCCATTCGATGACCCGGCTCTTGTAATTGTGGTTGGAACTAACCACCTCGTCCAGGTTGTAGTAGGGAACAATCAGCTTGTCAATCACGAATTTTTTGCAACGCAAATAGCCTTTGTCAAGGTACACCGCCCCTACGATGGCCTCCAGGGTGTTGCCAAGGATCACCTTTTGCAGTTGGGTATTTCGCTGATCGAATTGAATAATAGAAGCAATACCTACTTTTCGGGCAAGTGCATTCAGCGACTCGCGATTGACGATTCTCGATCTGATTTCCGTAAGAAAACCTTCGTTTTCAAATGGATACTTCTTGAACAAGTAATCGGCCACGGCTGCGCCAAGAATGGCATCACCCAAATACTCCAGTCGTTCGTTGGATTCGCGAATGCCATTTTTCTCCTGACTCTTGGAGCTGTGAAGAGTGGCAAGCCGGTAAAGTTCTAAGTTGGAAGGCGTGAGTCCCGCGATGGTCTTAATTGCGGAGATGAGCTTCTGACTTTCTTTCTTGGTTGGCTTAGATCGTTTTAACAGGCCCCACACAGAGTCAAAACTACTCCGCTTTCTTGAGAATGATGGAAAAATTGTGACCCCCGAAGCCGAACGTGTTGCTCAACGCAATCTTCACATCGCGTTGCTGGGCCTGATTGAATGTGAGGTTGAGTTTGGGATCCAGGTCATCATCATCGGTAAAATGATTGATGGTAGGGGGTACCACGCCCTCATTCAGTGCAAGCAAACAGGCAATGGCCTCGATGGCCCCAGCGGCACCAAGCAAGTGCCCCGTCATCGACTTGGTTGAACTGATGTTCATCTTGTAGGCATGGTCGCCAAATACTTTTTGAATGGCCCTGATCTCGCCAATATCGCCAAGGGGCGTGGATGTTCCGTGCGTGTTTACGTAATCCACGTCCGATGCTTTGATACCCGCATCTTGCAGTGCCACCTCCATTACTTTGGTGATGCCAGCTCCTTCCGGGTGCGGTGCGGTGATGTGATAGGCATCGGCAGACATGCCACCGCCCAACACTTCGGCATAAATCTTTGCGCCACGTTTTTTTGCGTGCTCGTATTCTTCCAAAATCAAACCGCCTGCGCCTTCTCCCAGCACAAAGCCGTCACGTTCCTTGTCGTAAGGCCTGCTGGCAGTCTCGGGCGAGTCGTTCCTTTCGGAGAGGGCCTTCATGGCGTTGAAGCCTCCAATTCCGGCTTCGCATACTGCCATCTCTGATCCACCCGTCACCATGGCATCCGCCTTACCCAACTTGATATAGGTGAAGGCATCGTAGATGGCATTAGTGGAGGAGGCGCAGGCCGACACGGTAGTGAAGTTGGGGCCGCGAAAACCATACTTGATGGAAATATGTCCCGCACTCAGATCCGCGATCATCTTGGGAATGAAAAACGGATTGAAGCGGGGAGTTCCGTCTCCTTTTGCGAAAGATTTTACTTCCTCCTGGAAGGTGAGCAGGCCGCCAATACCAGATCCCCAGATCACACCCACGCGATCGGGATCCAGTTCCGGCAATGGTAATTTTGAATCCTGGATGGCTTCGTCTGCCACCACCATGGCATACTGCGCAAAGGGATCCATCTTGCGCGCTTCTTTTCTGTCGATAAAGTTATTGGGATCAAATCCTTTTACTTCGCAGGCGAACTTCGTCCTGAAAAGGGAGGTGTCGAATTTAGTTATGGGTGCAGCCCCGCTCTTGCCTGCTTTCAGGCCATCCCAAAAGGCCCTTAAGGTATTGCCGATCGGGGTTAGTGCGCCTACACCGGTAACTACAACTCGTCTAAAAGCCATCTAAAAAAGGTTGGTATGTGAAGGAGGAAGTGATTTATTCAATCACTTCTTCACGTTTTCTTCAAGATAAGAAATCGCCTGTCCTACTGTGGCAATGTTCTCAGCCTGGTCATCAGGAATGGAGATGTTGAATTCCTTCTCGAACTCCATGATCAACTCAACAGTATCGAGGGAGTCGGCACCCAGGTCGTTCGTAAAAGAAGCCTCGGGGGTCACTTCAGATTCTTCTACGCCTAGCTTGTCGATGATGATCTGTTTTACTTTTTGCGCGATTTCAGACATGTTATTATAGTTTAGTAGTATTCAAAAAACCTGTGCAAAGAAAGAGATTTAACCCAATATTGTCAAACTTTTTACCCGGGTGGTCGACCTTCAAATCGTTCTAAAATGAAGAAAAAGCGGCTCGAAATTGAGTACAATTACGATTTTTATCTTGTCGGAATCATTTCCTCCGCAAGGGGCTACAAGCTCGCCTGGGACATAAACCAAACCATAGGTGTACACCTTACCAAGCAGCCCGACCTCACCATTCAACACAAAGACAAAATAACGGGAACCTACACCCACTACCTTGGCTCATCGACCATAAACCTTATTCGGTTGTTCAGAAACCGGCCTGGAGAAAATGAGGCTGCAAAGAATCTGCTCGTGCCGGAGTATCCGCACTTCGATTACATCGTGATGATGCAGGGAGAGGATCCGCTCGACCACAATCGTTTGCAGGAATACTTGCGGACGATTCCTTCCGTTGAATTAGTGGCTTTCATACCTTTGGACACGCTCAAATCTAAAGACTACTTTATCTTTTAATGGAACGCATAGCTTACAACAGGACCAAGATTGTGGCAACCATCGGCCCTGCGTCTAATTCGAGAGAAATGCTGCGCGCGCTCGTCAAAGAAGGCGTGGATGTGTTCAGGCTCAACTTTTCTCACGGCTCTCACGAAGATCACCAAAAGGTAGTCGATAATGTGCGCTCGATCAACGAAGAACTTACAGCGAACGTGGCACTGCTACTTGATTTGCAAGGCCCAAAGATTCGAATCAACGAGGTGGAAAAAGGTGCAGAGCTTAAGCAGGGCCAGGAGTTTATTATTACCACGCGCGAATTGGTGGGCAACAATGAAATAGCCAGCACCTCGTACAAGCAACTTCCCAATGACGTGAAGGAAGGAGACATGGTGTTGATTGACGATGGCAAGATCGAGCTAACGGTGAAGGAGGTGAGGGATATTGACGTGGTGACGGAAGTGAAATATGGTGGACCGTTGAAATCCCGAAAAGGCATTAACCTTCCTTTCACAAAAGTTTCGGCACCCTCACTTACAGAAAAGGATTTGGACGACCTTGAGTTTGGATTAAAGAACAATGTAGATTGGGTGGCACTATCGTTTGTGCGCAAAGAGAGCGACATTCTTACCCTCCGAAAGATCATTGACGATCATAAATCGGCTGCCCGCATTGTGGCGAAAATCGAAAAGCCGGAGGCATTACAAAACATCGATGCCATCATCGCAGCCACCGATGCGGTGATGGTGGCACGCGGGGACTTGGGTGTGGAAATCTGGATGGAAGAGGTGCCGATGGTTCAGAAAATGTTGATTGAGAAATGCAACCAGGCGTCCAAACCGGTGATCGTGGCTACGCAGATGATGGAGAGCATGATCGAAAACCCGCGACCCACCCGGGCTGAGACCAACGATGTGGCAAACGCGGTGATGGATGGAGCCGATGCATTGATGCTCTCGGCTGAAACGGCAGCCGGCAAATATCCGATTGAGGTGATCAGAAGCATGGTGCGCACCATTACATCGGTGGAGAAGACCGGTGGCATTTATTATCGCTTTCGCGAAGTGGATCCCAATTCTTCGATCTTCATCCACGATAGCCTGATTCTTACTGCGTGTAAGTTGGCAAAGGAGGTAAATGCCAGAGCGATTGTAGGCATGACGGCCTCGGGATACACCGCTTTCAAGTCCTCATCACACCGGCCTGACGCAAACATCTTTGTGTTCACCGGCAACAAGTCGATCCTTAATACGATGAACCTGGTGTGGGGCACAAGAGCCTACTATTACGAGAAACAAAACTCAACAGACGAGACCATTCGCGATGTGGGCGAAATTCTTAAACGCGATGGACACGTTCGCCCAGGAGATATTTTCATTAGCCTGGCCAGCATGCCAATTCATGAGCGTAGCCGAACCAACATGATGAAGGTTAATGTGGTGACGTAATTTCTTAAGTTGGTTTCGGCTCAACCAATATTACCTTTTCTCGCTCAACCACTACTGAACCGGGAGGATCCCCCTTCCGTTTCCTCACAAATTTTTTAGCGGTGTAGGCAACCGGAACCAGGCCTTCTGTTTTTCGTTTGGAGTGCCAGGCCGCCAACGCTGCGGCACGTTCTACCACATCTTTCGGAAATATTTTTCCTGACTGGTGCTTTACGAGCACGTGAGAGCCCGCCACGTCTTTGGCATGGAGCCAAAGGTCTTCTTTGTGCGAATGCTTCAGCGTCAATTCGTCATTGTCCGCAGCGCTCTTTCCAATCCAAATCTGGAACCCATTAAATGAGACTTCATGAAAGGGTAGGCGCTCACGTTGTGCTTGAGTCTGGGTTGTATGTTCGGAAGCCAGTTTTCGCAACTGAGTCAGAGAGTTGGCGTTTTCCGCTTCTTTCAATGTAGCCTGCAAGGCTGCCATTTCCTCGTTCTTCCGGGTGAGCCCCTCTCTCAACTTCTCGATCTCGATCCCTTGGTTCTTGGCCTTTCGGTAATATGCTTCCGCATTTTTTTGCGGAGATAGCTTGGGGTCCATTTTGATGGTAACTGCCGGTTGAGCTGAATTGGTGAAGTCGGTGAGGGTCACCTCAGGCGCTCCGCCCTTTAGCAAATGTAGGTTGGCCATGATCAAATCAGCCCACGACTTAAAGTGCTGATCGTTTTCCACTCTCGCCAGCTGAGCTGAATTTTTTTCGATGTACTTCCTGGCGCTTGAGATTTTGTTTTGAATGGATTTGATGACTGCGCTGCGTTCGCGATCAACGGAAGTAAGAGAAATCGTTCGTTGGAAGAACTCAGTGATTGCATCCAGCGCGTTATCGGATACCGCTTCCCCTTCATGTGGCAGCAACGATAATTTGGGTTCGCCACCTCGCATCACAATTGCGTAGGTAGGGTGTTCCAGTTGATTCCTGGTTTGCGTAATCACCTGCCATTGCTCCCCGATACTTAAATTGCCAAATCCCTTGTTGTCAAGGTGACGCCAAACTTCCTTTCCCCAGGTGAAGTAATGTTTGCGAATGTCATCGCGGTGAGACATGAAGAATTGTTCACTCCAATCAATTTGCCGGTGGAGGTCACCTGGTTTGATGTTCAAGTCTTCGGCAAGTTCGTTCTTGAAGATTTTGGTCACGCGATCGCCCTCCGTCAGCAACACGTTTGCCCGATTGCCGTGCATTTTAAAAATGATCGAGAGTTGACCTTGCAGTTGAATCGCCATTGCCCGTTCATTTTCGAAGCAGGATGAACCGGTAAAATCCTGCAGGTTGGTTTCCTGAAATAGTTCGATGGTGTTTCTTCTGGCGCGGTGAAACGTTTTTGGGAAAGACAGGCAGGAAAAGCCAGGAAGCAGGTGCGCGCGAATGAAAAATGACCGGCCATCCTTACCAAATTCAATCATCAACTCATCTTTATGCTGGCTGAAGCAAGAGACTACTTTGGAGCCGGCCAACTCCTCGTTGAGAAGCGGGCAAAGTTGCCGCAGGAGGTAGTAGCTATTGTGCACGGTTAAATGGTGAGCTTCAAACCATCGTACGCCAATTGAATGCCATCGGGAAGTTTCTTTTCAATTTCGTCATGCAAACCCAGTTTGTGGCTGATGTGGGTGAAGTAAGTTTTTTCGGCCCCAATGACCTGCGCCATGTTAACGGCTTCGTCCAGGTTAAAATGCGAAATATGAGGTTCTTTTTGAAGCGAATTGAGCACCACCACGCGAGATCCTTTGATCTTCTTCAAGGTTTCGTCCGGTATGTGTTTGGCGTCTGTGATGTAGCTAAAGGCACCCACTCGGAAACCCAACACCGGCATGTGCAGGTGCATCACGGGTAGCGGAATGAATTCGACATCCTCCACCATGAAATTTTCACCATTGAGTTCATGCAGCCGAAGTTGGGGAATGCCCGGGTACTTGACAGATGCAAACACGTACGCAAACTCTTTCTTCAGTTGCTCCAGCACATCGATGCTGCCGTACACCGGCATGTCTGTTTGTTGCAGGAAATTGTAGGCACGCACATCGTCAAGGCCGGCTGTATGGTCTTTGTGACCGTGGGTGAAAATGACTGCGTTAAGGTGTCGAATATCTTCGCGCAACATCTGCTGCCTGAAATCAGGCCCGGTATCAATCACAAAACTTTTGCCATCTACCAGAATATGGACAGAACTTCGAAGTCGTTTGTTCCTGTAATCCAGGGATCTGCAAACCCTGCACTGGCAGCCGATAACAGGCACGCCTTGTGACGTGCCGGAGCCTAAGAACGTCACTTGCATGGCACGCTATTTAAGAAACTGGCTTATCGCGAACGACATGGGCGTGTGGATGAAACCGAGCAATCCGCTAGAGTTTGATTTCGGCTTGTGAAAGCTCTTCGTAAAGTTTCTTGCTTTTTTCGGTGAAGCGGGTTGTGTCCAGGGTCACAATCCTCAAAATGTCCATCAGGGCATTGATCTTGCCTTCGGTGGCGTAAAACTTATTGACGATCATAATCTTCTGATCCCTTAATAAACAGTAGCCCGACTTGAAATTTCCTTTTTCGTACCTCAGAATATAGTCCGACTCCGCGATCAAGTCCTCCAACTTGGCAAGGAACTGATTGGTGTATTTAATCATCGTTGAGAAAACAAATATTGGTTGACCGCAAGTTACCGTGATTTGGGTACAATGGAAAATTCAGTGCCTGAAACATCGTAATTTGCCGCGGGTTAATGAAAAGGGAAGCAAAAAGAGCATTGATCGTTGTTGTCGGCCCCACGGCTGTTGGGAAGACCGATGTGGCCATCCGCCTCGCTCAGCACTTTCATACTGAAGTTGTTTCGGCCGACTCCCGTCAGGTGTTTATGGAACCTGCCATTGGTACGGCCAAGCCTAATGCAAATCAATTGGCCCAGGTGCCGCACCATTTTGTTGGCGTTCGTTCCATCGCACAACCCTATGATGCCGGGGAGTTCGGACGGGACGCCCTGGAGACCATTGAGCGCCTGCTGAATGAAAAAAAAGTAGTTGTCATGTGTGGCGGCTCGGGGCTGTATGTAAAAGCAGTGTGCGAGGGTTTTGACGATATGCCCGAAATAAAGGAGGGCCTTCGAGGGGAACTCATGGGGGAGTTGTTAAGCAAGGGGATCGAATCGCTCCAGTCGGAACTGCAAGAAAAGGACCCGGAGTACTTTGCCGTGGTAGACCTGCAGAACCCACATCGTCTGGTAAGGGCTCTCGAAATCATCAGGTCTACCGGAATGCCGGTAACGAATTTCAGAAAGGCGAGTAAGCGACCCCGGCCTTTCCAGATTGTGAAAATCGGGTTGGAGTTGGGTCGAGAGGAACTCTATCAGCGAATTGACAGCCGTGTGGATGAAATGGTCAGGATGGGCTTGGAGGAAGAAGCACGTGAATTATACCCGCATCGCGCAACCCATGCGCTGCAGACAGTAGGATACCAGGAATGGTTCGGATACTTTGATGCTGACTATGATCGGGAGGAGGCGATAAGGTTAATAAAAAGAAATACCAGACGGTATGCCAAGCGGCAGTTGACTTGGTTCAAAAAGGATGCTGAAATTGCGTGGTTTAAGCCTGCCAACTGGCGAGGCATACTCGATCACCTAAGCGCAGAAGGAATTGGATAAGAGACTGATCATTATCACTTACTATTGGCCGCCAAGCGGAGGTAGCGGAGTGCAGCGTTGGCTCAAGTTTGTTAAGTATTTGTGCAAGCAAGGGTGGGAGCCGTGGATCTTCACCCCCGAGAACCCATCATTCACCATTCGGGATGAATCGTTAATGAAAGACATGCCGTTGCAGGCAGAGGTGATCAAACTGCCGATTTGGGAACCCTACCAGGCTTTCTTCCGTGTGATGAAGTTCTTTGGCAGGAAACCAACCGGACAGACGGACTTTGTTTCCACTCAAAGACCTGGTTTCCTTCAGCGTGTGAGTACCTGGGTTCGTGGTAACCTCTTCATTCCGGATGCGCGTAAGTTTTGGATAAAACCTTCAGTGGCCTTCTTGTCGGACTTGATTGCGACAAATCAAATCGACAAGATTATCACCACAGGACCACCGCATTCCATTCACCTGATTGGCCTTCGACTCAAAAAAAAGTATCCTCACATTAAATGGGTTGCTGACTTTCGCGATCCCTGGAGTGAGTGGGATTTGCTGGACAGCCTTTTATTAACCCATTGGGCAAGGCGAAAACACCAGGCACTTGAAAGGGATGTGTTGACGATGGCCGACCGGGTGATTACCATCGCCCCGTATCACGTGAAACGACTGGAGATGCGGGGTAACCGCAAAGTAGACCTGATCACCAATGGATTTGACCCGGATGACTTCGCGCAAATACAGCCCATCCGAACGGACAAGTTTACCATCAGGCACATTGGTATTGTGGATGAACTGCGCGATCCCAAATCGATGATGCTTGCTTTGAACAACCTTTTGGAGGATAGGCCTGAGTTGGCGTCAGATTTTAAGGTTGAATTTGTTGGCAATGTCAACTCCGCTTTCAAAACCTGGGTAGCTTCAAAGCCAACCCTGTCTCAAATCACGGGCTTTGTTTCCTATGTTCCGCATAGTGAGTTACCCGCGCTATTCGCCCAAACAGACCTCCAGTTGCTGGTGCTGGCTAGAACAGCCCTGGCACCCGGCAATTTGCCAGGAAAATTTTTTGAATACCTGGCATCTGGGAAACCGATCCTAGCCATCGGGCCAACGGTGGGCGATGCTGCTTCAATACTTCACGAAACAGAGGCAGGTCAAATATTTGAACACGAGAATTTGCAGGGTATTAAGCAGTTCCTTTCTGACCAATTCCAAGCCTGGGCGCGGGGTGAAATCAAAAGGACGCAGGGCAGCTTGCGGTACTCCCGCGAACAACTGACCGCGCAGCTTATTAAACTGCTAAAGTCACTTTAGTTTCACCCCAAGCAGAATCAGCACCTTGTCAAGCAGGTTGTTGCCGTCTGGCGTTACTTTCAGGATGTAGATCAGCACTCCAAAAACGATGGTGACAACAGATGACCTTACCACCATGTCGATGATGGGGTGGCCCATTCGCGGAATAGTGAAGTGCAGCATCACCACAACGGCAGCCACAGCAACTACTTTGAAAGTCGCAGTCGTAAAGGGTTGCATCTGAAGTTTGACATAAATGAAAACATACTTGATCACGTTGAAGCCTATCAACGCTAATGCCGAACCTATGGCGGCACCGTTGATTCCATATTGTGGGATGAGCAGGTTGTTGGCAACCACCACAAACACGGCCAGCATCATGATCAATACGATATTAAAGCCATAGTACTTAGACATCACGATCACCTCGCTGCTGGGGCCGAACATCATGTCGATGAGCTTTCCACCGCCAACGATTAAGACCACGTAGAATCCCGCGTCATATATGCTGCCATTGGGCATCAAGGCAAAAATCGAATCCAGGTTTATCCATACGCCAATCAGCAATAGTGTGCCTATTACAAACTGATTGATGGAGGTTTTCTGGTAGATGATTCCAATTTCTTTCAGATCATTTTTTTCGAACGCCCTGGAAATGAGCGGCATGGCAAGCTGAGACAATGCGCGTTTTGGTATTTCGATTACCGTGGCCATGTAAAATGCGGTGGTGTAAATAGCGTTGGCCGACAGGTTAAGCATCGCAGAAACCATGATGCTGTCCACCTTGCCCACGATGATGAAACCTGCTGTGCCTGCAAAACTCAGCAGGCTATATTTAAATAGGCCGGGTAGCTGGGTTGTATCGAGTTTGCTCAACGAAACATCAACCCGGATTTCACCTTTTGCCATCAAATAGACGAGCAGAATGATCAGGCAGATTACATAGGTGATCGCAGAACTGACGATAAATTGATTAAACGTCAGGTATTCCAGGAAATACAGAGTCACAAAAACAGCCAACAGAAATCGGGCGACAAGTTCTCGAAGCAGGCTAGGCACAACAGTCCTTAATAACGATCGGCTGAAAGCCTCAAACACAGCTAGGATTAACAAAATCAATGTTAACCAAAGGACCAGGGTGGAATAGGTGATGATCGCGTTGGCATTTTCCTGAAAGTACGAGAGGATTGAGTTTTCGAATAATTTGAAAAAGATCAAAAAAACGGCAAACCCGCCCAGGGCCATCAACAGGATTAAGCTTACAAAGCTCCCGGTGGAATCGCGTGAATTGACCAGGCGTGGATAGTAGCGGGCAATGCTTTGCGCCAGGCCAAATTGCGCAAAAGGTGTGAACAGGATGGCAGCATCTTGAATGGTGCGGAAGAGCCCGATTTGTTCTGGGTTTAGAAACTTCGGATAGAGATAGAGCAAGTTGATGTACCCGATGATCACACCGCAGTAAGATATAATGGTGGTGATTACGCTTTGTCTTGCTACGATTCCCATGCTATAGGCTCATGCTAATGTAGCGTGTTTGGCAGTGGAATTTCCACGCGGCATAAGAATCCTTCGTCTCCTACGATGGTGAGCTTACCGTTCATCGCCTTTACCCTTGCCTCAATATTGAGAAGTCCATGCCCATTGCGGCCCCTGGTTTCAATGTTGATTCGCCCTTCATCGCGGTAGTCCAGAACAACCTGTTCAGTTGATTTGGATATCTTGATTTCGGCCTTTTTTGTCTCAGAGTGCTTCAGGGTATTTGCGATCAATTCCTGGACGATTCGAAACATCAGGGTATTGACTTTCGGGTCCTGAATGGGTTGGCCATTGGCAGAAAATTGAATGCGTGTTTTTAACGCGGCATTGATCCGATAGACGTATTCATTCAATCCTTCTTGAAGACTGTGGTTGTCAAGCCCGGGTGGCTCCAGGTTGTGGATGATCAATTTCAATTCAGACATCAGCTCGTTGAAGTGCAGGTTGATCTCCGGCAGTTCGGGGTCGGCATGCTGGCTTAGCTTCTCATACACCATGAGTTTCAACGCCAACACGGAGGCACCAATGCCGTCATGCAAATCCTTTGCAATGCGGCTCCTTTCCTTTTCGATCGATTCAATCTCTGCCTGGAGCAGCGCTTCCTGGTGATGAGCGTTCGCTTCTAGGAATCTTTGTCGTTCGTTGGCGACTTTCATGCGGGCTCTGAAGTAGAAAGCGCTGAAAGACAGCACTACAATCACCACGGTTGCAGTGAAGTACCAGGTTTGCCACCAGGGGGGACTGATGGTGATGGTCGGAAATTGCGGAGCGGAGGTCCAATGAAAATTATCGGTAGAGTACTCCAGCTGAAATTGATAGGTGCCCGGCGCCAGCGAGTAGAAGTCAAGTGAACGGTCTTGGGAGTAAGTCCAGGGGTCGGTCTCCACAATTCTGTATCGCAAAAAGACCCTGGGATTATTAAACGACACGAAGCCAAAGTCAATTGTTAGGTTGTTTTGGTTGTAGGGAAATTCAAGCGATTGATTAATTTGATCAACGGGCGCATCATTGACGAAAATGGCCTTTAAATAAAACGAAGGACTTGAAGCGCTTGAATAACGTAGAGACTCAAGCTGTTTTGGAACAACTGAAAATCCAACGTCATTAAAGGCATAGATAGAGTTTGCTGATGCTGCCAGGTACATTACACGCTCTCGGTCAAGGCCGCTATATCGCGATAGTGATACAAAATCAGGATCTCCATTCAATAGTTTCTCAATGTTTACTCTTGTTAGACCTTGATCGGAGCCGAGCCACAGAGTCTCACCGTCAACGAGTGCATCGTAGATATTTTCTGCCACAAACTTGCTGCCCGAATATTCCTCAACGCTCCAATCAAACCGATTGACAAGACGAAATCCATCCCCCATTGAAGCCATAAACAGGACTGAGTCGTTCAAACTTAGAATCCGGTTGATTTTTAGTTTTGAAAAAATGTTTTTAGGCTCGAAAGGAAGCAACGAACTCTTGGGACAAGCTCAACTCCTGTTCTTCCAGCTAAAACCAACATCGTGTCGCTGATGTGAATCGCGCGGTGAAAAGTCCCCGGGCCACGGTTCAGTGGCGTGCCGTTTATATCGTACTTGACTGCGGCACCGCCAATACCATAAACATCACCATTTTTGTCGTTCACAAATTGCACCTTGTTGTGACGAGGCAATTTTTTCAGCCGCTCCAAATCTGAACTCAGAATGGTGATATCTTTGTTGGTAGACAACCATATTTTATTTTCACCGTCACAGTGCAGTGCCAGAATCGGATCTTCAAAGTCTATGGTTTTCAGCAGCAGTGGGGTTCCGCTGCCTTTGGCGTACACGCTCAACTTGCCGGATTGTTCTCCAACTAACAGTAGATCATGTGCGAGCACCGCTCTAATCTTGGAATTGGTGGTAACTAGCGTGCTGAAAATTTGCCGACTGGGAATGTAGCGAATACCTTGTTCCAAGGTCGACATCCACAGGCCTCCCGTTTCGTCCTCAAATACACGCGTTATTGAGAGCGACCTGACTGGCTCAGCAGCTGCGATATCCGCCTTATTAGGGTCAATTGGAGTTACTCCACCATTCAAACATCCGATCCAGATTTGATTATTCCGCCCAACGGAAATGCTAATAACCGGATTGGGGAATTCCCGAATTTTCTCGAACGACCCACCTTGGTACCCGTAAAGAGTATTGTTCGCGCTAATCAGGGTTTTTCCATTGACGCGTGCGGCACCAATTACATAATTGAGCGACTTTGATTTTGGTGTGATGGGAAAAACATGATCATCAATTCGTATTTGGCTTACTGTTGCGTTCCGGGCATGCAACCCGTATAACAAAACACTATCGATGTCGAAAATGTGAACGGTTTGCGGTTCAGTTTCAATGAATGAAGTCTGGCCATTGATCCTTATCGCCCCGGAAAATTGACCCGTTGTAAAATGCAATGTGGTGTCATGGTCTACGTAGATGGATTGAAGAAACCCAACCTCAACGAATGGGGCTAGTTTGTCATTATGAGGGTATGTCTTGATTTTTTTTGAATTGAATTCAAAGTAGCACAGCCGCCCAGAAAATGTCCGAAACCATATTGCGCTTTCCGTCTCGTGAAAGCCAAAAACCACGGGGTCGCTGAGACCATCTTTGATATGGAATTTTTCGAAGCCTGTTCCGTCAAAGCGCACCACACCATTATCAGTTGCAAACCAGAGGAACCCATTTCTGTCACGATGAATCTCATAAACTTCATTACTGGGTAAACCTTGCTCTACAGTGTACGAAATTGACCCGGGATGCTGTGCAAGCATGGGGCATTGAGACCAAAGGGCAACTAGTGCAAGAAAGATTCTCATCATCCTGAGGAAAAAATCTGGCGCGACCGGGTCAATTTGACGGGACTCATTCTTAGCAAGATAGCGGAAAATCCTAACCCGTTCTACGGAGAGCTTCCACGATGTAATACCTATCAAAGAATAACCTCAATAGTGGTCGTAAGCCAATCTGTTTGACAGGGCTGGTCCACTTTTCTCTTCTTACAATTTGCCAACCGGCCTTTTCCAAAAGCCAATCGAATTGCCAGTCCTCGAACTCATGGAAATGGCGATCCCATGGATCAGTCTGACTTCGGTAGGCAGTCGTAAACCAAAGTGACAGCGGAACGCTAGCAAATAGTCGATTGCTCGGAACTTGTCGAAGCACTTCAAGTGGGTTGAGCAGGTGTTCAAAGACTTCGAATGCGGTCGTAAAGTCTGCGTTGAACTGACTAATCTCATCAGGGTTCAAATCGAGATCTGCACCCGAAGTGTTGAACACGGTAAACCCATGGGCTCTTAAAATCTTGGAGAAGGGATTGTCTGTTCCAATGTCCAACACCTGCGCAGGCGGGTTGGCTGACTGTAGCAAAAAACTTAGCGTTTTCTGATACCTTCTTTGGAGTACTTTGTTTTTATTGGAATAGTTATCTGGGTTCATGTGTTGTTAAGTGATCATACAGGTTCAATAGGCTTTTTTGGGTTATCTCCCAATTCAAATGGCCTTCGAGAGTGCTTTGGCGTCCATTTGCCCCCAACGCGGCACGGAGGCCCTCCTCGTGATAAAGGACAAGAATCTTGTCGGCAAGGTCAGTAGGATTTCCGGCTTCGAATACCAAACCGCTGCTGCACGCATCAACAATCCGCTTAAGTGGTGCGCTGCTGCTCACCAAAAGCGGCTTGCCTGCCATCATGCCTTGAAACAGTTTATGAGGAACTGTATTGTCTGTGTGCCCGGTTGAATGATGTGGAATGATGTTCACATCCGCAAGGTGCATAAAGGAGTAAAATTTTGAAAAAGGCTGATAACCAAGAAAATATACCGAACTGAGCTGAAGACGCGCCACGAGATGCTTAAGGTTGTTCATCACTGATGAGCTTCCGCATCCTACAATTGCGAGTTTGATCTTCGGATTGCCCTTCAGGAATTGAAATGCCTCAATAGTCGTGTCGACTCCGCGGTGGGGGCCTATGCCTCCGGAGTAGGTAATGATAAATCCACCGCCCATTGAGTCGTAAACATTCGTATCAATCGACTGTTTCACGAAATCCTTGCCCTCCGTGTTTGTGATTACATGTATTTTTTTTTTGTCGATATGGTGTTGCCGCGAAATTCTCCACTTCATTTCCTCTACTACGGCTATGATGGCGTCCGCCTGTTGGCAGGCATATTTTTCATGAGATGTCCATCGTTGAGGGTTCATGAACAACCGATTCTTCAGGCGCACGATCGGGTTTTTTTTCCAGTTGAACCATGTGCGCAGGGCTTCCGGATAATTTTCATGCATGTCAGCAACCACCTTAATGCCCAACAGTCTCTTTATTTTCAATGCCGTTCCAACCAGTGGCAGATCATGCACATGAATGAGGTCGAAGGATTGTTGTTTAGCAAGTGCGAGAATGCTCCGCTTGAATAAGGGATGGACAAAAGTCATTGACATGATGACATCCCAGAATGCCAATTGGTAATTGTTTTTTCCAGCATCAATTCGTTTGATCTCAATGCCCTCAAAAACCTCAGTGTACGATTGGCCTTTTTTTCGAAGACAGATCAAGTGCACCAACCACCCCGCTTTCAATAGCGCTTGGGCCTCCTTTTTCACCCTGATATCGGCCGGGTAAGGAGCATTCAATAGCATCAATACTTTTCCTGGCAAGCCTATAAATTTTTTCTTTTGCGCAAAGAAAAGGGATTTTTGGGGCTGCAATGCAGACACCATGAAAATAACGCTAATTGCCGGGGCAAGACCCAACTTTATGAAGATTGCACCTATCGTGCGGGCACTGGACAACGCAATAAAGAATGGGCAGAACTTGAGCTTTAAGTTGGTGCATACGGGCCAGCATTATGATGACAAGCTGAGTCAGGTTTTCTTCGATGAGTTGCGCATACCTCAACCGAATGTGAATCTTGGAGTCGGCTCTGGCACACAGGCAGAGCAAACAGCAAAGATCATGATTGCTTTCGAACGCTTCCTGTTCGATAACCCTACCGACATAGTTGTGGTAGTTGGTGATGTAAACTCCACCATGGCCTGCACAATCGTTGCAAAAAAACTGGGAGTGAAGGTGGCACATGTCGAAGGCGGCATTCGCTCATGGGACATGTCAATGCCTGAAGAAGTCAACCGAATTGTAACGGACTCAGTGTCCGACTACTTCTTCACTACTTCACTGGTTGCGGGAGAGAATCTTAGGAGAATTGGCGTGCCTGACGATCAAATCTTTTTCGTTGGCAATACAATGATCGACTCATTGCTCTCTAATCTGACCCGGATCAAAATGCCAACGATTTATTTGCAAAGGCAGTTGAAGCCGGGTAGCTATTACGTCATGACCCTTCACCGGCCGTCCAATGTAGATGATGCATCGCGGTTTTCAGATTTAATGCGCGCTTTGGATGAAACGGTCGATACTGATATTGTTTTTCCTGTTCATCCCCGCACGCGTAAACAAATGGAAGCGCTGAAAGGGACGTTGAAGAAAATTATTCCCTCTGAGCCTGTAAGCTACCTTGAGTTTATCTTTCTAATCAAAAATTGCAAAGGGGTGATTACGGATTCGGGAGGGGTCCAGGAAGAAACCACGGTTCTTGGGATTCCGTGCCTTACGCTAAGGAAAAATACCGAACGCCCGGAGACGGTTACGGAGGGTACAAACGAAATTGTTGGAGAAGACATTGCTGCGCTGAAAGAAGCGCTCATAAAAGTCAGGGATTCGAGTTGGAAAGTAGGGCGCATTCCAGCGCTCTGGGATGGCCGGGCGGCTGAAAGGATTGTCGAAGTTCTTTGTCGCCTTGCTATTGAGGGCAGGTTATTGCAGTGAACACCGGATTGCCAGAGTTGTTCACCGTCATTCTCCAACAAGCGCCATCCGGAGACTTCATAATCACCCCAGTTCCGACTTGACTTAGGAAAATATCTCCTGTCTTGCTTTCGATGAGTCCGTCCTCTGTGATGCGCAGTCTTTCTGTGCGTATTGTTTGATTTGTTCCGGTAGTTTCAAAGCGAATGTTGGAGGGATAGCTTCCGGGACCCGGGCTCTTTCCAACGTACATATGAACCGCTGCTGAGTTCTGATAGGCGTGATCTGCGAACAAGCTTCCGTAGATGCCAGTGATTCGATCTCCCTCTAATACAGTAATCGGGTTTGCAGACGATCCTCTGGCGCGTCTTCCAATAAAAGCCGATCCATGGAAATCTGCGTTTGATGAAACATAGGCGTTTAGTCCTAAGGAATTGCCTGCTGTTCTCAAAGTAAGAACATTCAAGTCAGTGCCACCGTCAATATCAAGAGCAGTTGTTGGTAAGTTGGTTCCAATTCCAACATCACCTCCGATGTAGGAGATGCCGTTGGTTATAGAGGTCCATGGATTCAAACTGAAGGGCTGACCGTTGAGTCTAAATTCCGATGCATTGACGGAGCCCAAAACATCAAGCATGTACATGGGATCGGTCTTACCAATTCCAACAAAGCCATTCTCCGAAATTCGCATACGCTCCTTTCTTTGCACTTCGCCACTGTTCGTTGTTTCGAACCTGATGTTAATTGGATAACTCAGTTCGCCTGGAGTTTTGCCGGCATAAAAATGAATTGCGCCCGCATTATGGTAGGATCCACCGGAGAAAAGACTTCCGTAAATGCCCGTAATTCTATCGCCCTCCATCACACTTAGGGGGTTGGTCTTGGATCCCCTTGCCCTTCTTCCTATAAATGCCGATCCGTGGAAATCTGTGTTTGATGTTACGTACGCGTTGATGCCAAGCGAGTTGGCGTTGGTTCTTACCGTCAGGACATCAAGTGCGGAACCGCCATCAATGTCAAGTGCTGTTGAAGGGGAGGACGTGCCGATTCCAACAGCACCTAGTGAGTAAAAGATCGAGTTCACATTCGAGGACCATTGAGTTGGTGCAAATATTTGTCCGTTCAATCGGTAGCCGGTGGCGTTAACCGCTCCAGCTACATCCAATGGATAGGCGGGCTGGTCATGCCCAATTCCTACATTCGCGTGTTGGAAAATGCCCAACACAGACTTTGACCACTTCTCGTCTCCGGAAGTATTCGCATGGAGTGCATAAGGAACAGACACAAGTTGTGACGAACCGGAAAGCTGGTAGTTTGAGCCTCCATCAATGTCGATCTCCGTCTTGATGAAGAATTCGTTTTTACCCCATTCAATTTCACTCAAGTTTCCGACTTCCGCTGTGCCTCGGCCGATTTCTATGTTCACGATTCCTGCCGCGCTCGTCAATGTCACATGACGCTCGCTGAAAACAGACTCTCCATCCAGAGCATCTTTGCACACCGAGATCTTAATTCCAATTGTTTTATTGACAACCAAGGATCCCTGGGCATCTCGAACCAGGGCTTGATACCTTATAACGTTTGGGCTCTGAGCAATAGTGTTTATGGCAATGAGCAATACAAAAGTCAATAAACAAATTCGTATCATAAACGTATCAGTTTGAAGTGTAACTGTCGACCTTCTCTAGCGTGAAATACATTCAATAAGTAAATCCCTGGTTCCAAATCATTTTCAATTTGCAAATTAATCTCATCATCGGTGATGGTGGTACGGAATGGAACCTTTCTCCCTTGTAGGTCTGTAATATTGAGAAAAAGTCGGCTGGCGTCTGGCGTTTTGATCAGAACGACTTCTCGGAATGGGTTGGGCCAAACCTCAACCATTTGAATGTGATGATCAATGTCTCCTGTAATCACTTGGACACGACTCATCGCAAGAATACCGTGAGAAAGGGCTCCTGTAGTCTCCTCCATTGAATTTGTGATCAGTTCCCCAATAGACCATTCAACTTGCAGACTCCCAATAATATTATTCCCTCCACCAGCAAGCAGAGTGTAGTCTGCCTCGACTTGCCCGTACGCTAATAGCGAACCAAGTGGCAATAACAATGCAAAAGCTTTGGATTTCATGCAAATTGACCCGTGTAATTCTAATAACTGAAACGGAAAGTTAACAAAAAGTGAGTATAATCCTATCTATTTTGACTTCACGCGGCTAGGATTTTCAATAATAAAGGATTTCCACGTGGCTTTCGACCTTTTTACTATGGCATTCTGAAAATGATGACACATGGCCACTGCCAGCGCATCGGTGGCATCAAGCAGTTTGGGGGTCTCGCGAAACTGAAGCAGCGTCATCAGCATCTTGGCTACTTGCTCCTTGGAGGCATTGCCATTCCCCGTAACGGATTGCTTTACTTTTTTTGGCGCATATTCAACGATAGGTATTTGCCTCGATAAGGCTGCCGACATGGCCACGCCCTGTGCCCGGCCAAGTTTCAGCATCGATTGCACGTTCTTGCCGTAAAACGGTGCTTCAAGCGCCACGTGATCGGGACTGAATTCATCGATGAGTGTGATCACACGATCAAAAATTTTCTTCAATCGCAATTCGTGCGAATCAAACTTGCTGAGCTGGATCACGCCAAACTGAAGCAATTTTACACTGCCCCCGGTTACCAGAATCACGCCATAACCCATTACGGTGGTGCCGGGATCGAGCCCCAGGATGATCTCCTGCCGCACAACGTTTCTTTTCACTTCTTTTTTCTCCATTTTGCCGATGATGCAAGTTAGTTACAAATTGTAATCCATGGTCACCTTTTTGTGGGTCGTGTACATCGTTTATGCATTGCTGCTCGCAGGTTTGATTGCGGGCTTGTACAAGGTGCTCCGTATTGATCAACCACTGGAGACAAAGACGCAATCGATCAGTATTGTTGTAGCCTTTCGCGATGAAGCGAAAACAATCCAAAACCTGATCAAACAATTGGCAGATCAAAATTACCCTGCCGGGCAGTATGAGGTGATCCTCGTTGACGATCACTCAACGGACGAATCATCTCGATTGGTGAGAGACGCATTGGTGCACCTTCACAACTTCAGACTGATTGAACTCGACAAGACACAGGGAAAGAAAGCAGCCCTGGCAAAAGGTATATCCCTTTCGCAAAATGAGATCATCGTTACCACCGATGCCGACACTTCGAGAGGCAGCGATTGGCTGATGAGCATTAACCGCGGTTTTCCATCACAAACACAAATGTTGATCGGGCCCGTGAACATTGTTGGAGGTGCGTCTTTATTCTCCCAATTGCAAAGCCTTGAGTTCACCAGCCTGCTGGCAACAACGGCAGCCACCGCTGCCTGCAACTTTCCGATCATGTGCAATGGGGCCAACCTGGCATTCAGGAAGGGGGCCTTTAGAACGGTTGATGGCTATGCCGGCAATGACCATATTGCTTCTGGTGATGATGAGTTTTTGATGCGGAAAGTGCAAAAGAAATTTCCAGGGTCCATCAGGTTCCTTGCCGACAAGCACGCGATTGTCACTACCGAAGGGAAGGCTACACTCCAAGAGTTAGTAAGCCAGCGCGTGCGGTGGGCCAGCAAATGGAAATTCAACATTATCTCGGTTCAGGCCCTGGCGATATTTATTGTACTCGTCCATGCATGTTTCCTGCCGAGCGCTTTTCTTTTTGTTATGCAACAGATTCCGCTCACATTGTTCGCGTTCACCATCGCATCCAAATGTGGGCTGGAAATTATTCTTTTGAGACGCATGTCTGCATACCTGAACAACCGATGGCGCTGGCATCATTTTGCTGCAATGCAATTCATATACCCAATGTACGTTATCTGGGTTGGCTTCAGGTCGTTGAGGGGTACTTACGAGTGGAAGGGACGGGGCTTGGTGCATTCGATGCAACGAAATCCTTAATTTTGTACTGATTTGATATGGGAGAAGCCGCGCTAAAAAAATTATTCGAGAAGAAACAACTTGAACTCAACGCCCTGCTGGAGATCACCCAGGCGATCAACAGCAATGTGCCTGAGGAATCGCTCTATAAGATTTTCAATTTCACCCTTCGGTCGAACCTAAACATCAAGAAATTGGGATTGTTCGTGCTGGACGAGGTCTGGAATTGCAAGGTCAACTTTGGTACGCAAAAGAATTTTCTGAAGGTCAAGCTCGAAGATCATTTTAAGATGATCAAGAAGGTGCATCGCATGAGTGAGTTTGAAAAATGCGAATTTCACGAGTTTGATTTGGTTATCCCGGTGGCCCATAAATCGGAAACGTTGGCTTTGGTATTTGTTGGAGGGTTGGATGCTGCCGAAAATGGGACGGACAAGGATGAAGGCATCAAGTTCATTCAGGCCCTGAGCAACATCATCATTGTGGCCATTGAAAATAAGAAGTTGGCGAGGCGTCAGTTGGAGCAGGAGGCGTTTCGAAAAGAGTTGGAGATCGCCAGTGATGTGCAACAGTTTCTTTTTCCGGAGAAATTGCCCAACACGGAAGTATTGAAGGTAGAGGCCAGCTACCTGCCACATGATCACGTGGGGGGAGACTACTACGACTACGTTCCGATCAATAAGAACCAGTTTCTTATCTGCGTTGCAGATGTGAGCGGCAAAGGTATCCCTGCGGCATTGATGATGTCGAACTTCCAGGCCTCGCTGCGGACACTGCTCCGTCAAACACCCAATTTGAAGGAGATTGTCGAGGCGCTTAATTATCAGGTATTGGAAAATACCAAAGGGGAAAAGTTTATTACATTTTTCGGAGCCATTTACGATGTAAACCTGCGTACAATGATCTATGTGAATGCCGGCCATAATCCACCCATTCTTTGGCGCAAGAATCGGGGTGTGGAAGTGCTGGAGGAGGGCTCAACCGTCCTCGGAGCCATGCACCCCCTGCCTTTCATGAACGAAGGTTTTGTAACGGATCTCGATGAGTTTCTTTTGTTCTGCTACACCGATGGTCTGACCGAAACCGCGAATGAAGCTGGGGAAGAGTTTGGCGTTGCCAGACTCAAAGACTACCTCAAGAACAATGCTTCGAAGGATTTGAAAGTTATTCATCAGGATGTAATTCTCATGCTGGATGATTTCAAAGGCCAGAATGGTTACCGAGATGACATCACCATGCTTTCTTGCAGGGTTATTGCCTAAGCTGTGTACTTTCGAACACCTTCTTTGCTTTCTTGGTTGTACCCAGGGCTTATTTGGAAAATTCCTACTGATAAGAAGCATGTGTATCTGACTTTTGATGACGGGCCCATGCCTGGGCCTACGGAATTTGTCCTGGAGTCACTCGATCGACATCATGCGAAGGCCACCTTCTTTTGCATAGGCGACAATGTGAAGAAACATCCAAAACAATATCAGCAGATCCAGGGGCAGGGGCATGCAATCGGAAACCATACCTTTAATCACTTGAATGGTTGGCGCACCCAAGATGCAGACTACCTGACCAACATTCAAAAATGCGCTGAGGTTACAGAAAGGACTACCTTGTTTCGGCCACCTTTTGGAAAAATCAGGCGTTCTCAGATCAGGCGCTTGAAAGATTATCGCATCATCATGTGGGATGTGCTAACGTATGATTATTCGGCCGGCATGTCGCCCAAAAGGTGTTTGAGCGGATCGATGGCGGCCACGCGGCCGGGATCCATTGTGGTGTTTCACGACAGCCTCAAGGCGGAGCGAAATCTTACTGCTGTTTTGCCGGAGTACCTAAAGCGCCTTTCTGCGCAGGGGTTTGAGTTCAAGGCGCTTTCGGAAGGTTTGTTTGCCAATCGATGAGTACCAGGCCCAGGGTTTTGGTGGCTCCGTTGGACTGGGGGCTTGGCCATGCCACCCGGTGCGTTCCGGTTATCCGGGCACTGTTGGCACGCGGTGCAGCTGTTTCGATCGCCTCCAACGGCAATGCAATGGACTTGCTGAAAATTGAATTTCCGAACTTACCCACCTACGAACTCCCATCCTATAACATTAAGTACTCGCGTGGAACCGGCTTTATGTGGCACCTCTTTCTTCAAGCACCGCGCCTACTTGCTATCGTCAGGCGTGAACACAAGGTGCTTGAGAGATTGGTGGACAGGGGTGGTTTTGATGTGGTGATTGCCGATAATCGTTTTGGCTGCTGGACTAGAAAAGCAAAGACCGTCTTCATCACGCACCAGCTTCACATTCTCATGCCGCCCGCATTCAAATGGATTGAGCCGATTGTCAATTTCTTCAACAGGAGATTTATCAAAAGCTTTGACGTTTGTTGGATTCCCGACCTGGAGGGGAGTGCACTTTCAGGAAAACTTTCTCTGACTAAAATCCGATCGGTGCGAAATATCGGTTGGCTGTCTCGGTTCTCAAAGTCAACAGTTCAGCATCCGAAAAAATACTATTGCTTGGGTATCGTCTCTGGCCCGGAACCGCAGCGTGCTTTGTTCGAGCAACGGCTGCGGGAACAACTTCAACTATTAAACGAACCATGCGCCCTGGTAAAGGGGATTCCCACCGGGGCAAGGGCATGGTCTGATAATGGCCGAGTTGCCGAGATCGATCATTTACCGAGTGATGAAATGCTGCGAATGATTGAGCAATCAGAATGGATCATTGCACGATCGGGCTATTCAACAATCATGGACCTGGCTACGATTGGTGCGCAGGCCATATTTGTTCCCACTCCGGGTCAAACAGAGCAGGAATACCTGGCGAGCAAACTGAAAGCGGAGGGCATTGCCCTTTTTCAATCGCAGTCTGAATTTGAAATCAAAAGCGCGCTTGCCATGGCGAAAAAGTACCGAGGTTTTGCCACTAACGCACAACCGCCTAATTTGCTTACCCACGCAATTGCAGAACTTCTCCATGAGTTGGATTGACTCTCACGCGCACATTTACCTTGATGACTTCGACACCGACAGAGGCCACATGATGGCAAGGTGTGCCGAGCAAAATGTGAACTTGATTTGCATGCCGAATATTGATCATACCTCGATCGATTCCATGTTGGAGGTAGAAGCTAAATATCCAGCCACCTGCAAAGCCATGATTGGACTGCACCCATGTTCGGTAAAAAAAGACTTTCAGCGCGAGCTTTACCTGGTAGAAGACTGGCTCTCGAAAAGGAAGTTTGTGGCCGTTGGAGAAATCGGTACCGATCTTTATTGGGACAAGACTTTCTGGGATCAGCAACAAGAGGCTTTTGAAATTCAAATCAATTGGGCCAAGCAGTACGATATCCCCGTGGTGATTCATTGCCGAGCGTCTTTGGATGAAACAATCCGGCTGGTTTCAAAACATGCCAATGAAAACCTTCGGGGAATTTTTCATTGCTTCACGGGAACTCCGGAGCAAGCCAAAGCAATTACAGATCTTGGATTTTATTTGGGAATCGGGGGCGTAGCCACTTTCAAGAATGGCGGCTTGGACAAAGTGCTGCCCGAACTTGAATTGAAAAACCTAGTGCTTGAAACAGACAGTCCTTATCTCGCCCCGGTGCCCCATCGGGGCAAACGAAATGAGCCGGCTTACCTACCTTTGATCGGTACGCGTGTGGCAACGCTGATGCAGGTTGAATCCGATCAGGTGATGACCGTCACAACTTCGAATGCGATGCAACTTTTTAAATTGAACTGAATGCCACATAAACTTATCAAGATTGACGCGGCCCTGCCCAGCGCGCCCAAGGCAAAGGTTATGATCGTTTATACCGGGGGTACATTTGGAATGGCGCACGATGAAAACGGTGTGCTTGTTCCATTTGATTTTAATCATATACTTAAACACTTGCCCACCATACGCACCCTGATGCTGGACCTGACGGTGATCTCATTTGACAAACCCATTGATTCGTCTAATATCGAACCAAAACACTGGCAGGAGATTGGTGCGATTATACTGGCGCATTATCGCGATCAGGACGGATTTGTGGTACTGCATGGGACGGACACGATGGCATTTACCACCTCCGCTTTGAGTTTCATGCTGAGGGGATTGGCAAAACCGGTGGTGTTTACGGGGGCGCAGCTCCCCATCAGTGAGCCTCGATCTGATGCGCGCGAAAACCTGATAACCGCGTTGGCTATCGCCTCTGCAAGACAAAACGGACAGCCGATGGTACCCGAAGTGTGTATCTATTTTGATGATGAACTGCTTCGTGGTTGCCGGGCGAAGAAAGTGGAGAGCATGCATTTCGATGCCTTTGAATCGGAGAATTATCCACCGTTGGCCAAGGCTGGAGTAAAAATTGATTATGATGTTGCCGCCATTCGCAAGGTGCCTACCCAAGGCAACCTAAGCCTGTTGAAGAAATTCGATAACCGCGTTGCGTTGCTGAAGATCTTTCCGGGGATAGATGCCAACACCGTGAAGAGCGTGGCAAACATACCGGGGTTAAAAGGTTTAATTCTGGAAACGTATGGTTCAGGAAATGCGCCCACGTCAGAATGGTTTACCGATGTCATTCGGTCATCGGTTGATCGGGGTGTAGTGGTGTTGAATATCTCTCAATGCCCTGGCGGCATGGTGATGCAGGGAAAATATGAAACCAGCCGAACCCTTGAAGAGATTGGAGTGATCAGCGGGGCTGACATGACTTGCGAAGCAGCCGTGACAAAGCTCATGTTGTTGCTCGGTGAGTTTGGTGTTGAGGACGCGAGGCGCATGATCACGGAATCCATGGCAGGGGAGATATCAACCGGTTGATGGACTGTTTCAACCGCCACATTTGGTAATTTTGAACCATGGTGTTTGAAATCATCCTGGCACTTTTTCTGGTTTTCTTAAACGGCTTCTTTGTGGCAGCAGAGTTTGCCATTGTCAAGGTAAGATCCTCTCAAATCTCATTGCAGCGTGGCACGCCATCCAAAACAGCTGCAAAAGTCATCATCGAAAACCTGGATGGATTTCTCGCTGCCACACAATTGGGAATCACCCTCGCCAGCCTGGGCCTTGGCTGGGTGGGTGAAGATGTGGTTTCAGAAATCATCCTGGCGTTTATGCACGGCCTGGGAGTTTCCCTGTCTGAAGCGGTCGCACATCGGATTGCCCTTCCTACTGCCTTTGTAATCATCACGATCTTGCACATCGTGTTTGGTGAGTTGGCTCCAAAGTCCATTGCCATTCGATATCCGACCACGACCACACTCACCGTATCTGTGCCGCTGAGAATCTTCTATTTCATCTTTAAGCCCTTTATCGCAGTGCTGAATGGATTTGCCAATTTTTTGTTGCGATTACTTGGCATCAAGCCGATTGACGAGAAGGAAATCCATACCGAGGAAGAATTGAAGTTAATCATTGCTGAAAGTGTGGAAGGTGGCGCCATCGAAGCCAGTGAACGCGAGTTGATTCAAAACGTTTTTGATTTTGATGACCGGACGGTAAAGCAAATCATGGTGCCGAGAGTCAAGATCAGTTCCATGTCGGCCGAAACGCAAATCGAAGACGCATTGCGCCCGTGTTTCAAAGAAGGTTACTCACGCTATCCGGTGTATGGAAATGACCCGGATGATATTGTTGGGATCGTCCACGCGAAAGACATCGCAAAAAGCCATTTTGACAATCCTGGAAGAACGCTGAGAGACATTAAACGGAGTGCTTATTTCATCCCCGATAACAAAAGAATTGACCATCTGCTGAGAGAGTTTCAGAAGCTCAAAACACAGATGGCGATTGTGCTCAACGAATATGGTGGTTTGGTGGGCCTGGTAACGCTCGAAGACATCCTGGAAGAGCTTGTCGGTGAAATTCAAGATGAACACGATCATGAGGTACAGGTCGTGACAAAACAAGGTGACGCGTTTCGGGTGGTAGCCACTACCTCGCTGCACGATATCAATAAATTCTTAAAAACACCGATTGACGAGTCGGGTGATTACGAAACGTTAGCAGGTTTGATTTTGACTGAACATCCTGGTCCGCTGCACGAAGGTGATGAATTGAGGGTGGGCAATTATGCCGCAAAGATTGTTCAACTTAAGAGACACCTGCCAGAGATTGTTGACTTACGGCTGGTTCCAGATACAGAAACGGACTAACGGGGCACCGAGATGCCGGGGTTTCCTTTCACCTCCGGCTGCGGTTCGCTACGCCAACGGATGTCTTTCTTGCTCGGCTTATAAGAACAGGTTCGCAACGCTTTGCATCGAAATCCATCCATGGCAGCCTTTGTGGCGGAGAGAGAGGGATTCGAACCCTCGATACCCTTTGGGGGTATACACGCTTTCCAGGCGTGCCAGTTCAGCCACTCCTGCACCTCTCCTAAATGGTTAAAAACCTGGCGCAAAGAAATCAATTAATTCGACCTTCAACAAAATTACCCTCCCCTGTGAGGTAGGATGAATCCAGAAAAATATTGAGCAAAATTTAATTTCGAGTGACTAACGGATGTTAATCGCATTGTATGGTTATTGGGCTAAAAGCGAGAATAGAATTCCACATTTTTTGATTAATTTTTGCTTGTGAATGGACAAAAACTTTAATTTTGGCCACTTCAAGTTATATCTAAACCTTTAACCATGAAAAAACAATTTGCTACGATTGCTCTTTTGGGGGTCTTCGTGTTTGGACCTCTCTCGATAGCTTTTAGCCAGAGCGATACAACACAAGCGGCCTCTGAGCCAGCAACTGAGCAGGCGGCTCCAGCACAAAGCCAGCCGGTTGCTGCAGAAGATGAAGTTATTGCTGAAGAGGCCACGTTTCATCAACAAGTAAAAGATAAATTTATTGAAGGTGGTGCCACCTTTATGTGGCCCATCCTGATTTGTTTGATCCTCGGGTTGGCGGTTTCTATTGAGCGTATCATAACCCTGAATTTGGCTACCACCAATACAAAAAAATTATTGGCAAAGATTGAAGATGCCCTTGCAAAAGGAGGCATTGAAGCTGCAAAAGATGTTACAAAAAACACCAGAGGCCCAGTGGCATCAATCTTTACGCAAGGCCTCATGAGACATTCAGAGGGAATTGAAATGGTGGAAAAGTCAATCGTTTCATACGGTGGCGTGGAAATGGGTCGCCTGGAGAGAGGATTGATCTGGATTTCGTTGTTCATCTCCCTGGGTCCAATGCTTGGTTTCTTCGGAACGGTAATTGGCATGGTGAACGCATTTGATGCGATCGAAGCGGCCGGGGATATCTCTCCTCAGGTGGTAGCAGGTGGTATGAAAACGGCCTTGATCACAACTGTGGGTGGTTTGATTGTGGGTATGATTCTTCAGGTCTTTTACAACTACCTCGTGTCGAAAATCGACAGCCTGGTGAACAGCATGGAAGATGCCTCCATTAGCTTGGTTGACTTGCTGGTGAAGCACAAAATCACTAAATAAAAAGTCATGGTAGATACCGGATTGTTTATCGGATATGGTTTGCTGATCCTGACGTTAGGCTCAGCGGTGGTTCTACCGTTGATCAACGCGCTTAAATCACCCAAGGACCTTGGCAAATCGTTTATGGGCTTGGGGGTGCTGGTGGTGCTGTTCCTGGTTGCCTATGGCCTTTCGGGAAGTGAAGTTACGGCCGAATACAGTGCAGCCGGCATCACTGAGAATACCTCAAAAATTATCGGTGCAGGACTTACAATGTTTTACATTGTGTTTATCCTGGCCCTTGTGGGAATTGTTTTTTCTGAGATCAATAAAGCGTTGAAATAATGGCTAGGTCAACTCCTGAAATACCCAATGCTTCAATGGCCGACATCGCGTTCTTGCTGTTAACCTTTTTCTTGGTAACAACAACAATCGCCAATGACAAGGGGCTAAGCATTCAGCTTCCGCCTCCTCCTGAGGCGCAGACGGATGACGTGAAGATACAGGAGCGAAACATGTTTACCATTCAGATCAACTCCTCGGATGCCTTGTTGGTTGAACGTGAGCCGATGGATGACATCAGCGGTCTGAAGGAGATGATCAAGCAATTCATTCTGAATAATGGTGCGGATCCGACCAGCTCAGACAGCCCTGAAAAGGCGGTTGTATCATTCAAGACCGACCGTGGTACATCGCACAAACGTTTTGTTGAAGTGCTGGATATTATCCAGGCGTCTTATTACGATATCTGGGCAGAGCGCGCAGGCGTAACCAACGCGCGATTCCGTGAGGCGGCCTCGGACCTGGTGAATCCTGAGAACCAGGAGATTTACGATAGAGGAAGGGGAAAACGCCCCGATGGAACTTTGGAGATACCGATGGCCATCTCGATTGCAGAACCTACAAAGGTGGGTGGTTAATTTGTAAAGCAATAACGATGTCAAAATTTAAGAAAAAGACACAAGTAAAGCAGGATATTCCCACTTCATCAATGCCTGACGTGGTGTTCATGCTGTTGTTTTTCTTCATGGTAACAACCCAGTTGCGAGAAACTTCAATTGACGTGATGCAGCGAATTCCGCAGGCCTCGCAGCTAAGAAAGCTTCAGCGAAAAACACTGGTAGCAAACCTGTACATTGGCGAACCCAAGAAAACGGAACAGTGGGGCACCGAACCAAAGATCCAGGCGGAAGATGTCTTCATTGAGCCGAAGGACATTATTCTTTGGGTAAACCGGGAGAAAGACAAGCTCGCTGAGAACGAGCGTGATCAATTAACCGTAGCCCTGAAGGTGGATTCGGAAGCGAAGCGAGGCATTATCGCGGATATCGAAACAGAGCTGCGTAAAGCCAACGCCAGAAAGTTGCTCTACACAACTTTGCAAAAAGACGAGTCAAGAAGATAGTTTGTTTGTTTTTTCATGAGTTAATGTACCCCGCCCCGCCAGCAAATCGGGTCGGGGTTTTTTCTTTATGATCGCAGCAGTAAGCAAGCCTGAATTGAACGACAAAAAGATTGTGCGTGCCTGGTGCATGTATGACTGGGCAAATTCAGTCTATTCTTTGGTAATCACCTCTACCATCTTCCCGGTTTATTTCAATGCGGTGGCCACTTCGGCCGATGGATCTGAATGGGTCAGCTTTCTTGGGTTCCAAATTCAGAACTCTGTCCTCTACAGCTATTCTTTGTCTTTCTCTTTTCTGATCGTGGCGATCATCTTGCCGGTGCTGGCTGGCATCGCTGACTACTCCGGAAAAAAGAAGAAGTTCATGAAAATGTTCGTGCTGTTGGGAAGCTTCTCCTGCATGGGGCTGTTTCTTTTCAACGACTTGTCCAGGCTTGAATGGGGCATTCTATGCTCCATGCTCGCAAGCATAGGCTATTCCGGCAGTCTCGTGTTTTATGACGCCTTCTTGCCAGAAATTGTAACCGAAGATCGTTATGATGTGACGAGTGCACGGGGATATTCTATGGGCTATTATGGCAGCGTCATCTTGCTGGTCATTTGTCTTGTCATGATCAACAACTGGTCAACTTTCGGGTTCGCGGATGAAGGAATGGCCGTGCGCTTCACTTTTCTGTTGACGGGTTTGTGGTGGATTGGATTCTCTCAAATCATGTTCATCAACGTACCGGATGTATCATTTGGACGCAAGCCCGAGGGGAAGTTGTGGACAAATGGATATCATGAGTTATTGAAGGTTTGGCAGAGCTTGAAAGCAACCGCAGACTTGAGGACCTACCTTGGAGCGTTTTTCTTTTTCAACATGGGCGTGCAAACGGTAATGTACCTGGCTGCACTCTTTGCGGCCAATGAATTACAACTTGAAAGTTCAAAACTTATCCTATCCTTTCTTATTATTCAATTGGTTGGTGCGCTCGGGGCCTATCTTTTTGCCCGGTTTTCAGGAGCTTATGGAAACAAGACCGCGTTGCTGGTCATGATTGCGATATGGATTATTGTGTGCCTGATGGCCTATTTTGTCAAAACAGAGTATCAGTTCTACGGCTTGGCATTCGTAGTAGGAATGATCATGGGTGGGATTCAATCACTTTCAAGAGCAACGTATACGAAATTGATCCCCAGGACAACCATTGATCATGCGTCTTACTTCAGTTTTTACGATGTAACGTATTATATCTCCGTGGTTGTGGGCACATTCTCTTATGGACTGATCAAGCAAATGACTGGCAGCATGCGCAACAGCGCCCTGGCCCTGGGCGCCTATTTTATCATTGGAATGATTTTGCTTGTGATGGTAAAGTCAGAACGACTCAGGAAGGCAACCAGCTAATAACGAAGGTGTTTTACGGTCATGCCGTTGTTAATTAGTTGCTTTAGCGAATCGATACCGACCTTGATGTGTAAATCCACATAGTTTGAGGTAACGGCCTTGTCACTGGCTTCGGTCTTTACGCCATCGGGCGTCATCGGCTGGTCTGAAACAAGCAGGAGGGCGCCAGCGGGAATCTTGTTATAAAAAGCGGTAGAAAACAGCGTAGCGGTTTCCATGTCGATGGCCATGACCCGAATCTTCCGCAGGTAGTTCTTAAACTCCTCGTCCCATTCCCACACCCTGCGATTGGTGGTATACACCGTTCCGGTCCAATAGTCTTGATTGTAGTCGCGGATAGTGGTTGAGATTGCTTTCTGTAGTGCAAAAGATGGCAGGGCTGGCACTTCGGGCGGAAAATAGTCGTTTGAAGTTCCTTCTCCCCGAATGGCTGCGATGGGGAGAATGAGATCGCCCAGTACATTCTTCTTTTTCAGGCCTCCGCACTTGCCAAGAAAAAGTACCGCCTTTGGTTCTATGGCAGTCAAGCAATCGAGAATGGTGGCGGCATTCGGGCTGCCCATTCCGAAATTGACAATGGTGATCCCATCGGCTGTGGCATTGAGCATCGCGCGATCCTGGCCTTTGGTTTCAACCGCGTGCCATGCGGCAAATTTTTCAACGTAGTTGTCAAAGTTGGTTAACAGAATGTACTGGCCAAATTCGTTCAGACTTAACCCTGTGTAGCGGGGAAGCCAGTTTTCCGCTATTTCCTTTTTAGTTTTCATGTGCTTGTATTCATAAAGAAAAGGTCCGTCTCAAAGAAGGGCTTAATTTGCAGCTGTGTTTCCACTGAATCTCCCCCACATCTCCGCCTCCATCAAGAAGGAACAAGGAAAAGTATGGATTTTTGACATCATCCGAAAAAAATATGTGGTGCTAACCCCGGAAGAATGGGTGAGGCAGCACTTTGTACATCATCTGATTGAAAGCCATCACTACCCGCGCTCATTATTTCGCATTGAAGGCAGCCTGGCATACAACTCGCTTCAGAAACGATCAGACATTCTTATCCGCGATCGGTCAGGAGCTCCATGGATGTTGGTCGAATGCAAGTCACCGAATATCAAACTCACCCAAAAGGCATTCAACCAGGTAGCCGTGTACAACATGGCGATCAAGGCCAGGTATTTGGCAGTTACCAATGGCATCGTGCACTACTGTTGGTTGGCAGCCAAGGATTCGGACGAATTTCGATTCCTTGATGCATTCCCTAATTTTGGAGAATAGCTATTTTAAGAAGCTCTCAACGTCCGTATAAGGAAGGTTGAACGCATCGGCTACGGCCTTGTAAACCACCTTTCCATTAATCACATTCAAACCTTTCTTGAGGTCATCATGGCTCTTGCAGGCCTGTTGCCAACCCTGGCCCGCCAGCTTGATGGCATAAGGAAGGGTGGCGTTGGTCAAAGCAAGTGTGGAAGTATAGGGTACTGCGCCAGGCATGTTTGCCACACAATAATGAACTACCTCATCAATGATGTAGGTAGGATTTTCATGAGTTGTCGGTTGGCAAGTTTCAATACAACCGCCCTGGTCTACGGCTACGTCAACCAATACGGTACCCGGACGCATGGTCTTCAACATGTCGCGGGTGATGAGTTTGGGAGCTTTGGCCCCCGGGATCAATACCGCTCCTACGATCAGGTCGTGCGTCTTCACCAGGTCTCTTAGCAAATACTCGTTCGAGACCAGAGTACTGACATTTTTTGGCATCACATCGTCAAGATATCTCAGTCGGTTGAGGTTGAGGTCACAGATGGTGACATCGGCTCCCATCCCTGCTGCAATCTTTGCCGCGTTGGTGCCAACGACCCCACCACCAAGGATCAACACCTTGGCGGGCATCACACCGGGAACGCCCCCCAACAGAATACCACGACCCTTCAATGGTTTTTCCAAATACTTAGCCCCTTCCTGAATCGCCATCCGGCCAGCTACTTCAGACATCGGTACCAGCAGTGGCAGGCCGCCATCTTTTTCAACTGTTTCGTATGCCAGGCAAACGGCACCGGTTTCGATCATTGCCTTGGTCAAAGGTTCATAAGAGGCAAAGTGAAAATAGGTAAATACAAGTTGATCTTTCTTGATGAGCTTGTATTCTGATTCAATGGGCTCTTTTACTTTGATGATCATTTGTGCGATGTCGAAAACCTCTTTTGGAGTGGAGAGTATTTTTGCGCCAGCGCCCTCATATTCTTCATCGTTGAAGCCGCTGCCCACGCCCGCCTGGGTTTGCACATAAACGGTATGTCCACGTTTGGTGAGTTCCTTCGTACCGGCAGGGGTTAAGGCAACACGGTTTTCATTGTTTTTGATTTCTTTGGGTACACCGATAATCATCGTATTTTTTGTTTATTGGGCCGAATAAAAGTCCGCAAATATAGTACGCGGCATCGATTGCGGTATCAATTTATGCATTTTTGATTTTTGAGGGATGAGCACTGAATGGTTCCTGTTTTATGGATCCTTACGGAGGGGCATGGACAATTACAGGCTTTACGCTCCGGCACTCGAATACCATCACACACAATGGCTGTATGGATATCGAATGTATGCGTTGGCTCACTATCCTTATGTGGTGAAAACCGGAAGCCAAACCGATCGAATTCTGGTCGAATTATTTCGCATTCGCAATGCCAGCGTTCGCAATGAGATTCACAAAATGGAATTAAGCGTGGGTTATGAGTATGCTCACATTACAATTGACGCTGTGGATGCAATCATCTATTTGTTCAAGAAGGCCGGCAATGAACCTGTGGTTGATGGAGGTGATTGGATAAAATTCTACGGTAAAACGGAGTCCCGTCAACATTAAATTCTGGTGCTCGATTTTACTTTTGAACACCTGATCGATTTTGGCTACTTTTGATTTATCACCTTTAGCTTGTGACACAACTGAAAACCATGAAATCCAGCCTCTCGGCTGAGAAAGTAGCGTCCATTCTGGCGGACTACCAACTGGCTTGCGAAAGTCGCGAGGCAAGCCTGCTTGGCAGAAAGGAAGTCTTCATGGGCAAGGCTAAGTTTGGCATCTTCGGAGATGGAAAGGAAGTTGCGCAGATCGCCATGGCGAAAGTGTTTCGAAAAGGTGATTGGCGTTCGGGCTATTACCGCGATCAAACATTCATGTTTGCCATTGGCGAGTTGACCCTCCAGCAATATTTTGCGCAGCTCTATGCCCATACAGACGTAACTGCGGATCCGGCTTCAGCGGGGCGCCTGATGAATGGCCACTTTGCCACCCGCACACTCGATGAATACGGGAATTTCAAGCGCCTTTCGGAATCAAAGAACAGCAGTGCAGATGTGTCGCCAACTGCCGCGCAAATGCCACGGCTTGTAGGGCTGGCTTATGCCTCAAAATTGTTTAGGGAAAATCCAGGATTGGCGTCTTACTCCGATCTGTCGCACATGGGCAACGAAATCGCTTTCGGAACCATCGGCAATGCGTCAACTTCCGAGGGATTGTTTTTTGAATCCATCAATGCCGCGGGCGTACTTCAAATACCGATGTTGACCGCGGTGTGGGATGACGAGTATGGCATTTCGGTGCCGGCAAGTTATCAAACGACAAAGGGCAGCATCTCAAAAATTCTGGCTGGTTTTCAGCGCACGAAAACGGAAAAGGGCTTTGAGATCTTCACCGCAAAGGGATGGGACTACAAGGCAGTTTGTGACACATTTGAAAAAGCGACTGCTGTGTGTCGGAAGGAACACGTGCCCGTGTTGGTGCATGTCCTTGAGATGACGCAGCCACAAGGTCACAGCACATCTGGGTCACACGAGCGCTACAAGAGCAAACAGCGTTTGGCGTGGGAGGTTGAGCACGATTGTATTCGCAAAATGAGAGAATGGATCCTGGCTGAGGAGATGGCCACAGATGAAGAGTTGGAAGCGGTGGAGAAGCAGGCGAAAGCAACCGCCAAGGCCGCAAAAGATGCCGCCTGGAGGGCATTCAATCATGATATTCAAAACGATCAGCAGAAACTGCATGCCATACTGGAGGCCCTGGCGCAGAGTGATTCTCGGGTGGAGGTGATCAATCAAGAATTGAAATCGACCATCAACCCCCTGCGCCTGGATGCCATGAAGGCGGCAAAAAAAGCTTTGCGTCTGGTGCGAGACCATCCACCAACAGAAAAACAGGAGCTTGTTTCTTGGATCGAAGAGACCGAAAAAGAGAATTGGGACCGGTACAGCTCCCACTTGTACAGCCAATCTGATTCTTCCGCATTGCATGTGGCAGAAGTGAAAGCTGAGTTTACCGACAACTCGGCCCTTGTGGATGGGCGCGAAGTGCTACAAACCTGTTTTTCGAAAATGCTGGAACGGGATCCCAGGGTCTTTGCGATCGGTGAAGATGTTGGAAAGATTGGTGATGTGAACCAAGCCTTTGCAGGACTGCAACAAAAGTTCAGCGAACTGCGTGTGACGGATACCGGAATTCGTGAGGCCACAATCCTCGGTCAGGGAATTGGCGCAGCGTTAAGAGGCCTCAGGCCGATTGCTGAAATTCAATACCTGGATTATCTGATCTACGCATTGCAGACCATGTCTGATGACCTGGCTTGCCTTCAGTACAGAACCAAAGGTGGGCAGAAGGCTCCTGTCATCATTCGCACAAGAGGTCATCGCTTGGAGGGCGTTTGGCATGCCGGTTCTCCTTTGGGGATGATTTTGAATAGTATCCGCGGCATTTATGTGCTCGTGCCTCGAGACATGACGCAGGCCGCTGGATTTTACAACACGATGCTGGCATCAGATGATGCTGCGCTGATCATTGAGTGCTTAAATGGCTACCGGCTGAAGGAGCGTGTCCCGGAAAATATTGGGGAATTTAAGGTTCCTTTGGGTGTGCCGGAGATCTTAAGAGAGGGTATTGATGTTACGGTGGTTACCTACGGTTCCATGTGCAGGGTAGTGATGGATGCCGCCAAGGATTTGGAGGCTGTAGGGATATCCTGTGAAGTTATTGATGTGCAAACCCTGCTACCGTTCGACAGGCATCATGCAATTGCGGAGTCTGTAAAAAAGACCAACCGCGTAGTTTTTGCCGATGAAGACGTGCCGGGCGGAGCCACTGCTTTCATGATGAGGGAAGTATTGGAGGTGCAAGGCGCTTATCAGTACCTCGACTCGAAGCCCATCACCATCGCCTCAAAGGAACACCGTCCGGCATACGGCTCGGATGGCGATTATTTCTCTAAGCCAAATCCGGAAGATGTTTTTGACAAAGTGTATGCCTTGATGCACGAGGCCGACCCGCAGCGCTTCCCGGGCCTTTACTAACTCTTAATAGACTGAAGGGTAAACTCGGGCGTTTCGATCGTGTTGCTTGAATTGAGGATTCTATCTTGAATTCGTACCCGTAGCTTTAGTGTCTTGATGCTGAATTGCAGGAGGAAGGCCGGTGACTGCATCACATAGCGAATGGTACCCTCCAGTGGTGTAGGCTTTGACAAGTCTCTTGAAAGCACCGGAAAACGACCGTTGTAGGTTCCGCCACAGCTGGGATACGGAATCTCCGTTTGCAGGTCGAATAATTCAAAAGTCCCGTCATTTTGCTTGACAAGGAAGTCGACAAAGATGTTGTAGTGGTCGGGATTCAACTCGAAATAGAGGGTGTCGGTAACGATGTTGTCATCGTCTCTTACCACCTCCCAGTTAATGCAATTATAAGGGCTTACGAAATCGGGCAAGGACGCGAAGTCTGGATTGGTTCTCTTGTCGGCATAAGTCACCAGGGTGCCATCGGAAACCTTTACAAAAAAGAACTTGGGGTTGTAGCATACCTGTTTACCTCCAATTTCGTAGCACCCCAATTCGTCAGCAAATAGCCCTAAATCACCATCGCCATCCCTAAAGGCAATTTTCAGAATCAGCGAGTCGGCATTTGGATCGGGGAGGTCCTTGAACTGAATGCTCTCAAATTCTATTTCTGGAATAACCGGAAACTCCGGGGGGTCAAAACAGGCACCCACCGCCAAAGCCATCAAAATCACCAGTACAACTCCCCGAATGGACTTCATTATTTACTTTTATGCACGTGTAAAATAATTAACAGGTGCAGAGAATTAAAAGTTTTGAGCACACTTTATACGGCATAAACGAAGCCAACTTTGATGATATTGCGCTAGAACTTTTTCGCTGGCAGGCTAAGCATAACCCTGTTTATCGACAATATCTTACCCATTTAGGGGTAGTCCCTGCACGGGTCTCTGCAGTTACAAATATCCCCTTTTTACCCATTTCCTTCTTTAAGTACCACGCGGTACGCACCGGTGAATGGATCCCTGAAACCACATTCTTGAGCAGCGGTACAACCGGTGACCAAATTAGCCGACACGATGTGAAAGACCTCCAATTTTACCTCGATCATGCGCATCGTACCTTTTGCGAGTTTTATGGCGACCCTTCCCAATACCATATTCTGGCTTTGATGCCCTCGTACTTGGAACGTTCGGGGTCCTCCCTGATTGCGATGGTGGATTACCTCATCCGGAAAAGCAATTCAACGCAGAGCGGGTTCTGGCGTGACCAGTGGGACGAACTGATTGCTCACATCAGATGGCTTCAGCAGCTGAATGATGGAAAAAAACTGCTCCTGTGGGGTGTTTCCTTTGCGCTGCTGGATCTTTCGGATAGGCAGGAGATAGACCTCAACGACTCGATCGTGATGGAAACAGGCGGGATGAAGGGCAGAAGGGAGGAACTCACCCGGGAGGACCTGCACCGCAGGCTGTCCGACCGGCTTGGGGTTCAGAATATCCACTCCGAGTATGGAATGACGGAGCTCCTGTCGCAGGCGTACAGTGTGGCCAATGGTTACTTTAAGGCCTCTGCCTGGATGAAAGTCGTTGTGCGAGACATCAATGACCCTTTTTCGGTTGTTGAAAGAGGTAAGACCGGAACGATTAATGTGATTGACCTTGGGAATGCGCACACCTGCAGTTTTATCGAAACTCAAGATTTAGGCCGATTGTCTCAAGATGGTAGTTTTGAGGTACTTGGACGACTGGATAATAGTGATCGGAGAGGTTGCAACCTGCTCGTTGAGTAGCCGTTTTTGGCGGTAAAACGACCAAAATGGAGGTTTAGATTTGGCTAAAAAGAAAAAAATAATAATTTTGTTACCGACCAAAGCCACTGTCATGAGGAAAGTATTAGCGTTTATTGCATTGGTAGCTTTTTTGTCTGCATGCAGCCAATACACTTGCCCTACTTATAGCAAGAAGGAAGTGAAGAAGCCTACCGAGAATCGCATCTGATTGCCATAGCCTCTAAAGGTATTTCTTTACGTCTTCCTGACGGATCACTTCACCGCACATAATTACCAGCCGTTCCACCACGTTCCGCAGTTCGCGAATGTTGCCGCTCCAATCGTATTTCTGGAGTTCGGCAAGACCCTTTTCTTCGACTTGTTTTGGCTTGCTGCCATGCTCACTTGCCAGATCGTCAAGGAACTTCTTGACAAGCAAAGGAATATCGTCCTTCCTTTCCGATAGTGCCGGCACTTTGATAATGATAACACCCAGACGATGATAGAGGTCTTCTCTAAAACGTTGCCCTGCAATTTCCTTTTTTAAGTCTTTGTTGGTAGCCGCCAGCACCCGCACATTCACGCTGATGTCCTTGTCACCGCCCACCCGTGTGATCTTATTTTCCTGTAAGGCGCGCAGCACTTTCGCCTGGGCCGAGAAGCTCATGTCTCCGATTTCATCAAGAAAGAGGGTTCCCCCATCAGCTTGTTCAAATTTTCCGATCCGCTGTCTGACTGCCGAGGTGAACGATCCCTTCTCATGGCCGAACAACTCGCTCTCAATTAGTTCGGAGGGAATGGCAGCGCAATTTACCTCTACAAAGGAGGCGGCCGCGCGGTTGCTTTTTTCGTGAATCCATCTGGCTACCAGTTCTTTGCCGGAGCCGTTTGGGCCGGTAATCAGCACCCGTGCGTCAGAGGGTGCTACCTTCTCAATCATCTCTTTTACTTCCTTAATGGCGGCAGATTCACCGATCATGTCGAACTTATGGCCCACTTTCTTTCTCAGCGTTTTGGCTTCTCTAACCAAAGTGGTTTTGTCCAAAGCATTCCTCAACGTAATGAGTAAGCGGTTAAGGTCCGGTGGTTTTTGAAGGAAATCGTACGCACCCATCTTGGTGGCATCAACGGCCATCTCCGTGGAGCCGTGAGCCGAGATCATAATGAATGTGGATCCGATGCCCTTCTCTTTGGCTTTTTGCAAGACCTCCATTCCGTCCATCTTGGGCATTTTAATATCGCAAAATACTACCTCGTAGGGTTTGTTTTCCAGCATGGCGAGTCCTTCGATTCCGTCTTTTGCCTCGTCAACCTCGAGCCTCAATTCTTTTTGATCCTGGAGGATGTCTTTGAGCACAGCGCGGATGCTGGCTTCATCTTCAATAAGCAAAATCTTTGGCATGGATGGACTAATTTGTAGTAGGAAGACAAAAACGGAGAATAAATAAAAAAATGCAAGCCTGTAAGCCGGGTTCTGTCCCCAATTGCTTGGGGTCTTATCATTTATCTAGCCCTGCCGTCACCGACAGGGTCAAGCAGCCTACCCATCCCAATTCCGACTGAGCCGGAGGACCAGAGCTGTCCGCCTTGATTGGGACCTATTTGGCCTTTCAACTCGTAAGGTTTGCCGTGCCCCCGCAGTTACCATTGGGGCGGTGAGCTCTTACCTCACCTTTTCACTATCACCCTGACGGCAACCGTCAGGGCTACCTGTTTTCTGTGGCACTTTCTGTTCCCGACCCCTTAAAAGATCGGGACCTTCCTGTTAGGAAGTACGATGCTCTGCGTTGCCCGGACTTTCCTCCCCGAATCCCGATGAGTCGGGGACGGGGCGATAAGACGGCTTGCACGATGCAAAATTACGTAATTAATGGAATGCGCTGCTATAAAGTTCCAACCTGGCTAATGTACATCTGCTCCGGTCAGCTTCATTTCATACTGATCGGCCACATTCGCCACCTCCTGGACCATTTCCTTCACCGTTTCTTCGGTCAATCCATCAAGGGCGGCAACGGCCTCAACTTGTACGTGGTCGTCTGCGATGACAAAGCGCGAATAGCTGAGATGGGAAACCTGCTCCAACATGCCTTTAAGATCAACCATCGGTTCGTAACGGCAAACACGCGAACTCAAGCCGAGTATCTTGCGATTGTGCAACGCGCTTGTTTTGATGGTGCCTATTACCGTTTGAAAACGTGACCCAGGCACGGGCACGATGATAATCGAATGAGACGTATCGTAGGCCGTGTATTGACCACCGATTTGTTCAGCATAGGTTTTCATGAATGCGGAGAGATCCATAGCGGGAGGGTTTAGTAGTTTGAAGATACAAATGAAAGGCTTGCGAAGGCCAAAATGGTCAGAAATAAAGTGGATGGAAAGTCCACTTACCTTGTCCATATGCCAGGGCGGGTGCCGGCAGGCGAATGGCGCTCAGGCCGTTCAGCAATGTTTTTACAAATTTCGACCTTGTGTGAATGTCTGTTAAATCGAAGTCCAGGCCAAGGTAATATTGACGGTGTGGGGAGAGGCCCTCAGATGTGTTGGACGCCACACTTGCATAAAGGAATTCTTCGGCTCCGTAACCGATCGTTAGATTCAACCATTTTGGAAATACCACGAATTTGTCGATATCCATTGACAGCCAATAGGTCTGCCCATTGTAGTCTTTGATCACCTCTTCTAATATGTTTTTGCCGAGCAGGCTGGGGCGTTGTGCCGGATAGTCTGTTCTGTGAAAAGAAAATTTCAAGCGAATCCTTTGCTCCTGCCATACCCGCTGCTGACTCCAAAAAAGTAGCGCTCCAAATGCATTGGCAGCTAAATCCGATGCGGATGCCCCGTATCCTGAAGAATATCCATCGAATATCTCAATGGAGGATACGGCCAGAAAAGAAGAGAAAGCTGCGATGTGAGTCGCGCGATTGGGAGAAACCCCACCTCTTGCTAACTCACCGCGCACAAAGCCGGTCAGGTGATAGCTGGCAAATGAGTGTCCTAACTTATCGACCTGGTACCACTCACGGGAATCGTTAAAGAATCGAAATGATTGTTTGTCGAGATCGCTATACCAGATTTGACCCAGGCCGGTCATGGTGGCACCATAGCCAAGTGTGGAAAGCACCACAAATCGCTTAAGTCTTTTGGTGCTCGCACTGTCGGATGCCTGACCATACCCAGTGGTTGCCAACACGGCTATTGCAAAGGCGCAAATAGACCTAAACCTTAGCATACCGCGTCAGTAACTGCCATCATCCGGTGATGGACTTTCTTCGTCAAGTGTTTCCTTCCTCTTCTTCTCGTGCGATGATTTGAGCAGTTCATTAAATTCATTGAAGTTCTGCGTGTGAAGAAGGCTCACGCCTGTGGTAACTGCGCTTTGCGTACCAAGCTGACTGTTAATCTGGTTGTAGTTGGACCTGCTGTACATTTTGATTTTGAGCGTACCGTCCGGAGTTAGCAGATAGTCGACCGTCCAATCACCCGCAATGGACGAAATGTTATCGGAGGCGCGGTATTGATTGGAGATGGTACCATCGCGCGTTACCCGAAGCCGCCCGTTGAGAAAAGAGTATGACAAACGCAGTTGGAAAGTGTTAAACGCTTCGGCATCCATAGACCCGAGGTCGAGATCAATTTCCAGGTTTTGATCGACTTGCGTGAGCCAGTAGCTAAGTTGATTCGATAAAAACTCGCTCATGCTATTGGTAATGGTTCCACTGGTATTGAAGGCATCGGGCGGGGAAAACCTCCTGAGAACAATTAAGCTGAACACCTGGCGTTTCAGTTCTTGCTCATCGAGCCTCGCCTTGAATGCCTGGAATTCAAAATTCAGAGATACGTTTCTTCCGTTGACGTCAATATTTTGCGGCAAATCTCTCGCGAAGATATCAAAGTTGATCCTCGGCTTGAGCATGGGGCCTTCGAGCATCAACTCCACTTCGGCCGGGTATTTCCGTTTTAGCTGTGGATCGAGGGTGGTCGTTCCCTCGTCTTGCGCAAGCAGTGACTGGTCGGACAGAATGGGTACCAGTGACGCGAGCTGCCGATAGGTTGCGGTAATGTCAAGGATGCCTTCGTAGGGATCTCCGTACCAGGAAATACGACTGCCCGGTTTAATGTCGAACTCTTTGTTGATGATATCGTACAAAGTGAAATTGTATGCTCCCTGAGTGAATTCAAGCACGCCAAACATGTTAAAGTCGCCCTTGGTGTCTATTTGGAGCTTAATCTCCCCGTTTCCCCGCCCTCTGATAATTTCACCTGTTTTAATGTCGAAGATGATTTCCGCATAGGCATCTTGTGTTACATCGAGATTCAAATCCATGGTAAGTCCGGCCGTTGTTTTCTTTTTTGGCCCCGCTTGTGGCGTGTCGGGGGTGGTGGTGGTATCGGTGAAGCTGACGAAGTTGATGAAGTCCTTCCTCACTACGTCTTCTGTAAGATCAATGGGAATATAGATTCGTGTATTTTTTTCCGAACGGGCAGTGGCAGCAATTTTTAGGTTGTCGGAAGGGCCTACAATGCTGACGTCACCAGTGGCGTACCCCTGGCCATAAAACAAGGAATTGTCTTTTGCGGTGGTATTGAGCACCTGAAGATTATTATATGTGCCACCCAAATCAAGCCTGAAGTCACTAAACCCACGATGCGAAATGGTCCCTTCGAGGGTGCCCTTGTTGTTCAACACATCAGTTACTTCGAAGTTTCGAAAACGGATTTGATCTGGTGTCATGCCCAATAGGCCAGAAAAATTGTAGGTGGTGTTGAGATAGTCGATGGTTAGCTTGCCTTGCCTGATTTGAGAATCACCGGCAATTTTTGGATTTCCGAAAGAGCCCGTGATGTCGAAGGTGCCGGTTGCGGTGCCCTTGATACCGGAAAAAAGGCCGCGCAACAGCGGTTCGATCATTTCAAGGTTTGCATTTGTTAGTTCTGCTTTCACCTGCAAGGGCTCTTTTTCAACTGGATTGTAAAATCCACTCAGGTCAACAGTCTTGACATTGAGCCGATTGATTACAAAATCGATGTCAAATTGCCGTTTGTCAGGATTCCACTCGTTCTTCCCGCTCACGGTGCCAATCAAGAAGTTGTTTACCGTGAGGTCAGCTATCGTAAGGGTGTTTTGAATGAATGGCTCGCCCAACAGACCAGTAGCTTCTGCAGAGCCGTTCAAAAAACCCGAAAATTTTTCTGTGCTGAAGTTATTCAATAACTGCAGGTTCAGATTTTCTGCCTGGAGCTTGAGTGCTTTCTCCTGACTCGCGGAGACAATTCCGTTCGCTTGAATGGATTGTAACCGGTTGGTGAATCTCAGGTCGTGTATGAACCACTCGTTGTTGAACCAAAGCGCATAGTTATCCCGATCAACCATCCAGTCATCATTCAGAACCTTAATTCGTGAGGGCAGGATTTTTATGCGGGTGCTGTCATAAAGAAAATCCACCTCGGCTTTTAACCGCATTGAATTGGCGAGGCCCTCCTGGTCGATGTCCAACGCTACATCCACATGGTCCTTGTCCCAGATACCTTCTACCAATAAATCAACGGTGTTTACATTCTTAGCCAAATGCTGCTGCCCGGAACTGAAATACAGCATCGCAAGTACGTTTGTGCTATCCCGAATTTTTGATCCGTTTATCTCTACCTCATTGTCAAGAAAAAGCTTACCGTTAAAGTTGATTGTATCAAGATGCGAGAAGGCTGTGAAGATAGAAGTGTACCCACTGGCAAATTTTCCCGTAATCCTTGAGCCCTTGGAGACGCTTAAGTTTAATCCAGCCAATTGTATGAGTGGGTTGACATCGTCCAGGTCTACCTGAAAACTCATAGAATAGTCCCCATCCTCCTTTGCCTTTGTTTCATAATATTTATCTAATTCGGATCGATCGTTCTTGATGGTCAAATAGAGTTCTGTGAACAATTGATTCAGATCCCTAAAAAGGCTGGAGTAATAGTAATTGCCCGTCATTTTTACATCTGCCAGTGTGCTTTGAAGCATCAGCTGCCTGATGCTGTCTGAGATGGACGACACCACATGGATGGAATCGAAAGCCAGGGACTTGTCACGATAGGTAACTTTTGTATTCCAAAAAGCGGCATCGCCAAAAAGTTGATCCAATGTCAGTCCGGTAGAGTTGATATCGGCATAGGTGGTGATGAACAGCTTCTCTTTGGTTAGGCCCACTCTATCAAGGTGGGCGGTGTCAAGCCGTGCCTTGACCTTCACAAGTTCATGCTCTTCGCTGAAGTCAATGGATCCACTGGCCTCGAATTGAAGGTTTGGATCGTGAATACTCAAGTCTCCATTAAAGAACTGACTTCGCAAACGGGCGTTCGTTGTAATATTTTGATAGTTGTAGTCCCGAATTCCAATAGAGGAAATGGTTCCATTCAGAAGAAAATCTGCTGTTGATTCTGAAAACCCGCGCCCATTGATTCTCCCATTCATGTCCACTTTTTGAAATAAAATCGTATCGTTTAGGTATCGGCCCAGGTCAAAGTTTGTGAGCTGGACATTCCCCTTGTAAATAGATTGATCCACCGCACGTTCATTTATTTTAAGGTTAATGTCAGACTTGATTTTACCTATCGGGCCGTCAAACGTGGCGTTTGCCACAAAATCGTTTACAAATCCTGTGAAATTGCCGCTGAGGCTGAATTGTGCCAGGGGTTTTAATCTTGCGAAGAGTTTTTCATTGAATAGAAAGCTCAAGTCGTGGATATCGATTCGGGATTGTCCAAGGCGAAGGTTGATAAAAGTCTCGTTGATCTGGGGAAGACCGTCCATTTCAATCCGGCCCGCAATGGTGGTGTTGCCAATATGAAGGCGTGTATTTTCCCCAAAGAACCGGTTCACTCGTCCGCTGAATTTTCCATCAAGGGAAATCGGGTTTTGCATTCGCTCGATACCCGGGGCGAATAAGGCGAGTTCCTTCGGGCTGATCACCGTATGGGATAGATTGGCCGAAATATTTACGCGCCTCACAAAATCACTCAAGTCTCTTTGCGAAGCATAGGTAAATTTGATGGTGTCTTTAATATGACTATCGGGCGTTTGCAGGTCCACATTTAAAAACTCCATTGATTTTTGAGAAATGCGAAAGAAGGTGTTAAGATTCTCGATTCGGAATTGAGTTGCGCGATCGGTGGTGGTCAGTGCATCCACATTAAATTGGATGGTATCACCGATAACCTTAAAAGTATTGAGGGCACCTTCGGGAATATCAAGTGCGAAATGATGGTAGTCAAATTGCTTTTTCAATGAGTCCTTGTCGGAATCGTTGTAGCTGAAACTTGAGTGCGCCAACACGATTTCCCCAATATTCACTTTGGTGCTTGATGCGCCCCCACCAGATGACGGACGCAGTCGTGAGATGAGCACATTAATATTCAAATCTTTGGTAGAATCGTTGCCCTGAATCTTCGCCAAGTTAACTTGCGCCCCCTCGATGGCTGCTCCATCAATGTTGATTTGATTTCGATCGAACAAACTGGCGAAAGTGAAGTTAACAGTCACTTCGTCTGCACGGATCATCGTGTTTTTCTCCGGGTCGGTAACCATTAGCCCGTTGATTTGAAGTCGATCGTACCAGATGAGATAAACTGACGCAAGTGTGATTTCGAAACCAGTTGAACGGCTCAATTGACGTAGGTACCGATGGGCGATCAGTTCCTGGACGGCCGGTATTTGAACCACTGCAAAGCCTAGTACGGAAAAAATCAAAAAGAGATAGAGGCTATAAAGGATGATTTTCCGAAGCCAAAGAAGAAGACGATTTTTAATAACTTGCAGGTTCATTCAACCAAAAATGCGTCCTATAATCCTTGCCATCGAATCATCTTGCGATGAGACCTCAGCCTCAATAATCAGTAACGGCAAGGTACTTAATAATGTTATTGCCTCGCAATCAGTGCATCAAAAATATGGAGGCGTTGTTCCTGAGCTGGCATCAAGGGCTCACCAAAGAAACATCGTTCATATCATTAACGAAGCGTTAACGGAAGCCGGTATATCTAAACGAAATTTAGACGCAATTGCGTTCACCCGCGGGCCGGGTTTGATGGGTTCATTGTTAGTGGGAGTTTCCTTTGCCAAAGGAATGGCATTGGCGCTGGATCTGCCCCTGATCGAGGTAAACCACATGGAGGCTCATGTGTTGGCACATTTTATTGAAGCGCCAAGGCCAACGTTCCCCTTTATTTGCCTGACGGTAAGTGGCGGCCATACACAGTTGGTATTGGTCAAAAGTCATTTGGAAATGGAGGTTGTGGGCGAAACACAGGATGATGCGGTGGGCGAGGCCTTTGACAAAGCCGCCAAGATATTGGGTTTTCCCTATCCTGGCGGGCCACTGATTGACAAACTCGCCCAGCAGGGAGATCCAACAAAATTTCGTTTCCCCTTAACGGTGATGCCAGGTCTTCAATACTCCTTCAGCGGAATTAAAACTGCATTCCTCTACTTCATCCGGGATCAAAAATTGGCGGATCCGGATTTCATCGAACACAATAAAGAAGATATTTGTGCCAGCCTTCAGGCGCACCTGGTTTCCATGTTAATGGAAAAACTCATCAAGGCGAGCGAAGAACTTTCTATCAAAGAGGTGGCGATCGCTGGTGGCGTTTCAGCTAATTCCTATCTTCGTGTAAGAATCGAGGCTGAAGGAAAACAACGACAATGGCGTACCTACATTCCAAAATTTGAATATTGCACCGACAATGCAGCAATGATTGCGATGGCAGCCCATTTTAAATATGAGCAGGGGATATTCGCTGGCTTGGATGTTTCACCGCTGGCGCGAATGCCAATCGGGTCATGAAGGTTCCATTTAAGGTAGGAGACAAAAAGACCTATCGACACATTGTGTCAGACGGTGATTTGGCAACGTTTCATGGCGAAACTTTGCATCGGGTCTGCTCCACGTTTGCCCTCGCCCGTGATATGGAATGGTCTTCGCGTCTATTTTTTTTAGAGATGAAGGAAGCCGATGAAGAGGGCGTTGGCACGCGGCTTTCAATTCAACATATTAGCCCGGCCTTTGTGGGTGAAGAATTGGTGTTCGAAGCCACGTTTGCAAGTTTGGAACGGAACGAATTGATTTGTTCAATCTCCGTGATGTGCAATGGCAGGAAGATTGCGGAAGGTACCACGGGGCAGAAAATGCTGAAGAAAGAGAAATTGAAGGAGCTTTTTAGACAAGACTACCAGGATGGCGCGGTTTAATGCAGATGTGAACATTCGGAATAAGCAGGCAACTTATCGGTATGAGATAATCGACAAGCAAATTGCCGGAATGGTTTTGAAAGGTTCTGAAATAAAGTCGATAAAGGAAGGAAAAGTGAATCTGCAGGACGGTCACTGTTACTTTAAAAGTGGAGAATTGTTTGCTCGTGGAATTAACATTACCCCTTATGCGCAGGCCGGTCATTACAATCATGAAGCCGACCGTGAACGTAAATTACTGCTGAAGAAAACCGAGATCCGCAAGTGGGAGACAAAGTCCCAGGAAAAGGGGCTGGCCATTGTCCCTCTTCGGCTGTTCATCAACGACCGGGGTTATGCAAAGTTGGAGATTGCCCTGGCCCGGGGGAAAAAGCTGCACGATAAACGGGAAAGCATCAAGGAACGGGATGTGAAACGAGAACTAAGCCGATTGAAAATATGAGTGATCCCATCGGTTTTGGTATTTGCAGACTGGCACTCGTTTCGATTCGCCTTGAGCCAAGTACGACCGCTCCTCAAACAACGCAGTTGCTTTTTGGCGACCATTACGAAGTCCTTGAAAAGTCGGGTGATAAGCAGTGGCTATTCGTGCGCGTGTTTTTAGACCACACAGAGGGTTGGATCGAGTCGTTGCAACATCATGAAATAACAGCGGAGTATTTCCATCAGATCAACAATGTCAATTACAAGATCGTAACGGACGTTGTCTCTACCATTCTCTACAAGAAGAGCCCGTTGTCGATACTTCTGGGAAGCGTTGTACCCATTTCCAATTCTGAGTTATTCAAGATGGAGGAACAGTTTGCTTTCAATGGCGAAGCAAAGAGCCTGGGGCAACGAAGGGACCTTGAATTTCTAAGAACCATTGCATTCAAGTATGTGAATGCACCGTATATGAAAGGAGGGAAGAGTCCGTTTGGTATTGATGAGGCTGCGCTTGTGCAGATGGTTTTCAGGATCGCTGGTTTTGGGGTGCCCCGCCAGTTGGCTCAGCAATGGCAGCGTCTTGAGCCATATATCGAATCAGAACCACCGGAGCCTGGTTGCATCGCATTTTTTGAGGATCGAGTTCATCGGACCCACCATGTCGGCATTGTGCTTGATGGCGACCGGGTGGTGCATGCTTTCGGAAAGGTACGCGTTGACCACCTGATGGAGGAGGGGATCGTGAACCTTGATACCAAAGTAATCACACATACCTGGAAGGGTTATTGGCGGGTAATACCTTAACAATGGGCGGAATAGGTTGGTGAATGCTGTGAAAAATCAGGATTTGACCTTATCTTTCATTCCGTGAATAATCGCGTGTTGGTACTGAACCAGGATTTTCGCCCGCTCATGGTTTGTTCTGTGGAGCGTGCATTCGTATTGGTTTATCTTAAGAAAAGTGAGATGGTGCGGCCGGCTAACGGTTACAAACTTCACTCGGTTACGCGCACTTTTCCGATGCCTTCCGTAATCCGACTTAACCGCTATGTGAACGCTCCTTATAAGGGAGTAAATCTTACACGGCAAAACATCTTCAAAAGAGACAATTTTGAATGTCAATATTGTGGAACCCGAAAAGAACTTACGCTGGACCACGTTATTCCAAGTAGCAAGGGAGGCACCCATACCTGGAACAACCTGGTAACAGCGTGTAAAAGATGCAACGCCAAAAAAGGCGACTTCACGCCTGAGCAAGCAGAAATGCCGCTCCGGCACCATCCCTATAAGCCAACGTATACGCTTTTCTTACGCGATCATGGCTTGGACCACGGTGAGTGGGATGAGTTTCTCATCACCGGCTAAAGTCGTTCCAATTCCATTTGCATACTCCAGAAGAGCGAGCGGCTCCGACCTCGCACACCGGATGTTTTTGTATCGTGTCAACTTGATGCCAACAAAATGATTGATATGAAACCCTTTGGATTATCTCTTTTGAAACAAATGACCGGTCTCCTCTTGCTCACTTGCTGTATGAGTTGTGGTGAGAAGACCGGAGTTTGCACGGCCTGCTGTGGATCTTCAGGCACAACGTACTGCAAGGATGGTTGGACAAAAGATGAATGCAAGGAGTGGAGTGATCAAATGGTAAATGGGCTCGAGTGGCATTGGCACGAGGGCCAAACCTGCGCGGGCAGGGGTACACCGGCAACGCCCTGACCGCTGCCTCTAAAACTGCAGCCTGAAGACCGTTCTTACATCCGGCTCCGATTCTGCCGAAAGAGTACCGTTGTGCATTTGCATGATCTGGCGTGATAGACTCAGCCCGATTCCCGATCCATTTTTCTTTGTCGTGAAGAAGGGAACGAAGATTCGATCGAGCGCCTCTTTGATAATGCCTGGTCCATTGTCAATTACTTCGATGATCACTGCCTCCTGAGAATATTTTCCAATGATTTCGACCTGGGCGTTAGGCTTCCCGGCACTGGCTTCGATCGCATTCTTTACCAGATTGATCAACACCTGTTCAATCATCTCTTCATCTGCTTGAATGGTGAGGTATTCAGATTCATAACCTGACACAAGTTTAACATTTGTTCCCTTCAGGTCATTATGCATAAGGTTAACTACCCGGTCGATCAGGGATTTGATGAGGACGGTCTTGATCTTCGGCTGGGGCAAAGAAGTATATTCGCGATAGGCATCGATGAATTTGATCAGCCCTTTGCTTCGGCTTTCAATGGTATTAAGGCCTTCCCTCAAGTCATCCGCGCCTTCGTTCTTCAGTTCGTACTTTCCATTCGCCTCTGTCAGGTCATGATCCAGAATTTCGCGAAGCGTGGAAGTCAGTGAGGAGATTGGGGTGATCGAATTCATGATCTCGTGACGCAACACCCGCGTAAGGTTCTGCCACGCCTCCAGTTCTTGTTTCTGAAGTTCGGTCTGGATGTTTTGCAAGGTTACCAGTTTGATCACCTGACTGCGCATCCGCAATTCGGTAGCCTGGATGGTGAGCAACAAGTCGGCACCGCCCTTGTAGAGAGCGCTCTTGCCAGCTTCTACGTCAGTAAGGGCCTCATAGAGCTTTGTGTTGATGTTTTTTAGCTCTTCAATGTTGTTAATGGAATTGACGCCCATGAATCTTTTTGCGTTGGCATTGATCAATTGCACTTGTCCGCGTGCGTCAAAAGAAAGAATGCCGGTTCGTACTTGTTGAACAACCGTGTTAAGGTATTGCCAATGCTCTTCTTTTTCGGACCTGGCTTTTCTAAATGCTTCGAGAACTTCGTTGAAAGCAAGGTTGAGATCGCGAAAACTCCTGCCAAGCTTGTTGTCCGAAGTAAAGCCTGAAATAAAGTCCGAATATTTCACTGATTCGAGAAATCGCGTCAGTTTTCGGTTGGTTTGCGAGGTGAAGCGATAAAGTTCAAGGAACTGCAAACCCAGCACGATGATCGTAAGCATCGCTGCAAAAATCATGTTTGGCCGCGAGAGCATAAACACAATCAATGCCATCACCAGTCCGATCAGGACAACCCGAAAAGCAACCCTGAATCTAAAATCATTAAAGGCCATACTTCTCCAACCTCCTGTATAAGGAGGATCGCGTGAGCCCAAGCTCGGCTGCGGCCTGAGTAATATTGCCATTGTATTTCTTGAGCACTTTCCGAATCAACAACTTTTCCACTTCTTCCAGGTTGTATTGATCGAGACTTAACTGCTGATCGCTGCCGTCCTTCGCGGAGGTAACATTGAAGTTGAAATCTTCCGGCTGCAGCACGTTGGAATTGCTCAAGATTACGGCCCGTTCGATGGAGTGTTGGAGCTCTCGTATGTTTCCCGGCCAGGGATGCTTGTGCATTCTGCTAAAGGCCGCCTCGCTGATCTTGGCAACCGACTTACCATATTTTCCAGCGTAGTGTTTGAGATAGTGATTGGCCAACAGTGGAATGTCTTCAAAACGCTCGCGCAATGGTGGGATTTCCACCTCAATGGTGTTGATCCTGTATAAAAGGTCCTGCCGAAACCGGTTTTCCTTTACCATCTCGTAAAGTGGCAGGTTCGTGGCACAAATCAGCCGGATGTTCACGGGTGTCTCCTTGTTTGAACCCACGCGGCTTACCCTGCGATTTTGAATCACCGTTAGCAACTTGGCTTGCAGCGGCATGGAAAGGTTACCGATTTCATCCAAAAAAAGTGTGCCTTCGTTTGCCAGCTCAAACCTGCCGGCACGGTCTTCTTTTGCATCGGTAAAGGCGCCCTTTTTATGTCCGAAAAGTTCGCTTTCAAAAAGTGTTTCAGTGATCGACCCCAGGTCTACGCTCACAAATGATTCGTGTTTTCTGGATGAATTGCGATGGATGGCCCGCGCAATCAACTCTTTTCCCGTTCCGTTCTCACCGAGAATCAGCACGTTGGCATCGGTGTGTGCCACTCTTTCAATGGTCTGAAAAATTCGCTGCATGGCAGGGCTCTGGCCAATGATGTCGCTGAATTTTTCGTTGATGGTGTGGTTGATTTCCTGGTTCTTGATCCTGAGCGTTTCCACCTGGTCGCGCGATTGACGCAGTCGCATGGCGGAGAAAAGCGTGGCCAGTAATTTTTCGTTTTCCCAGGGTTTCAATACAAAGTCGGTGGCCCCGGCTTTGATAGCCTTTACCGCCATTTGCACATCGCCATAGGCGGTAATCAACACCACCACCGAAGACGGATCGATTTCCAGGATCTTTTCCAGCCAATAGTAACCTTCACTTCCGGAGCTTACGTCCTTGGTGAAGTTCATATCCAGCAAGATCACGTCATAGTCTTCGTTCCCCATCAGGCTGGGGATGGCTTCCGGATTTTTTTCAATGTCCACTTGTGCGAAATGGCGCTTGAGATACATCTTGGCCGCCTTTAATAGGTCTTCGTTGTCGTCAACGATCAAAATCTTTCCGGTCTTGGAGTCGTTCATGGGTGTTGGTTCGCTTAATCGTCTTTGTTGAGTGTCGTTAACCGCCTTCGCTGGCTGTCCGCAAGCGGGCTGATCCGTCCTCTGGCGGGCAACTATAGTACCGTTTTGCATTTTCTTTCATAAAAGGCATAATCTGATCATAATGGATCAAAACTAGCACAATTCACGTCCGTATTCGAACAGTCTCGTTCACCTGTGAACGTAAAAAGAGAAAAAAAAGCCGGAATTAGGAACGAAATTGCAACGCTTTGGGCCTTGGCACGTTTGTTGGCAAAAGGAGACTGAACTCAAAAACATTTTTCACTCACTTGCATGGATAAGAAGATTGCGAAGAAAACATGGACTGTTAAAAGGATTGCCACCTATGGCGGTGTTGCACTTTTGGTAGTGTTCATTGCCTATCAGTTCATATTCGCTGATAGACGTTCAAAACTTAAGGTAGAAAAAGCCAAGATCACCATTTCAGATGTGAAGAGGGGCGTATTTCAGGAATTTATCCCCCAGACCGGAACAGTTGAACCAAGCAGAACGGTGTACCTGGATGCCATCGAAGGTGGAAATATCAAACGCATCATGAAAGAAAGTGGGGCGATTGTCAAAGCGGGTGACGAAATACTGGAGTTAACCAACCTGAACCGTGAATTGGCAGTGTTGGCACAGGAGGCGCAGCTGAACGAGAGTATCAGCCGTCAGCGCCAAAACAGACTGGAAATTGCGCAAAACGATTTGCAGCAAAAGTCTGCTTTGGCAGCGATTGATCAGCAGCTTGCGATTTTGAAACCACAGTATGAACGCACCAAGCAGCTGTTTGAAAAGAAACTCGTGTCTCGTCAGGACTTTGAAAGAGTGGAGGCTGATTACTTCTATAATGTGAAGCGCAAGCAGTTCACCTATGAAGCCTATCGAATAGATTCAGCCGACCGCGCTCGCCAGTTGAAGCAGATTAATGATTCGGAAAGCAAAATGCTGATTAGCCTGGAGGGGGTGTCACGGATTTTGGATAACCTGACGATCAAAGCACCTATCAACGGGCAGTTATCCACGCCCCACTGGGAAATAGGTCAAGCAGTTAATCAGGGACAGCGATTGGGTCAAGTTGATATTATTGGAGAATACAAAGTGCGTGTTCCCATTGACGAATTGTACTACCCCCGCATTTCCACTGGCTTGCACGCCACCACTACGTATGCGAACAAGGACTATGGATTGGTAATTACCTACATCTACCCGACCATCACCAATGGCCGTTTTGAAGTGGACATGGAGTTTGATGGCGAAGCGCCCACTGATATTCGCAGAGGCCAGTCCCTCCGTTTGAGAATCGAGCTGGGTCAATCTTCAGAAGAATTGCTCCTTCCCGTGGGGGGGTTCTATAAGGACACGGGTGGAAATTGGGTGTTTGTGGTGGAGGAAGGTGGAAACCGTGCGGTACGCAGAAATATCAAGCTGGGCAGGAAGAATACAGAGAACTTTGAGGTGCTGGAAGGGCTGCAACCTGGCGACCGCGTGATTACCTCGTCTTACGAGAATTTTGGCAACAACGAAGTTTTAATACTGGATTAATGCAACTATTTCCCGATTCACGCGTCTAAATTGCTGATTGGATACAAACGATAGTAACTATTTAAAAGAACAGAAGTAACTAATAGAACTGAAATAACCCCGAAACAATCTAAAGCTTAAAATACCTCTACTATGATCAAACTTAAGAACCTGGAGAAAGTGTACACCACCGAGGAGGTGGAAACCACTGCGCTGAATAGCATCAACCTGGAGATCAAGGATGGCGAGTTTGTCGCTATTATGGGTCCCTCCGGTTGTGGTAAGTCTACGTTGCTCAACATTTTGGGCTTGCTGGACAACCCAACCAATGGTGAGTACAACTTTGGTGAACATGAAGTGTCGAAGTACTCTGAGCGCCAGCGTGCCCAGCTGAGGAAAGGCTCCATCGGTTTCGTGTTCCAGAGCTTTAACCTCATTGACGAGCTTACTGTTTTTGAAAACGTGGAGCTTCCGTTGTTGTACATGAAGGTGCCTTCGGCTGAAAGGAAGACACGCGTGGAAGAAGTACTCGAGCGCATGAACATCATGCACCGCAGGAACCACTTCCCTCAACAGCTGTCGGGTGGTCAGCAACAGCGCGTGGCGATTTCCCGGGCCATCGTGGCGAAGCCGAAAGTGATCCTGGCTGACGAACCAACGGGTAACCTGGATTCAGCGAATGGCGAGGAAGTAATGAAGCTATTGTCGCAATTGAATGAAGAGGGTACGACCATCGTGATGGTGACGCACTCTCCTTATGATGCCAACTACGCGCACCGCATTGTCAACCTGTTTGACGGTAAGGTGGTAACTGAAAATATCAAGGAGCGCTTCCACGTTTAATCGCGGGAGTTGATCCGAAAGAGTTCAGGGTCCTAGCCCTGATGCGTTCTTCATAGTTTAGGTTTAGGTTAGGAATAAGGTCCTGTCTCCGACAGGGCCTTATTTTCGCCCAACTTACTTGGTAATACAAGGTACTTTACACAACCCAAGCAACCTTGCGCCCGTTACTTAAGTCTATTGAACGCATGATTGATTCTCACTGCCAACCTTAACATCGACCCATGATCAAGAACTACCTCCTCATCACATTAAGAAGCCTGGCCAAGAACAAGCTGTTCGTATTCATCAACATCATCGGCATGGGTATTTCCATTGCTTGCTGTATTGTGGCGTACTACAACTACGAGTTTAATGCCAGCTTTGATTCGATACACGAAAACGCCTCCACGATTTACAGGGTTAATTCCATTCGGGAATTTCAAAACCGAACCACCAAGTATGGTTTTGTTCCGATGGGATTGGGAAGCGCGATAAAGCAAGGCGTGGCCGAGGTAGACAAAGTAGCGAGATATTCACCTGGCGGGGGAGACTTCAGACCCAAAGAAGAAGTGTTCTTTGACAACATCACCTACGTGGATCCTGCCTTTTTTGAGATGTTTACTTTTGACTTTGTGGAGGGTGATGCCGCTGACGTGGAGAACAAGTCAAATATCTATATCAGTGATGAGCAGGCAAAGAAATATTTTGGAGACGAGAAGGCCCTTGGTAAATCGATTACTCAACTCTTCGACAGTGGCAAGGTAAAAGATTATCGTGTTGCGGGGGTATTCAGGAAACCCGCTTCGAATTCGAGTTTTGGCAGCCCGGCCTACACGCACTTTGACAACCAGTTTTCGGGAAACAACAACGACCCGACTTATTCAGAGAACAGCTGGAATTACAGGGCCACGTTGTATTTACAAATCAACGATCCCTCACGCATACCTGTCATTGCGTCAGCCATCAAACCATACACAGAGAACAACAACAACGTGAGGGAAGACTTCATCATCAAAGAGTTTGAACTGGAACCGTTTGTTGGAATGGCGGTACGCGACAGCTACAATGAGGTACCCGGTACCTGGACAAACTCAGGCTCACCGATTGCGGCCGTTGTGGGCGTGGGTATGATGGGCATTTTGGTTCTGTTGATTGCCTGTTTCAATCTGACCAACACCGCCATTGCCATTTCTTCCAGAAGGCTGAAAGAAATCGGCATCCGAAAAGTGATGGGCAGCAGGCGCAAGGATTTGATCGTCCAGTTCATTGGCGAAACCATGATCATTTGTTTCGTCTCACTGCTGCTGGGCATGCTGCTGGCCAACCTGCTGTTGCTTCCCGCGTTCAACAACATGTGGACTTTCACCAAGTTGGAATCGCATTACCTGGCTCCCGAATTTATCATCTTCGGTATCATCATGATCCTCTTTACTGGTTTGTTGGCGGGCAGCTATCCGGCATTCTATATCAGTCACTTTCAGCCCACGGAGATACTGAAAGGCAAATTGAAGTTTGGAGGCACGAACGTGTTTACAAGGATTCTCCTCACGCTTCAGTTTGGAATTTCGCTGATTGCCATTGTATGCAGCTTTGCCTTCATCGACAATGCACGATATCAACGAGACCTGGACCTTGGATTTGATCAAAAAGGGGTGGCGTTCACATTTTTGAATAGCACCGCAGAGTACGAAACGTTTAGGAATCGACTGATGCAAAACCCGGATATTGAATCGATATCCGGAGCCGCGCATCAGTTCTATTACAATTACATCAACGATCCCATCAAGCATGGTGCAAATGAAATTGAGGTGGATATCATGGATGTGGGCGAACACTATGTGAGGACCATGGGACTTGAGGTGCTGGAAGGTCGTGATTTCATGAAAGATTCTGAATCAGACAAGAAAGAATCCGTGATCATCACCGAAAACCTGGCCCGTAAGTTCGGGTGGGAAGAGGCGGTTGGAAAGGAGATCGTGTGGCGCGACACGATAAGGTATTATGTAGTGGGTGTGATCAAGGACGTGTATAACCGCGGTTTGTGGCGGGCTATGGAACCCGTCATGCTGCGCTATCGCGATGACCAGACTTCCTATATCCTCGCGAAGGCGCCTGTTGATAAGATGCCGGCCGTTAAAGAAAACATGGAGGCCGTTTATAAGGACATGTTTCCTGAACGAGTAGCCAACATCCGCTTCATGGACGGAGAGATGGTAGAAGCCCATACAGTAAATAATAACATTGTGAAGATGTTTGTATTCCTCGGCATCGTGGCTTTGGTGCTATCAGCCACCGGGCTCTTCACCCTCGTGTCATTGAACATCATTAAAAAAATGAAGGAAATCGGGGTACGCAAGGTGTTGGGTGCATCCATCGGCAACATTACCCAGGTGATCAATAAAGAATTCATTATTATCCTCTCTATTGCCGCGTTGCTGGGTGCAGCAGCCGGGTCATGGATGTCGGAGATGCTCATGGATAGCATTTGGGACTACTACCAGAGAGCCACGGCCGTTACCCTGATCACCTCTGCGGCCATCTTATTCATCGCATCGGCTCTGTCAATCGGCTACAAGGTGTATAGCACGGCCAGACTCAACCCTGCGCATGTCCTTAGGGATGAATAGGAAATAAATATTCAGGACGCTGAAACATCAAAAAGGGTTTTAGCGTCCTATCCACGAGTTAGCTTCCAGTCATTCTGACTCCTTCAGAATGGACCTGTGTGTACTCAACCTATCCTGAACGCCCCCTAACCGGAAACAATATCATATTGTCATGATAAAAAACTTCTTCAAAGTCGCGCTGCGCAACATTCTTAAGTACAAATTCTTTTCAGCGATCAACATCCTCGGCATGACCATCGGTCTTACTGCTTGCCTGATGATTGTGCTCTACGTGGTGGATGAGTTGAGCTATGATAAGTTTAATGCAAATGCCCATCGAATCTACCAGGTGGGTTTGCATGGCAAGTTGGGCGGCCAGGATATCAGCGTGGCCCAAACCTGCCCTCCGATGGCTGCCGCCCTGGTGGATGAGATTCCTGAAGTCGAATCGGCCACAAGAATTGCCGGATTTTTTGGAAAACCTGCTGTAAAGAATGAAGACCTGGTATTCACAGAAGAAAAGGTATTCTTTGCCGACTCCAACTTCTTTAGCTTTTTCAGTTACAAATTATTGGAGGGAGATGCCGCCACGGCCCTGGATGAACCCAACACCGTTGTGCTTACACCGGCTTTGGCCACCAAGTATTTTGGGGAAGAGTCGCCTCTTGGAAAAATACTCATCATCGGGGGTGACAATCGAAGCTACAAAGTGACAGGCATTGTCGAAGAAGCCCCATCGAATTCACACTTTAAATACAACATGTTGGTTTCTGCGGAATCAGCAGACAACCTGAAGAGCCCGATTTGGCTTAACAATTATGTGTTTAGCTATTTCACGCTAAGGGAGGGAGCATCGGTACAAGATGTTAATGCGAAGTATGACGCGCTGGTAAAAAAATACATCGGCCCGGAGTTGGAGCGATTCATGGGTGTCACTTACGAACAAATGAAGGAACAAGGGGGTGCTTACGGATATTACTCTACGCCCCTTACAGATATCCACCTGCATTCTGTTTCGCAGGGTGACCTGGAGCCAGGCGGCAACATAACGTATGTGTACTTCTTTGGTGGCATTGGCGTCTTCATCCTCGTTATCGCTTGCATCAATTTTATGAACCTGTCGACCGCCCGGTCAGCAGGACGTGCGAAGGAGGTGGGCCTCAGAAAAACCATGGGCAGCGTGAAAGGTCAGCTGGTTGGACAGTTTTTGTCTGAATCAACCATTTACTCAACTGTATCTGTTTTGCTGGCCATCGCAGCTTGCTACCTTCTGCTTCCTTACTTCAACCTGCTTGCCGGGAAAGAACTCACCATGGGGGTTTTGTTTACACCCTGGTTTATTGCAGGCATGTTTGGATTGATCGCGCTCGTTGGAATCTTTGCGGGGAGCTATCCTGCATTTTACTTGACGTCCTTCAGTGCGGTAGAGGTATTGAAAGGTAAAATCAGGGCGGGAGCGAAGAGCAAGGGGGTAAGGAGTACATTGGTTGTTTTTCAGTTCGCCTTGTCTATCTTCCTGATCATCTTCACACTGGTGGTCTATCAGCAAATTCAGTTCATGCAGGAAAAAAATCTTGGCATTGACAAAGAGAATGTGATTGGTTTAAACAACACCATGCGCCTGGGCACCAACCGCGATGCCTTCAGGAATGAACTGGCGAAACAACAAGGTATTGTGAGCATGAGCTATACCAACAACACATTTCCGGGGGTTAACAATACCACGGTATTTAAGGCGGTGGGCTCTGACCAGGATCACATCATGGGGATTTATTATGCTGATTATGATCACATGGACGTGATGAAGTTTGAGTTGTCTGACGGTAGGTATTTCTCCCGTGATTTCCCGTCCGACTCATCAGCGATTGTGCTGAATGAGGCAGCCGCGCGAGAATTCAACATCGATGGAGACCCTTTGAACGCTGAAATCTTGTACAACGAAAACGGGGAGGGATACAAAAAGCTGCGTGTGATCGGGGTGATGAAGAACTTCAACTTCGAGTCATTCAAAAGTCAGGTGCGTCCATTGGCGATCGTCCTGACCAATTCTTCTTCCAATCTGATGATCCGATATGAAGGGAATCCCGCTGAGGCCATTTCAAAAATTGAAGCCTTGTGGAAGCAACATGCGGCCAACGAGCCTTTCGAATACGAGTTTCTCGATCAAAGTTTTGACGAGTTATTCCGCAGCGAACAACGCATGGGCACCATCTTCAGCGTTTTTTCCGGTCTCGCCATTTTTGTTGCCTGTTTGGGTTTATTTGCCCTGTCGGCTTTTACTACCGAACAGCGCACGAAGGAAATTGGAATTCGCAAGGCACTGGGTGCCAGCTCCTCCAGCCTTACGCTGTTGCTTTCTAAAGAATTTACCTATCTGGTGCTCATAGCTTTTGTGCCGGCTGCGGTGCTGGGGTGGTATGTGGCCAACAACTGGCTGAATGAGTTCGCCTACCGTGTGGCCATAAGCCCGTGGGTGATCGCGCTGAGCGGCTTTGCGGCCATCCTTATTGCATGGCTTACCGTTAGTTTCCAGAGCATCAAGGCTTCAATGGCTAACCCTGTCGATTCCCTTCGCTACGAATAGAGTAATGGGGTAACACATACATAAGTTTCAGGCTGGATGCAACGGATGCATCCATCCTGACGTCTTGTGATTACAATTGTTCGACCATTTCCTCAAAGAACCCACATCATGCTGAGAAACTTTGTCAAGATCGCGTCCAGGAACATCCTGAAGCATAAGTTCTTTTCCGCCATCAACATCCTGGGCCTGGCCATTGGGATGGCTTGCTGCTTGTTCATCTTCATTTACGTGGTGGATGAGCTGAGTTACGACAAGTTTCATGCGGATGCGGATAGGATTTATCGAATTGGCTTGCATGGCAAGATAGCCGGTCAGGAGGTTTACACCACCAACTCGAGCTATCCGGTCGGTGAAACCATGACGCAGGAGATCCCCGGAGTGGAGGAAGCGCTGCGAATGTTGGGCCGGGGAGATGGCGTTCAGCTGAAAAACGAGGATATCTCTTTTGTAGAAGACGGTATTTTTTGGGCTGACTCCAATTTCTTCAACTTCTTTTCCTTTAAACTGTTAAGTGGCCATCCCGATGAGGTTCTGAAGGAAGTAAACTCCCTGGTACTCACGCCAGCCCTGGCCCGAAAGTATTTTGGCGATGACGATCCTGTCGGGAAAATTTTGAATGTGGGCATCGATGGCACCGCCTACAAGGTAACGGGGCTTGCCGAACCTTCCCCTTCAAATTCTCATTTCCACTATCAAGCCATTGCCTCTTTCCGGTCGCGTGAGAATAATCTGTATAAAGGGTGGACAGGTAACTCGCTGCAGACTTACGTCAAGCTCAATCCACAAACAAGTGTTAAAACCGTCAATTCAAAGCTGGAAGACATCGTTGCAAAATACGTGGGTGCGGAACTGGAGCAAGGTCTGGGAATCAATTTTGAAGAATTCAAAAGGAACGGTGGCATGTATAGCTACTATGCCTATCCACTTACGAACTCGCACCTTTACTCCGAATTTCCTGATGACGTTGAGCCCGGTGGCGACATCAAGTATGTGTATACGTTTTCAATTATTGGCCTATTCATTTTGATAATCGCCTGCATCAATTTCATGAACTTGTCCACCGCCAAATCCGCAGGACGTGCCAAGGAAGTGGGATTAAGAAAAACACTGGGTTCGCAACGCGGGCAGATGGTTGGCCAGTTTTTGATGGAGTCTGTAATCTATGGTATCATGGGCGTGGTGTTGGCGGTAGCGATTTGCTACGGCACACTGCCTTACTTTAACCTGCTTTCGGGAAAGGAACTTACCCTGGAGGCGATTCAAAACGTACCGTTCCTGATTGGCGCTTTTGCCCTTATTTTACTGGTAGGCTTTATCGCGGGTAGTTATCCGGCTTTCTATCTCACCTCATTTAAGGCGGTCGAGGTGCTGAAAGGGCAAGTGAGAGCCGGTATGAAAAGCAAAGGCGTGCGAAGTTCTTTGGTGGTGGTGCAATTCGCCATTTCCATATTTCTCATCATTTCCACGCTGGTGGTGCTCCAGCAGTTAACGTTCATGCAGGAGAAGGACCTCGGTATCGATAAACATGGTGTGTTGATCATTGAAAACACCTCAAAGATGGATAACAACATGCAGGCCTTCAAAAATGCCGTCAAGACCATTGGTGGTGTGGAAGAAGCCAGCTACACGAACAACGTCTTCCCGGGTGTTAACAATACCACGGTGTTCCGTGAGAAGGGACAAAATGTCGATCACCTGGCGGGAACTTACTTTAGTGACTATGACCACCAAAGGGTACTCCAGTTTGAGATAATCGATGGAAGATATTTTTCCCGTGACTTCCCCTCAGACTCTACGGCCGTGGTGATCAACGAGGCTGCTGTTCGGGAATTTGGTTGGGATAAACCGTTGGGACAGGAAATTCTGGATTACAGCGGAGCAGAGCCGTTGACAATGAACGTCATTGGTGTGGTAAAGGATTTTAATTTTGAAACGCTGAAGTCACAGGTACGGCCGCTCGTGATCAAACTTGGCCCGGGTGGCAGCTTGCTCATCAGGTACACCGGAAATCCCTCGCCCATAGTTGGTGAAGCAGAGAAGCTTTGGAAACAATATGCCGCTGGCAATCCTTTTGAATACAACTTTCTGGATCAGAACTTTGATTCACTTTTCCGTGCCGAACAGCGGCTGAAGAATATCTTCATGGTGTTTGCGGGTCTGGCGATCTTCATTGCGTGCCTTGGTTTGTTTGCCCTTGCTGCATTTACTACCGAACAGCGTACCAAAGAGATCGGCATCCGCAAAGCGCTGGGCGCTTCGGTTTCAAGCCTTACGTTGCTCTTGTCAAGGGAGTTTACGATGTTGGTGTTGATTGCCTTTGTGCCCGCGGCTGCTGCAGGATGGTATTTCATGAACACCTGGTTGGAAGGCTTTGCCTATCGAATTGATGTGAGCCCGCTGGTGTTGATTTTGAGTGGCCTCATCGCGATCGTGATAGCGCTGGTCACGGTTGGGTACCAATCGATCAAGGCTGCAGCATCCAATCCAATCAGTTCGCTCAGGTATGAATAGACTGATCTAAGATCCGACAAATAGGGGAGCTCAGGCTCCTTTTTCTTTTTTCTGAAGATGTTCAAAGATGGCCACGTTCATCAGGATGAGCAGCATGCCATAAAAGGTATCTTCAACGGGGATGGTGCCCAGGCGAATGCCGAGGTTTTCCTGATCATTGTACCAAACCACTTCAGATTCAATTCCGGTGCCCGTTAATATTCCGTTCACAACAAAGAATGGAATCAGAATAAACAGAAAAGCAAAGTAAAACCGGCCCAGGTAATCAGGTTTTACTTTAAAGTGGAGGTATGATAAGACCAACCCGTTGAGAAAGAAAGTAGCAAACGTATACCATCGATGCCGGAAGATCAACGCCATTAAAAAACTGGAAAAAATCAAAAAGAGCGTGATCCATCTGGTTTCGCGAACAAGAACTGGCTTCTTGTGGAAATAGTTAATTGCCTCATACGTAAACACACAGGCGTAGGGGATACAAACGAAGAAGAGCACCTCCTCCAGGGGCAAGTTGAATAGGTTGATGCCTGTGACGTAATACGGGTTGAATCCCCAAACGCCCATCCGGGTAAACCAGTCGTCCCAGATGATAAAGAAGATGCCCGTGAGTAGAATCGCGGGCCATAGGTACCTCCACTTGGCTGAAAAGTTTGCCTTCGGATAAAAACTAAAAGCAAACGGAACGATAATCGAGATGAAATTGATCGCCAGGTAAAGATAATTCGATCTCACTGCTGCTTACTGAGTCTCTTGTCTGTCCTTCTTGAATTTGAATTGTTTGGGTTCGTATTTCCTGGGAGCGTACAAGAAACCGAATGCCTCGCAATCTTCTTTTGAGTGCTTCGCGTGGTGAACGTAATGTGCATGAATCATTCGCTGAAGATACTTGCTGCGCCTGGCTGGGAGCCAACGAATGCGCTGGTGTACAATAATGTCATGGAAAATGAGGTAAAACAAGCCATAACAAAAGATGCCCAACCCAACAGCCAGCAGATAGGGATTGTAGCTAATCAGGCTGGCGTAGTAGAAAATTACAATGGAGGGAATGCTGAAGACCAGTGCAAAAAGATCATTTCTTTCCAATGTGTGGTCATGCACGGTGTGGTGCGACTTATGCCATGTCCACAAAAATCCGTGCATGATGTATTTATGTGTGAACCAGGCGACAAACTCCCAAAAGAGGAAGGTGCCGATGGTAATCAACGCGCAGATGAGGATGGTGACCCAACTCATGCAAATACCATTTTAGGTTTGAGCGAACCGAAGTATTGAGCCAGTACTTTTCTTCGATATTCAAAAATAGACCTTACCTGGCGCTCTACAAAAAACCAGTTGGCCATTCGTCCGAGAATACCCAGCGGAATGGCGTAATTCACTTCGTCAACCATTTCTACACCGCCTTCCACTTCCCTGAAATGGTGCTGATGGTGCCACAGTGCGTAGGGCCCGAAACGCTGTTCGTCCACAAAGTAATAGGGCTCCTTCACACGGGTGATCTCGGTCGTCCAGTGAACTTTCACCAAAGGCATGATTTGCACCTTGTATCGGATAATTTGACCTTGATAAGTCTTGTTGCCGCCACTGATATACAAAATTTGAAAACCCATTTCGCGGGGTGTGATTTTGGACAGGTTTTGCGGACTGGAAAAAAAGTCCCAAGCCGCCTCCAATGAAAGGGGAAGGACCTGTGTCGTTTTAAGGTTGTAAATTTTCATCGCCTGATTAACACCACAACCGGCATCAATGTTTAGTCGATACTATCCTTTCTCCAAAGCGGCTTTGTATACTTCCAGCGCCCGTTTCCTGGCCAGGTCGTGTTTTACAATGGGGGTGGGATAATTTTTGGATTCATATTCCGGCACCCATTGGCGAATGTATTCCCTGTCGGGATCGAATTTGTCCGTTTGCAAGTAGGGATTGAAGACCCTGAAGTAAGGGGCCGCATCGCAACCAGACCCCGCTGCCCATTGCCAGCCACCGTTGTTGGCAGCGAGGTCAAAGTCGAGGAGCTTTTTGGCGAAGTAAGCCTCGCCCCATCGCCAGTCGATCAGCAAATGTTTGGTAAGAAAACTGGCCACAATCATTCGCACCCGGTTATGCATAAAGCCCGTCTCATTCAGTTCGCGCATGCCCGCATCCACAATGGGGTAACCGGTTTGTCCCTGGCACCAGGCTTGAAACTCTTTTTCGTTATTCCGCCACTTGATTTGGTCATAGACCGGCTTGAAGGCTTCATCTACCCTCGGAAAATGCCAGAGGATCATGTGGTAGAACTCCCTCCAGATCAACTCATTGAGCCACACTTCGCTGCGCTTGCGGCCGATATCCACGAGGCTTCGAATGCTCACAGTGCCAAATCGCAAGTGTACACTGAGCTTTGTGGTGCCCGCGGTGGCAGGAAAATCCCGCTGTTGTTTGTAGTCATCAATCACCTTGCCTTTAATCACACGCTCGGGGAATGCAGCGCTTGTGGCCTTGAAACCGATGTCTTCTACCTTTGGAAAGGGCAGAGGCTTCACCTTCTTAAGTTGCCCAAGATGCCTTTCGGTGGGGAATGGTTTGTAGTCGCTTGCTTTCAGCGCGGCCTTCCATTTTTTGCTGTAAGGGGTGAATACAGTGTATGGCTTGCCATCGTCCTTCACGATCTCTGATTTTTCAAAGATTACCTGGTCTTTAAATGTTTTGAAAGCGATGCCGCGGCCTTCCAGGATTTCGCCCACTTTTTTATCGCGATCCCTGGCGTACGGTTCGTAGTCGTGATTGGTGTAGACTGCGCCTGCATTGAGTTGTTTGAAAATGGCCTCTGGTTTACCCCGCAAGATCAGCAAGGAACTGCCGGTCTCATGGAGTTGAGAGCGTACGTGCGCCAACGCATTCAGAATAAATTCAACGCGCCTGTCCGCCTTGTCTTCGAGCCTATCGAGAATGTGATCATCAAAAATAAAAAGGGGTAGGACGTCTTTTCGTTCTGTAAGCGCGTGAAAGAGCCCTCGGTTATCGGTAAGCCTAAGATCTCTCCTCAACCAGAAAAGGGTGGTATTCTGATCTACAACTTGGTCGGCAAAGGAAAGGGATTTGAAATTCAACTTCTCGCAAGTACTACCTGCAGCTCTGGCTGATTCATGATCAGCTTGAACCAGTATGTGTAACGATCGGGATTTCGTGCCATGTCGGCCCGAAGCTCGGCCATGTCGACAAACTTCCAATCCTCAATTTCATCGGGGTTTTGTTCAATGTCACCATCAAACCTCCCGATGAAGACGTGGTCACACTCATGTTCAATCAGATCATTGTCGAGGGATACGCGGTAAATAAACTTGTGTGAGTAATCCGGGAGCAGATCGATTCCCAGTTCTTCCCTGAGCCTGCGTTGTGCGGCTTCGAGCGTATCTTCATTGGGTTGTGGGTGACTGCAGCATGCATTGGTCCAGAGCCCTCCGCTGTGGTACTTGTTCCTGCTACGCTTCTGCAATAGCATCTGGCCTTGAGAATTGAAGATCACCACCGAGAATGCCCGATGCAGCGATCCTTTTCGGTGCGCCTCCATTTTTTCCATGGTGCCAAGCTCCGCGTCATGCTGATCGACCAGTATCACGTTGTCCATCGCCTAAATCAGGTTAAACTGGTGTTTGAAATATGAATAGAACAAGATAGAGAGTTTGTGCCGATTTCGGATACGGATGCGTTTTTGGAGTACATGATCCGAGGGCGTATTCTGGATTTTTTTAAACAGCGCCAGGTAGTAGAGATAGGCCACGTACACGCCAAACCGTGCTTTCCTTGGAAGGCCCTTGATGCCGAGATAGCCTTGATGAAAATCTTCGGCAATGGACTGTTCAATCTGCTTCTTGCTTGGCTCATCAAATCGATCCATACTCAAACCTGGAAAATAGGTGCGACCCATTCCCAGGTAATCGGCATTGAGGTCTCTCAAGAAGTTGATTTTTTGAAATGCTGATCCCAGTTTCATCGCATGGGGCTTGAGTCGCTGGTAGCTCTGCTCGTCTCCGTTGCAAAATACTCGAAGGCACATCAGGCCCACAACTTCAGCCGACCCAAGAATGTATACTTCGTAATCTTGCTGATTGTACTTATTCAGGCTGAGGTCCATTTCCATGCTCTTGAGAAATGTATCGATCAGCTCATGTTCGATGCGATATTTGTTTACCGTTTGTTGAAAACTTTGCAGGATGGGGTTCAGACTAATGCCTTCTTTGATAGCCAGATAGGTGTCAGACCTAAATCGCTGCAACAGCGAGGCTTTGTCGTGGTCGTGGAACGTATCCACGATTTCGTCAGCGAACCGTACAAATCCGTAGATCGAATAGATGGGATCATGCAGCTCTTTGTGAAGGCAGAAGATGCCAAGCGAGAATGAGGTGCTATACACTCGTGTCGTAAGCCGACTACATCGCATGGCAACACTGTCATATAGTTTTTTCTGATCCATCATTTTGTTCTTCGGATGACTTCATTCGCCACAACCTGCCCCGATATGAGGGAGGGAGGAACCCCCGGTCCGGGAACGGTCAACTGACCTGTATAAAACAAGTTGATTAGCTTTTTGTTTACAATCCTGGGCTTCAGGTGGGCCGTTTGCAAAAGGGTATTCGCCAGCCCGTACGCATTTCCTTTGAAAGAATTATAGTCTGCCTTGAAGTCGTTGTGGGCGTAACTTCTCTTATAAATGATATGGTCTTTGATGGATTGACCGGTGAGTGATTCCAGCCGGTGCATGATCAAATCAAAATATTTACTCCTGACTGATTCGTTGTCGGTTAAATCGGGCGCCACCGGCACCAGGATGAAAACATTCTCCTGTCCTTCCGGGGCTACACTCGGGTCGGTTTTCGAAGGACAGCAAACATAGAACAAGGGGTTGTCCGGCCACTTTGGATGTGTGTAGATGTCAGCAGTATGCTTTGCAAAGTCCTCGTCAAAGAAAAGGTTGTGATGCAGCAGACGATCGATCTTTTTATTCACACCTAAGTAGAAGATGAGACTGGAGGGAGCAAGCGCGCGGCTATCCCAGTAGGCTGCCGAATAATTTCGATAAGCAGGCGGCAGTAGTTGTTGGTCTACGTAATGGTAGTCGGCCCCCGCGACAACGTTGTCAAAGGTTAGTGATTCTCCTTTCAAGTTTACTTGCTTGATTCGATGGCCATTCAATTCAAAGCCTTCCACGTTGCTATTGAACCTAAACTTGACACCCAGCTCGCGGGCAAGCGCTTCCATCCCTTCCACGATCTTGTGCATCCCGCCCATCGGATACCAGGTGCCCAGTGCAAGGTCTGCGTAATTCATTAAACTGTAGAGCGCAGGCGTGTGGGAGGGTGCTGCGCCCAAAAAGAGCACGGGGAACTCCAGCAGTTGAACCAACCTGGGCGACCGAAAGTATTTTCGGATATACCGGCTGATGGATTGGAAGACATGAAGTTTGAGCACACCCTTGAATAGTTTGAAGTCGAAAAGTTCGGTTACCGATAGGCCGGGCTTGTAAACCAGATTATTGATGCCCACCTGATATTTGTAGGCGCCTTCTTCAATAAATTTCTTCAACTGCCGACTGCTGCCGGTTTCATTCTGTTCAAATAGTCTATAAAGATCTTCGAGTTTGGATGGGATGTCCCAAACTTCTGATTTGGAGAAATAAACGCGATAGGAGGGGTCAAGTCGCTTCAGGTGATAGTAATCGGAAACCTGCTTCCCGAATTGGGCGAAGAACGACTCAAACACATCAGGCATCCAATACCAGCTTGGACCCATGTCGAATACGAAGCCATCGGACTCGAATTTTCTTGCCCTGCCCCCCGCGGTGTCATTCTTTTCCAATACCGTAACATCATGCCCTTCCTTTGCCAGGAAGCAAGCGGCAGAAAGGCTTGAAAAGCCTGCACCAATGACAGCCGTTTTTTTCATTCGTGGGTTATTACTAATAACCTACCAATTTTTTCTGAATTTCTTTCCGGGCGTGGAAAATGCGGTTCTTCACCGTGCCAATGGGAATGTTAAGATGCTCGGCAATTTCGTGATACTTATAACCAGTGGTGTACATTTTAAATGGGACCAAAAGGTCCTCTCTCAACGCGTTCACATTGCGCCAGATTTCCTTGAATTCCACACTCTTTTCCGGACGGTTGAAGGTGTGTGGATCCTCCACGTTCAGGTAGTACAATTCTTTGGTGGGATCCACGTTCGTCTTCTCGCGTTGATTCTTGCGGTATTGGTTGATGAATGTGTTCCGCATGATCGTAAACAGCCACCCCTTCAGGTTGGTGTTCTCACGGAATTTATCGCGATAGGTGATGGCCTTTAGAATTGTGTCCTGAACCAAATCCTGCGATTCCTCCGGATTTAGCGTGAAACGATAGGTAAATCGCCTTAAAGTATCGTTTAAACTAGCGACTTGATGGGCGAATTCGATGGCTGTCATTGTTTAATGTTTTGTTATAAACATTAAACAAATATAGGAGGTTTGGCCTATTCCTGAAAATATGTTTAAACTTTTATTAAAAAAATTAGACAGAAAGTATCTGCTTGAGTTCCAGCGCATTATGGAAAAGGCGCAGGTTGCTGGCCACGGGTGTACCCGCCTTAAGGGCCGGACCGGTAGCCAAAACATTGGAATATGGAAAGGCCTCCACCACTCTTTGAAGGTGCTTTTTTACTCCCTCGTCCTTCTGAGGAGTAGTGATGGCTGTAATCACAAAATGAGGGCGGTGGATTTGCCCAATGGCAATCAAATCGTCCAAAGGCAGGTTTTGGCCCAGGTAATAGGTCCTCATGCCCTGTTTTCTGGTAATATAATTATAGAATAACAGTCCGATCTCATGCAACTCGTTTTCCGGCAAGTAGAGAATTACCCGCAACGATGTGGAGGACGGAATCGGCAAAGAATCGATGGCCACAATCACCTTTTGACGGATAATATTTGAAATGAAATGTTCTTGGGCAGGCGTGATGTTGCCAGTTTGCCAGAGCACCCCAATTTTCTCCAAAAAAGGGTAGATAACATCCGTAACGGCCTTTTCAAACCCGAACTTCAAAGTGATGTGCGAAATAATCTTTTCGAAGGCAGCCTCCTCCATGTCAATCATGGCCACCACCATCTGCTCGATGTGTATCTCCATGGACGGTGACTCGGTGCTGAGCTCGTACACCTTTTCGTTGAGTTCACTCAGCGACATGCCCGCGATTTTCGAAATCTTTACTCCATTATTATTAAGCACCGACACATTGATGATCTTTTTGAGATCGTCATCCGAGTAAAATCGAATGTTAGTCGGGGTACGTTGTGGCTCGATGATCTGATGCCTCTTTTCCCATATCCGAATGGTATGTGCCTTTATTCCCGAAAGTTTCTCCAGCTCTTTAATTGAATATCTTGCCATGACCTGAATAGTGATTGAATAACAGTATTTTCGACCAATTGTTCAAGCCACCTTCGCCCGTTAGAAATTGTTTTGCCTTTTGTGGAAAAAAGCCAACTACAACCCGCCCTTGACTGGTTTGAAACCATGGGCTGGAGCCCATTCAGCTTCCAGCTCGAGGCATGGGAGAGCTACCTGAATGGCCAAAGCGGATTGGTGAACGCGCCAACGGGAAGTGGGAAGACCTACTCGCTGATTGTGCCCATATTGCTTGAAACATCGCCAAGGTCGAAAACTCAACTTCCCCGCGGTCCCCTTGCCATTTGGATCACGCCTATTCGCGCTTTGTCCAAGGAAATCCGCCTGGCAGCAGAAAAGGCGGTGGAAGGGTTGAATAGCCACTGGCGCGTGGCGGTACGGTCGGGCGACACCAAACTCACAGAACGCGCCCGGCAAAAAACCAAGCCGCCTCATTTGCTGATCACCACACCGGAGAGCCTTCACGTGCTCATGGCCCAAAAGGGCTATGAGGAATACTTCAAGAATCTCAGGGCAGTTGTGGCCGATGAGTGGCATGAGTTGATGGGATCAAAGCGAGGGGTTCAAGTTGAACTTGCGCTCTCTCGCTTGAAGAAGCTGGCCCCCGGTCTTAAAGTCTGGGGTGTATCTGCTACGATTGGGAACATGGACCAGGCGATGCAAGTGTTGTTGGGAAACTATTATTCCCAAAGCAAATATCAATTCATTCGGGCACACCACAAGAAAGAGGTAGAGGTCCATTCCATTCTTCCCGATGCACTGGAACGTTTGCCGTGGACTGGCCATGTGGGCGCCCATTTACTGTCGAGGGTAATTCCGATTGTGAAAGCCAGTAGCAGCACGTTGATATTTACCAATACCCGTTCTTTTGCTGAGATCTGGTATCAGAAAATGCTGGATGCTGCACCGGAACTGTCGGGGTTGATTGCCATGCACCATGGATCCATCAGCCAGGATTTACGCCACTGGGTGGAAGACCAACTTCACAAAGGAAACCTGAAGGCCGTGGTGTGCACCTCCAGCCTCGACCTGGGTGTGGATTTCCGCCCAGTGGAAACCGTGATCCAGATTGGTGGCCCGAAAGGCGTGGCCCGGTTTCTTCAGCGGGCCGGGCGAAGTGGTCACCAGCCGGGAGCGGTGAGTAAGATCTATTTCCTGCCCACGCACTCGCTGGAGTTGGTGGAAGCTGCCGCCCTGCGCGAAGCCATGAAACGAAACATCGTGGAAGACCGCGTTCCGTATGTCCGCTCTTTCGATGTGCTGATCCAGTACGTGATCACACTTGCGGTGAGCGGAGGGTTCTCATCTCAGGAATTGTTAGAGGAAGTGAGGACCACGTTTAGTTATGAAAGCATCACCAATGAGGAATGGAACTGGATCATGCGTTTCATTACCACCGGGGGGAGGGCGCTCACTGCCTACGATGAATACCGAAAGGTGGTTCTCACCGACAAAATCTACAGGGTGGAAGACAGAAGAGTTGCTCACAAGCACCGACTTTCAATTGGTACCATTGTGGGCGATGTCTCCCTGCAGGTGAAATATGTGTCCGGCAAATACCTGGGCACCATCGAAGAGTACTTCATTGCCCAGTTGAACCCGGGCGATGTGTTTTGGTTTGCCGGCCGGAATTTGGAATTGGTGCGGGTGCGGGAAATGGTAGCGCAGGTAAGGCGAACAAAAAAGAAGTCTGGCAAAGTACCTTCCTGGCAGGGGGGTCGCATGCCGCTGTCATCGCAAATGGGAGAAATGATTCGGTTCAAAATCGATCAGGCCGCCCGGCATCGCGATGTGGATCCCGAAATGAAATTCCTGAAGCCCATGCTGGACATCCAGCGAGAAGAATCCATGCTGCCGCGGGAGCATGAGTTTTTGGTGGAGTCTTTTGAAACATCGGAAGGTCACCATGTACTCATGTACCCTTTTGAGGGACGCTTCGTGCATGAGGGAATAGCCGCCCTGGTGGCTTATCGCATTTCCAGGTTGCAGCCTATCACCTTTTCGATTGCGATGAATGATTATGGATTTGAGCTGCTGTCGGATCAGGCGATCCCCATTGAGGAAGCGCTCGAAACCAATGCACTGGGTGACGAGCATTTGATGAAGGACATTCAAGCGAGCATCAACAATACCGAAATGGCCCGCAGAAAATTTCGCGACATTGCCGCCATCTCGGGATTGGTGTTCAAGGGGTTCCCCGGTCACAAGATAAAGGATCGCCACCTTCAGTCCTCGTCACAACTTTTCTTTGATGTATTTCATGATTATGAGCCCCAGAATTTGCTGCTGCAACAAGCATTCGAGGAGGTGATGGATTTCCAATTGGAAGAAGCGCGGCTGAGACAGGCACTGGCCAGAATTGCAAAGCAGAAGATTGTCCTCATGAAGCCAACTCGTCCTACCCCTTTTGCGTTTCCCATCATTGTGGACCGGCTGCGCGAGAAGCTTTCCAACGAGCGAATTGAGGATCGAATCCGAAAGATGACCCTGGTGGCATCATAAGTGGACCTTTTTATTAGTGTGGTGTAAACGCTATTTTGTGTCAAGATGAGGGTGCTGCTAATTGAAGACGAGCAACGGGTTTCTTCCTTTGTAAAAAAAGGACTTGAAGAGCAAGGCATCCAGGTGATGCAGGCATTTGACGGCCCCACCGGATTAAGCCTGGCCCGCCAGCAGGATTTTGACGTGATCGTCCTGGACGTCATCATGCCGGGGATGAACGGCTTTGAAGTCTGTGCCCAGCTTCGAAAAGTGGAAAAGGATTTTACGCCCATCCTGATGCTCACCGCCCTTGGCACTACCGAAGACGTGGTAGAAGGTCTTGACTCCGGGGCAGACGATTACCTGGTAAAACCTTTTAAGTTTCGCGAGCTGCTGGCGCGCATCCACGCCTTGGCGCGCAGGCGAATGCCAAGAACCAGAAAATTTTGTGTGCGCGATTTGGAGATGGATACCGAGGCCAAAGAAGTGAGGAGGGGCAATCAAAAAATCGACCTGACCGGCCGGGAGTTCCGGCTTCTCGAATATCTCATGCAAAGCAAGAACCGGATCGTGTCGAAGGCGGACATCCTGGAAAATGTTTGGGACGTAAACCACGACCTGGGCACCAACGTGGTGGAAGTGTACATTAACTACCTGAGAAAGAAGATCGATCATGGGGAAGAGTCCATGATCAAAACGGTGAAGGGCATGGGTTATACGATGCAGGAATAGCGATGCGAATCCAGCAAAAACTGACCCTTTGGTTTAGTGTGGCAGCGGTGTGCCTGCTGGTATTGTTTGGCTTTTCAATTTATTTTTTCTCTGCCAAATATCGCCAGAATGAGTTTTACACCCGCCTGCTGGACCGTGTGGAGATTTCTGAAAAGATGCTGCTAGAAAAGGAATCGATGAGCCCCGAACAGTATGAACGAATCCGGCAGCAGTTTCTGCAAACGCTGCCTGGCGAAACCGAAGAAGCCCTCACCCTCGATCAGGTGAAAGAGCTCCGCGATCAATACCCTGGAGATTTTATTGACAATCTGATCCAGAATGAGCAGGCTTTCTTTAGCTATGAAAATCGGCAAGGCGTGGGAAAGATCTTCCATCTGCCTGCGGGCGAGTACGCGGTGATTTTGACTGCCGTGGATCAGGTGGGTATCAAAAAGCTTGACTACCTGTTGTCGATCGTCATGTTGGCGCTGATCGTGGCGATTGCCGTGATTGCAACGGTGAGTTACTATCTGTCGGTAGCAATACTCAAGCCGATCTCGGAGAAGATTAAAAAAGCAAACCAAATTAGCGCTAACAATTTGCATGAACGCCTGGTGGTGTACGACCCGGACGATGAAATGGGTGAGTTGGCAGTTGCCTTTAACAAATTGCTGGAAAGAATAGATGGGGCATTTGAAGCCCAGAAGCTTTTTATTTCCAATGCTTCGCATGAACTGAGAAACCCGCTGGCGGCAATCGTGGGCGAAGCCGAACTTACGCTTGACAAGCCGCGCAGCGTTGAAGAATACCAACGAGCGTTGCAAGTGATTGCAGCTGAAGCAGGTCATATGGAACTACTCGTTCATAACCTGCTTCAATTGTCGAAGCTGAGCTACCTGGGCGATGACATTAAGTTTGAAAGTGTGGATTTGCAGGAATTGTTGATCAGCGTAAAAAAGAAAGTCGACTATGCGGAACCCAACAATCGGGTAAAGTTACACTTGAGTGAATTCAAGAGCGGCACCGCCTGCATGGTGAAGGGCAATTGGAATCTGCTGATGACCGCATTCTACAATTGTGTGGAAAATGCCTGCAAATTTTCAGACGCGGGTGATGTGCTGGTCAGCCTGGATCCGGCTGATTCGAATCGGCTATTGATTACGGTAACGGACCATGGAATAGGCATCCCGCCTGAAGATCTCCCGAAAGTGACATCTCCATTTTTTCGCTCACAAAATGCGGTCACCCGCAAAGGTTCCGGGATAGGAATCCCCCTTACCCAGCGAATCATCGCCCTTCACAAAGGGAAGCTACAGGTCGAATCACAACTCAACAAGGGCACCAAAGTGTCCATCTGGCTCAATATCGAGCGTTCTCCTCAATAGTTCTAATGATTTTCTAATGTGCGTCTAAGGCAGCCTTAAGGACGGTACTGCATTTTTGCCAATTACTAAAACCGGAAAGCGCTGAACTGAAATCTTATGAACAAGTATCTAGTGAATTGGAAAAATGATCTTCCCGCAGGCATGATTGTCTTCTTTGTGGCATTGCCGCTATGCCTCGGCATTGCCCTGGCCAGCGGGGCCCCATTGTTTGCAGGAATAATTGCAGGAATTGTAGGTGGTTTGGTAGTGGGGGGGATTAGCAACTCAGCGTTGGGCGTGAGCGGGCCGGCAGCAGGTCTTACTGTGATTGTATTGAATTCCATCGAGCAGTTGAATTCGTTCCAGGCCTTCCTGCTGGCGGTGGTGATAGCCGGGATACTTCAGATCTTGCTGGGGGTCATCCGGGCGGGAATCATTGCCTATTATTTTCCCTCCTCCGTGATCAAGGGCATGTTAAGTGCCATCGGCATTATCATCATCCTGAAGCAAATACCGCACGCATTGGGATACGATGCCGACTACGAGGGCGATTTGTCGTTCGCGCAAAGCGATGGTGAAAACACTTTCACGGAATTGTTGCGCATGCTCGACTCCATTACGCCTGGCGCCATCCTGATCTGCCTGGTGGCAATGGGACTGCTTTACATATGGGAGGCACACCTGGCCAAGAAGTACAGAATATTCACCATTATCCAGGGACCATTGGTGGTGGTGGTTGTAGGGATCATTTATCAATTAGTAACCTCAGCTTACTTTCCTCAACTGACGCTGTCCCCCGAGCATTTGGTAAGCGTGCCTGTCACCACCGGACTCTCCGATTTCCTCGGACACTTCACGATGCCTGATTTTAGTATGATCGCAAACGTTGAAATCTGGAAGATTGCCGCCACCATTGCCATCGTGGCCAGCTTGGAAACCTTGCTTTGTGTGGAAGCAACGGATAAGCTTGACCCGATGAAACGCAACACCAACACCAACCGCGAACTGGTTGCCCAAGGTGCCGGCAATATGGTTTCAGGCCTGATCGGTGGTTTGCCAGTTACACAGGTAATCATCAGAAGCTCAGCAAACATTCAGTCTGGCGGAAGAACAAAAACATCTACCATGTTCCATGGATTTTTGCTGCTTGCCTTTGTCATGGTGATTCCGGGCGTACTGAACCTCGTGCCACTTTCTGTACTGGCGGCCATCCTTTTCTTTGTGGGATACAAACTTGCCAAACCGCAGACGTTCAGGCAGATCTATCAGTTGGGCTGGTCACAGTTTCTCCCGTTTATCACAACCATCCTGGGGGTTGTCTTCACCGACCTGCTGATCGGTATTAGCCTGGGTATGGTGGTGGCCGTATTGGTGATCTTGCGCAACAGTTACCAAAATTCTCACTTCTTGCACCTTGAACATAGCAACGGCAGCAAGAAAGTAAAGATGACGTTGGCCGAGGAAGTCGTCTTCCTCAACAAGGGGAGCATCATGAAGGAACTCAATAACCTTCCGGAAGGATCCACGGTGACCATTGACATGAGCAAGTCGGTGCATATGGACTACGATGTATATGAACTGATCAAAGACTTCCGGAAAACAGCTGAAGCAAAAAAGATTCATGTTGAAATGATTGGAAAATCGAAGTATGAGATGAAGGAGGAGTTGGATCAACCACCAAACGGAGGGGTGAATGAGCCCGCTCGTGACGAAAAAGTTCTTCAACCTTAAATACCTGCCGATGCAAACCAAGATGAAATCGTTGTTCTTAGTGCCGGTCGACTTTTCGTTGGCGTCTTACAAGGCTGCGCAGTATGCCATGTTGCTGGCGCAGACATCGGCAGGTGCTGTACGACTGGTACACATCACCGACCTGGATAACATCCAACACGTGGAGAACCCGCTGGTGTTGCTCAACAGAACGCAGCGAACGCGCCTTGCCGCACTCGAACGTCTGCGGTCGCTGAGCGAAATGATGGAGTTGCAGGGAGTGGAAGTGAAATACGATGTGTCGGAGGGAAACCTGGTGACCGAATTTGAAAGGCTCGTGGACATGCTTAACCCAACGGTGGTAGTGATGGGTAAGGGCACGCAATCCTACCGTCTCATCAGTGACATGGTGAGCAGGAAGAAAATACCCGCGATCCTGGTTCCCGAAAAAGCCCTCATCAAGCTTCCTGAGAGTGTGGTGTTGGCCGCGCATCCGGGCCCCGTGTGGGGTGGCTCGCTTGAACCGGTCTTGGGGATCCTGCGCAACTCCTCCAGGAATCTCTCAATCTTGCAGTGGGGCCGGCCGGTAGGAGATGCAAATTGGATTCTGGATCTCAATAAACAATATGGCGTAAAGCCCGAGGTCGTAAACCTGGACGATAACTACACGATCCTGGGCACCCTTGCATTCATCCGGTCGTGCAATGCTGACCTGGTGTGCGTGGTGAGACGCAACACCTCTTTTTTCAAGCGCTTGTTTTCGAACAACGACCCGTCTCAGTTGGCCAACAACCTGGATGTTCCGGTTTACCTGGTGAGTGGAGATTAAAGGCTTCTGAAAAGGAAGAACAGGGTGCCCGACATCGACATCACGATGGGCAGCGTGAGGAACCAGGCAATCAAAATGTTCCGAACGGTATCCTGCTGAAGATTCTTAATGCCCTTGCTGGCCACCATGCTGCCGGCAATGCCTGAAGAAAGTACATGTGTGGTGCTTACCGGCAATCCCAAATTGGTGGAGATGGCGATGGTGCTGGCGGCCACGATCTCGGCACTGGCCCCCTGGGCGTAAGTGAGGTGTTCTTTTCCAATCTTCTCGCCAATGGTTTTCACGATTCTTTTCCATCCGATCATGGTGCCCAGGCCAAGTGAGAATGCGATCATCACGATGACCCACCTCGGTGAGTAGTCAGTTAGCTTCTTTGCCTTCGAAAGGTCGGCTTCCACCAGCGACCGGTCACTTGGACTAACCCTCAACTCCTCTTCGGCAAACAACTCCTTCAACGAACGGCTCATGACGAGCAAATCCTTTCGGATCAGGAATCGTTCGGATTTTGGAATGCTTTCCACCGAAGTCTTGCCTGTAAGCTTTTCTTGAATACCCTTGCTGAGGGAAACAGTTTCTGCAAGTTTAAGGCGATCTGATGCAGAAAGGGGCGTAGGGTCAAGGGTTGACACAATTCGTTCAATGCGTTGAACCGGGTGGAGTATTTCGGAGGGATTCATTCTGGCATTCAACGCAAAGTAAGATGGGACGATGCCAATGAGAATAAGCATCACCAGGCCTACACCCTTTTGTCCATCGTTGGATCCATGAGAAAGACTCACTGACGAGCAAGTGAGGATAAGGATGCTGCGCACACTCCATGGTGGTGGACTGTTTTTCTTTGGCTCCTTGAATAAAGAATCCCCATAGGAAGTTTTTTTGGTGAACGATCGAATGAGGAACATCAGAATGATGGTGACAGAAAAGCCAAACAAAGGTGAAATCAATAGGGAGAGCCCAATTTCCTTTGCTTTCGACCAGTTCACGGCCGCCTCTGAGGCCTCGGGCAACATCGAGTAAGCCAACCCAACTCCCAAAATCGATCCGATAAGTGTGTGCGAACTGGAACAAGGAATGCCCAAATACCAGGTGAGTAGGTTCCAAAAAATGGCACTGAGCAGCAAGGCCATCACCATCGACAAGCTATGCGCAATGTTTTGATCGACCAGCGTCTCCACGGGAAGTAAGTTCACGATGCCGATGGCCACGCCAATTCCACCGATCATTACCCCGATGAAATTAAAGATGCCCGAAAGAATAACGGCAGTCCAGGGCTTCAGGGAGTTGGTGTAAATGACGGTGGCCACCGCATTGGCCGTATCATGAAAACCATTTACAAACTCGAATCCACACGCTGCCAACAAGCAAACCACCAGCAGGATTGAGTAGGAGAGGTCGAGATCGAACATGGAAAGTGCTTAATTTGGGGAAGCGGAGCCAAAGGTAAGCGGGCAGATAATGAGCCGTGTTATGCCAATGTTAAGATTTTTTATGAGGCCGTTTTTGTGGAAACTAGGCGAAAAGAAGTGAAAGGAACTGCAACACATCAAATAGGTACTCACACATTCAGGCTGTTACCCCAAAAGGCCGCGTTTCTGGTAGAACAAAAGGCGTTGTTGCTGGCGGATTTGCACCTGGGCAAGATCAATCACTTCCGAAAATCAGGAATACCTTTGCCGCCAAGCGCTAACGACCACAACACCGGCAAAATCATCGACTTGATCCAGCACGTAAAGCCGCACCGCGTGATTTTCCTGGGCGACCTGTTTCACAGTCATTATAATGAGGAGTGGCCGGTGCTGGGCCAGATCATTAACCATTTTGCGGCTTGTTCTTTCGAGTTGGTGCGTGGCAACCACGACATCATGAGCGACTACCAGTATGAACGCTTTGGCATCAAGGTGGTGGATGAGTTGCTGCTCGACTCGCTGTTGTTCTCTCACCACCCCCTGGAGAGCGTACCTGATGGGCTCTACAACATTGCAGGCCACATCCATCCTGGTGCCAGGCTCTATGGCCGGGGGCGCCAGGCCATTACCCTTCCTTGTTTTTATTTTGGCGAAAAGCAAGGGCTTCTGCCGGCATTCGGTTCATTTACCGGCCTTGCCAGGATAACAGTTAATAAAAACGACCGGATCTTTGTAGTTGCCAACGATGAGATCATTGCAGTTCACGAGAATTAAGGCGATCGCATTCCTTTCACTCACGCTCGTGATTCAGCACGCGTGGGCGCAGGACACCACGCGATTGTCGATTCTGGTGGTGGGAGACATCATGCAGCATGATTCCCAAATTCAATCGGCTTATCGGAGTACCATCAAGGCCTATGACTACCGGTATTGTTTTCAGCACGTGGCCTCTTTGGTAGAAAAGGCTGACCTGGCGATCGGCAACCTGGAAGTGACGTTGGCAGGCACACCCTATAAAGGGTATCCTCAATTCAGCGCGCCCGATGAACTCGCGGAGGCGTTAAAGAATATTGGATTTGATGTGCTGGTAACGGCCAACAACCATAGCCTCGACCGTGGGAAGAAGGGGTTGGAACGCACCATCCGCACATTGGATTCGCTGGGTCTCAAACACACCGGCACCTTTGAAGATTCTGCCGCACGGGCCAACACATATCCGTTGAAAGTAAATGCTCAGGGGATTTCACTCGCGCTTCTCAATTATACCTACGGTACAAACGGCATCCCGGTGCCGAAGGGAAGCGTGGTGAACCTGATTGACACCGTGCAAATCAAGCAAGACATTTCACGTGCCAAAGCAATGAACCCTGATGCCATCATGGTTTTTTTTCATTGGGGATGGGAGTACCAGTCGCAACCGAATAAAGAGCAACGGTTGCTAACAAAGATGTGCTGGCGCGAAGGTGTGCAGTTGGTGATGGGTGCCCATCCGCACGTGTTGCAACCGATGGAGTGGCATCGCGACCAGAATCAGCTGGTGGTGTATTCGTTGGGCAACTTTGTGTCGGGTCAACGAACGCGCTATCGCGATGGTGGCGCCATCTTGAACCTGGAATTGGAGAAGATTGTGAACGACAGCACATCAACTACCTCCATTCGCGATGTGAGCTACGACCTGGTTTGGGTAAGCACGCAGAAGCCCGGTGGTTACACGGTACTGCCGGTAAAGGAGTTCGAGGCGGATACGCTGTGGAGTGGCCCTCAATCCAAACAGATGCTGCGTACGTTTGTCAGCGACTCGCGAAAGTTGTTTGGCAAATACAATATCAACGTTCCGGAAAGAGCCAGGCCGGCAATTGACAGTGCATGCTATCAGATCGTGGCCTTCGACACCACGGAATGGCAGCACCCATCCATCTTGGAGTTTTACCATGCCAGAAAAAACAAGTCTTCAATGGGTCACTCCTGGACGTTAGGAAAATTCTTTGACCTGGAAGTTGCCATGAGTGCACTGCGCGACATCCAGACCAGGCTGCAGCCGAAAGTGGTTCAGCTTTGGAAGTTCGAATGGGGTATGCGCTGTGAGGAGGTTGTTACCGGCCAGTGAAAATCACACCTATGGAAAACTCGAGACCGGTCAGGTCAATCTTGGCATCGGGGTAATCCGCAGCAATGGTTTCACTGCCTCCTGCCAGGGTGCCGCCTGCGTAACTCCCCCTCAGCGGAAAAGCGGACTGTCCGATCAGGTAATTACACTCCAGTGAAATGCCGAACTGCCGGGCGGGGTAAAAGGTAAACTCCGTGCCAAAGTGGTAGCCATATCCCGGCTTGTTATCGAAGTCGAGGTCGGCATTGGCGAAGTCCCAGGATTCGTACTCGCGGATGGCCCGATCGATGTTTCCATAATCGAGCTTTTGGTCAAAGCCGTGGAATACAAAACCGCCCGCCTTGAAATCCAGCTGCGCCTGCCGACCCTTCAATTGAATCACCATCTCCAGCGGCACAAACAAGGTGAAGTTTGGGCCGGTCAACGGTTTCCTGCTTTCAAACGGCAGGTCAATGACATTCAACCCCGACATGCGGTAAAGCGAGAATCCAGTTTCGATGGCGATGTAACGATTCAATTCCACCCCCACGCCCCGGAAAGAGAAGGGACTGATGGGTGTGGAGAAATAGCCGTTGCGTGGAATGAAGTAGGAGAAGGAGAGGCCCACCTCCTGCGCAAGCAAAGGCGTAAGGGTCACTAAAGTCAGTAGTATGATGATGAATTTCTTTCTCATTGTGGTTATCGTTGGTTGTAATCTGAGAACAGGGTCTGCATGTAGGCGTGCCCCAGTCTCTTTGTCGAATCATTCGGACGATCGCCCAGGTAATCCTTCATATCAAAGTCATATCGGTATAAACCGTTATTGTCAATAAATCCATAGCCATTGTTGAATACATATACTGCAAACGATGTGGCCTGGGGGCTCAGTATGTTCTTGCTAAAGGTGAACTCAGGTGATGCCGCCTGCAGTTGACTCAATAAGGTGCTGGCAATGTCGGTTTGACTCATCACCGTTCGGATGGTGGTGTCTTGCCTCGCGATGGCGCCTCCGATCCAAATCATCGGAATGTGGAATCTTGAGGCATCATTTAGTTGCGCCTCCTGCGGGTATCGATGACCATGGTCGGTTGTCACTATAATTAAGGTGTTGTTCCACCAATCCCGCCTGCGCGCGTTTTCGATGAAGGCACCCAGGGCGCTGTCGCTGTAATGGCATGCATTGAGGAATTGACTTTCCTCATCCTTATCATAAAACGAGGACCGGTGCGGCACGTCAAACGGTTCGTGGCTGCTCAGCGCCAGCATCACCTTGAAGAAAGGTTGTGAGGCCGTATCGGTCTCCGCAAGCAGGCGGTCGAAAACATAACCATCGTGCACGCCCCACTTTGATTCACGCTGGTCAAAGTCATCGTCTTCCGTTATGTGATCAAAGCCCGACATGGTCAGGTAGGATTCCATGTTCGCAAACCCGATGTCACCGCCATAAACAAACGTAGGATGGTACTCCAGTTGCTTCAGGCGCTGTGGCAAAAATGGCAAGTGCTCGGTCTTTTCAGGAAACTTGATGATGGACGTTTTGGTTTGAGCTGGGTAGCCGCTCAGGATGGTGACAATCCCTTTGTCGGTCCGGTCGCCACTGGAGTACAGGTTGGTGAACGCGACACCTTCGGTGAAAAGCCTGTTAAAGTTAGGGGCAACCCCCTTCATGCCGCCCAGGGGCTCAATAATCTTGGCCGTGAAGCTCTCCATGATGATGAGAATGATGTTCGGCCGCTTGCTCCTTAATATATAGTGCGTGGAGTCGCTGTGCATGAGATTCCCCATGACCTGTGCCGATTCATCGGCAGGGAAAAAGTCACTGGGGTATTGCAGGCTGTTGGCGGTGGAGAGGCTCTTGAAAAAATTCCACACCACGTTGATGCCTGCGTGATTGGGAAACATGTTGGTCCGGTGAAAATAGACGACTCCGGTATTGAGGGGGGCCACACTAAAACTGCTTCGGATGGGGATGAACAAACAGGCTGTGATCACAAACATTACCCACGATTTTTTCCAGGTGACAGGCGCCAGCGAAAAAAAACGGGGGGCGATCCAACGCACATATAAAAAATGAATCCGGCCACCAGGCTCACAAAAATGAGTGGCAGGGTGATGAGTGCTGCCACACTGGCGCTGCTCACGCCTTCGGCACGCGCATACATGAGTGGGGTCGTATTCATCCGAAAGCCCCAATGGCGATACAGTTCAAGATCGACCACCACGATAAGGGTTGACAAGACCAGCAAGAAAGTGACCAGCACGCCTGTACTCACACTCAGGAACGTTCGCGACATAAGGGGGGAAGCGGTAAACAGCAAACCGACCAGGATTAACCAATAGCTTGCCATCGAAGCATCCATGCGCAGCCCGAGCGCCAGGGGCATGAGCAGTTCGTGAAATGACAGGGTCTTGCTCAACGGGAATTCATAAACCAGAAAAGTGATGCGTGCCACAGTGAAGAATACCATCCAATACACGGCCAATGCGCCAAATATTTTTAGCCTGTCCCTCATGAATGGCTCTTTCTCTTAACCGGAATCCAGATTTCTTCTTCTGAGTTGGCATCCAGGGGCCCGAGATATCGGTGATCCATTTTTTCGAAATGTGGCCGATGGTCCAGTTGGAAAGCAGACTGCGGTAGCCACTCATTATAGATGTAATACGCGGTTTGGCCAAATGTGTTGTGCGGCCCTCGATGAATAAATACAGCGTACAATCCCCGCAGGGTCATGGCGTGCATGTTGTCAGGTACCACCCGAACATCGCTGGACGCGATGGCAGCCCACTTCCTAAACAGCGTATTGCGGTTGAATGAGGCAAAATCAGCGGCAGGGAACTGCTGCACCGAATAAAAAGCTGGATTAGTAGTTAGTACGTGCGGCATGATCCGTTGCTTGAAGTCCTTCCAAAGTGCAGGCGCAATGTTTTCGCTAAGACTTGTTTCGGTATGGGTGCCAATTAGGGGGATAGGCGCTAACTCAACGATGTTTGGTTCCATCTAATCTTGGTACGGTGCGAAGATACGATGGATCGAAAGAAATATAATGCGCAGGTTAAGTCGTGAGTGCCTTAGCTACCCATTCGCCCAGGGCGGGCCCGTGCTTGAAGCCATGCCCGGAGCCACCACCAAGGATCAATACATTTTCTGCCGCTGGGTGTTGCATGAAAATAAAGTTACCGTCAGGCGAGCTTTCGTAAGGGCACACACGGTTTTCGACAAGTGGTGCGTTGGCTAAGCCGGGAAAGCGATGCGCAATGAATTTACGAGCATCTGCCAGCACTTTTTCATTGACCACGCGCTCACCCGAAGTGGGGTCAAAAATTTCTCCCCGCTTGTCCACACCAATCTTAAAACCCCTTGACGCATTGCCCGGGATGCCATAGTAGAAGTCTTGCCCGTCCACATCCACCCACACCGGCAGCATGTCGTACTTCTGGGATTGAGCGGCAGGCACGCCAAAGTAGTATACCTCCTGCTTGGTGCACGTAATCAGTTGCCCCATCACATCAGGGAAAAGCTGCCCCAGCCACGATCCGCATGCAAACAAGTAAGCATCGGCTTGCAGCGATCCATGATTCGAAATCAACAAGTTGTTCATTAACCCCTTTGCTATCTTGCCAGGCGTAGCAAGCGTTTGCGTGTAACGACCGCCTTCTGACACAAATGTTTCCAACACGCATTGCGTACCTTCCCGCGCCTTCAGGTATCCACCATACGGATCAAACCAGCCATGATGAAGATCATCCGTGTTCACCACATGGTAACGCTTGTTGAGCTGATCGATCGAAAGGTATTCGTATTCCATGCGGTGTTTGCTGGCAAAAGGAATCGAGTCATCCACGATCGGAGTTTTTTCCTCGTAGCAATACCAGACAACTCCCGTGTTAAAAAAGACCTGCCGCCTCCAAAGTTGCTGATGCTCTTTCCAAAGTTGAAGGGCGCGTACATTCAAATCGAAATAGAATTCATTGTTGCCATAGGTCGATCGGATCACGCGTGTTTCATCGCCCGAACTGCCGCGCGCGTTGCCGGCACCCCACGCGTCCACCAGGGTTACCTGCAGCCCCTTCCTCAGCAGCCACAGGGCCGACCATCCTCCAAATGCACCCGCGCCAATCACGGCTACATGCGCCCGTTTGGAGAGGCCGAGCGGGGGTACCCGCAACAATTCGAGCGGGGGTGCAAAAGTGTTCGTGGTCATAGGCACGGCATGATTGTCGTCACATTTTACGTAAAAATGCAACAGCTCAAACACAATGCCCATGGTAATATCAGGTAAATGCTGCTATGCACAGGGTTCCTGCGATTTTTTCAGTTTCAAATCTCAGGATTGGGTCTGATGATTGTCATGAGGCGGGCCCTGGCGACCCGGTAGCTTTGCGTCATTGTGAGGATGATAGACATTGGACTTTTGATGCGGTTTGGAGCGAAGACGACCCTGCACTTGCCGAATGAAGTAATCTTCAATCCCAACGGCCATGATGGCTTCTTGTATCAGGTGGTGGCGGGTGCGGTGAAACTCATTACCAGAAATCACGAAGGCCACGAGTTTGTGCACCGCATCTATGGCGATGGTCAATGTTTTGGCGTCTTGATGCCAGAATTTCAGGCGGCCAGTTCTGCCATTGCGTTGGAAACCACTTCGCTCATCAGGTTACCCAATGAACGATTCAGTGAATTGCTCAGGGAGCATGGCCGGTTTGCCGAAATGGGATATTTGAATGCCAAGCGCCTTCAAGGCGGTGATGGTTAAATAATAAACTAACTATTGGGGTTTGAGTCGGCCCCAATCAGTCGCTAAACCTGTTTTCATAGTTTGCAGGTTTGCATTTAGGGACCTCCCGGCTAACGTGTCGGGAGGATCTCTTTTTTTGTGTGCATCCCATCTGCCCAACGTGTATCACGCTGCTTTGGCTTTCTTCGTTGCTTAAGCTAAGGGAACTCCACACAGCATGGCATATCGCGGTTTGCCGGGTTCAGGCTTGAATTTCGAGGAAATAATCGCTATACTGCCTAATTGCCCAACCAACCACCCGCGCCATGCCCTCAATCTTCGCTGATTTCGAGTACGACATATTTGTAAGCTATCGGCACAATGACAACAAGTATGACGGCTGGGTGACGGAATTCGTATCAAAATTGAGTCAGGAGCTGGATGCCACGCTGAAGGACAAGCTCACCATCTATTTCGATAAGAACCCAAAGGAGGGTCTTCAGGAATCACATCACGTGGATCAATCGATTCACAACAAGATAAAGTCGCTGATCTTCATTCCCATCGTATCGCAAACGTATTGCGATGTAGAATCCTTTGCCTGGAAGCAGGAGTTTATGGCGTTCCGTAATGGAACGGAACATGACGCGCTCGGACGGATCATCACGCTTCCAAACGGCAATGTGGCTTCCCGCATTTTGCCGGTAAAGATTCACGAAATTGATACGGATGACGTGCGGTTGCTTGAAAGAGAGCTATCGGGTGTACTTCGATCAATTGATTTTATCTATCGGGATGCAGGCGTGAACCGGCCGTTGCGACCAGTGGATGACGAACTCGCCCAACCCGGGGCCGTCCTCTACCGGAATCAGATCAACAAGTTGGCAAACGCAGTGAAAGAAATTGTGCTGGGTATTAAATCGGCACGCACGAGCAAGCCAACAGCAGAAAATGCTCCCGCCATCACCGTGCGTCAGATCAAGCCCAGTACGTTCACCACCTCCTTGCCGTCTTCCATCAAGGTTCAGGTGATTGACCGGGAAAGACCCAGCGTATACCTGGCCTGGACGTCCAGTGATCTGAAAGAGCAGCGCGAAGAGATGTCCATCATTCTGCAAAAGGCGGGGTTCAACGTGCTGCCGTCCATTGATTGTCCGGCCGATGACGAAGCATTTAAATCGAAGGTGGCCGAAGAGATGGGTAAATGCACGTGTTCGCTGCACATCTTAAGTGGCGAATTCGGAAGACGCTTCGAATCGAACGATGAAATGTCGTTTCCCCAGTATCAGTTTCTTGAAGCCAGGAAAAGAAATGAGACGGACTCCAACTTCCACACCTTTGTGTGGTTGTATCCGGAGTTGAGCCTCACGATGAAACCTGCACAACAGGATTTCGTGAAGTTTATTCGCAATAACATCACGCGCAACATGATGTTTTCCAACAGCGCTGGCCACATGCAATTGGTGGATGACATCCGGGTGGTGATGATGAAGCAGGACGCGGAGGTATATGACTCGAAAGACACGGACATCTTCTTCATCTTCAACCAGCAGGACGAGCAGGAGGCGCGCCTCATTACAGATCAGCTCAGCGCAGAGTACCCGATAGAGATCATGAACATCCTGCCCGATGGGGAAGACCAATACCGCGAGATGAGCAGCCAACAGATACCCCGCAGCAAACTGGCTGTCGTCTATTTTAAATATGCTGCTGACTGGGCCCTGCCCTTCATCAAACAAATTTGGAAGCAAGTGGGAGGCGCTTCGTCTCCAACTCCCCTGTTCCTGGTGGGAGAGGACGACCCGCGGAGTAACCTGGCAAGAAATTTCAAAGCACCCAAGGTCGTTTCGACCATCGTGCCGAAGGAACGTGTGCCGGCTGAAGTGAAGAAGGTATATACCACCGTCTTAAAACTTCCTTAAAAGCGCTCATGTTCGAAGAATTCCAAGTCTGCCCTTACACCGGTTTGCGCTCTTTTACCGAAGAGGAGTCGCTCTATTTCAAGGGGCGGGAGGAGCACATTGAGCAGGCCAGCAAACAATTGCAGCGAAACAAATTCCTCATGTTAACCGGTGCGTCTGGTGACGGCAAGTCTTCGTTGGTGTATGCAGGTATCATTCCGGTGGCACGGGCGGGCTTCCTCAAGTCGCGGTATACGCAATGGTGTGTGGCCGACTTCAGGCCTGAGCGAACCCCCTTTCAAAATCTTTGCCGCTCCCTTGCCCGCCAGTTGGATATCCCCAATGCGCAGACAGTGGAAGCAGAATTGCAACATGGTTTCTCAGCACTGGTGGACTTGTACCGCAATTCCAAGAGATTCGCAGATACCGAAGGCGATGAATGGAGTCAGGCTGGCGCGGAGCAGCAGGCGCGCATCAGGCGGGAGGCCGGCAACCTGATTATCCTGGTTGATCAGTTTGAAGAATTCTTCACCAACCCGGAGAATTATCATCAGGGTGTGCCTTCGGCAGAGTCCAACCTGGTGTTAAATCTCTTGCTTGAAACCGCGCGCCTTGCGCTGGAGGAAGACCTTCCGATTTTTGTGGTGTTCACGATGCGTTCCGACTACATTGGGCAGTGTGCGGCATTTCGCGCGTTGCCGGAATACATAGGCTTTTCTCAGTTTTTTGTTCCACGGCTCAACCGCTCTCAACTACAGCAAGTGATTGAGGAGCCCGCACAACTCAGTGGCAACCGCATCACCAGGAGATTAACGGAAAGATTGATCCATGATATCGAGGAGGGCGTGGATCAACTGCCGATTCTTCAACACGCCCTCAACCAAATATGGCACGCGGCTAACAACGGCAACGAAGAAATGGATCTCATCCACTACGCCATGGTGGGCGGTATGAGCCGACAGGAGTTGCCGGATGAAGATGTTCCTCGCTTCGATACGTGGTTTGGGTCTCTCAACGATGTGATCAAGGCATGTTACAAGGAGCCGAACCTCCAAAACGTACTTGACACACACACCAATAAGCTTTACGAACAGGCGGTCGAATATTACCAAATCAAAACAGGGAGGGCGATCGCCAGTGCGGATGCGAAGTCCATCATCAAAACGATATTTACCTGCCTCACCAAGATTGATCAGAGCCGCGCGGTACGAAACCGCATGACTTTGCAGGAAATTACCGACATCATCGGCCGGCCAGAGGTCAACTCCGAAATGGTAGGCGTGATCGTGAACATATTCCGCGAGCCGGGTAATACATTCATCCGCCCTTTCATTACCCAAGATGCAGAAAGCCAGACCTTGCTACCGGCTACGGTACTGGATATCACACACGAAAGCCTCATCAGAAATTGGCAGTACCTGGAAGAATGGGCGATTGAAGAGTACAACAACTATGCACTGTCGCTTGACTTCGAGCAGCAATTGAACAGGTGGGTAGAGAGTGATCAGTCGCGCGGCTTTCTCCTGTCAATCGGGCAACTTACCTATTTTGAGAATTGGTACAACCGGGTAAGGCCCAATGCCGCGTGGATCGCGCGATATCTCTCTGAGGATTTCGACAAGGAGAAGAAAATGAAGAAGGCCAATCAACTCCTGATCGATGGCAAACAATTCCTCAGGCAAAGCGCCAGCAAACACGTTGTCACGCGCACGGTGATGCGTTACGGTCCGAGGCGTATTGCTGCAGTCCTCGCCATCGTGGCCGTGCTTACCCTGAGTTCCTTCGCGCTGGTAGACTACATGAGAAAGCAAAATGAGGCTGTGCTACAAGCCATTAAGCTGGAGTCGATCCAGTTGGCCAATAAGGAGAAGTTGAGCCCAGAGTTTCCGGTGCCACTGATCGTGGAGCAGTTGATGTTGGATAATCTAACCGTTGAGGAGACGATCAACGGCATCGAGAGCCTGAATCAACAAATCAGGATAGCCACCGGTATAGCGGGTCATCTGATTGTTCAGGGAAGATACGAACCCGCGGAGGAGATCAGGACAAGCCTGATGATGGCCGACAGCCTCCTGGATCTGCTGACCTATCCCCGCGGTGATCCAAGGGCTATTGAAAGCAGTTTGAAACGGATCCGCGTTTTCGGGACTACCGTGACCTTCGGTTATTTCTACAGCGGGCATGATTATATCAAGACGTTGGTTGAAAAACACGCGAGGCGATCGGGTGAGTGGGCGGTAAACGTTCTGAAAGAACAACCGACAGACTTTAATGAATTTCAGAGCTTGACATTTGCACTGGAGTTCGCCATCAATCACAAGGCACTTTCAGATCAGACACTCCGTGAACTGCTCGCCATCCTGTCGCCATACGAGGGTGGGGAACGGAGTGACTGGATCAAATCTAATTTCGCCCGCGATAAGCAATTGATACGCAGTACCGTGGGCTACGGACTGAAACACAATGGACTGTTCCAGGAATTAGCCTACCTGTATGCCGCCCTGGGCGATGCTGACAACGCTTTGAAGTGCATCGATACCCTCATTCATGACAACCAGAGCTATTATCAGAACGACTATGGGACAATTATGGACAACGCCACCAATGTGGCCGCTGTATTTGCCATCTATCGTCATGACCAGGCGTTGAGTGACTTTGTGGCGGGCTACAGTAGCAAGAAAGGAGAGAGCAAGGCAGATTTTTACAACCGGATTGTGTCAAGGCAGCTACCAGACTATACAACCATTGAAACCATCACCTTTTACTCCATCACCGGTGAAACGGTTTACAACCTTAACCTGAAGCTGTCGGATTCCGATCTAACCAGCTACCTGTTTACCAGGTACCGCGAAGAGATTGAGCGCATACCAGATGCCAACGAACGAAACCTTCAACTCGCCATCGCATACAAGAATGAAGGCATCTTGCATAATTTCAGGAAGGAATACAAAGGACTTCCGCACACGGAAGCAGACGATGAATTGTACCACCAGGCCGTGGCTCATTTTTTAAAAGTCTCTCAGCAACACCTAAACACACGGAGAAGCATCATTGGGCAATCTGGTGCCGATGTGGCCATGTTGCCCAGCAAACTCTTGTTTCTCTATCCGGATTACAAAGTAGCCTTCCATCCGAATGAACCCAGAGCTTGGCTCTATTCTTACCAGACTCCCTCGTATGTCGAGTTTTTGTTAGGCGATGATCGGTTCGATCAGCTTTATAAGACCGAGGAAGACATGAGTTATATTGAAAGCTGGACCCGCAACTACCACGCCATGATGACGACCCGCGACTATTTCATGCGTGACCCGGTACCGCTGACCACGTTGGAACAACTGGCAAACAAGATGGAGCAACGGCAGGTATCACCCGCGGTAGATCTCGACATGCTGCATCTCCATCTTGGAGTGGATGCATTCGAAAGCAATCAGCCGGAGCTGGCGGTGAAGGCGCTGAAAAGAATAGAAACCAACCAGTTGCTCAACGCCTTTCAGTACAAAGGGTTCACGTTTATAAACACCTTCGGATTTGAACTTGTTGCCACAGCTATTGCCCATCTCTATCAACAGGGTGAAATCGAATTGGCCCAGCGGCTCCTGAACGTTTTCAAGAAGGAAGTGAATCGTTCATCATTATATGGTTATGCCAGCCAGGTGCTGTCACTTTATACAGACCGTGCCGACCTGGCCCGGGTTATGCTCGATTCGGCCATTGCGGAGATGAACCGGATCGAGAGCGCTGCAGACTTTCAGCCCAACCGGCACCAGGTTGCCATTGCCTATATGTACCTCGATCCCTTGCAAAACCGTGAAGCGGCCTATCGTACCATCAAGAATTCATTTAACAAGTTTGCGGCCATGACCAGGTTCAGCAAGGCCTTTGCTTTTCATGGCCGGCTGTTTGAAAGCATGGCGCAATGCCCGCCATTGGTATCCACTGCAGATCGAAGTGCATTCCTGCATGATGCCCTGTATGGGTATAACCTTCAGTTCGGGACAAAACCCGAATGGAAAAAGTACAGGGACAATCAGCTGTTTGCTTTCAGAAGGTTCCTTCCGTATGTAGACGAGCAAAACTAAAAGATGGACGCCACCCCCATATGCCCCTACACAGGCCTTCGCTCGTTTACCGAGGAAGAGAGCTTGTATTTCAAAGGCCGCGACCAACAGGTTGACCAGATCACCGAATTGCTCGAACAGAACAAGTTCCTGATGGTGACCGGTGCCTCGGGTGACGGCAAATCGTCATTGATATATGCGGGATTGGTGCCCAACGCCCGGGCTGGATTCTTCAAGTCGAAGTTTACGAATTGGGTGGTCGTTGACTTTCGTCCGGAAAGATCACCTGTGACAAACATGGCGCACTCGCTGGGAGAAAAGCTGGGGCGACAGCCCGATACCATTGAGACGGAGTTAAGAAGGGGTTTTTCGTCTCTGATTGACTTGTACACGAATTCTGAATTCTACGTGGATGAGGAGGATGAGTACTGGCGTTCTTTTTCTCCGGAGCAACAACGGGACAAGAAGCGCAGGGCTGCCAACCTGATGATCTTGGTTGACCAGTTTGAGGAGTTCTTCACCAATCCAGAGAATTTTCACCACGAGGCTCCCTCACCCGACTCCCAGATCGTGGTGAACCTGGTGCTGGAAACAGCGCGCATCGCCATCAAACGCAGACTGCCGGTGTATGTGGTGTGCACCATGCGATCGGACTACATCGGCCAATGTGCCGCGTTCAGGGGTTTACCCGAGTACATCGGCTTTTCCCAATTCTTTGTGCCGCGTCTGAAGCGCAAGGACTTCAAGCAGGTGATTGAGGAACCCGCAATCCTGAGCGGCAACCGCATTTCACAACGATTGATCGAACGCCTCGTCTACGATCTGGCGGAAGGCGTGGACCAGTTGCCCATCTTGCAACATGCCTTGAGCCAGGTGTGGCTGGCAGCGGATCAGGGCCGTGAACAAATGGACTTGCTCCACTATGCCATGGTGGGCGGTATGCCGCAAGAAGATCTGCCTGATGAAGATCAACCGCGGTTTTTGAAATGGTTCCAGACACTACCGGAGGCACACAAGAAATACTATCGCGAAACAGGCCTTCACAAAGTCATTCAGATCCATGCCAGCCTGTTGTATGAAAATGCGTGGGAATATTTCAATAAGCAGTACCCGGGTACCCCCATCACGCAGCAGTTGGCCAAGCGGGTGATTGCGCTCACCTTTAGTTGCCTGACGAAGATCGACAACAGCAGAGCTGTGCGAAACCGCATGAGCCTGGCGGAAATTACAGACATCGTGAACGTGGAGGGGTTTACCCCCGATCGCGTTGGCGCGGTTCTGAACGTGTATCGCGAGGAGGGCAATGCCTTCATCCGACCGTTTAAGACATCCGATCCGGAAACGCATGCCTTGCACGAAGACACCGTGCTCGACATCACACACGAGAGCCTGATTCGCAACTGGCAAAAACTCAATGAATGGGCCAACCAGGAGTTTGAGTTTTATTCGATGTACCTCGATTTCCGGAAGCAACTCGACCGGTGGCTGCAGAGCGGGAAGAGCAATGCCTTCCTGTTGCCCATCGGCCCGCTCTCGTTTTTCGAAACCTGGTATGAGAGATGCCGGCCCAATGCCGGGTGGATCAGGCGATACATGGATGTAGGGCCTGAAGCAAACGTTAAACGGGCCGAAGAGATATTGACCGATATCCGGGAATTCCTGAAACGCAGCGCGAGGAAAGTCACCGTTACACGGGCATTCATGCGATATGGCCCGCAACGCATCGCCATTGGCCTGGCCATCGTGATCATGCTGATTTTGAGCGGCTTTTATTGGTATGATGCAGAGCAAAAACAAAACGATCGTGTCATCGGCCGGCTCATGGATCAAACCGAGCAGTTGGTGGCCAGCCAGGAAGTCAACAATAATTTTAAGGCCATTGCGCTGCTGCTGAAAGAGCGCTACCAACCCGGGGCGCTGGGCGGAGGGCTAGAAGACATGGACCCCGGCACCAGGCTCACCCTCGGCATCGAAACCTACAAGCAACTGCTCATCTTCAACAAGCACGACAAAAGTGCCATGAAGAAGGATTTGATCGCCTCGTTACAAAAAGCCTATGATGCCCTTCAACAAGATAAGGCCGACCCGGCTTTGAAACTTCAGGAGGTCAATCGGTTTACAACGCTGCTCGCCTACGACAATTATTTCAACCCTGATGACAACACCGCCCGGGTGCTCGCCCAATTCGCCAACGAAGGCTATGAGCTTGCCCATACCTTCCTGAGCAACAAGAGCCTGTATGGTCCTTCGATCAGCATCGAGATGAACTATGCCGTGCAACAGTGGCTGACATTTGGAAAGGTGACACGCGAAATGGCGGAGCGGCTCCTGAACCGCTTTTCACCATTCGTCAACGAAGCGGCTGCGGCTATGTTCGAGGTCTATTATCCGCAAGGCAGCTATGAAATCAATGGCCGGGTGCCCAACAATTTTAATGGCGGCTACCATACGCTGGCTTCTCTATACGCAGCCATTGGCGATGTGAACGCCATCATTCAGAGTTTTGCGAGCATCCAACAATCCGGCCAGAACGACTATTTTATCGGAAGCCTCTTCAACAACTACAATCACATCCTTGCCATCATCTATCAATTCGGGCATCAGGATAAGGTGCAGCCCATGATAAACTGGCTCGCTTCGAACTATGCCTCCGATACGCCCCTGACCATTTACCGCAACTCGGTGATCCGGGCAGGATATTGGGGATACCTGGCCGCTGTCAATATTAACAAAGAACTGCACCGGTCTTACCGCGGTTATTTTTTCCCCAATCTCTGCCTTTCATCAAATGCAGTATTCAATGCGTTGGCTGATGACTATGAAAAGCTCATCCTGGAAATCCCAAACCGGAGTGAGCGCAATTACCTGTTGGCGATCAATAAGAAAAGGAGAGCCATGTTTACGCACAAGCGGGAATTTGACCGAGGCCAGCAGCCTGACCTCACGGCCCTCAACCAGTTGCTGACGGAAGCCGTGAACCACTACCGGCAAGTGGAGCCCGCCTACCTGGATGAAACTATCTCGATCACCATTCCTTATTACGGGGATGGCGTACGCAATCGTGAGTATACCCGCAGGCATTTGTTTATTTATCCCGACTACATGGAAGGTTGGTTCAGTCGCACCTATCATTCTGATCTCTTTTTTAACTACATCGCCCGTGAGAACCTGTTTGCCGAATTCTACCGAACGCCTGAAGACCTGGCCATGATCCATTGGTGGGTCGCCAAGGCAAACGAACGAAAACCATTTGCCGATGCCAGCGCATATGACAATCACTACCCGTTGCCCGATGAGGTGTTGGAAAACATCGTTGGCATGATTGCTTCCCTGCCTTATGGCAAAAACTTTGACTTGAATTTGGTTCACCTGGTGCTGGCCAACCGAAAGCTAGCCAAAGGCGACACCGTGGCCGGCCTGCAACATTATCGGGCACTCGATTACGCCACTCTTGCCGCCTCGCGCGACCGGTACGAATACCTCGAGACCACGTTCTTCCTCAACCAGATGAAGGACCTGTGCGTGAACCTTGCCATGGCAGGATATCATGATGATGCCACCGACATGGCCGAGCGGTTTGACAAGCTGCATGAAAAGATTTTCGCCTACATATTCATGGCCGAGAAGTTGTACCTCAACCAGAGCGACCCGCGTGCCTTTGTTTACCTCGACTCTGCGCTGGCCAAATCGCAACGCGAGGATTATGCCAAATTCACGTTTGGCGCGGGTCAGGCTATTGATTTCAGGTACAATCTGATCCTGCTCCTTTCCCGAATTGGCGGCAAGGATCTCAACGAAATGTCCGATGAGTTTTTACGAGAGATCATCGAGGGCGCGAAATCGTTCGCTGTGGCGGCCAAGGTTTGGGGCATTGCCGAAGAAGGTAACTTCTACCGGGCCGCTACCTCCATTCCGGTTACCCTCACCGAGAATGAAGAGCTGATGGCTCGCGCCATGATCCTCTGGCAGGCATGCCGGAAGCAGGAGAACGAACAGGAAAAGATTTATTGGTCATCGATGGATCAGTGGTTTATGCATGACTTTAACTATGTGTTTTATCTGCCAAATTGATGAGAAAATATAACACCGTCTACTACCTGCTGTTTGTACTGCTGATCATGGGCAGCTTTGCTTCCATGGCGCAGAACCAGTACGGCATGCTGCTGTTGGGTGTGACGGCAGCCCTTTTTGGTGTGGTGTTCTTGCTGCAATTGGTTGAAGTATCGTCCAACCACATTCACACCGAGCGGAAAGGCCTTCAACTTCTGGAATTGGCGGGATTGACATTGCTGGCAGGTATCCTCTGCATGCGCGTGTTCTATCTGCGATTTCCCTATGTGGAGTGGGTATTTATGATGGCAGGGATTTTCGTGATACTGGCTTATGTCATAAAAGCTGCCACATTGCCGCAGAGCACCGGTTCAAAGGCTTTGTCCTGGCGGATCGTTCCGCTTTACGCGTCCATCATGTTGTACCTGGTTTCGATGTTGCTGGTACCCTTCCTTCCAGGTTGGTCCGAACCCGCAGGAATGCTGGCTTTTGCCCTGTTGCTGGTTTTCCTGATGATCAGCTTTGTGGGAAGGCCCGTCCTTGCGGGTGGTGAGTTAACCACACCCCTGAAGTGGGCGCTGCGAATACGCGACAGATCTTTGCTGCTCGCTGCGCTGTTCCTGCTCTTCACCGCTTATATGGGACTCTCCAAGATTGGTGCCCTGCCTAAGATGTATTCCGATGAGTATCCCCAGGCATACTATGATTTGGTAATCAAAGCCGAAACCGGGCAGGCGCAACAAGGGAATGGCCAGTTCAAACACGAGCGATTTAAGGACATGTACGAAACCGTTGTCAACAAGCACCGGGGCAAGATCCAACAATAAGGTCTGAGTGGCTTCTCCTGACATACCGTTGTCAGCGCTGATTTCTTCCTTTGTCACTTAAGGATTGCGTAAGGGCAACTTGTTAATCCTAATCCCCGTACCTTTAATATCTATCTTGTTTTATACATGAACGACACCACTACATCCGAACCCATTGTCCTCTCCCCCCGCGACTCCGTGTGGAAGCAACTGAAAGATGCGCTGAAGGGCACCGAGGCCGATTACACACAGATCGACATGAAGAAGGCCATCTTCCTGTTGGCCGTGCCCATGATTTTGGAGCTGGTGATGGAGTCGACCTTTGCGGTGGTGGATATCTACTTCGTGGGCAAGTTGGGCGCATCTGCCGTGGCAACCGTGGGCTTAACCGAAACCTATTTGTTCCTGCTCTACTCCATTGCCATGGGATTGGCCACCGCGGTAACGGCCGTCATCGCGCGCAGGGTGGGTGAAAAGGACAAGGAGGCGGCCGGCCTCTCTGCCATTCAGTCGATCTTTCTGGCAATTCTTTGTTCGTTGCCCTTTGCCATTGCCGGTATTTTCTTTGCGAAGGACCTGCTGCTGCTGATGGGGGGCGACCAGTGGGCGGTAGAGCAGGGATATGGCTATACGCAGTGGATGCTGGGTGGCAACGTGGTGATCGTCTTGTTGTTCGTGATCAACGCCATCTTCCGCGGTGCAGGCGATGCGGCCATTGCCATGCGCGTGCTGTGGATCGCCAACATCTTCAACATCATCCTCGATCCGCTGCTGATTTTCGGGTGGGGACCCATACCGGCCCTCGGCATTGAAGGGGCTGCCATTGCCACCACCACGGGAAGGGGATTGGCCGTGGGCATTCAGTTGTGGATGCTTTTCAAGGTAGGCAAGCACATCCGCTCCACCTTCGATCACATCCGGTGGGATGGCGCCATTGTCCTGAACCTGGTGAAGACCTCGCTGGGTGGCGTGGGCCAGATGATCGTGGCCATGACGAGCTGGATTTTCCTCATGCGCATCCTGGCCGATGTGGGCAGTGAGGCCGTGGCGGGCGCGACCATCGCCCTGCGCATCATGATGTTTACCATGATGCCCGCCTGGGGGCTGAGCAATGCGGCCGCCACCCTCGTAGGGCAGAACCTGGGCGCGGGCAACCCCGACCGGGCCGAGTCGGCCGTGTGGAAGATCGGCTTCTACAACATGATCTTCCTCGTGAGCGTGTCGGTGGTTTACTTCATTTTCCGGATATCCATGATGGAGATCTTCACGGCCGAGCAGCGGGTGATCGACATTGGTGCCGAGTGGCTGCAGATCATTTCATATTCCTACTTTGTCTATGGCTGGTGGATGGTGTCGGTGCAGGCCTTCAACGGGGCGGGCGATACGAAAACGCCCACACAGATCAACCTGGTGTTCTTTTGGCTCATCCAGATACCCCTTTGTTATTTCCTGGCGCTGTACCTGGACTGGGAGCAGAGCGGGGTGTTCTGGGGCGTATTCATTTCGGAGACTTCTGTAGGGTTGTTCACCCTGTGGCTGTTCTCCAGGGGAGGGTGGAAGAAGGCAGTGGTGTAGGAAGCCCGATTGACAATAATCATTACGTGTATTGGAGTGGTGCTGTACGGCATAGTGGTTGGCTACCTTGCCACGTCAGTTGGATAGTACGGGCATAGAGGTTGGCTACCTCGCCACGTCAGCCGGCTAGTACGTGTATAGTGGTTGGCTACCTCGCCACGTCAGTTGGAGAGTACGAGCATAGAGGTTGGTTACCTTGCCACGTCAGTTGGAGAGTACGGGCATAGTGGTTGGCTACCTTGCCACGTCAGCTGGATAGTACGCGTATAGTGGTTGGCTACTTCGCCACGTCAGCCGGCTAGTACGCGTATAGAGGTTGGTTACCTCGCCACGTCAGTTGGATAGTACGCGTATAGTGGTTGGCTACCTCGCCACGTCAGCTGGATAGTACAGGCATAGTGGTTGGCTACCTTGCCACGTCAGTTGGATAGTACGGGCATAGTGGTTGGCTACCTTGCCACGTCAGCCGGCTAGTACGCGTATAGTGGTTGGCTACTTCGCCACGTCAGTTGGATAGTACGGGCATAGTGGTTGGCTACCTTGCCACGTCAGCTGGATAGTACGCGTATAGTGGTTGGCTACCTTGCCACGTCAGTTGGATAGTACGGGCATAGAGGTTGGCTACCTCGCCACGTGAGCCGGATAGTACGGGCATGGTGGTTAGCTACCTTGCCACGTCAGCTGGATAGTACGCGTATAGTGGTTGGCTACCTCGCCACGGCAGTTGGATAGTACGCACATGGAGGTCTGCTCCCTTGCCACGTCAGGCTGTTGTAACCTGTAACAATAACCGGCAACCGGCAACCGGTAAAATATTTTTTAAGTTTTTTACGAATTCACGCAACAAAAGAATTAGGCTTTTACGTATTAAGGGTATGTTTCATTTCTTAATTTTTAAAGTTATGTCACACACGGGAAACGTGGTTAGCTACTCAAGGTTAGTGGCTATCTGCACCGGGCAAGGAGGCCGTTACAAGCCCGGAAATGGAAACCTCCAGCTTACAGCGATGAGAGCTTTGCTGGAAAAAGCACAAAGTTCATTGCAAGATGTTTCACTAAAAAAGAATGCGCTAGACAGCGTAGTGAATGAGCGAGCGCATGCCTTTGCAGACCTGGCCGTGTTGGCCAACCGGGTCGTGGGAACGATGGTGTCGAATCAGTTGCCGGCCGCAACGATTGACGATGCCCGCTTCTATACCCGGCTGATTGGGGGCAAGCGGGCCACGCCCAGGGCGCCCCTGGCCGCGGTCGATGCCGAAGGCAAGCCATTGGTTGTCCGGTCGTTCACGCAGCTGAGTTTCGTGGCAAAGGCGGATCACTTCTTTCGGCTGGCCCAGATGGTGGGGGAACTCCCCGGGTACGTGACCCACGAGGCCGAGCTGCAGCCCAAGGCCCTGATGAAGAAGGCCGAACAGTTGCAGCAGTTGAACGAGGCAGTTCACCAGGCGATGCTGGCTTTGGATCTGGCCCGCGTTCACCGCAACCGGACGCTCTACAAGGGCAAGGACTCGGTGAGCGCCATTGTATCGGCAGCGAAGCGTTACGTGAAGGTGGCCTTCGGGACGCTCAGCAGCGAAGCCGCTCAACTGGCTAGTCTAAGTTTCACCAAAATGTACGTCAGATGAAAAGCAACGCGCAATCTTAAAGACCCCGGCAGGCATGTCGGGGTTTTTTTATCCCCTGCCGGCAAGTAAGCCCCAACCGGAAATTATCCCGGATACTTCCGTTTGCAAAGGGGTAATGGAAATACCTCGGCTTTTCATTAAATTGCCTGGGCAGCCCTTAATAGGACTGATAATGGAAATACAGAGACACCTGGTGCGGATAGCTGGGTGTTGTGCACAATTATACCCCAAGACATATGGGACAACTTTACATACCAGGTGAAAAACAAATCAAAGGTCCATGGCTTCTTGACCTGAAAGACCTCGAGGAACTTGACAGTATATTTGAGGATGTCGACTCCAAACTAGCTGAGTCGATTGAGCGACAAATCGAAAGCAAAGCACAATTATATATTGAGAATAAGGACGAGGATCATATTGAAAAAGCAAGAAAAAGAGCAAGTAACCTAATCGGTGGAAGGAAAAGAAAAGTAACTCTTATATCAGAGGATGAAAAAATTCTTTATGATGAATCAGTTTAAGGGTATACTCAAAGACTCTAAACTGATAGGATTTAAACCAAAAGAATTACATCTGACTGTCTCGCTTGACTATAGCACAATGTTTTCACTAAAGCTATCAAGAAAATTTGATGGAGAACTCGACTATAATGTAAAGTGCCCTCATCAGGACATTGAAGATGAAATTAAGTATTTGATTGAAAATTGGATTGATAAAAATGAACCAAGTAAAATCAAGCAGTGGTGGAGCAGTTACGGATCACTATTTTTTATGCTTAGTTTAATCGCCTGTTTGTTTTCAGTTCAACTTATTGTGACAAGAAAGAAACCAGACATTAAAAACTCTTATCGCCAAGAAATTAATAGACTACTGACCATTGGTATAAATCAAGATAATCAAAGTAAGGCAATCGAATTAATGCTAAAATACATCGTTGAGTTTGAGTCAGAGAAGCAAGTCGAAATTAGACAAGTAAACAAAATTCCTATGAGAGTCTTTATTATGTCTCTTTGCATTGGAATATTTTCATTTTTTAGTCCAAAGACAACAATTGGACTTGGTTCACACAAAGGACTATTAAAATTCTACAGAGCATATACAACATTTGTATTAGTTACAGTTCCTGCATTACTTATTGTCCCATCACTAGTTGACTGGATATTAAGTTTAGTGTAGGTATAACTGCAACAACGGCTATAAAGCATTACTTTTGATTAATTATTTTTTAAAGGATAAAAGTAACGCTTCATAGCCAAGCGTTGGGTGCCATTTTTTTGGACAGAATGACGCGTAAAAAATTGACAAAAAATGAAAAATTTTGACACAAGGACATATTGAAAGCTCCCCTCAATTAGTCACATTTGAAAGTATAAATTTCCAATCATGATTACTATCCTGTTGGAATGTGGTAAACTCCGTGTTGGCCTTTTGTGGGTGGTGGAGTTTTCCATATTTCAACAGG
>JBFWPC010000001.1:1319664-1369664 GCA_050250195.1 Cyclobacteriaceae bacterium | reverse complement strand
ATGGCATCGGCCGAGCAAAAAATTGCCACGTGCTGGCCGCGATATTTTTCCCAATCGTTGGTCCTCACAAAATCACGAAATTCCTTCTCCCTCAAAATCAATCCTTTGTACAGTCGTTCCTTGATATCAAGTGGTACCCGCTCACCATTGGGTCTCAACAATTCGAGATCAAGGGTGATGAGGTGACTGGCTGCAACCTTATTGACAATTTCGTCTGGCATATGGGCACAACATCAAATCAACGACTTTGGTTTTTTGACAACGAAGTCTTTTAAATAAAACGGTTCGAAACCAGATAAGTCTTCGAAGCTTTGAGAGTTGAATTTTCCCATGGCCAGGGCCCCCATGTTGGCCGCATCAAGCACCACGTCTTCCAGAAACACGGCATTGCCGCTCTTGATTACTCCCTGGCATTTGGCCGCTCCGTTGCCAAAGAAAACCACGCGACCTCTTTTCAACTCTTCCGCGAAGCTTGTCTCATCCACAACAAGTGCGTGGGTTGGTTTGATCACGTTCAAACGTTTATCAACCAACATACAATAGACTTCCATCCTTCGTGCATCAATCATCGGACAAAAAATGGGCTCGTCATTTACTTGAGCGTGTGCTGCACGCGAAAGAATCAACAGCGTATTGATACTGATCAGCGGAACATCCAGCGCGAAGCAGAGACCTTTCGCAGTCGCGACACCAATCCTAAGACCAGTAAACGACCCCGGGCCAGAAGAAACCGCAACGGCCTTGAGTTCACGCTGATGTACTCCGCTTTCCTGAAGTACACTCTTTATAATAACCGCCAACTCGGATGATGCGGTTTGCTCCTTTGCGTTGAAGGCATGCCCTCTTAGTTGACCTTGGTCATGCAAAGCAACGGAACACACCGATGTGGCCGTTTCCAGGCTTAGGATCATTGCTATCGATTGGAGGAAAGAAGTTGTTGGTACCGAGGCGCCTCACGCAACAAATCAGTAGCCTCCATTATGTCCTTGTCCCGGTCTATTGAAACCTCCACCCTGCCTGCGTTGAGATGAAAGTGGAAGGCAATTTCCTCTTCGAGCGCCCGACTGATTTCCGGTTTAAACTTCTCAAAGTCATGCGCCTGATTTTGGCTTATCTGTTGCTGCAGTTCTGCAATGTTTTCTTTTAATGACTCGTAGATGCGTTCCTGCTTCGACTCGCTTATGAATTCATCCACCTGGCGCTGCAATGGTGAAGAGTACGTGAATTTCTTCTTCTTTATCCACGCAATAAAATCTTCATAATCCTTCTCGCTCAACCTGAAACCCTTCATTGACTCAGGTCTGGGATTCTCACCACAGTACACGTTGGCATACTCAAAGATCAGCCCAGCCGAGAACAACTCGTACAACACAGCCGACAAATGCTCGCGATCCACAGTTACATCAGGCTCAAGACCTGCCCCATCATAAACCTTTCTTCCACCCTTGGTTCTAAATTCTGACCTGAGCGAATCGGGAAATCGTTCGACTCCGCCATTTTCATCGCGATGTGCGTAGTCCAGAGCCTGAATACATCTGCCGCTCGGGATGTAGTATTTGGCCGTTGTTACCTTCACCTGGGCATTGTAGGGTAGCTGACGCGTTGTTTGCACTAAGCCCTTTCCGAAAGTCTGTTCGCCCACCAGCACTGCCCGGTCGTAATCCTGCAGGGCACCTGCCACGATCTCTGAGGCGGAGGCGCTGCCACTACTGGTTAGAATGGCTATTGGCGTGGTGGTGTCGATCGGGTTATTGAGCGTATAATAGGTCTTATTCCAATCCTTCAATTTTCCTTTTGTTGACACCACTTCCAGGCCCTTTGGTATAAATAAATTAACAATGTTCACGGCTTCGAACAGCAATCCACCGGGGTTATCGCGCAAGTCAATGATGAAACGTGTTGCTCCTTTGTCTTTGAGCGCATGTACCGCCTGCTCAACTTCTTTCGAGGCGCCAGGTGTAAAGTCATCTAATTTTATGTAGCCCACCTCTTTTCCGACAAGGTTACTATAAACCACATTGCTGATCTTGATTCTCTCTCGCGTGAGGTTGTAGACAACCTGCCGATCGCTGCCCCGCTTTCGCACAGTCACCTTCACCTTTGTCTTTGGTTTTCCCTTCAACAACGCACTCACCTCGCTGGTGTTTTTTCCTTCTACGTTCTTATCGTCCACCGACAACAACTCGTCACCTACTTCAATGCCCGCCAGGTCTGCCGGAAAGCCTGGATAGGGCTCAGTGATGAGCACCTTTGAGTCAACCAAACCAATCAGCGCACCAATCCCGGCATATTGGCCAGTGGTTTGAATACTGAAAGCTTCAGCTTCATCTTCTGGAATATAAACCGTGTACGGATCCAGCGATTCGAGCATGCCTTTAATGCCGTTGGACACCAGTTCACCCGGGTCCACTTCATCTACATAATGGGCGTTTACCTCTTTGAAGAGTGTAGTGAAAATGTCAAGGCTCCGCGCAATGTCGAAATAGCGATCGGTGACATCTGTAAATGCAAAAAGTGCCGCAGAGAGCACCACAGCCAGCAGGATCTTCGTACGTGCAGATTTCAGCATCAGCGCTTCAGTGTAAAACGTAAATATACAAACCAGACAAAACCGGGGCTAGGCCATTTTTGCATTGGCATAACGCTTATTGATCTGAGCCAGGATTTTTGGCATGGCTTCCTGCAGGAGGGAAAACGATTCGATTCTTTTTGCGGTATACACGAATCCGATAATCAATGGTTTTTCGGATGCCAACAGGTTTTTCGAGAGCCTGTAAGCCTCCCTTGATCTGCGCCTAATCTTGTTTCTTTCCACTGCGAGCTTGAAATTTTTTGATGGAACAGAAAACAGCACCTGATGGTGAGTGATGGCGGAGCTTGGATTTGGCATTGAAACAATGCGGAATGGGTATAAACTAAAAGAGGAACCCCTGGTGAAGAGTTCCTTGATTAGTTTTTCGCTCCTAAGCCGCTCGTCTTTTCCGAAGCTGAAGGCCCCCATGAGCGCAAGTTACTGAATCTCAGCGGGGAGGCGCCTCCTAAATTAGTTCTTCAACGTCTTTTCGTCAGAAACTGTAAGCTTCTTCCTTCCGGCCTTTCTGCGGGCAGCAAGCACCCTGCGACCATTGGCGGTTGCCATTCTTTCGCGGAATCCGTGCTTGTTTTTCCTCTTTCTTTTCGAAGGTTGATAGGTCCTTTTCATTTCTTTGTTGCTTTAGGCCCAAAAATTAAGGGGTGCAAAGATGCTTAGTATTTCGCTAAATGCAAAAAGATCCCCGCAAATCTGCACCCGTTTCGGTTACTCGACTTTAAATACGCCATCCTCAATCTTGGGATTGAGAACCAGCTCGGTTACCTCAAATTTGAAGTTCATGGGCCCTTGGTTCTGCGCGATGGTGTGCGGAAACTTCACGCCATTCACCTCCTTGTAATCAAGATATTTTGTGGTGGCGGTGATGTCGCCTTGCGGGCCCTTGACCGTTTCCAATTCCTGAACCTTTAGCCCGGATTCCCTATCGAAGTAGACTGCTGACTTGCCGCCAGAAGGCAGCGTAACCTCCAATACGTAGGCTTCTTTTCCATCCACTTTCTCGATGCCTTTCAGTGTATAGGCAGCCCCGGTCTTACTTAACTCTGGAAAAATGGAGCTCTCGAAGAGCGTCTTTTCTCTCAATTCCGCATCAACCGGAGGTTTTTGACCCATGGCAGACATGGATACAGTCTTGCCATCACAAACCACCTTTCGAAGCGTCATTCCGTTGCCGCCAATTTCCAACACACTTTTTCCTGGCGCCTTCTTTTGCACTTTCATCTGGAGTTCCATTCCCATGGCATTGGCCTTGTAGGTAGCAGATAGAGATGTGACTGATTCAAGCTTTTGTTTTCCACCCAGGGCGCTGACATAGCTCGCAATCACCTTGTCGGCAGTTAGTCCTGCAGGTAATTCAGATTTGGTCGGAACGTAATTGGTTCCGTGAATATCATAGTATTTTACTTCACCAAATTGTTTCAGTTTGTCGGCAATCTCGCTGCCCTTACCCACTACCACGAGATGGGCATGGTCAGGACGGATGTATTTCTTCGAAACAGCCTGTACATCCGCCAACGTAACGGCATCGAGCCTTTGCAAATAGGACGAGTAATAGTCTTTGGGCAGATTGTATCGTGCCGTATTCACGGCAAAGCTGGCGATGGTTTGAGGGCTTTCAAGCGAACGTCCAAATGCACCTGCGATGTAGGCTTTGGCCGATACCAATTCGTCATTTGAAACGGGCTCCTCTGTGATTCGCTTAAGTTCACTTATCATCTCGAACAGTGCGCTATCAGTCACTTCGTTGCGTACGCTGGTGGAGGCATTAAAATTTCCGATGATTGCATCGCTGCTTAATTGTGTACGTGCGCCATAAGTGTATCCATGTTTCTCGCGAAGATTTTGGTTCATTCGTGCAGAGAAGCTACCCCCCAGGATTTGATTCATGACGCGTGTCTTGATCACGTCCGGATCACCGACACCCAATTCAACCGGGTAGGCCACCTGGAGAACAGACTGGACAGAGGCTGGCCGGTCAACCAATGCAACATATGTTTTGGCCGGAGCTTGTGGTTTCTCAAAAGTTTGCTCCTCCACCTTTCCTGCCACCCACTTTGCAAAATATTTTTCAGCAACGGCCTTAGCTTCTTTTAAAGTAATGTCACCCACCATCACCAGGTAGGCATTACCTGGCACAAAATACTTTTTGTAATAGGCACGGCAATCCTCCACGGTTACCGATTGCACACTTTCTTCAGTAGCAATCTCTCCATAAGGATGATCCTTACCATACACGAGTACCCTGCGAACGTTCGATGCGATTGAGTTCGGATCATCCTTATCTGCAGTGATCCCCGAGATGGTCTGCGTTTTAAGTTTATCCAACTCTGACTGTTCAAGTGAGGGATTGTACAACACATCCGTCATCAGCTCCAGCAATTTTTCTTTGTGTTTTGTCAAGCTTGAGGCAAACATGCCATTGGCAGAAGAATTCAGGACGCCCCCGATGAATGCCACTTCTTCGTCAAGTTGGGCTTTCTTGCGGTTGGTTGTGCCGGTCCCGATCAGGTCGCCTGCAAGCGACACATAGCCGGCCTTTTCACCTTCTCTGATGGCCTCGTGCTTTAATTGCAAGGAGAATTGCACTCTTGGCAATTTGTGATTTTCAACCACAAAGACTTGCAAGCCATTTTTAAGGGTAAAGGATTGATAATCACCAATCTTAATCTCACGCGCAGGCGCAGGCTTGGGCGCCTTTGTACGGTCAACTTGTGCGAAAGCGATCGGGGCTGTCGCCACGATAAATGACAGTATGAATAGCTTCTTCATGATCAATTCTTGTTTTTGATTTCAGCCTTTTCTGGTTGATTCTGTGCGGACTTTGGTAAGTAGTGAAGCACTACACGGTTATCTTTTGTGAGGTATTTTTTGGCCACGCGTTGCAAATCTTCACGCGTAACGTTCAGGTAACGATTGATCTCGTTGTTGATGAGGTTCGCATCGCCAAAATAAACATGGTAATTGGCGAGTTGCTCTGCAATGCCTACCATAGACGAGTTGCGTTGCACAAAACTGCTCTCTATTTGATTTCGAATTTTCTGAAACTCCTTTTCGGGAATGAGTTCGTCCTGCACTTTTTTGATTTCTTCATGCATGGCTGACTCCAGGTCGTCAATGTTTACACCCACGTTCACCAGGCCAAAAACAATGTACAATCCCGGATCTTCAGAAGAGAAGGGAAAAGCCTGCACTACATACGCTTTCTTTTGTTCATCTACCAACGACTTATGCATTCGTGAGCTTTGGCCACCGCTCAATGCTGTACTTAGCAGGTCAAGGGCGTACGCATCATCAGTGCCCTGCGCGGGCATGTGATAAGCCTCGATAACAGCCGGCAGTTGAATGTTGTCAAAAACGACATCGCGCACTTCTTTCGTTTGCTCTGGCTCTACTTCTTTTGGTCTGGGGATCGGCTTGCCACCGCGAGGGATGTCCTTGAAATATTTTTCAACCAGTTTTTTGGTTTCGGCCATGTCGATATCGCCTGCGATGGAGAGCGTTGCGTTCTCGGGCACATAGAACTTTTTGTAAAAGGCCATGAACTCGTCCAGCGTGGCCTGGTTAAGGTGGTCAAGTGAGCCAATGGTGGGCCAGCGATACGGGTGCACTTTGTACGAGTGGCTAAGGATTTCAGTAAGCACGCTACCATAGGGTTGGTTATCCATGCGCTGCCTTTTTTCCTCTTTAACCACTTCGCGCTGTGTCTCCACACCTACTGAATCAATTTTTGCGTGTAGCATACGCTCCGATTCCAGCCACAACCCCAGCTCTAACTGATTCGAGGGTAGCACTTCATAATAAAAGGTGCGATCGTTGGATGTGTTTGCATTGTTGGTACCACCTGCGTTAGTGATGTATTTGTCGAACTCACCCCTTTTTATATTTTTTGATCCCTCAAACAAAAGGTGTTCGAAAAAATGGGCAAACCCGGTCCGATTTGGATCCTCATTCTTGGACCCCACGTGATACAAGACCGACACCGCCACGATGGGTGTGGTGTTGTCTTGATGGAGAATGACGTGCAGCCCGTTGCTCAGGTCGAACTCCGTGAATTCGATTTTTCTGGCCTGGCCGTGCGCTGCGAACTGCACAGCAACCAGCACAAGCCACATTGAAAACCATTTTCTCTTCATCTTATTGGTGTTTAGCATTATACCTCGATTAAGTCACTCAGTACTCGCTTCGCCTGTTCCGGTTCAAGTCTCGGGCCAAATTGCGAAACAACCCTCGATGATGCGAGAGACGCGATTTTACCAGCTTCCGCGAAGCTGTGCCCATGGGTTATTCCATACAGAAATGCTCCAGCAAACATATCACCAGCGCCATTGGTGTCCAATGCCCGCACTTTGTATGGCTCAATCTCGATGAATGTATCTCCATCAAAAAGGAGCGCCCCGTTAGCGCCCAGGGTGATGGCAAATCGTCTTGCGGTCTGCTTTAGCTTTTCTCGTGCGCCTTTGATCGTGTCGGAACCCGTGAAAACAAGTGCCTCCTCCTCATTGCAAAACAGCAAGTCCACGCTTGCTCCAATGACCTCATCAAAGTTCTTCGAAAAGTATTTGACCATGTTTGGATCTGAAAATGTAAGTGACGTGTGAACGCCATTTCGTTCGGCAATCTTTTTGGCTTTGATCATTGCCTCAGTACCCTTGGGGCTTGCCACGAGGTACCCTTCCAGGTAAATATAGGTTGAGTCAGCGATGGCCGCCTCATTCAACTGATCGACAGATAGGAATGAGCTGATTCCCAGGAAAGTATTCATGGTCCTGTCTGCGTCAGGTGAGGTCATCACGAGGCAGCGACCGGTGATGCCCTCACCCGCCCGGTCAATGGTCAGGTTGGTATCAACCCCATTGCGTTTCATGTCTTCCAGGAAGAATTTTCCCAGATCGTCTTTGGCCACAAGGCATGAGTAAAAACCTTTGCCTCCAAATTGATTCACCCCGATTACGGTATTGGCCGCAGAACCTCCGCAAGACATCCTGCTTTTCTTCATGTCAATTGCTTTCATGAGCTCATGCTGACGCTTTTCGTCTACCAGCGTCATTACTCCTTTTTCAATGTTGTTGCTCACAAAGAAATCGTTGTCCACTTCTGTTACGATGTCAACGAGGGCATTTCCTATCCCATACACATCATATTTCCTTTTACTCATGTATATCCGTTTATAAAGTCTGCAAGGTTACTGAATCTGCCCTCGGACTGCAAGCATCATTAAGGCTTCTTGGGCACTATGTTCAACGTGTGCCAAAATTGGGCTGCCCGATCGGGGTAGTCGGTGATCAATCCATCTACGCCCATTCCTTTCAATGCCATCATCTCGTTAATTTCATTTACGGTCCAGGGTATTACTTTGATCTTTCTTTCATGGAGATAATCCACTTTTTCGTTAGTCAATAGCTTGTAGTAGGGAGAATAGATGTTTGGCTGGAAACCGAGTTGGTCCAGGTGGGATGAGACCGGCTTCTGATCTTCCACAAGAGCCGCCAGCCTAACCCTCGGATATTTCTTGTGCCAATATTTTAGCACTCTGAAGTCGAATGACTGAATCACGATGCGCTCCATGGGTAGGTATTCGTTCAGCAATTGATACACCATGTCAGAAAAGACTTCCGGTGTCGGATGAAAAACATTGTCGCCTTTTGGACTACTCTTTATTTCAATGTTGTAGTCGACTTCAAACAATGTTTTGCTTTTGATGCGATCCTCAACCGCCACAATCACATCTTCAAGCAGCGGTTTAGTGGCTTTTATCTTTGCTTGCTGCGGAAACCGCTCATTGATCTTCGACCCACAATCGAATCGTGACACCTGTTCGTAGGTCATCTTGAAGATGTTGTGGGTCATCTCCTCCTTTTCAGGAATTTCATTTCCGGAAGAATCCAAACAAATGCTTGCAGCCATCCATGGCTCGTGAGAAACGACAATTCTTTTGTCGCTGGTTACAGCCAGATCCAATTCGATGGTAGTAACACCCGAATCGAGGGCAAGAATAAAAGCTGGTATGGTGTTTTCGGGCATCAATCCGCGAGCTCCGCGGTGCCCCTGAATGTCAAACGTTGGATTCTTTTGGCTCATGGCGTTCATGGTGATGAGCATTACAAAAAAAAGAAGTCTTATCGATGGCATGAGGCCAAAGATAAGACTTCCCCGAGGACTTGCGTGAATGTTACCTGCGGATCATTCTAAATCCACCACCCGGCCGACCAGCCATCGGATTCAGTTGTTTATTGAGGGAGTAAGTGAAGCTGAACATGAAATACCTGCCCAGGTTATTCACCGTTTCCTGCTGCAGGTAGTTGCTACTTGCCGTTTGTACCACACTCTGGCTCCGATCCAGCAAATTCATCACCCCCACCTTCAACTCACCCGTCTTGTTCTTGAGTATAAATCTGGAAAACGAAATGTTGAGAATGGGAATGGCCTGACTAAAATCATTTGTCTTGCTTTCATAAACGTAGTAGTTGAAATCGGAATACAACTGATAGTTTTTTAAAACGCTAAGGGAAGCCTCCGCTGTATAAGTTTGGTTAAAGAACTCCTGGTCCTGAAGTGTTGCGAATCCGTACTCAGTTGTTTGACGGTCAAGATTGGCCACTAGATCAATAGATATCACTTCTTTGAAAGAATAATTGTACCGAACAGATCCACCTACCGATTGCTGCGTGAAGTCATTTTCTTCCTCGTTCAGGATATTGATACCTGTTGCCGTTTCTACCTGTGGTCCAATGTTTATCCGGCTATTCAGCGGTTTGATTCTAAACCCAATACTGATGTCGCCATTTACTGAATAGTTGTTGGCCACATTCACGGGCTGGGTGGTTCTCACAAATGAAACCAGGTCAGTATTTTGTGCGTTTACGATCGCATTCGACTCGTAGTTGAACCTCACCATCGAAAATAGACTGGTGAATGATGCGGGATTAAACATAGTCCAGTGTGCGAGCAACCGATGTTGATAAGACGGCTGGAGTTGTGGATTACCCACATACACGTTCAACGGATCTGAATTATCCACCACCGGTTGCAGTTGCTGGATGGTTGGTTCGCGCATGCTCGTCTCATAATCGAGGCGCAGGTGTTTGAAGTTACTGAAGTCATAATTGAAACGGGCCGAGGGAAGTATGTTCTCGAACGTCCGGTCGATGTTCACGCCTTGCAACTTCAGCTCTCCTTTCAAGCGGGTTTGCTGCCATGCCGCACCCACCACAAAGTTGTACTTCAATTTGTTGATGCGAAGGTTCAATGCCGGCCGACTGAAAAGGTAGTTGCTCTCATACAGGCTGCTCAAATTCTGGTTGAACGTCCTGGCTCCTGCACTTTCATCCCACACCTGGCGATCCACCTGGTTCAGGTTGGTTCTGATGTTGTAGGACGCTTCCAGGTATTTGCGATTACCCAGAGGCTCGGTGTAAGAGACATTAGCCCCGTAGGCCTGATTTTCATTTAATTGCGAGTTGGTTTGGGCAATGTCCAACGTCTCACCGGGCGTGGTGTAGTATTGATTTGTGGATTGCAGTGTGCCCTCACTTTCAGAATTATTCACACCAAAGGTCAGGTTACCTGAAATCGTTCGACCTTTTTTCGGAAACCGATGACGAAGCAAGAGGTTTGAATTGAAATTCAACCCGTTGCTATTGGTCGTTGACGTGTTGCTGCCTTCATTTTGAAGAGTTCCGTCTGGCAAGGTGGTGGCACTATTGGTTTGGTAAGCCTGATTTGCCTCATTGTACGAGGCACTCGCAGTGAGTTTAAAGGAATTGGCGGAGTCGAGTTTCTGATCGAGTGTAAGATTCACCCGGTGATTGTCCGAATTGCTCAGCTGTTTCGAATTCTGGGTGAAATTGTAGCTGCCGATGGGCAAATAGTTGATCCGATCAATCGAACGCAGTAGATTCTGATCGAGGTAACTATAGAAATAGCTTGAATTAAGCTGTGTTTTCGGAGAGAAGTCTTTGTTGAAATTGAGTCCGCCAGCGTAGTTGGTCATAATGCCATTCTGACGACCGCCAAAATTCAGGGGGACTCCCGACTGCGCGCCATCAATTTGAATGCGCATGGTGCCACCCCCGCCACCCATCATTTGCTGCGAGCCGCCAGAGAAGTTCATGTAATCGCTCAATGAAAACCCTTGCTCGTTTACGTTGTTGCCCATGCCCAGGAATGATAGCTGCTGCGACTTTTGAAATTTGTTGATGCTCGCGCGTCCTTGAAAACGCCCTTCGGTGCCGGCACCGGCCATCAGGGTTCCGAAAGCCCCGTTTCGTTTCTCCTCTTTCAACTCCAGGTTGATTGTTTTCTCCTTTTGACCATCATCGATGCCCGTGAATTGGGCCTGGTCAGATTTTCGGTCAAACACCTGTACTTTTTCTACGGCATCCGCAGGCAAGTTTCGGGTTGCAAGCTTGGGGTCGCGTCCAAAAAATTCGCGACCATCAACCGTCACACGCTGAACCTGCTCACCCTGCGCGCGGATGGTTCCGTCATTTTCTACTTCCATGCCCGGCATTTTCTTAATTAAGTCCTCTACGTTGGCATTCGGCTGTGTCTTGAAGGAACCGGCATTGAATTCAATGGTGTCGCGTTTGACCGTTACCGGGGATTTTTCGCCCAGAATGATTACTTCGGCCAATTGTTGGGGTTTAGAGTACATCTTAATGGTTCTTACGTCTACCACTGGTTTATCAACCGTTACGCGGCTCACGTGAGAAACGAGTCCCACGAATGTGATCTTTAGAAAATAGTTGCCATAATTGACATTCTTGATTTCAAACACGCCCTGGTTGTTCGTCACACCAAAGTTTACAAGCGTGGAATCGGATGTTTGCAACAACATCACCGTTGCTGACGGAAGTGTAGTCGTTGAATCAGACACGATCCCGGTCACCAAACCTCTTTGGGCATGCGTTGAGAAGAAAAATAAGTTTATACCGAAAATGAGCAGCGCGTGTTTCATGCAGGTTTACCTTAAATTAGTTTTGACGAATTACCATGCCATTGCCGCCCATCTTTTTGATCTGCTCATCCACGATCTGCCGGAACTCCGCGCGGGTAGTCTCCTGTCCACCATGCGGCATTTTCAGTTCATTTTTCCTGAGCTCCCGATTGTCAATTGATTTCGCTACGATGATGCGCTCTTCGTTGTTAATGTCAACGGCCAGTACGGTGCCCGGCAGCGTGTTGAATCTCTCTGGCCCAAGGAATGGTCGGAGCGAAAGCGTATACCATGCGGTGATCGTTTGGTTGTTTTCCTCATCGGTGTAGTACGCCTGGCGGCATTCGTAACCCATAATTGTTTTTACCTCTGTGCCCAATTTCCAGGGTGATATCTTCAGGGTGTCCTTGATCAAATAATTCTTGCCCATAAAATCCTGCTTTACCAAAACCTGTTGTGTGGACTGGTCTAAATATGTTTCGCTGTATGGACGAGCCATGCGCATGACCATTCCCCCGCCTCCGTGAATTTCCTCATCCTCATCTTCGATAATAGGTTTGTATAGAGATTCATTGTCATTGAAGATCAATTGACTTTTGTTGGATCTAAACTCCGGGATCATGGACTTCATATCGGCCCGCTCAGGTGGCAACCTCCGGTGCATGTTGATTTTGGTCTCGTAAGTGATTACTCCTGTTGATTGACCCAGGCAGTAGTGTGCGGCCGCAATCATGGTGATGATGCCAATGGCGAGGATAACTCTCTTCATGATTTCAATTTTTTCTCAAACATACGGCTGAGGATGCCGCGCTGTCGTTAAATGTTCTGAATTCAATGTTAATTAAGGTTAAAGGCCCGAACGGACGAGAGGAATTGCCCGTACTTTTGCATTGTGAAGCTTCCAAAGAATTCCGTCAGCCTGATTCTCATATGCTCCAGCATTGCATTGCTGTTGGTTCTTCAGGCCCTTTGGCTCAGGAAAGAATATGCCGACCAGGAGACAGCCTTTCATCGCCAGACGCACGGGATGCTTCGCAACGTGGTCTTTGAACTTACTGATTCACTGATCCTCAAAGGCATTAAACCCATGGATCAGAAATTGGCGACCTGGGATTCAGCGGGTATTGGCAGGTTACGGGTGGGAAAAATATCAAGGGATTCGGCCCACATTTTTCAAATATTCGTGTCATCGACCATCAGCGCAGATACCCTGCCGGATATGATTCGCCCGATTGTTTCACGCGTTCGAAGTGGCGAGTCGTTGCGCAGATTTGTTGTCAACTTTCCGAGCGACTCGGTTTCGCTTGCTCAAATACATGAACGATTCAGTCGCGAATTGAAGACAGACGGCATCGACCTGCCGTTTATGATCACGAAAAATGCTGCCACCTTCCACGGCAGGACTTTGAGCAACGAACCCGTGCTCACGCCATCGGGTAGGTATGAGTTGGCGTTTGTGGGCCTTCCCAATTTCCTGTTCATGAAAATCCTGCCCCAGATCCTCTTCTCACTGTTTCTCACGGGGCTAACCATCGCCTCATTCGCACTTATGTTCCGGAGTCTTCGCATGCAGCAACGTCTGGTCGAAATCAAGAATGGATTTATTGGCAACATAACGCACGAACTGAAAACTCCTATTACTACCGTGGGGGTCGCGTTGGAAGCACTGCGAAACTTTCAAGGCTTGCGGGATCCTCAAAAAACCGAAGAATATCTGACGATTGCAGAAAGTGAATTGAAGCGGCTCTCTCTGCTTACAGACAAGGTGCTGAAATCGGCCTTGTTCGAATCGTCCGCCACTCAGTTCCAATTTGAAAAAATTGATCTCGCCAACGTGGTGGACCAAGTAACTCAATCGATGAAGCTGGTGATTGAGAAGCATGCGGTATCGGTTACCCTCGAAAAGGTAGGGCGCGATTTTGGCGTAGAGGGTGATCGCGATCACCTGATCAACGTCTTTTTCAATCTCATTGACAATTCCATCAAATATGGTCGTCCCCCCATCAAAATCGAAATGCACCTGAATGCTGATCCGGATAAGGTGGCCATCACCGTAACTGACAATGGCATCGGCATTCCGAAATCACATCAACAAAAAGTCTTCGAAAAATTCTACCGGGTACCCACGGGCGATGTACACAATTCCAAAGGCCATGGCCTTGGCTTGAGTTACGTTGACGCTGTGGTGAAGGGACATGGCGGATCAATTGCCGTTCAAAGTGATGAGGGTCAAGGTTGTTCATTCACGATTACGCTACCCCGTACACATAATGAAGGCTAAGATTCTCTACGTGGAAGACGAACCCTTTCTTGGCAGGATTGTCAAAGAGAGCCTCGAAAGCCGCGACTTTGCAGTGACGATGATCAATGATGGAGCGAATGTGATGACTGCCTTGCAAAAGAGTGACCCGGACCTGTGTGTATTGGATGTGATGTTGCCCGGCAAGGACGGATATTCCATTGCAGAAGAAATCAGGAAATTGAGACAAGATATGCCGATTATTTTTGTTTCGGCCAAAGTTCAGACCGAGGACGTGCTGAAAGGATTTCATGTGGGCGGTAACGACTACTTGCGCAAGCCTTTCAGCATGGAGGAATTGATTGTTCGTGTCAACAATCTCCTCAAAACTCCAAGATCAGGAAAAACCACCCAAGAGAAAATAAAACTGGGTCGCTATGAATTCTACCCGGGGAAATACGAATTGAAACTGGCCCATCAAACCAGAAGGCTTTCCCATCGTGAATCCACGTTGTTGCTGATGCTTGCCGAAAACATAAATGCCGCCACGCAGCGAAAAGAAATTCTTTTGAAAATTTGGGGAGATGATTCTTTCTTCAATTCGCGTAACCTGGACGTTTACATTTCAAAGCTGCGCGATTATTTACGGGAAGACCCTACCATTCAAATTGTTACCATCAAAGGGGTGGGTTACCACTTCATCGTGGAGTAGCCCACACGATAGCCTTTTTGCGGTGGATGTGTGGGACGACCACGTGCATGGTGGGACTTGGGGGACTCGAACCCTCGACCTCTGCTCTGTCAAAGCAGCGCTCTAAACCAGACTGAGCTAAAGTCCCTGGCGGGTGGCGGACAGGCAAACCAAATTGACCTGAAACCTTTTAACGTTAGTGATTTCTGTAAAGAACCTCAAAAGTATACTTGCCATCCCGGACTCGATCCGCGATGGCAAGTATACTTTTAAGTCTCTTTTTGAAGACTATCTGAAAAACTATTTCTTTCCTCCGCTGATAAAGAAGCCAGCTTTGATGCCCAGGTAGCTGTTCTTTGACTCAGTGCTTACGATTGATGTACCTGAAGTGCCGCTCGTCACGGTAATCTCCGATGTTGTAGCCGGAATGATATTATATTCTATTTGCATCGTGAAGTGCCCCAAGTCGAAACCAACACGGGGATAAAAACCAAACTCACTCCCAGAAGCTGACGCTGAGGTGCTGGAGCTTGATCCGGAAACACTCACAGATGCGGAGGCCAATGAGTAGATACCCAGGCCCAATCCTGCAAACGGCCTAAACGTTGCATTGGAAAAGTAGTACTGACCATTCACCGTGTAAGATGCATTAGCCCTTCACTTCGGCATCACCGGAAACAGAAGTTCCGCCACTAGTAACCGTAACACCACGGGCCATCACAGCAGACTCTAAACGCAAGCCCACAGCGAGCGCGTCATTTACCCGGTAAGCAGGCTCGAGATACAAAAGCACACCACCCTTGGCACCTTCACCACCGGGGGATGCATAACCCAAACCCAAACCCACCTTTACAGGTTTGTATTCCTGGGCACTTACGGCTGCCACTGTGGCAACCATCACGAAGGCGATCAAAAAAAGTTTTTTCATGTTGAATTAATTGTTGGTTAGATGTAACGAAGGACCTAAAACCATGCCAGAAAACCTATCGAAAAAGGATGAAATCGTAAGAAAATATTACAGCAGTTGTCTATCTAAGAATTACATCGCGTCTTGCGGAAGTTGACTTTTACCACTCGGCATTGCCCGGTTATTCTTTTCCAAGGCTTTTTTCAGGCGTTTTACCGGTCGTCCGCTTTTTCCTGGTTTAAGAAATAAGTCAGGGCGCCTGAAGGGCATTGCTGAACCTGGTGAATAATTTCTTCAGTGGTTGCTCCTTCCGGCCTGATCCAGGGGCGCATTTTAGGATCAAATACTTTCCCTAACCCTTTGAAGCACCGGGTCGAATGAACGCACAAACCAGACTTCCAAACAATGGTCACTTCACCATTTGAATACTTCTTGGTTGCGTCCTTCATACCAATTGGGTGTTGATGGCGATGGGATTTGAAAGCGTCTTGTGGACCGGGCAGGCATTGGCAATCTGCAGCAGGCGTTGCCGCTGCTCATCGCTGAGATCCCCCTCCAGTTGAATGTCACGCTGCATGAGGGTGGTGTTCCCGTCTTTTTCAGTATTGATTTCAATTCTGACTTTATCCAATGGCCATTGCTTCCGATCAGCATACATGCGAAGGGTGATGGCCGTACATGAGGCTAACGAAAGTTGCAGGAATTGCCCGGGCGCGGGCCCAGTGTTACTCCCGCCCACATCTTCGGGTTCATCTGCAATCAGTTCATGACCTGTAGCAAAAAGCTCGGTCTTGTATTTGTCTTTTCCGATAGTGGCCGTTACCATAATGCAAACTTGGTTGTGATTTTAGAATGACTTATTAAACACAAATTGCTCAATGTCCGTGCGCTGCCGGGGCGCCAATTCGCGCGCCTTTAAGTTTTCGGGTAGCTGATCCGGATCACCGGGGTATCCAATGGCCATGATCACGCCCAACTCATATTCATCAGGAACGTTCAAATCAACCCTGGCCTTCTCTCCATCAAAGCCGGCCATTTGATGTACGTTAAGGCCCAGCGCGGTGGCTTGCAAACTCAAAAATCCATTGGCAGAACCCAGATCATATTTGGCAGAATGGTTAGGGCGACCGTTACGTGAGAAATACTTTCTCGCCATGCTCATCACGAGCAACGGAGCGTCTTTGGCCCAAATCTTGTTTCCATCCGCCAGCGTATTCAATATCCGACTCCATAGTTCCTCCTGTTCCCTTGTCGCGTAAAGATAAGTCCACGGCTGCTCGTTTACACTGGAGGGAGCCCAGCGTGCCGCCTCAAAAAGCAATTTGATTTTTTCAGGTTCAACTGCCTTGTCTGCGTAAGCCCTGCGGCTTCTGCGTTGCTGGATTACATCCAACACTGGAATTGCCAAGTCATTTGATTTGCTTGCCTTCATAAATCTCAAGTCGTATTTCATTATAAACAGTGGAGGGTGCGAATCGTTCGAAAGGGCATCTTAGTCTTCGATCAGTACCCCCATCTTTCCCATTTGATAATCGCGCATGGCCTCCAGTATTTGTGTCTCCGAGTTCATAACAAACGGACCGTGGCTCACCACTTTTTCTTTTAGCGGCTCGCCAGTCATAAGGAGCACACGAGTGGGTTCAACGGCTTCCAGGGTTATGCCCTCCCCCTCGTTATCAAACCACACGGCATGGAGCCCTTCCACAATACCGTGGCCCTTTATCCGCAGCTTGCCATCGAGCAAGTAAATAAAACTGTTGTGAGTGGCAGGCAACACGATTTCGATCACGCCACCTTTTTCGAACGCCAGCGTGGCAGCGTTTACCGGGCTTTGTGTTGGCACGGATCCCGGAATCCCAAGCAGGTCACCGGCAACAATGGCTGCTTTCACCAGGCCGTCATTTGACAACGCGGTTGGGATTTCCGTTGCTTCTCGCGGATAGTAGGCAGGTTGGTCCATTTTATGCCGGGCTGCAGTGTTGACCCACAGTTGAATGATTTCCTGCTCACCGCCCATCTCGTGAATATCATCCGATGGCCGTTCGCTGTGAATAATCCCCATGCCCGCGTTCATCCATTGCACACCGCCAGCATGCACTACCTGGTTGTTGCCCCTGCTATCGCGATGGTGCACCGCACCTTTGAATATAAACGTGACTGGTGAAAAACCGCGATGAGGATGAGGACCAACGCCTGCATGGCGGGGTTCGGTGTGTTTCGGCACCTTCACATGCGCATGATGCAACAGGATAAAGGGATCGATCTGTTCGATCTGTGCGGTTGGAAATGGTTGGCGAATGGGGAGCCCACCCATGTCAAACGGATTCGCATAGAGTACTTTTGTTACATTTCGATTTTTCATGATTTGCGTGCGGCCCGTTTTATCAAGGCCAATGCCACTCCTGGTGGCGCTGAAAATTGTTTTTTGTTTATTCCATCATCGGCACTTCCATCAGCAAGATCTCGGTGTCTGCAGATGCTGCGATGTGCACTGAGGCGGTACCCCAAATTCCGAGGCCATCGCGCTTGGCAAGCTCGGTGCCGGCTACTTTTGCCGCGCCATCAATCATGAAAACGTAAAGCCCACTCCCGCGACTTCTGAATTCGTATTCGGTGGCGAACCCCGCTTTTAGTGTACCCAGGTGGAACCACGCATCTTGATTAATGAGGACACCCTCGCTGTTATCGTTTGGCGAAACAATCAACTGCAACTTATTGATTCGGTCTTCTGGCCTGAATGTTTTTTGGGCGTACCGCGGTTGAATGTCGCGCGTCTTAGGAAAAACCCAAATCTGCAGAAAGTTGACCTTCTGATCTTTGTTCTTATTGTATTCCGAATGTTCCACGCCCGTGCCCGCGCTCATGATCTGCACATCGTTTTGGCGAATGACCGTGGTGTTGCCCATGCTGTCCTTGTGTTCCAGGTCGCCTGATAACGGAATCGAAATGATCTCCATGTTGTCATGGGGGTGACGGCCAAATCCCATGCCCCCATCTACGAAGTCGTCATTCAGCACCCGCAGGGCACCAAAGTGAATTCGATTGGGGTCGTAGTAATGTGCAAAACTAAATGTGTGGTTGGTGTCGAGCCAGCCGTGGTTGGCGTGGCCCCGGGTATTGGCTTTGTGCAGAACGGTTTTCATGATTGTCTAATTAAAGCTACATACAACTGTTGTATATACAATAATTGATTTCTTTTGGTTCATTGAAATGCGTCACATGAATAATCTCTACAAATGTGAAACATATAAATTATATTCACGTTTGTAGAACTAATCTTAGCCAGATTCATGAAAGGAACTTATTTAGGTGAACTCGAGGAGTTGGTGCTCCTCACGGTGGGTATCCTCCATCCTGATGCTTATGGGGTTGCGGTGATGGACGAGATTGAAGCCAAGGCCGATCGGAGACTTAACATCAGCGCGGTACACGCAGTGCTAAAACGGTTGGAGGAAAAGGGATTGCTCCTGTCCAACATGGGTGGCCCCACCAAAGAGCGTGGCGGCCGCAGGAAGCGAATTTTCCAGTTGACTGCCTCCGGAAAGAAGGCGCTGGAACAGGCGCATGAGTTGAGGACTCAAATGTTTGAACAAATTCCCAAGGTGGCTTTGCAATTTCAGCTAACCTAAAATCATGAGACCTCCGAAGTGGGCCAATCGCTTTCTGGAATGGTACTGCAATCCATCGTTGCTTGAAGAGATTCAGGGCGATGTGTTTGAGATCTATGAGAGAGATTATGCCCGCACCTCGCGCATGAGGGCTAACGCCAGGTTTGTATGGAATGTCATCAGGTTTTTTCGCTGGAGCAACATCAGAAAAAATAAACTATTCGACCATCTACCTTTTCACCCTGCCATGATCAAAAATATCCTCACCATTTCGTTGCGGAACTTTATTCGTTACCCGGGTTATTCCATCACCAACATTCTGGGCCTTGCGGCAGGTTTCGCATGCGCAATGATCATCCTGCTTTGGGTGATGCATGAGTTCTCATATGATCAGTTTCATGAAAACAAAAGTCAACTGTACAAAGTCGTTACCCATGTAGATGCGAACGGGAGCGTCCAAACGCACCCTGTGGCAGGTTACAACCTCAATTCATCCTCTGTAGCAGAAATTGATCACATCACGCGTATGGTCACCGGCACCCGATGGCCCAATGAATTATGCTTCCGTCCAAACGACAACCCGGATGTTTGTGTGTATTTCAATGGCGTTTATGCAGATCCATTTTTGTTTACGGATTTCAGCATCACGATTCTGCAAGGGGACGCCAATCCGCTTGGAATGCCAAACCAGATCGCTATTTCAAATAAAATGGCGTCTGCGTTATACCCGGGTGAAGATCCCATCGGGAAACAGATCAAGATTGACGACCACTTTGACGTGGTAATTAGCGCTGTGTTCGAAGACGTTCCCACGCAATCGACCATCCAATTTGACTTTGCGATGCCTTTTAATGTGGTGATGAAACTTTGGGGGATTGACGAAGATATGATGAATGCCCAATTCTTTGACACGTACATTAAGACACACCAAAGCGTTGAACCGGCTGTCCTTACGGAAAGGCTCAACAGTGAAAACGTAATCGGTGCTGAATACAAAAAACAAAAAGTGTCCTACGAAGCCGTCCCGTTCACCAAGTGGCATTTGAACAGCAAGTTTGAGAATGGAGTTGCAACGGGCGGCCGCATTGATTATGTCTGGTTTTTCGTGATCATAGGTGCGTTGATCGTCTTATTGGCTGTAATCAATTTCGTGAACATGAGCACCGCCCGATCAGCATTGCGGGCCAAAGAAATTGGAATTCGCAAAGTAAACGGTGCCGTTCGGGCCAGCCTGATTCTGCAGTTTATGGGCGAGTCGTTCCTGTTTGTGCTGGTTGCTTTTGGCGTGGCCGTCTCCGCTGCGCATTTCACCATCCCTGCATTCAATCAACTCATCGGTGAGCCCTTGAGCATCAGACTGCTCCAGGTAGAAACGATCTTCTACCTTGCGGGCTTTTTGGTGTTGGTGGCGTTGCTGGCAGGCTTCTACCCTGCGCTCGTCATTTCCTCACTTCAACCGGCAGGTATCATCAAGGGTCAAATCGCTGGGGGTCGCACCGGCTCCATGAACCTGCGGAAAGTGCTGATGGTCGTGCAGCTGAGCGCATCGGTGGTCATCATCATATTCAGCGGCATCTTGTATCATCAACTGGATTTTGTCACACAAACCAATTTGGGTTTCGACAGAAAAAACACCTTGAGGGTGGAGCCCACTTACGAATTGTTGAAGTCTTATGACGTTTTTAAGAATGATCTGATGAGCAACCCGATTATCGAGGGAGTAGGCGCATCCAACACCAATCCGTTGAGTACAGGTGGTGGCAACGTGGGTGTGAGTTGGCCCGGCAAGCCCGAAAATCTTCGGGTTTCGTTCAAGACGATCGGTACCCATTATGACTTCCCGGAAACCATCGGTCTTCAGCTGTTGGACGGGCGTTTCTTTGGCCGCACCAGTCTGATTGATTCGTTGCACAGCGAGGTTGTGATCAGTGAAATGTCTGCCAAGGTCATGGGGCTGGAAGAACCGGTCGGAACCCGCATCACCATCGGTGACAGTCAGTGCGAAGTGATTGGTGTGGTTAACGATTTCCACACGGCTTCGCTGCATGAGGCCATGGCTCCAGTTATTCTATACCGAACTGACATCCTGCACGTCTCCGCCATCTATATCAAATACCAGCCGGGCAAAGCCCGCGAAGCGCAGGCGATTGTCAACGATGCCTATCGGAAGATTGAGCCCAAGTTCACCATGAAGTATTGGTTCCAGGACGACACGTTTGACAATCTGTACAAGACCGAAATCCTCGCAGGTAAGCTGGTACTGATTTTTGCATTAATCGCATTGGTGATCGCATCAATTGGGATAGCTGGCCTCGCAACCTTCCACGTCATGAGAAAAACAAAGGAGATCGGAATTCGCAGGGTTTTTGGTGCCTCTGTCTCCGAAGCACTTTTCGTGCTGCTCAGGGAATTTTCGACCGTGTTGTTGATCGGAATGGTGGTGAGTGTGCCTGTTGCCTGGTATGTTTCCAGCCGATGGCTGGAGGGTTTCGCCTACCGCACCGGCCTGCCCTGGTGGATCTTTCTCGCCACGGTGTCTGGTGTGTTTGTACTCGTGGTGCTCATTGTTTGGGTTCAAGGACAAAAGACCATTACCACCAACCCCACCCAAACCCTGAGGAGTGAATAGATCGGATCACACACCGCCCCGTTGGGCCAATCGCTTTCTGGAATGGTACTGCAATCCAGAGCTCTTGGAGCAAATCCAGGGCGATGTGTACGAGATCTACGATAGAGACATCCGAAATCGTTCGGCCAGGATTGCCAACTTGAAGTTCACTTGGAATGTGATTCGGTTTTTCAGGTGGTCCAACATCAAAAGGAATAAAACAACCTATGCATCAAACTCATCTGCCATGATCAAGAATTACCTCCTCACAGGTTTCAGAAGTGCGCTCCGCCATCGATTGAACTCGATCATCAACATCACGGGCCTTGCGCTTGGCGTGGCGGGTGCCGTTACTGTTTTCATTTTCATCGACCACCAAACACACTCCGACACTTTCCATCAAAATCAACCGCGGATTTACCAGGTGACCAACGTAATCCGATTCGAAGACCACAATGAAAACTGGGGTGACACACCCCTGATGCTGGCGCCCGCACTCTCCGCTGACTATGCGGGCATCGAAGCGTCCACGCGCATCGAGTATGCCTCCGCTGCATTTCGGTACAACGATTTGGTGTTCAACGAATTTATGTGGTTTGTCGACAAGGACTTTACCAGGATATTCGACTTCCCCGTTCTTCGTGGCAACGGTTATTCGCTCGATCACAAAGATCAGATCATACTGGTCAAAGAGATTGCCGAAAAATACTTCGGACAATCTGATCCCATCGGCCAGCAAGTTTCGATCAAGTTTGGCGACAGGAAGGAAGAGTTTACGATCGGGGCAGTTATTGAGCGGCCCAACAATTCCAGCATTTTTCCCCAGATACTGCTGCCCATAGCAGTGTTTGAAAGATTTGAATCCAAAGGAAAGCAGTGATTGGAGCTACCTTACGGACGCGACATTTATCATGATGAAACCCGGCCACGCCCTTGATGAAGTGAAGTCAACCATATCGCAATACATACAACGTCAAAACGAGGCATCGCCAAAATGGAAAGTGAGCGAATTCAAGTTCTATCCGCTCAAAGGGTTGCCGAGTCATCGCGAAGAAATCGTCAGCGCTGTTTCAAATGGGGCACACCCATCGGGTTTGTTGGCCCTTGGCGTGATCGCGTTATTATTGTTGCTGCTGGCCAGCTTTAACTACATGAATGTTGCGGTGGCCACGGTGGCAACCCGGCTGAAGGAGATTGGCATTCGCAAAGTAATCGGGGGCCGCAAGAAGGAAATTGTTTCTCAATTTCTCACGGAAAACTTCCTGTTGTGCACGTTTGCATTGGCCATCGGAACGCTCTTGGCTTATTGGGTTTTCCTCCCTGGCTTGAACGCCCTATTTCCAATCACCGTTCCCTTCGCTTTCTCATCCGGCAATGCCATGTTTTTCTTTTTTGGTGCGTTGCTGCTGTTTATCGGATTTGTATCGGGTGCCTACCCTGCATTTTATATTTCGTCCTTTTCCCCCATTAAAATTCTGAGAGGTCGGGAGAAATTTGGCCAACGCAGCTGGCTCAGCCGCTCTCTGCTCACTGTCCAGTTTGTAATCGCCTTTACTACCATTGTGGGCGCATTTGTTTTTATCGATAACAGCCTATACCTGAAAAATAAAGACTGGGGCTACGATCAACACCAGGCGATCGGAGTGCCTACCATTGATAATGAAAAGTATCTTGCCTTACGGGATCGGGTAGCCGCTCTGAAGACGGTAGAAACCTTCGCGGGAGCGGAGAGTCACATCGGTTATACGAATCCCCGCACAACCATCGACTACCTGGAGCAACGCTACCAGGTGGTGAATTACCGGGTTGGCTTCGACTACCTGGAAACCATGAACCTTCGGTTAAAAGATGGCCGATTGTTTGATCGCAGCATTCAGTCAGATCAAATTGAGTCTGTCATCATTAATGAAAGGCTCGCTGACAAGCTGAATTGGGAGGACCCGATTGGAAAATCGTTTGACCATGACAGCACCAAACGTTACGTCATCGGTGTGGTTGAGAATTTTCACTACGATGGCTTTTACAATCCCATCGAGCCGGTCATTTTCACGGTTGCTCCTGATTCCTCGTTGAATTACCTGGTGGTAAAAACACAGGTTGGCAGCACCGCTGAGACAGACGCTTCCATCAGGGAAATCTGGAAGACGGTGGCACCTGACGACCCCTACGAGGGCTTCTTGCAAAACGATGTGTTTGCCGATTTTCACAGGGACAATAATTCCAATATGAAACTGCTTGGTACCATATCGGCCATGGCGGTTGTGCTGGCATGCCTCGGCTTGTTCGGACTGGTGGCCTTTAACATTACGCGCAGATTAAAGGAATTTAGTATCCGAAAAGTATTTGGGGCCAACTTACCGCACATTTTTCGGCTCATGAATCGCGACTACCTGTGGATTTTGCTCATTGCTTTTGTGATTGGCGCACCCGCGGGCTTTTTTTTGATGAACAATTTAATTCAGCACATTTATCCAGACCCGCAGACTGCCGGACCGGTCCCATTTATTATGGCAATTGGCTTGATGGCGTTGACCGTGGGCTTAACAGTGGGCTCTCAGTTGCGTAGAGTCGCTAAGGAAAACCCAAGTGTTACGTTGCGGAATGATTGATCAGTTTCTGTCGAGATCGAATGCATAGTTGCCACTCACACTCGAAACGCGCCCACTGGGACTTGTGTATTGAAAAGAAAGGGTGATGTTGTTGTCCGCAGTTTGAGAAACTGCAATCTCAACACCATCGTTCCTGCGAAAATCAAAACTCCCTGCCGTTGAGGCCGGAATGGCAGTGAGCGTACCAGTGGCAGGCCAAATTGGATCATTGCCGTTTTGCGTGGTAAAATTGCCGTTGCCTTCAATGGTGATGCTGAAGCCACCGAAGACACCATTTACAGCCACGCCATCCAACGTCACGCCTACTGCTGATGCCGTCCAGGTTCCGCTTAACTTCTTGAGGAACTCCTCCTCTGGCGATAAATCCTCTTTACAGGAGGAAACCGTTAGTAGCCCTCCTACCAACAGCCAAGAAACCAGCCAGTGCATCTTAAAACTTCGCATAACTTAACGTTTAAGTATTTTCCGATAAATGACGGATTGGCCTGAAGAAATTGCCAATATGTAAGTACCGGCTGCAAGCGGTGTCACGTCAACTGAAACGGACCGTTGATCCCTCACTGTCACCGGCATCGAAATCATCTGGCCGCGGTCGGAAGTAAAAAGGATGGTGCCCGCATGCGACACTCCTTCGATCACCAACAATGTGCTGACCGGATTCGGGTAAATTTGAATCAAAGCATTTCCATCTTCCGCTTGAGTGATGAGTACACCCGTTCCACTGACATTGATGGTATTATCCCCTGAGGTAGCGTTGCTGTTCACCATGATTTCTCCATCAAAATCGGCCGCGGACGTTGGCTTAAACGTGACGGTTACGGTAATCGCGTTGGCCGTTGCCTGCGAGGTACCTGTGTAGCCGGAAGGGTAATTGATGCCGGTGATGGAAAGTGGTGCGGTGCCCTGGTTCTCTACCTGAAAGGTAAGTTGCTTTTCTTCACCAACGATGACTTCACCAAAATCCAAATTGCCAACCAGGGCGATCACACGCGATACAACCGTCAGCACCTGTACCACGCTCGGGGCGGGTTCAAAATTTTCGTTGCCGGCTTGAGAGGCCGTAATATTGGTGGTACCAGTTCCGGTAATCGTAATGGTGTTACCATTCACGGTGGCCACCGCAGGATTGGAACTTGCAAAAGACACAACGCCATTGGATGACGAGGTGGCACTGACCGTAAATGGGAGATCAATGATGGTCTTCTCTGGGAGCGCTGCAAAGGAAATGGTCTGAGAAGCTTTATTTACGGTAAGGATTTGCGGCACGGGAGGCGCAGCTTTGTATTGAATATTTCCTTCCTGGGTTGCTGTAATGGTAACTTGACCTGCCTTGTGGATGGTTGCCACGCTTCCACTGAGTGAAACAACAGTGGGATCGGAGCTTGCAAAGGAAACTGGTAATCCGGAAGATGCGGTTGCACTCAGTGCAAAAGTAGGATCGCCAAATGTCTTCGCGGTTATCGCACCAAAGGTAATCAACTGATCCAATTCAGAGGGCACCAACGCTGTATACACGCCCCGGCCGTGGGTTGCTGCCATGATCACTCCATCATTGGAAGCATTCTTTTTGATCCGAAGCATATCTGTTCGCACATTGGCCAGTCCCCCGTTGGTCGAATTCCAAACGGGTGCACCCTGGGTTATGTCGTCAGTAGACCAAACGCCCAGTTCGGTTGCCAAATAAACCTGATCAAAAAACAAATGATGGTAGGTGGCCCAACGCACGGGCATATTGGGAAGGTTGCCCTCTTTATTTATCCAGTTGGCTCCTCCATCACGCGTTTCCCAAACACTCACCACGCCATAGTTGGAAAAGGTGACCAGGATTTGACTCTCTGTCTCGCCAAAAGTGATGCAGCTAATCGCACCGGTCGAAAATGAAGAGCCGGTAATTTCCGAAACGGTGGGCGTGTTGTGTGCATTCTCCACTTTAAATAACCGACCCGCCTGTGTGCCCACGTAAAGGTTAGTCGCACTTGTGGGGAATGGCGAAACTCTGATGGCAGTCGCATTGGCGCCCATATTGACCGTAAGGTCGCTAACTACAGGTGTGGTGGTTACATTGCTTACTCTGTACAACGTGGAGGAGGACTTTGCAGTGTACAGAATTTTCAGTTTGGAATCGTAGTCCGCGGTGTTGATGAAGTTACCCGTTGAAAGGTCATCCAAAAGTTGAACGTTGAAGGAAAGACCTCCGTTGGTCGACAATTTGAAATCGTTACGCACATAAGAGACGATTTGAATAGAAGGACTGAGTTCATCAATAAAACACATGCCTCCATCGCCCCCGTTCGCTTCGATGGTGGTTCCCAATCCGCCTTGCGTAAATTTCTGAGTGCCGTTGTCTTGCGTGCCACCCAACATGAAATTATCAACCGTAGGATGTATGGCGCCAGCATAAAACTGGGTAACGTTGTAATTTGCATTGCGCGAAACAATGCTCAGTGATGGGCCTGACAGCGTCATGTTGGATGAATAATAAACACCGCCATCATTTCCAATCAGAGCTTCATTGGGAAATCCCGGCCTGAAAAGAATTTGATGGTGATCGGCATGAACGATGGGCACGGTAAGTGTATTCATGTTGGCATTGTTCGACCATTTCGAGATCTGTGTCCAATTGGTGCCATTGTCAGTCGTGCGAAACAAGTTGATCGCACCAGCGAAGAGCATGTCTGCATTTGTGGGGTGAACTGCCAAAATCAAGTCATACCATCCCTGGCCACGACCAAAGTCGTTATTTGGAATTCCATTGTCCGCATCTTCCGGCAAGGGCAAATCTGTAGACCAGCTTGCTCCGCCATCTGTCGTTTTTCGAAAACCCGCGATAATGTCGTTTGATCCATCGTTGTTCACAAACAGGGCGTATGCCACCATGGCATTGGACGGAGCCGTGGCAATTTCAACGCGGCCATCAAAATTGAAATTGGTGGTTGTCCAGGTGGTGCCGTTGGTCGAGGTGTAAATGGAAGCCTGGCCTGACGCATCCGTCCGCGCACCCACAAAGATTTTCCCATTGGCCGCCAGTTCGATGTCAACCGGAAATTGGTCGTTGATGCTTGCGGGCAGCACCTGGCTCCAGTTGGTACCGCCATCCGTGCTGCGCTGCAGCCCATTGTTCGCGATCGGCAAGCCCTTGTGGGTGAACCCGCCCTGCACGGCAGCATATACTACTCCGTTCCCGGCCTCATCCCTTACTACGATGTCGTTCACAAACACAAAACCTGTTGTTGATGCCAGCTTGGACCAGGTGGCTCCACCATCTGCTGTTTTCCAAACGCCCCCGCCTACGACCAGATCAAGATTAAACCATCCCTCACCCGTACCTACATAAAAGACTTGAGCATTGGTTGGATCTGCCGCCATGCATGTGATGGCCAGGTTGTCCCAAAAATCGTTAACCTTCTGCCATTGGGATGATGCCGAAGTGATGTCTGCGTTAACCCACAACCCTCCGGCAACTCCGCCAGCCCATACTTTTTTGTTGTCGGACGGATCAAACATGATCGCGCGGGTTCGTCCGCCTATGTTGCTGGGACCTCGCTCGGTCCACTGTGTTTGAGAAATGGACGTAGCGAGCACATCATCACCAATTTGTCCTACACCATAGTCCCGCACGCGCGCCATTTGCGTGTTTATTTCTGCAAGCACTTCGGGGGTTGGTCTTAGCTGCGTGGGGTCCATCGTCCGCAAGAAGTCCTGCATCATGGCCAGATCCGGTCGATCGGTTTCTTCCTCACCATCAGGCGAGGGCTTCTGCTTCTCAAGTTTCTGAGTGAAGGGATGATCGAGAAGATAGTGTTCGTAGCGGGTGCGCTCGTCTTCACGGGGAAGAAGAAGATAGGCAAATGCAACCGCGAACAAGATTACTCCAATACTGATTCCAAACCTTTTCATTTGTTATTGATTCGGTGAATCCGCTTTAATAGTGGCGACTTTGGGAACAGCTGCCAGAAAATAATTTCCCTCAAACTGATACAGAATCCATGCATCCGGTGTGCCGGCTTGATTGATCACACTCAGCACTTCGCTCCTTATCGGCTGCCGATCATTCGAATTCGACCGCGCGATGAACTTCCATTTGGAGCATTTGCGCACCCTATCTGTCGATCTGGCTTCTCCGCCTTGGGTCGCTTCAATGGAAAGCGATTCGCCATTTACGATCAATCGTTCAACCTGATACCGCCCCCCTTTTCTGGCTTTGACGCCCAGTTGGAATATATACCCTCCCGATATTGCTGTATTCTCCCTGACTATTCCTGGTGACCAGGCTTGTCGCGTGGCATCCCTGATCTTGAAGTGCCTGGAACTAATGGCAGGATTTTGGCCCAGGGCCGAAGTGAGCGAAAGGCATAGGGTGATGCAGGAGAGTGTGCGTGCAACCATCATGAAAGCCAACTTAGAAAATGATGACCTGATAAAGATAGGTGTTACAACTTTATGTTCGGCACAAAATATTGGCAATCTCACCCGCAAAAAGAAAGAGGCGCTCCTGGCGCCCCCTGCTAACTAACCAAGCAAAAAACCAGATTATCCCCGACCATTTTCGACATAGGCATATTCGCCTACGCTCTTCACCGTTTTGATGATTCTGGCTGCCACTTTATAGGGATCTGCCGATGAATTTGGCCTGCGATCTTCAAGCCATCCCTTCCAGCCGTTTTCAACGGTTGCAATCGGGATTCGAATTGACGCCCCTCGATCAGACACGCCAAAAGAGAATTTGTCTATCGATTGCGTTTCATGCTTGCCCGTTAGTCTTAAATGGTTATCGGCACCATAAACCGCGATGTGTTCTTTCACCACGGGTGCAAAGGCGCTGCAAACCTCCTCATAGGTTTCGCGCGATCCACACTCCCTCAACAGGGAGTTGGAGAAATTGGCATGCATGCCACTTCCGTTCCAATCGGTGGCGCCCAATGGCTTGCAGTACCAGTTGATCGCAATGCCGTACTTTTCTGCGGTTCTTTCCAGCAGATATCTTGCTACCCACACCTGATCGCCAGCCGCTTTCGCCCCTTTGGCAAACACTTGAAACTCCCACTGACCTGTTGCCACCTCTGCATTAATTCCCTCGACATTGATGCCGGCCTCAAGGCAGATGTCAAGGTGTTCTTCTATGATTTCCCTACCAAAGGCATTTTTGGCACCCACGGAACAGTAATAAGGCCCCTGCGGAGCCGGATAACCATTCTCGGGAAAGCCAAGCGGTTTGTTTGTTTCAGGATTCCAGAGGAAATATTCCTGTTCAAATCCAAACCAAAAATCATTGTCGTCATCGTCAATGGTTGCCCTGCCGTTGGTCACATGAGGCGTGCCGTCCGGATTCAACACTTCACACATCACCAGGTATGCATTCTTCCGTCCGGGGTCAGAAAAAAGGGCAACCGGTTCCAGCAGGCAGTCAGACGAGTGGCCCGTGGCTTGCTCCGTTGAGCTTCCGTCAAACGACCATACCGGGCAATCATCCAAAGTGCCTTTGAAGTCCTTAACGATTTTTGTTTTGCTTCTTAGACTCTGCGTGGGCATGTATCCGTCAAGCCAGATGTATTCAAGTTTTGTTTTTTGCATCTTCATTCGTGTTTTTTGTTTCACAATTCGGTTTCAATATTTATAGATGAATGCAAGCCCTAAGGTTTGCTGATCCTTTACCGCGTTGCCGTCACTATTCTCATAATAAGGCGTTGTCGACCGATCGATTCGCAATTCCGGCTTCACGATTATGTGTTCGTTGGCCAGCGTAATGGGCGCGGTTAAAGTGAAGGATGTGTTGTTTGCCCCCAGGTAGCGAACAAACTTGGGATCTTCGAACGTCTCGTAACGAACCCCAAGCGCCAATACATTACTTAGCTTGTAGTTGCTGTACACTGCTGCCCCACCCCACTTGGGAGACGTGCTGCCGTACATGGCAACCAGGGTTCCCTCGTCCACATCGTTGGTCTTGAAATGATAGAATCCATAGGCAGCGTTGAGTCCCACATAAAACCGGTCGGTTACCTGGTACCCGGTTGTAAGGTCGAACAGGCTGCGATTGTAGTTCTCCAAAAATGGCGATGCACTTGCCGTGGCAACCGTGGAGAGGTAGGTGTCATCTCCGTGTCCACCGATGTAATTGACATAGATGTTGAATCCTTGTGCGGGTGAAAGATACACCTGGCCCACTACCGATTTCTGCTTGTTGTTGTCGAACAGATTGTCCCAGTTATTCACCAGGCCAACCATGAGGCTCAACTTGTCGTTAACCACATAACCGGCCTTCATGCCAATGTGATAAAACGGCCCGTTGTTGAAAAGATTTGAGAGTGAGTAGTTGAAGTTGGTTGGGGCATCAATTACCTCGTAGCCGATGTGGGTGCCAAATTGGCCCACGGTAAAGCTCAGCCTTTCGGTGGCTTTGTAGGTAAAATAGGCTTGCTTGATTGCGGCCGATGTGCCGTAGAGGGCCGAGACATAGCCGCTGCCGGGCGACCACAAGTTGGTGGTGCCGCTTGCATGCACAGGCACGTTGCCGAAATTCCCCAACTCCGCGTTAGGTCCAAACGCGAGGTCTATCACCAGGTCCGACTTATCATCGGAGTAGGTGAGTTTCGTTTGCACCAATCCCAAGGCCAGTTGGTCGGTCACCCGGTCGAAGGCACGACCTGCGGGAAAGCCCCCGTTCACAGAAGGAGCGCCCATGAGATTGCCCGACTTGGGATCGTTGAAAGCGTGCAAGAAATACGAGTCGATGTAACCGGAAAAAGTCAATTTGGGTTTTTCTTCATCGTCCTCGGCAGCATGCTGCACGTCAATCGGTTTGGTCACCTCTTCGATGAGTTGCCGGGGAGACCTGACAGGTTCATTAACTGCTAACACAGGTTCCTGACCGTTTGTCAACCCAGGAGCCAGCGCAAATATGATCAACAAGCATCCTAATAAGTTTTTCATAATTTTGAGTGTGTTTTAATTAACATAAGCCGAAGAAGTCCCAGCGTGGTGTCGCAGCCCCTGGGGCCCCTCTTCGGTGATTTCTGCTTTATACCGCCTCTTTCAACTCCACGTTCAGAGTAAGGTTTTCCCCGTGCTGGCTCACATCCTGACCCACGCGCTTCTCCTCATCGCTTACGGTGAGTGGCGAAAGCAAGTCAGTGATTTTCAGAATGACAAGTGAACCGACAAAGATGAAGACCACCGTGATGGCCAGGGCAAGCATTTGTACTTTGAAGAGTCCAAACTCTCCAAACAACAACCCATTGCCAGTCGTGTTGCCAGCATTTACCGCGGTGTTGGCAAGCAGTGCCGTCATCACCATTCCAACCGCGCCACCTACTCCGTGGCAGGGGAATACGTCCAGCGTATCTTCCAGAGACGTTTTGGATTTCCAGTGCACGACTACGTTGCTAATCAGGGCAGCCATTGTTCCGATGAACAGGCTGGAAGGTATGGTGACGAAGCCTGCGGCAGGCGTGATGGCTACCAAACCGACCACTGCGCCAATACAGAATCCCAAAGCCGAGGGCTTCTTTCCTCTCACGCTGTCGAACAATACCCAGCATAACCCGGCAGCCGCTGATGCGGTGTTGGTGGTTGCAAATGCGGAAGCGGCAAGCGTTCCTGCACTCAGGGCACTGCCTGCGTTAAATCCGAACCAACCAAACCAGAGGAGGCCGGTGCCCAAAAGCACGAAGGGAATATTGGCAGGAGCAATCGCAGTTTTCTCTGACTTGGTGCGCAGGTAAATAGCTGCAGCAAGCGCGGCAAAGCCAGCCGACATGTGCACTACCGTTCCACCCGCAAAATCAAGCACGCCCATTTTGAATAAGAACCCGTCTGGATGCCACGTCCAATGGGCCAGCGGTGCGTAGATGAAAAGTGAAAAGAGTACCAGAAAGATGATGTACGACTTGAACCGGATTCGTTCGGCAAATGTGCCCGTAATGAGTGCGGGTGTGATGATCGCAAACTTTAGCTGAAAGAAGGCGAACAGAACGAGGGGTATTGTGGGCGCTAGTGACCACGGGCTGCCATCCAATACGTTCTGGAACATGAAGAACGTGGCAGGGTTGCCAATGAAGCCACCGATTGATTCGCCAAAGGCCAGGCTAAATCCGACAAGAATCCAAAGAACCCCAATCACGCCCATCGCAATAAAACTCTGGAGCATGGTGGAGATGATATTCTTGGTGTCGATCATTCCCCCATAGAAGTAGGCAAGTCCGGGTGTCATCAGCAGGACCAGGGCGGTAGCTGCAAGCATCCAGGCCACGTCACCGGCTACAATGCCATCGGTCACAATCGACTTGGGCACTCCAGGCAGGAACAATGCCAGCACACTTACCGCTACCAGCAGCAGCAAATAGATGATTGATTTTTTCATACGCTTAGTGGTTTGTTTGGAGATTGCTATTTCTTAACAAATATTTAAATAGAGGGTGATATTTTACCCATATTACCCAAATAAATTACCGAACTCGATTGTAATAGGGTAATTTTTGACCATATCATCGTCCAATAACATATATTTTATTTGGTATGTGGGTATTTTTTGAACCAAGCCCATGATTTCCAGATAAGCCAATTCAAATACCGGCTGCTTGGAGACTCTCCAGGAATTGAAATAATTTGCGTGATTCACGCATGACCTTGCGCAGCCTCCTGTTTGCGATTGCCACGCTGGCGCACCAGAGTGTATTCGCCCAACCTGGCGATCCCTCAATTGATCTGTTCCAACTGGATGAGGAGCACTTGTACTGGCAATGTGCCTACCCGATTCAGGGGGCTGTGGACAGCGTTGATCTTGCCGTGGCAGAAATGCTTCAGTCACGCCACTTTATTTCGAATGTGGTTCGTAATGATGTCGGCTACAATGGTGACATCAAGGGCTACGAAATCAACTGCAAACGTTATGGGCGAAGTTATTTTAACACGCCAAAGGTTTATTGCGATGGCACCTGGGATGGCAAGTTCATTGTCGAAGTGAAAGATGATTTCTATCGCGTTACGGTTTACTCACTCACTTACGAGCGGACGGTACCCAGGTCATCTAATGCCCGCGAAATGGAACAGAAACGGGGCGACTATCGAAGCCTGGTCACCAACAAACAACGCACGGAAATCAAACGGTCGGAGCGCAGCAACCTGTTGCTCATGAGTTTAAGCCTTCGCGATCAATTTGACCTGGCCGAATCCGAAAAAGCACAGACGCCAGGCTCATCTCGCAAAAATTTATCTAATTGATAATCAACCGATTGAATGAATATATCAGGATTTGATTTGGATTAACTTAACACTGTTCAGTAATTTTACGTTGTTAATCAAAAACTTTCAAATGGGAGTAGCCGAGCGGAAAGAACGACATAAGGAGGAATTGAAGAACGACATTCTTCGGGCCGCCAAAGAGTTGTTCATGGAGAAGGGTTTTGAAGCGACTTCCATACGCAACATTGCCGAGAAGATCGAATACAGCCCCGCTACGATCTACCTGTATTATAAAGACAAGAATGACATCGTCCACGCACTACACCAGGATGGCTTCAAGCTGCTGATCGAACACTTTCAGGTAATCAACGATATCGAGCATCCCTTTGAAAGGCTGAAGGCCATGGGAAAAGCTTATATCCAATTCGCCATGAAGCATCCGGATGTTTATCAGCTCATCTTCACGATGAAGGAGCCACTTGAACACGTGGCCAGCTGCCAAGACGAGTGGCACGAAGGCGATCAGGCTTTTACCCTTTTACAAAGAACTGTGGAGGCCTGCCAGGCAGCCGGCTATTTCAAGGGAATGGAGCCGGTGGGGCTCTCGTTTGTGATCTGGAGTACCATGCACGGTATGTGCACCCTGCGTACCAGCGGGCACCTGGAACACATGACTTCAGTATGTGAAGAGGTGGTTGCATTGAATACCAACGTGGATGACCTGATGATGCACACCTACCACAGTTTCGTTTCGGTGCTGGAAAGACTCAAACCTTAAAAAATTTTTGATAAATACTTAACACTGTTCATTATGAGAACACTATTAACCAGATTTTTTGTAGCAATGTTCCTTGTAGGCCTCGCTACAATTGCCAGCGCACAGAGTCGACTTAACCAATATGTTGACGAGGCCCTGGAGAACAACCTGGTGGTGCAGCAAAAGCAAATCGGGTTGGACAAGGCAATGGCTTCGCTACGTATTGCGAAAGGCATGTTTATGCCCAGCGTGAGCGTGTTGGGCTCCTACACAAGCGGTGAGGGCGGCCGTAACATTGCCATTCCAGTGGGTGATCTCTTGAACCCCGTTTACACGGCCCTCAATCAACTCACGGAAAGCAATGCCTTTCCGCAGATTGAAAACGCGAACGAAAACTTCTTCCCCAATAACTTTTACGATGTGAAGGTGAGGACATCTGTTCCCATTCTCAATTCTGATTTGATCTATAACCAAAAGCTCCGGCAACAGCAGGTAGTGATGCAGGAGTTTGAGCAGATCATTTACAAACGAGAGTTGGTGAAGGAGATAAAAGTAGCCTACTTCAATTACCTGAGCGCGAACGAGGCCATCGCCATCTATCGCGCGGCACTGGATCGCGCTGCCGAAGGCAAGCGGGTAAACGAATCACTCCTTGCCAATGGCAAAGGGCTCCCGGCCTATGTGCTTCGCTCACAAAGTGAAATCGAAAATATTGCGGCTCAACTATTGGCCAGCGAAAAACAAGCTGAAAATGCAAAGATGTATTTCAACTTCTTACTTAACCGCAACCAGGATGCAGTTATCGAAAGCGACTCAACAATTCAGCTACCAGCCATCGAAAAGGCCCTTCAACAGGAAGGGCAGCGCGAGGAGTTGAAACAGCTTCAAGAAGCCGTGTCGATCAACGAAACAATTCTTCAAATGAATAAGTTGAACTGGTCGCCCAAGCTGAGTGGATTCCTGGACCTGGGTTCTCAATATCAAAACTGGGAGTTTAGCCAGCAGGCAAGATACTATCTGTTTGGAGTTCAACTGGAAGTACCGCTGTTTGCCGGGTTCACCAATCGCAACAGGGTCCGTCAAAGCAAATTGGATGTAGCGCACGCACAGTTGAACCACCATTTGCTCTCCCGACAAATTGATATGGGTGAACGCAGTGCCCGAAACAACCTGGTGGTGGCCTATCAGGATTTCAATTCTGCCAATGCCCAATTTGCTTCGGCCGCCAGCTACCAGCGGTTGATTGACAAAGGTTACAAGGAAGGGGTGAACACTTTCATTGAAACCATTGACGCACGGACTCAACTTACTTCTGCCCAATTGCAGGTGAACATCACTCGATACCGTGCATTGATCGCCCATGCGCAACTGGAACGAGCGGCAGCCACTTACTCATTTACACATCAATAAACTCACGACTCAAAACAACAACTATGAAAAAGACTTCCATACTCGTTTTGCTGGCCTTAACCTGGATTGCCTACGCCTGCAGTACCAGCGTTGGCAAAGACCATGCGATTGAAGATCCGGACCTGATCCCCGTAGGAATTCTGCCATTGCAGAAACAAGAAACATCACTGCCAATTCATGCCTCGGGGCAGTTTACCACCAACGATGAAACCTGGCTCTCATTCAAAACCGGTGGAGTGATCGAGAAAATATTTGTGAAAGAGGGGCAGGCAATACAGAAGGGTCAGTTGCTGGCCACGCTCAATTTGACTGAGATCAACGCCCAGGTGTCGCAAGCACTTCTGAGCCTGGAAAAAGCGAAAAGAGATTTTGCGCGGGCGACAAATCTTTACAAAGACAGCGTGGCCACACTCGAACAATATCAAAATGCCAAGACGGGAATGGAGTTAGCCGCACAACAATACGAAGCGGCTCGGTTCAACAAAACATATTCTGAAATACGGGCAATCGATAACGGGTACGTATTAAAGAAAGCAGCCAATGAGGGTCAAGTGGTTAGCACCGGCTCACCGGTTTTGCAGACAAATAGTGGTCGTGGTGGCAATTGGTCGTTGAGGGTAGGTGTTAATGATGGGGATTGGGCACGGCTTGCGATTGGCGATCGGGCGGAAATCACGATGGATGCCCTACCTGGAAAAATCATTCAAGCCCAGGTAGTTCGCAAATCCAGCGGCATTGATCCTTACACGGGAACATTCGCGGTCGAACTCGGTTTGAAAGGGCCTGTGCCGGCAGTTATCGCATCGGGTCTCTTTGGCAAGGCAGTAATCATACCATCAGCCACATCCTCGGTGTGGACTATTCCTTACGAATCACTGCTTGACGGAGATGCCAATACTGGGTATGTATTCATTACCAACGATCTAAGAACAGCAGTCCAGCGGAAAGTAATCATACGATCGATCGATCATCGGCAAGTGGTGGTCAGCGCGGGACTGGAAAATGCGAAGGCCCTCATTGTTTCCGGAAGTGCCTACCTGCGTGATCAGTCGGCCATAAGAATCCTGAGCGCTTCGGCCAACAACTAATTCGAATCATCATGAAGATTTCAGAATACGCAGTTAAGAATTACCAGTTCACGCTGGTGATATTCCTGATGGTAGTGGCACTGGGTGTAACAACCATATTGAACATGCCGCGATCGGAAGATCCTGATCTCAACGCTCCCCAATACCCCATTGTGGTGGTGTACCCTGGCACCAGCCCGAAAGACATGGAAGAGTTGGTTGTGGAGCCGCTTGAAAAGAAGATCACTGAGCTGGAAGACATCAAGCGTGTAAAAACTACCATTAAGGATGGTGTTGCCGTGTTGTTTGTCGAATACAAATATTCAAGTGATGTAGACGACAAGTATTCCGAGCTCGTCAGGGAAGTAAACGCGCTGCGTGATGTACTGCCGAAAGACATTGCGAGCCTGGAAATCCGCAAGGTGGTTCCATCCGATGTAAACGTGATTCAAGTGGCGATGGTGTCTGAGAATGCCTCTCGCGAAAAGATGGAAAAATATGCCGAGTCACTTCAAGACCAGTTGGAACAGATCAAAGCCTTGAAAAAAGTGGAGATCCATGGTTTAACCGATCGCATTGTGCGCGTGGATCTTCAATTGGATAAGATGGCGCAGATGCACATACCCCTGGAAGCTGTGCTTGGAAGTATGCAAAGTGAAATCGCCAACATTCCTGGCGGAAGCGTGGACGCGGGCAACAAATCATTCAACATCAAGACCAGCGGCAACTACACCGACCTGGAGGAAATCAAGAACACGATTGTGTATTCATCCAACGGAAAGAATGTGCTGTTGAGTGATGTGGCGGATATTCAATTCGGCTATGAAGAAGAAAATCATATTACCAGGTTAAACGGATACCGTTGTCTCTTTGTAACAGCGGCTCAGAAGCCAGGCGAGAACATATCGAAAACACAGGAGTCGTACCTGGCGGCCATTGAAGCTTTTCAATCAAAGTTACCGGCCAACATTGACCTTGTGCATCATTTTGATCAGGCTGAAAATGTGAACAAGCGACTTGGTATGTTGGGCAAAGATTTTCTGATTGCCATCCTGCTTGTCTCCATTACGTTACTGCCTCTGGGTCAGCGGGCGGCACTGATTGTGATGATCTCCATTCCCTTGTCGCTTGCCATTGGCATCGTATTGCTCAACTTACTGGGGTATACGCTCAACCAGTTGAGCATTGTAGGACTCGTGGTCGCACTCGGTTTGCTGGTAGATGACAGCATTGTGGTTGTAGAAAATATTGAGCGGTGGATATTGGAGGGTCACTCGCGCATGGAGGCCACACTCAAAGCAACCAGGCAGATCGGCTTGGCCGTGGTGGGCTGTACGGTCACGCTCATTATCGCCTTCATGCCGTTGGTATTCTTGCCCGAGGCATCGGGCGACTTTATCAGAAGCCTGCCCATGGGTGTGATCATGAGCGTTCTGGCTTCCATGGTCGTTTCTTTGACGATTATCCCATTCTTGAGCAGCCGAATCCTGAAGGAAAAAGTGGGGCATCCTGACGGTAATATCTTCATGAGGTCGCTTAAGAAAGTCATTCACAAAACTTACGGCCCCATTCTCGATAAAGCACTTGCTCATCCGGTGATTACCTTAGTGGTCGCTGTTGTGATTTTCATTGGCTCATTGCAATTGTTTCCTGTCATTGGGTTCAGTCTTTTCCCCGCTTCTGAAAAACCGCAATTCCTGGTAGAAGTCACCACGCCCCTGCAGTCGAACCTTACTTATACAAATTCTGTGACGCGGATGATTGAAGAAGAATTGAAACAACATCCCGAGATCAAATATTTCGCCTCGAATGTTGGAAAAGGAAATCCGCGGATTTACTATAACATCATTCCGGAAAACGAGCGCACTGACTATTCACAAATTTTTGTGCAGCTTGAAGAAAGTACGAGTCCGGCACGCAAGCTCGAGATCATTGAAGACTTGAGGGCCAAGTTCACGCCTTACCCTGGCGCAGAAGTGAAAGTGAAGAATTTCGAACAGGGGCCGCCCATCACCGCACCCATTGAGGTAAGATTGTTTGGTGACAACCTCGATACCCTGAGAATGCTGGCCTCGCGCGCTGAAAAGGTGCTTGAACAGACTGCCGGCACGATTTACATCGATAATCCGGTGATGCATGTGAAGACCGATTTCAAAGTTGACATCAATAAAGAGAAGGCGCGCATGTTGGGCATTCCTACCGTGAACATCGACCGGACCATCAGGCTGGCAGTAGCGGGTTTAAATGCGGGTCAGTTTTCCGATGACAATGGAGATGATTACAAAATCGTGCTCACCAAAGCAAAGCCACAGCACCCCACGCTCGAAGTGCTGGATAATTTATACATCAGCAATGCGCAAGGGCAGTCGATTCCGCTGAACCAAATTGCGAAGCTGACATTTGAGTCCTCTCCCCTGAACATCAACCATCAGGACAAGATCCGCACGGTGAGCGTGAACGCCTATGTCGACAAAGGATTTCTAACAGACAATGTGATCAGCGATGTGATCGAGTCGATGGATCAGGTGCAACTTCCTGAGGGATATCGCTACGAAATGGGCGGTGAACTGGAAAGCCGGAACGAATCGTTCGGAGGATTTGCCAGTGTGATCATCGTGACTGTGTTCCTTTTCATTGCCGTTCTCATCCTGGAGTTCAAAACTTTCAAGAGCACGCTGATCGTGTTGTCTGTAATTCCATTGGGAATTGTGGGAGCTGTGTTGGCGCTCTTATTTACCGGTAATTCGTTGTCATTTGTAGCCATCATTGGTTTGATTGCCCTTGCCGGGATCGAAGTGAAGAACACCATTCTATTGGTCGACTTTACCAACCAGTTGAGAGCGGACGGGAAATCTTTGGACGATGCCATTCGCGAAGCGGGCGAAATCCGCTTCTTACCCATCATTCTCACCACACTTACTGCCATTGGGGGATTGATGCCGATTGCCATCTCCACGAATCCATTGATCTCTCCCCTTGCGATCGTGCTGATTGGCGGATTGATTAGCTCAACCTTGCTGTCCAGAATTGTGACACCGGTGGTGTACAAGTTGATACCACCAAGGATCGAGGCTTAGAAAACGACCTCATCCTTTTTTGCTGATGCGAATGATGGCTTGGATTTGAGCTTTACCGGGGGTGATCTCCCAAATTTGCAGAATGCTGTATAGGGAAAATATGTGTTATTGTGTAAATGCGGGGCTGGGCGGATAGGCTGACAAGAAAAAATAACGATAATTTTGTGCATTTGAGTTATGAATATAAAGAACAGACTTAGGAGCAACTTGGTTAGAAAACTTCAGCAGTTGTCCGCAGACAAGTTGACTGAAGTCAATAATTTATTGAGTAAAATCGAAAGCCAACTTAAATCTAAGGACAAGACTCTAAGACTTGCGGGGATATGGAAAGACTTGGATGACAGTTTCTTCAATGAAATAACAGAGAAACTTCACGACAACCGGGCTAACGAGAGACAAATTAGCTGAGCGTGACTGAATCTCTGGTTGACACAGACATTTTATCATTCTATTTTAGAGGGAACCAAAACCAAAAAGTTGTTGAAAACTTCAGTGCCTATTTGAGGGAATTTGATGTAATCAACATCTCAATAATTACTTACTATGAAATCCCCGGTGGACTCAAATTCAAAAAAGCTGAAAGGCAAATTAAAGAATTTGAAGAGTTTGTAGCCAATAACACAATCATTCACATTTCAGAAGAATCAGCGAGGATATCTGGTGACGTTTACGCAGACCTTAGACAAAAGGGAATTACAATAGGGACATCGGACATTTTGATAGCCGGAATTGCAATTGAAAACGAACTGACTTTAATTACCAATAATGAAAGACACTACGACCCAATTCAAGGACTTAAGATTGAGAATTGGAACAAATAGAGGAGGCAACTAGCCACAACAGAATCATTTTTAGCCGCACCCAATCCCTCAAAACTCTTCTTTGTCACTGACCCGGAGAAGGGTCAGATGATTCATCACCGCTCTCAGCTTGCCGTAACTGTATTTTCCCTCGAGCTTTTCGTACAAATCCTTTGAGGTGAACCCTTCGTTCATGTCGCTCACCGCATTCGCTATGGCGTCCACATCTTCCTGCATCACAATCTGGTGAATGCCAATGCGCCCCGCTGCCACGGCTTTGGCCAGGTGACCTTCAATCGTGCCCGGTACCAGTCCCCGCTCTTTGGCGATGGCCTCCACATCCATTCCACTTTCCAATAACTGCAGCGTGATGTCGTAAGTGCTGGGGCCTTTGGATTTCCCCTTTGTGCCCTTTCTCTTTTCTTTTCCCGACTTCTTGGTAGAGGGGAATTCTTTCGCCAGCTCAGCCAACAATCTCGCCCGTTCCTTTTTGCTCTCATCGGCAATGGCAGCGAACTCAAACTCCTGTTTGCCTTGAAATATTCCCTCGGCAAGCAATGGCAACTTGCCCAGCTCCTCCAGTTTCCGGGTCAACAACTGGTCCAACTCGGCCAGATGACTCAAGTAAGTCTTCACGCGCTTGTGTTGCCGCATTTCATGCAGATGGCGGAGCAACATGCTAAGGTTCTGCCAAAGGTGCTTCCGGTAATACTCACTTCCCTTACTGATCCGTTCCAGCAGTTTGTCAATGTCTTCGCCTTCAATCAGGTTGATCAACTGCTTTCTGAATCGACCCGTATTTTCCTCTTCGCTTTCGAGTGATTGAGCAATCGCCAACGGCACTGACTTCATGGTGTCGTCATCAAACCCCACATTGTCGGTCCTTTCTTTGGCCACCGATCGCAATTCTTTTACAAGCAATTCAAAATCAAACGTGCGATCCACTTCTGTTCTGATGAATTCAAATTGGCCTCTCTTTATCAGTCCTGGAAGCTCCTCTGGCCGGTTGTGGCTCTCGGTGAACTGATCGACATTCCTGGCGGCACGCACAACCTGCGGATCAATTTTCGTTCGCAACATCAGCCCGTCAAGCGTGCGGAGTCTCGAAAGTGCCACATAGACCTGCCCATCGGCAAATGCCTGCCCCACATCGATGATGGCTTTATCGAACGTGAGTCCCTGGCTCTTGTGCACGGTGATTGCCCAGGCCAACTTAATCGGAAATTGCTCAAACGATCCGGTCACTTCATCCTCCAGGTCGCGCGTCTCTTCGTTGATTGTGTATTTCTTGTTCTCCCACCTTTCTTTCTTCAGATCAAATTCTAGATGTGATCCAGCCATGGTTACAGTCACAACTTCACCGGATATTCGGCTGACGGTGGCCAGCTTGCCGTTGAAATACATTTGCCCCTCATTATCGTTTCGGATGAACATGATTTGGGCCCCCGCCTTCAGCTCCAACCTGGCAGGCACCGGGTACATGCTCTCGGGGAAATCCCCCTCAATTGCCGCCTCAAAAAAGAAAGAGGGTGCATCAAGGGTTTTCAAAGCTTGTCGGTTCATCTCATCGGCCCTGTAGTTGTGGGTAGTAAGCGTGATCACCTCCTTTTGCGATTCAATCTCCGGCTGGGTTCTGTAGTGGCGGTTCAACTCCTCAATGTCCGCGTCAGTGATGTTGTTGTTTCGCAGGTTATTTAAAATACGAATGAACGAACCCTCCGTCTGCCGGAAGATCTTGTCGAGTTCTACATAGGCAAAGCCATCGTTTCTTAGAGCCAGTGATTCGTAAAACCAAATGCTGGGATAATAACGTTGCAGCAAGTGCTCCTCGTCAGCCTTAATGATCGGGGGCAGTTGATACAGATCGCCTATCAGCAACAACTGAACTCCGCCAAAACTCTTACGAAAATTACCCCGTGCTGCCTTCAGGCGGTAGTCAATGGCATCCAACACATCAGCACGAAGCATGCTCACCTCGTCAATCACCAGGAGATCAATCGACCGGAGAATTTGCTTGCGGGCACTGTTAAGCGGATGCTTCCTGGCCAATGTATTTTGTGTATACACATTTCGGCCAGATTCAAAGTCAACCGGTAGTGAACGATCCGGAAGAAAAGTTCCGAGCGGCAGCAAAAACTGTGAATGAATGGTCACTCCACCTGCGTTGAGTGCTGCAATGCCTGTGGGCGCCACGATCACAAATGATTTATGGGTCTTTAACGAAAGTTGCTTTAGAAAGGTGGTTTTGCCTGTGCCCGCCTTTCCAGTGAGGAAAATATGACCCAGGGTAGTGTTGACCAACTGCAGAGCTGCGTTGGCTGAACTCGTTAAGGCAATATCTCCAGGGGGCTGTAGCATGAACGGAATGGCCTTCAATATACCAACAACAAAGACGCCAAACCTGAAAAATACTATCCGCTCCTGAGTTTATCAAGTAGGGAATTCAACACCTGTGCGTCTGACTTGGTGAATGCACTAATTTTCGATAACCATGCTGATTCTTCGGCATCGATATTTTTCAGAAGCTCCAGGCCCCGGGGCTTGATGGATATGTCGACCTGTCTTCGGTTGGCTTGACACGTTTTCCGGCTCACCAGCCCTTTCACACGCAACTTCTCCACGAGCCGGGTACAATTGCTGCTTTTGTCAATCATGCGCGATGCAATATCGGCCAGGTGCAATGGCTTGGGATGGCTGCCGCGAAGAATGCGCAGCACGTTGAACTGCTCAGGCGTGACTCCAAATTTCTTGAAATGGGCAGCGTTGTTATTATAGAGCCAGCTTGCGGTGTAGAGGATGTTCACCATGGCTTTGTGGAAATCGCTGGAAAAATTCGACTTAAGTTCCTCTTCTATGCTCATCGGCTTGTTCAAATGTAATAACTATTGTTGTTAGAACAATTGTTCCGGGCAGCCCTAAAAAGATGGGAACTTTGTTAAATTGGATGATTGATGTCCATGATTTCCTTCAAGAATCAAGTTGCGATTGTCACCGGTGCCGGGCAGGGCATTGGATTTGAAATCGCCAGCCAACTTGCAGCTCGGGGTGCTTCGGTGGTGATCAATGATGTGGAAAAATCTTTGTGCAACGAGGCTGTATCCTCATTGACGGGAAATGGCGCTAAAGCAACAGGGGTTGCGGGAGATGCATCAGATCCGGAATTTATCCTCACACTTGTCGAGGCGGCCGTATCCGATTTTGGAAAACTTGACATGGCAATTGCCAACGCGGGCATTACACTCTTTGGTGAGTTCCTTTCTTACCCTTACAAGGACTTCACCGAAGTGATGAGGGTAAACCAGGGCGGCAGTTTCTTGCTTGCCCAAGCTGCCGCCAGACAAATGATTCAGCAGAAGCATGGCGGCAGTATACTGTTTTTATCGTCTGTGACCGGCCATCAAGCATACAAAAACCTGGCTGCTTACGGCATGAGCAAGGCTGCCATTGAAATGTTGGCCAAGCATTTGGGAGCTGAGTTGGGGCAACATGGAATTAACGTAAATGCCATTGCCCCGGGCGCTACCCTCACGGAGCGCACGCAGCTGGACAAATCCTACAAAGAAAAATGGGGCGGGGTCGTACCCGCAGGCAGGGCCGCCACCACAGCCGACATTTCCAACGCTGCTCTTTTTCTCCTCTCTCCATCCTCGAGATACATTACCGGCCAAACATTGATTGTTGACGGTGGCTGGACCAGTGTTAGTAAAATTCCAGAAGATTAACACATGCTCTTCAAGCGGATTGAACCATCAAAAGAATTATCAACCTACATCGAATGCTATTGGGTGGTTGAGAGCGATCAACCTCCCCACACGCAAAAAATTATCCCCGATGGTTTTCCTGAAATGATCTTTCACTACGGTGATCCCTATGAAGTAAATCTGGGCGGAACCTGGGAGCAGCAAGGCAAGGCTTTGATCGCTGGCCAAATCAGTCAACACTTTCTCTTGCGCAATACGGGGTATTCCAAAATGCTCGGATTGAAATTCCGACCTGCTGCTATTGGTCAATTGTTCTGTATTGACATGTGCCTGCTGCTCGACAAAGTGTTGAATCTTCAAACTTTACTGGATGGACATTTTCAGTTCTTGATCGAGGCACCATGGAATGCTGAAAACCCGGCTGGAGCCATCCAGCAGATAGAACGGTATCTATTAGGTCACGCTCAAAACAAACCGGAACCGATTGCATCAGCTGCGGCCGATGCAATTCATCAAACCGGGGGCACCATGAGTATTGCCGACCTTTGCACACAACTCGAAGTTTCTGAACGAACGCTTGAGCGGTCATTCAAGAAGTACATTGGCATGGCCCCTAAGTATTACGCACGCATCATCCGGTTCAATCGGATCTTTGAGTTGCTTCAAAACAAAAACCTCAACTGGGCCGACCTGGTTTATGAGAGCGGTTATTATGATCAATCCCACTTTATTCGAGATTTCAAAAAATTCAGTGGCGAAGACCCGTCCAGGTACGTTTTCGATGAACCGAACCTGGCCAACTTTTTTCTGAAAAAGAATTAGCGATGTCGGTTTTGTACAATCGATTGGCACAGTTCATGGCTTTATTTGTCGAAAAAGAGTTATGAGATATATTCTTTGCATCCTGTTTGGAACTTTCGGGGCTGGCTGTGCGAACTCGCAATCGGTTGACGTTGCCAAACTCGAGTGGCTTGTCGGCACCTGGTCGCGCACTCAAATGAACCCGGGAAAATCCGGGCACGAGCGGTGGGAAAAGGTATCTGAAAACGAACTGCGCGGTTGGGGTGTGTCATTCAACGGACCCGACACTTCCTATGTGGAGAAGCTGCGGATCTATATCGAAAATGGAAATACCTACTACGTGGCGGATGTGCCCGAAAATTCACAGCCGGTACCTTTTAAGATTACGGTAGTTTCAGAGGTGGGCTTCGTTTGTGAAAACCCCTCACATGATTTTCCAAAGAGAATTGAATACAAAAGGAAGGAAGCCGGCATGACTGCCGTCATTTCGGGCGATGGCCGCTCAATGTCATTCTCGTTTGCGAAACAGTAGGTGCTACCCGTAGTTTGGCAGATCTAATTTCTTTGAAATCCTGAATGCCGCATTGATCATGCCCACGTGGCTGTAAGTTTGCGGAAAGTTGCCCCATTGCGAGCCGTCAAGTCCCACGTCTTCGCTGAAGATGCCCAGGTGATTCCCATATTTCACGATGCCATCAAGTGTCTTCATCGCATCATCAACCCGCCCCACGCAAGCAAGTGCATCAACATACCAAAAGGCACAAACCAGGAAAGTGGCTTCTGGCTTACCAAAGTCATCTGCATGCACGTAGCGATAAAATAGTCCTTGATCTGTCTTCAATCGCTGTTCCAATTGCTCAAGGTGTTTTCGTGCCACGTCCGAGGCGGGATCGAGGTAATTCATCGTGATGAGCTTGAGTGTGCTGGCATCAAAGTTTTCTGAGCCGCGCGCCTGAGCGTAATAGCCCCGATCTTTATGATAACATTTTTCGATTTGCTCACCGGCTGTTTTTTCAAGTTGGGAAGCCTTCGAAATCAAATGCGAGTCGTTCATGATCTGCCCAATCTTCAGCGCAGCCTTAGCGCCAGCCCAATGAAACAGCATGGTATAGGTGTGCACCTGCTTCACATTTCTGAACTCCCAAAGTCCGGCATCGGGCTCATCCATGGTTTTTTCAATCCATTCAAGCAGACGTGGTATCAGCGATTTGTACGACTGCTTTTTGGAAAAAGACAGACGTTTGTCAACGAACAGTGGCAACAAACTGACCAGTACCTGACCATACACATCATTTTGTATTTGCGTATAGGCCCCGTTACCGATTCGCACAGGCTGATTACCCAGGTATCCCTCTAAATCCAGGTGGACCTCCTCCAACGAGTTTCCATTTCCATTGAGCGTGTACAAAGGCTGGATGCGACCATCCACACGCATGAGGGTGTTTTGTATGTATTCGAAGTACTTTTCCAACTCATCGAAGTGTCCAATTTCATTGAAAGCCTTGAGCGTATAGTACGTATCCCGAAACCAACAGTATCGATAGTCCCAGGTGCGAGAACTACCATGGTGTTCTGGCAAGCTTGTCGTTCCCGAGGCGATAATTCCTCCGGTGTCCTCGTACTGGTGAAGTTTCAACACCAAAGCAGACCTGATGATTTCCTGCTGGTAGATGTCGGGCAGGTAGGTACTCTTGATCCAATTTCGCCAATAGCGATTTGTTTTTAAGATGAACTCCTCGGAGGTGTCGGTTAGGGGTGCCTCCAGCGGTTCACCATAGGTAAAGATCAGGTAGCGATCCTGATCAAGTATAAACGGCTGCTCCGATGCCACGTGGTTGAGTGAAATATCTGTGGTTAATCGAACCTGTGCGCCCAGCCCGGTATAACGAATATGATTGCTTGCGTTTACCATCTCGGCTGTCACCTGACCGTAGTTGCCCACGGGCTTGCAGCAAACACTAACCGCAGGATCGCCATCGATCAACTCAATTTTTCTAATCAACATCAGCGGACGGAAAATCCGCTCAAAGTTCTGAAACCGGGGGGCGCAGTCAACAACTCGGAACTTCCCTCGTTCGGTATGAAATTCTGTACAAAGTACGTTTGAATTATTTACATAGTGCTGTTGACTTGTGTACTTGCCCGAGGGGCAAATCGAAAACTCTCCCCCTTTTTTCGAATCCAATAGCGAACCGAAAATGAACGAGCTGTCAAACCTGGGCATGCACATCCATCTCACGTTCGCATCGGTATCGATGTAGGCAAGAAACGAGCAGTTGCCTACAATGCCCATGTTGTATTGGTGCTTGCTCATGAGGTAAAGCTAGTTCCTGGAAAATTGGTTAAGCAGCTGAATCACGTCTGCCTGCGTGGGCAAACTGTATTTGGCCTTGGTTGGTCCGGGGCCTACCTTGATGGTAATGGCCTGATCAGACAGGGCGGTAAACATGTCTTCGTCTGTCTTGTCATCGCCAATGGCAATTACAAGATCGTATTTTCCTCTCTCCAATATTTTTCTGGCGGCAGCTCCTTTGTCTACACCCGCCACCCGAACTTCAATCACCTTGTTTCCATCGATCACTTGCAGCTGTGCATTGCGCACCAAATGATACAGACTATCCAGTAACTCGCGAGACCTAACAAACCCAAGTTCAGCCTCCACATTTCGGTAATGCCACGCCAGCGTATGGCTTTTTTCTTCCACAAATGATCTTGGGCACCTTCTCGTAAACAGCTCAAGCGTGGGTCGTATCAGCGGTTTCCAGGTTTGGTCAACTTCTTTTTCGTTGCGCCATCCGGAGCCGTTGCGTCTGATGGAGGCACCGTGCTCAGCCACCAGGTTCACTTTCAAGCCGGAAAACCACTCTTCCAGTATCTCGCTGTCGCGGCCGCTAATGATGGTGACTTCTGTGTTCTCTCGCTCGGCCAACTTCCTGAGCAATTTTTGCACCTCATCGCCAGGCGTTGCTTCCCTGGGATGGCGTGCAAAGGGGACCAATGTGCCATCGTAGTCGAGGAACAGGCACGTTTTCTTCGACTCGTGAAAAGACTGAATGATAGATTGCTTCACCTTGGGTTTGATGAATTTCATTTCCTGAGACTCTTGTTCCTCTTTCACGTTGTTAAGTTGCTGTAAAAAGTCGACTACCCAATGCTGCACATCGTAATCGCTTAATCTACGCTGCATGAGTTTGAGTCTTCGGTGCTGCTCGGGTGCACTCATGCTGAGCGCAAGATGAATGGAATCAGCCACCTCATCAATGTCATTAGGATTTACCAATACGGCTTCGCCCAACTCACTCGCGGCACCCGCCAACTCGCTCAGGATCAACACGCCATGCTTATCATCGCGGCACGCCACATACTCTTTTGCAACCAGGTTCATCCCATCCCGCAAGGGCGTGATCAAAGCCACATCCGCGGCTTGGTAGAGTGCGCACAATTCATCAAAGGAGAGATGGCTGTACCGATAAATAAGTGGTTGCCATTGCAGGGTGGAGTACTTGCCATTGATGCGACCAACCTGTTCTTCAATCATTTTCTTGCGCTCGTTGTACTTTGTAATAATCTCACGTGATGGCACTACGCCACATACAAACACCACTTGCTCAAACCACTCAGGATACTTCTCCAGGAATTTTTCAAATCCTGAAAGCCGATGGGTGATGCCTTTGGTATAATCAAGGCGATCAATCGAGAAGATAATCTTGCGATCGCTGAAATCTCGCCTGATGCCATCGCGTACAGCCGTCACTTTTTCATTCCTGATCGCACCATGAAATTTTTCATAGTCAATGCCCAACGGAAAGATATCAATCTTCACCACGCGGTTGCTAAAATAGATGGACCGGTACTGGTGATCGTATCCGGTGATCATCCTAACCGTTTTCAAAAAATGCTGGACATATTCCTGTGTATGGAATCCGATTAAATCCGCCCCGAGCAAACCTTGAATGATTTTTTCTTTCCATGGCCGGTGCATGAGGCGGAACATCTCATAAGAGGGAAAGGGAATGTGAAGGAAGAAGCCGATGATGGCTTCAGGGCGCTGGGCGCGGATCATCTCCGGAAGCAAGAATAGCTGATAGTCGTGGACCCAGATCACGTCCCCGGGTTTCATGATCTCCAGGAGTCTGTCGGCAAACTGGCGATTAACTTTTTCGTAGTTATCGAAATAGTCATCGTCAAAGATCATGTATGAAGTAAAGTAGTGGAACAACGGCCAGATGGTGGCGTTGCAAAAACCGTTGTAGTATTTGTTGTAGGTCTCGGAATCGATAAACAGGGGTTCGATGCCAAAATGGGAAGGCGCCTGCGCCTGTTCCTGGTATCTTTCCCACCTGCTTTTGGGAAAGTCGCCCGTGCCCAGCCAGATCTTCTCCTTGAACGAATCTTTGGTGGAATCGCTTTCGAAGTAGCTCTTGAGGGCGGTTACCAGACCACCATCACTTTGTTTGAGCGTAACCTTCTTGTTCTTTTCAATAAGCTGGAAGGGCAGTCGGTTGGAAACCAAGATCAGTCGCCTGTTTGGTTTTTGTTCCATGCAGTGGTTTTGGGTGAATAGAAACGACCTTTAACTACTTATAGGACATTAAAAATACCCATTTTGTTCGGGGGTACCTGACCGATCTTCGGGTAGAAATTTATTTTTTGCGCAATTAGAATTCTGTTCTAGATTTGCAGTCCCAAATCGGAGCTGCCATCGATTGCAGTGCAGAAAAGAAAGATATTGGGAGCTTCGCTCAGCTGGTCCTGACGATCCGCCTCGGGCGGATGTGCAGGATGCTGATCGCGAGTGTCAGCATTCAGAGTCGCTACTCGGAAGGAGTAGGCAAAAATTATTGGGAGCTTAGCTCAGCTGGTTCAGAGCATCTGCCTTACAAGCAGAGGGTCGGGGGTTCGAATCCCTCAGCTCCCACAAACCCCTGGCAGTCGTCAGGGGTTTTTTTATGGAAGCAATCTTTTACATACTCTATTCTTCCCTCGCTGATAAATACTACTACGGCCATACTACCGAGCCTAT
>JBFWPC010000001.1:303868-1319654 GCA_050250195.1 Cyclobacteriaceae bacterium | reverse complement strand
GGTTCGAATCCCTCAGCTCCCACAAACCCCTGGCAGTCGTCAGGGGTTTTTTTATGGAAGCAATCTTTTACATACTCTATTCTTCCCTCGCTGATAAATACTACTACGGCCATACTACCGAGCCTATTGATGAGAGAATTCGGAAGCATAACTCCAACCACAAAGGATTTACCGGCCAATTTAACGACTGGCGTCTTGTCTACTCGGAAAGTTATCCTTCCAAAGTTCTAGCGTATGCAAGGGAACGCGAAGTGAAGAGTTGGAAAAGTAGAACCAGGATTGAAAAGCTCATTGCTGGTTCAGAGCATCCCGGCCAACAGCCGGGAGGGTCATAGGTTCGAATCCCTCAGCTCCCACAAACCCCTGGCAGTCGTCAGGGGTTTTTTTATGGAAGCAATCTTTTACATACTCTATTCTTCCCTCGCTGATAAATACTACTACGGCCATACTACCGAGCCTATTGATGAGAGAATTCGGAAGCATAACTCCAACCACAAAGGATTTACCGGCCAATTTAACGACTGGCGTCTTGTCTACTCGGAAAGTTATCCTTCCAAAGTTCTAGCGTATGCAAGGGAACGCGAAGTGAAGAGTTGGAAAAGTAGAACCAGGATTGAAAAGCTCATTGCTGGTTCAGAGCATCCCGGCCAACGGCCGGGAGGGTCATAGGTTCGAATCCTATAGCTCCCACAAACTGAGTCAGTCCCCTGACGCATAGTCAGGGGATTTTCATTTTGAGGCAGACTGGCGAACAAGTTCGACCAGGCTGATGAAAAATGAAAAGTAGTGAGCAAAGCGAGCGGCTTGACGAAAGTTTAAGTCATCCCAAAAAGGATCAGCGCAGAAATCCTATAGCTACCACAATCAAAAGCCATCGCGTTAGTGCAGGGCCACCAAGCTTTCATTTGAGATGAAATCTCTTACCATCTTAACTGCTTCCTTTTTCTTGAAGTTATGACCCATGCCTTCGGTCGTAATCAATTGGGAATTTTTCCAGGCGGCATGGATTCTTTGCGCATGGTGGTAAGGGGCTTCCTCATCTCCCTTGTCGTGAATGATCACACCCGGCACATCGAGGGTCGAAGCAAAACGAGGCGCAGAAAAATAATCCGGAGTTTGATTCAACTTCTCCACGAAATAATTCAAGATGAATTGAAAGGTTCGATCGTTGATGCCTGTGTAGGCTTTATAAAAGGTGATGAAATCATTGGCTTCGCCCGGAGATCCCATCGCAATTATTTTTCCAACCTGGATGGCCGGGTTATGGTGCAGTGCATGAAGCATAGAAAAACTGCCCATGGAATGGCTCACGACCGCATCGGCCGGGCCCACCGTTTGAAAGAAAGACTGAATGGCCTCGCTGTATAACGGGATGTTCGCCAACCGGCCGCCCGACAAGCCATGTGCAGGCGCATCAAATGCCAGCAACGTAAACTCATCGGTTGAAAATGACTGGATATATTTTTTCCAGCGATAGGTGTGACTTTGCCAACCATGCAAAAAGACAATCCTCTTCGGACCTGTGCCCCATCGATAGGCTCTCAAAGTCACCTCTCCACTGGTGAAGTCAAATTGCTCTGCGGTGTCTAGAAATACCTTGTGATGGCGCTTCACTTTGGGCGCAAGGGGTGTACAAAATATTTCGTACCCCAATTTGCCCACGTAGGCTGGAGCAACCCACGCGGCTGCGTTCAGGTAACCTCCCATTAATTTGGGTATCAATTTTTTCATGGTCGAGTCGTTTTATAAGATACCGTTCGGTATCTATACGTTGAAAAAAAATTACAGTTCCATTTCGGTAATCAGGTTTTCCAAATGTTTGGTCACACGCCTGATGTCCTCATCGTTTCCTCTCAATTTGCTCATCATGATGGCGCCCTCAAGCCCCGCCACAATTACCGTGGCATAGTATTGTTTGTCCACTTCGCTTTTCAATTGGCCGTATTTGATGCCTTTGTCGATGATCGACTCGATGGAGCTGCAAAGCAAATCAAGCAGGGTGATCGCTCGTTTTCTCAATTGCGGATGCGCATCGTCTGCCTCCACGGCTGCATTCATCAAGGGGCAACCGCCTTTCACCACTGGCTTCGAAATATAGGTTTCGAAAAAGCGAAAAATGGCCCGGAGTTTCTTTCCCGCTGTAGGCTGAGATTTTATCTCGTCACGCAGGGTTTCCACCATAATCCCCGACAAATGTGCCAGCGTTTCCTTTTCCAATCCCGCCTTGCTTTTGAAATGACGATAAATGGCTCCCTTGGTCAGACCTGTTGCCTTGGTGATATCGCCAATGGACGTAGCCTTGTAGCCGCGGGTGTTAAACAGCGTGCCCGATTGCTTCAAAATCTTTTCACGGGTGACCTCTGGATTCCTCATTTCTCCACAAAGATACCGATCGGTATCTTAATGTACAACCTGTAACGCAACGGAACAGAAAGGGTTTTGGTTTTGAGCGCTTTTGGGCTGAATTTTGCTTTTTAAAGGGAAATTTTTTTCGTGAGGCTGTTCAAGCGAATACTTTTTTACACGTCCCTGGTGGTGGGGGTAGTACTCGTCTCTGCCTCCGCATCGGTGTGGTTATTCAAGGATCGAATCATCCAACAGTTCATCCGGGAAGCCAACAAAAGCCTCAACACCCCCATCAAAGTGGACAAAGTGGACGTTTCTGCCTTTGAAGATTTCCCCCGGGTCGCGATTGTTTTCCACGATGTGTACATCGAAGACAGCCACCGGGGCAACTACCCACTGCTTACTGCCAAAATCATTTCCTTTTCTATTAACCCTGTTGAGCTTTGGCAAGGCGAGTATACGATTCGAGGCCTGAAGATTATTGACAGTGAAACGAACCTGAAAATTGATGCGGTCGGAAAAAACAACTACACCGTGTTAAAGCCGGGTGAAGAGAATGGTTCCGGAGGGGTGGTGAAATTTGATTTGAGAAACGTGCGGTTGGAGGCCACCCGCGTTCATTACAAGGATCTTCAGCGTAAACAAGAACACCACTTCCAAAGCGATCAATTGGTTGCTTCGATTGGTGTGAATAACGACCAGTACGCCATTGTGGGCAAAGGTGATGTTACCACCGAACAAATTGGAATCGGATCCAACGCATTCCTGGCCGGTAAGCGATTCGAAGTTGATGCCAACCTGGTGTATGACGACCTTAACAAGAGCGTTCACATCGATCCGTCCACCATGCTGCTGCACAAGGCCACCTTTGAAATCTCTGGCAGCTACGATTTTAAGGAGAAGAACCTCATTGACATCGCCTGCAATGGAAAAAACGCTGACATTCAAACCTTGTTGTCATTGCTTCCGGAGTCGATGACGCATCGACTTCTTAAATATGAAAGCGATGGCGACATCTATTTCAACTTATCGGTAAAGGGAGAAATGAGTGATCGCGTAGAGCCCCACATTACGGCAAAATTCGGATGCACCAATACCACATTGTTCCATCCGGATTATCAGTCGCGCATCGAGCACGCCAACCTGGATGGCTCATTTGCAAGTCCCTCTTTGAACGATCTCAGCAAGGCTGTATTATTCCTTAGGAACGTAACGGGCGAATTAAACAAACGTCCATTTCAAGCCGACTTCTCGATCCAAAATTTTGAAGATCCCAGCGTTACGCTGTCGTTCAAGGGAGACCTGGAGGCACAATCGCTGTTGGGTTTCTATCCGGTGGAGGATATAAAAGAAGTAACTGGCGACATTGGGTTTGACATTTCGTTTGAAGGTCGAACTTCGAACCTGAAAAGAAAAGCCACCGCCCAGCAGGTGAACACCAGCGGATCCATTCTGCTCAACCATTTGCAGTTCAAATTTGGTAAACAGGGTGTTCCGTTTACCGATCTCAACGGAGTAATGCAATTTACGAACAACGACCTGGCCCTTAGTGATGTGAGTGGCTCATTTGGCAACAGCGATTTTGTGCTGAACGGTTACTTTAAAAACATCATTACTTTTCTCCTTTTTGAAAGTCAACCCATCGGGATTGAAACAGATCTGAAGTCAGATTTCCTTGATCTGGATCAGCTTTTTGCGATCGGATTTGGCTCTTCCAGTGGTACCGAATACCAGTTTCGTATTTCTCCCTTGCTTTACCTCAACTTCAATTGTGATGTAAAGTCGATGCATTACAAGCGCTTCAAGCCGCGGCAGGTGCAAGGAAATTTGTTGGTCAAGAATCAAACTGCCGTTGCTCGTGACATCAGCTTTAATGCCATGGGTGGCAAGCTCGATCTGAATAGCATTCTCGATGCCAGGAATCCAAAAGCAATGGACGTGGTCAGTTCTTTTAAGTTGAGCGGCATCCAAATTGATAGTGCGTTCTTTGTTTTTGAGAACTTTCAACAAACTTTCATAGAAGATAAACACCTAAAAGGCCAAGCCGATGCTGACGTAGCGTTGGAAATGGTATTAAACGAAAAACTAAAGTTGTTTCAGGAAACCTTGATCGCTGACATAAGTACCACAATCAGGAATGGTGAACTCAACAACTTTGCTCCCATTCAAAACCTGAACAAATACATTGATGACGAAAGTCTCAATCGCCTGCGATTTGCCGACCTGGTGAACGACATCCACATCGAAAACAAGGTTATCTACTTGCCGCAGATGGAAGTGAAAAGCAATGTCAGCACCATTCAAATCAGCGGCACACACACGTTCGATCAGCACATCGATTATCGGGTGATTACCCCGTTGCGAAACAGAAAGAAGATTGATCCCGATGAAGCCTTTGGCGCCATAGAAGATGACGGCACCGGGCAATCCAAACTGTTCTTAAAGATTGTGGGCACCACCGATGACTACAAAGTGAGCTACGACAAGGAGGCAGTGAAAAAGAAAATCGTAAGTGATTTAAAGAAGGAAGTAAAGGAACTGAAAGACGCCTTTCGACTTAAGGGAAGAGAAAAGCGAAAAGAACTTGAACTTACGAATGAAGAATTTGAGTGGCCTGATACCACGAAAGTGAAAAAGAACTGACCCTACTTCAACCCCTTTGCCCTTTCCCAGTACTCGTCCATTTCAGGTAGGGTCATCTCACCCAGCATTTTGCCATCTTTGGCCGACTCTGACTCCAGATATTGAAATCGCTTAATAAATTTCTTATTGGTGCGTTCGAGTGCCTCCTCCGGATCGATGTTGATGAATCGCGCATAGTTGACCAAAGAAAAAAGCAGATCACCAAATTCGGCAGTGGCCTTCTCCTTGTCAATGGAGTCCGCTGTGGCCGCATTAAATTCATCCCTGAACTCGCGCATCTCCTCCTCCACCTTTTCCCAAACCTGTTCCTTCCTGTCCCAATCGAAGCCGACTCCGCGTGCTTTGTCCTGTATCCGTATCGCCTTTACCAAGGCAGGCAACGATTTAGGTACACCTTCCAATACAGACTTGTTTCCTGTTCTTAGTTTGATTTTTTCCCAGTTGGTCTTCACGGTGGCCTCATCGATGGCGATCACATCCCCATACACATGCGGATGCCGTTCAATCAACTTGTCGCAAATGGCATTCATCACATCTGCAATATCAAATGCCTTTTGTTCAGAGGCGATGCGCGCATAAAAAACGTTGTGCAACATCAGGTCGCCCAATTCCTTTTTCACTTCATCGAGCTTGCCCTCCAGAATTGAATCAGAAAGCTCGTAGGCCTCTTCAATGGTGAGGTGACGCAAACTTTCCATGGTTTGCTTTTTGTCCCACGGGCAGTTTTCCCTCAACTCATCCATGATGGACAACAGGCGATCAAAGGCCTTCAATTTGGCTTCCCGGTTGGAATCGGGTTGTACGGGAGGTTTTCGCATGCTAAAAAACTTATATGTCCGATGGGATGTTATACACCTGAAAAGTACTTTTGCACCAAAGTTACAAAACATGGCCGTTGTACTTCTTTCCATAGGATTCATAGCCCTCTTCTTCATCCTGATGTCGGTGAGGATGCTGTTCCTGAAGAATGGAGAATTCAGAGGGACTTGCGCTTCACAAAGCCCCTGGCTGGTAAAAGAGGGCACCACTTGCGGCTATTGTGGTCGTACGCTAAGCGAAGGAGAAAGCTGCCCCAATCCCGAGGCCGCTCCCAGCAACGATCTTCCCAAAATCGGTCGAGGCAAATAGGCCTATTAATGGCAGCCCCCGCGCCTGCCATTGCACCAATCTTCACTATCTTCGCGGCACATTTTTAATGCTGAATTGTGACGCTTATCAAATCTATTTCGGGCATCCGCGGAACCATTGGCGGCCGCCCCGGTGACGCGCTGACGCCTGTCGATGTTGTAAAATTTGCAGCTGCCTTTGGTACCTGGGTGAAGATTCAAAATGGAAGAAAGGTAGTGGTTGGCAGAGATGCCCGCATTTCCGGAGAAATGGTGAACCAACTGGTATGCACCACGCTGCAGGGCCTCGGCCTGGATGTGGTCGACTTAGGTCTTTCAACCACTCCCACGGTTGAAATTGCCGTGCCGATGGAAAAGGCCGGGGGTGGCATCATCCTTACCGCCAGCCACAACCCGATCGAGTGGAATGCCCTCAAACTGCTGAACAGCAAAGGAGAGTTCATTTCTGCCGAAGATGGCGCCTCCGTATTGCGCATCGCGGATGCCGGGGATTTTGATTTTGCTACCGTAAAGAAGCTCGGCAGCTACACAAAGAAGGAAAAGTATTTGAAAAAGCACATCGAGCTCATCAAAAAGCATCCACTCGTAGACGTGCGGGCCATCCGCAAAGCCAAACTCAAAGTGGTTGTTGATGCGGTGAATTCAACGGGAGGATTTGCGGTGCCAATGCTGCTGGAAGAGTTGGGAGTGAAGAAAGTGAAGAAACTGTACTGTGATCCAACGGGGGATTTCCCTCACAATCCAGAACCACTGCCGGAGCACATCTCAAAGATTTGCAAGGTTGTGAAAAAGCAAAAATTCGATTTGGGAATTGTGGTAGATCCGGACGTTGATCGCCTGTCCCTGGTTCAAGAAGATGGCAAACCCTTTGGCGAAGAGTACACCCTGGTGGCCATTGCCGACTATGTACTCAGCAAAAAGAAAGGCAACACCGTTTCTAACCTTTCATCCACGCGTGCGCTGCGCGATGTAACCGAGGGCAACCGGGGCAAATATTTTGCGTCTGCCGTAGGCGAGGTAAATGTGGTTAACGAAATGAAGAAACAAAAGGCCGTGATCGGTGGTGAAGGCAATGGTGGTATCATCGTGCCTGAACTTCACTATGGTCGTGATGCGTTGATTGGAATAGCGTTGTTTTTAAGTTACCTGGCCCGCACGGGCTGGAAAGCTTCACAGCTTCGGAGCAAATTCCCTGAGTACTTTATTTCCAAGAACAAAATCGAGCTGACACCAGGCATCAATGTGGATGATGTGTTGGAAAAAATGAAGGCCAGATATGCAAGCGAAAAAATCAACATCATCGATGGGGTAAAAATTGATTTCGAGAAAGACCGGCAGTGGGTCCATTTGAGAAAATCCAACACCGAGCCCATCATTCGCATTTATGCGGAAGCACCTGCCGAGTCCAAGGCCGATGCGCTGGCACAGAAGATCATCAGCGACATTAAAGCCATAATTTCATAAATTGCTGCTGCTATGAACGTATACCTTGACAACGCTGCCACAACACCCCTGGATCCGGAGGTGTTTGAGGCCATGAAGCCTTTCATGTTGGAGGAGTTCGGCAATCCGTCATCTACGCACACTCACGGCAGAAGGGTGCGAGCCGCCATCGAGCTTTCCCGAAAAAAGATCGCGGAGTTGCTCAACTGCACACCAGGAGAAATCATTTTCACTTCGGGTGGCACCGAGGCTGACAATGCCATTCTGCGTTGTGGAGTCTCCACGTTCGGTATCAAGCATGTGATTTCCTCTCCCATCGAACACCACGCAGTTACTCACACGCTTGATACGCTGGAAAAAGAAGGGGCCATCAAACTTCATTTTGTCAAACTTGATGAGAAGGGTCATGTAGACCTGGCCGACCTGGAAAGCCTGCTGAAACAATACTCCAATGCGATGGTGTCCCTGATGCACGCCAACAATGAGATCGGCAACTTGCTGGACATGGAGGGCGTGGCAAAATTATGCGAGAAATACAATGCCTACTTTCATTCAGACACAGTGCAGTCGGTGGGTCACTATCGTCACGACCTGAAGAAACTGAGCATCAGTGCGATGACAGGTGCGGCCCACAAATTTCATGGCCCGAAGGGCGTTGGGTTCATGTATATCAACAAGAACAAGAAGATTCAACCTTTTGTACATGGCGGAGCGCAGGAACGTAACATGCGTGGTGGCACAGAGAACACATATGGCATCATCGGGCTGGCCAAGGCCATGGAAATCGCCTACCGGGAAATGGACGAACATCGTTCGCACATCGAGCAGCTAAAATCGCGCATGATTGAGAGATTGAAAGAGGTTGTTCCTGGCATTCTTTTCAATGGCGATTCAGACAACATGAATCGAAGTTTGTACACGGTATTGAACGCGAGTTTTCCGGAATCGGAAGAGAACGATATGTTGCTATTCAACCTTGACCTGGCTGGCATATCCGCCTCCGGTGGCAGCGCCTGCTCCAGCGGAGCCACGAAAGGTTCTCATGTGTTGGGCGCACTCTATCCTGAGTCCAAGCGCGGTGCTGTGCGCTTTTCCTTCAGCAAGTACAACACGCCCGAGCAAATCGACTATGCGATCGAAAAGATTGCTGAGACGGTAAGGGTGAGTGTTTAGCTTAACAGATATTTCGTACTGCCAAACCGATCCTGTGTTGCCTTTTCGAGCATTTCCCGGTGATCCGGATGGGCAATGGAAGTTAATGCCAAGGCGCGCTGGTGTAAATTTTTCCCATACAGATTGACCACGCCATGTTCAGTAACCACATAGTGCACGTGCGCCCGTGTTGTCACCACCCCAGCTCCTTCCTTTAGAAACGGTACGATCTTGCTGACACCCTTTGGAGTACTGGAACACAAAGCAATGATCGGCTTGCCATTTTCGGACAACGAGGCACCCCTGATAAAATCCATTTGTCCACCTACACCTGAAAACTGTCGTGTGCCGATCGAATCCGCGCAAACCTGGCCGGTAAGATCGATCTCAATGGCACTATTGATGGCCACCACATTTGGATTGGAGCGAATGATGCGAGTATCGTTCACATAGTCGGCCTCCAGAAAGGCAAAGTTTGGATTGTCATTGATGAATTGATACATCATCTTGGTACCGATGGCAAAGGCTGTTGCCACTTTGCCCCGGTGTTTTTTCTTATAGGCGTTGGTGATCACACCCTTCTTCAGCAAGTCAATGACACCGTCAGAAAACATTTCGGTGTGTACGCCTAAATCCTTGGCGTGACCCAGCGACTGAAGAACGGCATCAGGTATGGCACCGATTCCCATCTGGAGCGTTGAGCGATCAGCAATAAGCTCAGCTATTCTGTTTCCGATAATTCTTTCCAGATCTGAAATCCGATCACTGTAGCGCACCTCCGGCAATTCATCGTTACATTCAATCGCGTAGTCAATCTCACTCACATGCACGAAACCATCGCCCCATGTGCGCGGCATATTGGGATTTACCTGGGCAATTACCTTCCTGGCATGCTTCACGGCTGACTTTGCCACGTCTACCGATGTTCCCAGCGAACAATATCCATGGGCATCGGGTGGCGAAACATGTAACATGGCCACATCAATGGGCAGAAAATCTTTTTCGAAGAGTCGCGAAATCTCACTGAGAAAAATGGGTATGTACTCACCGTTGTTCTCATTCACTACTTTTCTAATGTTATCGGAAACAAAAAGTGAATTGAAATAAAAGCTATCGCGAAGGTTGGGATCGGCCAATGGCATCTCCCCAAGCGTGCTGATGGCCACAATCTCAACCCTTTTCAGGCGGGCATGGTCTTTGGCAAGTGCTTTTAGCAATCGAATGGGCGTTGCCGCGCTGCCATGAACAAACACGCGTTGGTGAGACTGAATCACGCTCACTGCCTTTTCGGGGGAAACAAATTGCATCATAAGCCAAAAAATTTAGAGCGCAAATGTAGTTGTGGGCATCATTCAGCCCGGTGACAATAATCAGTATAATTACTTAAATTTATTAGAATGGCGTTTGAACCAAATCTCACTTTTATCGGATCAGGTAATCTGGCCTGGCATTTAGCCCCCGCTCTCGACAACGTGGGATTCGTGGTAAGAGAGGTTTACAGCAGAAACCCCAGGCACGCCCTTGAACTAACCAAGCGCCTGTACAAGGCCGAAGTAAAAGAGACTTTGGATTTTTCAGATAGTCGCTCTGCTGTTTTTATCATCGCCACCAGTGACGATGCCATTGAGGGTGTTGCGCAGGAAATTGCCTTGCCCGATGACGCCATCCTGCTTCACACATCGGGAAGCAAGCCCCTCAACGTTTTGGCCTACGCGGCAACCCCTCACATCGGTGTCTTCTATCCGCTTCAGTCCTTCTCCAAATCAAAAAGAGTGGAATTTCGCGACATCCCCATCTTCATTGAAAGCGAAACAGAGGAGGCGGAGAAGGCCATCACAGACATGGCCAAGGCGATCAGCAAGCGTGTGAAGAAAATAAACTCGAATGAACGCAAGGCTTTGCACGTGGCAGCGGTTTTTGCTTCGAATTTTGTAAATCATATGCTCACCATTTCCAAAGATATCCTGCAGGAAAGCCGCTTGGATTTCGATCTGATGAAGCCGCTCGTTACTGAAACAATCAACAAGGCAATCACCATTGGTCCCGAAAAGGCGCAAACCGGGCCAGCTTCACGCGGAGACATGGAAATCCTTGACCATCACATGGAATACCTGCAATCCAAAGAAGGGGTTGCCGAGATTTACCGCATTCTCAGCCAGGACATCATTGACCGTTACTCAACTGAATAACGCTTTCAATCAACTAACGTGAGAGTTTAGCATTGAAATTGCTACATTGAACCACAAGCCTTTAACCATTTTGTCATGAATAAGAAGATTACGCTGGGTATCCTGTTTGCCATGCTGGTGGCCGCTGCCCATTCACAAACCGATCCCAAGGCCACCGAAGTATATGAGCCAAAACCTCCGAAGGTGACGCCAGGAAAAACATACGGCAGCCCCCCATCCGATGCCATTGTTCTCTTTGACGGCACGGATCTAAGCGAATGGCAAAACCCTCAATTCAAATCGGAAATGGCAGACGCTGCAGGAATTGAAAAGATGCTGAAATCGTGGGACGATGGTTTCCAGCACCAACCTGCAGGCTGGACCGTAAGCAATGGTGAAATGATCGTGAAGCCCGGCAATGGTGCCATCGAAACCAAAAAAACGTTCGACAATTTTCAATTGCACATTGAGTGGCTTTCACCCGTGGATGAGGGAAAATCCGGGCAATCCTACAGCAACAGTGGTATCTTCCTGATGAGCCTTTACGAACTACAGGTGCTCAATTCCTTTGAGAACGAGACCTATGTGAACGGTCAGGCCGGAAGCATTTACAAACAACACATACCACTTGCCAATGCTAGCCTTCCACCCGGTGAATGGCAGGCGTATGACGTGGTGTTCAAAGCACCCACCTTTGATGCGAAAGGCCAGGTGACATCACCCGCCCGCGTTACTGTTCTTCACAATGGCGTGCTGATTCAAAACAATGTAGAACTAAAAGGCTTCACCGCCTACATCGGCCAGCCCAAGTACATTGCCCATCCGGCAAAGATGCCGCTGCGCCTTCAAGACCATGGAGATCAGGTGCGGTTTAGAAACATCTGGATCAGGGAATTGTAAACGCTATAAGGCATGTGAAAGCAAAAAGCCGGCTCATCACCGGCTTTTTGCCTTTCATCTCAAAACCTTATTGAGGCTGTTGTACCACTTCCCCTTTGATGGACAATTGCATGAAGCCGTTCTCCACGTTTGCCATCACGGTGACGGTCTTATTGAAAGCACCCATAGCGGCCGCATTGTAAGTAGCCTTGATGAATCCTTCGCCACCTGGCGGAATGGGCTCCTTAGACCACGCTGGTGTTGTGCATCCGCAGGAGGCTTGTACGTTCGTTATTACCAAAGGCACTTTGCCATTGTTGGTAAACTTGAACTCATGGGTAACGGGCGTGCCATGTTGAATCTTTCCGAAATCAAAGTTGGCCGCGTCCCATGCAAAAACAGCCATATCCGGCTTGGCCTCATTTTTTGTTGCGGTGGCTGGCGTCTGGGCAAATACTGCGCTGCCCACGGCCACAAACAAAATCATAATCGCAATTCTCTTCATTTCTAATAGTTTAATGGTTAAACGATCTTTTGCTCAACCGTGCCCCCAAAAGTAACAAACTTTTGAGACCATCGATTTATGCGCGCACAACAAACGTCCTAAAAACCCTGGGTTGGGCGTGTTAACAGGACTCTAAATACTGTTAACGACCTGTTAAAGGTCATCACAGTCATTGAATACTATCTACCTTTGTAAGGTGAGCAGAACGACCCTAAGAATTGTGATTGTGTTGGCGGCCCTCAGCATCGTGGGCATCACCGTCACACAAATTTATTGGGTAAGGAGGGCCTTTGACCTGCGCGAAAATCAGTTTCACCGGGATGTAAACACAGCCCTTCGAAACGTGGCAACGCAAATATTTGACATCAACCGCACTCCGTCACCCACTAACAATCCCGTCACCCAGCTATCTACTAACTACTTTGCGGTGATGATCAATGGCCCTATCGATGCCGGGCTGCTTGAATTTCTCCTGGTGACGGAATTCGAAAAAAGAAATATCAAGCACGATTTTGAATATGGCATTTACGATTGCAGCGACCGTTGCATGTTGTATGGCGATTACATCTCGCTCAGCGACAAAAAGCCGATGGTCAAGACTGCAGAACTTCCGAAGTGGCAGGAGGAGAGCTACTACTTTGGCGTTAACTTCCCGCGGGTAGAGGCCAATTTGTTAAGCCAAATGGGCATTTGGGGATTCTCATCAGCGGTTATGCTGATTGTGATCTTCTTTTTTGTGTACACGCTCTTTGTCATTTTAAAACAGCGCAGGTTGTCAGAAATCCAAAAAGATTTCATCAACAACATGACTCACGAATTCAAAACGCCCATTTCCACAATTGCCATTTCAACGGAAGTCTTGAAAGATCCTGCCATTCGCGAGACACCCGAACGCCTGCTGAGTTATGCCACCATCATCGAAAATGAAAACAACCGCCTGAAGCAGCACGTGGAACGCGTGCTTCAGATGGCTCGCCTGGATAAAGATACGATCACCCTCAAGAAAGAGTTCGTGGATATTCACGATCTGATTCGGGAATCGATGAAGAATTGCTCGCTTGCCTTGGCGGATCATTCGGGTGAAATAGCTCCCAAATTCAATGCCGCCAACGGCATGGTCTATGCCGACAGGCTGCACCTGGTGAACGTCTTTTCCAATCTCATCGACAATGCAATCAAATACACGAAGCAAGCACCAAGAATTCACATTCGAACATCCAACAATGCGGGCGTGGTTGTCGTTGAAGTGAAAGACAACGGGATTGGCATCAGCCAGGAACACCTGCGGAAAGTATTCCATCGCTTCTTCAGGGTGCCAACCGGCAACGTGCATGATGTAAAGGGATTTGGACTGGGACTCAATTACGCAAAAGTGATCGTTGATGCTCACAAAGGAAAAATTGCAGTGGAGAGCGAATTGGGGCAAGGCACTAAATTTACTATAACAATACCCAACGCATGAGCGTGAAAGTGCTGCTGGTTGAAGATGATCCCGGCCTCGGGTATGTAATCAAAGACAATCTGCTTCAAAAAAATTACGAGGTAACACTTTGCACCGATGGCGAAGAGGCGAAGCAGACATTCCATAGTCAGTCATTTGATCTTTGCATTTTGGATGTGATGCTGCCAAAAATGGATGGTTTCACCCTGGCCCAGGAAATCAGATCCAGGAATAAGGAAGTGCCCATACTATTTGTTACGGCCAAGTCGATGATGGAGGACAAGGCCCTGGGTTTCGAAAGTGGCGGTGACGACTACCTGGTAAAGCCGTTCAACATGGAAGAGCTTTTCATGCGGATGGAAGTCTTTTTGAGGCGCAGCAACGGCAGATCGAAAGCAAGATGCATCCCGATTGGCTCAATTGAATTTCAGGTGGACAACCTTAAGTTGGTACACGGCACTGGCGAGCAGACACTTACGCAGAAGGAGGCCATGTTGCTGCAAATGCTTTGTGAACATTCGCATCGGATCTTGCGCAGGGAAGAAATTTTGAAGGCGGTGTGGGGTGATGACGATTATTTCATGGGGCGTAGTATGGATGTGTTTATTTCCAGGCTTAGAAAGTATCTCAAATTCGACCCGCGCATCAAGATTACCAACCATCATGGAGTTGGCTTTCGGTTGGAAGTGACAGGCTAAGCCCTGCTGAAAAAATGCTTCGGGGCAGCTGTAGCCAAGACTACTTTAACGGATAATTCATCTGCAAAGGTTTAAACGCATGATTCATGCACAGATCGAAAAGGTAATCAAACACGCGGGTGTTGAAGAATTCCCTGAAGTCTACACGCCCGTTACGACTGGCCCCAGGTTAAAGAGCCGTACATGTTCTTAATGTTGACGAGATGTTTGGGAGGTGTTGAGATCCGTGATCATCGACAATCATTTTTTCATTTCATCTCAATCTGAATAATGGTATCGATCTCGTTTCTTTTTTCCTTTGGTAATTGAAGTGTGATCCCAAATTCATTCTGCACATACTTCACGGGCGTACTTGTTCCAAAATAAGTGACCTTTGCCACCTTACCGCCCCACGCTGGGATCACCAGTACTTCGTCCTGCCAATCCAACAGGTGTAGAAAGACCGTTTTCCCTTTCTGCGTGGTCACACCCCAATCGCGCGGGGTGAGCGGCCCGCCTTTCGTGGCATAAATCGTCTCGCCATTTTCTTTCAGCCATGCACCCATTTCGGCCAACCGTATTTTGTGCTCCTCCTGGATACGACCATCGGGCATAGGTCCCACATTCAACAGAAAGTTGGCACCATATCCAGCCGCTTTCACCAGGTATTGAATGAGTTCCCTGGTCGACTTGTGCTGATTGTCTTTTAGATTGAATCCCCACGAGTGGTTAATTGTTTCGCAGGTTTCTTTCGGTAAGTCACCGATCTTTTGTTCTGGAGCAAATCCGGTCGTATTGTGCCCAGGCAGGTCCTTTTCAAACATCTGAAAATCCTCGCCAGGATATGGGGCCCGGTGATGATTGCTCCCCACGAGAGCCGCAGGTTGAAGCTCGTGAATCAAATCATAAGTCTTTTTCAAACGCCAATCATCATCTTTTTTGTCCCACATGCCATCGAACCAGATGCCCGCGATTTCGCCATAGCCGGTTAACAACTCACGCAGCTGGGCGTCCATGTAGTCGAGATACTTGTACCAATTTCCACTTTCCGGTCGGCCCGTGTATGCTCCTCCGGTAAATCCGCGGGGATAATAATCTGGATGATGCCAATCCAATTGTGAATAGTAGAAGAATAACTTAATACCCTGCCGATGGCATTCATCAGCCAGCAACTTCAACACATCTTTACCGTAAGGTGCTTTCTTCACGATATTATAGTCCGACACCTTGCTGTCGAACATCGCAAACCCATCGTGGTGCTTGCTGGTGATGGTGATGTACTTCATTCCAGCTGCTTTGGCCATTGCTACCCAGTCCACGGGATCAAAATTGATGGGATTGAAAAAAGTCGGCAGCTTCTCATAGGTGGCAATAGGAATCTGTTGGTTGTTCATTACCCACTCACCATCGCCAAGTACGCTGTACACACCCCAATGAATGAACAATCCGAAACGGGCGTTTTCAAACCACTTTCTTGCGGCAGCATTTTGCTCAGTCGGTTGACCACCGGCCAATGGTATCAGATTGGTTAGGAAAACAGCGATGATTGTGAATTTCTTCATGGGGGATCAGCTAAGGATGGTTCGCAGTACATTCACCGACTTAATTTCGCCAAAAGAATCAATATGGGCAGCGTAAAATTGAATCATGGCATCCAGAAGATTCCTCCGCTGCTCGACCGTTACCTTCATGTTGCTCTGGTAGTCCGATGCTATCATCTGCTCAAGCGCAGCCTCTTCCTGAACTTCCAGCATTCTTCCACCCAGGATCTCCATCGTGTTCTGCGGTCCAAAGCCGAGGTGCTTGCTTAGCTTCAAAAGAAAAAGGAGATGAAAGTTTGGATTTACATCCAATTGATCCAACGCAATCAAGTCGTTTGAGATGAAATCATACAGTTCTTCGGCATGACTTTGCTCCTTCACACATTTGTTGAGTACTTCATTGAGAAACATGGCCTGCGCAGATTTGATCGGATGCTGTGTCAACGTTTGGTAGGCGTAGTAGCACAGCACTTCCTTGATCCTTAAGATGTTGGCATTCTCGCGGTGATATACCACCAGATCCAGGAGCGTGAGCGGTTGGTACAACGCGATCTTGCTTTTCGAGGAGCTTGTTCGAATGCCGTTGACTATATAACTCTGCAGGCCGAACATGGAGGTAAAGATGTTCACCACAATGGATGTTTCACCGAACCGGGTGAACCTGAACACGATGCCTTTGGTTTTGTACAGCATCAGTTAACTACCGCTATTTTACCTACATGCGTTTCATTTCCGTCCGGTGAGATCGCAAATACCAAATACATACCTGTTGGCACACGGTCGCCATTGGTTGTTCGAGCGTTCCAGGATGCGGTGCCACCATTGGCCTGGGTCTCCCACACGAGCTTTCCGCCAATGTCTGTGATCTTGATACGGGCGTTATCATAAAGGCCGGTGATGGCTATTGGCCCCGAAAAATCCCGCAACGCAGGGTTTGGAAAAATCTTTACACCGCTAAAATCTGTTTTTCCCTCGGTGGCATCCGATCGGAATGAAACTGTTCCATTCTCAGTGGTAAAGAACACCTCACCACTCGTTGCGTCAATCGAAATGCCCGTGACCCGATTAGAAGGAAGCGGACTATTCTGCATATCGAAACGATAAACAATTTGCTCTACACGTTCGTCAAATAGCCATACCCCATTTTGGGTCCCCACCCATTTTCGGTTTCCTGCGTCTGTCGCGATGGCTGTGACCACTTCATCACTTAGCAGAAAACGGTTCTCAAAAATGGGCTTAATCACATCAGCTCCGGCATTGAGTGAAAGGTCTGCGGTGATATAGGCGATCCCTTGCGCTGTCCCAAACCAAACAGATCCATCCCTGGCGATGGCAAGAGATCGTACATCATTGGTTGGCAATCCTCCCGCCCCGACAGTGGATGTGAAGTATCTTGACTGATCTCGGCCTGGATCATAAACCAAAACGCCACCTCCCCTGGTTGGCGCCATCCTCAGCCATGGCCTTGACTGCAAATCAACCTTTATGTCGACCGGGAACTGCGCTTGCGGTACCTGAAGGTCAAAAGATTCCCAGGTTTGGTCGGTCTTCAACAGGTGCAATGGCAAAGATGCATTATAGTTTGCAACCCAAAGCCCAAAGGCTGAATTTTCAATGGCTGTAACCAGAACGTTCCGTTGTGGCGGTACGCTATTGATCAACGGACTATTCGTCTCGTCAAAAACAGAAATCTGATCATTCGATACCGAAATAAGTCCGTGTCCGAAAGACGCGAAATAGGTAATACCCGAAGTAGTCGACACATCACTCAAATCTTCGACCGATCCGACCGAAAAATCAGACCAAACACCTGCCTTGAATCGATCATAAACACCAGGGTTTCGGAGTGGCGATTCGTCTGTTTCATAACCTCCCAGTAACATCACAGTTGTGCCCAACTCAGAGACCGCACGCCAGGGCTGATTGGTGCTGGGCCCGTTCGGAAGATATTTCTCAAACGCTCCGCTCGCATTACTGACCAATCCATTTTTGCCATCTGCAATCCAATAGATGCCATCTTCATCGCGGGTGGCCGCAGCAGGAGACGTTACCAATGCAGAGTTAACCGTGCTCACAATGCCGGACAGGTCTGCCGTGACAACTTGCGATGCTGTAGCCACAACCAATCCACCAGAGGATGCAGACATTGATTTGATAGCGACTCCCTGTAGCCACGTTTGCAACTGCCATTGACCGTTAACCCGCTTGTAGATGCCTTGCCCATCGATAGCTGCATAAAGCTGGTTTGCAAAAACCGCCAGCGAGCTGACGGGCTGCGCGAATGGTTCTTGGTCATATCTTTTCCAGCTGCGGTAATCAAGAAGGTTTACTCCTTGCAAAGCGCATCCAATGACACCCCGTTCCGTGGCTGCAAAAAGGGAATCGTTGACAAGGGCTGTATCGAAAATTTTCAAGTTCGATCCTGTACTGCCAAGGTCGCGGTACGTGTCTTTGATTTCGAGTCTGGTCAAATCAAAAACGGTGATCCCAAAATCCGTAGCCAGGTAGGCCACATCCCCGCTGATGGCGATCCGATTGACGCTTCTTGATCCTGAAATTGCGCTGGTGCGTTCGAACCGATCGAACGGAATAATCTTTCCCTCACGAATGATATTGAGTCGGCCCGACTCGTAGCCCAGCAAAACCAAATCGCCTGCGGAATTAGCCGCCAAGCAGGTTACCCCAACGCCCGTCAGTCCGTTGACGCTCGTGATCGTACTCAACGAAAAATCATCCTTATTAAGGGCCAATAGCCCTTGCGCGCCACAGGCAAACACATGCGAGGTGGAGGTTGCGACAGCGATCAATTTGTTGAATGAAAAGTGACCTCGCCATGTACCAAGCGGAATATCGGCACCGTCCTGGGCAGACAGTGTGCCAGTTAAGCAAACTACCACGATCGAAATTGCCTTCCTGAAAATTCCAATGGGAATCATTGGCTACTTTTTCTTCATGCCTTCGACAAATGCCCTTCGGCTTCTCGCTTCGTACTTGTCTTTTTCACCCAAGTCTACTTTCGATTTGCTATCAGACAACCGGAAAGAAAAAGATGCCAGCTCACCCGTTTGAGAACAAATGGCGTGCACCTTGGTAACAAATTCTGCAACGGCAAGCAGCTGTGGCATTGGACCAAATGGTTTGCCTTCAAAATCCATATCAAGACCCGCGACAATCACCCGCTTGCCGTCATTGGCCATCGCGTTGCACACGTCCACGATGGCATCGTCAAAAAACTGGGCTTCGTCAATGCCAATTACGTCACAGTCGCCAGCAAGCAAGAGGATGTCGCTGGCAAAATTCACTGGCGTGGACCGGATTTCACGTTCGCTATGCGAAATAATTTTTTCATGATGATAGCGGGTATCAACCCTTGGCTTGAATATCTCCACTTTTTGCCTGGCGATCAGTGCGCGATTCAGCCTGCGAATGAGCTCCTCCGTTTTTCCGGAAAACATGCATCCACAAATCACCTCTATCCACCCGACCTTGTCCGGTCTTTTCTTGTTTCCGATGTGAGGTTCGATAAACATGCTGCAATTTACAGGTTTGGCAATGATTCCAGGGCTACCCGGTGTATGTCAAATGCGGCAATTGGAATTCCTTAGGTACCTCAACCCGAATGGTGCCCGTAACCCGAACCTGGCAGCTGAGTCTTTCATTGGAGCCCAGGGCGAATTGCCTTCGATACCGATCCTCTGCCGGGGTGAGGGGCGAAAGATTCGCCATGCCATCCAGCACGATGAACTTGCAGGTTGTGCACCTGCCCTTGCCTCCGCACGATTGCATCCAGTCGATGCGATTCTCTTGAAAATGAGCAAGCGCTGATTTGGAAGGGTCGTTCACGTCAACCACTTTTCCAGCGAGATTTACTATTACTATCTTTACCATGCCAGGGCAACGAAAGCGGCTTACAAGCGTTTACAATAAAGTCATAAATGGCGACCCGATAAAATGGACGAAAAGATTAGCTGGAAAACAGTAGATCAATACAGTGCGGGGTTCGCCCACAGGGTGGCGGATGCATATTTCTCAAAAAAAGATCAGATAACCGGAGCTGACATACTCAGTCTGTGCGAGGTGAAACAGGTAAACTTATTCGTTATTAAAGAATTGTTTGGCGCCTGGCAACAGGAAACTCAAAAGTACAAAAGTCCCTTTTTCAACTACGAGGCCCCGGAAGTCAAGAATGCGTTGCAGAATTTCCAAACGGTGTTGTCTAATCACATCGCAGTGGGGCGCGATCACTTCATTCCCATTCTGCAAAAGGCGGTTAACCAAACACTCTATTTGGTGCTTGATCCCTACGATTATTATTCTGATTCATTGGAACGCTGCGGCAAGGACAAAGTAAGGCTCGACAAGCTCCGAAACGAAATCAAGTATCTAAAGATAAATCGTGCCCCGCTGGAGCGACTGGCCGCCAAGATCGAAGAAGAAAAGACTGCACCCTCAGCCAACGAGGCATTCGCTTTGCTCGATCAAATTCTTGAAGAGGTTGGCTTTACTCCAGAAGATGTTTATCCCTACATCAATCAGTTTTCCACCGTACTGACCTTGCAGCTGGAAAAACTATATGAAAAGCCGGTCACTCCGTCTCTGCCAAAGGCAGAAGCATCATCGGCCCAACCGGCTGCAAAGCCTAGCCTGAACGACCGTGCACAAAAAGAACAAAAAGCAACCGTAGCCGACAATTTCCAAAAGATTGCGCAACTGAGAGAGGGACTCACCATCAATCAAAAATTCATGTTCACGAAGATGCTTTTCAATGGAGACTTTGATTTGTTTACGCAAACCATCGCCCAAATTGATGGACTGGAAACCCGTGACGAGGCGATGCGTTACATCAATGTGCATTACGCTCATTGGAACCATGAAAGCGAAGAGTACGAAGAGTTTATTGAGATGGTCAACAAACGATTTGCCTGATCAAAGTCGCTGCAGCACCTGACCGCGGTGTGCATCCAACTTCAACAGAATGAAGAGCAAGATGGTAAACGCCCAAAGGGACGAACCTCCGTAGCTAAAGAAAGGCAAGGGAATACCTATCACTGGGAATAGTCCGATGGTCATACCAATGTTGATGGCAAAGTGGAAAAAGAAAATACTTACCACACTATAACCGAAAGCCCGTGCAAACCTGCCTTTTTGCCTCTCTGCAATAAAAATGATGCGGAGCAGCAGCGCCACAAAGAGCACCACCACGATCAGGCTTCCGATCCACCCGTGCTCTTCGCCAATGGTACAAAAGATAAAGTCGGTACTTTGCTCGGGCACGAAGTCAAACTTTGTTTGCGTGCCTTTCAGGAAACCCTTGCCAGAAAAGCCACCGCTGCCAATTGCAATTTTTGATTGCGTTACATTCCAGCCATAGCCGAGCGGATCCGCATCCGGATTTACCAGTGCCTTAATGCGATTCTGTTGGTGCGGCTTCAACACATCCGTTACCACGTAATCCACGCTTTCAATCACACCCGCAATGATGAGCGCACCAAGGGTCAGCATGGCAATGCGGCCCAACTTCTTTTTGCCCACCACAATCAACAGCACCAGCAAAATGCCGATTCCCGCATGCAAATAGATTTGATTGGGCACCAACAGGGTAAGTATGAAAATGGCTGCCGCACAAATTCCCAGCACCAACAAAAAGGGAGACATCCCTTCTCTGAAAAACACCAGCACAAAAGCGGAGAACACAAGGGCTGTGCCTGTATCCTTTTGGAGCAGAATCAATGCCATCGGCAGTCCAATCATCATGAAGAGTATGATCTGGTTTTTCAGATTGTCCATTTTGAATCCTACGGTGCCAATAAACCTGGCCACGACAAGCGCGGTTGCTACTTTTGCGAATTCGGACGGTTGCCCGCCAAACGAGCCAATGCCCAGCCAAGCCCGGTTTCCACCCACCTCTTTTCCAATGAACGGAACCAGCACCAACAAAAAGATGAGCGCGCCATAGAACAGGTAGGCAAAGGCCTCATAAAATCGCATGTCCAGAATGATGATCACCATGACGATGACCACCGAAGCAGCAATAAACAAAAGTTGCCTGCCCGAATTGGTTGTCAAATCAAACATGGATCGTTGCACTGCTTCATCATAAACTGAGGCATAAATGTTCAGCCAACCAAGCAAGACCAACGCCATGAATAACAACACCGTTGGCCAATCCAGGTTTGATGATATATTGTCGCTCCTTCTCAATAGATGAAATGGTTTGCCAACGCGTACTGCTCAATGTAAGGCCGTTTGGTGCCACCATAGAGGTATTGTTCAATCATCAGGCTCGCGATAGAAGCTGCCGCGCGCGCACCCTGACCAGCGTACTCCACGTAAACTGACACGGCAATCTTTGGGTTATCCCTGGGTGCAAAAGCAATAAACACCGAATGGTCTGGTAGCGGTGTGTTTTGAACGCTCCCGGTTTTTCCGCACACTACAATATCCGGAAGGCGGGCTCGCATGCCTGTCCCCTGCTCCACTACGTTTTGCATGGCATCTACCGCAATGTCAAAATATTCCGGATCGATGGTGGTGAAGTGTTTTTCCTTGTATTGAGGAAGTGGCTCTCCACTATCTCCAATCGATTTGATCAGGTGAGGCGTATAATAGTATCCGCGATTGGCTACGATGGCCGCAAAATTGGCCATCTGGATGGGCACCACCAGGTTTTCACCCTCGCCAATGGCGATAGAATAAATGTTTGAGAATTTCCATGGCCGATTGTCGTAGGCCCGATCGTACAAAGCAGGGTTGGGCATCAATCCATCTTTCTCGTTTGGCAAGTCTATTCCCAGGCGGCTGCCAAAGCCAAAGCTTGTCATGTGCTTATTCCAGTCCTCAAGGCCAATTCGCGTATCCTCATAGGGATTGCTTGAAACACCCTTGTTGAGCATCCTGCGCAAAACGTTGTGAAAATATGGATTGCAGGAGTTGGTGATCGCGCCACGCAAGTCCTCATTTGTATGGGGCCCGTGGCAATTGATGATCGACCGATCACAAACTATGCGGGTGTCCGGGTTGATCACTCCCATCTCCAACGCGACCATGGCCTGTGCAATTTTGAAAATGGAACCCGGACGATACTGTGCCATCAACGGCCGGTTGAAGAGTGGCTTGTTCGTATCGTTGCTAATCAATACGAAATTGGAACTGTAAAACTTGCCCGTAAGCATGTTTGGATCGTAGGAGGGTCCGGAAACTAATGAAAGTATTTCCCCGGTAGAAGGTTCAATGGCTACGATGCTGCCTGCTTTTCCTTTCATCAAGAATTCGCCATACTGCTGGAGATCAAGATCGATGCTGCTCACCAGGTTTTGACCTGGCACAGAGAGGGTATCGAATTCACCATTCTTGAATGATCCTTTCTCAACGCCTTTCACGTTGTGCAGCTTAAATCGAATGCCGCGCTTGCCGCGGAGTTGTTCCTCATAATAGGCTTCAATGCCACTCTGCCCGATATAGTCACCCTGTTTGTAAACGCCAGATTTGTCGCGTTCAAGCTGGTCTTTGCTGATCTCACTCACATAACCCAGCGCGTTGGCCAGTGCGGGTGTAGTATACGAACGCGTGGTTCGCGCTTGTATATAGAACCCTTTGAACTCATCCATTAAGTCCTGCACGCGGGCATAGTCCGCATTGGAAAGTTTGTCGATGAAAAGTGTTGGCTTGTAGGGCGAGTATTCCTTGCGGGTTCTCATCGCTTTGAAATTTGCGCGCAGTTCCTGTTGTGAGATTTCAAACACTTCGCAGAACCGGGCCGAGTCAAAGTCCTGCATCTCCCTGCGCACCACCATTACGTCAAACTCTGGCGTGTTGTACACAATCAATTTCCCATTCCGGTCGTAAATCAAACCACGGAAGGGATATTCAATTTCGGGACGAATGGCATTGCTATCGGCTAGTTCTGCATACTTGCGATCGAGTACCTGAATTGAAAAGAGTTTCACAAGAAAAATGATTCCTGTGAGCACAATAACGATCTGTAGTATTTCTTTCCTTCCTTCGTTCATAGCCTCCTCCTGCCCGGGAGTAAATACTGTAGCAGCAAAATGACGGTAAACGTAAAGATAGTACTTGCTGAAATTTTAAGCAGGGTGTAGCCAAACATTCTGAAGCCACCGGCCTCAATCACAAACAGCGTGGTGTGATGAACAAAAATCAGAGGCAGCGAATAAATGATAAACCATTGCAGGCCGTTCATGGCGAGCGTGGGCCCCCCGCCCGCATCATAGCCACCCTGAGGCGTGATCCGTCCCAGCCAGAAGTTTCGCAGAAAACCAAGAAATACCAACGTGGCCGCGTGCATGCCGAGGCTATCATAAAAAATATCAACGCCAAAACCCAGCACAAAACCCAGTAGCATGAGCAACAAAATGTTTGTCTCGATAGGAAGGAAAAGGATGAATGCTACATAAAAAAAGCAGAATGCAGTATTGAACAGTACCAATTGCTTCATCAACACCACCTGAAGGATGAGATAAAAGAAGAAGGACAAAAATTGCAAGATGCCTGCGCGCGTCATCGTGGTTCGCCAATCGTGGTTATCTCCAAAGAATCCTTCTCTTGCTTCAAATGGCTTCGCACGACCTCTACATACGAAAGCTTGCTGAAGTCCTGTGCCAATTCTACTTTGAGGTCGTAAAACGGTGAACCCTCCCCTAATTTTACATCTCTGATAACCCCAATGAGGACGCCTTCAGGAAAAACGGCATTGAACCCTGAGGTAACGATCGTATCACCGATTTGCAGTTTTACATGTCGCGGAATGAATTTCAGGGAAGTGTATCGGGGATCCGTTCCGTCCCAATTGACAGTGCCAAAATGGTTGGTACGCTTCACCATGCTCGACACATTTTCATCCGTATTCAGCAACGAAATCAAAACGGCATAATGATCTGACACTGACTTCACTTTACCCACGGCTCCAGCCGCGCTGATCACTGCCATGCCGGGCTCTATTCCTGAGCTGGCGCCCTTGTCGATGGTAATGAAATTCCGAAACAGATGGGTGGAGTTGTTGATCACGCGGGCGCTCACATAGTCAAAACGGTTGATAATCGCTGGGTCCTTGATTTCCCTCACCTCCAGTGAGTAAAGGCTTTGGTTTCGCTGCTCAAGCTTCGTTCTGAGCTCTGCATTCTCGCGTGCCAACTCTGTATTGATTTGTCGCAACGAAAAATACTCCCGAATGCCTTGCGAGATACCCATGATGTTGGCTGCCAGGCTATTTGACGTGTTGAAAAATTTGGTGCTTTGGTATTGATTGTTTTCCACAACCAACCAGGCACAAAAAAACTCCAGGATTAGAAAGGTGAAGAAAGCCCTATACTGATAGAAGAAGTAAAAGAGCCTATCCATTGATTAAGTCATCAAAACGGAGCGGAAGTGGTGCAGGTTCTTCAAAGCCTGGCCCGTACCTCTCACGACAGCCCTCAATGGATCGTCAGCCACGTGAATGGGCAACTTGGTTTTAAGGGCAAGCCGCTTGTCCAATCCGCGCAGTAACGCTCCGCCCCCTGTTAGGTAAATGCCGCGCTCGTAGATGTCAGCCGACAACTCCGGAGGGGAAATTTCCAGTGCCTTCAAAACGGCCTCCTCCAGTTTAGAAATGGATTTGTCCAGCGCAAAGGCCACTTCGGAATAAGAGATGCGAATGGTTTTGGGGATGCCCGTCATCAAATCGCGGCCCCGAATTTCATAATCGTCCGGTCCATCATCCAACTCGGTAAGTGCGGAGCCCACTTCAATCTTCACACGCTCGGCCGAACGCTCGCCAATCAACAGGTTATGCTGCCTGCGCATGTAATCCAGAATATCCCTGTTGAAGGTGTCGCCCGCGATGCGGATGGACTGATCGCAAACAATACCCGAGAGTGCGATCACGGCAATGTCGGTGGTACCACCGCCAATATCTACGATCATATTGCCCACGGGCTGCTCAATGTCGATGCCGATCCCGATCGCAGCCGCAATCGGCTCGTGAATCATATAAACTTCCTTCGCATTTGCATGTTCTGCGGAGTCGCGCACGGCACGCTTTTCAACTTCAGTAATTCCCGAAGGAATGCAGATCACCATCCGAAGGGAAGGTGGGAACAATCGTTTACCGGTGTCAATCAATTTAATCATACCCCGGATCATCATCTCGGCCGCGTGAAAGTCAGCAATCACGCCTTCTTTGAGTGGACGAATTGTTTTGATGTTGTCGTGGGTCTTCTCGTGCATTTGCATGGCCTCCCGACCGATCGCCAGCACCTTGTTGTTGTTTTTGTCGATGGCGATGATGGAGGGCTCATCTACCACAATTTTGTCCTTGTGAATGATAAGGGTATTGGCCGTGCCAAGGTCGATCGCTATGTCTTGAGTAAAGAAGTCAAAAAGTCCCATTCGAGCTGGTTGGGGTTATGTGGCGCTGATAATTCGGGCGAAATTACATAAATAATACTGGGATTTTAATTTCTAAATCCCTGAAAAACTTACGCTTAGCATCAGTGCTTAAAGTGCCTGAAGCCGGTGAACACCATGGCCATGTTGTGCTGGTCGCAGTACTCAATCGAATCCTTGTCCTTGATCGAGCCGCCCGGTTGGATGACCGCCTCAATCCCCTCACCGTGGGCGATCTCCACACAGTCAGGAAAAGGAAAGAACGCATCAGAGGCCATCACGGCCCCTTTGAGATTCATACCGAAAGCCTTCGCCTTTTCTATGGCCTGTTTCAGCGCATCCACCCTGGAGGTTTGACCCACACCACTGGCTAAAAGTTGACCCTCCACCGCCAGGACAATAGTGTTTGACTTGGTGTGCTTCGCAATCTTGCTTGCAAACAAAAGCGCGTTGATTTCCTCCTTCAGCGGCTGGCGTTTGGTCACCACGGTTAGATCTTCTTTGCGGTCTGTCTTCAAGTCGGCATCCTGTTCGATTACCCCATTCAGGAGACTCTTGAACTGTTTGACGCCTTTTACCTTTTCCTTTTGATTCAAGATGATCCTGTTCTTTTTCGATTTCAGCAGTTCAAAGGCATCGGCATCATAATCAGGTGCCACCAGTATTTCAAAAAAGAGCTTGTTTATTTCCTCCGCTGCCGCGATATCAATCTTTTGATTCGTTGCCAGTACGCCCCCGAATGCTGAAACCGTGTCAGCCTGGAAGGCCTTGAGGTATGCCTCCTTCACCGTTGATGCGTTTGCCACGCCACAGGCATTGGTGTGTTTGATTATCACAAACGCTGTTTCACCCTCGAACTCTTGAACGAGCTGAACGGCCGCATCGACATCCACCAGGTTATTGTAAGACAAATCTTTTCCATTGAGCTTGTCAAACAACGCATCCAAATGGCCATAGTAAGTACCCTGTTGGTGGGGATTTTCTCCATAGCGGAGCACACTGCCCTGCGAATAACTTTGCTTGAACGCTGCAATGCCTTCCCGTTGGTTGAAGTAATTGAAGATGGCCGTGTCGTAGTGTGATGTGACGTTAAATGCCTCTGCAGCAAACTTTCTTCTGTCAGGCAACTCAGTTGCACAGCCTTTCTCTTCCAGCAGCGCCAACACAGACGCATATTGGCTGCGCGATGACACAATGAGTACATCCTTGTGGTTTTTTGCTGCGGCACGAATGAGGGAAATACCGCCAATGTCGATCTTTTCAATCACGTCTTGCTCGCTGCCACCCTTTGCTACGGTTTCTTCGAATGGGTACAGGTCTACAATCACCAGGTCAATGGCCGGAATCCTATACTCGCTGGCCTGCCGCACATCCTGATCGAGCTCCCTGCGAAAAAGGATTCCACCAAAAACGGCAGGATGCAACGTCTTTACCCTGCCCCCGAAGATGGATGGATAACCTGTCAGGTCTTCCACGGGTGTTACTTTGTATCCGAGCTTCTCGATGAACTCCTTTGTACCTCCTGTAGACACAAACTCTACTCCTTTCCTGGCAAGTAGATGAATAATGGGGTCGAGTTGATCTTTATAAAAAACGGAAATGAGGGCCCGGGTGATCTTCTTCGATGGCATTGACAGCTTGGGGTTTAGGCTGAAAGAAGCTGCAAAACTAGTACACCTTCGCAAAAAAAATGATCCACGCCCGTTTTTGCATCAAATTTATTCTTCAAAAGTCCCTTGCGGTCGTTGCGAACTGCTACGGTGCGCGGGTTCAGTCCCAAGAATTGAAAAAAGCTGGCTTTTACGATCTGATCTGTTCGGAGTGACTAAAAGTCTTCCTCAGGAATATGTTCAAACTCGATTGAAAAGTCGTCAGCGTCCATAAATGCAGGAAACTTATCGCGGTAAGCCTGCAGTGAATTGCCGCTAACCTCCACGGTCTTGATGGCCTCCATCCCTTCCAGGGTGAAGATGGGCTCTCCCTTTGGGTTGACAATGGTGGACTGCCCGTTGTACTCAACGGAATTACCATCGATGCCTACGCGATTGACCCCCACTGTATAGCAAAGGTTCTCGATGGCTCGTGCCTTCAGCAATGTTTCCCAAGCATTGATTCGAACCATTGGCCAATTGGCTACATAGATCGCGATGTCGTAAGCAGGCCTGCGCAACGAAGCGTTCCACCGATTGCGACTCCAAACCGGAAAGCGAAGATCGTAACACACCAGTGGACAAATTCTCCAACCCTTCCAGTGACCAATCAAGAGACTCTCACCAGGTGTGTAAACCTGATGTTCTTCCGCCATCCGAAACAGGTGCCGTTTGTCGTAGGTTTTGAAATTACCGCCCGGCTCCATCCAAAGCAGGCGGTTGTAATACCGTTCGTGAACTGACGCAATGAAGCTTCCCAATACCAAGGCCCCGGTCTGATCGGCCATTTGCTTCATCCACTTGAAGGTTCGCAGGTTCATCCGCTCGGCAAGCCTGCGCGCATGCATACTGAATCCGGTCGTAAACATTTCAGGCAACACAATGACATCTGTCGACCCACCAATCTGCCAGATCTTTTCTTCGAACATGGCCAAATTGGCACCTATGTCTTCCCAGTGTAAATCAGATTGAATGATGGAAATCTTGAGATCCTGCATGAATTGTCTAAGAGAGGTGCAAAGAAACCGAATCTGAATTTTTCAACAAAATTCAAAATGAAACTGTTTGTTGAAGGCCGGATCAGTTGTTTTTTATAAAAATAAAATCTCCGCCTTCGTCACCGGCTCCCTGAATAACACCGAATTGAGGGGCCACAGGTGCATTGTTTGATACAGGCTCATAAATTCGGGCAAACAAGATTGATGCCGGAAGGAACGGATCGGAGCTCTCCTCAAGCACTTTCAACAAATACTTTATAAAGATGCTTTGATCAGGCACTTCAGATAAATTCCCGCTGGTCAGGGCCTTCCGGCTTTGATCGTGATACAAGTCATAAAACTTCCGGATCATGGTTTCCACCGATCTGGTTTTGAAAATACTACCTCCAAAACAAGCATCTGTGATTAACAGCGTATGTTTTGATTTGATCGCACCCATGTAGTCTTTGATCTGGCTGTTCGAGATCCAGGCGCTTGTGCTCGTTTTTTTTGCATCAGATGGAAGCCAATATCCGAATTCCTTGGACTTGTCATAATATCCGTGTCCTGCATAAAATACCAACAGATTATCCTTGTCGGTAACAACCGAAGCAAGGTGGTCCATTTGGTTGATAATCTCTTCACGTGTAGGGTTTTTCAGCAGTGTTACATGCTCTTGTTTGAAAGCGTACCGGGTGGTGAGAATACTGTATAGCCGTTCGGCATCCTTCACGGGCATGTCAAGATTCGGCAACCCGGGCCCGGTGAACCTGTAGTCTGAAACGCCAATGATTAAGGCATAGTAAGGCGGGATATTTGTCAGACCTAAATCCGCGGGCGATATCTGGGCAGGGGCCTTGGTTTCTGACGGAGTTGGTTTCTTACCGACTTCAATCATCAACGGGTTGCTCGTGCCTGTCAACTCCTGTGCTACCACCGTTTGTCCGGCTAATAGCAAGAAAATAACAACTGGGTTTTTCATAGCCATTGCGTTAGGTTATCGAAGTATGAATTTTGTATGCCTTGCCGTTTGACCTGAAAACACTTTGCCAATGTACAATCCGGGCGACTCAGCGGTGCGCAGCCAGGTAATCTCATTGTAACCGGCCGGAAAGTCTGATTCCCTGGTCCAAATATTTCTGCCATTTGAATCTGCTATTTCTAGGCGCACTGTCGCTCGATCGGGAATCGAAAAACTGATGGTCACATCACCGTCAGAAGGGATAGGATATGCCCCGTGGAGCACCAAATGGTCAACCCGCGTGTGTTCAGTCACAAAAAGACTGTCTCCAAATACTGCCTTAAATGAATGTGAGGTCTTTGGATCGAAGCTGTATCGATTCAACTGGCGCATGTCAAAGCTCCGCCCCCTGGCAACATCCACCAGGTACAGTTCACGATCGTTGTTTCCAAAATAGGAGTTATCCCACTCCAAAGTGATCCAACCCTCGTTTGTACTCGACACTATTTCAAACTCCCAAACATGCGCCTGGGTTGGAGGTACAACATCCTTGGTGTAAAATGAACTTCCGTCCCTTTTAAAGTGGTTAAGCTCCAGAAAGTCGTCAAACATGCGCGGCATGGTAAACCCGTCATGCACGTCAAAACCTTCGTTCGCATTTTCGTTCATGCCGAAGCCCGCGATTGTATTAGTGAGATTTCCTTGCGAGAGCGAAAGTGATACCGACCAATTGGGTTCGTCTATCGATTGTCTGTCCGATTCCATCGCACGGCCCGCACCCGGGTTTTTTTCAACAGGAAATACGATGTCAATGGCTGGACTTCCCGCACTGAATTTGATGAACCCTCCGCTGAAGCTTTTAAGTACTGTACCGTCAGTGAAGGTGCCTTCATACACCCGCAGTCCGGGCAATCCGGGATTGGCGGCCTGCACGTCTGACCAAAGCAGGTTGTAGGGATATGGGTTTCCTATTTGAAACCATTCACCTGACACATTCTCCAGCATGAAAGGATTGTCCGATGTGGCGGAAACCGTGGTGCCATCGCCCAGGGTGATATTTACACCAGGATTGTCACGGATAATCAACCAGTAGCCCTTGCCGGGCTCTAACTGAGAAAACTTATTCAATTCGATGGTGCTGTTTTCCCATCTGAACATGCGCCAGCCGCGGCCATCGTATTCGCCCAGATGAGTACCCAACACGGTGCCCACCGTCTTGTTCGTGAGTTCAAACGGCACCGAGATGATCCTGTAATTCGACTGTTGGTCGCCAAATGATGCATAGGGAAGGGATGCGCTGGCAGATCCCTGATAGGTTAGTTTCACCTGTCTGAGGGCGGTGGTGGTGGTCAATGTCGCTCCATTGGTAGCTGCAATCTCGAACTCTGCCCCCAACTCCCCGAAGGCCGCGGACGGAATTGTGGCTTGCCAGTCAGCTCCAGTTTTTGTCATTGCCAGGTTCGTAAAACCCCCGCCTGACGAAATCGAGCGATAATGAAGTTCAAGGCCATCATCGGGAATTCCAGATTCCGGGTCGGTAAACGCTGCCGTTATCAACGCATCATTACCCGGCCCAACCGCGACCGGAGCCGTGATGTTGCCCGCTTCCGGGGGTGAAGTGTCACTCGCTGAGGTGGTGATGCTGTTGGGATTGTTATTTGCTGTATTCAGATTGTAGCTTTCCGAACCAGATGCACCGTTGTATTCAAAAACAAAAAAGTGGTAGGTCGTCCCATCAGATATGTCGGTCACATTAACCGTATTAGAATTTCCATTATAAACGACATAATTGCCGCCCGCGAGGTCATCGCCCGAAGAAAATGAGCCTGAAGCAAAGTATGTGACTCCATCGGTTGGCGACTGGTCAACTGCACTGCCCTCCTTGCCCACCACAATGCGCGCAGTGCCATTGCCATTGGTCCATGTAAGTTGCAGGGTGTTCTGGAATAGTTGCTGGATAACCAGATTACTAGCTTGCACAGTCGGCTTTGAGGGAAGGGCGGGTGTAGTAAAATTGTTTTCCAGGGGAGCCGTGGTAAGGTAGTTGATTCCAGTGCCATTGCCGTTGTATGCGTACACTCTGAAATACAAAGTGGCACCTGGGCTCACCGATACAATACCAAAGGAGGTTTCCGGCCCTATCAAAACGGCATAAGTTCCCGGGTCGCCACTGGGGTCAGGTTCTTCGTTGAAGGTGTACACTTGTCCATCCACGGGCACGAACGAAGGGTACTGCCCTTCCTTCATCAACGCAATGTATCCATCGGGATTTCCTGACGCGGCCGTGAAGTTAACCGTAAAAGACGTGGCCTGCTGGTTGGTGAATGTCATGTTGGTAGGTTGGGCGGTGGGTTCAGGTGCAACAGTGGAGGAAATCAGGTTTTCAAAAACGGCAATAAATGAACCTGAGCTCGAATTGGGTACGGCCAGGTCGGGTTTTCCATCCCCGTTCAGGTCTGCGGCACCGATGGCATAGCATGCAGGGTTGGTGCCGATGGAAAAATTCGCTGGTGAAGCAAAAGTCGCGGCATTGATCGCTCCTGCCGTGCCGTTGTTGGCAAAAACCGAAAGATCGCCCGACACGTTATTGGCCACTGCGAGGTCAGTCTTCCCATCACCGCTCAGGTCGGCAAGGGAAATACCTAATGAATTGGTATCTCCCGTGGCGATATCCACTTTGGATGCAAACGAGCCGGCAGTGATCGACCCGGCAGTGCCGGTGTTCCTGAACAGTGACACCACCGAAAGACACACCACGGCCATGTCAAGTCGCCCATCGCCATCAATGTCGCCCAACGCAATATTTTGCGGTGAGGCACCTGTAGCAATGTTCAGTGCAGTTGAAAATGAAATGCTACCGCCTGTGCTGTTGTTCCTGAAAACGGAAACTGAGCTGCTTCCCTGATTAACAACGGCCAAATCTGTCATGCCATCACCATCCAGGTCGCCAGCGGCCATGCCATAAGGTTGCGTTTGCGTGGTAAGGTCGATGGGTGGTTCAAAAGAAACATTTCCTGTTGTTCCCGAATTACGGAAAACCGAAACGGTGGCGTTATCGTAGTTGGACGTAGCCAAGTCCGCTTTCCCGTCTCCGTCAAAGTCACCCAGGGCCACATAGCGCGGGCTCGTCCCCGCCAAATCAACCTTCGGTGCAAATGAAAGCGATCCTCCTGATGTGGTGTTCCTAAAAACGCTGGTGGTGCCACCGGCATTGGTAACCACCACGTCAAGTCTCCCGTCACTGTCCAGATCACCTGTCACAAGGGCGTTGGGCGAGGTGCCCGAAGTGAAATTGATTGGGGCCGACAAGGATCCTGAATTGATGGCGCCCCCGCTGTTGGTGTTGAGCAGCACTGAAAACGAACCGAGACTGCCGTTGGCCACCAGCACATCTGGCCCTGTATCGTTATCTATGTCCGCGATGGCAATGTGATCCGGATAATTTCCCGCACCAAAGTCCACTTTGGTTCCAAAGGAATTGGAAGCAATGGTGTTGCTGCCTGCAAAGGTGGGCATAAAAAATCTGGATGAGTATCCAATTTGCCCGCCCGCCACCACCGATATCCGCTCATGAGAAGCCCCTTGCGGAACGGTGGCCACCAACTGGGTGGTGCTGGCGCTGGTGACCACTGCCCTGGCGCCCCCGAAGAAGACCGTGTTGGATGAAATGGTGGCGCCAAAAATCGAGCCGGTGATGGTCACCGAAGTGCCGATGTTGCTGCTCTTCGGATTAAAATCAGAAACCGTTACGATTGCAGAGGTTGCAGTTGTGGTGGAGTTGGGATTCCCGGTGGCTGTGGTGGTCAGGTAGTTTTCCGTTCCGGCTGATCCGTTGAATTCGTAAATCCTGAAGTGATACGTGGTGCCGGGGGTGAGGCCAAATACCGTAACCGGCTGCGTGCCATCGCTTACTACATAGTTCCCGGTACCCAGCTCCGAACCATTTCCAAACGTGGTGTTTGCTGTGTAGGAAATTCCATCCACCGGGTTGGCGTCAACGGCAGCTCCCTGTTTAGCCACCACCAGTCGCGATGTTCCATTGCCATTCGTAAAGGTAAAGGACAGTGAGGTGAAGTTGGTTGCCGTAAAGTTGATTCCTGAGACCTGCGTGGTGGGCTCGGATGCAATCGCACATGCGGCAAGTGCGGTGCCACCGTAGGCGCCCATGTTGATCCGGCTGCTGCACGGTTCACTGCCGACAGGATCAGCGGGATCGCCAGCATCTATAGCGGGTGAGGTTCCGCTAATCCGGAAATCATCCGAAGCGGCATCCAGGTAATTCGGATTGAGATTGATGTCACCGATTCCTGGGGCGTTAAAGTTCCCGGTGTAATTGAAAGAATTCTGCGACACGCAGTTGTACCGATGAAGGCCCGCAGCTGAACTGTTGTTCAAACCAAAGCTATTGCCCGTGACGATATTGTTCTTGAATACTGCGCCTGCGGACGTTCCGCCAAAGAGAATCGCCCCGGTGATGTTGTCATGGAAGACATTGTTGTTAACAACCGCATCTCCCGAAATGTTGATGCCCTGGCCGGGGGAACTCCTAACGCGCAGCACGATGTTGTTCTTCACTACGGAGTTGGCACTGATTCTAAGCCCCTCTTCCGCGGTGTTGTTGCCATCGAACACAAATCCTTCTATCGTTGAACCAAACGCATCATTGAGGATGATGGTGCTCACTGCCCTTACCACGGTTTTATTGCTAAAAATATTCCGGTTGGCATCTAAGAAATCTGTAGCATAACCTCCCTGCAAAGTTATCTGTTCCTGCAAAATCAATCCTTCATTGTAAATTCCAGCAGCTACTTTAATAGCCTCCCCAGCGATAGCCACATCGATTGCATGTTGAATGGTCAGAAAAGGACTTCCCGAACTTCCATCGTTGCTATCGTTTCCTGATTGAGACACATGATAAGTTTGAGCTACTGTTGCGACTGTGTTTCTAAGCAGGGAAATCGTATTGGCTCCAAAATTAGCAACAGCTATGTCCGGCTTTCCGTCTCCATCCAAATCCCCAACTGTTGAAAAAAATGGTTGAATGCCCGTCAAATATGCAAACCGCACATCGAAGGAATTTGACGCAATAGTGCCTGATGTGGTTGTGTTTGCAAACACGGAAACAAGGTTACCGGCAGGATGGGTACCAATAAAATCCGGCTTGGCATTTCCGTCCACATCGGCTATGTAAACGTGACTACCCGAATTAGGCGCAAGATAATCCACCCTGGCCTCAAATGATCCCGTATTTATTACACTAACCGAAGTTACATTCTTAAATACTGAGATATTACTCGGGCCATAATGCGCTACCACCAAATCTGGTTTATTGTCGCTATCCATATCGCCAATAGCCACGAAGTAGGGATTGGTATCAGAGGGAAAATCCACTTTAGAAGCAAAAGAACTTGCGGTGATTGTACCTGAAGTACTTTGGTTTCTGAATACTGAAATATTATTGTCGGTGTTATTTGTAGCCACAATTTCTGGTTTTCCATCACTATCGAGATCGCCAACGGCTAAACCTTGCGGACTTGAACCTGCGGGCAGATCAACTTTATTATCGAAAAGAATTGAGCCCATAGTACTCAGATTCTTAAATAGAGATATAGTGTTTGCCTGGGAATTCGCAACGGCCAGATCGGGCTTGCCATCGCTGTCAAAGTCCCCGATGGCTACTGAGGCTGGAGTCGAGCCGGTTGACAAGTCAACTTTTGTAGCCATCGAAATAGAAGTGATGGTAGTATTTCTGAGAATGGAAACCGAGTTGCTGTTTGCATTTACTATTACTAAGTCTTGTTTTCCATCACCATCGAGATCACCAGCTTTTACGTGAATCGGATTGGCAGCTACATTAAAAGGAATACCTGAGGCAAAAGAACCAGTTGTTAATGATCCCAAAGTGCTGCTATTCTTATGGACTGATATAGTCCCTGCGCTTTGATTTGTTACAATCAAATCAGGTTTGCCGTCCGCGTCAAGATCGCTTGCGGTTATACCCCAGGGGGCAGTACCGGTAGGTATATCGACCTTGGGGGCAAAGGAATTTGATGTCAACGTTCCGGTACCCCCAAACGAAGGTATAAAATGCCTTGCCGAATATGCTGTCAGTCCACCCACGGTAACGGTAATAAAGTCGTGAGTAGCGCCTGCTGGAATGGTTACTGTCAAGTTGGTTGCAGAAGCGTTGGTTACGGCAGCTCGCGTTGCACCAAAGAAAACAATGTTGTTGGTTGGGGTAGCACTGAAGTTGGTGCCGGTAATTGTGACAGAAGTACCAATAGGGCCAGTCTGTGGAGTAAATGAGGTAATCGTAGGAACCTGTGCATCCAGGCCAATAGCCAAGCTCAAGAACGCAACAATCGCCAATATCCTAATCTGATTCATAAATATTATTGCGGATCCGGTGCAACAGGTAACTTTTCATCGCCAGAACCAGAATCTGGCAAGAGCATCCACACCGCCAGGCCAACGGCAGCCGCACCCAGCCCGACCAAAATGCCTTTTGGAAAGCCAGGCTTAACCGTAAACGCAGCACTCACAGCCCGCTCACCTCCAGCAGCAAAATGGATTGCATACTCTCCCTTCTCAAGGTCCTTCGGCAATTTCAATGTATACACCCCCGTGTTTCTGGTCTCACCAACCGCTGCAACGCGGGTATTACCCCGATACAATTCCATTTTGACATTTGCATCCGGCAATCCCCCTTCCCATCTGATGAGAACTTCCTTCCCACGCCTCAATGAACTGCCGGCTTCGGGGCTTATTACTGTCAGTTTCATCGGGATCAGGCTTCCCGAGATTCGGAAGGTAATTCCTCCGCTATACGTAACCAACTCACTCTCCGCATCCCAGATGATTTTCTTGTCCTTTCCACCGGAAACGCCATCACCCACGTCTCCCGTCACTTGCCTCAGCGGACTGGAAAACTGGTTGTGGGATCCCAGCAAACGGATGGAGTAAGTTTGCCGCGGATGACCACCGGTTATATCATACAACACGGTGACTTTTCCGTCTGCAAATGAGGCCCTGATATTCTCAATGCGCTGCGCAAAAGCCGAACATGCGAGCCCAAGCAGCAACACCGATGCGAGCAACTGTTTTATGCACAACATCTTTGAAACTTTAGAACCGGCACAGCGCGTTGACGCGCTTAACCGGGAATTCAGATAAAAAAACCAATGGTGAAAAGACCGGTCGAGGTGGCAAGTCCAAATGAACCAAAAGAACCCGAAAAGGAAATGGGCTTGTCGCCAGCCGATGAAAAGTTACTAAAATCCCCGCAAAGGAAAAACAGGCGGGTTACAGGCGCTTTAGCATGTTTCCGGCCCGGCTGAGGGTCTCCTCCCCTTTGGCGAAACAAAACCGCAGCAGTTTGTGATCGGTTTTGTCTTTATAGAACACAGATACGGGTATGGAAGCAAGCCCATGCTCTTTCGTCAACCATTCGGCCATTGCCAAATCGGGTTTGTCCGACAGGCCATCATAGCTTAATAGTTGAAAGTAGGAGCCGTGGCAAGCCATCACGCGAAAGGCGGAACCCTGAATCTGATGGAGAAAATAATCGCGCTTTTGCTGATAGAACGTGCCCAAATGACTGTAATGACCAGGTTCCTTCATGTATTCTGCCAACGCCATTTGCACGGGTGTGTTCACGCTAAAATTAATGAATTGGTGTGCCTTCCTGATTTCGCGGGTAATTGAGACAGGCGCCACTGCGTATCCCACCTTCCAGCCAGTGGCATGAAATGTCTTTCCAAAGGAAAACACCGCCACACTACGCTTTGCCAGGCCAGGGTACTTCAAAACGCTTTGATGCATCTTTTGATCGAAAATAATCCGCTCATAAACTTCATCGCTCAATACGACCAGATCGTGCTCATCTGCCAGTTCTTGCAAGGTTATCATGTCCTGTTCGGACAACACGGCACCCGTAGGGTTATGGGGTGTGTTGATCATGATCACCCTGGTGTGTTCGGTGATTTTGTCGGCCACTTCGTTCCAGTCAATGCTAAATTTTGGATACCGAAGATTGATATGCACGGGTACGCCTCCATTTAACCTGACGGCTGGATCATAACAATCATAAGCTGGATCAAACATGATCACTTGGTCTCCCTCACTTACCAGGGCAGCAATGGTGGCAAATATTGCTTCGGTGCCTCCAGCCGTGATAGTGATTTCAGTTTCCGGATCCGTTTTATGTTGGTAGGTTTCCTCGATAACCTTCGCGATCACCTCTCGCAAAGGAGGTACGCCAGGCATGGGTGCATACTGGTTGTTACCTTCACGCATGAATCTGCTCACCAGGTCGAGCAGGGTTTCGTCTACCTGAAAATCCGGAAAACCCTGAGACAGGTTGATGGCATTGTGTTCAAGCGCCATCCTGGACATGACCGCAAAGATGGAAGTACCTAATTCGGGAAGTCGGGATTTAAGATTCAATATTAACTCGGAATTCAAAAACTGAAGATACAATCTTTGCACCTGACCATCCGGGTGCAGCAATGATGCATGAATCAAAAGATTTTTCCGGCTGCACCATAAACCCGGTTAATGTTTGGTTATCTGCGTAACGGAGCCAGAATCCGGTATTCGGTGTCTACTTCGCCTTTGCTGATGTCACTCAGCTTCCTCTTTAATAAACGCTTTTTCAGAGGGGTTAAGTAGTCGAGAAAAAGAACACCTTCAATGTGATCGTACTCGTGTTGAATGATCCGGGCCTTCATCCCCGTGTAGGTTTCTTCAAACTCGTTCCAGTTTTCATCAAAGTAGTGAATGCGAACGGTCGATGGTCGCTCTACTTTTTCACGAATATTCGGAATGCTGAGACATCCCTCTTCGATCTCCACGGCTTCGCCCTCCTCCTCCACGATTTCGGCATTTACAAACACCTTGCGAAAATCCTCCATTCCGGGCTCGTCTTCCAGAGATGTGCCATCCACCACAAATATGCGAATACCCTTTCCAATTTGCGGGGCCGCCAGGCCAATGCCGTGGGCTGCCTCCATGGTTTCGAACATATCCTGAGCCAGTGGCTTTACATCCGCGCCTTTTTCTATCTCCTCCGCCCTCTTTCTGAGCACTGGATCTCCGTACATCACAATGGGATAAACCATGTCAAAATTTTAGTGCCGCAAATTTAAACATTTGGCGCTTTTCAACCCGTCATCGGATCGATTCCATGTACGATTGCAGGATGATCGTGGCGCTGATCATGTCAACATTTTCCTTCACCCTTCGGTTCTTCTTTTTCATCCCGCCCTCAATCATTGCCCTTTGCGCGATGGCACTGGTGAAGCGTTCATCCACTGCCCTTAGGGGCTTCCCGGGGAAGGTTTTCTCAAAACGATCCATAAATCTCCTCACGGCCGGAGCAATGTCCGACTCCCGGTTGTTGAGCTGGCGTGGCAGGCCAATAATCACTTCATCCACCTGTTCTTTGCCAAAATATGATTTCAAATAAGCAAGCAGCTGGGAAGTCTCTACAGTGGTTAGCGCGGTAGCGATAATCCGCAACGGATCAGTTACGGCAAGTCCCGTTCTCTTCAGGCCATAGTCAATCGCCAGCACCCTGCCCATGCGATGATGTGTACTTAGTTTAGTTTGACTTTTTCAGCAAGGGAACGCTTCACGGTATCCTCCAGCAACATGGCCTTTGGGAACAAAATTTCGTTCTCGATGCGGGCGTGAACCTGCAGGCTTTTTTCAAAGCGGGTGAGTTCCGAATAGATCACTTTGACATGCAGCGGAGCGTCCTGCCCCAATGCATAATTGTTGGTAATCTTTCGGATGCCTTCCATCTCATCGTCATGGGCCTCATGTTCCATCGCGAAAAGCTGTAATGAATTTTTCTCCAGCAGGCGATACAGCCGGGATGGATTATAAGTGCCCTTCGCTGCCCTTTCCAAGGTCCGGATGTACCCAAAGAGCGTGTCTTCTTCTTCGTAGATATGATGGATGAAGTCCTCCAGAAAAAGTGGAAAGAGTACTTTCAAATCCTTCTCAACCTGATCATACTGAGGGTGATTCGCTTGAAAACTCTCGACCATTCGAGAGATGAAGGGCAACTGGTGTTTCACAAAAATGAAGTGGGCGTGCTTCAGGTATTCGATGATCAGATCGATTGGATAAGAAATAAGCGGAATGTCGGCCTCATTGAAATTCTCATTGGGAGATTCCAACTCCTTCACCACTTGTTCTATCCTCAGGCCTTTCTTTTGACAAACCTCCTCCAGTGTTTGTTCGGAGTATTCGTAGAACCGGATACCGAGGTAGTACAGCACATAAGCGCGCACATTGTCCTGGTCCACAATGTCACCGATTCGCCTGTCTTTAAGGGCCAAACTGTTCATACTTAGCTACAAATATAGCCCATCCCCAGTTGTTCCCCAACCCGGCCAATGCTTGGCGGCTGGTTCGTTTTTCGCATTTACCACCAAAGAATAACTTTACTTTCCGTAATAACGTTAAGAGATAAGTCAATCGAAATAAATCATGAGCGAGAATTCGAAATTTCAAATCAGACTGCCATTTATCTTGTGCCTGGGGATTGCCGGGGGTATTTTAATTGGTGCCAGCATCAATTCTCCCACCTCAACAGGCAATGTGGGGCAGGATGTGCAAAAATTCCGGGAGGTGCTTGGCCTAATCCAAAGTGAATATGTGGATAAAGCCAATACGGAGGAACTTGTAGATGATGCGATTGAGCACATGCTCACAAACCTGGACCCGCATTCCGCATACATTCCAGCGAGCCAGCGCGTGCAGGCCAACGAAGACCTCAAAGGCAATTATGAAGGAATCGGTATCGAGTTCAATATCTTTCACGACACGCTGGTTGTCGTTGCTCCTTTAAGCGGTGGACCCTCTGAAGCCGTTGGTTTGCGCACGGGCGATAAGATCGTGAAAGTGGATGGACAAAACATTGCTGGCGTGGGGCTCACCAACCTGGATGTGATGAAACACCTGAAAGGTCCGAAAGGGTCTGAAGTGAAAATTGAAGTGGTGCGGAGTGGAAATCCCAAACCACTTTCATTCACGATCATCCGCGACAAGATTCCGCAATTCTCGGTGGATGCCGCCTATATGCTCGATAAGGAGATTGGCTATATCAAAATCAGCCGATTTGCGCAAACCACCTACACGGAGTTCAAAGAGGCCATGGAGAAATTGAAGAGGGAGGGCATGCAAAAACTGGTTCTTGATCTGCAAAGCAATCCGGGTGGTTACATGAACCAAGCCATCGATATCGCGGATGATTTTCTTCCAGCCGGCAACAAGATCGTTTTCACAAAAGGGAAAGATTCGCGCTACAACTCCGATGCCATGGCCACCAAACAGGGAGACTTTGAAAAAGGTGACCTCATCGTTCTGATCAACGAAGGCAGTGCGTCTGCATCTGAGATCGTGTCTGGCGCACTTCAAGATAATGACCGCGCACTGATTGTGGGAAGAAGATCGTATGGGAAGGGATTGGTGCAGTCTCCGTTCGATTTGAATGACGGGTCGGAATTGCGATTAACGATTTCAAGATACTACACACCCAGCGGAAGGTCGATACAAAAGCCCTACTCCGACAGCAACGACTATTCAAAAGACATTGCCATGCGCTTCCGGCATGGTGAATTCTTCCATGCCGACAGCATTAAGTTTAATGATTCACTCAAATACGCAACGGCCAATGGCCGAACCGTTTATGGTGGGGGCGGCATCATGCCCGATTACTTCGTTCCATTGGATACCACGTTGGCCAGCCGGTATCTGAATGAATTGTTCAATTCCAATTCGTTTCCGGAGTTTGCTTTCAACTACACCGTAGCAAATGCAGAGCAACTTGAAAAGGAGGGCTATGAGAAGTATATTAAGAAATTCAAAGTAACCGATCAGATGATCAACAAACTGGTAGAGACCGGCAAAGCTAATGGAGTGAATCCGGACTATGCGGACCTGAAAAAAAATCGGAAAGCCTTTGACATCTACATCAAAGCATATGTGGCCAGAAGGATTTGGGGCAACGAGGGATTCTATCCTATTTACAACGAGACAAATGAAATTCTTCAGCAGGCTGTAAAACTTTTCGACCAGGTGCCGGAGATGAATAGGGGAAAAATGTAAAAACACGAATTACCATTGAAAGCCTCGCCATGCCGCGGGGCTTTTTCATTTCAATATTTGCTAACTTCGAAGTCGCGTTACATAACAGCCTCGCCATGTATTACTATCGATTAGGACAAATTCCACCCAAGCGCCATACACAGTTCAGACAGCCAGACGGTAGTCTTTACAAAGAGGAGCTGGTTAGCTCGGAAGGCTTTTCGGGGATTTACTCCAATCTTTATCATATCAATGCACCCACGCGCATCAAGGCGGTTAAAGACCCGGTGAAGTTTGGCCCAAAGATTATCGAAGACTATGCGCTGCGGCAAACACACCTTAATACTTCCAAAGTGGGAACCACCGGAGAGGATTTCCTTTCCGCACGCAAGGTCTTATTGTCGAACAGCGATTGTTCTTTGTCCATTTGCTCGCCCAAGCAGCGAAAAATGGAATACTACTACAAGAATGCCGAAGGCGATGAAGTGCTTTTTGTGCACGATGGCAGCGGCACTTTGATATCTCAATTCGGTAAACTGGACTTCAAACAGGGTGATTACGTGGTGATTCCGCGCACCGTGATCTACAAACTCGAGTTTAATGAGGGCCCGCTCCGCTTGCTCATTATTGAATCCGCGTCACCAATTGAGACGGTAAAACGCTACCGCAACCAGTTGGGACAACTGCTGGAGCACTCGCCATACTGCGAACGCGACATAAGGCCTCCCCACGAACTCGTTACCGAAAACGAGCGAGGCGAATACCTGATGAAGATCAAGAAGCAGGGATACCTGCATCAATACGTGTACGACTACAGCCCGCTTGACCTGGTTGGTTGGGATGGTTTTCTTTGGCCTTATGCTTTTTCCATTCATGATTTTGAACCGATCACCGGTCGGATCCATCAGCCGCCACCAGTTCATCAGACGTTCCAGGCTCACAACTTCGTGGTCTGTTCCTTCGTGCCGCGATTGTTTGACTACCACCCGCAAGCCATTCCCGCCCCGTACAACCACAGCAACATTGACTCGGATGAAGTATTGTATTACGCAGAAGGGAATTTCATGAGTCGCAGGGGAATTGACCGAGGTTCGTTCACACTGCACCCGGGTGGGCTACCGCATGGTCCGCATCCAGGTACAGTGGAAAAAAGTATCGGAGCCAAAGAAACTCATGAGTTGGCGGTGATGATCGATACCTTCCGTCCGCTGTATCTCACCACAGACGCTCTCGGATTTATTGATGAAAAGTACCCGATGAGCTGGACCGATCCCGCAGATGGTACATTCAACGAAATCAATACCCCGTAATGGAACCGTATTCATTGCCCATTCAAATGCGATGGGCAGATATGGACCTCAATGGTCATTTGCGGCATTCTGCTTACCTTGATTATGGCGCACTGCTGCGAACGCGATTCCTGACCGATCACGATCTGCCAACCAAAAAACTGCTCGATCATCAAATCGGACCCATCGTATTCAGGGAAGAAGTCTTCTATAAGCGCGAAATCCGGATGGAAGACGAAATCATCGGAACCCAAATTCTGACCAGGGCAAGATCCGATTATTCAAGGTGGAGCATGCAACATGAACTCATCAAAGCTGACGGCACCATCGCGGCTGTGATTAACCTGGATGGAGCATGGCTGGATCTGTCGAAAAGGAAACTCACAAAACCTCCCTCATTTGTTCAAGAGGCCTTCAACCTCATGCCACGATCGTCCGATTTCGTCTTTGAATAACCTAAAGGTTGGCTTTGTCACCTGCAGGACGAACTAAAAACATGTTGCGCCTTTACTTGTCCGGTAAATAATCAGCTATGAGAACATGTCTACCTCTGGTCTTTCTTGTTGCGATGGTCACAGCGCGCGCTCAGGTGCCTGTCAGTCCCGAGGATGTGAGCCCCCTTCTGGTTGGTGAGGAAATGCCCCAAGCCACCATTTCCACCATCGAAGGAACTGCCATTTCCACGCAGTCATTGTGGGCTGGCAAGAAAACGATTCTGATCTTCTACCGGGGAAGCTGGTGCCCCTACTGCAACACTCATTTGGCAGAAGTGGGGCGCATTGAACAGCCTCTTCTTGATTTAGGTTACCAGCTCATCGCCATCAGTCCGGACGCTGCATCGAATTTGCAAAAGGCGATAGACAAAAATGAACTAAAATATCAGCTGTATTCGGATGCCGATATGTCGTTTGCTAAACAGGTGGGGATTGCCTTCAAAGCGCCAGAACGGTACAACAAGAGGTTAGTTGAAGACTCAGACGGAAAAAACCTGGACCTGTTATTGCCCGTGCCCTCGTTGTTTATTCTTGACGAGAAGGGGATCATTCAATTTGAGTACATCAACCCGAATTACAAGGTAAGAATTACCAGTGACCTGTTAATGGCAGTGGCCAAGGCGCTTGCAACAAACACAAAAAACTAACTGCCCAAGATCCACTTTTCAATCTGCGAGGGATAATGTTGATACTCCAACTGATGAACCTTCGCGGCAATATCTGCGGGCGAATCTTCATCTGCAATGATACATTTGGCCTGAAATAGCATCTTTCCTTCATCATAGTGGGCATTCACCAGGTGGATGGTGATCCCGGTTTCGTTATCGCCAGCTTCTTTTACCGCTTTGTGAACGTTTTCCCCATACATTCCCTTGCCGCCATATTTTGGCAACAGTGCCGGATGGATGTTGATAATGCGGTTGGGGAAAGTTTGCAGCCAGCTTGACGGAATCAACCAGAGAAAGCCGGCAAGTACCACGTGGGTAATGGCATATTCAGCCAGCCATTTCAACACCTCGCTTTCGCGGAATTGATTCCTGCCAAAAGCTTTTGAAGGAACTTGCAGCCGTTTGGCCCGTTCGAGCACAAACGCATCGGGATTATTGCTGAGGATTAATGCAACTTCAATATCGCGATGCCCGTCAAAGTGCTTTACGATCTGTTCCGCATTCGTGCCACTACCGGACGCCAGAATGGCAATTCTTTTTTTGTCAGTCATCAAGCTGCAAGATAGGCGCTCATACCAAGACCATCGTACATATTCCCAGCAACATTAAATACTTGCATAATGAGCTCAGTTTTTCATAGTCACGGATGGTATCGGCACGAACAAGTTTTGCCACCAAATACCCCAACGGCAGGAAGAGAAAAACGGCAAAGTAGTAAATAGGCAAATGCACGTAGATCTCATTGATCAAGATCACTGCCAAAACGAAACTGACCAGCAAAAGGTAAAGCAGTTGTTTGGTTTTTCGCATGCCCCAAACAATGGGAAGCGTCCGGCAGCCGAAGGTGTTGTCGCCCTTCCAATCCTCCATATCTTTGATAATCTCCCTAATGAGTGTCATAGCAAATGCAAACAACGCATAACCCAATACAAGCGTATTAGGCTGGTGATAAAGCAAATCTACTATGCCTATGGAAACGCCAGTCAGAAACGCCACGGCCAGGTTGCCTACAAAAGGCAGTCGCTTCAGGTGATTGGAATACCACCAAAGCAAGGTTGACGAAAAAAGGTTGACGATGCCGATCCTCCAGTCCAACAGCAATCCAATAACCACACCACCAAACGATAGCAAAGAATGGAAAAGCAAGGCATACCTGCGCGTGATGCTCTTGCCGATGACCACCCGTTGTGGTTTGTTAATCAGGTCGATCTTGATGTCGTAATAGTCGTTGATGATGTACCCTGCTGCTGCAATCATGATGGTAGAAGACGTCAACAGAAGCAATCTCCAATCGGAAAAGACGTTGGCCCCAATCAGAAAATAAGCCGAAAAGTATTGCGCCAAGCCGATGATGGTGAGATTCCAAAACCGGGTGAGCCGGAAAAGTGCCTTGATGGTGTGAAGGGAGACAAGGGGGGCCATCTGGCTGCAAATGTAGCAACGGGCTCCCATTCATACCTGCGGCAGCCTGGCTAAAACCGCAAAGAAGCCATCATCATAAAATGGCGCCCTGCCTGCGGATAGAAATAGTTCTGACGGGCCTCTGCCCCGCCCCCGATAAAACCGTAGGTATACCCGTTCGATGCGTATTTCTCATCCAGTAAATTATTCACCAACAGACTTAATCCAATCTCCCGGAATCCCTTCGGGTGAAACGAGTAGGATAAGCGCAAATCATTCACCAAGTAGCTGTCGATGCTCCGGCTGTCGTTCGAGGTGTTGTCCAGAAACTGTTTGCCTACATATTTTGACAACACGGTCACTTCCATGTTTTTAACAGGCACAAGGGTGAAACCAGAACCAGCGATCACATTGGGCGAGAACGCGATATCGCTGTCTTTGTAATCATTGCGAACCTCATTAAACTCATCATAGTTCACACCGTAATCGTACAACACTTCCGTAAAGTTTCGGATCTTGTTTTCGCTCAGCGTGACGTTGGCCGACCAACTGACTCGGTGGTTAAATCGATAGCCGCCCTCCACTTCTATTCCTGTACGATAGCTCCGATCAACATTGGTGCGAACGGCTGCGCCCACATCGTTCAGTTCACCCGTTAGCACGAGTTGATCTTTGTAGTCCATCAGGTAGTAGTTCACGTTGAGTGTATAATCTTGCTTTCCCATTTTCCAGCCCAATTCTAAATTGGTAAGCTGCTCCGGCCTTGGCGTTACACCGCTGCGGGCATTGATGAAATCATCGCGCACGGGCTCTCGATTCGCCACACCCAGTGAAGCATAAAAATCATTTTGTGCATCAACAAAATAAGTGAAGCCAGCTTTTGGATTGAAGAATTGGTATTTGGTGTTTACATCAAAACTCGACAGGTCATTGTCTGTGCCCGCTGTCTCGTAACCAATCGTTCTCACTTGCAAGTCAAGAAAACCATTCAGTCGATCGGTAAGTTGATAGCTATTTTTCCAATACATGTTAAAATCTGTCTTTGTGGCCTCACTGCTGTAGTAGCGAAAGTCCTTTGTCGCGTTGGCGGCATACTCGGCCCAAATAATTTCCCCAAAGTGCTTGCCATCGTACTGATTCCAGGCGCCACCCAACACAGAACTGAGTCTGTCTTTGTAGAACGTAAGTGAAAATGTAGTTCCGTAAAAATCATTGTCCAGCCACCTTCGCCTGATCAAATCAGTGGCGGAAATGGTCGTTCCGCCAATGTCAAAATCTGCCAATCCGTAGTCTGAAAATGACTCATCGTTCTTGAACTCCTCATAGTAGCCTCGGCCGTAGGTGTAATGCAACGCTGCGCTGGCGGTCCAATTGGTGTTGATGCGATTGGAAAAGTGTAACTGATAGTGATCCTGGCTGTAGTCGTCCACCTGGTTATCGTATGTGTAGAAATTGAATGTGCGACTACCGGAGTTTAACAGGTTATCAGTTTGTGCTTGTGTCCAGCCCTCGATCGCAGCCGTGTTCAACATCTCCTGCACGTTGTTGTTTAGTCTTGATTCGGGCACTCCGTACCAACTTTGATAGGTCACTTCATTTCCGCCAAATACAATCGCCTTTAGAATTGCTTTTTTGCCATAAAATCCCCCTGAGAAATAATAAGATTTCAAATCGCTGGAGGCCCGATCAATAAATCCGTCAGACCTGATGAGCGATGCGCGACCATCAAAAATGAAATGGTCACCGATCAACCCACTTCCAAAACCGAAGGTGTGCCGCTGCGTATTGAATGATCCGAACGAGTTGATGATATCGGCATAGACGGCTTCATTGCGCGTGTTGGTCTGCAAATTGATTGTGGCACCAAATGCGCCTGCCCCATTCGATGAGGTACCTACGCCCCGCTGAACCTGGATACTTTGCGTGGAAGTGGCAATGTCGGGTACATCTACCCAAAACACACCCTGAGACTCGCTGTCGTTGTAAGGGATGCCGTTGATGGTCACGTTAATTCGGGTCGCATCGCTACCCCGAATACGCAAACCTGTATAACCGACACCCGCTCCCGCATCCGAGGTTGTCACCAAAGAGGGGGTCCAATTCAACATGAAGGGCAGATCCTGACCAAAGTTTTGCTTGCTGATTTCCTTTTTACTCAAGTTGACGAACGTGGCTGGACTTTTGTCTGAAGCTCGTGTGGCGTACACGATCACCTCATCGGTCATGCGAACGTCCGGGGCAAGGTGAAACACCACGGAGATATTTTTGCCCAGTGTCACTTGCTTCACTTGCGACTGAAACCCGATATAACTGACCTGAATCGTGTAACTACCCTCGGGTAAATCCTTAAACACAAACGTCCCCTGGTTGTCGGTGGCGCGCACCAGGTTTAATTCCTGTAGCAATACGGTGGCCCCCACAAGGGATTCATTCATTTCCTGGCCTTGCACCACGCCATCGATTTGATATTGAGAAAACAGGCTAAAGCTCGCCAGCATGAGCACCACATTCACGAATACTTTCATGGCATTCCTTTCTTTTTCAAGCGAAGTATCAGGGGAAATACGATCGCAAATATTTTCCGGACGCACCGGAACTGCCTCCCTTCGGCCGCATTATCGGCATCAGGTTCAGTGGGTATAATCTCAGCCCGTATATTAAGGCACCCCTTGTCGTTTGACAGGACAAAGTTAAAGTCAGAAAATGTGCAATTGCAACTATCTGACTCATTGATTTTGCCAAGTGCAACTGAAAAATGCTACGTGGCTTCGAAATGAGGGGATTAATTCCTAATTATGAGTCTCAACCAACACGCATGTATAAAGTCATCGTCAGCGGCAACGAATATGAAGTAGTTGAAAACGAGAATGGTCTTCATGTAAACAAGGAGTTGCTGGCGTGGGATTTGGTGAAAACAGGCGATCGTCATTTCCACATCATTTATCAAAACAAGGGCTATCAGGCTGAGTTAATCAAGGTTGATCGGGTAGCGAAGTCCCTTTCCCTGAAAATCAACGGAGCGACTTTCGAAGTCATCGTGAAGGATCGATTTGACCTTTTACTTGAGCGAATGGGCATAGATGCATCCGCATCTGGAAAAATCAATTCAATCAAAGCGCCCATGCCAGGGCTTATCATCGATCTGAAAGTAAAACCTGGCGATAGCGTGCAAGCGGGTGATGCGCTACTTGTACTCGAAGCTATGAAGATGGAGAACGTGATCAAGTCGCCTGGCGAGGGCGTGGTGAAAAACGTAAAGGCAAAAAAGGGCGAGAGTGTGGAGAAAAATCAGGTTCTCATTGAATTCTAAGCCCTGCTAACGCCAAATCCTGATATATTTGCAGCGGTCAATTTCCAACCGTTGCATGAAGTACAAACGAATCCTTCTCAAGCTTAGTGGTGAAGCACTCCAGGGATCTAACAAAAGCGTCAATATCGATCCCAACGTACTGGAGCAATACTGTGAAGAGATCAAGAACGTTAAGGAGCAAGGCGTAGAGCTCGCGATTGTAATTGGTGGCGGCAATATCTTTCGGGGCGGCCAGGCGTCAGCCCTGGGCATTGACCGCGTACAAGGCGACTACATGGGCATGTTGGCCACCGTGATTAACGGCATGGCGTTGCAAAGCGCCCTCGAGCAACATGGACTATACACCCGTTTGATGGCGGGCATCAAGATGGAGCAGGTGTGCGAACCTTTTATCAGAAGAAGAGCCATTCGTCACCTGGAGAAAGGCCGGATTGTGATATTTGGCGCAGGGATAGGAAATCCTTATTTCACGACAGATTCCACGGCCAGTCTTCGTGCCATTGAGGTGCAGGCGGATGTCGTGTTAAAAGGAACCCGCGTGGACGGTGTTTATACAAAAGATCCGGAAAAATTTTCCGATGCGGTTCGCTATGAAGTTTTGTCGTTTCAGGAAGCCTATGAGAAAAACCTGAACATCATGGACATGACGGCCTTTACGCTGTGCATGGAAAACAAATTGCCCATCATTGTCTTCGACATGAACAAGCCCGGTAACTTGTTAAAGATTGCCAAAGGTGAAACGGCCGGCACGCTGATCAGTTAATAACCGGGCAAGGCATCAATATTTCTATATTTGTAAGGATCAACTGAAGTATTTGTCATGGAAGAAATTCAGCTTTATTTGGAGGACGCCAAGGACCACATGACCAAGGCACTGATGCATGTGAGCCATGAACTCACCAAGATTCGTGCAGGCAAAGCCAACCCCGCGATGCTCGATGGGGTACAAGTATCTTACTATGGAGCGATGAGCCCATTGAACCAGGTCTCTTCCATGACCACCCCCGATGCGCGCACCATCTTTATCAAACCCTGGGAAAAGAACCTGATCCCTGAGATTGAAAAAGCCATCATGGCTGCTAACCTCGGCATCACACCTCAGAATGATGGCCAGCAAGTGATCATCAACATCCCCATGCTTACAGAAGAGCGCAGGAAACAGCTGGTAAAGCAGGTAGGACAGGAATGTGAGCACGGACGGGTAAGCGTAAGAAACATCCGCAAAGACACCAACGAACACCTGAAAAAAATCAAAGGTGTGTCTGAAGACGACATCAAGAATGCTGAAGAAGAAGTTCAGAAACTGACGAATGAATTCATCGAAAAGATCGATGCCCTGATGAAGAAGAAGGAAGGCGAGATCATGACTGTCTGATTTTCTTCGGGCGTCAGCCTGGTTTGCATGCATCCGAAGTTGTTTGACGCAGGACCCATCACCGTTTACTCTTACGGTTTTTTCATTGCCATTGGTGCACTGCTGGGACTGGTTTACATGGCCACGCAGGCCAAGAAACAATTCAACCTTAGCTACGATCAATCCAACTCGTTGTTTATTTACATCGTGGTTGCTGCCGTGGTGGGCGGCAAGATTTTCCTGTTCTTCGAAAACCCATCGTACTATGCGCAAAACTTAGGTCGCCTCGTGCGGGGCAGCGGATTTGTTTTTTATGGCTCCTTCTTGTTTGCCGTGCCCACCATGCTTTGGTTCTTTCGCAGGCACAAGATCCCTACCCTCGCCATGTTGGACGTGATGGCGGTTGTCACTTGCATCGTGCACGCCTTTGGACGGATCGGATGCCTGATGGCCGGGTGCTGCCATGGAAAACCCACGGAAAGTTTCTTTGGAATCGTATTCACAGATCCAATGTGCCAGGCCGAACCGCTGAACACGCCTTTACACCCCACGCAGATTTACGAAGCCACCTTCTTGTTTGCGCTGTTAGGGTTCCTAACCTGGTTAAAAGGACGCAAGACTTTTGACGGCCAATTGTTCTTCACCTACCTGATTGTGTATGCCGTGGGCCGGGGCATCATCGAGATATTTCGCGGAGACGTGGCCCGCGGATTTGTCGTGGATGGCATATTGTCGAACTCCCAATTCGTTTCGCTCCTTGTCATTGCTGCCACGATTTACTTCTATGTAAAATTGAAGCGAAAGGGTAAATTGCTCAAAACCTCGCCACATGCAGCAGGAAAGCACCCTAAGTAAAATCAAAAAACGCACGATGCGGTTTTTCAAAAGGCTCCTCATCATCATGATCGTGATTGGAATCGCGGTAATGACGTTTGGCTATTTTGGCGTATACGATGAGGGTGTCAGGGCCGGCATCGTCTTGCGGCTTAGCAAGAAAGGAATCATTTTTAAGACCTACGAAGGCCAACTGAACCTGCAAACTTTTGGAGCCCTTAAAGGAACCAGCCCGATAGCCGAGTCTTTCGATTTTTCAGTGGAGTCGGACGACAAAGAGGTGATCCGGGAATTGGAGGCCGTGGCCTTAAGTGGCGAGCGCGTGAACCTACACTATGTGAAACGGTATTGGGTCTTCCCCTGGCGTGGCGATACCAAGTATTTCGTTACGAAGGTCGAGCGGCTAAAACAGCCCTCTGGAAACTAGCCTGCCTGGCTACCCGACTTTGACTACCTGAGCTTTTTTCTCAACCAGTTTGCCAAAGGCATTGACGTCTATTCCGTTTTCTTTCGCCACCCGTTGAAATTTGAAGGCATCTTTTTCGTCCACTGCGATGAGCAGCCCTCCGCTGGTTTGAGGATCGGCCAAAATCGTACGCTGAACTTCTCCCGGTAGGCCGACCTTGTGGCCATAGCTATCCCAATTGCGTTGGGTGCCTCCGGGTATGCTCTTCTGCTGAATGTATGGTTCGAGAAAATCAAACTTAGGCACCTTGTCAAATTCAATCTCGGCAGTCACATTACTCCCTTCGCACATCTCAATCAAATGACCCAATAATCCAAAGCCGGTCACGTCTGTCATGGCCGAAACGTACGGAAGTTCACCAAATGATTCGCCAGCCGCGTTCAACGCAAGCATGGTGTGAATCACAGCATTGAGGTGATCCAGTGACACGATTCCTTTCTTTTGAGCCGTGGTGATGATGCCAATCCCCAACGGTTTTGTGAGAAACAGCACGCATCCTTCCCTTGCCGTGTCGTTTCGCTTCAGGTTGGATCGATCGACCTTCCCGGTAACGGCCAAGCCAAATACAGGTTCCGGGCAGTCGATGCTGTGACCACCCGCCAGGGGAATCCCTGCCTGCGCGCATACCCTGCGACTGCCTTCTAACACCTGCTTTGCTACTTCATCGGGAATTTTGTTAACCGGCCATCCCAAGATCGCGATAGCCATCAACGGTTTCCCTCCCATGGCATACACATCGCTGATCGCATTTACCGATGCGATGGCCCCGAACGTGGCCGGGTCGTCAACAATGGGCATGAAGAAATCGGTTGTGCTTACAATGCAGGTTCCATCACCCAAGTCGTAAACAGCCGCATCGTCTTTCGACTCGTTTCCCACCAACAATGCCGGATAATCGTTCTTCGGAAGGTCCGAATGAATCATCTTTTCCAATACAGCCGGTGATATCTTGCAGCCACAGCCCGCGCCATGGGAATACTGCGTTAATTTGATTTGCTCCATGTCGCTAATTTATCATCCCCTTTGCCTTCATAACGAGTTCCGCTGCCATTTCTCTCACGCTTTCTCCCTCCCACGTAAGCTCCAGCATCAGCTTGTCTTTTCGCTTTTCAATGCTGTTCCGATAGGCCTTGTCGTAATATGTAAGGATAATGTCGATCGCGCCCTCCCAGTCATCCTGCAACACAAGCTCGTATGCCTTCTTGAAATGCTGACCACCTAATTTGTTCGTGATGTTCTCCAGGGCTTGAAGAAAAGTCGCCTTATCAGCGGTGCGATATTCCCGGGCCAGGCGAATCACCCGCAACCTTTTATCCAAATTCACCCTCACCAAAGTGCTTGCGTGCATCCTTTTCCAAAGGTCATTTGGCAGGAATATCTTTCCGATCGCGATGGATTCATCTTCAATCCAGATCGGTTTCGACACGTCCAACGCGAGAATGGTTTCAAACAGATCATTCTGAAATTGCTCTGTAGTCGGTTGATTGGGCATATTAATCGCCCCGAAGGCCGACCCTTTGTGATTGGCCAATTTCTCCAGGTCAATCACCTGCTCGCCCATTGATTTCAGCGCCCTCAAAATCTCGCTTTTGCCGCTGCCTGTAAATCCAGTGATCGCCCAAAAATGAAAGGGTTGCGCAAAAGACTCAAACGCTTTTTGCCGGTACGTTTTGTAGCCGCCTTCAAGGACATGTGATTTTACTTTGGCCATGCCAATGAATTGGGCAAAGTTTGAGGATCGCATTCCGCCTCGCCAGCAATGCACGATGGCTTCCTTTTGAGGAACATGTTGTTCCACTTCCGAAATAATCTCGTGCAATCGAGGCCCCACCAAACGAAAGCCCTCATGAATGGCACTGAGTTGACCTTGTTGTTTGTAAGTGGTGCCCACCACAACCCGTTCCTCATCATTTAGCAAGGGGATGTTGATCGCGCTGTCGACATGTCCTTCCGCATACTCCGACTGCGACCGCACATCAATGAGCGGCAAGTTTTTGCGCAGATGAAGAAAATCTTTCCAAGTTAACATTGCCATACCGGGTGGCTGCTTCAAAAGTAACAGATGCCGGTTTGATTTCTCAATCGCCAAAGTTCACACCTATGCTGGTGGCAATGCCTATACGGAACCCGTAGTCCTGATATTCTCCATTGATGAAAGAAACTGCTCCCTCCAGTCTGAAAATTCGAAGGATTCCATCAAGTGAATAGCCCAGTTCGGTGTAGTTGGAACTGGTGGGAGTGGAAAGGTAGTTGACAAAAAGATTTTCTGTAATGCCCGTTAAGCGCACAAAAGGAATGCGGGTAACCAGGAACTTTCGGAAATGGTAATGAACATTCGCGGTGAGGTATTCGTCCGCGGTGCTGTACAGGTAGTAATCGAGCAGGCGGAAACTACCCACGGGATCGGTGGTAATAAAGGGCGTCCTGTTACCAAGAAAGTGTTGGTAATCCATGAAGTACATCTTCTTGCGATTGAAAAATTTTCCTGCCGTTAGTGCAACGTCCAACTTACCGCTGATACCTACACGAATGCCATGCTTGATGCCGATTTCGAGTTGATCAAAATCAACATCACTATTGAATACATCGCGTATCCCTTTCGTGTAGTTGATGCTCATCAAGGGAGAAGAGTTGTTGATGCGATATTTTCTCCCGTTTCGCATCCGATATTTCTGCCACGGCACCGCTTCAACACCTACGTTGGCGACCACAGCGTTATGCGGATTGAATCCACTGTTGATCCTTTCAAGATTCACAGGTGCATTGGGCGTGTATGCCTCTTTGTCGCGATTGACCAACTTGTAGGTTGAATTATTGAACAACTCATACCTTTTCGCTACCGAAAGATTTGAGGTGAACGTTAGCTTGTCGCCAAAGCGCTGCCGGTAGTTGAGGTCCGTGTAATAGCGCTCGTAAATCTTCATGAGATTTTGCTCCAGGAATAAGGTCGTGAAAGTATTCACGAAGGGGTGAATGGGTTCCTGATGATTGAACTGCTGGATATACCTGCCGCCTTCTAAAGTCAGTCGCGTATTGGCATTTCGAAAATCGACTCGCAAAAATCCGGAATACGTTTCTCTCGCAAAAGCATATCGCACCAACGGGCTGACAGAAAGCCGTGAAACCTGCGGGCGAGCCTTCAAGTCCAACGAATCGCGCTTGACCCACCGCCTGGTAAGCTGAACCTTGTAGATGAGATTGAAGCCCTCTACGGTATTGAATCCTCCATAAGGCGTCTGAATCGAAAAGTTCGAAGTTTCCGTCAATCGATAATTATCTCCCCGAAGCAAGTCCCAGATTTGAAATCCCTTGTTCTTTGAAGGCTTCAACGAATCGCCTTCCTCACGCTTTCTTTCCACTTCCGCAAGGCTATCTGAGATCACATAGCCGCGCAGCTCTTGCTTCGACAATGGCACAGGCCGCATCTCTACCCAGAAAGTCGAATCCTTTTTGTAGGCCATGGAGTCAACTTCATAACGCGTATCAAACATTACCTCAGGATCTTCCATCTGCTTGCGCTCTTCCTTCTCGTATTCCTTCACCAGTTTATTCAGTTCTTTGTTGGTGATTTCTTTGCCGCTCTTGAGGCGCTCCTGCAAATCCTGATCCTTCTTGCCGAACTGAGACTTGACTTCCCGTGCTTCCTCTTTTTGAATCTTTTCATCAATCACGGTCATCTCAACCGGCAGCTCAGGGTTCAGTGTGATCTTGTAATCCCTCACTGTGGCCAGGTAGTTGTATTCAAACTCAAATCCAAACACCGTGGCGTCCACATTGAACTGTTGCGACACCGGCATCCAGGCGATGGCTGATTCGTTTTCTGTTTGCGCAATGGGATTGTAAATCTGTTTCACCTGAAACTTGATGCCGAGTTTGGTGATTTCAAAATCCAAGCTGTGAATGCTCCACCAGTCCTCTACGATGAATAGGGTACCTTCAAATACGTTGTCGCCCCTGGATCGTGGCGTTACTCTAATCTTGCTGATCTCATAATCCCGATCACGAAACGAACCCTGATACTCAAACCGATAGTAGGCAAAGGCTTTTGGGGAGAGAGGCGATATACTCTCCGCAATTTCCGGTTGATAAAAACTTCCGAACACATACGAATTGGGAGAAGTGTTGTTGTCCTTTCCATTGCTGAAAACAGCCACTACTTTTTCTTCAAACTTATTGGGCCGGGTGTAAACAATATCACTTACCGATTCCTGCACAAAGAGCCGGTCTTTCGTGATCCCTTCTTTTTCCAGTGCTTTTTTGGCCAGCCAGGGGTAGTCTTTCAGCTGTCCTTTGCCTTTGATGTAAACCTTGGCGGTGTACCCATCCACCTGTTGGGTGTGATAGCGCGCTTTGGCGATGGCTTTGCGCATGATGGTATAAGCCGGATCTTCATTGCCCGCCTTGATCGTAACGGTTTGCAACACAATGGCCTGACTTTTCAGCAACACATCTACCACTTCGAAGCCTCCCGCCACCACCACTCTGCGACTTACCGTCTCATACCCCAGGTATTGAAATGCCAGGTCATAAATCCCTGGCGAAAGATTGATTTCGTATTTGCCTTGTTCATCGGTAACGGCCCCGGTGCCGGTTTGGTGAACGAAAATGGTTGCGTAAGAAAGGGGTTCACCACTCTCGGCCGCTGTTACCACGCCCCTCACACCGCCCGCGTAAATAAGAATCGCATTACCGGCAAGTAAAAGGCTGATCAACAACGTACGCATGGCTGTTTAAACGTAGAATCCCTTTTGAAGGATCATTTGCTCAACTGATTCAGGAACCAGATAGCGAATGGATCTTTTTTCCTTAATGGCTTGACGAATGTAAGTGGCTGAAATATCCATCAATGGCGCGTCAATGAGGGTAACATGGGCATGACGTCTCAACTCAGAATTTGTTACGCGCGGCCTCGGATACACGATCAGCCGGTAGCTGTCGAGTATCGACTCGTAGTTTTTCCATTTCGGAAAGTTGGCGAGGTTATCTTCCCCGATGATGAGTGAGAAGTTTACATCTGCGTTCCGTTCTGAAAGATGGGCAAGTGTGTACGCAGTGTAAGTGGGCTTGGGCAAGTGAAATTCCACATCACTCACTTCAAACTTGTAGTTATCGGCAATGGCTGCCTTAACGAGGTCATAGCGGTCAAACTCATGAAGCAAACCCTTGCTTGGTTTAAGCGGATTTTGAGGTGTAACGACAAACCAGATTTTGTCCAGGTTCGCGCTTTCCAAAATGCAATTGGCGATGATCAGGTGGCCCATGTGGATGGGATTAAACGAACCGAAAAGAAGCCCTATCTCCTTTTTCGCCTCCATGCGCAATCTATTTGTTAAACGAGTTGTAGATCTGCTGCGCCTCCTTCAGTGTTTTGGATAGATCCTCGTTCACCAACACCCGATCAAACTGGTTGGCAAAACCCATCTCAAACTTGGCTTTAAAAAGCCTGCGCGACAGGCTTTCCTCTGTTTCAGTGCCGCGATCGTTCAGTCGTTCTTTTAACGTTTCGAGCGAAGGCACTTTTACAAAGATCGACAACGCCTTCTCTCCAAAATATTTTTTGAGATTGATACCGCCCTTTACATCCACATCGAAGATTACATTCTTGTCTTCGTTCCAGATGCGCTGAATCTCCGATTTTAAAGTTCCATAGAAGTTACCCTCATACACCTCTTCCCATTCGACAAATTCATTGTTGTCGATCTTCGCTTTGAATTCCTCGGGGGTAAGAAAATAGTAGTCTTTGCCATGTTCTTCCTTTCTACCTCGCCTGTCGCGGGTGGAGGCCGATATCGAGAATCCGAGATCCGGATTGTTTTTGAGGAGATGTTGTACAATGGTTGTTTTTCCCGAGCCAGACGGTGCGGAAAAGATCAGGGCTTTTCCTGCCATTAGAAATTCATCTGGCTTTTGATGCGGTTCACCAGGTCATCGGGCACTGACCCGCCACCACATTTGGTCTTGATCAACGCGCGGATGGTCATGTCGAGTTGGTATGACTTATAGCAAGGCATGCATTCGTCCATGTGTTGCTTGAAGTACCTTTCCTGGTCGGGTGTAGCATCACCGTCTATGATGACTTGCAGCATTTCGAGGCAGGTCGCTTTTTTGCCGGAGTCGCTCTTGAAGGGATTGTCAAGTTGGTTCATAGCTAAGCATTTTTGTAACCCATCTTTTTGGCGTATTCACTTAGTTTTTCTTTCAACAGATTTCTCGCTCTATGCAGCCTGCTTCTGACAGTGCCGATTGGTATATCGAGAATCTTTGCCATTTCATCATACTTAAATCCCTCCAGGTCGCACAAAATGATCACCGTTCTGAAATCCACATCCAGTGCATTCAGTGCATTTGAAATCTCATCACCAATCATGTCTTGCAGCGATTCTACCCGCAAATCGGTGGTGATTTGTCTGTCTACGTCATCGGAGTTGTAGTAGCTTTCCACCTCCTGGTAATCCACCTTCGAAGGCTCCTTGCTTTTCTTCCGATATTCATTGATAAAACTGTTTTTCAAAATCCGGAACAGCCATGCTTTCGCATTAGTTCCTCTTTGGAATGATTCTATGAAGCGATACGCCTTCATATACGTATCCTGCACAAGGTCCTTGGCATCGTCTTCATCAAGAGTGAGTCGATACCCAAAGTTGTACATGGAGTTGATGTGAGGCAGAAACTCCGTGTTGAAGATTTCTTTCTTCTCCTTTTCGTTGTAAGACTCGCGGGTTCCCTCGTCCATAAGGTGTCAAAATTAAGAAAAACGGACTGATTGGATGCCTTAGATCAGTTTATAGTTGCGAAACTCTCCAATGCGCCATCCGGTCAGCTTCTCTACGATTTGCTTGAATTTGTCCTTTGGGCGGAAGTTGTTTTTTGAAATGTCGTGGTCAAATTTCCAATTCATTTTCTGGATTCGCCTTTTTATGACTTCCGGATGGGTGCCCTCAAACTTTCTAAGCGAATCAATCCCCGAGTAGTCAAATTCTTCAGCCTTCCCGACATGTTTCTCAATCCATTCATCATCGAAATAGAAGTGATTAAAGCCCCTGCGCTTGCCTTGCATGGCGCGGGGATCCCGAACCCAACCATAGTGATAGATGTATGCATCTATCAGTTTGCCGTTGAGCTTGATATCCGGCTTTCTCCGAAAACCTTGTGCATCCTTATATGAAGCGATCGACTTGTCATTCTTGATCACCCGCACCTCTCTTCGGTACCAGCGATAGGCATCCGCCACGTAGTCGTAGGAGCCGTAGAAGTGCAGGTAGTTGAAGACCAACCCTTCCACTCTTTTGTCGTCTTTATACCGAAGCATCGCCTCTTTGATCACCGGAAGATATTTTTCGTGCACGATCTCATCGGCCTGGATATAGAACGCCCAGTCAGCATCAGGAGAGATGGCGGCAAAGGCTTTGTTGGTTTCAATGGCAAATGTGCGGCCCCCTTGTCGCAGGGTTTCGTCCCACTTCGTGTGAATGATCTTAATTTTTGAAGACTGGATGGATTGGATTAGTGGCACGGTATCGTCAGAAGAATCTCCGGCTGCGACTACAAACTCATCGCACAAGGGCAGAATGGAGGTGATGGCTTCTACTAAGGGATAATCGTATTGCACCGCATTGCGGACGAAGGTGAAACCGCTAACCTTCATGCACTCAATTGATTCTCGATCGGTTGAGAAATGGCTTGTTCTTGATCTTGTCCATTGATGTACTTGAGAACACCATTTGTGCATCTGGTGAGGTGACTTTCGATTGTGTTTTTGAGGATTCGGTCGTTGGCAGAGAGCATTTCACGCGAATTCTCCGGATGGTAAAGGTGATAGCCAAAACCTCCAAATTTCAGATTGTATCGAAGAATGCCGTTGTTCATCAACCTTACGGCCATCTCAGTATCTTCTCTCCCCCATCCTACAATATCTTCGTTGAAGCCATTGATCTTGATAAAATCGTTGCGCCAAAAAGCCATGTTACAAGTCTTGGTCCCTTCAAGTCGGGTTGTTGGCAGGGTAGCAAACTTGGACATAAACGGTGAAAAAATACCGTTAATCTTATTCCGAATACCTGACTCAACGACAGAAAATCCAGTGCGCTTCGTTTTTAGAACTTCATCTGTTTTCGCAGCAGATAACAGGACACGCGATCCCTGAATAAACCGCCCTCTCCAAGCAGCCTGCTTGTGCATTTTAATGAAGTCCTTATGCAAAACCATGTCGCCATCAACGCTAATGATGTACTCACCCGAGGCCATTGCGATAGCCTTGTTACGAATCTGACCTGCGCGGAATCCAAAATCTTCATGCCAGCAATGAATGAGTGGCACGGCAAACTTTAGTCGGTACCGATCGATCAGTTCCTTCGTCCCCTCGCGCGATCCATCGTCTGCAATAATCACTTCTGTAGGTGGAACCGTTTGTTTCAGCACGCTCAAGAGTACGAGCTCTAATGCGTCTTCCCTGTTGTAAGTGGAGATGATCAGCGAGGTGGTCAGATGATGATTTGCCTCCCTCAACTTCGCGTATTTGTAAAACACAAAGTTGGCGTTGCAAGCGGAGATTAAAAGGCCCTTGTATCCATCGAGAATGCCATGCTTTAAAAAGAAGCTTTTTACGAAGGCAAACGCGGTCTTGTAAAATATTTTGAAACCGGAAGATTTGATCTTGTGCTTGTGCTCCCGCGCATAGATATCTGAGTAGCGCTGAATCTTCTCCAAAAACTGAGTGATGTTGTCGTAGGCGTGGTGCAGGAGATCTCCCTCAAGCCTTGATATAGTACAACCATCCTCGAGATGAACTTTTTCATGTACACTCTCTCCGATCCAGGTTCCTTTGGTGCGCTTCCACAACCGGAGTTTTGTATCCGGGTACCAGCCGCATGACTTGATCCACTCTCCCGCATAGCTGGAAAGGCGATTCATCAAATAACCATCGTACTTGAAGTCGCGCTTTACCTCAAGAATCGCAGTTGTTAATTCTTCGGATAGGTACTCGTCCGCGTCCAGCGAAAGCACGTATTCGTGCTTTGCCATTGAAAGAGCGAAATTCTTTTGATGCGCAAAACCCTGGAATTCATTTTCAATGAACCGAACGCCTTTTTCCACACAAATGGCCTTGGTGCCATCTGTAGAGAAGCAGTCGACCACCACAATTTCGTCAACCACAGGGCGCAAAGAATCAATGCAGCGGCCGATGTTGGCCTCCTCATTAAATGTGATTATGACTGCGCTTATCTTGTTCATTTTAGCAGGTGTCTGACCCCTTGAAGGTGTCAGACACCTCCACCCCACAAAAATACAAAACCTCCGGTTATGGAGGTTTTGATAGGAAAATGGTCACTTTTGGGCCACTATCGACATGGTTTTGACCAGGTTGAGGAACTCCTGCCGATAGCCTTCCCTATCGGTGCCGCGGGCTCCCTGTGCCAGGGTCAACACATCTTCCGTGGTAAACCCGTTGGCGTATTCCGAGTCCCTCAGAATCATGCCAAAAGCAGCCACCGCAGCTGACCAACGGAAGTCCTCTGAAGTCGTTTCCCTGTTGTTATCCTTTACGGTTGCCACAATCAGTTTGCTCACATCGCCATCAGGCTTTTTGTAACGGAACTTAACGGTCAGCAATTCTGACGTTTTCATGGCAGAAGGGTCAATCTTCGTGGTTTGATATTTCAGGTCATCTATTTGATAGAACTCGCTCTCTACACCCACAGGAATGATTTCATATAGCGCGGTAACGGTGTGACCAGAACCCAAATCACCGGCATCCTTCTTGTCGTTGTTGAAGTCTTCGTTTCTTAAGACCCGGTTTTCGTAACCAATCAGCCGGTAAGCCTGAACCTTCGCGGGATTGAATTCAATTTGAAGCTTTACATCCTTGGCGATGGTAAACAAGGTGCCGCCAAATTCATTCACCAGCACTTTTTGGGCCTCCAGTACATTATCAATGTACGCATAGTTACCGTTACCCTTGTCGGCCAATATCTCCATTTTTGAATCCTTGTAGTTTCCCATTCCAAAACCCAGCACCGTGAGGAAAATGCCATCTGCCCTTTTCTCTTCAATCAATCGCTCCATGGCCGCATTGCTCGACTCGCCCACGTTGAAGTCGCCATCGGTGGCAATGATTACCCGGTTGTTGCCATTTCTTACAAAGTTCTCCTTCGCGATGTGATAGGCCAATTTGATCCCTGCTCCACCAGCTGTCGATCCACCAGCCTCCAGCTTTTCAAGGGCACCTTTTATGGTTTGCTTGTTGGCTCCTGATGTAGAAGGCAACACCAAGCCTGCTGCTCCCGCATACACGACTATCGCCACTCGATCTTGTGGGCGAAGCTGGTCAACCAACAATTTGAATGATGCCTTGAGCAGTGGGAGCTTGTTGGGTTGATTCATTGATCCCGAAACGTCAAGCAGAAACACCAGGTTGGAAGCCGGCAGATTTTCCGTTGGAATGTTTTTTCCTTGCAAGCCAATATGAACCAGCTTGTGTCTGGGATTCCAGGGGGCCGCTCCTACTTCCGTATAAATGTGGAATGGGTCATCCCCTTTGGGTTGTTCGTAATTGTAATCGAAGTAGTTGACCATCTCTTCAATGCGAACTGCATCCTTGGGTGGACGTTGTCCATTGTGAATGAAACGCCTGATGTTGCTGTAAGAAGCTGCATCCACATCGATGGAGAAAGTAGAAAGTGGATTTTTCAGCGCACCGTGAAAAATATTCTCATTGATGCCGTCATATTCTTCGGTGTTCCATTGCGGTTCTGCCTCATACGCGACTCCATAGCTTTTTGCCATGTCGTAACTGCTCTCAGCTGCCTTACCTCCGTCCTTTTTCTGACGCGGTGTGGGTCTTGTCAACACCACTTCACTCAGTTGTGTCACATCATGGTGCATTGCCACATTGAGAATATTCGATGCTGTTAAGTGCACCTCCAGTGTTTTCAATCCGATCATTGAGAAAACAAGCGTGCCCCCAGTTGATGGTACATTGAGCACATAAATACCCTGGCGATCAGTAGTAGTACCTCTATTGGTTCCCTTTAGCACCACGTTTACACCAGGTATGGGCGAACCATCTTCGGCTGAAGTGACTTTACCCGTGATGCTGCGTTCCTGACCTAGCGCCCCAAGTACCAGCGCACTCATCAGTAGAATGATTCCAATCTTCGTTTTCATGTCTTTTCAATTTTGATTCATCCACAGGATGCCGCCATCTCATTAATTCCATAACCGAATCGAAAAAATCTATATTGAGGTGATGTTTTTGGGCAAAAGCCATAGCGACTTAACAGATGAGGAACTGCTTGATCGATATCGCAGGAAGGCGGATGAACAGCTGTTGGGTGAGCTTTTTGTGCGCTACAGCCAGTTGATGTATGGCGTTTGCCTCAAATATCTGTCAGACCGGGAATTGGCCAAGGATGCCGTGATGCAGATTTTTGAGGCCCTTCCCGTCAAGATTGCCAATCACCAGATTGAGCGATTTCGAGGTTGGATTTATGTGACCACGCGAAATCACTGCCTGATGCAGCTAAGGACTGAAAAAGGGACCCGGTTCGAAGAATTGCAGCCAAGTATTATGGAATTAAGCCTCACCTTGAATCCAGGTGATGAGGAACCATTGGAGAATAATCTTGGTAAATTGAAAGGATGCATCGAAAAGCTGGCCAGCGAACAGAAGGATTGCGTGAAGCTCTTTTTCCTTGACGAACTTTCCTATAAAGAGATTGTCGATAAGACAGGCCACGACTATAAAAAAGTAAAGAGTTTCATTCAGAACGGAAAACGGAATCTAAAGATTTGCATGGAGCAAAATGGGTAGCAAAGGTGACGATATCAAAAGATACCTGAGCGGGAAGATGACCCCTTCGGAACGTCATGACCTTGAGCGAAGGGCACTCGATGATCCGTTCCTGGCTGATGCAATAGAAGGAGCAGAAAAAATCAGTGCCGAAACTTTTTCAAATGATGTTGCTGAAATTCAAAAGCGTGCGAAGCCCAGTAGGCCATTTTTCAGCCCTCTTCGGATTGCAGCGGGCATCATCCTATTGGCGGTTGCCGGTTTTATCGTGTACCAATTTAGCATTGACCAACAACCGGAGCTCCTCACGCTTGGCAACGAATCTTCAAAAGATGTGGATGATTCATTGAAAGATGAATTGACCCAACCTGAGGAGCAACCTTTGGCAAAAGAGGAGGAAAGTGCAAGAGCGGAGGTGAAGCCGGCCGAACAGGTCACCGCACAAAAAGAAGATGATGAAAGGACCACCATCGCGCAAGTGACCCCATCTGATGACAGAACCGATCAACCTGTCGAAGCCAAGGAAGAAGATGTCAAAACTGAGGAGCGCGAGGTGGCAACGGAGGCCTTTGCGCTAAAGGCTGAAGAGACACGCGAGCGGGTGGCTGACACCCAACCTGTGATTCAACCAAAGCCGGAAGTAAGCAGCGCGGGTGCCACCGCTGACAAGAAGATGGCCAGGGCCAAGTCTGCCGCAATATCCAGCGGTGTCGTGCAGGGAAGGGTGACTTCTGCCGAAGATGGAAGCGGGCTGCCGGGCGTGAACGTGGTTGTGAAGGGTACAACGACCGGAACAGTTACTGATGCCACTGGCCACTATCAAATCGAAACTGGCATGCCACAGCCGACATTGGTTTTCTCATTCATCGGATTACAGTCAATGGAAGTACAAGCCGCTGAAGACAGAACGTTAGACGTAGCACTACCACTTGTTGATGTGGCGCAACTATCCGAGGTGGTGGTTACCGGGTATGGAGTAACCGGAGGGAAAGACACCTATGAGGGCGTTGCGAATTATCCCACCTTGCAGCTCACCCAACCCGTGGGCGGAAAGGAACAGTTTCAAGCTTATCTTTCTCGAAATGTGCAATACCCGCAAGCTGCCATAGAAAACAAAGCAGAGGGGCGCGTGACAGTCCAATTCACCGTGGGTGCAGATGGAACCTTAAAGGACTTTATCACGATAAGGGACATAGGCCACGGCTGCGCAGAGGAACTCATTCGACTTATCAAGGAAGGTCCGTCATGGACACCCACTCAGCGAAACGGCATCAAGATGGACGATAAGGTGCGTGTGCGGTTCAAATTTGAGCTCCCCCAATAGGCCTTGGTTTTTACACGAAAGGGCCATTTCTGGCGTTTCCAAACCCAATATTCTTTCTACTTTTAGGGCTTTAACCTAACCAAACCGATGGCAAACGAACTATTTCAGAAGAAACCGATGGAAATCCTCAGGGCCGAATCAGGGGCTGCCAGCTCGCTGAAACGAACCCTGGGCAGAGTAAACCTGATTGCGCTTGGAATCGGTGCGGTGATCGGTGCCGGTATTTTCGTATTGACTGGCCAGGCTGCGGCCCAATATGCCGGACCGGCTGTTGCCATTTCTTTTGTGGTTTCCGCTTTGGCATGTGCATTCGCAGGCCTTTGTTATGCCGAGTTTGCTTCGATGATTCCGATCGCGGGAAGCGCCTACACCTACGCCTACGCGACCATGGGAAGAATTGTGGCGTGGATCATTGGATGGGCGTTGATTCTGGAATACCTGTTTGCGGGCGCTACCGTTGCCGTGGGCTGGTCTGGCTACGTGGTCAACTTCCTCGAATATTTCGGAATCAACATTCCGGCTGCACTGTCTAGTGCGCCCATTGACGACAGCCTGAACTTAACCGGCTCCCTCATCAACTTACCCGCTGTCTTTATCGTGTTTATCATCACAATCCTTCTATATCGCGGCATCAAGGAATCCGCCAACTTCAACAACCTGGTGGTGATCATCAAGCTGTCGGTGATTGCGTTGTTCATTTTGTTTGGATGGGCGTATATCAACTACGACAATTGGATTCCATTCATACCTGAGAACACCGGTAACTTTGGTGAGTTTGGATGGACCGGGATTTTCCGAGCTTCTGCAGTGATCTTTTTTGCTTACATCGGGTTTGATGCGGTATCCACCGCAGCGCAGGAGGCTAAGAATCCCCAGAAAGATATGCCTTGGGGCATCCTTGGTTCGCTGTTCATTTGTACAGTCGTTTACATTCTGGTGTCGCTGGTGATGACAGGCATCGCGCCCTTTGAGGGACTCAACACGGCCGCCCCGATTGCCGTGGCCATCGATCAGGCAGGCGAAGGCTTGGCGTGGCTCAATCCTTTCATCAAGCTGGGTGCCATTGCCGGCCTGAGCTCGGTGATTTTGGTGATGTTGATGGGCCAAACCCGGATTTTCTATTCCATGTCGAATGACGGTTTGTTTTTTGCCCCCTTTGCAAAGATCCACGAAGAGTTTAAGACACCCTATGTAGCCACGGTGATTACAGGTGGTATCGCCATGGTCGCTTGTGGACTTCTCCCAATCAGCATCCTGGGCGAACTTGTTTCCATCGGCACGCTGCTGGCCTTCATCATTGTGTGCTTGGGTATCCTTATTCTTCGATACAAACATCCCGAATACGAAAGACCATTTAAGACACCGTTCTTTCCTTATGTACCCATTTTAGGTATCATCTGTTGTGGCGGGGTGATGACTTTCCTGAACCCGATCATTTTTGTGATTTGCGGTGCGTGGATTGTGGTCGGCCTGTTGATCTACTATTTCTACGGACGATTCAACGCCAGGTATTAGTCGAGGATTTCATCCGTGATGGTGAGCAGGTCGCCATTGAGTTGAGTACGGTATTTCCTCAAAGGCCTCCAGGCCGCGCCCCCGGATGGGGAGCCGTCTTCAAAGTTGAAATTGGATCCGCAACATGGATCAGTCATGAATAATCCGGATGAGTGCACGTTCACGGTGGCACAGGCTTCGTTGGGACGGTACGAGCAATTGCGCTCATACGCATGGTAAGTTGTGCCACCCGCATGGTAAATGATGATCCCTCGCACGCCACCTTCCGGAAGCTCCTTAAAACCCTTGTCGTTGCGAAGTACGATGTATTCGGGGAAACTTAAGTTGATGACAATTTCATTAAAAGAGACGATGGGAATTGGATCGTCTACCAATTGAGGCTCACAGCCGAGGCTGAATAGTAAAAAAAGAAAACTAGCCTTTCGAATAATCATAGAAGCCTTTACCGGTCTTGCGGCCCCATTCCCCTGCATCGACCTTCTGTTGTTGGATGCGGCTGGGGCGAAATTTTGGATCCTGGTGAAAAGCATTGTACATGCTTGTTGTAACCGAAAAGTTAGTATCCACCCCGATCAGATCCATCAGTCTAAACGGCCCCATTTTAAATCCAGAAGCTTCCATCAGTCGATCAATCGTTTCGATATCGGCAATGTTTTCCTCCAATACCTTCAGCGATTCCACATAAAAATGCCGTGCCACACGGTTAACGATGAAGCCGGGAGAATCTTTTGCCATCACGGGCACTTTGTCGAGGGACAAAGCGAATTCGCGCGCCTGTTGGGCCGTTGCCTCCGATGTAGCCGCACCGGAGATGACCTCAACCAGCTTCATGATGTGAGCCGGATTGAAGAAATGAATGCCAACCAGTTTCGAGGGGTCATTCAGCGCTGAAGCGATTTGAGTAACCGAAATTGAAGAGGTGTTCGTTGCCAGGATGGCTTTTGGATTCGTCCGCTCAACTTCTTGAAACACCTTTCGTTTCACATCAAGTTTCTCTACGATCGCTTCGATTAGCAAATCGGCTTTGAGCGCTGCCAGGTTTTCCACCGGGGTGATTCTTTTGGGAATCTGTTCGGCAAAAGTTTTGTCTATCTTTCCTTTTTCAACACCCTGCGCCAGATTGTTTTTGATTGCCTGAAGACCCTTTCCAACAGCTGAAGCCTCCACATCGAAAAGTTGGACATGATATCCAGCTAGCGCACAAACCTGAGCAATGCCGCTCCCCATGGTACCCGCACCGATCACCGCTACGGTCTTAATGTCCAATTGATTCGCCATGTGAATTAACTCTTTGCGCCCTCCGCGTGACCTCTGCGCTCTTTGCGGTTCGCTTTTTCAAATAACTGGCTTGAACTGCTTTAAAAATCGAATATCATTCTCTGAATACAGTCGAAGATCATTTACCTGATACCTAAGCTGGGTCACCCGCTCGATTCCCATCCCGAACGCAAAGCCCGTGTATTCTTCTGGGTCAATGCCGCAATTCTTTAACACATTGGGGTGCACCATGCCTGATCCGGCTATTTCAACCCATCCCGAGTATTTGCAGACGTTACAGCCCTTTCCGTGGCAAATGAGGCACGAAATGTCGATCTCAGCGCTGGGCTCTGTAAAGGGAAAAAAAGACGGTCTAAAGCGAATGGCAATGTCCTTGCCGAACATCTCCTTCGCAAAGTGGTAGAGCGTCTGCTTCAGATCAGCAAACCCAACATTTTTGTCCACATACAGGCCCTCCACCTGGTGGAAGAAGCAGTGGGCTCTGGCGGATATCGCTTCGTTTCGGTACACGCGCCCCGGCATGATTGATCTGAAGGGTGGCTTCCCCATTTCCATCAACCGGATCTGTACGTTTGAAGTATGGGTGCGCAGCAGGACGTCCTGTTCACCAGTTGTTTTTTTCTTCTCAACAAAGAAGGTGTCCTGCATTTCGCGCGCAGGGTGGTTCTCCGGAAAATTAAGCGCAGAGAAATTGTACCAGTCTGTCTCAATCTCCGGGCCATCCTCCACATTGAAACCCAGTCGCTCGAATATCTCAATGATTCGGTTACGGGTGAGTTGCAGCGGATGCCTATTTCCAGCCTTATCGGAAATAGAAGGCAGCGTGAGGTCAAGGTCAGTTTTGGCCGCGGTTGAGGCTGTCGCCTCTGACATTTCTTTGAACTTGCTTTCCGCCAGCTGTTTGAGCTCGTTTAACGCTTTGCCAACCTCTCTCTTTTGATCGCCAGAAAGCTTTTTGAATTCCTCGAACAAACGGGCGATCTCCCCTTTTTTGCTGATGAACTTTAGCCGAAAGGCCTCGAGGGAGTCTTTGCCGTTGGGGGTGAATGATTCAACTTCCCTTCTCAAATTTTTGATGTGATCGACCATCATGAGTGGCTGGCTTTTGTTGAAAGCTTACTCAAAATTAGGCGATCCAGAACGATACTCAACACAAGCGCTGTAATAATCAAGACCGGCAGAACGATCAATTCGCCAAAATCCTTCATGAGATAAGCGCCAAGAATGAAAAAGATGTTGACTGTCGCCAAAATGAGCGCTGTCTTAGAGTGCGTCATACCAAGTCTCATGATGGCATGGTGAATGTGACTCTTGTCTGGCCGAAAGGGAGATTGACCCTTGAGCAGTCGTAGAATAATGATGCGTAACGTGTCTGATAAAGGAATGATGATGAAGGCCGCAGCGCTGGCTATTGTGGCGGCAAATTTGGCTGCATGTTCATCTGGCAGAGCGTAGTTCACGTTCATGAATCGTATAGCCATCAATGAAAGCACCATGCCAATCACCATCGCACCCGTATCGCCCATAAAAATTTCAGAAGGTTCCCAGTTGAATACGAGGAAAGCAAGGATACCGCCAATCATGGCAAAGCTGAACAAGGCGAACATATAGTCACCGACCCAGAAGAACCAAAGACCAAAAGCCGCTAGGGCAGCGAGCCCAACACTTCCCGCCAGACCATCCAACCCATCGATCAGGTTAAATGCGTTGGTTACGATAATTACCGTAAACCCGGTAAGTAAGTAGGCAACGAACAGGGGCAACTGCTCAATACCAAACAAGCCATAGAGTGACCCTATTACGTTATCGGAAAAGAGGAGAATTATTACTGCAACGATTTGTCCGAACAGTTTGTGGAGCGCCCTAAATGGCACCAGGTCATCGCGAACTCCAATCATGAAAACAAGTAGAAGGCTTGCCAGCACAAAGCGCACACTATCCCATTGGCTATAATCCATCCAGAAGAGCGAAGCCATCAGAAAGCCGATAAAAATGGCAATACCACCCAGCGATGGAGTAATTTTTTTGTGGATTTTTCTACGGCCCGGAACATCGACCAGGTTTTTCCTCAGGGAATACTTGATGATAACCGGCAATATCAAAAATGCGATCAGGAATGCTGTTACCGAAGCCGCCAGATTAACTGCCATGCATTGCTAATTTTGGGGGCGAAGTTATGACTTTTCGGTCAGACCTCAGAAGTGCCCTGGGCGGCTAATCTGGCCTCGTACTGCTGTTTGGCGTAGATGTATAGCAGCGGGCAAAACAAGGCAAAAAAAGTTACGCCCTTTTGTGCGCTGAATACATTTTCGAATAATGCTGTAACCGCAAACAGAATAATGAATGCGCCCAACAGCGGGCTTCGATATTTGAGTGCGTGACGAAAGGGCACGATCAGCAACGCCAGGAATAGACCGAGACCGATTATGCCATGCCGGTGGAGTTGAGCGAAATACTCACTGTGTGAGTCCATATTTTCGGCCAGAGGCGCGGTGTAGTTGTTGGCCTCAAAACATTTCTGAAGCTCGTCCCGGAAATCGCCTGTCCCATATCCGTAAATAATCTCAGGCCATTTGAGGAGTTCAACATCGCACTTGTAAATCTGCAGCCTGTTTTCGATAGGATAAACGTTAGGGTCGTTGTGGTTCACTCCGGATTCGGACGACAGCACCATTTTGGGCGCCTCGACAAATCTGTATCTGGAAAAAGGAACACTCACGAGCACTACCAGGAATAATATCAACCCAGCGAACCCGATCCACCGTGTTCTGCCTTGCCAACGATAACTAATGAAGAAAATCGCAGAAAGTACAAATGCGAGGATTCCGGCCCTTGAATTTAGCCAAATCAAGAAGACCGTCAGCACAGAAAGGCTAAACAACACCCAGCCAAGTTTTACCCTATCCAGTTTGTGGAGGGGGAAATAGTAATCCGCAATAAAGAAGATGCAGAAAGAAATATACATCGACAAGAAAGCCGGATGAATTTTTACGATGATATTGTTGGCTTCGATGAGATTGATCTGGAGGTTCTTTGGGTCCCAGAGGTCGTAGGAGATCAAAAAGAGAGAGGCAAGGTTGAGGAGAAGTACGCCCGAAGCAAAAGCTATCAACGGCCTTGAGATGCTGTGCTGAGTCTTGCCGACAAACAATAGTATCGGAAAAACAATCAGGCTCAGGGCAGTTTCAAGGTGAGCTATCGAATACTGTGTATTGCTCGAATTAAGGAGCCCAACAAGGTCAAGGGTGAACAACCCCACGAAGCAATATACAAGTGGGTTTGTTAACTTTTTGTATTCAAGACCAGCCACCGCAACAGAAACAAGAAACACAACAACCACCTTGCTAAACTGACTTGGCACAAGCAGTGGTAAGAGGAAGCATGATATGACTAGTAAGGCAAAAGAAATCTTTGTCCGTAGATTATCCATCGCACACCGTTTTACCTAATACTCTTGTACCAATCTACCATTTTTTGCAGACCTTCCTTTGTGGAGAAATCGGGCACAAAACCTTCAGAGAATAGTTTCGATGCGGAGTGGTGTGTTTGTGTTCCCAGTTTTCTTATTCTAGCAGTTGATATCGGCAAGTTTTTGCCAGTCATCCTGATAGCGAGGTCAAATGGTCTTCCCAACATAAGACCGACCGACTTAGGAAGCGTTAGTCGAATTTTCTTACCCAAACTTGCCGCTATGATTTCGCCTATTTCCCGCGAGGTAAGCTGAGGCTCATCTGCATAATTATAAATTGAGACGCCCGGCTTCATTCGATCCAATAGAAAAAGTGTTGCCTTCACTAAGTTTTCTACATAAGCGATAGACTTAATATTATTCGCCTCACCCAAGTGAAAATAAAGTCCAGAGTCAATTTGTCGGATGAGATTGAACATGTTCGCACGGTTGTTGGCGCCAAACACCAAAGTGGGGCGAATAATGAGCACACTTCTGGATGGATTCTCATTGGCCCAAGAGACCAATATTTTTTCACCAGCAAGTTTGGATGCACCGTAAGGAGAATCGGGCATCGGATCCAATTCCTCAGTGCTAATCTCTTCGCGAATTCCATACACGGCAACTGACGAATAAAAGACAATACGTTTTACGCCATGGCGGGACGCTGCCTGGCAAACTACTCTAGTCCCATCTTCATTGGTATCGAAGTATTCATCATGCCCAATTCCAAAGTCGTGATGTTTGGCTGCTAGTGATATTACGGTCACTGGGTCCGACAAGTCGAATGCCCTCAGGACATCACTCCTTTTTCGAATATCTCCTTGTATATATTCTGACCTCCGATCAAATTCTGGCGGATTCAAGTCCAGGTTAAAAATTTGATCGCCCTTATGCGCGTTGAGAAAATGACTACCGATAAAGCCTGATGCACCTGTATAAAGAACTCTACTCATAGTAGGCTAGGTCGTTTTGTAGCTTCTCAACAAAATTTCGACAAATAACTTGCCTTGAAAACTCGCTCCTTGCATTGAGTACATTCCGAGTCAGTTGTTGCATTAACCAAGGATTCTCCATAAGTTCGACAATCTTGTTAAGAATCTCACCCGCGTTGTCACCCGAAAACTGATATCCAAACATTCTCTTGGTAATCAGGTCTCCGGCCTCACTCTTTGGCACAACCAACATGGGCACACCGACTCCAATGTACTCGTATAGTTTGACCGGGAATGAATTGACACTAATCGTATCGGTTGAACGAAATGATATCCCAATATGGGCCCTACCGATCAAAGTTGAAATAAGATCGTAGTCAACCATACCTTGAAAAATCAAGTTGGAGGGAGTGTCTTGCTTAAGAACTTCATCATTATTTCCCCATCCAATTACTCTAAATTGGATAGGAAGACTCTTTTTTTGAGCCAAATATGCGAGCTCTAAAATCAAGTCCGGCCGCTGAAACTTCCCAATGTTTCCATGAAAAACCACAGTAAAAATTTCTTCTTTACTCTTCGAGGGGATAAACAATGTTTCGTCAAAACCATTTCTCAGTAGTTCGATTTTCGCCTTAGGTTGTTTTTGTCCAATTCTTTCAACAATTCCCTCAGTAACGGTTGCAGTCAGCAAGGCATTCCGATAGATCCACGATTCAACCCATAGCAGTGCCTTACCAAGCAGACCTTTGCTGCTAACCAACCCAGCGGAGAAGTACACCTCTGGATATTCATCTCGTACATCAAAAACAATGGGAATTTTCTTCCAAATGGCAGCCGTGGCAACCATGCACGAAGTGAAGAACGGTGGGCTCGAGATGACGACTAAACTATACTTGCAAAAGAGTACTTTGAGAAAAAGTTCAAGACCCAAGAGAATCTCTGATAACAACCGCGAAACGGTGCCACTCGTGTTGTCAGGCGCTTTAAAAAAGTTCGGCTTGATAGAGAAAGTCGTTGAAGAAACCCCTCTAGTCGAACAATGTACCGATGTTTGGGAACCCATTTCATGAAAGGCTGTTGCTACGTGAAACATTCGAACCGCCACGGCCTTGTTCTCCGGAAGAAATGAATCACAAAAAATTCCTACTTGCATTGCCGTTACGCTTGAACCAGCCCCTTGATGCAACGACAAACGTAACCAATCTGCTCCTCCGACAATTCGGGATACATCGGAAGCGAAAGTATCTCGTTTTGGTAGTTTGACGCCACAGCAAAATCAGTGGGCTTATGTCCTAGGTACCGATAGGCGGGAAGGTTCGGCAATGCACGCGGATAATGAATTGCGGTTTGAATGCCACAATCCAACAATTTTCTTTGCAGCACATCCCGATTCTGACACCTTATCACATACAGATGAAAGGTATGAATCGAACGTTCACGCGTTTTTGGCAAGATAATACCAGGGACATTGGACAAAAGTTCATTGTAAAGGGCCGCATTTTTTATTCTTCTAACAGTCCATTCCTTCAAATGCGGGAGTTTTGCAAGAAGAATTGATGCCTGCAATGTATCAAGCCTGCTGTTAATACCCTCAACCAGGTGTTCATGCTTCTTCAACGCTCCATGATTTGCGTACATCCTGGCTTTCGAAGCAAGTTGGTCGTCATTTGTTATGATAGCGCCAGCATCACCGTAAGCACCAAGATTCTTGCCCGGATAAAAGCTAAACGTTGCCATATCCCCAAATGTGCCAACAAACTGTCCCACATCTTCGCTCAAATGAGATTGCGCACAATCTTCAATCAAGTAAAGTCCGTACTCTAGACACAAGTCCTTAATTGCCCGAATCTCGGCTGCATGACCATAAAGGTGTACGGGTATTATCGCTTTTGTCCTGGAGGAAATTTTGGATTTGATTTTGGCTACATCAATCGTAAAATTATCGGGGTTGATATCAACGAAAACAGGAACCGCGCCAGCTTGGGTAATCGTTTCTGAGGTTGAGATCCAACTGAGGGCCGTGGTGATCACTTCATCCCCAGCGCCAATGCCAAGTATCTTTAGAGAAATATAGATTGCATCCGTCCCATTGCCAACGCCAACACAGTGTTTCACACCCAGCATGTGAGCGAAGGCTTCCTCAAATTGACGCACCGCTGCTCCCCCAATAAACGAAGTGTTTTCAACTACATCTCTAATGGCGCCATCAATGTCAGGCTTGATCGCCTGGTACTGAGCACGAAGGTCTACAAAAGGAACAGTCATTATCGAACAGGTTGAAATAATTCTAAACCCTTGGGGCCTCGAGCTTGATCAATACTTGCCATGCATGCTTTCTTAGAACAGGAATCAATCCAAAAATTAACCGATCAATTCCATTGAAAGTCTTTATCAGCAATGAGGGTGATCGATGGCCGAAAATTAAAGGCAGTGCTAAGGTTGAAAGATAGTAGTACTTTACCGTGATTCTGCCAAAAAACTTTCCCGCATCCTTAAGGTCATTCATCAGCAAAGGATGTTCATCTTCTGTTCTAATGGTTGGTGTTTTCTTTCTAAAGCCATTGATCAACGGGTTATGTCCAAGGGGTTCTATAAATACCGCTTTGCCGGTATCCTTTAGTTTCTTCCCGATCGTCTCAAATGCTTTGGCTAGGTCCAGGTGATGGAGTATTCCGGAGCCATATATGATATCAAACGTGCGATCATCAAATTGTAAGTCTTCTGCATTCATCACCTGGTAGGTGGCCTTACTTGATTTCTTCAACGCAAGTTGACGAAGCTCATGGATTGCGTACTCTGAAATATCGATACCATATGTTCTCGCACCCAGTTTATCAAGATCGATGAGCTTGGTTCCCATTCCGCAGCCGTATTCGAGCACCGTTTTATTCATAGGCGAATCGAAAATCTCCCTGTCATAGGCTGCCTCAATGGCCTCGTTGATGGAGTAGAATTTTCCAACACTCCTGCGGGCCTGGCTGGAAAAGATTTCATCATGAAACTCCCTTTCATCAGCAATTCTTTTTTCGCTTGATTTTGATGGAATCATAGCTTATCAAATTTCCTAATCAACTTTGCCGGATTTCCAGCATAAATACCTGCTATGGAAATATCTCTGGTAACAACAGCGCCAGCACCGACAACGGCATCGTCACATACATTGACGGGAAGAATCGTGGCGTTCGATCCAATAGACACACGGTTGCCGATTTTTGTTTGCCGCCACAACCCTTTGTTGCCGCGTGCCGGACCCCCTACTGAAAATGTGTCATTGATAAACATTACACCATGACCAATAAAACATTCCTCGCCAATTTCCACTAATTCACAAATAAATGAATGCGATTGAACTTTGGAACCTCGGCCAATGGTCACATTCTGCTGAATCTCCACAAAGGGGCCAATAAAACACCGATCTCCTATCTTGCAACCATATAAGTTTACTGGTTCGACAACGCTTACATTGTCACCGAAAGAAACATTCAGGGTCCCTACCTTGCGCACCGTTACCTCCATAATGTGTATTTCCAATTAAACATAATAATGCAACAAAAGCAGCCACCGCAAACAAGCCCTGGCAAAAGTATCTTCGGTGTAAATACTACCTGGCTGAAGAATAGATCTTGTCAATGATCTCCACAGTTTTAAGTCCTTCAAAACCATTAGTTGCGATAACCCCACCATTGCTCAATACTTCAATCACGTTTTCGTACACTTTGTCATGGTTAGACATTGATCCCATATATTTTCCGTAGTTATTTGGAGGATTTCCCGGTGGTAAATCCTTAATTTCAAAATTGTCTATACACTGATATTCCAATTCGTTGAGGTATTGCCCACCAATCTTTACCGTTCCCTTCTCTCCAAATATTGTCAGGGAGCCCTCCATGTTGCGGTCAAAGCTATTTACCGTGTAGTTGATGGTTCCAATTGCCCCGTTGTGAAACTTAAGGGCGACTGTACCAGTATCCTCAAATTCTATCAATTCGCCATGGTGATAGTTGCCCAGAAACGAATGAACCGTCTTGACGTCACCAATAATCCAATACAATAAATCGATGAAGTGACTGAATTGGGTGTACAATGTGCCACCGTCCAACTCTTTTGTCCCTTTCCAGGAATTCTTATAATATTCTTCATTTCGATTCCAAAAACAGTTTAACTGAACACTGTAGATTTTCCCCAAGCGGCCGGTATCAATCGCATTTTTCACCGCTGCCACAGGAGGATTAAACCTGTTTTGTTTCACAATAAACAGTCTTCTGTTTGCCGACTCCGCGGCTTTGATCATCTCACCACAATCGTAGACTGATAATGCCATCGGTTTTTCGCACAAAACATGAAATCCCTTCTTAAGTGCCAGAATTGTTTGATGTGCGTGCAATCCATTGGGTGTGCATACTGAAACCACGTCAAAGTCATTCCGAGTATTCAGGAGATCGTCCAGATCATAAAAGGCTTCACAATTATATTCCCTTGAAAGTGCGTTTGCCCTCTCTCGTTCGGTATCACATACGGCTGCCAGTAGTCCTAGATTCTTTATATGATGAGCATGACGGGTACCAATTCTGCCACACCCTATGATAACAAAACGTACTTTGTTAACCTTCTCCATTTCTACTTCATTTGGGTCGCAAAATTAGACAGAAAAGGTCATAAAACTATGATTATCTAACAATAAACTGCTCCAACCAGGGGAAAGTGACGGAGTTCTGACAGGTTGCAAATTACAGTTTGTTGGTTTTGAGTTTGCATCGTTGAAACCGAAAAGGAAGCAGCTCATGATCGTAAGATTTGTATACTAAATTATGAGGACAGGGATTCCCTATTTTAAATGGAGCCATAACAAGTCGAAAATTCTACGGATGGTATCACTTGATGACCACATGTTCGGAATATTCAGTCAGTAGCATAACTTCCCGATCAAGTGACGGGCCACTGCCTTGTTGTCGGGAAGGCCGGACATCACAAACAATCCTCAACGTCATACTCAACTGTAAAAGAGTTTTTCTCCGCGCAGTCCATTCAGCACTCTTCTTATGGCCCTGAAGAGATTTCGCTGATTTGGGTAATCCCTAAATGTTTTGTTGGGTAAGGTCATAATTTGAGTGAATTCATCGACTGAAAGATTGAACTTCTTAATCACGTAATCCATATCCTCTTTCTGCATGTTAGCCGGGTAAGGCGGTTTCTCCAACTCCTTAATCGCCTCCTCACGCGTAATTTGCCCCGAAAAAATAAGGGCTGAAAGGTGGGCCTTCCTCTTGTCGATATGGAATTTGGTGGGCAATATGTATCCTTGAAAGAAGCGTGTATAGATGGACTCAAAGTGTTTACCTCCGTAGTATTGCCATCCAAGTTCGTCTATGAGGACTTTCATGGCTTCTTCTTTCTTGTAATGGATATAGTTCAGCACAGAAACGATTCGAATGCCTCTTACCATATTGTAATAGAAAAACTTTGGAATGGTGAGATTGGGGTAATTCCTCAATCTCAGGTTTGGCGCAAATCTTTTTACGATGTTCTTAATATAGAACCAGTCAAGGTGGCCGTAAGACCACGACTCAGGCAGAATTGATTCAGATGCGAAATTGTTTCCGTAAATGATGAACTTAATGTTTTTTTCTGCTGCAATCTTGAACAGCAGTGAGTAAATGGCGTGGTCGGTTGGAATTTCCAAATCCGGAGTAGACGACTGCAAAAAAGCAATCTGCATAGCCTTAAACTCCTCCCAATCCAACACGTGCGTGTACAGATCGATACCCAACTTATTCAGGGTCTTTTCAATATTCTTTACTGACAATTCTGAATTCCATCCGTTGTCAAGGTGCACTGCAAGGGGTCTTAGGCCCCACTTTTTGGTGAGGTACGCAACATACGTGCTATCAACCCCGCCACTCACGCCAATCAGGCAATCATAATCCCGGTTTTTTCCCGCTTTACGAATTTTCTCAAGTATGCGTTCGAGGTGGGCCGGATCATCCTGAAATAACCTCAACTTAGCGCGCTGCTGATGGTCCTGGTAGTAATTGCACACCCCGTTTTCATCGAATGTAATATCAGGGTCTGCAATCGTGTCCATTACAGATTTGGTGCAGATTTGGTAGAGTCGGTCGGGCATCAATTCAAAATTTGGCTGCAAAAATAGCAAATCCAGCCAACTCAAAGCCCTTTCTGAAAGGCAATCAGCCCACGCTATCGGAAAGCAGCTTGAGAATGCGTTGCGCGGTCTTTCCGTCACCAAAGAGCTGACTTCTGGTGAAGGCAGGTGGCGCGCTGTTGAATGACACTGCACTCAGTATCGATGACCTTGAAACACCCACCACTTTGTTGAATCGACCCGCCACGAGAGTTCAATCCATTCGGTTTGGTCACGGACCGTTACGCAAGACTTGTGAAAAAGTAAGCTTGCTTTTGAAGGCCTCCGCTGTCGGCAATCACCAGCTCAAAATGTTTCAACAAATGGACCATTTCAAGGTACCCAACAGGATCCACCAGGTGTAGTTTGTTGGAAGGAGGGGGGGTGCCCGGTGTCTTCTCATTGCACCTTGTAAGCATTAATTGCTCCATTACTCCTGCCTTCGGTTCAAGGGTTTGGCTGGGTTGCCAACCACTATTTGCTCATTGCTAACGGGCTTAAGAACAACAGCACCAACTCCAATGAGCGCGTTGTCTCCGATTGCTATGCCATTAAGAATAGAGCTAGACGGAGCAATCCACACATTCTCCCCTACAACAACGCTTCCGGCCACCATGGCATTAGCGATGACCAGGCTATTTCTCCCCAATTGAACTCCATGAGCAATGTGCACAAGGTTATCGATTTTGCAATTCTCTCCAATCCTGGTTGAGCCCATCACTGCCCTATCGATAGCGGTGTTATTACCAATCTCAACAGAATCTCCAATGACAACATTGCCGATGTGAGGAATTAGCAGATATTGGCCATCTTCATCCTTTTCGTAACCGAAACCAACTCCACCAATTGTGCAATTGCATCCTATCTTAACACCGTTTCCGATAACCGTCCCGTGTTTAATGATCGTATTGTGTCCTATTACACACCCCGCACCAATACTTACACCTTGCTCAATCACGACATTGTTACCAATATTGGAGTCTCCGGGTATTATCACGTTAGAATGAATAATTGCTGAACGCGAGACTCCCGGAGACTCTTTTATGACGAAAAAGCTACTAAGCATCTGGCTAAATGCCCTCCTTGGATTCTTAGTAATAATATAAGAGCAATTTGGACTGAAATGGTCTCTATTGGCCTGATCACTGCAAATAATAACACCCTTTTTGATTTGCTCAATTTTATCCAGAAACTTGTTGCTGACCCAAAGTATATCTGTTGTTTCAATCACAGAAGAAGTTAGCTGAACGGGCTTCTCAATGTAACAGTTTTCATCACCAACAAATTCAATGTAATCAATAGTAGCAAGCAGTTCCTTTATTGTGATCATTTGTTTAGGGATTTGTTTAGGGATTATGCAATTAGTCGTAACACCTCAAATGTCTCTGCCAATGGCTTACCGATTTGCACGCCTCTAATTTTTGCTAACGAGCGGATGAAGTCCTTGTTTGCATATGGTCGATGAGCCTGTGATCTGTACTGCTCTAGTGCTTTGATTTTAGATGCAAGATTAGCTTCAGACAATTCTAAAAAAGCAGTCGTGTTAAATGAAAGGTTATTCCAGGGCATTTCATAGCATAATATCGTGCTAAACTTAAATGCTCTCAGTCCCTCGTTGGAAATTGTGCTGTGATCTTGATGAAGGTCATTTAAAGATGGGATGAACACCAAATCTGGACTAATATCTTTTTTCAACTTAATCATGTCCTCCAGAATATCCTGCCTTCTGAAGTTAAAGGTTCTGACGCTATAGCTCTTTAAAATAAGGTTGTCCGATTTTATACCAAGACTCCGGGTCGCATTCTTTACTTCCGTTATAAGTATGTCACTTGGAAAGTCGGGCAAGACAGATTGTTGGCAGGCAGAAAAAGCGCAATAGTAAACATCGCATCCTGAACCTAACAATTTGGAAATTGTACCTCCACATCCAAACTCACCATCATCAGTATGTGGCGCCAGGACCAGTGCCCTTTTAAATTCAAGTTTCATGATAAATCCTCAGTAGATGTTTTTCTTCTAATTTCCAATCGTATTGACCTTTCACTTTTTTTACTCTTTGCTTATACTCCATTATCATTTCTGGTGTATGTGACGCAATAAGCTCAGTTAATGATTTAGCGCTATAATCAATTGCCCATCCAATTTTACCGTGATCTGCCACCTCTTTCATGTCCGGATAATCGTTCACAATTATGGGTAGATCTGCTATGATATATTCAAATAGCTTGTTTGACAAGCCAAAGAAATAACTTAGACAACAATTCTCAGCAACAATGATACCGACATCAGCGCTGGCTGTTACCTGAAGAATTCGGTCCGGAGGTACAGGGTCCTTTACGTGAATATTTTCATGGTGGTTGGCTGACTCCATGATAAAATCTTTCAGAGGCCCATACCCCATCAGCACTAGGTGGCGATCGCGAAAATTTTTGAATACTTCAATCGCAAGGTCTATTCCTCTCCCCGGTATAAAAGCGCCTTGATAGATATAAACAAGATCTCCTGGTCCAATGGAGAACTCCTGGCGAAGGAGGTCCGATTGTATGGAAGATCGCAAATAGGGAATATTTCTGATTACAGTCACCTTATTTCCGGGATAGGCGTCCCTATACCATTTACCGATAGATGGACCTACCACAATGATATGATCAACGAATCTGACACAAATTTTTTCAACAACTTTCGATACCTTTTTTGCTAACCCATGAAGCATGTTACGCTCTGTTTCAAGCTCGTGAGTATCATAAACTAGCCTGCAGCCTCTAAAGATTTTGAACAGAACCCCAATAGGCAAAACATTGAGGCTATGAGGATTAACAATCTTAATTTCCTTGGAATCAAACTTGGTAAAAATCCGAAATGCCATTGACCAATAGCGTATGAAGGCGAGGAACGGGTTTCGCCTGCCGACAAATGGTACCTTAATTCTGAATAATTCACGAGTCTCGTCAATACGCTCATATTCACGCAACCCAACGTCCCACGAAGCAACGATTATTATTTTTTTTGCAAGACCTAAATCAATAATACTCTTCGTTTCCTTCAATATTCTACTTTCATATTTAAAGGTAGACGGATATATATGTAGATTAACCATGACTCTTTGCTAGGATATCTTTTGTTTTAGGGTTGTTAACAGCTTGATCATACCCTCGTTTGAAGGATAATCTCTGTGCGTTTTAGGCTTGTCGTACATTATGCGATTCCATTCTTCTCGCGTAAATCCAAACTTCTTTGTTACATATTCAATGTGTTCCCTCAGCAGCTGCGGATCATAAAGAGGCTTCTTTAATTCCTCCAGGGCCTCATCTCTCGTTACCTGGCCAGAACAGATTAGTGTGGATAAGTGCGCTTTGCGTTTGTCAATATTAAATTTCTGCGGCAGATAATACGCCTGAAAGAACTGGGTGAATACCGATTCGTAGTGCTTTCCTCCGTAGTACCGCCAGCCCAGTTCGTTTTCAAGAACCCGAATTGCATCCCTTTTATTATAGTCTATGTAGTTGAGCAGCCGGATCGACTGGATTCGTTTGACATAAAGATAGAATGTATACATCCCCAGGCTGAGCGTTGGAAATGTTTTCAACTTAATTTGTCCGAACCTTCGGTGTATGGCTCTCAGGCTCCGCAGGTCATCTGCCTGATGTCCCCAACTATGAGGAAGGATACCTTCTGTTACTGCATTGCTTCCGCTGAGTATATATTTAATGCCCCGTTGCGAAGCAATCTTGAATAACGCGGCCTTGATAGCATGGTCGGTAGGTACCTCTACGTTGGGAACGGACGCGCGCAGAAAGGATATTTGAATGTCTTTGAATTCTTCCCAGTCAATCACGTAGGTCTCAAGGCCAAAATTCAATTTCTTGACAATGTTCTCAATGTTCTTCACAGCGAGTTCAGAATTCCAGCCGTTATCAAAATGGATGGTCAGTGGCCGAAGACCAAGTTCAGAGGCCAGGTAGGCCATGTAGGAACTGTCCACTCCACCGCTTAACCCCAAAACGCAATCGTATTCTTTTCCCTTTCCCGCATCCTTAATTTGCTCTACAATGCTTCGCAGCGCTTGTTCTCTTTGTTCTGGTGGCAATAGAACCCTCTTGGCGAGAGATTGATACTCATAATAATGGTTGGACACGCCATTTTCATCAAAAGTGATGTCGGGATCGGTGGTATCCATCACGGTTTTGGTACACATCTGGAAAGGTCTGCTCATGAAACTCTGATAGTCGTTGTAACTTAGTGTTGAACGTTAAAAATCGCATTCAACCCTCTGAACTCCGGGTAGGTGATCAAAACCGCGCGATGCTTCCCATGAAACACAAAAAAGCTTCCGGCTGCCGCAGCGGCCGCGTGGCTTTGATTGATCACTTTGTCAATGTCGTGAATTGAACTACACCCACCGCAGGCGATCACCGGCACGTCAACGGCATGCGTAATCCTGGATACCAGTTCCAGGTCGTAGCCGTTCATCATACCGTCATGATCCACGTTGTTGAGGAAAATCTCGCCTACGCCCAACCGCTGGAGTTGTTCGGCATGCGCTACCGGATCAAGAGAAATCGTTGTCTTTCGAGGGTGCGCGTACACCTGGTACTTGCCCCACATGTTTTTTTTGACATCCATAGCACCCACTATGGTAGAACTCCCGAATGCGTCAGCAGCCTGTCTCACCACTTCGGGGTTTTCCAGCGCAACGGTATTCAGTACCATCTTCTCAATACCACTCTGAATCAACCTTTTCATCTGATCGACCGAAGTTATAGCCCCTCCGTACGAAAGCGGCATAAAACACTCCGATGCAATTTCAGAAAGGTAATTGTAGTTTGGCTCGCGATGTTCTCTTGATGCATCGATGTCGAGAAAGCAAAGCTCATCTACGCCCTTCTCATTAAAAATCTTCACCGCATTGATCGGGTCTCCCACGTAGCGATGATCCTTGAACTTGATGGTTTTCACCAAACCCTTGTTTCTCAAAAGCAAAACCGGAATAACCCTGGGTAACGCCATGTCAATATTTTTCCACAAAATTCTTCAACACCTGCTTGCCGAACCTATGGCTCTTTTCTGGATGATATTGAAGTCCGATGATGTTTTGATTTTCAAATGCGGAGTGATAGGGCGCACTGTAGGCGTTTCCGGTCAGCACCACCTCGGGCTGATTGCAATCGATATAGTAGGAATGAACGAAATAAAACCTTGCCGGCATCTCCACCGCCTCAAATAATTTGCTTTGCTTGCGCATCTCCACAGTGTCCCAACCCATGTGGGGGACGGTGAACTTCCGGCCATTGTGGTTTGTGGGAAACTTCTTAACCACCGCATCGACCCAACCCAGGCCGCTGAGCTTGCCTTCTTCACTGCCTTTGCACATCAACTGTGCGCCCAGGCAAATCCCAAGAATCGGCTTACCTGCTTCCCTGGCCGCATTCAATGCTCCAATCATCCCCAACTCCGCAAGTTTGGTCATCCCGTAATCGAACGAGCCGACCCCCGGAAGTATAATCTTATTAGCGGCCGATAGATCTGCCGAAACCGAGGTAATTTGCGCGTCATGCCCGATCTTCTTGAGCATGTTTCTTATCGACCCGATGTTACCCGCGTGGTAGTCAATGATTGCAATCATAGCTGAATTGAGGGCGCAAATATAAGGTCTTGCGGGGGGCCATAAAAAGTCGGGTGCCAACTGGCACAAAAAATCTCTGAAAAACTTAAATTTACGGGTTAATCATTACGCTCTTGCGATCGCTGGCCCTATTTGTTAGTGCAATTTTAGTTCAAAGCGTATTTGCCCAAATACTTGTGATTAACGAATTTTCGATTGGAGATTCGCTCACCGGGACTCCCCCGTGGATCGAAGTATTTAACGCTGGAGATCAACCAATCAAACTTTCTGAGTATTACCTGACCACTGATACAACCGGGGAACCAACCAAACTTCCATTAATCGAATTGCCCCCAGGCGAGTCAGCCTTAATGTTTTTGGGTGGGGGTGCTGGCTCAGCCGGCACAGAAAATTCAGTTAGCCTTGAAATTAGCGACTCCACCGAATACTTGTACCTGGGAGAATTGGGAAGGGAATCAGGCGATGTGCTGACTAATCAATTCTTTCCTAAGGCGAAAGAGTCATGGGGAAGGCACCCGGATGGCACATCTTCAACTTATTATTTTACCGGCAACTTGTTGAGCCCCGGAAAGAATAATCCATCACCTGGACCTTGGGCCAAGGTGGCAACCCGAACGACATTTAGCCCTCGGGATTCCTCCCCCAATGCATGCGTGGTTTTCAACGATTCCATTTGGGTGTTGGGCGGATACAGGCATGAGAACGGTGAATGGTTTTCAAAATCGGATGTGTGGAAATCTGGTGACGCAAAGAACTGGGAAATCGTTAATGATTCCCCGCCTTATTACCCCTATTGCGCGTTTGTTGCTTTTGAAGACAGGATGTGGGCATTCGGAGAAAGCTCATACGCAAGTACAAACGGCAAAGATTGGACTGCGGTGGTGACTAACATTCCCTTGTGGTACGGAATGCGGATCGCCAAGCTCAACGGATCGCTAATTGCCGTCAAAGACAAAACTATCCTAAAGTCTGCCAACGGGTTCGATTGGCAGTTGGTTACAAATGAAGCCCCATGGGATGCACGAGCATGGCCCGGGCTGGTCGTACTCAACGGAAGACTTTTTTTTCTGGGCGGAGGAATAAATTATTTGACAGGCCTCGATTACTACTATACCGATGTGTGGTCTTCATCCGATGGGATTAGTTGGGAGTTGATTAACCCGGATGCGCCATATCAGAAGGCGTATTGGTCCAGTTTTAGAACATTTGAAGGCAGGATCTGGGTGATGGGGGGTTGGAATTTTTTTGAGTTAGACAACGGATATGTTGGTAACAACAATGAAGTCTGGGCATCGCAAGACGGATTGACTTGGGAAAAAGTTGAGACTGCAGGCATTTGGGAGCCCCGACATGCAGTGCTTTCATTCGTCTTCAAGAACTCCCTTTATGTTTCTTCGGGGTACGGAACAAACGGTATAGAAACACTCTATAATGGAGTTTGGAAATTCAACCGGGCGGAGCAGATTATCTACGCTGAAAACCTAACTAAATCTTATGGTGATGCCCCTTTTGAGTTTGCATCATCATCCAACCTTCCGCTCCAGATTGAAATACAAGATTCCTCAGTTGCAATGCTTGAAAATGGATTCATCCGAATCGAAGGTGCCGGTCAAACAATCATTAAACTAAGTAACGATGGAAATGCATTAGTTAAACCCGCCACAAAAGAAATAAATCTGGAGGTCACCAAAGCAAGTCTGGTCTTATCAGCATCAAGCTACCAAATGAGTTTTGGTGATAACCTGCCCGTGTTTGAATTGGAGGCGACCGGATTTGTGTATGACGACAATATGGAATCCCTCTCATCAATTCCTTACGCCATCACCAATGCCAGCGCGGCAAGTCCCATTGGTGATTATCCTATTACCATCCAAGCCACACCCGACAGGAATTATGACTATGTAATCGAGGAGGGCACCCTAAGCATTATCGAATCAGGTATCAAATCCATCGCCTATCCCAATCCTGTCGTTGACTACCTCAATATCATTCCATCAATCCAATCAACGACCACGCGGGTGGCCATATTTGACCGCTTGGGAAAAGAAACAAAGTTGTATATCACTGACGGGCTCAATAATGAGTTCACTGTCGATGTCAGAGACCTGGCCCCAGGCATATACTATTACCTGATAACAGACGACTCGTATTCGTTTTCAGGGAAGTTTTTGAAAGAGTAACTTCGCTACCGGGGACACCTGTTCAGTCATTGCCAATGCGGATCTTAGGCACCTAAGGCTTAAGAAAAGGGGTGACGGTGACACTTCCGAAAATCAGATCTTTCAAATAAACACCAATCTATTTGCCTTTCCTGACTACCTCCCCCAGTTCATGAGATAACCTCAATGCGCTTTCTTTTGTTAAATGACTTCCATCGTAGCTTACATATCCGCTTAAAGGTAAGTCGATCCAGCCTCCACCAGCTTGCTTTAGGGATGCCACAAACTTGGATTCATCAAATCCACTAATTGAGTCCTCTAGGTGTACCATTGCCCTGGTTGTGGGAGGACGGAAAGCAAAAACTTTTATCCCACTTTTTGCCCACAAAGCGACTCGGCTTATCAGAGAGTCCACCACTGTTTGATTAACTTTGTTATTGGCAAAATCTCTAACATACTCAGACAAAGCCGAGGTGGAATCAGAAGGCGTTTTCCATGAAGCCACCCAACCTTGTCGCGTGTAAAACTCCTGATGATAAACTGGATCGTTGTTTACATTCGTTTCACCACTATCCCGGTTATGGAATAGTTGCTGCAAAGTGATAGGTTCAAAAATTAGTTTGATGGGTACCAAGTATTTATATTCGAAAATCTCTTCCTTCTTTCGAGCCAGCTCTTCCCTAATGTGCTCGTCTAAAGTAGCCTTAGGTGTAAGGGCGTACGGGGAAATGCCGAGTATCACCACTCTGGAGTTGGCTTGCCTGTCTAATTTTTTTTCGATTTGATCGAGCATGAATGTACTGTAGCTGCCTGAGGAATACCCAAAATTAAACCCCCTGTATTCCTTGCCCGCCTCCTTTGCAACGACCGCGCTTGACACACCCCTGTACACTCGTGAATCACCACATATTAGCAGATTAAAAGTGGCTGAGCTATGTGTTTTTTCAATCCAAAATCTTTTGTTTTCTGTTTGCTCAAATGTCGAGTCTGGGGGACGGATTTCGTTTGCAATCCAAATGCCAACTGCTAAAATTGCCAGGCATTGCACGAGTCGTTCCTTCATCAGCTTAGAATTGAAAATAAACAAATTGAGCTGCAGATCCCCTTAGAAAAATGCTTGCCAATAGGATGGATGAAACCACAAGGACATCAACTTTCCTAAACCAAGCAGGCCTTACATTCCGCTTGAAGTAATTGTCAAATAGTAAGACAAAAATCTCGATTAGAGCAATCCATACAACAAACCAGATCCCCTGGTCAAATACTTCACAGTTCCCAATATCCCATTGCATATTTAACGCAAACAAGTGACTAAAAATGGTGAGAGACTGTTCGAACGAATTGGATCTGAAAAAAACCCAAGCAACGGTTGCAAAAAAGAAGGTAAGCAAGATCCCTACAATCTTTGGGATTGCCAATGAGATGATCTGCTTTGCCGCCCGTTCAGCGGAGAGGTAAAACGCATGCATCGCGCCCCATAGTATAAACGTTACACCGGCACCGTGCCAGAAACCGGATAATAGCATGGTAATCCATAAGGCAATTGCCCCTCTAAAATTACCCTTTTTTGATCCTCCCATGGGTATATAAACGTAATCCCGAAACCAAGTCGACAATGAAATATGCCATCGTCTCCAGAATTGCCTGAAAGAACTTGAAAGGTACGGATGATTGAAATTGACTTTGAAATGGATGCCCATCCATTTTGCCAAACCGCGAGCAATATCGCTGTAGCCACTGAAGTCGCAATAAATTTGAAAGCCGAAGGCAACCATTACGAGCCACCAAAAGGGGGTGGATGTGTTATTGATTTCATTCGCAAAGGCATTGTTCACGAAAGGGCCAATATTATCTGCCAACACAGTTTTTTTAAAAAAGCCTATTGCTATTAACTTCAAGCCGTGCCAACGCATGATTTCAGAAACTGGTCTGGGCTTTTGTAGTTGCGGCAGTAAGTTTGCTGCCCTAACAATTGGCCCTGCCACGAGCTGAGGAAAAAGCGATAAAAACGCAAAAAAGTGTAGAACATTCCTAGTGGGTCTCAGTCTATCATGATAAACATCGACAGTATAACTCATCGATTGAAAAGTATAAAAGCTGATTCCAATAGGGAGAACTGAAAAGAAAACGGGTACATCACAATCAACGGTCTGTCCGGTAACCACTGCACTTAGTTTCTCGAGCCCCCCACAGAAAAAATAGGCATATTTGAATGCCCCCAGCACGAGTAGATTAGACGATATCGATGCTACGAGGAATAATTTTTTGAATTTTTTCCACTTCACGATTGCCAAACCAGATGCGAAATCGATCAGCCCGCTGGTCACCAACAGCGAAATAAAACGCCAATCCCACCATCCATAAAAGAAAAAGGAAGCAGCAATTAAAAACAACCAAATAATTCCATTGGAAGACCTCTTTAAGATGCCATATCCCGCGAAAAAAAATGTTGCAAAAACAATGAATGCAATGGAATTAAATAGCATTATGCAGGGCTACGGAGTACGTTTTATTGGAAAATTGATTGACCGGTAAATTATGCATAAATTTGAAACAGCCGATTGCAGAGCCTAACCGACCTTTTAAAAAGGGAGCAATTGAAAATAGCTTTTGCATCAGCACGCAGAATCGCTGAAGCACCTCTCATCCTCCGGTTTTCACCACGGGTGGCTTGGGTTGCTGGCTCAACAACGGGAACAAGAATGATACAAATGCGATTCCTGAAAAGCGGTTAAGCAACGATTCGAAGAGAAGATTTACACCTATCACAATTGCCAATCCAATAATCAAAGGACTACCCAACCTAACACCCTGCCTAAAGAAAGCGAAAAGGAAAAACAACAAAGACGCCAGTCCAAGAACGCCTGATGTAAGCAATGTCTCCATGTACTGATTGTGAACATTGTACTGGTTCGTTAAACCCTGATGGTAATCCATCTCCTTGTATCCTTGCAAGAGCGCCTCAGTTAACCCGTTGAATCCAAGGCCCCAGCATGAATGGGGTAGTAGACCCCACGCCACTTGCCAAATGTAGTAACGGGGATTGTGCTCCGTTAACTCGGCAGAATCCATCATCATGCCGATTCGGGGATTCAGTACTATGACTGCCAATGCCAACACCGCCACGATGACAAGCCATACCTTCAATCTCCTGCTCGTGCCTGAAACAGCGTACCACCCCACAACAAAAAGCACTAGTAAAATAAACGAAAGAATTGCCCCTCTTGAAGAAAGGACGAAGAGGTTAACCACGAGCCACAACGAGATGAAAATATCAGTGAGGCGAATTGCCTTGTTTGCTCTTGCAGCAAACCAAAGCAAGAGTAAGCAAGTAATAATGTAGATGGAAGCGTAAGTTGGATGAAGGTTTGGCGAAAGGTGAATTGAAAAGAAATAATTGCCTCCGTATGAAATCGATTCGAAGAATTCTTTTCCCTCAACAACGGCGGCATCAAAATGCCAACCTCCTTCACCCAGGTGAGTTGAATGGATTACTGCGATGATAAAATTGTACCCAGTAAAAATCAAAGATCCGATGATGAACCCCCAAGTCACCCGCTTAATCAGGGCCCGCTGCATTATAGCATCTTCCTGAAGTGCGAGTGCTACAGGAAGAAAAAACAAGGCTAGTCTCGTTTCAATCAACTTCCACGCGTCTCCGGGTTTTTCATGAACAAGTGCAGTGATCAGACAAACCAAGAAAAACGAAATGAGCCCCCAATGGATCATACCAAGTTTTCGGCCAAGGTTTCGCCAATCACCTCGATTTGACCAACCCAACATCAACCCACAGGCAGCGATCATCACCAACGTGGGGAGCCTGAAGGGAAAGAACAATGCCAAGGCAAATACCAATAGAAACCCCGCAAAGACTTTCTCCTTATTCAACGGGCTCTTGGGTTTTATTCAGTACGAATCCTGCAACAATCATGAATAACAGAAGGCCATGCGTAAGAATTGAAGTAAAAAAGGCACTGTCAATGAAGTTCTGAATCAACATAAAGAAGAGTGCAAAAAATGGAGGGCCTATCCGGAGCTTGTCAAAATAAGTGACCACAAGGGCACACAATACCGGCACGATGACAACACCCGCACCATTCATATTAACTATCGCGTCTCCAATTACCCCGTTGGTCGCATTTACTTCTTCACTTCCGTAATAAGCGATGCCAATCATTTGCGGAGGTGGATAAGGGAAGGGATAGTCATTGAGCCAGGAAAGAAAACTATACGAATAATAAAGTGGTTCTTCGAAGAATTCATGATACTGTTGGTTGAGCAGGGCCGGGAGGAACGCAAATCTGCGCAGCAAAAGATCCTCAGTCAAAGCCGTTACTGGAAAATCGGGCGCAATAAATAACATGAGAGCAGCCACCATCAAACCCAGCTGAAAGAGCAATACCTTGCCGTACCATTCACGGCTTAAAGCAAACCCGGCAATCACGAGTGTTATTAACAAGGTGACCTTATTGCCTGTTACAAGAAAAAGGTATAGTTCCATCATGGCAGCAACAATTGCCAAAAACCATCGCCTCGTCCAAAGGCCGAAGATCATCGCCATGGGGAGCAGCCATGTGCTCAATGAGGAATAGAAATAAGCGGTAAATCTATTTGCATTTGCGGCAGAACTTTCTCTCAGTTGGTAAACATTTTCGAGTGAAAGTATCGATAGATTGACCCCTAAGCCGTAGGTCATCAGGAACGGAATGAAAAGAAGAATGATAACGATCCAAAGTACCCTTTGTCGCTGGCGTTCTTTGAAGGCCGGCCATTTTAGTGCGGGAATCACCCTTGAAAAAAGAAAAACAAAAAAAGGGATAAGGCATATTCCTAAAACGATAAGGTAACTGCTTCGCATAGCGTGAAACAGAATCAGATTGGGAGCTAAGAGCACGAGCCCGTATATCGAGAAGAACGCGAATAGAAAATTTCTGAAGACCAGAATAATCGAAACATTGTAGAGAAAGAAAATAAGAAATGCAATGAGCATCCTTTTGGCATTGAATTCATATCCAAACCCCATGTCTTCATAATCTGGCCAGATGTAGACTTTATAGGCAGTGCTAAGCAACAGGTAGATAGCTATACTTAAAACGGATATAAATAATTTCTTTTTTTGTACCATGATTATAGTCCACTGAATTTTGCAGATAACCCCAGTTCAACCAGGTACTTGATCATATACACAAATGTAAATGCAATGAAAATGCTTTCAATCTCTACTCCAAAGCGGTAACCCAGAGAGAAAGACAACACCACGCTGCCAAGCAGGAATACTTGCATGAACAAATCGTACTTCTGCTTTCCGGCAATAACGAACATCACGCTCAAAGGGCTTACAACAAATTGCAGAAAAAACATCGGCATCATGATCCGGGCATAGTTTCCTGCCGTTCGCCACTCTGCACCAAACACCAGGCTGAAGGCATCCTCAACAACGAAGTAAGCAAGACAAAAGGGAAAAATGCCAATGGCCAGCAGCTTCAGCATTGTTTTCCTGAACACCTCTTTGCACTCCCCCTTCCTGGCATACTCTTCGCTGGCTTGTTGTCGAAACACGTCACCAATGGCACGTGAAACAAGGTCAGCCGGGGCAACTATCATTCTTTGCGCAAAAGAAAAGAAACCCGCACTTGAAAGGGCGCTTAACAGATTGGTGAGGAAAAAGACCGGTGCCTGTCCGGCTCCTTTCTCCAGTATACCAGACAGCAATAGGTATTTGGGAAAGTTGGCAAATTTAGCTCCTGCTTGCTTCAGACTCGGCCACCCGGAGAATCGCATCGGCTGAAATCTCGCCTGCCGGGCGGCAATAATCGCGCTCAACAAGTAAGATAGAGCGTCTGCCATAATCAGGCCCGCAAGCCAACCAACGTTGGCCCCGGCCAGGGCCAATGCCGCGTATGCAATTGACCGGACAATGCGCATAAGTGCCATGCCACGGAACTTCTTCTGACGGTTCAAATAGTAGTAGAAACCCTGAGAAGTACCTACTCCTAATATTCCCAGTGGTAGCCAAAGTAAATTCCATCCCATTTCCTGAGCATGGAATGCTTCAAGTACGAAATTTCCGGTCGCCAGCAGAGAAAGAAAGAGCACCGAAGACGTGGCCATTGCCACCAAAATACTCAGGTCAAGAATGGTCTTAGCCTCCTCCTGATCAGAAGGTAATACAATGGCAAGTTCGAATTTGCCGGTTGCAAATACTGACGCGATCATCAACAAGCCAAAATAGACGGAGAAGATTCCAAATTCTTCCGGAGTATAGAGTCTGGTCAAAAGGGGAGAAACCGCCAAAGGTATCGCTTGCGCAACAGCTGTGCCGCTCGCGAGGGTGAAGACGTTCTTCGCAAACGATGAGCCCCCGAATAGTTTCTGCAAAACTATATGTCTTTTAGCATCGGATGGTACTCGCCTTTCAAGCCCAACGGAATTGAATGCCTGATGTTATGAACCAACTCAATTGAGGGCTTAACAAGCTCCAACCCAAATCCCCTTCCAGCCAGGATTTCTTCATAGCTTCTGGTATGAAGATCGGTGAATCCATCGCTGAACTCAATCTCATTCCCTTCCATTTGTATTGACCGGTAGGTTCGTTGGCCTTTAGCACGGACTGCGCTGGGTAAATGTGATTGATTAATGCTCAGTAACCATCGAACATCTGCATTTTCCAAAGAAAGGAAACCAGCAGCCAGATCATTCTCCAACCGATGTACTACCGATGTCTGGACTTTCCCGAAAACCCATGTCAGCATGTCGTAAAAGTGGATGCCAATATTTGTCGCAATCCCGCCAGACTTGTCAGCACTTCCTTTCCAACTTGTGTGGTACCAATGTCCTCTACTGGTGATATAGGTCAGGTCAATCGCATGACGCTTGCTTGGCGGCTGAGATTCAACCTGGTTTTTCAGGTTAATGATGCTCTTATGCAACCTCAACTGCAGGATATTGTGAACACTCCTCCCGGTTTCCCTCTCAATCTCCGCGAGGGCATCAACATTCCACGGGTTAAGAACCAGCGGTTTTTCGCAGATCGCATCCGCACCATGACGCAGGGCAAATCGAATATGAGAGTCATGAAGGTAGTTGGGTGTGCAAATACTTACATAGTCAATCTTTGTTCCCGCGCGCTTAAGTTTATCCAGGTGCCGATCAAATCTCTCGAACTCAGTGAAGAAATCTGCATTGGGAAAGTAGGAATCCAGAATACCCACTTGATCAAACTTGTCCAGCGCAGCAACTAAGTTATTTCCTGTGTCTTTGATGGCCTTCAAGTGCCGCGGAGCTATAAAGCCCGCTGCTCCAATCAATGCAAAATTCTTCATTTCGATAATTTTTCCACGCTACTTCCATTAATTCGGTACGTTGCTTGGCTTTCCGGACAAGTCGCCACTCCACTCTCATCGAAATCCAATCGGTGCCCATATTCACTCATCCAACCTACTTGCCTTCCAGGGTTGCCAACCACCAACGCATAATCAGGCACTTCCTTGGTCACAACCGCGCCTGCCCCAATGAAAGCAAATTTTCCGATATCATGACCGCAGACAATCGTTGCATTTGCCCCAATTGACGCTCCCTTTTTGACAAGTGTTTTTGAATACTGTCCTCGCCTGTTCACCGCACTCCTGGGATTAATGACATTGGTGAATACCATTGAAGGACCGAGAAACACATCGTCCTCACATACTACTCCGGTGTAGATGGAAACATTGTTTTGAACCTTCACATTGTTGCCTAGCACAACTTCCGGTGACACTACCACATTCTGCCCAATGTTGCAGTTTCTCCCAATTCTACATTTCGGCATAATATGTGAAAAATGCCAAATCTTGGTGCCTTCACCTATCTCGCAGCCTTCATCGACTACCGCGGTCTCATGAGCGAAATATTTCTTGTCCACTACTGAAATGACTTTATTTTTCCGCAAATGTACGACAACTGCTCCGAATCCATCTCGGTATGGATAGGAAGTGAAATCACCCGCTTGCATAGCGCCTCGCTGACCGGAAAATCTCCTTCTGAAATACCTGGCACAGCAAAAGCTTTTTGCAGATGCAGAGGTAATGGGTAATAAACCATGCTGGGGATGTCAACCGAGCTCAAATAGTCCTTCAAACTGTCGCGATCCCAACCTTCAAGCTTGACCGTATATTGATGAAATACATGAGAAGAGTTTGCAGCTCTGCTCGGTGTGATAATCTGCTTGGTGTCCTTTAGCTCATGGTCATAGAAAGCTGCTACCTCCTTTCTCTTTTTCTCGTACTCATGAATGCGCTTAAGCTTCACCGAAAGAATGGCCGCTTGAATTGAATCCAGTCTGCTATTTACACCGATCACATCATGATAGTACTTAACGCGTTGACCGTGATTGGCGATCATCCTGGCCTTTTCAGCGAGGTTATGATCTTTGGTTACCAGCGCCCCTCCATCCCCATAACATCCCAGGTTCTTTGATGGAAAAAATGAAGTACAGCCAATGTCCCCCATGGTGCCTGCTTTTCTAACGGTCCCATCAGAGAATCTATATTCGGCCCCAAAAGCCTGCGCATAGTCCTCAATTACCTTTAAACCGTGCTTATTGGCGAGCTTCAGAATGGGTTCCATGTCGGCACACTGTCCGTAAAGGTGAACAGGAACAATCCCCACAGTTCGTGGTGTAACTCGCTGCTCAAGTTCACCAACATTGATGTTAAACGTGTGGGAATCAACGTCTACAAACACGGGCTTTAATCCCAGCAGTGCAATTACCTCGGCAGTGGCAACGTACGTAAAAACGGGCACCATTACTTCATCGCCTGGTTTAAAGCCCAACGCCATCATTGCCAGTTGGAGGGCGTCTGTACCATTAGCGCAAGTGACGGCATGGCCTCCCTCATGAAACAACGAAAGCTCCCTTTCAAATGCAGCTACCTGTGGCCCTTTGATAAATGCTGTCGAACTAAGAACGTCCTGAATTGCCAGATCGATTTCGTTCTTGATTGCCAAGTATTGACCTTGCAGGTCAACCATCTGAATTTTTGTATTCAAGGGCATAAACTATTTAATTTGCTGCGCTCTCTTTTCCCAATTCCATGCATTGCGTAGGGTTATTGCAAGAGGAACGCTGGCCTTCCATCCCAATTCCGATTCAGCTTTTGTGGTATCTCCATATATCTCACCAACGTCACCCTGCCGTCTGGGTCCAATTTCAAAAGGGAGGTCAACCCCTGTGACATCGACAAAAGTATTAACTAGCTTCAATACAGAAACTCCAACTCCTGTACCGAGGTTAAAGGGCTCGAAATTGCTCCTCATTTGGCTACCCAGCATTCTCATCAGTGCCGCTACATGTCCATTGGCCAGGTCCACGATATCAATAAAATCCCTAACACACGTGCCGTCAATCGTATCGTAATCACCACCAAATATTACCAATTTTCCTCGTCTGCCGATTGCTGTTTGGGTAATGTAGGGAACGAGGTTATTGGGCGTACCGATTGGCAATTCACCAATCTGGGCTGAGGGATGGGCGCCAATCGGATTGAAATAGCGAAGAGAAATTACTTTCAATGTGTTGTCGGCCACCGAAAAATCCTCCAGAATTCTTTCACACATTTGTTTGGTGGCCCCGTAGGGAGATTCCGCACGTTTGAATGGCGCGTCTTCAGTCACCGGTATCTGGTCGGGCTCTCCATACACTGTGCAACTGCTGGAAAAAATGAAGTTACTTATACCAAAGTTCTTGCAAACCTTCAGCAAGGTGATTAGCGAGCCAATGTTGTTCTCGTAGTAAATGCCAGGTTTTTCAACTGACTCTCCTACGGATTTGAAAGCCGCAAAATGGATGACCCCCCTCACCTTCCACTCTGTTTCAATGACACTTTTTAGGAATTCGGCATCCGCACAATCACCCTCATAGAAGACAGGTGCAGTGCCCATCAACTGTTCTAGTCCGTAAAGCAACCTTCGGTCAGAGCGCGAAAAATTGTCTAAAAGAATCGGCTGAAAACCCGCTTCGAATAGTGTCAGCGCTGTGTGAGCACCAACATAGCCCGCCCCTCCGGTTACGAGAATCTTGTCGCTCACAGCCTTGCAGAAACTAGTGATTTGTCGAGGAACCCCTTCACATCATATACAATGGACCCTTCACCTTTCAACTTACTCCAATCAAGTGTACTGAATTCATCGTGCCCAACTGCCAACACGATGCCATCATAATGCACGCCTATCTGGTCAATTAGCTTTAACCCGTATTCGTGCTGAACCTCCCTGTTATCTGCATGAGGATCGTAAATCTCAATGTTGACGCCAAAACTCTCAAGCTCTCTCACCACGTCCGGCACCTTGCTGTTTCTTATGTCAGGGCAATTTTCCTTGAAGGTTATTCCGAGCACAAGAACCCGACTACCGTTAACGGGAAGACCGTTCTTAGACATCAATTTGATTACCTTATTTGCCACGTAGGTGGCCATGTTATCATTGATCCTTCTCCCGGCCAGAATTACCTGGGGATGGTGTCCCAAACTTTCAGCCTTATAGGTCAGGTAGTAAGGATCAACGCCAATACAATGGCCGCCCACCAGTCCAGGCTTAAAGGGCAGGAAGTTCCATTTAGTAGCTGCAGCATCCAGCACTTCATGTGTATCAATGCCAATTTTTTCAAAGATCAGCGCCAACTCATTGACAAACGCGATGTTAAGATCCCGTTGCGCGTTCTCGATCACCTTGGCAGCCTCAGCAACTTTGATCGATGACGCCTTGTGTGTGCCCGCCTGTATTATCCTGCGATACAGTGCGTCCACTTTTTCTGCAATCTCGGGCGTACTCCCGCTGGTGATCTTTTTGATATTCGTTACGCGATGGAGTTTATCCCCGGGATTTATACGCTCCGGTGAGTATCCACAATAAAAATCCACATTGAACTTTAGCCCACTGGTTTTTTCAAGAATAGGTACACACACCTCCTCTGTACATCCGGGGAAAACGGTGGATTCGTAGATGACGATGTCGCCCTTCTTCAGCACGGAGCCCACTGATTTACTTGCACTTTCAAGGGGTGTAAGATCTGGCGTTTTGAACTCATCAACGGGAGTTGGCACGGTTACAATGAAGACTGTTGCCGAACCAATACCCTCAACGTCATCGGTGAACGACAATTTCCTGGCGCTCTTAAGCTCTCCAGCATCAACCTCTAGGGTTCGATCAATGCCTCTCGTAAGCTCATCAATTCGACCTTTATTAATGTCAAAGCCTATGGTTTCTATGATCTTCCCAAACTCAACGGCAAGTGGAAGCCCAACATAACCCAGCCCAACGATTGCAATCTTTTCCATCATTAATTCACTTTGTAATACGATTTATACCAATCAACAAACTTTTCAATACCTGACTCAATTGAGGTAGAAGGACGAAAGCCAATTTCGTTTTCCAAAGCGGTGATGTCTGCAAATGTCTCCGGCACATCGCCTGGTTGGATTGGTAAGTAATTTTTGATCGCGCGCTTTTGGAGTTTTTCTTCAAGCACTTCGATAAAATCCAACAGCTGCACTGGCCTATTGTTGCCGATATTAAAAACCCTATAGGGCGCAAAACTTGTAGCCGCGTCAGGATTTTTTCCGGACCAATGCTGATCTCCGGTCGGAACTCTCGGGATCAATCGGGACACGCCTTCAACTATATCATCCACAAAAGTAAAGTCCCTTCGCATTCGGCCATAATTATAAATGTCGATCGCACGACCTTCCAGAATAGCCTTGGTAAAAATAAACAAAGCCATATCAGGTCTTCCAAATGGACCGTACACTGTAAAAAAACGAAGACCGGTTGCTGGGAGTCCGTATAATACAGAATACGTATGTGCCATCAATTCATTTGCTTTCTTGGTGGCCGCATAAAGGGAAATCGGATGATCCACATTCTGGTGAACAGAGAATGGCATCGCTTGATTTGCGCCATACACTGAACTGGAGCTCGCATAGATCAAATGCTTCACCTGATGATGCCGGCAACTCTCGAGCACATTGAGGAAGCCTGTTAAATTGCTGTCGAGATAGGCATAGGGATTGGTGAGCGAATATCTTACACCCGCCTGCGCAGCCAAATTGATAACATAGTCGAATTCAAATTCTGAAAAGCAATTCTCAACAGCACTACGGTCCGAAAGATCAGCCTTCAAGAATCGAAATCCTTTTTTCTCCAAAAGGATGTCCAATCGCGTCTTTTTGAGGCTGATGTCATAATACGCGTTGAGGTTGTCGAGCCCAACGACTTCCCAACCATCGGAGAGGAGCCGGCTTGAAAGGTGGAAACCGATAAAACCTGCGGCTCCGGTAACCAAAATGGTGTTGCTTTTCACAATCGGGAATTCGGCCGCAAAAATATCCATTAGCAGCGCAAATCTCTTAGATTTGCGCAAATTATTGAATTCGCATCATGACTGACGCCCCCAAGCCGCCCGCTCAAGCCGATGAAATTGACCTCGGAGTGCTCTTTGCCAAGATTGGAGACTTTTTTAGAAATATCGGTTTGGGTTTTTTGAGGTTTTTGGCACTGATGAGAAGGGTTCCGCTCGAGAACAAAACCCTGTTTATCTCCATTATTTTGCTGGGTGCTGTGGTGGGGTTCAGCTACTCCACCTTCCTGAAAAAGAAGTTCTACGAAACTACCATGATCCTGAGTTCAAATTATTTGAACAAGCGGATCGTTGATAATACAGTGGAAAAATTGAATTTGCTCGCAGAAGAAGAAGACGCCAGGGGGCTGGCTAAAGAGCTGAAGATTTCAGACTCCCTGGCTTACAATATTCTTGAATTCAGCTCCAAACCCTTTGTGGCCGAGACGGACCTCATCGAGCTCGAAGTACTTAAGGAACAACTCAAAAACGCCAAATTGGAAAGCAAGAACGAAAAGGTGATCGATCAGGTGATTAGCCGGATAGAAATTGAAAACCGACACGCTTTTGAAATCTCGGTCAAAGTACTAAACCCAACCGTCATTACAGAACTTCAGGATGCGTTGGTCAACTATTTCCGGACCAACGATTACATCCAAAAACGGATCGAGATTAACAAAACCAATCTGCAACATCGCAGAACCAAACTGATGGCGGACACCCGCAAACTCGATAGCCTGAAATCAGTGATTTACGCCAACTACAAAAATATGGCTGAGCAAAGCCGCGAAGGATCCAACAACGTGATCATGAGCGACAGGTCGGTCACGAACCCCATTGAGATCTACAACCAGGATTTGAGCATCTACGATCAACTGCAATCCGTGGAGCGTCAACTCTATCTCCAACCGGATTTTGAGATCATTGACGGCTTCACGGAGTTCAATGAGCCCTCAAGTGCAAGCCGTACCAAAATCACTGGAATCGCCATGCTCATCGGACTGGGGCTCGCCTATCTCATCGTAGCATTAATGCAATTCAACAGGTATCTCGGTAAGCTCGCCTAGTGACCTACTTCCTTTTTAAAAAGGAACTCAAACTTGAATTGCGAAGAAAATCGGCAATTGCCGGCTTATTGCTCTACCTTTTTGGTACCGTGTTCATCGCGTATCTCACCTTCCGCCTTCGGGGTGACCTGGTAACACCCTTGGTCTGGTCCGCATTATTCTGGATCATCATCTTGTTCTCGGCCGTCAACGCAATCGCCAAGAGCTTTATTGGCGAAAGCAAGGGCCGGGAAATGTATTTGTACTCCATCGCAAGCCCGGCTGCCATCATCGTTTCTAAGATGCTTTATGGCTTTTTGGTGGCCGCGCTTATGGCAGTTGTGGGTTGGCTCCTGTTCACCACACTGCTGGGAAACCCAATCTACGACTACATCATCTTTCTCGTCACTATTGTGCTGACTTCCTTTGGTTTTGCCGGCTCGCTTACACTCCTTTCGTCCATTGCGTCCAAAGCCTCCAACAGCACTGTGCTGATGTCCGTACTGAGTTTTCCGGTTATCCTTTCGGTGCTGATGATGGCGATCAAGGCCACGAAGAATTGCATTGACGCGCTGGGCTGGGCCGCCAGTGCAGATGAATTGATCACGCTCATGGCCATAAATCTGCTCGTAGCCGCAACGTCCTACATCCTCTTCCCGTATATTTGGCGAAGTTGAAAGCAGTTGACAAAAAGCAATTAACAATTGACAACTCAGTTTGGCGCTCGTTGTCAATTGTGTCTTGTCAACTGTCAATTATCAGCAGAAATGAAGCTCTGGCTTAAAATAACAACTGTCGCACTCCTGCTCTACACCATCGTTGGCGGGCTACTCTTTGAAGTTCCCAGACTCAATATCATCAACGAAACCATCCGCGCCCTCTACTTCCATGTGCCCATGTGGTTCGGCATGGTGGCACTGTTCCTGGTGTCCATGACCCATGCGATCAGATACCTGCGCAATCCTGATCACGTCACCGATATCAAGTCGAGCGAGTATGCAAACGCAGGATTGCTCTATGGCTTACTCGGTATTTTCACCGGCATGCTGTGGGCCAACTATACCTGGGGATCTCCCTGGCACGGTGACCCCAAACAAAACGGGGCGGCCATATCCATCCTGGTTTACCTGGCCTATTTCGTCCTTCGCGGGTCGATCGACAATGAAGAACAAAAGGCCCGCCTCAGCGCTGTCTACAACATCTTTGCCTTTGCCGCGATGATCCCGCTCATTTTCATCATCCCCCGGATGACCAGCTCGATGCATCCCGGCAGCGGTGGCAACCCTGGCTTCAATATGTACGACCTGGACAGCAAAATGAGGATGGTATTCTACCCTGCGGTCATCGGATGGATTTTGCTGGGTGTGTGGATCGCTAACCTAAGAATCCGTTATAAAATCATTGGCGAAAAAATTACTGAACTGGAGAATGAATAAACTCAAAGCAGCTTTCTGGTCTCTTATGCTGACTGTCTCTGCCACCAGTGCACATGCGCAAGACCAAATCGAAATGGCAGATCAGATGCGTTCCAATGGAAAGATTTACGTGGTCGTGGGGATTATCCTGATCATATTCGTTGGGCTAATCGCCTATTTGGTAGCCCTGGATCGGAAAGTATCCAAACTCGAAAAAAAACTACCGAAATAGTTCTTTCCAGGGAATTTCGCGGTTCCCATCCCTTTCGATTTCCACGGTCTTTTGCCGTAACTTTGCACCTCCAATCGCAAGCTGAAACGTCATGAAGAAGTCGCATATTTTCGCCATCGCCATCATTGCTGTCGCTATTGCCATCATCATCTCCACCGCGGGTGATGCCAGTACCTACGTGACCTTTGATGAGGCCTACCAAATGGCACAAACAGGAAATGAAAACCAGATTCACGTGGTGGGTGAGCTGAAAAAAGACGGCTCGGGAAATATTGTGGGCATCCATCCCTCAGCCGATAACTTATCATTTTCATTTATGCTGGTGGACGATAATGGCAAGGAACAGTTTGTGTTCTACAATGAACCCATGCCTCCCGATTTTAAGCGTTCTGAGAAAGTGGTGGTGATCGGGAGCTATCAGGGCGACAACTTTGTGGCTTCGAAAATCTTGCTTAAGTGCCCTTCAAAATACCAGGAACAGAAGCTGAACGCTGGTGTTTAAAAATAGGGGCTTTTCTCATTTGTTAGCATGCATTATTTCATCGGCAACCTTGGCCATCTCTTTGTAATTGGCTCTTTCGTAACAGCGCTTGCAGCTGCTTTCGCGTATTGGCGTTCAATAATAGTCACCGATATTGATCAACAACACGCCTGGCTTTCGAATGCACGGATTGCTTTTTATGCCCACGGACTATCGGTACTGGGGGTAGTTGTCAGTCTTTTTGTAATCATTTATAACCACTATTTCGAATACCATTACGCCTACGCACACTCTTCGCGCCACTTGCCGGGCGAGTACATGATCTCCTGCTTTTGGGAGGGCCAGGAAGGAAGCTTTCTCCTGTGGATGTTTTGGCAAGCGCTGCTTGGCATGGTGATCATGAATGTGCACAGGGATTGGGAGCCACACGTGATGGTTGTCTTCGCCCTCGTGCAAGGTTTTCTCGCTTCAATGATATTGGGCGTTGTCCTTCCCATCGTCAACGTGAAGTTGGGTAGCTCGCCCTTCATCCTCCTTCGCGAGGCCATGAATGACCCGATCTTCAAGCTACAGCCAGACTTTATTCCAAAAGACGGCAGCGGGCTCAATCCTTTGTTGCAGAATTATTGGATGGTGATTCATCCACCCACGTTGTTTCTCGGCTTTGCCGCCACGCTCATTCCGTTTTCTTTCTGCATGGCCGGCCTGTGGAAAAAGCAGTACAAAGAGTGGATCAAGCCAGCCCTGCCGTGGACCATCTTTGGGGCTGCGGTGCTCGGCCTGGGCATTCTAATGGGCGGCTACTGGGCCTACGAGACACTTAACTTTGGAGGCTACTGGAATTGGGACCCCGTAGAAAATGCCGTATACGTGCCCTGGTTGGTCATGATTGCGTCCGTCCACACCATGATCACCTACAAGAACAGCGAAACAGCCCTCAAAACCAGCATCATTCTTGTGATCGCGGTGTTCGTCCTAATCCTTTATTCAACCTTTCTCACGCGCAGCGGAGTCCTGGGGGACGCTTCCGTCCATTCATTCACCGATCTGGGTCTCTCCGGACAACTGCTTATCTACCTTTTCTTTTTTACCATCGGGGCCGTGTTGATTTCAGCCGCACGCTGGAAACACATCCCGTCCTCTGCCAAAGAGGTTTCCACTTACTCCCGTGAGTTTTGGATTTTTCTCGGAGCAACCACGCTGGCGTTGATGAGCTTTCAAGTATTGCTTCCAACGTCTATTCCCGTTTATAATCGGATTGTGGAGGCATTCGGAGGTGTAAGTAACCTTGCACCACCCGCTGACCAGATCATCTTCTACTCAAAATTCCAGCTCTGGTTCGCAATCGTGGTGGCCATTCTTTCAGGCACGGGTCAATTCTTTTGGTGGAAAAAAATGGACAAAGACAAGCTGAAGCGGGAACTCACCGTACCGGTGCTTGTCACACTAATCCTTTTCGCCATCATTATCGCTGTGGCGCGTGTGTCCGAACCCACCTACCTACTCTTAACGCTTGCTGGGGTTTACATTACCGTGTCAAATGTAAAGGTGTTGCAAAGTGTGATTAAGGTAAATCCTAAACTATCAGGTGGAGCATTGGCGCATATTGGGGTAGGAATGATGTTGATCGGCATCATGTTTTCAGCAGGCTATTCTAAAGTGGTTTCGCTGAACAACACAGGCATGCTGATCTCCAAGGAAATGACCACGGAATTCAATCGCGACAACCTTCTTCTTTTTGCGAACGAACCTCGCACCATGGCAGGTTATGAAATTGAATACCATGGCGAAAGAATAGAAGCCAGCAACAATGCGGCCTATATCAAAAAGAATGACGTAGATCTCACGTTGGACCCCTACCGCGTAGTTGCCAAGCGCAACATCTTCTTCGAGGGCAAGCAAGTGTTCAATGAGGGCGACACGATTGAGGTGCATCCGGAAAACACGTATTATGAGATCGAGCTTCGAAAGGACGGCAAAGTCTCAGCGGTACTCTATCCACGGGTTCAAATCAATGAAGCCATGGGCGGTTTCATCGCCTCGCCTGACATCAATCGAGGCCTCGGCCGCGACCTGTATACCCACGTGTCTGCTCCCATGAACCGGGAGGCCGACCCGGACTGGAGTGAAATGGAGCAAATCCGGGTGCCCGTTGGAAAACAATTCTTCGTAAACGATTATGTTGCATCCATCGAAAGCATGGAGCGAATTGATCGCATTCCCGGCCTGGTACTGGGCGCGGAGGATGTAGCTGTGAAAGCGAACATTGCCATCCAGGCGGAGCGCGAAACCTATCATGCAGAGCCGATCTTCCTAATAAGAGGCCATGACCAGGTGGGCAGGATTTCCTCCGAAATTGGCGAAGTAGGTGCCAAATTCACGTTGATCAGCATCCACCCGGAGACCAACGAGTTTACGATTGGATTCAATACCCGCCAAAAAGATTGGGTGATCATCAAGGCGATGGAAAAGCCTTACATCAACGTGTTATGGCTTGGCACGGGCGTGCTCATGGCCGGTTTCTTCATGGCCATGTTCAGGCGATTCAACGAGAAATAACTGCTATTCTGCCACCAGAAGCTTGTCGATGATCGCATCCACGGTGATGCCATCCGCTTCAGCTTTGAAGTTGCGCACAATGCGATGGCGAAGCACAGGTTTGGCAATGGCTTGAACATCCTCAATATCGGGTGAATACTTTCCATTGAGGAGCGCATTGCATTTGGCGCCCAACACGAGATACTGCGAAGCACGAGGCCCCGCCCCCCATTCCAGCAGTTCATTCGCGGTGACCGATCCGTTGAGGCCTGGGCGGGTCAAATGACTCAGCCGAACTGCATACTGTACCACGTTATCGGCAATCGGAACGCGCCTTACCAGGTGTTGAAAAGACATGATCTCCTCACCGCTGAGCACTTTCTCTACCTTATGAAGGTCATCAGCCGTAGTGTTCTTCACTATATTCACCTCCTGGTCGTAGGTGGGATAGTCAAGAAAGATGTTGAACATAAAACGATCGAGCTGTGCCTCGGGCAGCGGATAAGTACCCTCTTGTTCAATGGGGTTTTGCGTGGCCAGCACAAAGAACGGCCGGGGTAATTCGTAGCGTTGGCCCGCGATGGTTACCGCGTACTCTTGCATAGACTCCAACAGGGCGGCCTGTGTTTTTGGAGGCGTTCGGTTGATCTCATCGGCCAGCACAATGTTGGCGAAGATGGGCCCTTTCACGAAATGGAAATTCCTTTCTTTATCCATCGTCTCCGCACCAATGATGTCAGAGGGCATCAAGTCTGGGGTAAACTGGACGCGCTTAAACTGCAAGTCTAATGAGGAGGCGATGGTCTGCACCAGGAGCGTCTTTGCAAGGCCGGGAACGCCCACCAACAATGAATGCCCTTGGCAAAAAATGGATGTGAGTACCAGGCGGACTACCTCGTCCTGTCCCACCACCACTTTGGCAATTTCGTCCTTTAGCCTTTGGTAAGCAGCCGACAAGGCATCTGCTGCTTGCACATCGTTTGAATACTGCTGCATATAAATCTATCCGCTCTACTCCAATAAATTGCAATTGTTGTACTCGGGGTCGATGCTGATAAAAACATCTGCCCGGGCCTTCATAAACCATTGGTCAAGTGCATTGTCTTTCTTTTCTGCCAGGGCAGCGGCTTGGATGCGATGCCAATCGTCTTTCAAGTTTGCTACATGGGGCGGCAACTTCGATTTGAAGTAGAGGATGCGAACCGCATCTTTGCCGTCATCCGTCCGGTAAGTAATCGGTTTGCTTATTTGGCCCACCTTCATGGTATCAATGTTGAAATAGACCACCGGATCAATTTCCTGAACTGATATTTTGGTGCCGCCCGTGGCGTCCGTGAAGAACCCACCCTGATTTTTAGTGGCCATGTCATCCGAAAATTCCTTGGCTGCCTTGTCGAAGGTGATGCTATCATTCCTGATTTGAGTCCGAAGGCTATCCAAAAACTTCTCAGTGCGTTTGATGTCCTCTTGGGATGGAACCGCGGAGATCAAAATGTGACGGGAGTTGTATTCATTACCTCTGCGATCAATCAGTTGCATTAAATGAAATCCGAAAGGCGATTCAAATGGCATCGATATTTCGCCATTTTTCATCTTAAAGGCCATCGCTTCATAAGATGGAACCATCGCACCGCGACCCACGTAACCCATTTCTCCGCCATTGTATTCGGCACTGGGATCTTCTGAATACTTGCGGGCCAACTCGTTGAAGTTTTCGCCTTTTAAAATCCGTTCGCGCAATTCCATCAGCCTTCTCCTGGTTTCTGCTTTCTGTGCCTCGCTGACTTCAACCTTTTTTACGATCTGCGCAACCTCCACGTCAGACGAATAATAGGGCAGACTGTCTTGTGGGATTTTGTTAAAGAATCTTCTCACTTCAGCTGGCGTAACCGTAATGTCTTTGGTGATCTTGGTGGTCATCTCCCTGCCCAGTAGCTGTTCTCTGATCTGGTCTCTCAGGTCGAGCTTGATCTCATCCATGGATTTTCCATAGATGCGCTCCAATTCTTCGGGCGAATTGCCAGAACTCTGCAAGATCAACTGTATCCGCTGTTGGGTGTTTTGGTCCACTTCCAAATCGGACACAACCACCGAGTCAATCTCTGCCTTGGCCACCAGCATCTTATTGATGATAAGTCTGTTGAGAAGTCCGCATTTAGCGTCCAGGGAAGGTGGGTTTCCATCCACCAGGTAATTCTGGTAAGCCCCCTCCAATTCCGACTTCAGCACGATATAATTATCCACCTTGGCCACCACCTTGTCAACGACAAAGCCTCCCTCATTTTGGGCCAGAAGTGGCGAACAAACCATCAAAACCAGCGAAAATGCGCTGCTAGCGATCGTAGATTTCAAAGTCCTTCTGTTGGGCCGCATTGTCATATACTTCATCCTCCAGTTTCCGCGCAAGTTCAACTTTTCTTTTGTTAATAATAATGTTTTTTATGTCCTCTTTAACGAATTCCAGTGGCGAGACATTGTCTGAAATCTTATACGCATCGATCTTCAAAAAGTATAGGTGATTTACATCACTGGTTTCGTAATACTGATAGCTCTTCAAAAACTGTATCTTATTGGGGATCTCAGCAAGTGGCGAGGTAACAACCAGCTTGTCGAATTCAATCCACGAAGAATCAGAAATGTGATAGGCCGTGGAAAAGCTGATGCAGTAAGACCTCAACTCGTTGATGTCATTCTCCTTCGTGGAATAAATCAAATCTTTGATCCGGTTGGTGCGAGGTGCACCCTTTGGTACCTTGATGAAAGTGCCCTTGATGATATTCTGCTTGAGAATAAAATTGTCCAAGTGTTCATCATAGTACGATTTGATTTCCGCATCAGCCACGCTGTCGTCCAAATTCTGCTTCACATAAAACGTTTGAAACTGATAGCCGATCAAACTATACCGATAGTCCAGCACCTTGCGCTCCACTTCTGCCTCGTTGATATCAATCTTCTTGAGTGCCTCCGCGATCAAAAGTTGCTTTCTAATCCAGCTGTTCACGTATGCGTTCACCCGCACAATGCTATCCTCTCGCGGGGTTTTACTCGATACGATGCCCTCCAATTCATCCAGGTAGAGGTACGTGTCGTTCACCCGGGCTATCGCCCTGCGCTCCATGTCCATGCCTTCATCCTTTTTCATCCGGATCAAATCACAGCCGATCACTGTGAGAATCCATGCGAACATCAGGTATTTGCCTACTCGCTTCATTTTGAGATCGATTTCGTCAGCTCACGCAATACGACTTTTTTTCCCTTCTTGTTCACTTTCACAGGGTACCTTTGGCGAAGGGAGTCTACCCATTGTTTTTCCAGAAAATCCTGGTAATCGGAAATCACGCTTGCCCTCGCCTCGTCAAAAGTCTTGATGCCCGGTGGCACGAGGCTCATCACTTCGACAAGGTAGTACATTCCACTTACTTCGGCTTCCTGCCAGCCAACAGACCAGGCTATTTTGTCAATCACGGGGTGATCTCCTTTTTCATATTTCCTTAACGGAAGCATCCGGACTTTCTTCAAGTCCATATTCGAAAGTGTGTCTCCTTGCTCCACCTTTTGTTTCAGCTGTTCCAATGCCGCCTGCTCTGAGGAAGAAAAGATTCGTGCTTTCAATCTGTCACCGGCTTTGAAACGTTCCAGGTTATTATCGTAAAACTTTCGTTGGCCTACCGTATCGTCTGAGGCTTTGTTCCACACTTCCTTTTCCATGATACTGAACATCAATATTCCTTCCCGATATTCCTGGAGCATATCACGGTATTCAGGGTGTTTTTGCCTTAGCAAATCGTCTTCTGCCTCGTCCAATTTCGCGTTTACAAACTGTTCATAGAGTTGATTTGCCCAGGCTTTCGCGGGTTGCTCTGAAGGAGCCTGATTTCTTGCAAAAAACACGAGCGCTTCATTCGCGTACACATCCGATCCATTCAGTTGAATCAGTTTTTGAGTCGATGCTTGCTCAGCAGGGCTTGGCTTCCACTTACCTTGCGAAAGCGTAGTGTCCACTTGAGAAAGCAGCCAGTCTTTGCCTTCCGGATATTCCCTAAAGCCAAATTCTTTCTTCTTTTTCTCGAGTGCAAGTTGCTTTGAGATGGTAAGCCGCTCATCCCGGCTCACACGCCTCCTCAAAGAAGCCTCCATTTCATCGAATGGTGGTACAGCAATCTTCTTCTCCAGGCGGAGGATGTGCCAGCCGTAGCTGGTCTGAACAGGTTCTGAAATCTGGCCAGGTTCATTTAGCGAAAAGGCAGCCTTTTCAAATTCAGGCGCAGACGAAAGCGCACCTACACCAAATGGTCGTAATCTCCCCCCGTTGTTTTTTGACCCTGGATCTTCCGAGAAATCGGAACAAACTGTCTCCCAGCCACGACCGGCCGCCAGTTGGCCTGCGACTTCAAGAATCCGATCTTTGACTTTCGGATCATTGCCACGAACAAATATGTGCGACACCTCCACTTCTCCGCTGGCCGGTCGCTTATCATCCACCTTAATAATGTGGTAACCAAATCGAGTGCGCACCGGTGCCGAGATGTTTCCAATCTCAGTTTCGTAAGCCGCAGCCTCAAAAGGATAAACCATTTGAAATGCGGTGAAATATCCCAGGTTGCCACCGTTCGAACGTGCGGAAGGATCATCAGAGTTTTCCCGGGCCAATTGTGAAAAATCCTCACCTGCAATCGCTCGCTCGCGAATGGCTATCGCGCGGTTGTAGGCCGTTGCGGTGTCACTGGGTGTTGCATCCGGAGTACAATTGATCAGAATGTGCGATGCCTTCACTTCCTGGGTTAGTCGGTTGTAGGCTTCCTTTGTCAGCCGATCCACCGCATTGTTGTCAGCCAGGTACGGCCGTTTCAATTCTTCTTTGTAGGAATTCAACTCGGTTATGAAAGCCTGGGTCGCGTCCATGCCACGCACTCGTGCTTCGTGTACCTTCAGCTTGAAATTGATGTACAAATCAAGATACTCAAGCACTTTTTCTTCCGTAAAGTTCTCTGGCTTGTTGCTGTTGTTCTTGCGATAGAGTTGAACGAATTCAGAAACGTCTACAGGGCTTGAAGCCACCGAAAAAAGAACGGTTTCCCTTTTTTCAACCGACTGACACAGCCCGATTGTCGACATACACAAGACCAGCACAAAACAACTCCCTTTCATTCCGTGATCACCTTTAGAGATTACATGCGAATGGCCTCGTTGTGGCCACAAAATCCCGCAAAGATATAATAGGGGAAGTAAATAATGAACCTAGCGAAGGCTGCCCACCAGCTCGCCCACTTCAAACTCGCCCTGGAAGTCGCGGATTTTACGATGGGAAGCGGAATAAAGTACGGTGTAAGGTACGGGCACGCTGCCAAATGCAGTGTAGACGTCCACCGGATTGCCGTAAGCAAAGAAGATATTGGGCTGATCGGCCATGCCATGCTGCTGTGCAAAGTTTTTCATTTCCGCCAAGCGGGCCGAGGAGATCATCACAACCGTTACGTCTTTTAGTGCATCGAGGTTATTTGCCAATTCATCTGCTTGCCTTTGACAGTGATCGCACTCGGGATTAAACAGCACGGCCACAATGGGTTGCCGAAGGTTTTTTCCGGAGAGTTGAAAGGTGGTACTATCCAAATTCAATAAACTCAGCGGAAGCGGGTTAAAGGAGGCATGGTAGGTACTTGAATCGCTCGATACGGTTTCCCTGCCACTTTGTTGACATGCGGAAAGGGCAAGCCAAAAAATTGCGATGAAAGCAGTGTATTTGATAATCTGGATTTGTCTATGCATGAATGTTCTTCGTTAACCTGCACACATTCTTGTTGCCGCGTTTCACATACTCAACTTTGTCCATGATGGACTTCACCAATCGAATGCCGAGTCCACCTTTTCTCTTTTCCTGCACAAGATTGTCCACGCTTGGTTCGTGAAACTGGTTGATATCAAACACGTTTCCATCATCGATGATCTCAAACTCCAACTGGCCCTTTTGGGGAATGTTGATGTGCAACTCAAGTAAATGATCTGGATTGCAATGATGGGCATGAATCATCAGGTTGGAGCACATTTCATCAATGGCCAATACAATAGCGCTCAGCTCAATGTCAGGCAAATCCTGGCCGCTCAAAGAACTACGGACGAACTCCCGTATTCCTTTCAGATTGCTCAGGCTGCACCCTATATTATACTGATAATTCATTAATCAATTGCTTTGCCTCTTGTTTGGTTTCGCGAATGTGCAATAAATCCGCCAAACCCAGGATCGCGAAGTTGTTAGCCACCTTTTCTTTCAGGCCAAAGAGAACCATTTGAATCCCCTTGTCTTTGAATTCTTCAATGTAAGACATGAACACCCCGAGGCCGGCAGAGGAGATGTAATCAAGTGAACTACAGTCCACCAGGATTTTAGAATACCCCTCTCCCACACTCTTTGCGATGGAAAGGTCCAACTCAATAGAGGAACTGGCATCAATCTCGCCAATGATGGCCAGCGTGTCGATTCCTTCTTCTTGTAGTCTTTTAATGTGAACCATGTAGTTTTTTTAACGGTTTTTAATTCCTAATGTTCCATGTTACTTAAAGCGCACGATCATTGTGGTATAATCGTCATTTATGTCCATTGTCCCGGAGTACTCATACAAATCGGCAATCAATTGATCCTGGATCGTTTTCGGGTCGTGGCCGGTTACTTTTAAAACCGATTGCTCCAGCAACTCATAACCAAACTCCTCGCCCTTTCTGTTCTTTGCCTCTGTAATTCCATCGGTGTATAACACCATCACATCCCCAGGTTCGTACTTGAGCTGCTTGGTTTGAATGAGCCTGGCATAGCTATTGTCCCTCACCATCCCAAGGGCAGCACCTGCATCCTTTAGATAGGTTACCTTGTTTTCTCTTGCACAGAAATAAAGCACCGGACAATGGCCTGCCCGCGAATAGTAGATCGTTTTGGTAGCCGAGTCTATCACAAAATAGATGGCGGAAATAAACGAACCGCGCTCGAGACAATGTATCAGGGCTCGGTTGGATTTGATCATGAACTCACTGGGATCAAACTCGTTTTGCGCCAGGCTGTGAAAGATTCCTTTCATTTGCGACATGTGGAAAGCGGCCGTGGTACCCTTTCCGGAAACGTCAGCAATGATCAATGCCACTTGATTTTCGCTGATGCGGAGGGTATCGTAATAGTCGCCACCCACCTCATCGGCCGATTGCGAAAATGCGGCAATGTCAAAGTCGCGGCCGCATTCCAAATGATCTGGCAGCAAACTTTTTTGTACGGTTTTGGCAATCTTCAATTCCTCCTTGTAGCGTTCGTTCTGAAAGGCTTCTTCCATCAGCCGGAAGTTTTCAATGCTGATACCGGCCTGATTCGCGAAAGCGGATACGATGCGAGTCATCTCTTTATTAAATCCATCCGGCAACTCCTTCAGAAGGGCGAGTGTGCCAATGATTTGTCCCTTCACGTAGATGGGAAATGCCAGGATGGAACGAAAGCGGGAACCCTTCATCGACCCAAGGTGCCTTGAGAGGTTCTTGGTGCGATCAATATTCTGATCCAATACGCCCTTCACCTGGTGGTTGCTCAGGTGATCCTGGATGGCCTTTGCCTCTTTCTCGTTAATTTGATAAGTGAAAAGTTGATCCTGATTGGATGCACCTTTGATTTCCAACCAGGCCGCATCGGCAAACACCGAACTCACCGAGCTTTCCAACAGGATGTTATAAACGCTGTCTTCGCTTTGTTCTGTCTGAATCGATTGGCTAATGCGCTGAAAGTTGACCACCTCTTCCAGCTTCTGTTCAAAAACCGAAGAAGTGGGCAGGTTGAACACAATCACCAGGAACGAGAACAGGCTGTAGACGATGACGAACGAAAATATCGCCATATTGAAAATGTGCAACTTGAAGTCAATGAATGCCGTACTCTGCGCGCTGATCAAATCAGAAAAACGATTTACCGTATAAAAGAAGTATCCGAGATAAAAGAACGTGAGCAACAACAACAGCAAGCTCGTCCACTTTTGCTTGAAGTTGAGATAGGCCACCCACTTCATATTGGCTGACAGCACAAGTATTAAAATGCCTAGCAATATGCTTACTACCGTATCCGTCACCTCATTGAGCGCGATGTGGAGGCTATCGAACAGCAAGGCCACCAACAACACCAATTCGAAGAGGTTCCATAGGCGGATGAGCCACTTGGACTTCTGGTACAGAATCAACCGCTTCCACGAAGTGAAGGCAGCCAACAAGAAACTGATAAAGAAGGCGAAATTGATTTGATAGATGATGTCCGTGAAAAGGACGTTGTCGGGAAGCTTCGTGTTGCCGAGCAGATAAACAATCAGCCGAAGACCAAGCGACACAACAGTGGCGACCAAACCCGTGGCGAATACCCTCCACAACAGGTCTGTAAAGTTGAGTGCCTCATCTTTCTCAATTTTGAATTTATAGTAGTAGAAAAGGCAGAGAATATAAAGGTCGAGCATGACCCGCGGAAGCCACACAGGCACACCCGGGGCAAGGCCCTGCATGCTGCTGAACAACACGGTTACATCAGAGAATGCCAGCACGATCCAGGCAACGAAAGAGCCAAGAAACGTAAGCCGGATAATTGCCTTAGTACGCAAGAGATAGGATAATTGAGCAAAAAAGCCAATCAACCAAATTGGCTATGCAATTATAGGAAATCAAAGTATGGATTAAAACGACCTGTTAGTCAATGACAACCTTTCGCTGAAGATAGGGGTTGCCATCGATGATGACGATGTACAAACCCTTGGACAATAGATCTGTCGAAATGCTTGTGCGCACCAGGCCGTTTCGATCGGCTTCAGCAAAGTGCTGTAGCTTGACAGTTCCGCGAGCATCCATCAACCGGATATTTACGGATTGGCCAGCCTCCGCGTGGTTTAGTTCAACGATAAGTTCATTGCCGATGCTCACTGGGTTGGGGTACGCAACCCAACCACCAGGCCCATCAAAGTCGACTGACACAATTTTTGAATAAGAGTAGGTGCCGTCAAAATCAGTCTGCTGCAAGCGATAATAGTTTTTACCACTCTGGGGGAAATAATCTTCAACCTCGTAGTCACTTCTTTGCGAGGTGGTGCCTTTTCCTTTCACTTCAACGATGGCGGAGAAAGATTCGCCATCGGCTGATCGTTCGATGGTAAAAAAATCGTTGTTGAGTTCGGATGCGGTTGACCAGTTGAGTTTGACGTGGTCCCCGGATTGACTCGCACTAAAGGAGATCAATTCAACCGGCAGCGGTGAGTTATTTCCTGACATGGCCCAGGGCGAATAAACATTTACCCCTGGCACTGTAGCCGTAGTTGCAGTATTGGATTGACCTGGCAATGGAAGTTCCCAGTGCGGCCCGTTATGACGTTGCGCCCTTAACGTGACGATTGTTCCCACTTCAGCCGCTGTCGCTGCAAATGTCATCGTTGATGTTGGATTCGTTGTATAATTGGATGGTGTAATGATCCAGAAGCGGTCAACCGTGTTGGCGGAATTGTCCGAACCAGAGGCATCCCAAACGTGGGTTACACCGGTTGGATAAGGAGTGTTATTTGCAGCGGTCGGGTAGGTGGCAATTGAGATTGTGCCGGCCGCTCCTGTTCCGGCCGAAGTTACGTTGAACGTGAGCGGAATATAATTGGCTGCGCCATTCGCTGTGCCAAATGGAAAAACAAAAGAACCTGTCGCTGTGCCGATGGTCCAAACAAGCGGAGAATAAGTGGCCAATGAAGTAGTTTCACTCCGAACATATCCGTTGGTTCGGGCTATCGCAGCCGTGGAGTTTCTTGTGACATTGAGTGTACGCTGATTAAGGTCAAGCCCGCCCTGCGTAAGGGTGAGCGTTTGCGTCACTGTAATGTTGTTCTGTAGTTGAACGGTGTTAGCCGCCCCGGTATTGATGGTCAACGAATAAAAGGTTTCGCCTCCCGTTGCTGTGAGGGTTTGTGTGCCAGCTCCATTGAAGGTGACTGTTTGTGTGCCTTGTACAAAGGGATCGGCATTGACGCTGGTGTTAAGCCAGTTGCCGGCAACCGACAGCGAAAACGTACTCACGTCCAATCTTGCAGAGTTGAGAATGGATAGGTTTGCTCCTAGCACCGTATTCGCAGACAACGTTTTGGTTTGGTTGCCGGCACCGGAGAGTGTCAAATGATAGTAACTGCTTCCTCTCACCGTCTGCCCAACGGTTGCAGAATTATAGTCGACTGTGTTGCCGGTATTGGCGGCATTGAAACCGGTAACGGTGATCGTACTGCCTGAGTAGATCAATGAACTGTTCACGCCCTGTGTCCAGGTGCCGCTGCCTTGCAAGGTGGCCGCTGCAGCGTTGCTCATGGTTACACCTGCCGTGTTGTTGTTGGTTACTGTAACACCCGTAACGATAACGGTGTTGGCAAAGTTTATCGCACTGGCCCCTGCAACGGCCTGATTGCTGGTATTGAATGTTACGCCTCCTCCCGCAAAAGTCCCTCCACTGTTCGTGATTCCACCCCTGAAAACAAGATTCGCAGACGTGGTGACAGTGGTGGTTGTGAATGCCGAGGCGCCTGATTGAGAATAGGCACCAATGAACGTGTTGATACCCAGGTTGTTGTTGTCGGTGAATCCTCCATTGCTTAAAGTTGTTGTTCCGGTTACTGAAAAGTTAGCCGTGTTGGAATTCGTCACAGTTACTCCACTAATGGCCACATTGTTTGCAAACGAGATGTTGCCCGCACCTGTAAGTGACTGGTTGTTGGTGTTGAATGTACCTCCCCCTGCAGAAAAGATCCCCAAAGTGTTGGCAATACCTCCTTGAAAGATCATGTTGCCGGTAGTCGACACGGCAGTGGATAGAAATGTACCATTGGCAGCAATATTCAAGTTGCCCACGAAGGTTGTTATTCCTCCGTTATTAGAGTCAGTGAAGCTGCCGGTGCCCGAAAGCGTTGTAGTTCCCGAAATTGTCAGGTCTCCGGAGTTGGTGACCGTTAGCGTGATCAAGTTTATGACCACATTGTTGTCAAACTGTGTGTCCGTAGTGCCCGAGATGGATTGACTGTTGGTGTCGAAAGTTGCGGCACCGGCCGTAAAACCGGCCCCACTGTTGGCAATGCCTCCTCTAAAATTGAGATTGGCGGCTGTAGTTACAGCCGTTGCGGTGAATGTCCCAATCCCGGCCACGGTTACGTTGCCAACAAATCGGGTAGTGCCACCATTATTGTCATCAGTAAATGACCCGTCCAAGGTGGTGGTGCCGTTGACCGTCAGGTTACCCGTTCCTCCAAACGTCAAAAAATTGAGAAATGAAACTGACAGGTTGGTAATTGTGAGGTTGGGGTTTCCGCTAACACCCATTGCGGAGATAAATCCGTTGATGGCCAAGTTTGTAATCGAGAAGGTTGGAGAGACATCCAAAGTCAGCGTACAGAAGTTGTCATCGAGGGTTACGGTTCCTGGACTGGCAAACTGACCGGGATAACCTTGCAGGCCTGTAGGTTGTACCCAAGCTCCTCCATTCCATCTTTCCCACGCTGCCAAACTTGACCAGTTTTCGGCACCGAAGAAACCAATCGCGGTGCGGTAGTCCCCAACCGCCTGTCCAAATGATTGAGTGCTGCCGAGCACCATTAATATCCCCCAACAGTATAAACCGATCGCACGCTTCATCAAAAAGAACTTAAAAAACCCATCCAAAACCTGGCCCGAGTAACTTTTCAGTGGCTTCTGATTCATCTGCAGCCACGCTACCTGCTGTAATTGGGCGCCTCCCGAGTGATAGTTATATCGTGAGGATGGCTTTCTGTAACCCCTGCAGCCGTAATTTTTACAAATTTAGCGCCCTTTAACTTTTGAATGGTCTTCGCCCCGCAGTAGCCCATGCCGGCACGGAGTCCTCCTACCATTTGGTAGAGCACTTCTGCCACATGGCCCTTAAATGGTACACGGCCCGAAATTCCTTCGGGCACCAATTTCTTAATGTCATCCTCCACATCCTGGAAATACCTGTCCTTGGAGCCATCGTCCATGGCTTCAAGCGAGCCCATGCCGCGGTAGGTCTTGAACTTTCGGCCTTCGTAGATGATCACTTCGCCCGGTGCTTCTTCGGTGCCTGCCAACAGCGATCCAATCATTACACTGTCAGCTCCTGCGGCTATGGCCTTCACGATGTCACCGGAAAAACGAATGCCACCATCGGCAATGACCTTCACGTTTGAACCTTTCAGCGCCTTTGCCGATTCGTATACCGCGGTGAGCTGGGGCAAGCCAACGCCCGCAACGATTCGGGTCGTACAAATGCTGCCGGGTCCAACACCCACCTTCACCGCATCTGCACCTGCCTTGGCCAACGCTTTGGCAGCTTCACCCGTGCCAATGTTGCCTACCACCAGCTCCATTGAAGGAAACTTGTTTTTCACTTTCTTGGCTGTGTCGATCACGCCCTTAGAATGTCCATGTGCCGTATCGATGCTAATAATATCTACTCCCGCATTCTTCAATGCAGTGATTCGGTCGATGATATCCGCGGTAACTCCCACAGCAGCTCCAACACGAAGCCTTCCAAATTCATCCTGACAAGCAAAGGGCTTGTTCTTTTTCTTTTGGATGTCCTTGAAGGTGATGAGCCCGGTGAGCTTGCCTTTCTTATTTACGATGGGCAGCTTTTCGATCTTGTACTTCTGAAGGATTACTTCGGCTTTCTCCAGGTTGATTCCCTCCGGTGCGGTAATTAGGTTTTCTTTCGTCATGATGCGTTCGACCGGAATTTCCATGTCGCGCTGAAAGCGCAGGTCTCGATTGGTAATGATCCCGAGTAGTTTGTTATTTTGATCGACCACAGGAATACCACCAATTTTATATTCACGCATAATGGTCTCGGCATCGCGCAGTGTCGAATTCACTTGTAGCGTCACCGGGTCAAGAATCAGCCCGCTCTGCGAGCGTTTTACCTTTCGGACCTGAGCAGCCTGCTCCTCAATCTTCATGTTCTTGTGAATAAACCCCAATCCGCCCTCCAGTGCAATGGCAATGGCCAATTCAGTCTCTGTAACCGTGTCCATGGCAGCAGACACAATGGGAATGTTCAGCTTGATTTTCCCGGTGAGGCTGCAGCGCACATCGGTTTGGCGTGGCAGCACCTCAGAGTAGGCTGGCACCAACAGCACATCATCGTAGGTGAGTGCCTCAAACAGAAACTTGTTGGAATCGAGGGAGTTCATGGCAAATAATTAGGATTCATTATTTGCCGGGCAAAGGTAATCAATTACCGTATTCACCAATAACGCCCCTTCTGAATTAATTGGATAACTTTACCCAATCCATTTTTTAAACATCATGAAGATTTACTTCACAACTGCACTTTTGTTGATTGCTCTCACCGGTTTTTGTCAGGTGCAAACAGGGAAGGCTTCCTTTTATGCTGATAAGTTCGAAGGGCGACCCACCGCCAGCGGAGAAAAATACAAACACAACAAGCTTACGGCAGCACACAAAACCTTGCCGTTTGGCACAAAGGTGAAGGTGACCAACACCGCCAACAACGAATCGGTGGAAGTGGTGATCAATGATCGGGGACCCTATGTAGACGGACGCATCATCGACCTATCCAGATCGGCAGCGGAGAAACTGGGATTTATCAACCAGGGGCTGGCAGACGTAAAGGTGGAAGTGGTTGACGCAGGTGACGGCAAGAGCATCTCCCAGGGAACCATGGTGAGCAACGTTTCGGTGAATGAAAGGGAATTCTATGACCTTTCTATCTCCAGGGCCACCCCAAAAGGATTCGGCATCCAAATAGGTACCTATCAGGAGCTTGTTAATTTGATGCGCCTGGCCGATAACCTGAAGAGTTCTTATAAAAAATCCGTTTCCGTACAGGTAAAGGTCGTCAATGGGGTGAAGTTCTACAGCCTCATTTTAGGCGATTTCGGCAACCGGCCCAAGGCGACCCAATTCCTCGATAAGGTCAAAAAGAAGTTCCCAGACGCCTTTATAGTGGATTACAGCAAGCTGTAGCAGCCAGTCCCTCTACTACCAAGCCTATTTTGATTTCCAACGGTGGAAATTGGCCCCGCCAGGGACCCTTCTTGTTTTCGAAAACAATTTCACTTGTTCTATCGTTTGTGATAGTATTACTACTATATTTGATCGCAATATTATTATGGCGACAATCGTATTCAAGCTTTCGGAGAACCTGTACCTCCGGGATCCCCAGTCGACCGACCTGGGCCGGAGCATCATCGAGGCCAGCATCAGGCTGATTGACGAGCTGGGATTTGAAAGCTTTACTTTTAAAAAACTGGCTGATCAAATCGGATCTACCGAGGCCTCGGTGTACCGGTATTTTGAAAACAAACATCGGTTGCTCCTGTACCTGATCGACTGGTATTGGACCTGGCTGGACTATCGTATTGAGTTTCAGACTCACAACCTGCCCACTCCCCAGGAACAGTTGCAGATCAGCCTGCGAATCCTTACGGAGAAAAAACAGGTGGACCCGCAAATTCCTTACATCGATGAAGTTGCGTTGCATCGCATTGTGGAAGCCGAGTTTGAAAAAACGTACCTGACCAAGGAGGTAGACAGCGACAACAAGGACGGGGTGTTTCTGGCTTACAAGACCTTATGTAAACGAATCGCTGGATTCATCAGCGAAATCAACGTGGCTTATCCTTTTCCCCGGACTTTGGCCAGCACGGCATTGCTGGCCGCCAATCATCAGCCGTTTTATGCGGCCCACTTACCATCGCTTACGGAGGCAAAAACAGGAATACCGGAAGATGAACTGCTCTATCAATTTCTCGAGTCGCTGATCAACAAATCCATCGCCTAACCATGTTATCGAATTTCCATATCTCCCGCACGCTCCGGGAAATCGCATTGCGTCTTGATCACGACATCAACGCGCTTGACCTTCGGTTCATCGATACCAACACCCGGGATTATCACCTGGATGAGTTGAGTGAGTTCAAGCGCGATTTAATTGAGGCGGGCAACAAGCTGAAAATCTTGCTAGCAGAAATTGACAGAACGCCAGAAGAACTTACCGACATTCTAACGGAAGAGTACTTTAGCGTGCTTGCCTTTACCAAGATGACCGATGGCGTTAACCCGGTGTTCATCAGCAACAAGCAACCATCCACTGCCATTGTCATCGAACGCGATCAAAACATTGAGGTAGAGTTAAACGAGTCATTCATGCGCACGCTGGTTCGCAACGAGCGTGGATCGCTGCTTTGCTTTGCCATTCACACGTATCAAAACCTGGTTAGCAGTTATTCTTACGATGATGGCGTGACGGCCGAACCCATGCACCCGCTGCGCAGGCTCTTCCGGCTACTGAACACGGAAAGGAAGACCATTAATTACATTCTCTTCTATGCGATAGGAGTTGGTCTGATTGGCCTGGTACTTCCCCTGGGTATTCAGGCCATCGTGGAGTTGATCTCAGGGGGACTTTTTTTTAGTTCTGTTTATGTACTGATCGGTTTGGTGATCTTGGGCGTGCTGTTCGCAGGCGTGTTACAGCTCGTGCAAATCACATTGGTCGAGAATCTCCAACGAAGGGTGTTCACAAAGGCCGCATTGGAATTCGCCTTTCGCATTCCGCGCATCCGCCTCGAGTCGTTGTTTGGGAGCTACGGACCTGAGTTGGTGAATCGTTTCTTCGATGTAATCAACATTCAAAAAAGCTTGCCCAAGGTACTCATTGACCTCTCTTCGGCAACCATTCAGATTCTTGCGGGTTTGTTGCTCCTGTCGCTCTATCACCCCTTTTTCATTTTTTTCAGTGCAGTGCTACTCGGCACCCTCTTTGTCATCTTTTACCTAACTGGTCCCAGGGGCCTGCAATCTTCCATCAACGAATCTAAATACAAGTACAAGGTAGCTCAGTGGCTGGAGGAATTGGCCCGGGCGCTCAACTCCTTTAAGCTGGCGGGCAACTCGGACCTGCCACTCAACCGCACCGACCACAACGTGACCAACTACCTAAAGTATCGAAAGAGTCATTTTAAGATACTGATGACACAGTTCTCAGCGATTGTTTTCTTTAAGGCGCTGATCACGGGCGGGCTGCTGATAGTCGGCACTTTCCTGGTAGTTGACCGGCAAATCACACTTGGACAGTTCGTTGCTTCGGAAATTGTGATCATCCTCATTTTGAACTCTGTCGAGAAACTGATCACCTATATGGACGAAATCTACGACTTGATTACGGCAGTAGACAAAGTTTCACATGTGACCGATATGCCCCTTGACCGAACCGGTGGCATTGACTTCCCCAAGCAGGTAGACAGCAAAGGTTTTAGCTTGGTGTTGAAGAACCTTTCGTACACGTATCCAAATGGCAAATACCCCACCATCAACAACCTCAATCTGGAAATTCCTTCCGGAGAGCGCGTGTGTATCGCAGGACCTGGCGGAAGCGGCAAGACCACGCTCACCAATATCATCTCCGGATTTCAGTCCAGCTTTACCGGCATCGTCACGATCAACGGATTTTCGATTCGCGACCTGGACCTGACGCATTTGCGTGATAGCATCGCCAAAAACATTTCTCATGAAGACATTTTTGATGGAACCATCCTGGAAAACATCACCGTTGGCAAACCAATGGAGAGCCCGGCTGACGCGGTAAATGCACTTAAAAAAGTGCATTTGGACGATCGTGTAAACGAGTTGCCGGAAGGATTGCATACACACCTGGTGAGTGGTGGCAAAGGGTTCTCCTCCACCTTCATTAGCCGTCTGATTTTAGCGCGCTGTCTGGCCAAGCGACCCCAACTCATCATACTCAACGATTTCTTCGAGGGCATGAAGAAATCGGATAAGCTGGATCTGATCGAAATGTTGACCGACCATACCAACCATTGGACCTTGCTTGCTGTCTCCAACGATCCGGTGATCATGTCGGCATGTGACCGGGTGGCCGTGCTCGCAAACGGCAAGATTGTAGCCGATGGAAATTTCGAAGACTTAATGAAACAAGGGGCCGTTCAAAATTATCTCGATTAGTATGTTAAACCTTTCATCCCAGCGCGTAAATGAAAAGGTACAGCACGATAAACTGTACTCGTTGCGATCTTTGCAGGGTCCTGATCCTGGTCGAACGTTTGCAAAGTTCCTGGCTTCCCTTTGTGTGGTGTTGGTCATCCTGCTTTTCCTACCCTGGCAGCAGAATATCCGGGGCAAGGGGGCGGTTACGGCATTCAATCCATCCAACAGGCCGCAAACCATCGAGTCGGTAATTGCAGGCAGAATCAAGAAATGGTATGTGCGCGAAGGCCAACTGGTGAATCAGGGTGACACCATCATTACCATCACAGAAATAAAAGAAAAGTATTTTGATCCCAATCTGCTCATCCGCCTGAGTGAGCAAATCAAGGCCAAGGAAAATAGTTTGGTGGCCAAGGGAGACAAAGCCAACTCGTTGAAAAATCAGATAATCGCGCTCAAGGAGTCAAGAAAAAACAAATTGGCACAGACACAGGCAAAAGTTGAAGCAGAGCAAGTGCGGTACCAGAATGCGGAAAATCAATTTCAGCGCAATAAGAAACTGTATGAAGCCGGTAACATTCCCCTTACCAAATATCAGGAGTTTGAATACAAGTACCAGGGCGCGATGGCCGAATACCAAAACATGCAGACGGAGTTAACCCGTTTGGAGGCGGAATATGCCGAGAAAATCAGCAAGGCTACTTCCGATTTGAACAGCACACGCGCTGAAATATTCGAGACGGAGGCTGAGCTGGCCAAGCTGCGCAATGAGTTTGCGAACATGCGCATCCGAAACCAGCAGTACCAGGTACTGGCACCTCAAACAGGCTATATCGTGAAGGCCATGAAGCAGGGTATTGGTGAAACCATTAAAGAAGGTGATGCGGTATGCACCGTGTTACCCCAGGCGAACGGTGATATGGCTGTGGAAATGTACGTGAAGGCGATGGATGTTCCGCTGATCAGCAAAGAGCGAAGGGTGCGAATTGTCTTTGACGGATGGCCAGCACTCCAGTTCTCCGGATGGCCGAGCGTGTCAGTCGGGACTTTTGGCGGGGTGGTGAAAGTGATCGACTACGTCAATTCAAAGCCGGGTCAATTCAGAATTCTTGTCACGCCTGATCCGAATGACGAGCCGTGGCCAAAGCAACTGCGCATGGGCTCTGGTATCAAGGGCTGGGTAATGCTCAATGACGTGCCGGTGTGGTATGAAATCTGGCGTCAGTTAAATGGATTCCCTCCCAGTCTGTATCACGAGCCGTTAGATGAAGTCATCGAAGCAAAACCCGAAAACAAAGAAGATCCGCAATATGAATAAATTTCTGCTGACCTTCCTTTTGATCACGTGCTCGCGTTCTATCACGATGGCGCAGCAGGTGTATGATTTTAAATCGGCCTTTGCGTTGCCCGACACAGCCCGCGCGTTCACCATCGAAAACTTCTATTTCCTCATCCTGCGGAATCATCCAATCGCCAAGCAAATAGATCTTTTGTCGGAGGTCGCCAAACAAGAAGTGCGCATGGCACGCGGAAGCTTCGATCCCAAACTCGAACTGTCATACCTCAACAAGAATTACCAGGGCACCGAGTATTATGAAATGATGGATGCGGGAATCAAATTTCCAACGCTTGTGCCCATTAATCCGTCCGTGGGCGTTGAAAGGAATGAGGGCGCCTTTCTCAACCCCGAGAATTACATCTCCAGTCAGTACGACTACACGCAGCTTTATGCAGGTGTCTCCATTCCTCTTGGAAGAGGACTGATTACGGACGATCGCAGGGTCGCGCTTAAGCAAGCAGAACTCTTTCAGAGGATGACCGAAGCAGAACAGGTGAAGCTGCTCAATAAACTCTTGCTCGATGCCGCTAAAGATTATTGGCAATGGTACTATGGTTATTATCATTTCCGACTGCTCAACAGAGGCGTGGTGTTGGCATCAGACATTTTTGAAAGATCGAAGCTAAACACCGAGTTGGGCGAGATGGCTCCACTCGACACGGTGCAAGCTCAGATCACATTGCAACAACGGCTGATTGAGCAACGGGAGTCGCTCCTCGAGTTTCAAAATGCCGGGGTACAGTTAAGCAATTACTTATGGGATAGCATCGGCAATCCACTCTCGCTGGAGCTTTTTTGGGCACCCATTCTTCAACCCGAACCCTGGTTCATGTCTCGGGAGGGATTAACTGAACTCAAGGAGCAAGCCAGGCTAAATCATCCGGAGCTCAGGAAGCTCTCCGTCAAGTTGCTCGAATATGACCTGGACAGGCGTTTGGCCAAGGAGTATCTGAAGCCAAAACTCAATCTTGACTACTATTTTCTGAACCAGCCGGTGAATCCGGAAGGCGGCACTTCGTTTGGAGTGGGTGAAGATTACAAATTGGGAATCGACTTCAGCATACCCATCTTCCTCCGCAAAGAACGATCGAAACTCAGTCAGGTCAAGTTGAAGATTACTTCCACCCAGTTTGAACGAAGCGTGGTCGAAAGAAGGATTGAGAATGAAATCAATGCCACTTACAACCAGTTGATGGCAACAACCGCCTTGATGACTCAACAAAATCAGATGGTGAGCAATTATCAACGGCTGTTGCAGGGCGAACTGCTCAATCTGGAAAATGGCGAGAGCGACCTTTTTAAAATCAATATTCAGCAGGAAAAGCTTATCCAGTCGCAGATCAAGCTACTCAAGCTTCAATCTGACTTTGAAAAGCAAAAAGCTACGTTGCAGTGGGCCGCAGGTGTTCGCAACCTGGGGAGCAGTCTTAACTAACTGGGTTGAGAATCGACTCAACCAATTCATCTGTGGCGCGAATCGCGGAAGCCAGCGCACCGTTAATTGTACCTGCATCGCCAGTCACATCCGTGGCCTCCCCGGCAAAGAAGATCTTACCGTTAATGGGTTGACCAATATTGATACGGTCGGTGTTGGATGATCCTGCCCTGGGATATGAAAAGCCACCAGCTATGTATTCCTCTTTTCCCCAATCGAAGATGATGGCGATCAATTGGTCGTTCACCAGGTCCCTTCTCACAAACTGGGTTGCTTGCCCGTTATAAACCAAGTCCAGTTCTCCCAAAATCTCGTTTATCATATCCGCACCAAGAGCGGAAAGCTCAACCGCCTTTGGGCCATAAATTGTTATTGACAAAGTCTGGTTAAACTCGCTCCTACCTATTCCATTGCTAAAGCAGTAAGGCGCGTTTTTTAAGCCCCACAAAAAACCCGCTGTCTCTCCCCAAAAGTTCTTTTTGAAATCAATCAACACCCGGATGCAATGGTCCATGCCAATCTTCGCCAGTGAGGCATTGAATGAATCGGGTAAGGCGGGTGTAAAGGAAAGTTTATTGGCTTTCAGAATCGAAATCGGCACGGTTACAATAACTTTTTGCGCCTCGTATTGGTTGCCGTCCTTGTCCGTTAACACAATTACATCGCCTTGGTGGTTGATTGACACGATGGCGGTATTCAGTCTCACCTGATCCTGCACCTCACTGAATCGTGATATCAGGAAATCCTGCATCGGATTTGTCTGAAGGGTAAGCAACTTGTTGTCATGCGCGCGCAAGGCGAGCTGTTCACCCAACGCTGCCGCACCCAGTGAGGCATTGTCAGTACCATATAAGTTTCCTACCTGCGAATTGATCAATTGCCGGGCGCGATCGGAAAAGCCGGCAATTGCCTGCTCCACGGTGCCTGTTCCTGAAAACCCATTCAGCCCATTCACGAAGTTTTGGGCTCCGCTAAATTCTACATCTCCGCCCCAGTCGGTGGCGGTCTTGGCAATGTTGTCAAGAATGTACCGGTCGACCGCAGTGGCGGATACATCCACGGTAGGCACTTTTAAGTTGGAGATCTCCCTCGCCCAAAGGCTGTCGGACCCATAGACCAATTCCGCACCCAACTCAATGGGAAAGTCGGCTACAGAGAGTTTCGACAAATCATTTTGATTACGCAACGAGCGAATCCTTCCTCCGATCTGGTTAGCTGCCTCATAGATGGTGAACTGCACCCCCTTTGAACGAAGGATGTCGCCCGCCAACAACCCAGCCGCTCCTGCGCCAATAATCGCCACCGAGCCATCAAAAGGCACTTCGGGGCCCGGATCATCCTTGGCACATGAAGAAAGTAATGTGGGAAGGGCCACACCCGCGGTAAAACCCAGTCCCAACTGCCTCAAAACCTGCCTTCTTTTCACTTTTTTGCGAAGTATATAAGGTTTAAATATATGAACTGATTGGGGAAATTTAACTTTGCACCCGCCCGGAAACATGTTAATTCGTTGGGCATGGTAACTTGGCCGATTATTGACCATGAGCAAGGTTGTTGCTGATAGAACGTCACACGTCAAGAAAATTGCAGTTGTAGGGCCCGAGTGCACAGGAAAAACCGAGCTGAGCAAATATCTCGCGGAGACATTTGAAACCTGTTGGGTGGCAGAGTACGCACGGGCCTACCTCGATAACCTGGCCCGACCTTACGAGCAATCCGACCTCACCAAAATTGCGCATGCCCAAATCAGGTTAGAAGACGAGTGGCTTTACGAGGCCAACCGGGTACTCATTTGTGACACCACCTTGGAAGTAATCAAGATTTGGAGTGAATTCAAGTATGGAAACTGCGATAAGGAAATCATTGACCTAATGCAGCTGAGAAATTACGATTTGTATCTGCTGACTTACATTGACATTCCCTGGCAGGAAGATCCACAACGCGAGCATCCGGACAAGCGAGAGCAGCTTTGGGCCATCTATGAAAAAGAATTTGCCGACAAGAGTCCCGTGGTGTTGATCAAAGGGGAAAAGCAACAAAGGCGGGCAACTGCAATGAATGCGGTAAAGCCATTGTTAAGCATTCAGGGATAGCATGGAGGGTGCGCCTGCAAGTGCCTATGCTGCACTTAAGATTCGTGACTTCAGACATTTTATTATCGCCCGACAAGGTGTGGTACTTGCCACCCAGGTTCAGGCAACGGTGGTTGGATGGCAGATTTATGAAATCACGCTTGATCCCCTTTCGTTGGGATTGATTGGCTTGGCCGAGGCCATCCCGGCCATCAGCGTGGCCCTGTATGCGGGCCATATTGCAGATATCGTCAACCGCAAGAACATCATCATGCTCACCGTATCTGTGTTGCTTGCCTGTAGCATGGCGTTGCTGTTCTTTACGATGGCACCTGGCGCTTTTATCCTGGCGAATGGAGCATTCCCAATTTTTGTAGTCATTTTCCTAAGCGGCATCGCGCGCGGATTTTTGTCACCGGCCAATTTTTCCTTCATGCCACAGCTCATCCCTCGCCAGGTATATGCCAACGCCATCACGATCAACAGTACTTTTTGGCACACCGCCTCGATCCTGGGGCCCATGCTTGCCGGTGTCATCTATGCCTTTGCCGGCATTACGGCTGCCTATGCGGTTGACGTGCTCCTGATCATCGTATCCATTTTCTTTTATTTTTCAATTCCTGCGCGGCCGTTGCCGGAATTAACCACTGAACAAGGGGTGGCGGAAAAAATCAAAGCCGGACTCAAGTTTGTCTTCAAAAATCAAATCATCTTAAGCGCCATCAGTCTTGATTTGTTCGCGGTTCTTTTTGGTGGCGCTGTGGCATTGCTGCCGATTTTTGCTGCCGATATTTTGAAAGTGGGCCCTGAAGGCCTGGGTATGTTAAGGGCGGCACCTTCGTTGGGTGCGGTGCTGATTGCCATTTTCATCACCTACAACCCCATCTACAAAAACATGGGCAAGATCATGCTTTGGTGCGTGGCGGGCTTTGGAGCGTGCATGCTCGGCTTTGCCTTGTCGACCATCTTTTGGTTGTCAGTGTCTTTACTGGTATTAAGCGGAATGTTTGACAGCGTGAGCGTGATCGTTAGAAGTACGCTTATCCACACCTTAACCCCCGAGAACATGAAGGGCAGGGTCTCCGCTGTCAATAGCATCTTCATCGGTTCGTCAAATGAGATCGGAGCCTTCGAATCTGGGTCACAGCCAAGTTAATGGGCGTGGTACCCTCGGTGGTGTTTGGTGGCGTGATGACGCTGGTTACCGTGGCCGCTACCGCATGGAAAGCAGACAAGTTGCGTAAACTAGACTCTGTGAAATAGCGTCCTTTCTTATTCCAGCGGTGCCTTCCTTTTCTGAGAATGCCGTAACTTCCAATCAAACATTCGGAAGAGTTGTCATGGAGTCAAGAAGATCTTTTTTCAGAAAGACCATGGGGCTGGCAAGTGCAGCCAGTCTTTCGTCCCTCTCTCATGTAGCTTTGGCGGAAGACATATCCGATGCGCTTCTCTCGCTAAATCAGCTTCCATTGGACGCGTCCATATCGGATGAAGACTTGTGGAAGAGAATGGCGCAAGCATACACCGTCTCTGCAACCTATCTGAATCTTAACAACGGGGGAGTAAGTCCGCAGCCCAAAGTGGTGCAAGATGCCGTAGATCGGTACTATCACCTGAGCAATGAAATGCCCACGTACTACATGTGGCACGTACTCGACAAAGGCCGCGAAGCTTTGCGCGGAAAACTGGCAGATTTGGCAGGCACAAGTGCCGAAGAGATTGCCATCAATCGAAATACCACCGAGGCGTTGGGCACCATTACCTGGGGCCTGGATATGCAAAAGGGGGATGAAATCGTGATGACCAAGCAGGACTACCCAAACATGATCCATGCATGGAAGCAGCGCGAAGTGCGCGAAGGCATCAAGATCAATTGGATCAACTTGTCGCTGCCTGTCGACAATGACGAAGTGGTTTTGAAAGCGTATATTGATGCAACCACACCCAAAACCAAGATCTGGCACATCACCCACCTCATCACTTGGACGGGTCAGATCCTGCCTGCGGAAAAACTTTGTGCGGAGGCGCGTAAAAGAGGCATTATCACCATCGTAGATGCTGCTCATTCCTTCGCACAATTGGATTTCAAGGTGGGTGACCTTCAATGTGACTACCTGGGAGCCAGCTTGCACAAATGGCTTTGTGCACCATTTGGTACCGGCCTTTTGTACATGCGCAAAGAACGGATCGGAACGACCTGGTCATTATTTCCCAACGACAATCCTAAGTCTTCCGACATCCGAAAATTTGAGGCCCTGGGCACGAGGTCCTTTGCTCCCGAACAAGCGATCGCTCATGCCATCGACTTCCATCATGCCATCGGCAGCCAAAGGAAGCAGCAGCGATTGCATTATTTGAAAACGTATTGGTGCCAGTCGCTGATGAAGCACCCCAGGATCAAGCTGCACATTTCCCTCAACCCCAATTATTCATGCGCACTCGGCACATTCAGTATTGACGGAATGAAGCCAAATGATATCGTTGCCAAACTTTTCAACGAATACCAGATTCACACCACGCCCATCAATTGGGAGAACGTGAGCGCAGTGAGGGTAAGCCCAAATGTCTACACGACTACCAAAGATTTGGACCGGTTCATAGACGCGGTCACCAGGATCGCGGCTTCCTAATACAATTCTCAAATTTTTATTCAATGAAACACCTCGCTTTTCATTTTCTCAGCTTCATTGCGGTTGCCGCCTTTGGGCAAACGCTACAGGTACCCGGGCTTCATCAGCCCGTTGAGGTAATCAGAGATGAGTACGGCATCAATCACATTTATGCACAAAATGAACATGATCTCTTTTTTGCCCAGGGATACTGCGCAGCCAAAGACCGCCTCTTTCAATTCGAAGTTTGGAGAAGGCAGGCCACCGGTACCGTAGCCGAGTGGCTCGGCCCGCGTGAAATCAAGCGCGACATCGGAACACGCCTTTTCAAGTTTCGTGGCAACCTGCAGCAGGAGCTTAATCATTACCACCCGCGAGGGGAAATTATTGTTACTGCCTATGTCGAAGGCGTGAACGCCTACATCGCTGAAACTGAAAAGAACCCCAAGCTTTTGCCGATGGAGTTTGAGCTGCTCAACTGCAAGCCGGGGAAATGGACTCCCGAGGTAGTGGTTTCGAGACATCAGGGTTTGGTTGCAAACCTTAACGAAGAGGTGAACGTGGGCCGCATGGTTGCCATGATGGGAGGAGCCAGGGTAAATGACATCATGAACTACGGACCGGAAAAACCTAAGCTCGACCTGGAACCTTCTCTCCCCGCGGAGCGTTTGTTCGATGACGTGATTGAATTGTATAGCGCGTTTCGCAAACCGATCAGCTTCACGCCCGAAGATCTCGTGGCGAGTGCCAACCCCAACCTTGAGGAGTATAGAAACCTGGCTGCGGCCGATCTCAAAGCCGAACAGGATGTGCTTGCCGAGGAACACCAGATTATTGGCAGCAACAATTGGATCGTAAGCGGGCAGTTTTCTCAAAGCAAGTTTCCTTTGTTGGCCAACGATCCACATCGTGCCCTATCTGCCCCATCGCTGCGCTACATGGTGCATCTCAACGCCCCGGGGTGGAATGTAGTTGGCGGTGGAGAACCCACGATTCCCGGCATATCAATTGGACACAACGAGCATGGGGCCTGGGGGCTCACCGTGTTTGAAATCGACTGCGAAGATTTGTATGTGTATGAACTCAATCCAGCGAATGCCAATCAATATAAATACCAGGGCCGGTGGGAAGACATGCGGATCATCAAAGACACCATTAAAGTGAAAGGCGCTCCGGATGTGGTTGTGGATCTGAAGTATACGAGACACGGACCGGTTACGCGACAAGATGAAAAAACCCACGTGGCTTTTGCCGTGAAAGCCGCTTGGATGGACATCGGAGGGTCTCCTTATCTGGCCAGCCTTCGCATGGATCAGGCCACAAACTGGGAGGAATTCAGGGACGCGTGTGCATATAGCCACCTTCCGGGCGAAAATATGATCTGGGCTGATCGCGAGGGCAACATCGGGTGGCAGGTGGTGGGCATTGCTCCGATGAGAAAGAATTGGAGCGGCATGGTACCTGTGCCTGGCGATGGTCGCTACGAATGGGCGGGCATTCTACCGATCAAGGAACTGCCTCACCTGCTGAACCCGGAAAAAGGTTATTGGGCCACTGCGAACGAAAACCTGGTACCCGATCGCTATCCCCATCGTTATGCAGTCGGGTGGAGTTGGGCCGAGAGCTACCGGGCCGATCGAATCAACGAGGTGCTTGCAAAAGGAAAAAAGAATTCTATCGGAGACATGATGGCGCTTCAGACGGACTACCATTCTATACCGGCAAGAACCTTGGTGCCATTGTTAAAAGATTTGCGCTCAACCGAAAAGTCCGTTGAGGCAGCACGACAAATGTTGACTGACTGGAATTTCGTGATGGATAAGTACTCGGTGGCAGCTTCGATTTACGCAGCGTGGGAAGCAGAAATTAAGGACAGCATTAAACCTTTGTTTGTTCCTGAAAATGCGAGCAAATGGGTTTCCTACTTGCCGCTTAGCAACATTGTCGATTGGATTCTCTCTGCCCGCCCCGAGTTCGGTAATAATTCCGTTGTGGCGCGAGATGCATTTTTGATCAAAGCACTTAAGAATGCGGTTGATGCGTTAACCAGGAAGTTGGGGTCGGACATGCGTAAATGGAATTATGGGCAACCATCCAATCACCATGTGTTGATTAAACATCCGCTGAGCAACGCGGTTGATGCGTCTACCAGGCGTATGCTGGAAGTGGGGCCCCTGGGTCGCGGAGGTTATGGCTCTACGCCCGGCATGACTGGTAACGGAGATAACCAAACACATGGCGCAACCTTCCGAATGGTGGTCGATACGGAGGATTGGGACAAGACCATGTTCACAAATGCTCCAGGGCAAAGTGGAGACCCCCACTCTCGTTTTTATCGAAACCTTTTTGAATTGTGGGCAAACGACAAGCACTTTCCCGTCTTCTTTTCGAAAGAATTGGTGCAAAAATCGATGTATGAAAAACTAATCTTGACCCCATAGGAATCTATTGCTGCTGCATTTCCACATGCCTTCGATAGGAGTTCTTGGCCTCCGATTTAAAAATAGACGGCCCTTCGTCCACCTCATTCACGCCTTCAATCACGTGGCCGTCTTCATACCCAACGGTAACCATCACCTCCAATGAATGCTCAGCAGTACCTCTGTACGTGCCTTTCACAGGAGAGCAATCCGTGAAATTTTTTCCTACTGCGAGCCGCACATGCATTTCATTGACCATGCAATTGTTGGTCGGATCCAGGCCCAGCCATCCGTAAAAGGGAATGTACGCTTCGACCCAGGCGTGGGTTGCCCCCTCGCCCCGCATGCCGCTGCGGTTGGGGCAAATGTAGCCGCTCACATACCGCGCGGGAATGTTGCTCTCGCGAAGCATCGCCAGCAACACATGTGCAAAATCCTGGCACACTCCCGATTTCAACCGGAGAATTTCGTCTACCGTTGACTCCACCGTGGTAATCCCTTTTTGATAGGCGAATGTCTTGTAAACAAACTCGTTGAGTTGCCAGGCGAGTTGCAGGGGTGTCGGATTGTTTTGTTTGAAGTTCTTGATGATTTGGCGCAGTTCTTTCAGTGCCGCAATTGTTTCGTTTTTAAGAAAATCCACATGGGGTGGAAGATTTTGCACCTGCATGATTTCTTCCCACTGATTGGATGCCGATGGAAATTCTTCAGGCAACAATTTTTTCTTGGTGACCACCGTCAATCTCGAGTCGATCAATAATTCGTCATGGGGTTGCACATGGGAGAACGTGCCCACTTCATTTCCAAAATAGTCGCGGTGGGTTTCTACTTTGGGATCTCCGCTAATAAGGAAGTCGTGTTGCAGCACTTGTTGAAAATCGTCTTTAACCGGGAAGAGCATAATCTGGTTGGCGCTGTCGCGTACCGGAACTTCGTATTTGTATCGGGTAACGTGTCTGATCTGAAACTTAGGCATGGGCGAACTTAAGTGTTGGCGAAAAAATATCGGTTCAATTCTTTGCTGATGGTCAATAGATCTTTCTTTGCTTGCGTGAGGAACTCGTGCAATCCCATGTTGGAAATCATCTCAACGTTGGAAAATTTTACGTTGCTGTTCAGTTTACCGATCATGAAGCTGATCTTGCTGTGATCGGCAGGGTTGCTGTGCCCTTTCAATCTCTCGAAATATCGATGGAGGCGATCCAGCGAGTACAGAATGGAGCGTGGAAATTGGGTGTTAAAAACTACCTGATCGATTACATTTCGGGCTTCAAACCCAGAGCGATAGGTTTTCAAGTAAAGCGAGTACCCCGAAATCGACAGCAACAAGTACTTCCAGTAGGTAGTGTCGGGCGTCTTGTCCAAATCGTAGGATAGATCGCTAAACTTCACATCCAAAATATCCGCAGTCTGCAAGGCGCGTTCCAGGTACTTCCCGATGTTCATGAAGTTAAAGCCCTCCCCTCGTGCCATCGTGATTTCTGTTGTTCCATAAAAAAGAAGGCCCTGCCTGATCAACCCGTCCAGCACGCTCACGGGATCTTCCTGCTTCAGCTGAGACGATAGCCGATCATTCCTGACCAGGTGATAGAAATCGTTAAGGCACTGCCACAGCTCTTTGGGGATGTGATCCTGAACCGCGCGCGCATTCTCGCGTGCTTTGGACACGATATTAAAAACCGAATTGGCATTCTCCCGATCCAACACCATGTGGTGCAGTACCTGGCGGGTGTGGTCTTTTATTTTATCGATATCCTTATCCTCCAAATAGCTAAAAATCCGGAGTACCGGATTCCAGTTGAATCCTTGTCGATCGTCCTGCGAATAGGCGTAGTTGATCCGAAGCATCCGAAGAATGCCATCCGTTCGCTCCATGTAGCGCGACATCCAGAACATCGAATCAGCAACACGGCTTAGCATGCAAAAACAGTTTTCAATAGAAACTCATTGAGATCATTCGAGCACCCAGGTATCTTTGCTTCCTCCGCCTTGTGACGAGTTAACCACCATCGATCCCTCCCTGAGCGCCACCCTGGTGAGACCGCCCGGTACAATCTCAATTCCATCCGGCCCATATAACGCGAACGGCCGCAAGTCAACCCGCCTGGGCACCAAGGTTCCGTTGATATAGCATGGTGCCGAAGAAAGTGAAATGATGGGCTGAGCAATGAATTGTCGTGGTGACTTCAATACTTCCAGCTTGTACTTCATGGCCTCTTCTTCGCTGGCCGCGTTCCCCATCAACATGCCGTAACCACCCGACTCATTGGTTTTCTTGATCACCATCTTGTGAATATTTTGCAGTACGTAGTCGCGTTCGTCCTCATTCCCAAGTTGATAGGTAGGAACATTCTTTAGCAGTGGCTCCTCGTTAAGGTAGTAACGGATCATCTCGGGAACATAAGTGTAAATTGCCTTGTCATCCGCCACACCATTGCCCACGGCATTTACAATGGCCACATTTCCTTTACGGTAGGCCGACATGATCCCTGACACACCCAGCATGCTAGCCGGATTAAAAACCAATGGATCCAGAAAGTCATCGTCCACTCTTCGGTAGGTCACATCTACTTGTTGCAGTCCCGAAGTTGTTTTCATGTAGACACGATGGCTATCTACCACAAGGTCTTTTCCTTCCACCAACTCAACTCCCATCAATCGCGCGAGCGTAGTGTGTTCAAAGTAGGCTGAATTAAACATGCCCGGGGTGAGTAACACCACCGTGGGGTTGCTGATGGCGCGCGGAGAAAGTGCCACCAGGTTTTCGTGAAGGATATTCGGGTAATTGGTAACTGACCTTACTGCACTCTGTGGCAACATATCCGGAAAAATGCGCTTGGTAATTTCGCGGTTCTCAATCATGTAAGACACACCGGACGGTGTCCGCAGGTTATCCTCGAGTACGTAGAAGGTACCATCGGCATCACGGATTAGGTCAATGCCCGAAATGTGGGTGTATATATCATGCGGCACTTTTACGCTGTGCATTTCCCTGAGGTAGTGCGGGCAAGAGTAGATCAGTTGAGAAGGCACCACGCCATCCTTCAGTATGAACTGATGCGAATAGATGTCTTTGAGAAAAAGATTGAGCGCCTTGAGCCTTTGCTTGAGCCCGTTCTCAATGGCATTCCATTCTGATCCCGTAATAATCCTGGGAATGATGTCGAAGGGAAAGATCTTTTCAATGCCCTCACCACTGGTGTATACCGTAAAGGTGATACCCTGGCTCATGAAAAGTCTTTTGGCAAGTTCCTCCTTGCGATTCAATTCTTCACGGCTAAATCGTTGAAGCCAATCATGTGCCACCACATAAGGCTCTCTCACACTCTCATCCCGGTACATTTCGTCCCAGCAGTTTTCGCCCACCTGGTAGTTGAGAAATATGGGATTGACTCGGTTTCGCTTTGCCACGTGACGAACGGTGAGCGTCTAAAATAGGCAATTGGCAGTAGCCCTGCTACTAGCCATTAAAATAGTTGGGGAAACTCCACACCATCCACCCATACACGCTAAAGCGCAGGATGCGCGCAATCGATATCAGCAAGAAATACTTGAATCGGAAATTGGCCGAGCCGGCCAGCATGCACATGGCCGAATAGGGAACCGGGGTAACGGCCCCCACCAAAACCAAAAAGCCGCTATATTTTTTCAGGTTGGTTCCATAAGAATCGAGGTATCGGCCAAACGTAGTCCTGAACAAGTTCGTTTTGGTAAAATTTTGGCCGATCCAATAACCCAGCACGCCCGCTCCATAGGAAATTACCGATAGGATTGCAAGGTTGAATACGTACTCTGAGAGAATACGCTTGGTTTGCCACACCAGCATAAAAATCTCGGGCGGAATAATACCGAACACCACCTCCGAAACCGTAAAGATGCTAAGCATCAAAGGTAAACGGTCGCCAAACCTGGTGATCTGTTCTTCATACACCTCCAATTCCCCCTGCACCAAAATATAAGCTGTAATGATCACCGCGAACCAGATCAATCCCCTGACCAGGTTTTTGATCAGGAATCCAGACTTCGACTCTTTTTCCGGAGATTCCATAACTAATTCAGGATGGGGTGCCTTTTGAAAGGTTTTGATTCGTCAAATAATTTTCGATAGGTAATGTGCACCTTGGCCACTCGGGCACCCACCTGCTCTACTACCACAATCATCTTCGGGTTGAAATCACCAATCCAATTCATTTCGTATTCATCGTAGCGTTTGTAGTCCACTTGCAGCACCTTTCGTGAAGACAAGATCATGGCTCCGTCTACGCCCTTACCTTGATGTTCGGGTACGATTCCGAACAGAATGCCAAAAGCCTTCCGGTTTGTCTTTCTCCACTGATGCCAAACAAACTTCAACTTTCCCAGCAGGTCAAGTTTACCATTTAAATGTTTGAAAATTTGATTGATCTCCGGCAGTGAAAGAAAGAAGGAAATGGGTTCGCCTTTGAAAAACCCAAAGTACAATAGCCGGTGATCCATAATGGGTTTCATCTGTTTCACAATCAGCGCTGCCTGTTGTTTCGTAAGCTCGGGTATTTCCGAACGATTGGCCCAGGCCTTGTTGTAAACGATACGGATATATTCGCCCAGTTTGGGGAGTTCTGATTTCCTGAGGTGACGAAATTCATAGTCCGGGTCCTTCGCCAAAAGCTCTGCCTTTTCTTCAAGCCTCCTGGAAAGCGGCTCCATAATGTGCCGCGCGAAAGTGAGCTGTTTGAAGTAGGTTTGAAAACCGTAGGCCTCAAAAAGTTGCTGGTAATAGGGAAAGTTGTAGTTGCACTGGTAGTTCGGGTCCCGGTCAAATCCTTCTACCAGCAACCCCCACCATCGATCCCGATTCCCAAAATTGATGGGCCCGTCCATCGCTTCCATCCCTCTCGCGACCAACCATTCTTTGCACTGATCAAACAGCGTGAAGGCGGCCTGTTTGTTATCAATACATTCAAACAGCCCCATCCCACCGGTCGGCTGCTCATTGCCTTTGTGCACCGTCTTTTGGTTGACAAATGCCGCAACCCTGCCAATGACCTCATTCCCATCCCTCAAGATCCAGCGGGCGCACTCACCGTGTCGAAAAGTTTTGTTTTTTTCGGGATCAAATACACTTTCCACGTCCTTGTCCAACGGTCGAATCCAATGCGGTGAACGCTGATATAGCCTTACAGGAAGCTGAAGAAATTCTCGCTTGTCTTCGTCTGTTTTGACTTCTCGTAATTCCATTACTGTAAACTCGCTCCGTGCAATTGATTGGGCAAGGAAATAGTAAATTTTGTTCCCAGGCCCGGTTCACTTTGGATTTCAATGCTGCCTCCCAGCTTTTCGACCGCATTTTTTACAATATACAATCCCAGGCCGGAGCCGTCTGACTGCTCACTGGCCCGATAGAACATATTGAAGATCTGAGGCAAACTCTCCGGCTCAATGCCAATTCCATTGTCTTCCACCTGCAAATTGGCAACCTGCTGATCGATCCGAATCTTAATTCTGATCATCGGATCTTTTTTTGTCAGGTCGCGATATTTTACCGCGTTTGAAATAAGATTTCTGAAAATCTCAAGTATCCGCCAGGTGTCGCTCAAAAAGATGGCGTCATTGACCTCCACGGTCTTCAGGATTTGATCTATTCCATTGAGGTATGAGAGTTCAGAAAACGATTGATCAATTAACGATCGAAAATCGATTGGATCTATCCTCAATTCCATCTTCAAATTCTTTGAGTGGCTCAGTACGTCACTGATGAAGTGATCCAGCTGAGACGCTTTCTTTCCGACAATTGTTATATAGTCGGCCAACGAATCTGTATTCCCAGGCAACCCAGCCAGATGCACCAACCCTAAAATTGACGAAAGCGGAGCACGCAAGTCGTGTGAAACCTTGTATACGAAATTGTCCAGTTCCGCATTTCGGACTTTCAACTCCTCTTCAATTTGCTTCTGCTCCGTAATGTCGACATACACGCCAAAAATTCCGATCGTTTCGTCTTCAAGGTGCACTGGAATACCATACAAGATCACCGACAATAGCTTGCCGGACTTGTGCAATCGCTGCGTCTCGATGCGGATAACCTGGTTGGTTGAAATAAGGGTGTTGAGGTCATTGCCTTGTTCGGTCAACTCAGAAGGCACGATAAACTGATTCAGGCCTTTGTGACGAACTTCTTCCATGGTAAATCCAAAAGTTTCTTCAAAACCTTTGTTCACCTTCACCACATTGCCTTGGGTGTCAAGTCGCACAACCGCAAAGGGTGAATTCTCAAACAGTTGTGAAAACAGCGCTTCAGACTGCCGACTTGCCATTTCAGCACGCTTCTGCTCGGTAATGTCTCTGATGACAACCTGCACGGCATCCTGGCCCATATAGTAAAATGGGAATGCGCTCGCCTCCACTTCGATAACCGATCCGTCCAGGCGTAAATATTTTTCTTCAACCGGAGGCACAGCCTGGCCTTTCATCACCTTGTCTATTCTTCCCTTCACAAACTCACGGTAATCAGGATGAACCAACTCGATCACGTTGCAGCCAATTAGCTGTTCTTTGGTTCCACCAAATAGCTCAAGTCCAAAACGATTTGCATACAACAATCTGCCGCCTGCATGCACACCAATCCCAAGGGGTAGGTATTCGACAAGGTTCTGGAAGAACTTTTCCAACCCGAAACTCTGCAGTAGGTCTTCTTTATGCATCAAATTTCTAATTTGGAAGTTTTTAAAAAATAGATGGCGGGTGCCTACCTACTGCGCAAATCTCATTTTAGGACGATTTGCAAGATAGCAACTTGCCCGAAATCTCATCAGCAATGCTCATAATTGTTTTTTGCTGCTCAGTGCCGCGTGGCAATAAACGAAACGGTTGCCAAGTCCCATTCAATGACCAGGCCCTTCCCGATGCCAACCGCTGCATTTTTGCCATAAAGCAGTTCAACCAGGTACAGCGCAGGCTCGTAGGAAAGCGCCCCGCCTGCAGAGGTGACTGCTTTTCGGTCGTGAACGAAGCTTACGCCCTCGTGCACTCTTAACTGTGGAAACATTTCGCGGAATCGGTGAATATCGGATGGGAAGGTGGTGCACTCATAATGATCCAACAAGCCCGCCCTGGCCAGCACAAATGCGCCATCGCACAATGAAAGCACATAGGATGCCTCTTGACCCCGGCTGCGGACAAACTTGATCAGGCGCTCATTTTCAAGATCGGTGTCCATGCTGTGCTCGGCACTGGGCACCACCAACACATCGATTTTTGGAATTGAATCTGTTGAAAACGCATAGTCGGGGATGAGATTGAGTCCTTCAAACGTGGTGATGGTGTCGTGTTGCTCTGCCACGGTAAACACCCGCATGCCCTTCGTTGTATGAAATACAGTGTGATGAAATACATCCATGGGAGCAATCAACTCAGAATTATAAACTCCATCGACCACCAGGAAGGCCACGTTCAATTGCGAGGGTGGCATCACGGGTGCATCCATCAGGCGGTCTGCAGGTTTTTCCTTGCCGCAACTGAATACCATCGCTAACAATAAGAGGATCAGGCGCATCTGAAAGTCAATTAGTTGATTTCCAAGTTACAAAATATGCTGACGTCCGGGCGCTTTCTCCAATACAAGGCTCCAGATAAAACCGCCATAGTAATCACAATCCCAAAGCAATTTCATCCGCATTTCTCCGAGGGCTTTCCGCCAGGCAGGTAGTTCTCCTGTATCGCATGCGCCCACGGCCCTGAAAAAAGAATACATGACATGCAGTATTGCATTATGCCACCAGCGATCACAAACAAAATCAGCGACACACCATCTACCGCCCGGATTCAATCTCCGATGGATCATCGATGTTGCTTTCGCCAACTGTTGCTCACTGAAGAGATCCAAATAGAAGCAGGTGATCACCGCATCAAACTGAAGATCTATCTGATCAAGCACATCCTCTGTCGCATGAAGGAATTCAACACGGTTCAACTCACCGAGGTTGGCGCGGGCCAACTCTATCATTTTTTTGGATGCCTCGATGTAATACACATGGCACCGTGGATGGTTTTGCAGAAAGGCGGGGAGCCACCAACCTGTTCCGCCTCCCAACACTACAATGTTCCCTTCATCCGGCACACGTTCAAGACATTCGGTGTGGGCCGCGCGAATGCTTTTGCCAAACACCAACGAAGCCAACCGGTCGTACATCCCGGCAACTTTGTCAAACCGATTCAGCTCATTCACAGCAAGATCATCCACAATGGATAAAAGAAGACCACATCGCCAAGCAGGCGATGTTTGTCACTTAGCTCAAAGTGCTTCCTCGCTACCAACAACAACCACAGCGTAAGCATCATGGCGCCATATATCAAGGCCTGCAAGGTGGCTATCCACTCGATCCACCAGCACATCGCAACCGAACAGATACCAGTCGCAAAGAGCACAAACATTACCCTGCGAGCATTCGCCTTGCCAAGTGCTGTCACGAACGATGGATGCTTGTGAATGCGATCGCGCTCCGCGTCATACCAGGAAAACAACATCAGGTTGAGCATTGCGATTAAAAAGAAAAGCACTGTCAAAACCCAAAATTGAATGGAGTTGATAAACCCGGGCGCAGCGGCAACAGGGAGTATGACCCCAGCGGTGTACAATGCCGCCCCAAATACTTCCTTAAGAAAAAGCAGTCGCATCTGAACCAAAAAATAGAATACAACGACCACCCCCAGTGACGCGCCATAAAAAACAATTCTCCCCGGCAAGAAGAAAACGATCCAAAGATTTACCAGGAATAAGGCCATGAAAGCAATGCCGATGATCTTGAAATGTTTTTGGTGAAGGAGGTGTCTTGCCGTTACCGCTTCGGTCTTCAATCTGTAGGCATCCAAAAGGTGATCGGCTGTGTAAATCAACCACACGGAGAGGCCCAGGCAAATGAGAATACTAATCGATAACCTTTGACCGGCTACGTGGGCAAAAAAGGCTGATGACACCACCGCGCCAGCAGCTACGTCAAGGCTTAATGAGTTGAAATATCGGTAGAGTCGATACATTCTGATAAAAAAAAAGCCCCGTGCGAGGCCTTTTCATGGTTTTTTTGGCGTAATCAGGCCGACTTGAGCGCCTCCGCTCCGGCTACAATTTCCAAAATTTCTTTGGTAATCGCGGCTTGGCGAGTGCGGTTGTAGGTTAGTCTCAAGTCTTTCAGGAGTTCACCCGCATTCTCCGTTGCCTTGTCCATGGCGGTCATTCGCGCTCCGTTTTCCGCAGCGTTGGAATCCAGTACCGCCTTAAACAATTGAACACGTAGTGACTTGGGAATCATACCGGTCACGATCTCCTCCCGATTGGGTTGAAAAATATAGTCAACAGACACTGACTGATCGGTTCGGGGAGCCGGTGCAATAGGTAGGTAAACCTCGGTGCGCAATATTTGCGTAGCTACGTTCTTAAACTCGTTATAGACAATCTCAACTTTATCGTACTGCCCTTTCTTAAACACGTCCATTACATAATCTGCAATGGCCGATGTTCTGTCAAAGCTGAGATCCGAGAACAAATCCCAATGATCACTTATCATTTGATACTTCCTCTTCTTGAAGTATTCCATCGACTTCTTGCCAATGGGCAGGATCGTAACGTTACCAGCTTTGAACTGAGCCGCATACCTCTCCTGAAGCAATCGAACGGTTGCCTTAAAGATGGTTGCGTTGAAGGAACCACAAAGACCACGATCGGAACTTACAGGAACGATCAAAATCTTCTTCTCCTCCCTTGGTGAGTTGTACCAGCTTTGCTCATCGCTGCCAGCAGCGGAAAGGTTTTGCAACAAGGAAGAAAACTTCTCCGCAAAAGGCCGCATTTGAATAATTCGATCCTGCGATTTCCTCAGCTTCGCTGCGGCCACCATTTTCATGGCCTTCGTAATCTGCTGCGTGGAAACAACCGAAGATATCCTGCTTTTGACTTCCTTTAAACTCGGCATTCGTTATCCATTAATAAGTTGATGCCAATTCAGTAGCTACTTTCTTCACTACTTCCACATCACCGTCTTCCAACTTTCCTTTTCTGAAATTATCGAGTGTCGCTTTGTGCTGTGTTTTAAGCAATGCAATAAAGTCCTTTTCAAACTCCTTTACCTTGTTAACAGGCACTCGGTCGATGTATCCGCGGGTAGACGCCAGAATCATGGCCACCTGCTCTTCCACCGGTACGGGTGCATACTGAGGCTGCTTCAACACCTCAGTGTTTCTACGACCACGTTCAATGGTTAACTTGGTTGACGCATCGAGGTCAGAACCGAATTTGGCAAATGCCTCAAGTTCCCTGAACTGCGCCTGATCCAGCTTCAATGTACCGGCCACTTTCTTCATCGATTTGATCTGAGCCGAACCACCTACACGTGATACCGAAATACCCACGTTGATAGCAGGTCTGATACCAGAGTTGAACAGGTTGGTCTCCAAAAAGATCTGACCATCGGTAATCGAAATCACATTGGTCGGGATGTAAGCCGACACGTCATTGGCCTGCGTTTCAATCACTGGCAACGCAGTCAGTGAGCCACCACCTTTCACCAAATGCTTGATAGAAGGAGGCAGGTCGTTCATGTTCTTAGCAATGTCATCGTTGTTGATGATTTTTGCCGCTCTCTCCAACAAGCGTGAGTGCAGATAGAACACATCACCAGGGTAGGCCTCACGTCCGGGAGGTCTTCTCAACAATAAAGACACTTCGCGGTAGGCAACGGCCTGCTTCGAAAGGTCATCGTAAATTACCAACGCAGGGCGCCCGGTATCTCTGAAGTACTCGCCAATGGCGGCACCCGTAAACGGTGCAAAGAACTGCATTGGAGCGGGGTCTGCCGCTGATGCGGATACAATTACTGTGTAGTCCATCGCACCGGCCTTTTCCAATGTGGCAGCCACTCCGGCAACAGTCGAAGCCTTTTGGCCGATCGCCACGTAAATACAATATACAGGCTCGCCCTTGTCGTAAAATTCTTTCTGGTTGATGATCGTATCAATCGCCACGGCAGTTTTACCTGTCTGGCGGTCGCCAATGATCAGTTCTCGTTGGCCTCTCCCGATCGGAATCATCGAGTCAATTGCCTTGATGCCGGTTTGTAGTGGTTCATTTACAGGCTGGCGGAAAATTACACCGGGGGCTTTGCGCTCAAGCGGCATCTCATATAATTCTCCGGTAAGGGGGCCCTTGCCATCCACCGGATTGGCGAGCATATCCACTACGCGGCCCAACACACCTTCGCCTACTTTGATGGAGGCAATAAGGCCGGTTCTCTTCACCGTGTCGCCTTCGCGGATGTCTTTCGAATCACCCAACAATACCGCACCTACGTTGTCTTCTTCCAGGTTCAACACGAGTGCGCGCAGGCCATTCTCAAACTGCAACAATTCACCGGCTTGTGCTTTGGTTAACCCATAAATACGGGCCACACCATCACCCACGGTGAGTACGGTGCCCACTTCTTCTAGCTGTGCTTCAGTCTTCGCATTTGAGAGCTGCTCCCTCAAAATTGCTGAAACTTCCTCCGGTCTTATTTCTGCCATGATATTTTGAAATTGTGTCTTAGAATTCTTTTATAAATGGATTGTGACTCAATGTCACTTTCAATGATTTCAACTTGTTCTTAACGGACGCATCAATCTGTTTGTCTTCCACCTGAAGCACAAAACCACCGATCAGTTCCTCGTCAACCTTTTCTGTCAGCTCAATCTGCTTTTTGTTATTGAGCTTCTTCACAATCGCTTCTACCTCATTCCTTAGCTGTTTGTCCATTGGAATGGTGGTGGTGATGGTCGCTTTGCCAATTCCCTTATGCTCATTGTAGGCATCATGGAATTCATGGGCAATCATCGGAAGCAGCGGTTCGCGGTTCTTGCGCGTGATAATGTCGAATATGGCCAGGGTTAGGTTATGCACCTTGCCTTTGAACAACTCATCCAGAATTGCCTTCTTTTTGTCGTGCTTCACAATGGGGCTCCTCAGCAACATCACAAACTCGTAGCTTTCGTTGCAAGTTTTTGAGAACAGCTGCATGTCCTTGTGAACCTCTTCCAGGGCACCTTTTTCAACGGCCAGGCCCAGGAGCGACTTTACATACCTCGATGCAACTCTGGTAGATGCCATGTGTTAGTTCAGCTTTAGGTCGTTAATCAATCGGTCGGCAAGTTCTTTTTGGGATTTGTCATCCGACAAGTTCTTCTTGAGAAGCTTCTCTGCGATGTCCAGTGAAAACATGGCAACTTGCACCTTTACTTCCTTCAAGGCCGCCTGCTTTTCTGTATTGATTACAGCCTTGGCATCGTCAATCATTTTATCTGCAATTTTCTTTGCGTTTGCCTGCGCCTCATCGTGAAGTTTGCCGGCCGTCTCGCGGGCTTCACGCAAAATCTTGTCTCGTTCCTCGCGCGCTTGCTTGATCAGCTTTTCGTTGTCGGATTGCAGCCTGGCCATTTCATTCTTTGCCTTCTCTGCGGAGTCCAATGCACTTTGAATCGAATCTTCTCGTTCTTTCAATGAAGAAAGGATGGGCTTCCATGCCATTTTGGCCAGCAGCACGAATAAGAGTAAGAAGACAACTGCTTGCCAAACGATCAGTCCTACACCCGGAGTTAATAATTCCATTTGATTTTTTCGTTAATGCTTCTGTGTTGCTTGAACTTGTTGTGCGAGAGAAGAAACCTGCCCAGGCCCATCGCCAAAGGCAAGTTTCCAGTCACTTAGGCTGTTTTGGTTGAGATCAAGAAACAGATCACAATCGCGAACAGCGCAATTACCTCTACAAGAGCTGCGATGATCAGCATAGAGCCCTGCAATTTGTTTGCAGACTCGGGCTGACGGGCCATGGCTTCCATAGCGGAACCACCAATGCGACCTACACCGATACCTGCTCCAATCGCTGCAAGACCGGCACCGATACCGGCACCCATGATCGCGTAGCTGATGTCCAATAAAAGAGCGAACAACATATGTATTAATTTAAGTTAAACAACACCAGGGCTTTTACCCTTGGCTTATCTTCAGCGGGACAAAGCCCGACATTTTCAAAACTCAGAGCCAGCCTAGTGATGATCATGCTCTTCGGTGGCCATCCCGATATAAAGGGAGGAGAAGAGCGTGAACACATAGGCCTGGATTCCTGCCACCAGCAATTCAATCAGGTTGATGAGCGTCACGAAGATGGCCGCTCCAAAGCCCACGATGTAGCTGTGGAAAATAAATGCCATGCAAAGCAAACTCAACACCACGATGTGCCCCGCAGTGATGGCCGCAAACAAACGAATCATCAATGCAAATGGCTTGGTGAAAATACCAATGATCTCAACGGGCAAAATGATCAGGCGCAACGGCAGCGGAACACCGGGTGTCCAAAAGATGTGGGCCCAGTAATTCTTATTGCCACTGAAGTTGGTGATCAGGAATGTGAAAAACGCGAGCGTCATCGTAACGGCAATGTTTCCCGTCATGTTGGCTGCACCGGGAAGCAAGCCAAGGATGTTGCCAAAGAGGATGAAGAAAAACAGCGTTAACAAGTAAGGCGTGTAACGTTGGTGCTTGGGCCCGGCATTCGGCTTGATCACCTCATCGGTTACAAAAAGAATAACGGGCTCCAAAAACGACTGGATGCCGCTTGGTGCCTTGCCACGATTTCTCTTGTAGCCATTGGCGACAGAACGCATCACGATGAACACCAATGCTGCAGTGAGCAACAGCATGGCCACGTTCTTCGTGATGGAAAGATCAAGAACAGCCTCTTCACCGAGGTAGATGTGATTGTGCTCTAGCCGATACCCATTGTATGGAACTAGGTTGTGGTGCTCGTCATAGAAATTAGAGGACGAAAAAACATCTAAGCCGCGCTCGGCAGAATACACGATGACTGGCAGGTAAAGTGTGCCATAGTGGCCATCCCAAAAATGCCAGATGTGATCGTCCAGCACGTGGTGCATAATCACCGCGCTCACGTCAAATTCCCCGCCTTCTTCGGTCGCCTCAGAAGCACTGGAAGGTGCAATCAAAACCACACTAAATATCAGAACCAGGAAGACGCGAAAAAGGCGGTTTTTGGGCGAGAAAGCGGTCATTTTCTACTGCGTAGCGGGGTTAAAAAATCCGACCGCAAAGGTATAAATTAAAGCTCCCCAAAAAAATATTTGTAATTTTTTTTGGGCCTGAGCATCAGGCCTTTACCTGGTGATTTTATGGTATACAAAAAACACTTCGAGGCCGGTAAAAATGAAGTACAAAACAATGAAATAGACCGCATTGGGAACAGCCCCTTCCGGGTCAAGACGAAAGGTGACAAACACGTAGGCGCCATAGGCTAGTATTTTCAAGACCAGCGTGGCAATGAAGAACGGCACGAAGATCTCCGGACGGGTTTTCTGAACCTGCACCAGGTAATGATACAGCCCTACAGTACTGATCGTAAGCAAGGCCAGCGTTTCGTTAAAGAACGATGGCCTGGCATCCAACCCCACATAGCCGATTAACATCGTAGCCACTACCACCGCGGCTACTGCCAACAGAAAGGATCGCACTTAGGGTTTGTTCAGGGTTCGGTACAAATTGTAGATGAAGCCCGCAAATGCCACAATGACAAACAGCGGCAGGAACACGGGAATCTTTAATTCCAGGTAACCATCTAACAGAAATCCCAGCCAGCCTGAAACGCCAATCAGGCCGAGAAGCTGAAGCCCCAGGCTGCTGTACTTGAGATAAGCGTCAAATGGTTTTCGCTTCTTGCCTGAGTGTTCCGGCTCCCTGGCCATTGTCTGCCATTTTGATATCGCGGATGGAGGCACCCATCTTGCAGCTTCCATTGAACACCGCCCCTGGCTCTACCACCAGCTTGCCGGTGATGATGTCGCCATGAACGACTGCGGTAGCCTTCAAGACAAGCATCTCGGTGATTTCAACTTTGCCCTTTACTTCACCTTCTACATCCGCGTTTTGCGCGATGATGTTACCTTGTACATGGCTGCTGTTGCCCAGGGCGATCTTGGACTTGGACTTGATGTTGCCAATCACTTTTCCTTCGATGCGGATGTTGCCATAGGTCTCGATGTTGCCTTCCAACACGGTACCTTTACCAATGGTATTGGTTGAATTGCTGATTTCTTCTGCCACTTTCTTTTGTTCTTTTGTTGTAAACATGATTGTGCGAGGGGTTTTAAAAAGTTACGAACTCTTCTGGATTGAGAGATGTGCCGTTGTACCAGAGTTCAAAATGCAAATGGGGTCCATCGGTCATTTCTCCACTGTTGCCAACTATAGAGATAATGTCACCGGCATTCACGTACGTTCCTGCATTCTTGAGTCTTTCCGCGTTATGCTTATAAATTGAGATCAGGTTTCCTTGATGCTGAATGGCAATGATATTCCCGCTGTCTTGTGTCCAAGAAGAAAGGATTACCACACCGTCTGCAATAGACTTCACAGGCTCGTTGGTCTTCGCCACGATGTCTACGCCATAATGGCCTTTTTGCACGTCATAGCGGTCGGAGATAAATCCCGTGATGGGCGAAAAGAAAAATATCTCCTGCAGTTCACGATACTTGGGGCTCGTAAGCGACACCAGCGACATTTCACTTTGTTCAAACTCCTTCCTGAATTGAGAGTCGGCTGGCGCAAGCTGCATATTACTTGCCGTGATCGGGCGATTCTCTCCGCCAAGTGCCTCTGCCGGATCGATGAATCCGCTTGATGTGTCCCCGCTGAGTATCCGCTGAAAATTCCTAATGAATTCATCCTTCCGCTGCACTTCCACCGCCAGCGAATCCACTTTCACAGCCAACTCATACAACTGCTTGTTGGCTTCCATCTGTGCATGCCGGGGGTCAAACCACTTGGCCAGCAGTGTCTTTGACAGGAGCAAACTCGCAGAAAAGAGAACGATGAACACGGAAATGGAAATGACCAATAACTTGGCATAGGTGAAGCCCATATTCGACTTCTCCGCGAGGTTCTCCTCGTTGCGAATGACCAGCTGATATTTGGTGGTCAGCCGCTCTGAAAGTGTCTTTTTGGGTTTCAAAAAAGGCCTATTTTGTGCAAAAATAGATATTCTTATTGATTATAATATTGGATGTCTGTTTTTTACGTTTGTAGGGTGAAATAAACACTTTTATCATCGTTGCGTTCTGCCGTCACCTACTTTGGCCTTTTTACCCTGGCACTTGTTGCTTGCTCTCCTGAACAGAACTCTGTTACCTCCAACATTTACCACAACCTGACGGCCCATTTCAATGGCTACTACTATGCAGAAGAAAAGGCGCGGGAGGTCGAGCAGATCATCCTCAAAAGTCTTGATGATGATCACAACGAGGTGCTCCAACTGTTTCCCAAACTCGACACCACCCTGGCAAAAACCTACGAAAAGGAAACCGATGAGATTGTCAAAATGGCCTCCATCTCCATTCAGCGCCATCCCAATAGCAAATGGGTAGATGATAACTACATCATGGTCGGCCTGGCGCGCCTGTATAGCTGCGATTTTCAAAATGCAATACAGACGTTCAAATACGTGAATACCAAGAGCAATCACCGGCCCACCCGCCATCGTGCATTGATTCACTTGGTCAGGACTTTCACAGAGCAAGGAGATTATCCAAAAGCAGAAGAAGCATTTCGTTTCCTGGAAAAAGAAAGATTGAACAAAGACAATGCGAAGAGGCTGTATCTGGAAAAAGCCTACTACTACCAGATCAGAGAGGACTATGATAACATGGTTCGCAATCTCACACAAGCGGATTCTCTGTTCAGCCGCAAGGATCGGAAAGGAAGAATCTATTTTATCATTGGCCAGGTTTACCAAAAACTTGGTTTTGGGTCAGAGGCATATAACTACTATCGAAAGTGCCTGGCCACAAACCCGGAATATGAAGTTGACTTTTATGCCCGACTCAACATGGCGCAAGTGGCCCGGTTGGATGACACACGTGATGTGAAGACGGTACGCAATCAATTCGAGAAAATGCTTGACGATGCCAAGAACAGGGAGTTCCGAGACAAGATCTATTATGAACTTGGTGAGTTTGAGCGAAAGCAGAACCATCTGAAAGAAGCAATCGTAAACTACCAACTGGCAGCCCACGCGGGCACCAACAAACGCATTCAGGGAAGTGCCTATCTCCGGCTAGGTCAACTTCACTTCGATTCATTGAAAAAATACAGCCTCGCAAAATACTATTATGATAGCGCGGTGAACGCATTGCCACCCGACTTCGACAATTATGAAGCCATCAAAAAAAGAAAAGAAATATTAGGTGAGTTTGCTACTTACACCGAGACCATTCAATGGCAGGACAGCCTGCTCAACCTTTCCAGGTTGGATTCGATGACCATCCGGGCAACGCTCGATTCGGCCATCGCGAAACGCAACGCAGAAAAAGAGCAGGACAAGAAGAAACGCAGGCGGGGGGCAGGCGCGGGCAATGCCAATCAAAACAACCCGTTCTTTCAGACGGAGTCGACTGCCACAGCAGATTGGTACTTTGGCAACCCCTCGGCTGTGGCGTTGGGCCAGTCGGAATTCCAGCGAATTTGGGGAGCCATTCCATTGGAGGATAATTGGAGAAGGTCCAACAAATCGGCCCTGGTCCAGGAAGAATCAACAAGTATCGCCAGCAACGAAATCAATGGTGAAGAGGCGACTGCCACAATCGAAAAAACAACGGATGAAGTTTCAAACGTCTTTCAACAAATACCGTTTAGCGAGCCGGCCAAAGAACAGGCTTTGGCGAAGATTGAGGATGCCTACTTTCATTTAGGCGATCTGTACTATCTGCAGTTAGGCGAAAAAGAGAATGCGGTCTCCTCCTATCAAACTGTACTCCAGCGGTTTCCCGGCTCCGAATTTGAAGCCGAGATCCTGTACAAGCTCTTTTTGATTTATCAGGAGAGGAAAGATCGCATGGCGGACGCCTACGCAGAGCGGTTGAAAAAGGAACACCCCAATTCCAACTTTACAAAAATCCTCCTGAATCCGAATTTTCTCCAGGAGACAAGCCTGGCGGCAGAAAGGCAGCGCGAGATTTACAAGACGGCATACCGTTTATATGAACAAGATAACCTGAAAGAAAGTCAGGCACTGGTACGAGAGGCGCTGACGCTCGGTGAAACGTCATTCACTCCCCAACTGGAACTGCTGCGCATTCTGATCACCGGCAAGACCGAGAGTGCCTCACTCTACCAGGTAGAGCTCGATACCTTTATGGTGAGATATCCGGATCATGAGTTAAAACCCTATGCCCAAAAGCTGTTGCAGGCATCTAAATCGTTTCAGCAAAAAATGGAGGATGCCAAAGATATCCGCTACAACGCCAACCTGGACGAACCACACTTTTTTATCATGGTGTACCCTAATCAGATTTCAACTACCACACGTGAAATCACTAAATCCATTGAGCGGCTTATACAATCCAGTTATCGGAGCCAAAGGCTCAACACCAGCAATCTCATCTTGAATGAAGAACTGATGATGACGATGGTTACCGAATTCGGCACCATCGAATCTGCGCTTGACTTTCTCGACAAATTCACCATTCAAGCTGCCGGACAGCCGATGTTTTCGAACTTTAAATTCGATACCTTTGTAATCACCAAGACGAACTCGGATATCCTGTATCGAACCAAAGCATTGAATGAGTACCTCGCCTTCTTTGATAGAAACTATCAAGTCAAAAATCAATAGGCTGCTGGGTGTTGAAAAGCCTTGGATTGGGAAGGCCATCAAGTGGCTTTGGATTTTTGTGATCGCTTTTCTGCTTGGGCTACCGCTGTATGTTTACACGGTAAGCATCAACTTGTTTGGCCTGTTTGGCGAGATGCCAAGCATCCGCGAAGTGGAAAACCCGGAAAACGACTTGTCGTCTGAGCTGATGTCGGCCGATGGCGTTTCGTTGGGCAAATATTTCCGATATAACCGAAGCCAGGTGGCCTTCGAAGATCTGTCGGATGACCTGGTGAACTCCCTGCTGCTGTCGGAAGACCATCGTTTTTACCAACACTCAGGCCTTGATTTCCAGGCCTTTCTGCGGGTGATGTATGGACTGGTAACGCTAAACCCCGCGGGAGGAGGCAGTACCATCACGCAACAGCTTGCGAAGAACCTGTACACAAGAAACCCGCAAAAAAACCTGGATGGTGGACTGGCTCGCCTTGGACGCTATCCACGAAGAATTATTCAAAAGACGAAAGAATGGATGATTTCGGTGGAACTTGAAAAGAATTTCACCAAGGAAGAAATCATCGCCATGTACCTGAATACAGCTGAGTTTGTAAACAACTCGTACGGTATCAAAGTAGCTTCAGAGACCCATTTCAACAAGCAGCCCGACAGCCTCAACCTTCATGAGTCAGCATTGCTGGTAGGGATGCTGCAGAACCCGGCACTTTACAATCCAGTCCGATATCCAGAAAGGGCATTGAAGAAACGCAATGAAGTGCTCCGCAAGATCTACCAACACAAATATAAAATCACCACGCAGAACGAACTTGACTCCATCGTAGCCCTCCCACTCGATCTCAACTTCTCCATTCAGAATCAAAATTCGGGGCTTGCCCCTTACTTTCGCACCGTCATCGGCAATTACCTAATGGCTTGGTGCCGCGAACGCAACATCGACCTCTGGAATTCCGGTTTGAAAATCTATACTACCATCGACAGCCGCTTGCAGCGATATGCGGAAGAGGCGGTAGCCGAGCATATGGCCGTTTTGCAGCAAAGCTTCAACGAAGAATGGAAGAAGCGAAATCAAAACCCCTGGGTTGATGACGATGGAAAAGAAATAAGGGGATTTCTTCAATCGAGGATCAAAAAATCAACTGCATATAAAGCACTTGCTGATCGGTATGGAGAAGGATCTGATTCGCTCAGAATCATGCTCAACCTAAAACGACCCATGACGGTGTTCACCTGGAAAGGCGAGCGTGACACGTTGTTCAGTTTATACGATTCATTGGATCACTACGAAAGATTTCTGCAAACCGGCATGATGGCGATGGACCCAGAAACAGGTAACATCAAAGCCTGGGTGGGTGGAATTGACCACAAATATTTCAAGTATGATCACGTGAAGCAGGGAACAAGACAGCCTGGCTCTACCTTCAAGCCATTCGTTTATGGCCTGGCAATGGAGGTCGGCTATTCTCCCTGTCAAAAAATGATGGACCTCTCCCCGGGATTCAAGATGCCCAGTGGTGAGTTCTGGTATCCGCCAAACTTTGATGGCTCCAGGGGTAGCGGAGAGCAGATGACCATTCGACAGGCGATGGCCAGGTCTGTAAACTCCATCACCGCACAAATGATGCAATCGCTAAAGGCCGAGAACGTGGTGGAGTTTGCCCACCGGGTGGGCATTGAGAGCAAACTGGATGCGGTACCGAGCTTATGCCTTGGCACCAGTGACGTCTCTTTGTACGAAATGGTGGGCGCTTACAGCACATTCGTCAACAATGGCATTCACACCCAACCTTTCTTTCTCACGCGCATTGAAGACAAAAACGGTAACGTGATTGAAAATTTTGTTCCGAAAACAAAACAAGCGATCAGTGATCAAACCGCCTATAAGATGATTTATATGCTGATGGGAGGCGTTGAAGAAGCAGGTGGCACTTCACAAGGCCTACCTAAAGAACTCAAGGAAGACAATGAAATTGGTGGCAAAACAGGCACCACCAACAACGCGTCAGATGGATGGTACATCGGTCTGACCCACAATCTCGTCACGGGAATTTGGGTAGGAGGCGATGAGAGAAGCATTCACTTCCCTTCATGGGTCTTCGGGCAAGGCACCCGCTCAGCAAGGCCCATCTGGTCAAAATTCATGACACGTGTATACGCTGATGAAAGCACAGGAATCATTAAGGGGAATTTCAAACGACCGGCAAGCGGACTGGATATCACGCTGGACTGTTCCCGTTATAACGAAGCAGCTGATTCTACCTTCGTAGAGATCAAACCCTGGGACATCAATAACTAGCTTCCCATGCCGGATCCATTAAGACAGCAGGTTGCTTCACTTCCTGACTCGCCAGGCATTTACAAGTTCTTCGATCAATCAGGCACGGTTATCTACATTGGAAAAGCGAAAAGCCTGCGCAAACGGGTGTCCAGCTACTTTAACAAGCAGTCTCAGTACAATCGAAAAACCGAAAGACTTGTCTCCGAAATTGAACGCCTGGAGTGCGTGATCACGCAAAGTGAATTTGATGCGTTGCTCCTGGAAAACAACTTTATCAAGGAGCATCAACCCAAATACAACATCCTGCTAAAGGACGATAAAACCTTCCCTTACATCTGTATCTTAAAGGAACCTTTCCCACGGGTTATTTCTACCAGAAAGTTTGTACGACACCAGGGCGAATATTTTGGCCCCTACAGCGGCGTGGTCTCGATGAAAAACGTACTGGACCTGGTGCGTCAACTTTACACCATCCGAACCTGCAATTTCAATCTCACCGAAACCAATATTGCCGAAAAGAAATTCAAAGTGTGCCTGGAATACCATATCGGTAACTGCAAAGGCCCGTGCGAAGGCCTTCAAACAGAAGAAGACTATCTGCGGGACATTGCCCAGGCACGAAACATCCTCAAGGGTCAGCTGAGCATTGTGATTAACTATTTCAAAGAGCAGATGAAAGAGGCCGCCTCGCGGATGGAATTCGAGCGCGCTGAGTTGTACAAGAACAAGCTGGGGTTGCTGGAAAAGTTCCAAACCAAATCCATGGTGGTGAACAGGCAACTGACCGATATTGATGTAATCACCATTACCAGCAATGTGCAATCAAGCTTTGTCAACTACCTGCAAGTGAAAGAGGGTGCCATTACCTTTTCCGAAAATATTGAAGCGAAGAAAAAGATGGATGAGCCGGATGCCGATCTCCTGAGCACCATTGCCCAGGAAATGCGCGAGCGGCACAGCAGTTCAAACAAGATCCTGCTAAGCAACATTCCCATCGAAGTCAAATCCGATGATGTAGAGAACATCGTCCCACAAAAAGGGGATAAAGGCAAACTGGTGGCCCTGTCGCTAAAAAACGCATTGCATCTTAAGCACAGGAAGGAAGAAGAAAAAAGCGAACGCAAACAGAAGATCAATGACCTCCTCCCAGGCCTACAGAAAGATCTTCGGCTCAATACGGTGCCGTATGTTATTGAATGTTTCGACAACTCGAATTTCCAGGGTAGCTACCCGGTAGCCTCGATGGTTCGATTTGTGAACGGAAAACCAGACAAATCTGGCTATCGCCATTTCAACATCAAGACAGTAGAAGGACCCAACGACTTCGCGTCCATGAGAGAAATTGTTTCCAGGCGATACCACAGACTAATCGAAGAAGACAAAACATTGCCAGATCTCATTGTAGTGGATGGAGGAAAAGGTCAGCTCTCCAGCGCATGCGAAGCACTCAAGGAGCTCCGCATCTACGGCACGGTGCCCATTGTAGGCATTGCCAAGAAGCTTGAAGAAATCTATTACCCGGAGGACCCGCTGCCCCTTCTCATCAACAAAAAATCAGGAGGCCTCTTGCTCCTGCAACGCATCAGAGATGAGGCGCATCGGTTTGCAATTACTTTTCATCGGCAAAAAAGAGGCAAGGGGTCCCTCTCATCAGCCATGGAAGCGATCCCGGGCATTGGCAAGCAAACGGCCGACAAACTTCTTGCTCATTTCAAATCCTGGAAAAAAATAAAAAAGGCCCCGGGCGAAGAATTGGAAGCATTGATAGGCAAAAAGAAAGCTGCTCTCATCAAAAAGCACTCATAAAAAAAGGGACCCTCTCAAGTCCCCTCTTTTCTCTATCAAAACTTGGCTAGTATTCCCACAAATTATGTTCGCGTTCCATCAACTTCATCTCTTCCCACTCTCGGGCCCATACAGATTCTTTGTACGGACGGTTGTTAAATGAGTAAGTGTCAAGGATGGTCTCGTTGTCAGGATTTTCCACCTTGGCAATGGTGCCATGGAAAAGCCTTAACAAAAACGCATCTGCATAATTCTTATTCTCTGCTGAGTTGTACCGGTTGAACCATATCGCCTCGTCAGGGTGGTTGCGGAACAGTTTCTCAAGGTCCTTGTACTTCAACCATCCGAGCGGCTTGAAAATACCTGTATTAAGGTCAAATACCTGAAGTTGGATAGCCTGGATATCATAGTACAAACGGGACCTTCTTCTGTCGAAGATCAGATCCTCCATCATCGTCAGCTTGTAAATCTCACTTGGCAAGAACTCAATGGCCTTGCCCGCTGTTGTTGCCTGCCAATCATCCGGGGAAGTCTCAGGGTTCTTTCCACGGTTGTCGGTTAAAGCCTCGTAGTTCTTTCCATTGATAGTGGCTCTGTCACCAAAATAGAAATCCTGGGTGGGAGACCACGCTGGGTAAGTGGTTCCCTGAACAGAAACCATCGAAGCATTAAACTCATCTTTGGGGATTCTGGTGGTCAGTGAATCTTTCTGATACACATCGGCCAGCTCACCAGACTTAATTGCGGTGAGGATGAGCTTGGTAATTTCATTGCCTTTTGCAAAGAAGCCCTTGTTTTGCTTCTCCCGCAGATCAATCTCTCGCCAAACTCTCACCTTGTACAATTGCTCGTACTTTGGAATTGGTATGATCGAGTTTGGATTGATTTGGCCTTCCGTTTCTTGCGCAATCGCACAAGTACTCGCTCCAGCCATTGCCAACATCACCAAAAGTCTTCTTGCCATCTTCTTTATTGATTATTGAATCGGAATTGTAAGTACTTCGCTCCGAATGTCAACCTTTTCGTCATTGCCCTGGAATGTCCTCCGGGTCGCGCTCTTGATATCTACAATAATTCGGTCACCAGGACGGAACTGAGAACGCCACTGAGCAAGATCTAGTATCTCAGAGTTCGCGGTAATTCTGGCTACCTGTTGGGTACCGCGGGCCAGAATCACCTCCATACCCCTGATCCTGTAGTTTGCATCACGAGGGACTTCCTCTTTAAAGTTTTCTTCGGCCTCGGCCACTATGCGCAAACCTGTTAGCGTGGCTCCACGAACACCGTTCTTCATGTCGATGTCGCGATTGGCATTGTCCTTGGCCACAAAACGAGGCCGAGGAACATTCTTTACGTCAAAAGTCTCTGTGCCAAGTACGGCTCCCCCGTTGGCAACTGTTACGGTCACCTTTCTTTGGGTCGGCACAATGGTTACCCGGCCCGGCTTATCACCCTTGATGACCTGGGCGCCATTGGGCGTGAACGTGGGATTGTAGTTTGTTCCCAAGGCCGGTACTTCAATGTTTACCAGGTTTCCGCAACCCATGTAAAGAGTCGGCAGGTTACCCGTGGTTACACGAATTGTCGGCTTAATTACATAGTACTCAATGGGCATCTTGTAAATCTGATCCGGATTGTCATCGCTCAACCGGATTTCTGCCTCAAACGTCTGCTTGGAAAGTCCATTGGCATCGTAGTTCGAGGCAGACGCCAGGAATGACACTTTGCCCATCATTACACCGGTGGCGGGATCGGGCTCGACCGGCAACGGCTGTCCGTTACGAAACATCTTAGGCGTTAAGCCTTCCATGGAACCGGCCAGGAACATGTCTGCCTCGTACTTGTCTCCAGCAGCCACACGCTCAGCTTTGGGCTTCACCATGGGAATGATCTTATTCAATTTGATCGTACCGGTTTCGGCATCTACGGCAAGTTTCTCAAGTGCTTTCGCCTCAATTTCCATCATCTCTGAGGTGAACTCGTTCACGCTGGCCAGGGCCGCGATGGGTGGTGTATTTTCAAATGTAAATGTGAGGAAGTCCTTTTTGTTGTGATCCGGATCATCCTTAAAGAAATCAATTTCTGCGGGTGACTTAGCGATCTTTTCGTATTTCTCTCCGGTCAATTGCTCAAGTTGAGTAATGTAGTTGTTCAACGATTGCTCAAATTCCTTTCCCACCGGTGAGCGTGGGTCGATCATCATGGTAGCCACCTTCGAACTGTGGTCATTGATGAGTTTTTCATCGATCTGGTCGGTTCCTGAGAGGGCAATCATCTTGCCTTTGAGTTCGTCTATTTTAGCCACCGTTTCTTTGGTGAGTGCACGAACCTTTTGAGCATTTTCAACGGCCTTCAGAACCTTCGGGTTGGTTTTACCCTTCCCCGCCTCAACGATTGCCTGCATGTGTTGCTCGTTCTTCACGTTATTCTCCCTCACGAGCTCTTCCAGCGTCACGTTGATGATTGCAAATTTCTCCAACACGGCATTACTTACCTGGAGTGCCAACAAGGCTGTCAACACCAGGTACATCATACCTATCATCTTCTGTCTCGGTGTTTCCTTACCACCTGCCATGATTCAATGGTTTTTGGTTGCTTCTTATCCTTTCGATTGCCTTAGTTACCAGACCCCTTCATGGCAGTTAGCATGCTGCCATACACCTTGTTCAAGGCAGTGAGGTTGTCTGTCATTTTAGAGAGCTCACCCGTGAACCTGGATGTATTCTCTCCAACCTTGGTCAAGCCCTGCATCGCACCTGTAAGGCTCTCATAGAACTTATTCATGTTTTTCACATGTGAATCTGCGTCTTTCAATTCCATTTCATAAATGGAGTTCAATGCAGCCAGATTCTTCGTCACTTTCTGTACTTGGCTATGGTATTCGCTTGTGTCCTTAGACGCATCGGCCATGGCGGTTACGGCCTTCATTGCTGTTCCGTAGGACTTGTTCATCTCCATCAAAGAAGATGAGGCTGATTGCACGTTTTTGGCGTACTCATTTGTGGCAACCGCTGCATTGGCTAAACTATTCATTTGAGAAGCAGACGTGGCCAGGTTGCTTAAACCCTTTCCAAGATTGTCGAGCAAGTTTTGGTCAACCTTGGCGGTTTTGAGCATTTCGTCCACTTTCAAAAGCGGGGAGTCGCCTGACGGACGGTTGCTGATTCGGGTAGCCGTTGGTGAGGCCGGGCCCTCAAAATCTTCGGCCAATTCAGGATAAACTTTTGACCAATCCGGATCGGCATGGGGTGGTTCAAAGGCGCTCAGGAAGAAGATGATAGCCTCCGTAGAAAGACCAAGCATCAGCATCTCGTCAGCACCCGTCAGGTGAAGAATTTTAAATAACGCACCCACGATAACCACTGCGGCACCAATACCATATACCTTCGGCATGATGGTCTTGTAGAGTAACTCCATGAATCCGCCTTTTTTCTTGCTCATTGTAGTACAGTTTTAAGGTTTAGCCAATTAGTTTTTAAATATAGATAGAGTTTTCAATTATTGAAATTCAGTGCCTGATGATCGCCCAAGGTTAGACATGGCGCAACGGAATCCGATGTACGCCCTGGTCGAGTCTTTAAATTCATAGCTTCTTGTTCCGGTTTCGAGGAAGTATGCCACATCCTTCCATGAACCTCCACGGATCACCTTCTTGGGTGCCACGTTGGGATTGTACTTGGAACTCTCCGGGTTTGTGCGTTGATCGATATACTGAGGGTTCAAGTCCCAAACAGTAGGCACTGAGGCCGGATTGAAATCGTCCAGGCACCATTCAGAGACGTTACCTGAGGTGTCGAACAATCCATAATCGTTGGGGAAGTAGGACTGAATCGGTGAGGTATAGGCAAATCCATCATCGTAGAAGTTACCTCTGCCGGGCTTAAAATTCGCCAGCATACAGCCCTTTGAATTCCGGATGTAGGGATTTCCCCAGGGATACTTTGCCATGTCGCGGCCGCCCCGCGCAGCATATTCCCACTCGGCTTCCGAAGGCAGGCGGAAAGAAGGCATGGGGAATTCGCCCACGGTTCTGCGGTATTCATTCAAGTACGCAGTGCGCCATTTGCTGAAAAACACAGCGGCATCCCAGTTAATGCCCACCACAGGATACTGATCATATCCGGGGTGCCAGTAGTAATAGTCTTGAATGGGGTCACCCATGTGATGGGCAAAGTCGCGAACCCAAACCGTTGTATCGGGATAATAGTTTTGTCTGAATTCCTCCGCGCTAACGGTCGGAAAACCTTCGATGGTGCCGTTATCAACCAGGAAGAAGTTCGTGAACTGGCGGTATTCATTGTTGGTGATCTCGGTGTCGTCCATGAAGAACGGACCAATGGTGATCTGCTTGTTGAAGTTGATCTGCGTGGAAGCAGGATCTTCATCGGCTTGCCCCATGTGGAAGGTACCAGCTGGAATGGGCACCATGCCATAAGGAATAGTCATCACCCAACCCTCGCGGTTTCCGACCCCTACCAGCTCACCGCCATCGCCACCGCTGCCACCACCAATGCCAAGCAGGCCGCAACTTCCCAGCACTGCTGCACAGGTGGCTAAAGCCATATAGCCGATACCCTTTGGAGAAACCATATTCTTCATATTTATCTTCATGATGTTAAAGCACACAAACAACTGTACGAATGGCCTCGAACAGACTCGAAAGTTATCGTTTTTAGCCTTTTATTTTAAAAAATGTAGCTCCCAAATTCAGTAAAATCCCAAAAAAAGCAAAATAAATTTCAGTTTAGTGCCTGTATCTGGGGGTCCGAACGACCTTTTTACCGCTGCCCGGATTTACAGGTAATTGATAGGTGAGCATGAACTCGTGAGAGGTGGGTTGCTTGGCGGCTTGATCTTTCACAATATAGTCAAGTGCATAACCCAACTTTAACGATTTGTCCTTCAAGAAACTGTATCCGAACATCAAAATGGCAGCCTCTGATTGACGAAACGACAAACCGCCCCACATAGTATCTTTTATGTAGGCTAATCCACCCAAATCGAAGGTGGTCTTGGTGAGATCGGTCTTAACCAAACCGACAAATTGGAACCGGAGGTCGAAGTTGACATCATAAAAATAGCCTCCGGTAAGATAGAAATGGCTTTCCAGTGCATTGCGCTGGTTCAACCCAAAGTCAAACTCTGATCTGACCAGGTGGTTGAAACTTATACCCGCGTAATATTTTTCCTGCCTGAAGAAGATACCCATCGCCAGGTCGGGTCTGATTTGAGACTCCTTGCCGGCCGCATTCAGCAACGGGTCATCAGGATCTGTTGGATTATACAGGTCGAAATTGATGGTTTGAGAATAAATCCCGGCCCTGATGCCAATGCTAAGTTTGCTTTCCTTGATGCCAAGATGGTAGGCATAAGAAACCTGGGCCTCCAGGTTGTTTTGTGGCCCCAACTGGTCATTTACGATGTAGCCCCCAAAGCCGCTGTTGAACTTGAAAATCGGAGCGTCCACACTGATTATCTGGGTGGTGGGTGCCCCGCCTCCTCCATAGGTGGGTTGGTAGCCGAGCCATTGGCTTCGATGCATGGCCGTTAGCTTGGTCACACCTTCAACTCCGGCATAGGCCGGGTTGTAATACAGTGTGTTAAACATGTATTGGGTAAACTGAGGGTCTTGCTGTGCCATGCTTTGCAGGGCCAGCAACAACATCCAACAACCGAATAGAAGTTTCTTATTCACCATTTCCTGAAAACCAGTGTTAAATATACTGCTATTTCCGGTTTTCGAATTCGGCCGCTGTCCATTAAAGTGTAAGAAAATCAGCGCCTTTGCAAAAATCTAACCCTGAACGAGTTACTTCGTCCCGTTGGCCTTCTGAATGTAGAGCTCCAACGCGCCCGTCATCGAGGGTGCATTGGGCAGGGGCGCTTCAATGTCCAGGATGAGCCCCGCATCTCTCACCGCACCGGCCGTTGTGGGACCAAACGCGGCAATGCGGGTATTATTTTGCTTGAAATCGGGGAAGTTCACAAACAAGGAATTGATTCCAGACGGGCTGAAGAAGGCAAGAATGTCATAATACACATTCGTGAGATCACTCAGGTCAGATGCCACGGTGTGGTACATCACCGCCTCGGTAAAATTAAAGCCGTGTTCAGACAGGAAATCAGGGATGTCACTCTTCCGAATATCAGAGCAGGGGAACAAGAACTTCTCATTCTTGTGCTTCTTAATGATCTCCAGCAACTCCTTGGTGTTCTTTGAGCCAGTGAAGATCTTCCGCTTTCGGATCACAATGTATTTCTGCAAATAGTTTGAAGTCTGATCTGAAATACAGAAGTATTTCATATCTGCCGGCATCTCGAGCTTCAACTCAGCGCAGATCTGGAAGAAATGATCAACGGCATTGCGACTTGTAAAAATAACCGCGGTGTGATCAAGGATATCGATCTTCTGTTTCCTGAACTCTTTGGCAGGCACAGCCTCCACCTGAATAAAAGGCCGGAAGTCGATCTTCAGACCGTACTTTTCGGCAAGCTTTAAGTAAGGTGAATTAGGATCGGTGGGTTCATCTTGTGACACCAGGATGCTTTTGACTTTTAACATCCTGCCATTCATCGTTTCAGTCATATCTGCACTAATCGGTTCGTCCTATTAAGACAGCAAGATCTTGATGGTGATTACTACCGGAATAAATTCCGATGCGCAAAGGTACGAAAATAAATGAAAAAAACGCGGGCGGATTCTGGCCGTTAATTTCAGCGAAACCAATAGACACCAAAGCAATAACGACATTATCAAGATCCAAAGAAGCTGCGCATAAGCCGCGCCACTTTGCGCTCGCGCGATGAATAAGAACAAGCAACTGGCTCCCGTAATCAGAAATGCAAACCATATGAGCCGGATAAAATTGAAAAAATGTGGCGGCAGGTGTTCCCTCCAGCTGAAAAGAGAACTCATCATGGCAATCAGGATAAACTTAGCTAAAATGAGCAGCAGGACCAGGGTCGACAAGACGAGCCACCTGAAGGCAGCCTCACCGAAGCTTGCAGCGAGAAACCATTTTGAAAGCCCCAGCTCATTGTGCGAATGATTGAAAATGATTAACAACACAAGCCCCCCCAACAAACTCGTGAATAAATAGAAAACCACATTTACCGAAGCTGACACCCTGCTGTTCATCACATTGTCTTCACGTTCCTGGATGGCGAATAATTTCAACACATTCATATAATCCAGCACGTGATGCAGATTGGTGTAGAGATGTGCAATAAAAAAAATTACCAGTGTTATTGTGGCAAGGATCGAAAAATTGTAAAGGGGTTGCTGTGCCCTGGGTTTCAGATCGATGTCAGCCGATTTCACCCCGACCGACACAAGACTTGTCTCCAGCCTGTCAATTCCTCCCTCCTGATAAACAGACACCAGCGACAACCCCGGAAATCTCTCTCTAAGCGAGTCGATCGGCACCCTCAGTTCACGCGCTGCGCGCACAGCCAGGCGATGATCAAAATACAAGGAGAAGCGTACCGGGCTTGCAATTACCAGTGTGTCATTTTTTTTGGAGCCGGGAATCAAGAAATGAATCGCTTCAACCCGCTGGTAGGGGTCGTATTTTTTGTATTCGGTACCATTCCAAATTGTCCAGGTAGGTTTTAAGTCCTGCTCAAAAATTGAAGGCTGCCCGGGAGCTGACAGCCCAAACATCCACATGAAAATGAAAAGGTACGACTTGAACATTTCGCCAAAAATAGAGCATTGGCTCAAATTGCTTTCAGATTTTGCAAAATGCCCTGGCTTTGAGAATGGTTTCTGATCTTTGCCAAAAGATCATGGCTGGCATTTACATACACGTTCCCTTTTGCAAAAAAGCATGCCACTATTGCGACTTTCATTTTTCGACCCAGCAAAACTACGTGGCCGAAATGGTGCAGGCGCTCCAAAAAGAAATTTCGCTCCAATCGGGATATCTTTCTGAACCGCTTGAAACGATTTATTTCGGGGGCGGCACACCTTCGCTGCTTTCTGAAAAACAACTAGGTAAATTACTTGCCTCGGTTGGGGACGCTTTTGATACAAGCGGTGTGAACGAGATCACCCTTGAGGCCAATCCGGACGACATCAACGAAGACAAACTCAGGCAATGGCACGAAATAGGGATCAACAGGCTGAGCATGGGGGTTCAGTCTTTCGATGATGCCACCTTGCGAATGATGAACCGTGTACACGGCTCGGCAGAGACATATCAATGTTTACAACTCATCACGCAGTCGCAGATTAATAATGTGAGCGTAGATCTGATTTACTCTGTGCCCAACCAGTCGATGGCTGTTTGGCTGGAATCAATTAAACAGTTGCTTGCATTCCGGCCCCAGCACATTTCAGCCTATTCATTGACCATCGAAGAACGCACGGTCTTTGGAAAGTGGGTAAGCCAGCATAAGCTCTCTCCAGTCGATGAGGGTGAAAGTGCAGCACAGTTTGAGGCTTTGATTGACATGCTCGAGCAAGCCGGTTATGAACAATACGAGATCTCCAATTTCTCTTTGCCAGGCTTTTTTTCAAAGCATAACACAAACTATTGGCGGGGTGTGCCCTATTTGGGCATCGGACCGAGCGCGCATTCGTTCGATGGAAACAGCCGTCAATCAAACATCAGAAATAATGCACTTTACATGAAAGCCATCCAGGCCGGCTCGGTGCCCTTTGAACGGGAAGCATTATCTAGGGAAAACAAGATCAACGAGTTTATCTACACATCGTTAAGAACAAAGTGGGGTTGTGACCTGAATGAACTGCAAAAGCGGCTTCAATTCGATTTGTTAGCGGCCCACAGGGCATATATTAATGACCTGGTTGCAAAAGGATTTGCCCAATTGGATAACCAAACGCTTAAACTCCTCAGGCCCGGCCGTCTGCTAGCCGACCAGATTGCCATGGATTTATTTTTACCTGCTTGAAACGATGGCTCGCCAAAATTTCCCTAATTTGACCTCAATTGTTGGCTATGCAAGACGCTGAGAAACGAGTTTACATGTTGCTTAGGTCTGTTATCTTCCATTATCACGGGTTGGATGAAGAAGAAAAACATGACCTGGAGGCAACAGCCGACCGGCTTGGCGCTCACGAAGAACTTAAATGGGCGCTTGACTACATTGCAGAAGATTACGTCACTTCATTCGACCGTGCCCGCGCTTATTTGAACGATATCATTGGAGACTATCCAAAAGAAAAGCGAGTAGAACTCATTAACATGGTGTGGGAAGCCAACAATTTGAAGGGCTACGTAACGGAAATGGAAGCCACCGCCATGCTTAAGCTTGCCAAAGATTGGAACGTAGAAAAGGAATTGATCGCGCTGGTGCTTAGGTGAATTAGAGCGACATCATATCCTTGAATTTGGCAGCCTGCCTCCTGCTCACTTCCACTTTGTCTCCACCACGCAGTTTCACCATCAGTCCGCCATTGAACCACGGTTCGATACCTTCTACCCAACTCAGGTTGATAATGTGCTTGCGGCTTGCCCTGAAGAACGAGCGCTCGTCCAACTTCTCGTCCAGGGCATTCAATGATTTGTGAATCATGGGCCGGTTGTTGTCAAAGTATACTTTGATGTAGTTTCCATCTGACTCGAACAACCGGATATTGCTCAAGCCTACAAACCAACAACGCTCGCCATCTTTCACAAAAACCTGATCTTCCAGGCTCAATTTCTTGTCGCGGGCACGGCCGCTTTTAACGCGCTCTTTCTCGTTAATCTTTTGCACCGCTTCCGCCAAGCGTTCTGGCTGTATGGGCTTCAGCAAGTAGTCAAGTGCATTTACCTCGAATGCTTTTAAAGCAAACTCATCATACGCAGTAGTAAACACCACCAGGGGAGATGAGTCGAGCGATTCCAACAACTGAAAGCCCGTGCGCCCTGGCATCTGAATGTCGAGGAACAGCAGATCCGGGTTCAGGTCAGTAATCATTTGTTCCGCTTCGTCTGCATTCATGGCTTCGCCCACCACCTCAATGGAAGGATGCTCCTCCAACAATTTGATCAGTTCCTTTCTGGCCAAACGCTCATCATCAACAATCAGTGCTTTCATTTAGTATGTGTGTCTCTTAACGCTTTTTACTTTATCAACCCGAAACCTGGGAGATGCTGCTATAGGCAGCCTGGTTATGGTGCAAATGTGGAATGTTAATTTCAGTGAGCACAAAATTATTGTTTTCTGATAAAATTCTAAACGAAGCGTCATTTCCGTAGATCAATCGCAACCTTTGGCGTGTGTTTTCCAATCCCAAACCGCCTGTGGTTCTCTTTGCGCCATTCACATACTTGCCGCTGTTGCGAATTTGAATGGTAAGGCGATCGTGCACCACCGAAGTCTGAATCTGAATCAATCCACCCTGCGTTAGTTTGGAGATGCCATGCTTGATGCCGTTCTCTACCAGGGTTTGAATCATCAAGGGTGGCACCAAAAAATCTTCTGAACCGGTGCCGATGATAAACTCTGTCCTCAACCTTTCTTCAAAGCGTATGCTCTCCAGGCCGAGGTAGTCTTTCACGATCTTTAACTCATCGCTAAAGCGGGTGAGTCCTCTTTTCTCCGAAGCCAAAGAATTGCGCAGGATATTTGAAAGATGATTAATGGCTTGTTTCGACTTCTTGGGGTTTTCATCCACTAAAGCCCGGATGCTGTTGAGTGCATTGAATATGAAATGCGGATTGAGTTGTGATTTCAAGTTCATCAGCTCAATCTCACGCGCGGATGCCTCTAACTTCAGCGACTTATTGTAGCGTTCAAAGTAATTGTAGACAAAATAGAGAACCGACCAAAGGAAGAAGATGATGGAATAATAGAAGGACAATCCCAGGATGTTTTTTGGATCGAATGCCACATCTACATTGAACAGTCGCAACGGGATGGCCACGGGCATCCGCACAAAGTACATGAGCACACCAAGACCAAACACACTTAGGATTACCTTGGGTATTAATCGTTGCAACCCGATACTCATCCATCGCCATTTATTAATGTAGTGTCTGTAAAAATGTGTAATCACCAGGCAGAAGAATGCCTCATAGGTGAGGAAGAGGATGCGTTGGGTGCTTACCTGGTATTCATCGGCTGCAAAAACGCTGGCGATAATCTGAACCACTGCGTACACGGTCCAGCCGCCAACCTGCAATGTCCAATAAAGCCGATTCTTATTTACCAGTTTCAGCGCCATCCCACACAAAATTAGTGAATGAGGCGCTTCTCACCCACAGGTGATTTCAGTCGCCTTTCAGGACTCCAATTCGGCCTTTAAGTATTTGCCCGTGTAACCTGCCGGGTTCATGGCCACTTCCTCTGGTGTTCCCAAAGCGATAATTCGCCCGCCCTGCTCACCCCCTTCGGGGCCAAGATCGATAATGTAATCAGCCGACTTAATGACGTCCAGGTTATGTTCAATCACAAGCACGGAATTGCCTTTGGACACCAGCTTCTGCAGCACATCCAACAGATGGGCGATGTCTTGAAAGTGCAAACCCGTGGTTGGTTCATCCAGGATGTAGAAGGTCTTTCCCGTATCGCGCTTTGAAAGTTCCGTAGCAAGTTTCACGCGCTGGGCCTCTCCACCGGACAGCGTAGTTGCGTGTTGACCCAATGAGATGTATCCGAGCCCAACCTCACTGAGGGTTTGAATCTTGCGAATAATCCGTGGTTGATTTTCAAAAAAAGTGACTGCCTCTTCCACAGTCATATCGAGCACATCCGAAATCGATTTGCCTTTGAATCGGACCTCCAGTGTCTCGCGATTGTACCGTTTGCCTTTGCAGGTCTCGCACAATACATGAATATCCGGCAAAAACTCCATCTCGATTAACCGCAAGCCTGCCCCTTCACAGGTTTCGCACCGGCCACCTTTCACATTGAAAGAGAATCGGCCTGGTTTGTAACCGCGAATCTTCGATTCAGGCAATTGTGCAAACAGATCTCTGATGTCAGTGAAGACGCCCGTGTACGTGGCCGGATTTGATCTTGGGGTTCGGCCAATGGGCGATTGATCTACTTCGATCACCTTATCAATGTGCTCAAGACCTTGAACAGATTTGTGTGCGAGCGGCTCTGCTCGTGAGCGGTAGAAGTGAGCGTTGAGAATGGGAAAAAGCGTCTCGTGAATCAATGTTGACTTTCCGCTGCCGGAAACGCCTGTTACGCAAGTGAGTGTTCCCAGCGGAATTTGGAGATCCACATTCTTGAGGTTATTGCCCTTGGCTCCTTTGATTTTCAGTCGATGCCCATTGCCTGTCCTCCGCTCTTTACTGAACCCGATCTTGAGCTTGCCTTTCAGGTATTTGGCGGTGGTGCTGTCTTTCCTCAAGAATTCTTCGGGATCTCCCTCTGCCACCACCTGTCCCCCATGCCTGCCGGCTCCCGGGCCAATGTCGATGATATAATCCGACATGAGCATCATCTCCTTGTCGTGTTCCACCACAATTACGGAGTTGCCCAGGTCACGCAGGTTTTTTAAAGCGTTGATTAACTTTTCGTTGTCGCGGGCGTGCAGCCCTATGCTGGGCTCATCTAAAATGTACAAGACGCCCACGAGCTGCGTACCAATTTGTGTGGCGAGGCGGATGCGTTGGGCTTCTCCGCCACTGAGCGTTCGCAAAGGCCGGTTGAGGTGCAGGTAATCCAACCCCACATCCAAGAGAAAGCCGATCCGTTTCCTGATTTCCTTAAGCACCTCAGCGGCAATTACATTTTGGCGATCGCTCAATCGTTTCTCCAATCCTTCAAACCATCGATGAAGGGCGGTAATATTCATCTCAGCCAATTCTGCGATGTTCTTTTGGTCGATCAGAAAGTGTAGCGACTCCTTCTTGAGCCTGGCGCCATGGCATTCCGGACAAACTTTGGTGGTAGTGAAGTCGTCTACCCAGCGTTTGATGGCCTCAGTGCCCTCGTCCTTTTGTTTTTGCAGGAAGTTAACGATGCCTTCAAACTTCGTATTCCATTCCGTGCCAGGATATTTTACCGAAGCGACTGCCACGGGCACATCATCTCCATAGAGGAGAATTTTCATTACATCTTTTGGAATCTTGTGAATGGGCGTACTCAGCGTGAGCCTGTTTCTCTTAAGTATCGCCTCGATTTTTTTGAAGATCCAGATGTCTCTGTATTCACCCAATGGCAAGATGCCACCCCGGCTAATACTCAGTTTGTTATCTGGAATGACCGACTCCTCGGTGATCTCCTCAATTTGACCCAGGCCATTGCAGGTTGCGCAGGCTCCGTAGGGCGAGTTGAATGAAAAATTATTGGGGGCGGGCTCATCGTACGACAAGCCCGTTTCCGGATCCATCAGGAATTTGGAGTAATGATGCGTTTTACCGTTCTCCTCCAACACCATCATGATGCCTTGCCCCTCCTTCAACGAGGTGCCGACCGATTGGCTGATGCGATGGCGGTCTTTCCTATTAACTACGATGCGGTCGATGACCAACTCAATGTCATGAATCTTAAACCGATCGACCTGCATCTTGGGTTTGATGTCGGTCACCTCGCCATCCACTCTCACTTTCGTGTAACCGCTCTTGCGCAACTGAACGAACAACTCCCGGTAGTGCCCTTTTCTTCCCTTCACCACGGGCGCCAGCAGCGTCAACTTTTTCCCGTCAAAGCCAGAAATAAGCGCATCAAGGATTTGCTCCTCAGATTGACGTTCCATTTTCTTGCCCGTGTGATAAGAAAAAGCCTCTCCCGCGCGCGCATAAAGCAGTCGCATGAAGTCATAGATTTCTGTGACGGTTCCAACCGTTGAGCGCGGATTGCGAGACGTGGTCTTTTGTTCAATGGATATAACCGGGCTTAATCCGTTGATCTTGTCCACGTCAGGCCGCTCGAGATTCCCGATAAAGCTGCGGGCGTAGGCAGAAAAGCTTTCCATGTACCTGCGCTGACCCTCTGCGTAAATCGTATCAAATGCCAGCGAGGATTTTCCACTTCCGCTGATACCTGTGATCACGATCAACCGGTTGCGCGGAAATGAGAGGCTGATGTTTTTTAGGTTGTGTTCACGCGCGCCAATGATTTCGATTTGCTCATACCCCGTCAGGTCTGGGCTTTTCTTCTTGGCTGAACTTTTGGACATGTTTAAAAAGGGAAATGAAGTGCAAATAAGAATACAAATGCGAAGGCGAAAAGGTTTTGGCCGATAAGATTTAAATACTCACTCAGGCTTCGTTCCTTTCGCCCAATAGATGGTATACCACAAAGCGGCATGTGGAAGTGCGGCCCAGGCCTTTAGATGATCCATCGCAACTTCAAACACTTCCTTGCGAATGAGTTGACCTTCCGTCATTACCTTCTTTGCGGAATTGAGGATCCCAATCAGGTTATCGATGTAGGCCTGGAATGTAGGTGACCCAGCACAATCGCCAAAAAAGACCACGTTGTTTTGAATTTGCGTGAGGCCGTGATCATAAAGTAGTGCCACCAATCGCCTGCCGATATACGGGTCATTTCCCAGCCGATCGTAAGAGCGCATGTAGGCAGTCCACAGCGCAGAAAAGCCATGCGGTTCGGGATATAACAGGAAACTGTAGTGATCATCATCTTCCACCACCACATGGCCACCGGGGCGTACGGCCTTTACCATGGCATCGATTGCGATACCAGGCTCCGACAAATGTTCAAGAATAAAGCGGGCATGGCCCACATCAAAATGGCCCCACTCCTCGGCAGCGAGTGGCATTTCCTCCACCGTACCCAGTCGAAACGCCACGTTGTCTACACCTGATTTTGTTTTGTGCTGCTGGGCCAGTTCGAATTGCCTTTCGTCCCGTTCGATGCCCACACAAATTCCGTTTCGGGCGATCCTGGCCATCTCAATGCTGAACTGCCCGAGTCCGCTACCCACATCCAGAATCTTTTCGTTGCCCTTCAATTGCAGTAGCTGGAGGCAACGGGCGTTGATCAACTCGTTCATCAAGCTGAGCCGCTGCTGCTCCTCCGGTTCCGATCCATGGATGTACTTGGACATGGCTTATTTCAATCTACATCTTTCCCGGTGGCCCACTTCAGCATTTCAAACCAATCTTGTCTTTCTATTTCCAGGTCAATCGACTTTGCGGACTCGATTACGCGCTCGGTTTGGGTGGTACCGATGATTGGAAAAATCTGACCCGGATGCTTGAGCAACCAGGCGAGTGCCAACTGGCTGTAAGTCGCATTGTATTTTGACGCCATTCCAAACCACATTCTTTCATCTGACATGAGCTTGCCTCCCGCCAACGGTGACCACGCCATTGGCGATGCCCTGTGTTGCATGAGCAAATCGATATCTCCATTAAACAAGGGGGCCACCCTTCCCAACGATATCTCAATTTGATTGGTGACCAGCGGAAACGATAATACACTTTGAAGCAAATTGAATTGACTTGGGGTGAAGTTAGAAACGCCAAAGTGGAGCACCTTGCCTTGTTGTTTCAATTGAGAAAATGCATCGGCCACTTCAGTCGGGTTCATCAGGGGATCCGGCCGGTGGATCAACAGCAAGTCAATCCGATCCGTGTTCAGCAAACGCAGCGATGACTCCGCAGAAGAGATAATGTTCTTACTGGAGGAATCATAATGTTTAATCCGGTTGTTCGGTCGATGGCCTGAGATGAGTTGGATACCACATTTGGTTACGAGTTTTATCTTGTCGCGCAGTGCGTTGCTTTTGAGAAGCACCTCACCAAACAGTTTTTCGTTGCCGTGATCTCCATAAATATCGGCATGATCGAACGTGTTGATGCCTTGATCGAGGGAGGTCATCACCAATTTTTCAAACGCTGCGGGCGACACATTGTGCCAGCGCCAGGCACCCGCAATAATGCGCGAGAACAGGGGGCCTTCGGGATGGATTTTGAGTTGTTGCATGATCTTGAAAGATGATCACAAAAATTCAAAATCAAAAAAGGGAACCAGGATGGGTGAATGATCTGACGGAGAATTTGTACCCGGGACGGGAGTTGAATGCAGACGCTGCGGTCTGCATGGACCATCCGAGCAGTGAGATTGCGCTGGCGCCAAAGAAGATAACACTTGTACCCGGGACGGGAGTTGAACCCGTACAGCCATTACTGGCCACAGGATTTTAAGTCCTGCGTGTCTACCAATTCCACCACCCGGGCAAACATATCTCAATAAAAAAAGAACGATACCCTATTTCACCAATAACCGCAAGACTTCCTGCGCGCCCGCCTGTCGAAGCAAGTTGCGAAGGCAGGTCTGCCAATTCCATTTATCCACCGAAGCCGTAGCCGTAGGTGGACCACCCGGGTATTTTCAAGGTGGGTTTAAAAAATAATCCCCGCTCCGCCAGGAGAGGGGTTATCTTGTGTTTCTGAGCGGGAAACGAGACTCGAACTCGCGACCCCAACCTTGGCAAGGTTGTGCTCTACCAACTGAGCTACTCCCGCTTTTGCCTCAAAAAGGAGTGCAAATTTAATGACGTCCAACAAATTTGCAACAGCGCCACGAGTAAATCCTAGGGGCTGCTGACCGGCTACGACCCATCCGTAAAATGCTTCCGCTCTTTTTCCTGACTGAATTTTTGGTGGTTGAATGACCTTGATTCGCCCTTCGGAGTGGACAGCGACTTGAATTCATCGCCCTTCAACAACTTGGCGTAGAAAACAATCTGGCCCACGTGACTGGCATAGTGCGCCAGCTGCCGCTGGATGGCCTCCATCACGGTTTGACCTTCGTTGCGGATGTAGATCATCCTTGAAAGATCAGCAGGTTTCAACGCTTCTAGCGCCTGGAAGAGGCAGGCCCAACCTTTCTCCCAATCCGCTAACAGCTCTTTTTTGTCTTTGTAGCTCACCGAGAATTCTGCATCTCGATCGCGCCACGGTTTTTCACCATCCGATGTTAGAAAATCTGTCCAGCGCGAAAGCATGTTGCCACTGAGGTGATGAACAATCAACGCAATGCTGTTGCTGGCATCGTTGGGCTGAACGAGCACCTGCTCATCATTCAGTTGACCAATGGCTTTTTCGCCCAACCCTTTGTAATACCTGAAAAGTTTTATCGAATTCTCAAGCAGGTTGAGCTCTACCGACATGGTCTTTGTTAAGCTGCTTCCTCGACCTGTGTGTACTCCTTTTTCAGCTCCTGGGCGTGCTTCTTGTTTTTCGAGTACTTGATGTGCTTCGGCACTCCTTTCAAATCCCAAATCAATCCCGTCCAGGAGAGGGCCCTGAGGATGTAATAGGTGATGTCGATCTCCCACCAGAAAAATCCTTGCCGTGACGCTACTTCATAGTAGTGGTGGTTGTTGTGCCAACCCTCGCCCAACGTGAGCAAAGCCAACCACAAACTGTTGCGGCTTTCGTCATGCGACTCGTAGCGCTGGTTGCCAAACTTGTGCATGATGGAATTGATGGAAAATGTACCGTGGTAAAGAATGACCGTGCTCAGGAAAAATCCAATGAGCAGGGTTGACATGCCCGCAGAAGTAAACATCATGGTGATGCTTCCGCCATTCACAATACCGCCAAGCGCTGCCACCACAGCACCCAAAATCACCGGGGGCACCAGGTAGTACTTGTTCAGCCAAACCAGTTCGGGGTACTTGGCATAGTCTCCAATGGTCTTGTAGTCGGTTTCCTTAAAGTCGGGACCCACAATCCAGCCCACGTGCGAATACCAAAAACCATAAATCTTCATCGAGTGCGGGTCGGCCGGTGTATCGCTGTGGCGGTGATGGTGGCGATGATGCGCGGCCCACCACAAGGCACCTTTTTGTGCAGACGTCTGCGCCATGAAGGCGATGACGAACTGAAACCACCGTGAAGTTTTGTATGATTTGTGGGCAAAGTACCTGTGATATCCCCCCGTAACCCAGAACATTCTGAAGATGTAGAGGAAGATGCACACCATCCAATCGAACAGGGTTGCGCCCGTCCAGATGGCTGCAAGGGGTAATAGGTGAACAAAAGCAAAGGCGATCTCCTGCTTGAGGATCGGTTTTCTTCTGGCCTCCGGTGTTAATGTTGTTTGCATTGCTGATTCAAACGTTCTCTGCGAAGGAATCATTCAGTTACGCAAGGCGCCTTCGCTGTTACACCTTGCTGCTTCTGATTACATCTATGGCAATCGAGGAGCATTCCAAGCTGCAAAGGTAGGGCATCGGGCCTTAATTCCGTGCAATTTTTTCTGGCGTTCGACCGATCGTTTGGTTCATCCGATTGATTGGCCTTTATTCGACCACAACCGAACGATTGTTAATCAGGATTTAGAACTTGGCCAGCGATTTCGCGATGACCGTCCGATACAAGGTCATGAATTCGTCCCGATCCATTGAGTAATGCATGGATTCGTCCTCGGGATCAACGCCCAGATCGATGCAGCAAGAGGCTTTCTTTTTTTGAAACCAAACCCGCTGGTTTCCTGAGGCAAAAAGGGCAAGCTTTAATCGCATCACGTGGCGCTTGCTTTTTTTGAGCAACCCGCCAAGAACTGCGTTGTATCGATGTTCGATTTCCACTTTTAGCCTCAGGTTGTCATTGGCACCCTGCGCATACTCCAGTTCCTGTTTTGACAGCTTCTTGAATTTGTTGAATGGATTTTCATTGCCCCATCTTACTTCAAGACCGGCCACGGGTTCGACTGCGGTCATCTTGAATACCCGCATAAGTTCGGCAGAGAGCGGCTTGATCAGCGTTCGAACATCGATCGGCAGGGGTTCATGTTCGACCCGGAATGAAATCACCTGGGCTGTCCTATTTGACAATTGAGCCCATGCGGCATGTGGAGTTGGCAGGAAAACGAGCCAGGCAACAGCAACCAGGTTTTTCATTTTTTGAACAGGGAGATCAATTCGTTCAGTTTCAAAAGAGCCTCGACCGGACTGATGGCATTGATATCAATTTTCGCCAGCAATTCGTGCATGGCCTTGGTCTGCGGATCAATATCAAACAGGCTCATCTGATGTACCGGCTTGGGCAACTCGTCCATCTTTTTCCGTGGTTCGTTCTTGTGCTTGTCTTTCTCCAGAAACTTGAGAATCTCGTTTGCACGCAACACCACTTTGTTGGGCATACCGGCCAACTGCGCCACATGAATACCGAAGCTGTGCTCACTGCCGCCTTCTTTCAGCTTGCGCATGAAGATGATCTTGTCTCCTGATTCCTTCACCGATACGTTGAAGTTCTTCACCCTTACCAGATCTTCGGCAAGCTGATTAAGCTCGTGATAGTGCGTAGCAAATAAAGTTTTGGGTTTGAAATCGTGGTGGTTATGTAGATACTCAACGATGGCCCAGGCGATGGAAACCCCATCGTACGTGCTGGTACCACGGCCGATCTCGTCCATTAAAATAAGGCTGCGGTCGCTCAGGTTGTTGAGGATGCTTGCTGTCTCAATCATTTCCACCATAAATGTGGACTCACCGCGTGAGAGGTTGTCTGAAGCTCCTACACGGGTGAAGACCTTGTCAACCATGCCCAAGCGGGCAACCTTGGCCGGCACAAAGCTTCCCATTTGGGCCATCAGCACGATCAAGGCGGCTTGTCGCAGCAAGGCCGACTTTCCTGCCATGTTTGGCCCGGTAATCACCAGAATCTGCTGATGCTCGTTATCGAGGTATAAGTCGTTTGGCACGTACGTTTCACCGGGCGGCAGTTGCCTTTCGATGACCGGGTGGCGACCCTCTTTGATTTCGATGATGGTCGAGTCGTTCATCTCCGGCCGCACGTAATGGTTCATTTTCGCGGCCAGGGCAAATGAATGCAAACAGTCGAGTGCTGCTATGACCCTGGCGTTCTGCTGAATTTGCGAAATAAAATCACCCGCGTGATTCACCAGCTCGGCAAAGAGCCTTTGCTCAATAACGGTGAGCTTCTCCTCCGCATATAGGATTTTTTCTTCGTATTGTTTCAGTTCTTCGGTGATGTAGCGCTCGGCATTCACCAATGTCTGCTTCCGAATCCAATCGGACGGAACTTTGTCTTTGTGCGGATTGCTGACCTCCAGGTAGTAACCAAAAACCTTATTGTAAGATATTTTCAGGGAAGAAATGCCGGTGCGGTCAACCTCTCGTTTCTGGATTTGTACTAGATAATCCTTGCCCGAATAGGCGATGGATCTCAGGTCATCCAACTCGGCATTGACTCCTTCTTTGATGATGCCCCCCTGATGAAGAAGCATGGGAGCGTCTTCTTTTAACTCTTTCTCAATCTTCTGCACGAGAAAGTCGCAGCGTTCGAGCTGATCTCCCATCTTGCGGAGATGTGTTGACTTGTGATCGCCCAATCGTTTCTTGATCGGATGGATGTGTTGTAGCGATTTTTTGAGCTGCAAAAGTTCGCGTGGGTTGATGCGCCCCACAGCAACCTTCGAAATCAAACGCTCAAGATCAGCAATGTGCCTGAAGTGCTCTGAGATTTCCTCCTGCAAATCTTCTTCGTCCACAAAGGTTCCCACGACTTCGAGTCTTTCCTCAACCGCGATTTTATCTTTGAGAGGAAGAATCATCCACTTGCGCAGCAAGCGCGAACCCATGGCGGTGACGGTATTGTCTAATACATCGATCAACGGAACCCCGCCCTCTTGCTGTGCACTTACAATTTCCAGATTCCTTACCGTGAACTTGTCGAGCCAAACATATTTTTCTTCGTCAATGCGGGATATCGAAGTAATGTGGTGCGTGTCTTTGTGTTCGGTTGCATCGAGATAATGCAGGATGGCCCCGGCAGCGATGGTTCCCTCGTGAAACAAATCAACACCAAACCCTTTTAGTGTGGTGGTCTTAAATTGGCCAATCAGTTTTTCATGGGCATAGTCAAACGCATACACCCATTCATCCAGGGCGAATGTGGCGTATTCATCCCCAAACTGGTCTTCAAACTTCTGACGGACATTCTTGCTAAACAAGATCTCAGCGGGACTGAAACTTTGAATCAGTTTGTATACATAACCTTCATTGCCTTCCGCGGCATAAAATTCACCTGTGCTGATATCCAGGAACGCCACCCCCAGCTGTGACTTACCAGGATGAACTGACGCGAGGAAATTATTTTGCTTTTTCTCTAATACATTGTCGTTGAACGAAACGCCTGGTGTGACCAACTCTGTGACGCCACGTTTTACAATTCCCTTGACGAACCTGGGGTCTTCCAGTTGATCGCAGATGGCCACCCGATGCCCTGCCCTGACGAGCTTCGGCAAGTACGTATCGAGGGCATGGTGCGGAAATCCGGCCAGTTCAATTTCAGAAGCAGAGCCGTTGCCACGCTTGGTGAGCACAATATCCAGCACGCGGCTGGCTTTGATGGCATCCTCTCCAAACGTTTCGTAGAAGTCTCCAACCCGAAACAACAAAAGCGCACCGGGGTACTTGACCTTGATGGCATTGTATTGTTTCATGAGGGGAGTTTCCGCAGACGAACTGGCCATGGCAGCAAATATATCAGGCTTGTTAGTGCTTTTGAATTTGATTAGAAATTTGTTTGGATCGTGTAATTATCCGGCCGCCTGGGCACTCCTCAGCAAAAATCCTCGCAACCCGTTTTTACGCAGTAACGTACCGACTGATTTCATAGGAATGAGTTGAAGAGCTTCCAGGCGGCCTCCGGATTACATACTCTAAAATCTATTGCGGATTGATCATCGTTTAAGACACTACTTGCTCGCCACCACAATCCACATCTTATCTCCCTTTACATTTTCGCGGTCAATAAAAGGATCTTTCTTCACAAGAATCTTGAACCCGGTCTTCTCCAGGTCGGCTATGGCGTAATTCATGCCCAACTCGTGTTTTCGCTCTTGGTCCTCCCTGGCAAGCTCCCTCCTTGAATTGGCGATGGGCTCACAAATGACCAGACGACCACCGGGCTTAAGCGCGCTCTTGATGTGGGCCAACACGGCATCATGTGAATCCATTTCATGGTAGGTGTCGATGATCAGCGCTGCATCAATGGAAGCATCGGCAAGTTTGGGGTTATCATAATCACCCTTCACCACGCTCACATTGCTGATTTTTCTTTCTGTCAGGTGTGATTTTAGCCGTTCAAGCTTGCTGCTCTCCACATCCACCGCATACACAGTGCCGCGGAGGCCGACCTTCCGGGATAGCTTCATCGTCATGTACCCTTCGTGGCATCCGATGTCCGCCACCTGGTCGCCCGCTCGGAGGTTGAGGAATTCGATGATTTCATCTGGGCGCTGCCACTGATCGCGCTCGCTCCAGGCTGTTTCGGAATAAATGTTTTTCCATTGATCCTGTCCAAAACAAGAAATAGAAACAAGGGCGCAGCCTAAGATCAACAACCGCATGTGGGTGCAACGCTGAATCGGGTCATTCTGTTGCGTTTTAATTCGTAACTGAAAGATCGCATTTTTGTGAGCCATGAAGAAACTGAAACTGGAAGAACTCGGTCGCATGTCGCCAGGCCAGTTCAAAACCTCCGAGAAGTTGCCTGTGTGCATCGTGCTCGACAATATTCGCAGTTTGCACAACGTGGGTTCCGCCTTCCGCACGGCTGATGCTTTCCGCATTGAAAAAATCTTTCTGACGGGTATCACCGGCCAACCACCGCATCGTGAAATTCACAAAACGGCTTTGGGTGCCACCGAATCGGTCGATTGGCAATATCAAGAATCCACCACAGACCTGATTCGAAGCCTGAAAGCCCAAGGGTATACGATTGCCGTGGCAGAACAAACCACCGCCAGCATCCCTGTTCAGGATTTCAAATTCACGCCCGGCACAAGGCTGTGTCTCGTTTTTGGCAATGAAGTAAATGGTGTAAGTGAAGAGGCAATCGACCTGGCAGACTTGGCCTTGGAGATACCACAAGCCGGCACCAAGCATTCCCTCAACGTATCTGTTTGTTTGGGCATCATTACGTGGGAGTTATTCCGACAATCGAGAATCACCTAGCAGACTCACCCCGATCAGTTGCCAACTTTTATTTGCACTTTTGTTGTGAAGGTGAAATCGAAAAATGAGCGAAAGGTATCATTCAAGGGGCGTCTCCGCCAGTAAAGAAGACGTACATCAGGCGATCAGTCAAATTGATAAGGGGCTCTTCCCAAAGGCATTTTGCAAAATCGTTGACGACCACCTGGGCGGTGATCGCGCCTATTGCACGGTGATGCATGCCGATGGTGCCGGCACGAAGTCTTCCCTCGCTTATATGTATTGGAAAGAAACGGGTGACCTTTCTGTTTGGAAGGGCATCGCACAAGATGCCATCGTCATGAATACAGACGATCTCTTGTGTGTGGGCGCTACTGATCACATTTTGCTCTCGTCAACCATTGGTCGCAACAAGAACAAAATTCCGGGAGAAGTAATCGCTGCCATTATTAACGGCACCGAGGAAATTCTTGAAAACCTGAGAGGATATGGATTGAACATCGTGAGTACGGGCGGTGAGACTGCCGATGTGGGCGATCTGGTGCGGACGATTGTCGTTGACAGTACGGTAACAGCCAGGATGAAGCGCGCGGATGTGATTTCCAACGACCGGATTCAGGCAGGTGATGTGATCGTTGGTCTTTCATCCTACGGGCAGGCAACCTATGAAAACTCCTACAATGGCGGCATGGGCAGCAATGGACTTACCTCTGCACGGCATGATGTCTTTCATCACGACTATGCTTCCAAATTTTCCGAGTCGTTTGATCCTGAAGTTCCACTCGACCTGGTTTATTGTGGCAAGTACCGGCTCACCGACAGCGTGCCCGGTCTTCCGGTGGATGTTGGCAAACTGGTGTTGTCGCCCACGCGCACCTATGCGCCCATCATGGTCGAAGTACTTAAGAACTTCAGAAAAAAAATTCATGGCATCGTGCACTGCAGTGGCGGGGCGCAAACCAAGGTGATGCATTTTGTTGAGCACGTGCATATCATTAAGGACAACCTGTTTGAAGTTCCGCCCTTGTTCCGGATGATTCAGGAAGAATCGCAAACCGAGTGGAAAGAGATGTACAAGGTTTTCAACATGGGTCACCGCATGGAAATCTACGTTAACCAGTCACTTGCTCAGCCAATTATCGAGGTAGCTAACCAGTTTGGCGTTGCTGCCCAGGTGGTGGGGCGTGTCGAACCGTCCGACCGGAAAATGTTGACGATCCGGAGCGAAAAAGGGGAATTCACTTATTGGTGAATTCCCCTTTCTTTTACTTTTTCGGGATTGACCGAAGCGCTTTTGAATCCAGCGTCCTCAGGTTCAGCAATAAGTTCTTCTCCAGTTTAAATTGACCGTTGCCCTGTCGGCTGCCGGAAGTAAACGAATTTAGGCCTGAGAAATCTGTGTAATTGATGCCAGATTTTTTCATGGTTTGTGCAACCAAAGGATTCATTCCACCGGCTCCCTCATCATCCCACGGATTGAGATTCGCCTGCTTATAATTTCCCAAAAAGATGAGCGGCTCATCTTCGGGGTAAGTGTATCGCTGGCCATTTAGCGTGCCGGCCGTGCTGAACAGCACCCCCGCAAAATCGACATCATCGGAATTGCCACTGTAATAGGTATAGCTGATTCCCATGTCGCCTTCCCCAAGGCCTGCCGGAATGTTGACAGCCTCGAAATCGCTACCTGGCCTCGCTGCGTACCACACGATGGCGCCATTAAGCCAGAACAGGATATCCATATCTACTTCAGCCGCCTCCGGAGTCATGTCCTGCGCCTCCCACTCCAAAAAGGCAACTGCATCGTCTTCCAGAATTTTTACCGTATGAGCGATGGGCGTTTCCAGTCTGATCGGACCACTCACAAGATTTTCGAGCGTTATCACGATGGTTTCGAACGACACGTTGTCATCATTCAACACGTCTTCGTCATACTCAAATCTCAGGTCTTCGAAAATGGTGATATTGATCAGCGCCTCGGTGGCTCCTTTCAGAATGGTCATTTGTTCACCATCCACCGTGAGCATATCGCCTTGGGCAATGATTTCGAAGTCGTTCACCTCATCGCTGGTCGCATCTTGCAAGGCAGTTCCCCCAATGGTAAAATCGATCACTGCGTCACCCGCCAGTGCCCTGTCGAACAGCAATTTAACCTGTACCACCCTTCCCTCGCTTTCGTCATCTGTCAATTCTGGATGAAAAGAGCCAAACGTGCCGTCCGACTCGGTCACTTCCATCTCTTCCAGTTCAAAGCTAATAATGGCGATAGGCGGCTCCTCATCTTTACAAGATGTCATCGCCATAAATCCAGTTAAGGCCGTTGCCACAACAGCCCATTTCAATGCATTTTTCATCTGAACTCTACTTATGTGGTTACGTTCTTACCGAACACGCTTCATCTGCGTTCGCCTCCATGTATTATCGGCCGCCCGCGTCAACAGTTTTTCTGTCTAAATATAAGCAATGATTTCGACCTCCATTCTCCCGTCAATCGCGTTATTCAATCAAATATTTGCCAGCCGTCATTTTTTGGATACTTTTTACTTCTCCCGATCCTAGTTTTAGCACAAACAAATATCGAATGATGCAACGATTCCTCATCACCTTGCTGATGGTCTGCAGCCTGGCAGACCTGCACGCACAACGGAAACAAAACTCTGCTGCCCTACCAAAAAAGCCCCTTACCCACGATGTGTACGACTCCTGGAAGGAAATCCCTTTTAAGACGCTCACACCAGATGGATCCTTTGCCATTTATGCGATTAATCCCCAGGATGGTGACGGCCAGGTTACTTTCCACAACCTGAAATCGGGCACCAAAGATGTGGTTGCACGCGCGGCTGACATCGAGGTGGCATATGATGGTGCTGCTACCGTTTTCAAAATAAAACCCCCACAGGCGTTGGTTAAGGAAATGAAGCGGCAAAAGAAAAAGAAGGATGACATGCCCAAGGATTCCCTGGGAGTCTATCTGTTTTCGAATCGTAAGGTTGAAAAAATTCCACTGGTAAAATCCTACAAGTTGCCGGAAAAGGCAGGCGGATGGTTGGCCTACCAACTGGAACCGGTTAAGAACGGAGGTGATTCAAAAAAGAAAAGCAAAAAGAACAGCGATGAGAATGGTTTCACACTGGTGTTAAGAAACTTAAACAGTGGAAAAGAGACGCAGTTTGGGTACGTGAAAGACTATGTTTTCGCGGAGAATGGCAATGGCCTGCTGATGTCCAGCACAGGAAATGACAGCACCATGCAAGCAGGTGTTTACTGGTTTGACCTCGCCAATGCCACACTGAAACACATTCATCGCGGGCATCCCAAATTTCAATACAAAGGCCTTTCCGTCAGCGAGCAAGGCGACAAGGTTTCTTTCCTGCTTGACGCTGACACGACCAAGGCACTCATCCGCCACTTTGAGTTATTGTACGGGAGTGCTGCTGGTGAACTGAAAACCTTTGCCGACACCAACCTGACAGGCGATTGGTTGATCAGCGAAAACAGAAGCCCAACCTTCTCAAAGGATGGAGCTGCGCTATACTTTGGCACCGCCCCGGTTTTGGCGAAGCAAGACACATCCCTTTTGCCAGAGGAGATCGTGAACGTTGAGATTTGGGGTGGCGATGACGATTACATCTACCCTCAGCAAAACAGCAGGCTGCAAAATGAAAAAAAGAGGTCGTATTTGGCCTCCATTTCGCTTGCCAGCAACTCATTTGCCCAATTGGGCAGCCCCGAAATTCCCGATGTGAATGTAGGTGACGAGGGCAACGCAACATTTGCGCTGGGAGAAAGTGATGCGCCCTACCGAAAAATGATTACCTGGGACGTCTCCGCCTTTTCGGATTTCTATCTCATTGATCGAAGGACAGGTGCCTCGAGGTTGATCGCCAAAGAGGTGAAAGGAAATGCCCGCTATTCCCCAAAGGCAAAGTATGTATTTTGGTTCAGCCACACTGATACCGCCTGGGTTGCTTACGCCCCCTCGACAGGCGAAACCAGAAACCTCACAAAAAGCCTGGACGTGACCTTTGCCGATGAAGAAGATGATCATCCCGACTATCCAGGACCTTATGGATTTGCCGGCTGGACCGAAAGTGATGAGTCTTTCCTGGTGTACGACCGATATGACATTTGGCAAATCGATCCAAGTGGCCGGAAACCCGCAATAAACATCACACAGGTTGGGCGTGGGAATAAGATGGTATTCCGATATATAAAACTTGACCCGGAGGAAAGAAATGTTGACTCCAACGGAGAATTGCTGCTCAGCGCATTTAACGAAGTGACACGCGAATCCGGGTTTTACAAGCTATCGGTGGCGACCCGAAAATTAACGCCACTTGCGATGGGTAAATTCCGCCATGGCACACCGGTGAAAGCACGCGAGGGAAATCAATTGTTATTCACCAGGGAAAGCTTTCAGGATTTTCCCGATCTCTGGGTTTCTGATGTCAACCTGGGCAGCCCTAAAAAAATCACCGAAGCCAACCCCCAAATGAAAGATTACCTGTGGGGCAGCGTGGAGTTGGTCAGGTGGGTGTCGCTCGACAACATTCCGTTGGAGGGATTGCTCTACAAGCCCGAGAACTTTGACCCCGCTAGAAAGTATCCCATGATTGTAAACTTCTACGAAAGAAGCAGCGATGGTCTTTATCAACACCACGAACCCGAACCTCATCGCTCTACGATCAACAAGACGTTTTACACAAGCAACGGTTATATCGTGTTTGTGCCGGATGTGGTTTACAAAATTGGCTTTCCGGGAGAAAGTGCGTACAACTGCGTAATGCCGGGCATCGCCTCCATTGTGTCTAAGGGATTTGTTGACGAAAAGAATATTGGCTTGCAGGGCCACAGCTGGGGAGGCTACCAGATTGCATACCTCGTTACGAGGACCAACCTGTTCAAAGCTGCGGAAGCCGGTGCACCGGTAGCCAATATGATCAGTGCTTATGGCGGCATCCGTTGGGAGAGTGGATTGAGTCGCATGTTCCAATATGAACATACGCAGAGTCGAATCGGGGGCACGTTATGGGAAAAACCACTGCTTTACATCGAGAACTCCCCGATTTTCTTTGCGGATAAGATTCAGACTCCGATCCTGCTACTCCACAACGATAGTGACGGGGCCGTGCCCTGGTACCAGGGAATCGAAATGTACATGGCGATGCGGAGGTTGGACAAGCCTGTTTGGATGTTGAATTACAACGGGGAGCCGCACTGGCCCTTGAAGCGGCAAAACCGAATTGACTTTCAAACACGAATGAAACAGTTCTTCGACCATTATTTGAAAGGTGCGCCCATGCCGGAATGGATGAGCGAGGGTGTACCTGCCATAGAAAAAGGAATCAACAAGGGGTACTGATCAGAAATTGTGAACCAATGGGTAGCTCAGCAAGGGCTACTCATTGTCGTTGCTTCGGAAGTACTTGTCTTCGTCAAACTCGTCAGGATTTCTTTTTTGGAATGTCCCGATTTCAAGAATCCTAAACTCTGTTCTCCGATTTCGCTGGCGCCCTTCCGGATTATCCGTTCCATCAGGGTTTGTATTTCGGGCAATGGGCCTGGTTTCACCATAACCCTTGGCCACCAATCGATCGGGTGATATGCCTTTTCGGATGAGATAGGCCACCGTAGACTCTGCCCTGCGCTGAGACAACTGTATATTATAGGCATTGCTGGCAATGCTGTCCGTATGGGAGCTCATTTCAATCTTGATTTCCGGGTTGTCGTTTAGCAGGGCAACCAGTTTGTCAAGTTCCCTGGCTGACTCCGGTTTGATATCGGATTTATCCAGATCAAAGTAGATGTTGTTCAAAACGAATCGTTTGTTTTTTTCCAGGCGATCCAAAACAACCAACGTATCCAGTGTTACATTGGTCACCAATTCCTTCAGCGTGTCCTTGAGCAACGATTTGCCAAAAGTGGTGTAGGGCTGACGCTTCACCAGGTAGCCATCCGTTTCCCCGATCAATGTATAATTCTCATTTTCATACACCCTGAACAAAAACTTGCCGTCATTGCCTGTTACATAGTCTTGCATCACATCGCCTTGCGAATCCAGGAGTGTTACCCTGGTATTAGGCAGCACTTCAAGTGTGCTGTCTTGGCGGGGCGTCATGGTGATCCCTTCCAGGTAGTAATTAACCACACGAAGGTCTGGATCCTCATTGAGGAAAGTGTATATATCATCGTCTCCCCTTCCGCCTTCACGGTTGGAGGTAAAGAATCCACGGTCCGGGCGATACAGGAAAATTCCAAAGTCATCGGAAGAGGAATTCATGGGCTGACCCAGGTTGTCAACAGCATATTTCCCGTTTCTTCGATTAACCTCAAAAATGTCCAGCATGCCGTAGCCGGGATGCCCGTTGGAAGAGATGTACAGTTTGCCGCTTTCTGAAACATAGGGGAATAACTCATCCCCCGCGGTATTGATCTCAGGACCCAGGTTTCTTACGCGCGTAAATCTTCCGCGCGAGTCCATGTGGGCCGTGTAAATGTCCAGGCCACCGTAGCCTCCTTTGCGATTAGAAGAAAAGTAGAGTGTCCGGCCATCTGGAGCAAAGGCAGGCGTGGATTCCCAGGAGTCTGGTTGATTGATGTTGATTTGAATCGGCTCCGACCACGTACTATTGCGAAAGCGCGAGAGAAACAAATCAACGTCTGCCCCGCCTTTGCGCTTACCTGTGTTGCCCTTGGCAAAAACCATGATGCGGCCATCGGGCGAAAAAGTGACACACCCCACGTTGACCATGGGTGAGTTAATATTTTCAGGCAGCCGTTGAATTGTGTTGGCATCCACGATGGCTCCACGCGTGTCCGCCTTGAACAAATCAGTGAATGGCGTACCGGTAGCTTCGTAAATTCTCGAGTTGTCGCGAGCTGATGTGAAGTACAGTTCTCCGTTTAAGTAGACTGGTGAATATTCGCTGAAGACCGTGTTGAGCGCGTCAAGACTTTTCACCCGGTAATAACTCTCCTTTCGAAGCAGCTCATCGATGTAATCGAGCGCTTTCAACTCTTCGTCAACCCGCGCGATCAACTTCTCATTGTCGCCCGGTTCTATTTCCATGATCTTCTTTCTGGCTTCCTCGTACTTTCCGTTGGCCTTTAGCGATTGGGCATAGTGCAGCAACACTGAATCGCGCGGAACTTCACGCCCACCTGCTTTCGCGTAAAAAGGTTCTGCCTCGCGAATCCGATTGGACAACCGGTACGATTCGGCAATGTAATAGTTCGCCTTTCCATTGTTAGGCTGGGCTTCCAGTTCCGATTTATAGTAATTGATCACGTTTTGGTATTTGCCAAAACGGAATGCCTTCATTGCTTTCTTCTCCGCACTGCAACCCAGCAATACGGTAACGATTGTCAGAATGAACAGCTTGATTTTCATACCCACAAATATCCCCTAAATGTACAAAAACTAACCACCGGCTAGGCTAACGCGCCTTTCGGTAGATGGCGGGCGAGCCAGGAGTCTTTGATGGCAATTTTCCATTTGTCCGCCAGCTCTCCTTTAGAGGTTACCATGTTGTTGAACGTTATGGTTTGCGCATTCATTACACCTGCCTTCAATTTTTCTTTCACGCGTTGGAGGCTGATTAACTCGATTTTCCCGTCCCTCAAAAATGCCGTCTTCTTGCGATCAAAAAAGTCAATGCCTAAATTCGCCTGCAATGCTTTTAGCGCGTGAACAGAGCTATCAATCGAGCAACCACTGGCACTCACCTGGCTTTCGTCCACGGCCAAAATCAGGAAATGATTGTACTCCAACTTGAACGATGTGCGGATATTTTGCCCATGTACCTGCCAGGATTCGCAAAATTTCTTGATTACAGAAGACACAACTTCCTGCTCCGATGGGGTCAGCTCGCGATCCATCTGGTAGATCCAAACACGTGCGTCATCAGGCAATTGATCGAATGAGGTGAGCATATCTTCTTTTGTTCTATAAACCTTGCGACTCGGCTATTAGTTCGGCCAAATCTTTCACGTTCACTTCGGCTTCCTTCTCTTTGTTTTTAACCCCATCGCTCATCATGGTCATGCAAAATGGACATGCCACTGCGATGGTGGTGGCACCAGTGGCCAGGGCTTCCTCGGTTCGCTCAATATTGATGTCCTTGCTGCCCTTTTCTGGCTCCTTAAACATTTGCGCCCCGCCTGCTCCACAACAGAGGCCCGTGGTTCGGCAGCGCTTCATTTCTACCAGATCGGCATCCAGTGCCTGAAGTACATCGCGGGGCGCTTCGTAAACACCGTTGGCCCTGCCGAGGTAGCAGGAATCATGGTAGGTGATCTTTTTTCCTTTGAACGAACCTCCACCTTGTAGTTTAATTTTACCGGCATTGATCAGTTGTTGGAGAAAAGTGGAATGATGAATGACTTCATATTTGCCTCCGAGCTCCGGGTACTCGTTTTTCAAAGTATTGAAGCAGTGCGGACAAGCCGTTACGATCTTCTTCACTTCGTAACCATTCAACAACTGTATGTTGCTCATCGCCTGCATTTGGAACAAGAACTCATTACCGGCCCTGCGGGCAGGATCCCCGGTACAAGTTTCCTCAGGGCCGAGCACCGCAAAGGAAATTCCTACGGCATTCAAAATTTTTACAAATGCCTGCGTTACCCGCTTGTATCGATCATCGTATGAGCCAGCGCATCCTACCCAAAAGAGAATCTCCGGAGTTTCGTTACGGGCCTTGCATTCGGCCATGGTAGGTATTTTTGTCTGAGTATCACTCATTTCTCATTTCTTTAGGTCATCAGCCCATTTGAACCGATCGCTGGATGCAAATTTCCACGGAGCAAAATTGGTTTCCACGTTTTGGAACATGGAGTTCCACTGCGCTGGCGAACCCGATTCTTCCATGGCCACATACCTGCGCATCTCCAGGATAATCGCCAATGGATTGATCATCACGGGGCAAGCCTCCACACATGCATTGCAGCTCGTGCACGCGTTGATTTCTTCCCTGGTAGTATAATCGTTTAGTAAGGTCTTTCCGTCTGCCAGTCCTGGCCCTCCGGATAGTAGGCTTTTCGTTACTGCCTCGGCCCTGTCGCGCACATCCATCATGATTTTGCGTGGCGACAGTTTCTTGCCGGTTAGGTTAGCGGGGCATTCGGATGTGCAGCGACCACATTCTGTACAAGCGAAAGCCGCCATGATGTGATTCCAGCCCAAGTCGTTTACATCTTTTGCCCCAAATCTCCCCGCTTCTGAGGCAGGTGCCTCGATTGGATTCCCTAACCCCAACATGGATTTCACCTCGCGGGTAACATCAGGCATGTTCGCAATTTCGCCCTTTGGACTGAGGCTTGCATAATAGGTATTGGGGAAAGCCAAAAAGATGTGCAGGTGCTTTGAGTAGGTAACGTAGATGGCGAATCCCAAAATCCCTACAATGTGAAACCACCACGCTGCCCTCTCAACAACAACAAGCGCACCATGATCCATCGAATTGAACAGCGGCATCAGCATACCGCTGAAAAACAGTTTGCCGGTGCCCGTATAATGATCATCCAGCGGCTGCAACAACTGATCCGCTGCATTCATGGTTAGAATGGCCAACATCAGGGTGATCTCGATAATCAAAATCAAATTGGCATCCAGCCTTGGCCATGAAGTCATCTCGGCCGACCAAAACCTTCGAATTCTCAATGCATTTCTGCGAATCAAGAACACGATGCATGCCACGAGCACCGCCACGGCAAGAAACTCAAACCCATTCATTACGGCCGGATACAGGCCACCAAGAACAGGGGCAAAAACACGATGAGTTCCCGCAACGCCATCGATCACGAACTCCAGCACTTCTATATTGATGATCAAAAAGCCAGCATAGATGAAGAGGTGAAAAAATGCGGGAATAAATCGCTTGAACATTTTCTTTTGCCCAAAGGCCACCAGCAACACGTTCTTCCAGCGCTTGCCGCGGCTGCCTGTTGGCGTGAATGACCTGCCCAGGCCAATACTCTTCTTAATAAATCCAATTCTTTTTGCGAGGATGAATCCGGCTGCTCCGAGAACCGCGAGGAAGAGTACTTGCTGAAAAATTGCCATGAACGAAAATAGTTTGAAGCGTCCATAAACGAAAATACCCCAGCGGAATCTGGGGTATCTGTTCGTGGTGACGGAGGGAATTGAACCCCCGACACAAGGATTTTCAGTCCTTTGCTCTACCAACTGAGCTACGTCACCGGGGAAAAAGCGCTGAGCGTTTCAGCGGGGCACAAAACTATATAAAAATGGACATCGTGCAAAAAATGACAATTTTTAAATGCGGGTGCTATCCGCCTGCGATGCTGGTGGCGGCAACAAAGGCAGTAGACCACGCAGCTTGAAAATTGAACCCACCGGTTTCTCCGTCCACGTTCAGTACTTCGCCCGCGAAATACAGACCGGGGTATTTCTTCCACTCCATCGTGTTGGGGTCAACCTCGCTGAGATCAACACCTCCGCAGGTCACGAACTCTTCCTTAAAAGTGGTTTTACCCCTGATTTGAAACGGGCAGCGGACCAACTGTTCCACAAGCCGGTTCAACTGTTTGTGAGATGCCGCATTCCAGGTCTGGCCCGCGTTGATTCCCGCCTGGTCGCACAATCGATTCCATAATCTCAACGGCAATTGACCGATTGTTGTATTGGATACTCTCGCGGATGGTTTGCTTTGCTTCACTTCGAATAAGTGGTTTCTCACTTCGGCTTCATTTTGCTCACCAAGCCAATTCACCAACACTTTCAATTCATAGTTTGCAGCAAACAAATGCTCCGCTGCCCAGGCCGAAAGCCTGATTACTGCGGGTCCGCTTAATCCCCAATGTGTGATGAGCACAGGGCCGCGGGCTTCATATTTTGTGCCTTCAATCTTCACGCTTGCATCCGAAACCGATAATCCCATCAAGTCGGCAAAATTCTTTTCCTGACTGTTGAAGGTAAAGAGCGATGGGATGGGTTTGATGATTTCTAAACCCAGTTCTTCCAACCATTGGTATCGCTTGAATTGGGGGTGTCCTCCGATTGTGACAAGAACCTTGTTACCTTGATAGGCTCCGGCTGAAGTACTCACTTCAAATCCATTTTGGTTAGGATTTAGCTTAATCACTTCGTAATCACGTTTAATTTCGATGCGATATGTCTCCACTTCCCGAAGAAAACAGTTGATGATGGTTGCTGACCGATCGGAGGTTGGAAACATACGTCCATCGTCCTCAACCTTCAGATCAACACCCCGAGCCTTGAACCATTCCACGGTGTCCTCAACCCCGAAATGATTCGTTACGCGTTTGATAAAACTTCTGCCTCTCGGGTAATGCTTGGCTAGTGCGGCAGGCTTAAACTCATGATGCGTGACGTTGCATCGACCCCCTCCGGAGATTCGCACTTTGGCCAGCAGCTTGTTTGACTTCTCAAGGATCAAAATCCTGAGTTTGGGATTTAGCGAAGCCGCGTTGATCGCCCCGAAGAATCCGGCCGCTCCCCCTCCGATTACAATTAGGTCATAGTGCAACATGGCTGGCAGGCCTGTGCTTCATCAGATGTCCAGTTCCACCTGATTGCGCACAAGATCATCGAAGGTTTCGCGCTTGCGGATCAAATGGGCCTTTCCATCCAGGATCATTACTTCCGCAGGTCGCAACCTTGAATTGTAATTGGAGGCCATCGAGAATCCATAGGCACCCGCATTTTTGATCGCCAGGATGTCGCCTTCCCGCACTTCGCTGAGCTTTCGGTCGGCACCGAGGGTGTCGGTCTCGCAAATGTTGCCCACGATGGTGTAGACCTTTTTCTCACCGGCTGGGTTGGAAACGTTGACGATCTCGTGGTAAGCATCGTACATCATGGGCCTGATCAAATGGTTGAGCCCCGAATTGACACCCACAAAAGTTACTGAAGGAGTGGACTTGACCACATTGGTCTTCACCAGCAAATAGCCCGCTTCACTCACCAAAAATTTTCCCGGCTCAATCCACAACTCAAGCTTACGCCCATACTTCTCGCAAAAATGGTTGAAGGCCTTGCTCAACTTCAGTCCAAGATCGTAGACATTGGTTACCATGTCGTCTTCTTTATAGGCGACTTTGAATCCACTGCCAAAGTCAATGAATTTCAGGTCTCTAAAGTCCTGCGCCACCCCAAAAAGAATTTCCGACATCTTCAGAAAAACTTCTGTTTCAGAAATTTCTGAGCCGGTGTGAATATGAAGTCCGTTCACCTTGATATTGTACTTCCGCACTACTTCAATAATCTGTGGAAGCTGGTAGATGGAAATCCCGAATTTGGACCCGCCATGACCCGTTGAGATCTTATAGTTGCCGCCAGCCATGATATGCGGATTGAGCCGTAGGCAACATGGATAACCGGATCCGAATTTCTTGCCAAACTTCTCCAGTACGGACAAGTTATCAAGGTTGATGTACAGACCTAACTCGACTCCCTGAAGGAGCTCGTCAAAGTCAACTCCGCTGGGTGTGAACATGATCTCGCTGGGAATGAAACCGGCCCTGAGGGCCAACTCCGCCTCCTGTATGGAAACCACATCAATACCTCCCGCATGTTTTCTAACCAGCTTGAGTACCGAAATATTGGTAAGTGCCTTGGCGGCATATTTGATTCTGAAATCAGTTTCGGAAAAAGCCGATTTCAGACTATTAATTTGCTCGATGATTTTTGAAGCATCATAAACATAAACGGGCGTTCCGAACGCTGCGCAGATGGCCACCACATCCTGTCCCTGAATCTCGTACTTACCTTTGATTAGCTTCATTTATCGCTCAAAAGAATCGAAGGGACAAATATATCAGGAATGAAAGAGGGATTTGTATCTTGCTGTAATGAAATTGTTTTTTCGAAAATCCGGACAGGGACAACCGATGATTATTCTCCACGGCTTGTTCGGTTCGTCCGATAACTGGTTTACGCATTCAAAGAATTTTGCCGAGCATTTCGAAGTATATCTGGTCGATCAGCGCAATCACGGGCAGTCACCCCACAGCGTTGATATGAATTACAAATTGCTCGCAGAAGATCTTGCGGACTTTATCTCTATTCATCGGCTGAAAAATCCAGTCATCCTGGGTCATTCCATGGGTGGAAAGACCGCGATGAATTATGCCATCAGCCACCCGGAACAAGTAGGTAAACTTGTGGTGGTAGATATCATGCCGAAATCATACCCTGTGCATCATGATCACATTCTTGAAGGCCTCATGGCCATCCAGATTGATCAGATCAAATCTCGGAATGAAGCTGACGAAACCCTGGCACAACACGTACCCGAATTGGCAGTGAGGCAATTTCTGCTGAAGAACCTTTCTCGGCATGAAAATCAAAAGTTTGAGTGGAAGATCAACCTTCGTGCCCTTAGCGACCACATTGAAGACTTGGGCGCGGGATTGCAATATGATGGCGTTTATGAAGGTCCCACCCTTTTCATAAAGGGCGCGAAATCCAACTACTACAAACCCGGTGACGAGGTGGTGGTAAAGAAATTCTTTCCCAACGCGGAGATTGTAACAGTTAATACAGGACATTGGGTGCAAGCTGAAAATCCAGAAGCATTTTTAAATGCGGTTCTTCCCTTTTTGTTGGATTAATTCTTTAGCCGTCCAACCAGGTAAAGAATCAAGGTGATCAAAATGCTTAACAAGATGGATGTGGTAATCGGAATGTATAATTTGAAATTTTCACGCTCGATCAAAATGTCTCCAGGAAGTTTGCCGATGAACGGGAGTTTGTCAAAGTATTGGATGGTCAAGCCAGCAATAATCAAGATCATCCCGCAGGCAATCAATATTTTCCCAAGCGCGCTCACGTAATTAAGATAGTGAACCCGGTGAAAAAAGGAAAACTATATCTCATACCGAGTCCGATCGCAAAGGATGGCCACAACAACACGGCCCCTCCTCAGGTTATTGAGTCGATCCGGCACATTCAACATTTTCTTGTGGAGGATATTCGAACCGCAAGAAGATTCTTGAGCAGCTTGAAAATTTTTGAGTCCATTGAATCTTTGCGGTTTTCAAAATTGGACAAGAACACCAACGCTTCGGAACTGGATAGTATGATGCAGCCCCTATTGGATGGGCTCGATGTGGGCGTGCTTTCTGAAGCTGGCTGTCCAGGTATTGCTGACCCCGGATCGTTGGCGGTGCAGTACGCGCACGAGCAACAATTTCAGGTAGTGCCGCTTGTCGGTCCTTCGAGCATCATTCTTGCTTTAATGGCTTCCGGCCTCAACGGCCAGCAGTTTGCTTTCCACGGATATCTGCCAATCGATACAAAGGAATTTGACACCCGCATTCAGCGATTGGAGCAAGAGTCTTCCAGGCGGAAGCAAACTCAAATGTTTATCGAAACGCCCTACCGAAATCAGCAACTGGCCGAAAGACTTTTCAGACGCCTCGATCCGTCCACAAGGCTGTGTATCGCATTGGATTTAACTGGTCCGGATGAAATGGTGAAAACGCAGCGAATCGAAGCATGGCGAGCCCACGGCATCTCGCTACCCAAGCTTCCGTGCCTTTTCTTGTTCCTGGCGAACTAAGATTTTTTTATCAATCGGGGGCAGTTAAATTTGCGCCTTCGTTAAATCAGTCAACTTTAAACTATGCCGTATTTATTCACCTCTGAGTCGGTTTCAGAGGGTCACCCCGACAAAGTAGCCGACCAAATATCAGATGCATTGATCGACTATTTTTTGGCGTATGACGCCAGCTCAAAAGTGGCGTGTGAAACATTGGTAACCACTGGGCAAGTTGTTTTGGCGGGTGAGGTGAAATCAGAAGCCTACCTGGACGTACAAGAGATTGCCAGGGAGGTAATCAAGAAGATTGGGTATACCAAGAGCGCATACATGTTCGAGGCTAATTCGTGTGGCATCCTTTCGGCCATTCACGAACAATCTCCAGACATCAACCAGGGTGTCGAGCGCAAGAAGAAAGAAGACCAGGGTGCTGGCGACCAGGGCATGATGTTCGGCTACGCAACAAACGAAACCGACAACTACATGCCGCTTGCGCTGGAGCTTGCTCACTCATTGCTTCGCGAGCTTGCGGCCATCCGCAAAGAAGGTAAAGTAATGACTTATCTGAGACCTGATGCCAAATCGCAGGTGACCATTGAATATTCTGATGACAATAAGCCCCAGCGCATTGATGCGATCGTATTGTCAACTCAGCATGACGACTTCGGCAAAGACACAGCCATGCTCAAGAAGATTCGTGAAGATGTGATTTCAATTCTGGTTCCTCGCGTGATGAAGAAGCTTCCGAAGCGGATTCAGAAACTGTTCGGTGAAGGGATCAAATATCACATTAATCCTACCGGCAAATTTGTAATTGGTGGGCCGCACGGCGACACCGGCCTTACCGGGAGAAAGATTATCGTAGATACTTACGGTGGCAAAGGCGCACACGGAGGAGGTGCTTTCTCAGGAAAGGATCCTTCGAAGGTGGACCGGTCGGCAGCGTATGCCACCAGGCACATCGCAAAGAACATGGTGGCTGCAGGCATTTGTGACGAGGTGTTGGTGCAGGTGGCTTACGCGATTGGCGTGGCAAAACCTGTCGGCTTGTATGTGAATACCTATGGTACCGCAAAAATAAAAATGAATGATGGCCAAATTGCCAACTTCATTTCAAAGGTTTTTGACATGCGCCCCTACTTTATTGAAGAGAGGTTTAAGCTACGCACACCGATCTACTCCGAGACAGCAGCCTATGGTCACATGGGGCGCGAGTCCCGAATGGTTGAAAAAACGTTCAATAAGGGTAAGAAAAATGAGATCAAGTTAAAGGTGGAGTTGTTCCCCTGGGAAAAACTTGATTATGTGGATGCTCTGAGGAAGGCGTTCAAGCTGGCATAAGCTCCGGTAATCGCTTAACAAAAAAAGGCGGTCTCAAAAGTTCACCTCATTGCGAACGAAGTGAAACAATCCCTTATCAAATGGAGTGAGAAGGTGGAATGCTTCTGTGGTTCCTCCTTCGCAACGACTACTTTCTAACTTTTGAGACAGCCTCTTTCCTTCTTGTTTTTCAATCAAACCCTTCCCTTTGTTACTCTGGTTTTGAACTTGCCAAGCTGTTTGCGAAGAGCTTCCGTGGCTTGGTCGGTGGCTGCCTCAAACGATCGAGCTTGTTCTTTCGCAAAAAGTTGATCTCCTGGTACGTTCAGCCTGATCTCTACGGTTTTGTTATCGATGCCTTCATTGTTCAATCGAAGAAAAACCTCTCCATTCACCATGCGGTCGTAGAACGTTTCAAGCTTGTCAATCTTCCTTTGGATAAACGCAATGAGTTTTCGGTCTGCGTCAAAATGAATGGAGTGAACTCGTAGTTTCATAAACAAAAAATTAGTCGTTAAACATCTGGTTTCATGGCTGCGAATCGATACCCCCCAGCCCCGGGTCGTTTCTTTTCAAATCATATTCTTTGCGGTTATGCTTTCGGATGGGCCTGATCAAAAACCTTCTTTAGCTTTTCCATCGAATTGTGTGTATAAACCTGGGTCGCAGCCAGGCTGCTGTGACCCAACAAATCTTTAACTGCATTTATTTCTGCCCCCTTGTTTAGCAAATGCGTGGCGAACGAGTGGCGAAGCACGTGCGGGCTTCGCTTTTCCACTGAAGTAAATTTGCTCAGGTAACTTTTCACCAGTCGGTATACTTTAACCGGATACAGTGGCTTGCCATCATGATCGACCAGCAAATAACCATGGTCCGATAACTTAACTTCTCGATTCCTGGCTTTCAGATAGCTCTTTATGATCTGAACGAGACTTGTTGAGAATGGGATGACCCTTTCCTTATTTCTTTTGCCGAGTACTTTCACGGTGGCTTCAGCAAGATTCATCTGGTTCTCTTTTAGCGTAATCAATTCAGACAATCGCATCCCGGTGCCGTAGAAAAGCTCAATAATCAGCCGATCTCTCCAACCGGCAAAGTCGTCCGTAAACGCAACGTGGTCGAGCAATTGGACCATTTCGCCTTCGTTCACGAATTGCGGCAGCTTCTTCTTCGCCTTTAAGATCCTAATCTTTATCATGGGATTGCTCGAAACCACCCCCTGCTTCATCAAAAACTTGTAATAGGACCTCAGGCAGGCAATCTTTCGGTTGACAGACCTCGCGTCTAGTCCACCTTCTACGAGATCTACGATCCATGAGCGGACCATGCCGTGATTGGCTTTGGCTGGTGAATCGCTCTCAAAGGTCGACTTCAGAAAAGCTTGGAATTGCCTGAGATCAGTTTGGTAAGCCGATAACGTTTTGGCGCTGTATCTTTTTTCGTATTGGAGGTGCTGAAAAAACAACTTCGTCATGCCTTAACCCGCTATTCCGGTGCTAAGGCAATATAAAAAAAATCCCCTAGGGTGATCTACCCCAGGGGTTGTATAATCCTCACAAAGTCGCCTGCCGACTTAGTAGTTTTCCTTAGCGAATTGCTTTTGGCGGTATGCCGCCTTCAGAATCTCATTTCTGCGCGTTACGGAAGGCTTCTCGAAAGAAGTTCTTGAACGCAGCTCTTTCAAAACGCCAGTTTTTTCAAATTTCTTCTTGAAGCGCTTCAAAGCCTTGTCAATGGATTCGTTCTCTTTTACGTTGATAATCAGCATTTTTACTAAAATTCAGATTTGGGTTGCAAATATAGCCCTTTCTGCGTTGCATTTGCAAGCCTCACTTTAAGATCGACCTGGAGATTACCAGTTTTTGGATCTCGGAGGTACCCTCCCCGATGGTACAAAGCTTGGCGTCCCGATAGAATTTTTCGACCGGAAAGTCTTTGGTGTACCCATAACCTCCAAAAATCTGAACCGCGTCATTGGCCACTTCAACGGCTATTTCAGATGCGTATAGTTTGGCCATTGCAGATTCTTTCGTAACCGGCCTTCCAAGGTTTTTTAGTTCCGCGGCCCGGTGGATCAACAGTCGTGCGGCTTCAATTTTAGTAGCCATATCCGCCAGTTTGAAAGAGATCCCCTGAAACTGTGAAATCGGCTTATTGAACTGATGTCTTTCTTTTGAATACCTCAGGGCTGCATCGTAGGCCCCTTGGGCAATGCCCAGGCTTAAGGCAGCGATTGAAATTCTTCCGCCATCCAATACTTTCAGTGACTGGACAAAGCCGTCACCGACCTTCCCAATTACCTGATCCTGATGTACACGGCAATCCGAGAAAATTAGCTCTGCGGTTTCACTTGCTCTCATTCCTAGCTTATTCTCCTTTTTTCCGGCCGCAAATCCCGGGGTACCTTTTTCGATAATAAATGCAGTCATCCCGTGGGAGTCTCCGACTTCACCGGTTCTGGCAATTACCACCGCCACGTCTCCGCTTTTACCGTGTGTGATGAAGTTCTTCGCCCCGTTAAGCACGTAATAATCTCCATCCTTCACCGCCACGGTTCTCATGTTTCCGGCATCAGATCCGGTGTTGGGTTCAGTTAGTCCCCACGCACCAATCCATTCGCCCTTAGCCAGCTTGGGAAGGTATTTGTGCTTTTGCTCTTCACTGCCAAATTGAAGAATATGGCCGGTGCACAACGAGTTGTGGGCAGCTACCGACAAACCAATCGATCCGTCAACCCGCGAGATTTCACTCACAACCGTAACGTACTCGTGGTAGCCAAAACCAGCACCACCATAAAGGTCGGGCACGAATATACCCATCAAGCCCAATTCACCCATCTTCTTAAAAAGAGGCACCGGAAATTCTTGCGCCTCATCCCAAGCCATAATGTGGGGTGTAATTTCCAGCCCCGCAAAATCACGGATCATCTGCGCAATCATTTGCTGGTTTTCGGAGAGTTCAAAGCCAATGCCCTGACCTTGTGTTTCAACCATGTTCACAACTATTTAGTGATTCGATAAAGGCAACAAAAGTAGAATATGGGAAGCACCCTACCAAACGAATGTTAGTTTGTATTTGATCTGGTGATCGAATACCTCAAATGCAGTCAAAAATGATATTTTTGCGGCCTGATTTCGTAAACTACATACTCCTACATAATGAAAATCGCTGTTGTGGGCACCGGGTACGTAGGTCTTGTGACCGGTACCTGCCTTTCAGAAACCGGTAATAATGTCACCTGTATTGACATTGATCAAGAAAAGGTGGCAAAGTTTAGATCGGGCAAAGTGACCATCTACGAACCGGGGCTGGATGTTATTTTCGAGCGGAATATCCGGCAAGGCAGACTGCACTTTACCACTGACCTGAAGGAGGGCATCAAGGGTGCACAGGTCATCTTCCTGGCCCTTCCCACGCCACCCGGTGAGGATGGCTCTGCCGACCTGAAATACATTCTTCAAGTTGCTAACGACCTTGGGCCCTTACTCTCCGACTATGTGGTAGTGGTTGACAAGAGCACGGTACCTGTTGGTACGGCCGAAAAAGTCAGCGCTGCCATTGGCGCCAAAACCAAGGTTGAATTTGATGTGGTGTCTAATCCTGAGTTTTTGAGAGAGGGCGTTGCCGTGGACGACTTCATGAAACCTGATCGGGTCGTTATCGGCACTTCTTCTGCCAGAGCAAAGAAGGTAATGGAGACTTTGTTTGCCCCTTTTGTTCGCCAGGGAAATCCCATCATCTTTATGGATGAAAGATCGGCCGAATTGACCAAGTATGCGGCCAACTCCTTCCTGGCGACAAAAATTACTTTCATGAATGAAATTGCCAATCTGTGTGAACGACTGGGAGCGGATGTGGATGCCGTGAGGCGCGGAATCGGCACAGACAGCCGGATAGGGAACAGGTTTTTGTTTCCTGGAATCGGATACGGTGGCAGTTGCTTTCCGAAGGATGTGCAAGCGTTGGCAAAGTCGTCCCATGATGTAGACTATGATTTTAAGATTCTTAACTCAGTGATGGAGGTGAATGAAAGTCAAAAAACCAAGTTGATTCCCGCCATCAAGGAGCACTTCGAAAACAAACTGAAGGGGAAGGTTATCGCATTCTGGGGGCTTTCTTTCAAACCACACACTGATGACATTAGAGAGGCTCCCTCTCTTTACAACATCGAAGCTTTGCTGGCCGAAGGGGTGAGCGTTCAGGCCCACGACCCCGAAGGGATGGAAAATGTGAGGAAAATAATGGGTGGGCGAATTAGCTATCATGATACACCTTATGAAGCTGCGGCCGGTGCAGATGCCATCTTCATCGCAACGGAGTGGCCGGAATTCAGAACCCCCGACTTTGAGAAATTGAACACATTGATGAGTCAAAAGGTCATATTTGACGGAAGGAATCTTTATGAAGTCGACCAAATGAAGGCGCTAGGTTATACCTACATCAGCATCGGAAGGAAAAGAATATGAGTCAGAAAAGAATATTGATTACTGGAGGCGCAGGTTTTCTTGGGTCTCACCTGTGCGACCGATTTGTGAAAGAGGACTTTCATGTCATTGCCATGGACAACCTGATCACTGGCGACCTGAAAAATATTGAGCACTTATTCAAGCTGCCCAACTTCGAGTTCTACCACCATGATGTCTCCAAGTTTGTTCACGTGCCCGGCAGGCTTGACTATATCTTACACTTCGCCTCTCCTGCCAGTCCAATCGATTATTTGAAAATTCCAATCCAAACACTGAAGGTTGGATCGCTCGGGACCCATAATCTGCTTGGATTGGCTCGTTCAAAGAAAGCGCGGATTCTCGTGGCATCGACATCTGAAATCTACGGTGATCCGCTCGTGCATCCTCAAACGGAGGAATACTATGGAAACGTGAATCCCGTGGGCCCGCGAGGCGTCTATGACGAAGCGAAGCGTTTTCAGGAGGCAATAACAATGGCCTATCACACCTTCCATGGCCTCGAGACACGCATTGTGAGGATCTTCAACACCTATGGCCCGCGCATGCGATTGAACGATGGCCGCGTATTGCCTGCCTTTATCGGACAGGCGCTTCGAGGTGAGGACTTGACCGTGTTTGGTGATGGTTCTCAAACCAGGTCCTTTTGCTATGTGGATGACGAGGTAGAGGGCATCTACCGGCTGCTGATGTCAGATTACCCCTATCCCGTTAACATTGGCAACCCCGATGAAATCACGATCATGGAGTTTGCCGAAGAAATCATCAAGCTCACGGGTACGTCACAAAAGATTATAAAAAAACCATTGCCCAAGGATGATCCGAAGCAACGGCAACCCAATATCTCAAAGGCCAAGGAGATCTTAGGTTGGGAGCCAAAAGTTTCAAGGGCAGACGGCCTGAAAATCACCTACGAGTATTTCAAATCCTTACCGAAGGAGGTGTTGTTTGAAAGGGATCATAAGGAATTTCATCACTATATGAAATGAACCCATTGAGCGCAAAAAAATTGCTGGTAACAGGTGGGGCAGGATTTATTGGTTCCCATGTTGTCAGGCTGCTGGTAAAAAAGTACCCTGCATATCAGATTTATAACCTGGATAAACTTACTTACGCTGGTAACCTGGAAAACCTGGCAGATATTGAGCGTGAAAAAAACTATCGATTTGTAAAAGGTGACATTACGGATTTTGGTTTTTTGCAGAAATTTTTTTTTAATGAGAAATTTGATGGTGTCATTCACCTCGCTGCAGAGTCGCATGTAGACCGTTCGCTGGAAACGCCAACGCTTTTTATTGATACCAACGTTTCAGGAACAGTCAATCTCCTTCAGGCAGCGCTTTCTTCGTGGAAAGGACGCTTTGAGGATAAACGGTTTTATCATATTTCGACAGACGAGGTGTACGGGTCTCTTGGCCCCACGGGTTATTTCACCGAAGGCACCAACATCGATCCGCAGTCGCCCTATTCTGCATCTAAGGCCGCCAGCGATCACTTCGTTGCAGCGTATCATAACAGCTTTGGGCTACCGGTTGTCATAAGCCGTTGCTCAAACAACTACGGACCAAATCATTTTCCGGAAAAGTTGATCCCGCTCATGATCAACAATATCATCCATTCGAAGCCCCTTCCTGTGTATGGGAAAGGTGAAAATATCCGTGATTGGCTATTCGTAAAAGATCATGCTACTGCCATTGACGCCATCTTTCATCGCGGCCGTGTGGGCGAAGTGTACAACATTGGCGGCAATAACGAATGGAAAAATATTGAACTTGTAAAGTTCCTTTGTGGCCTCATGGACCGGAAATTGGACAGGCGACAGGGTGAATCCGAAAAGCTGATCACGTTTGTGAAAGACAGGCCTGGTCATGACATGCGTTATGCCATCGATTCATCCAAACTCCAGAATGAACTTGGATGGTCACCGTCAGTCACCTTTGAAGAAGGACTTGAAAAAACGGTGGATTGGTATCTGGCCAACAAGGAATGGCTAGCGCATGTCACTTCCGGTGCTTACCGAAAATACTATCAAGACATGTACGAAAACCGTTAGGCTGATGAAGGGAATTATTCTAGCCGGAGGGTCAGGCACCCGATTACACCCCCTCACCCTGGTGGTGAGTAAACAACTAATGCCTCTGTACGATAAGCCGATGGTGTATTATCCGTTGTCTGTGTTGATGATGAGCGGGATCAGGGAAATCCTAATTATTTCCACTCCTCACGACCTGCCGCTTTTCGAGAAACTACTTGGAGACGGATCGCAGCTTGGCTGCAGGTTCAGCTACGCTGAACAGCCAAAACCTGAGGGGCTTGCACAAGCTTTCCTAATCGGGGAAGATTTTATCGGAAATGATAAAGTCGCCCTGATTCTTGGAGACAATATTTTCTACGGCTCCGGTTTGGTACAGCTGCTTCAAACCAACAACAACCCCGATGGCGGTGTTGTATTCGCCTACCATGTTCATGACCCAGAGCGTTACGGGGTGGTTGAGTTTGACAAAGACCACAAAGCAATTTCAATTGAAGAAAAACCTGCCAGGCCAAAATCCAACTTTGCAGTGCCCGGGCTTTATTTTTATGATAATGAGGTGGTGGCCATCGCGAAAGCTCAAAAGCCCAGCCCACGAGGGGAACTGGAAATCACGGATGTCAACAACACGTATCTCAAAAAAGGGAAGTTGAAAGTTGCGCAAATGAGCCGGGGTACGGCTTGGCTGGACACGGGCACATTTGACTCGTTGATGCAAGCGGCCAACTTTGTTCAGGTCATTGAACAAAGGCAAGGATTGAAGATCGGCTGTATCGAGGAAATTGCTTACCGTATGAAGTTTATCGACAAGCAGCAACTCCTTGAACTCGCGAAGCCACTAGAGAAAAGTGGGTATGGAGTTTATCTGAAACAAATCGCAGGTCACTCTTCGTAGTAAACCACGTTGAGCACCGTAGCCCCCACCGCACCCAGTGTTTCCCTACTGATCAAAGACATGTTATCCTTTGTGGTGTGATGAAAATCACCGTAGTAGCCGAGACCCGGTTGGTAGTGCACGATGTTGATCATGGGAATTTTTGCGTACTCATTTACAAAATAGTGATCGTCCGTGGTGGCATGCGCATTTTGCGTGACGAAGTAATCCGCATAGCCAAGTCTTGCCGCAGTAGCCCAAACTTTGTCCACAATTCGCGGGGCATATTCCAACGAGACACCTTCACGATAGAACTTCGCGTTCTTTGCGCCAACCATGTCAAGCAGGATTCCATAAAAGGCCTGGTAACTGCCCTTATTCTTCGACCAATACTGCGACCCAAGGCACCACCACGTCTCGTAGCCGGGCGGAGGCGGCACTTGGTTCCTTGCGTCCTCGCGGTCACCCCAATCTTCGCCATCGAAAAAGATCAGATCAACACCCACCGCGGGTTGGTTGCCTGATCCTAAATGTCTTGCAATCTCAAGCAACACACCCACCCCGCTGGCTCCATCATTGGCCCCATCGAAAAGGGCATAGGTATCCTCCTCATCTTTGTCGGCATAGGGTCGCGTATCCCAATGCGCGGCCAGTACCACCCTTTTCTTGCTTTCCGGATTAAAGGCGCCAATAATATTTTTCAGGTGCAACTGCGGTCCGTCAATGGATGGGGTGTCAAACTCCTGAACCCTGACCTTTGCCCCGTACTTTGTCAACCGGCTGGTGATTACCTCGAATGCCTGTTGATGTGCTTTTGAATTGGGAATCCTGGGGCCCAGATCCACCTGCTCCTGCACAAAATAATAGGCTGAATCGCGATTAAATGCCGGCACCTCAACAACTCGGGCGCTGCCAGCAACCGTTTCATCTTTCTTTTGATCGCCACATCCGAAAACCAAGAACAAACCACTACCCAAAAAAATAATTCCAAGTCTGCTATGCATGAATCCAAGTCCTTTTTTGACAACGGCCCAAATAACACAATAATTTGCTATGAATTAAAATTCAATTACCTTTGCGCCAACTTCTTGAAAATCAAACGGAGGGGACCCAAAAGTCCCCTCTTTGTTTATATCAGTTTTATGGATTTGCACGGAAAAATCAACGAATTGGCCGAATCGCTGCTGGGCAACACCAGCTTGTTTTTGGTTGACTTGATCTTGTCGGACAAAAAAAATCCGAAGAAAGTGACTGTTTTTATTGACGGTGACAATGGGGCCACCATAGACGACTGCGCAGAACTAAGCCGCAAGCTGGGCCAGGCCATGGATGATGCCGACCTGATACCAGGCAAATACACCCTGGAGGTGTCGACCCCGGGCGTGGATCACCCCCTGAAGTTCGTGCGCCAGTATAAAAGGCACATTGGCAGAAATTTGAAAGTAACGCTTACCGATAAAGAATTGTGTAAGGGAAAGCTTATCGAAGTTGGAGATGGCTTCGTAAGGCTGGAAGAGCCTCAGAAGGACAAAAAGAAAGCCGCTTCAACGATTGATATACCGTTTGACAGGATCGACAAAGCATTTGTAATGATATCTTTTAATTAAGAACATATGGATACCTCCACACTTATTGAATCGTTTGCCGACTTCGCGAAGCAGAAGAATATCGACAGGCCAACGATGATTCGGATTTTGGAAGATGTTTTCCAGAACATGATCAAGAAAAGGTATGGTCAGGATGAAATGGGCCGGCCTCTTCCCACCGACAACTTTGACATCATTGTGAACGCAGATAAAGGTGACCTGGAAATCTGGCGTTTCCGCGAAATTGTAGACGATGATTCTGAGGAAGTTTGGGAACACGACAAGATCAGCCTGAGTGAAGCACGCAAGATCGAACCCGATTTTGAAGTTGGTGAAGAGGTGGCGGAAGAAATTCACCTCGAAGATTTTGGTCGCAGGGCGGTAACAACCGCACGCCAAACGCTGATCCAAAAGGTAAAGGATCTTGAAAAAGACATTCTGTTTCAGAAGTATAAGGACATCGTTGGCGAGATCATCGCAGGGGAAGTATACCAGGTATTAAGCCGCGAAGTGTTGTTGATTGATGCCGAAGGAAACGAAATCTCAATCCCAAGAGGCGAACAAATTCCAAAGGACCGCTATCGCAAAGGTGAAACCGTGCGCGCCATCGTTCACAAAGTGGAAATGGTGAACGGCAATCCAAAGATTGTGCTGTCTCGCACTTCACCTGTTTTCCTCGAGCGTCTTTTCGAGCAGGAAGTACCGGAAGTATATGATGGCTTGATCACCATCAAGAAAGTAGTTCGTGAGCCTGGCGAACGTGCCAAAGTGGCGGTGGAGTCCTATGACGACCGCATTGACCCGGTAGGCGCCTGCGTGGGCATGAAAGGCTCGAGGATTCATGCGATTGTTCGGGAGTTGCAGAACGAGAACATCGATGTGATCAACTTTACCGAGAACCTTGAACTTTACATTCAGCGCGCACTTAGCCCCGCCAAAATCACCAGCATCAAGATTGACAAAGAGAACGGCAGGGTTTCTGTTTACCTGAAGCCTGATCAAGTTTCACTGGCCATTGGAAAGGGCGGGTTGAATATCAAGCTCGCCAGCCGCCTGGTGGAGATGGAGATTGACGTATTCAGAGAAGTGGATGCACAGCAAGACGAAGACGTTGATCTTGACGAGTTCTCAGACGAAATCGAAAGCTGGGTTATTGATGAGTTGAAGCGAATTGGTCTCGACACCGCCAAGAGCGTACTCAACCTCAACAAAGAGGAACTGGTTCGCAGAACTGACTTGGAAGAAGAAACCGTTGAGATGGTACTTCAAGTACTGCGCAAGGAGTTTGAATAGGACTAGGACGTCCAAAAATCGCGAAATCGAATAAAATAGCAGATATTTGAGCATGGCAGAAGAAAAAATGATACGGTTAGGGCAGGCCTCCAGAAAGCTTAATGTGGGTCACAATACCATATTGGAGTTTCTGGCAAAGAAGGGATTCACCGTGGAAAATAATCCCAACGCCAAGCTATCCGGAGAGCAGTATGCCATGCTTTCAAAAGAATTTGCGGCTTCCGCATCCGAAAAACGGGAGGCATCGGGCTTGACCATCGGCACAAAGCACACGGAGAATGTAACGATCGAGAGCGAAGCTGAAGCCCACCGCAAAAAAACGGAAGAAGAAGAACAAATTCTCATTAAGAACCTGGGATCGACCGAGATCAAAACCAGGGAAGAAACCAAACCCGAGAAGATTGAAAGGGAAAAACCGAAGCTCGAGGGAATCAAGGTTGTTGGCAAAATTGATTTAGAGGAGAAAAAGAAAGCGAAGGGCGAACCCGAACCCAAAGTTGAAGCACCTGAAAGGAAACCTGCTGAACCAAAACCCGAGCCGGTTACCGAAAAGCAAAAAGAACAGGAGCTGATCAAAGCAAAAGCCGACAGGCTTAAGGGTTTGAAGGTGGTGGACAAGATTGAACTGCCGGCTGAGAAAAAGAAAGATCAACCGGTTGCCTCTTCTGACAATCGTGACGAAGCAGGAAGAAAGAAGCGCCCACGCAAGCGCATCACAACCTTCAAGAACGAGCGAGGCGGCACGCAGCAGAAGCGCCCGATGGTTCAAAAGGAGGAACCGTCTGAAAAAGAAATTCAAGAACAAATTCGTGCAACGCTCGCCAAGCTGAGCAGCGGGCAAAAGAAAGCGGGTGGCGCAAAATACCGCAAAGAGAAACGACAGGCAATTTCCGAAGCGGAAGAGGAACGCATGCTCCAGGAGCAGGAGGCTTCAAAGACATTAAAGGTTACCGAATTTATTTCAGCCAATGACCTGGCCTCTTTGATGAACGTGTCGGTAAACGATGTGATCTCAACCTGCCTTAACCTGGGTATGTTCGTGTCCATCAATCAGCGTTTGGATGCTGAGGCCATCACGGTGATCGCTGACGAATTTGGTTTTGATGTTCAGTTTACCTCTGCCGAGGAGGAAGTGGAAGAAGTGGAAGAAACAGAGGCAGATGAAGACCTGCAGGCGCGTGCCCCGATCGTCACCATCATGGGTCACGTTGACCACGGGAAGACTTCATTGCTGGACTACATCAGAAAAACAAAAGTGACCGCACAGGAGGCTGGTGGGATCACCCAGCACATTGGCGCCTACAATGTTACGACTCAGAGCGGAGCAAAGATTGCCTTTCTCGATACACCCGGTCACGAGGCCTTTACTGCCATGCGTGCCCGCGGAGCACGGTTGACTGACGTTGCCATTATTGTGGTTGCAGCAGATGACGATGTGATGCCACAAACAAAGGAGGCAATCAACCACGCCCAGGTAGCTGGCGTTCCAATTGTAATCGCCATTAACAAGATTGACAAGCCGGGTGCCAACCCCGAAAAGGTGAAGGAGTCTCTTTCAAAAATCAACATCCTGGTTGAGGACTGGGGAGGAAAATATCAGTGTCAGGCAATATCAGCGAAGAACGGCCAGGGCATTGACGAACTTTTAGAAAAAGTATTGTTGGAAGCCGAATTGCTGAACTTAAAGGCAAATCCGGACAAGCCTGCTGTTGGATCCATCATTGAAGCTTCATTGGATAAAGGACGCGGCTATGTGGCCACCGTGATGGTACAAGCAGGTACCTTGAAGGTTGGCGACATCATGCTGGCTGGCTCCAACTATGGTCGCGTAAAGGCCATGTTTGATGATACCGGGAGGAAGGCAAAGGAAGCCGGGCCGTCAACCCCCGTGCAAGTGCTGGGTCTGGACGGTGCACCGCAGGCAGGCGAAAAATTCCAGGTAATGGAAACCGATCGCGAAGCGCGTGAAATTGCCAACAAGCGGGGTCAAATCCAGCGTGAACAGAGCATTAGAACCAAGAAACATATCACGCTTGATGAAATCGGAAGGCGTTTGGCCATCGGTTCATTCAAGCAATTGAATGTAATTGTGAAGGGTGACGTAGACGGCTCGGTAGAAGCGTTGTCCGATTCATTGCTGAAACTCTCAACACCAAAAATACAGGTGAGCATCATCCACAAAGGCGTAGGCCAGATTTCAGAATCAGACGTCCTTCTCGCTTCGGCATCCGATGCGATTATCGTTGGTTTTCAGGTTCGCCCCTCCGGGTCGGCCAAACGCCTTGCAGATAACGAAGAAATTGAAATTCGACTGTATTCGATTATCTACGATGCAATCAATGATGTGAAGGCCGCGATGGAGGGTATGCTTGAGAAGGAATTCGAAGAGGTGATTGTTGGAAACGCGGAAGTACGGGAAGTCTTCAAAATATCCCGAATCGGAACCGTAGCAGGTTGTATGGTTACGGATGGCTATGTGAAACGCGCCAATCCAATCCGTTTGATACGCGATGGTATCGTGGTGTACTCTGGCGAGATGACTGCGCTGAAGAGATTCAAAGACGATGTCAGCGAGGTAAAGTCTGGCTTTGATTGCGGTATCAGTATCAAGAATTTCAACGACATCAAGGTTGGAGACGTGATTGAAAGCTATGAGAACCGTGAAGTGAAGGCGAAGTAAATAGCCAACAGGTAAAACAAAAAGGGCTGAATCTAAAAAGGACCTTGTTATCGCGGACCTGCCTTTGCCGAAGCGGCTACGCATAGCCTTGATGGGCGATCCCTTCGCAAGGATGATTGGCTGGCGGGAATCCCGCCCGAGGGCCGGAATGACGGATGGTTTTTGACTTTTGAGATTTAGCCTCTTTTTTTGGATTGATCCCGCATTAGAAAGTTACCACTGGAGCTGTCTCCGCACCCTGGGCCGACTTAAAAAATCCTTTCTCCTCAAAGCCGCCAATCCTGGCAATCAGGTTGCCGGGAAAACGAATGATGGTTGTATTGTACGTTTCAACCGATTCGTTAAACCTGTTGCGCGCAACGGCTATCCGATTTTCTGTTCCCTCCAGCTGGCTTTGCAGATCCAGGAAGTTTTGGTTGGCTTTCAGATCCGGATAGCGCTCAATGGTTACCAGCAACCTTGACAAGGCTGAACTCAGCCCGTCCTGCGCTTGCTGAAACGCAGCTATGTTGGCTGGATTCAGGTTGGTTGGATCGATTGTTACCTGCGTAGCCTTGGCGCGCGCTTCAATCACACCCGTAAGCGTTTCCTGCTCAAAGTCAGCATAGCCCTTCACCGTGTTCACCAGGTTCGGAATCAGGTCCATCCTTCTCTGGTACTGCGACTCGACATCAGCCCAGGTGCGCTTGGTGTTTTGCTCTTTGCCCACAATGCCATTGTAGGCCGAAACACCCCAAAGCACCACCACCGCCACGATGATCCAGGGGAGAAATTTTTTCAATGTTGCCATAAACAATTTTTGAATTAAGCTTTATTAAACTACCAAAGATTTTTCCATCAGGAACTCCGCGATTTGCACCGCATTCGTGGCCGCTCCTTTTCTTAGGTTATCCGCCACGATCCACATGTTCAACGTTTTCGGTTGCGATTCGTCTCTTCTCAACCTGCCAACAAATACTTCATCTTTGCCATGGGAGTGAATCGGCATCGGGTAGACGTTGTTTTTCACATCATCCTGAACGACCACACCTGGTGTGGCGTCCAAAAGCCTTCTCACCTCCGCAAGTTCGAACTCGTTGTGAAACTCCACATTCACGGCCTCGGAGTGACCACCCATGGTTGGCACGCGAACCGTAGTGGAAGTCACACCAATGGTTTGATCTTCGAGTATTTTCCGCGTTTCGTTTACCATCTTCATTTCCTCTTTGGTGTAGCCATTGTCCAGAAACGAATCGATATGCGGAAGCGCATTCATATCAATGGGATGGGGATAAACCTTAGGGCCATTGATGCCCTTGCGCTCATCCATCATTTGCTGCACCGCATCCTTGCCGGTGCCGGTTACCGATTGATAGGTGGACACCACAATGCGCTTGATCTTGTACTTCACATGCAACGGAGCCAGCGCCAACACCATTTGAATGGTTGAACAATTGGGGTTTGCAATGATCCGATCGTCAATCATCAGCACGTGACCATTCACCTCCGGAACCACTAACTTTTTTGTGGGGTCCATCCGCCAGGCCGAAGAATTGTCGATTACAATGGTGCCCTTTTCGGCAAACCTTGGCGCCCATTGGAGGGAAGTCCCTCCTCCGGCCGAAAAAATAGCCACGTCCGGAGCCAGCTCACATACTTCCTGAATACTTTTTATTGTATATTGGTTTCCCTTGAAGTTTAGGGATTGGCCTACGGACTTGGCCGATGCCACAAGGTATAATTCGTCAAACTCTATGTTTCGTTCCTCAATCACTTTCAACAACTCCCGTCCCACCAGACCGGTTGCCCCTACTACTGCCAGTTTCATTGTTTTTAATTGGTTAAGGCCGCAAAAATACGATATAGAAAAATGGCTATGAAGCCCATCCCAAGCCTTTTTCTTTGCCTAACGCTCGTTTCCGCCCAGGCTCAATTCACCGACAATTTTTCCGATGGTGAACACCTAACCAACCCGGCCTGGACAGGCGACCATTCGAAGTTCACAGTCGCTTCCAATCAACTCAAACTCTCCGCCCCCGCGGTCTCAGATTTGGCCTACCTCTCCACGGCAAGCCAGGCCATCAACGATGCCACCTGGGAGTTTTGGGTAAGGATGGACTTTAACCCATCCGCGAGCAACCTGGCCAGGGTTTACCTTGCTTCGAATATATCCGACCTGACAAGCGCCCTTAACGGCTACTATGTGTTGATTGGCGACTCTCCTGACGAGGTGAGCCTTTACCGACAGACAGGTAGCACATCAACAAAAATCATAGATGGTCTGGATGGAACCGTGAACCTGGCATCACCCATAGTCAAAATCAAAGTCACCCGCGATCACCTTGGCAACTGGGAATTATATCGCGATGTAAACGCAACGGGTACTTACCAATTCGAAGGCAACTCTTTTGACAATACGCACAAGGCATCATCGTACTTTGGCATACTGTGTGAGTACACTGCTACGCGATCCGACAAGTTCCTCTTTGACGACTTCGCGGTAACAGGCAATCCATTTGTCGACACCGATCCCCCGCAACCGGTGAACGTAAATGTCGTCTCAGACAAGGTTCTTTCCCTGGAGTTTGACGAGCCCCTCGAAATCACGTCAGCCAGTATTCACCTGCATTATCAGCTAGACCTTGGTTTGGGGAATCCCCAAACGGCAGAGCTGCAACCGGATGGGAAAACTGTGAAACTTACGTGGAGTCAGGCTCTGCAAAACGGCAAAACACATCGCTTGACCACAACGGGAGTGATGGACGTCAATGGAAACGTGTTGGTCAACGGATCCATCGATTTCCTCTATTTCCAGCCGGTTGACGCTGTTCCAAGAGATCTCATATTCACGGAGGTTCTTGCCGATCCCTCCCCGGTGGTTGGATTGCCGGAAGCCGAATATGCCGAAATACTCAATCGAAGCCCTCACCCTTTCGATCTCGCAGGGTGGACGCTGACAGACGGGTCATCCACGGCAACGCTCAACCCACAGTTGGTTCAACCGGGGGACTATTGGGTGATCACCTCATCTGCCAACGCAGTCCTCTTTTCAGGAATTAACGTGATTGGTGTCGCCAATTTTCCGACACTTAACAATAGCGGTGACCAACTCGTATTGAAGTCTCCATCGGGCCTCACGGTCGACTCCATCAAATATGCACTAAGCTGGTATCGGGATGAAGACAAACAAGAAGGTGGATGGTCATTGGAGTTGATCAATCCCGAAGACATCTGCTCATTCGACAAAAATTGGTCTGCTTCACTGAACAGCATGGGTGGCACTCCGGGTGTCATCAACTCCATTTTTTCTGATGCCCAGGACATCACGGGCCCTGGACTCATTCGTGCCGTAGCAATTTCATCCAGCCAACTTCGATTGGATTTCAGTGAACGCTTGCGCGAAGATGTCTTGACCACCCTTGCCCTTCAGGCAAATCCCCAATTGTCCGTGCTATCGACATCATTCGTTGACGATGGCTTGTCAAGCATCCACATCGTACTTGACGCGCCCATGGAAAAGCAGGTGGAGTACGACATCACAGTCGAAGGCGTTTTCGACTGCCCTGGTAATCCCATTGCTTCCGAAGACGGTCACACCAGCTTCTATTACCTGCAAGATGTTGATGTGGCATCCAAGGATGTGATCTTCACCGAGATCATGGCCGACCCCGACCCTGCTGTTGGTTTACCTCCTGTAGAATACCTGGAAATTCTCAACCGCACGAACAAGCCGTTGGACCTGGCCGCCTGGAGTCTGGAGGATGAGACAGGCGTCACTTCATTACCTAGTGCAATTCTTCTGCCGAACGCATTGGCAGTTCTTACTGCGGTCAACTCCGTTGCCGGATTCCATCCAGACTTGCCGATTGTTGGCGTCAACAATTTCCCTACTCTCAACAATGGAGGTGAGTCCCTGAGACTGAGAGCACCCAGTGGACAGACAGTCGATTCCGTCAGGTTCGCCCTGGATTGGTACCGCGATGTCGACAAACAGCAAGGAGGCTGGTCGCTGGAAATCATCGATCCGGAGAATCCGTGTGGTGAAGAAGACAACTGGGCCGCTTCAGAAAATCACCTCGGTGGCACACCTGGCGCGGCAAATTCCATCCATGCCAATAAACCAGACCTTACCGGGCCCACGCTACTGAATATCCAGGTGATAGATTCGATAACGCTGCGACTTATATTCAATGAAAAACTGGACCGGCAAGTTGTGAATCAGGCGCAGGTCATCATCAACCCTCTTGCAGTCATTAAATCATTGAAGGCAGACTCCACCCTTCGTGAATTGACGATTTGCCTGAGTGAACCCCTGCGCACCAGGCAACTCTATACGATCATTATTTCAAATCTATTTGACTGCAACGGCAACCCAATGGCAGAAGGCGCGAACGAAAGGGAATTTGCATTGCCTGAAATTGCAAGCGCGGGTGAACTGGTGCTGAACGAAGTTCTTTTTAACCCACGCCCAACCGGGGTAGACTTCATTGAGTTATGGAACCTCACCGACAAATTCATCTCGTTGAAAAACCTCTATGTCTCAGACACAGAACCGGGTGGTCAGGCGCTGGTTCCAACGATTGACTATGATTATGTTGTCAAACCAACATCATTGGTTGTTTTGACACCCGATCCAGAGAAGCTATCCAATGAATACCCCAGGGGAGATATGAGCACGTTTCTCAAAACCGACCTGCCCAGCATGCCTGATCGCGAGGGAAGGGTGGTGGTTGTAAATCAACGTGGCGAAACGATTGACATCCTTTCCTATGATGAGGGTTTCCACTCGCCCTTAATTCGCGATGCGGAAGGGATATCCCTGGAACGCATCTCACCCCAACAACCCAACACACGAGAAAACTGGCGATCGGCTACTGCCGCTTCGGGCTTTGCCACACCCGGGTGGGTTAATTCAAATTTCGTGGCCGATATTCAAAGCCCGTCAGGTGAGGTCGTGATTGAACCGGAAATCATTGCACCGGGTTCGGGTTTCCGGGATTACGCCCAGGTGCGCTATCAATTTGACCAGACCGGGCTTGCTGTGAGTGTGAAGGTTTTTAATCAGCAGGGTCAACTGATAAAAACCCTCGCCAACAATGAGATCATAAACGCGATGGGCTTCTTTCGTTGGGATGGCGACCAGGACGATGGCTCAAGGGCTCGGTTGGGTTATTATTTCATTTGGTTTGAAGTTTTTGGCACAGATGGATTCACAAAGACCTACCGCAAAAGAGTGGTTATTGCCGCCCGTTGAGCGCACCTCTTTCTGCGTTCTTGCACGCACTTTGGGTGGCTGGAATTAATTGCGATACATTTTTTGTTTTAGGGGCGACCCTGTATTTTTGCGCATCTTTTTCAAACCCTTAAAGCCACCAATTATGGCCAAATCAGCCAAGAAAGCCAAGAAAACGAAGCCTGCTAAGAAGAGATCCGTTACGGCAAAAAAGGCAGGCAAGAAGGCCAAGAAAGCGGCCCCCAAGAAGGCCAAGGCTAAAAAGGTTACCAAGAAGGCCGTAGCCAAGAAGGCAACAAAAAAGGCTGTGGCCAAGAAGGCCGCTCCCAAGGCAAAAAAGGAGACAGCAAAGAAGGTGGCTCCGCGCAAGATTGTGCCTCCTGCCCCGATCAGGAAGGCCTCGGCACCAGCGGCCCCGAAGAAGAGAGAAGAGAACCCGATCTCCGCATTGCCAAAAACCCCTCCCCAACTCAATATATTTCCAGCCCTGACACAGCGCCCGATCGCGCACAAACCCGCGAAGGCCTCCGTGCCTTCAGATAAGACGCGCTATACTGACGAGGAGTTGAAGGAGTTTCAAGATCTCATCAATGATAAGTTGGAAACGGCCAGGGAAGAGTTTAAGATTTTGAAGGAAACGTTGAATCGCAACAACGATGAAGGCACTGACAGCACATCAGGTGGCAACACCAAGGTACTGGAAGATGGGGCAGAGACGGCCGAGAAGGAAAACTTGAGTCAACTGGCGGCCCGCCAACAAAAATATATTACCAACCTGGAAAACGCGCTGATCAGGATTAAGAACCGCACGTACGGGATCTGCTCGGTAACTGGTAAACTCATCCCGAAAGAAAGGTTGATTGCGGTACCACACACGACCCAGTCGATCGAGGCCAAAATGATGAAAACAGACTAAGCGTTGGATTTTCTACTTAACCATATCGAGGCGCTTATTTTTTGCTCCTCTACACCAGCCAAGCTTGCGGACATCAAGGCCTGCCTCTCTGAAATGTTTAATGCAGAAGTGCCAGAGGAGGATATTCTGGCGGCCATTCAAAAACTAGAAGAAAAATATTCTTCTGATGACTTTGCCTTCCAGGTATTTAAGTCTGGTGGCGGCTATCAATTCCTTACCAAGCCAGCATACCAGTCCAGCATTGGCATTATGCTGAAGCAACAATCGAAAAAGCGTCTTTCGACTTCTGCGATGGAAACACTTTCTATCATCGCCTACAAGCAACCCATTTCTAAGACGGAAGTGGAGAACATTCGCGGTGTGAACTGCGATTACGCTATTCAAAAACTGCTGGATAAGGGATTGGTGGAAATATTGGGCAAGGCCGAAACGGTGGGCCGTCCGATTTTATATGGCACCAGCCCGAAATTCATGGAGTATTTTGGCATTAACGACATCAGCGAGCTGCCTACCCCTAAAGATTTCACCAGCGAGGTGAACACAATCGGAGAGAATTCCGACAATCAGTAAGACATAAAAGGCTTGAGTGCCTTAACTTCAACCTATGGCACGTAACACAGATTCAGGCCGGGGTTCACGCCCCCACAAGAAATCATTCGACAAGAGAAAAGATCAAGGCAGTCGTTCCAGGGCCTCGCGAGAGGGTGATGACCGCAGTGAAACACGCGGACGCAGGTCTGCCTCTGATTTGGGCTTCACCAAACGCAGCAGGGGCGACTCTGCCGGAGACCCGCGAGGAAAAAGCGATCGAGAAGACAAGCGCTATAGTAAGAAAGAAGGTCGCTTTGGCAAAAGAGATGACCAGCACTTCAAGAAGAGGGAAGGACGCTTTGGCAAAAAAGACGATGAGCGCTTTGAGAAAAGAGAAGGACGCTTTAGCAAAAGAGATGATCAGCGCTTCGAGAAAAAAGAAAGTCGATTTGGCAAAAGGGATGATCAACGCTTTGATAAGAAAGAAGGCCGCTTTGGCAGAAGGGACGATCAGCACTTGGAGAAAAGAGGGGGTCGCTTTGGCAGGAAAGAAGACAAGGCTGGAACCGGGCGCTTTGAGCGCAAAGGTGTAAAGTCAGCGGGCAACTTTCGAAAGAAGCCATCAGATTCAACGCGTTCTTTCGTGCAGTCACGCGTGGCATCAACTTCGCGCAGGGAAACCACTGACGCGAAAAAGAAACCTACACACCAGGAGCAGGGGCTTACGCGCCTCAACAAATACATCGCCAACGCGGGCGTTGGTTCACGCAGGGAGGCGGACGACCTAATCAAGATGGGTTTGATTTCAGTGAATGGAACCACCATCACCGAGATGGGTTTCAAAGTAAAAGAAGGCGATGTGGTTCGGTATGAAAACAAAATACTGAAAGCCGAACGACCTGTTTATATACTTCTCAACAAACCGAAAGGATTTATCACGACCACCGATGATCCCCAGGAGCGCAAAACAGTGATGAATCTGGTCGCGAAGGCCTGTAAAGAACGGGTTTATCCTGTCGGAAGGCTCGATCGCAATACCACGGGACTGCTGCTCCTCACCAATGATGGTGACCTGGCAGATAAGCTCACGCATCCTTCTTATAACATGAAGAAGGTGTACAAGGTGGAGCTAAACCGACCCCTCACGAAAAACGATTTTCAAAAAATCAGTGAAGGCGTTCAACTGGAAGAGGGGCGTGCCCTGGTTGATGACCTGGCGATCGTGAGCGAAGACAAAAAGACAGTGGGCATTGAGCTGCACATTGGCTGGAACAGGATTGTGCGCAGGATTTTTGAAGCGCTGGAATACGAAGTAGTAAAACTCGACCGCGTGGTGTATGCCGGTCTCGACAAGAAAGATCTGCCTCGTGGCAACTGGCGTTTTTTGAAGTCAGAGGAAATTGTTCGGCTCAAGCATCTTAGCTAGCGATTTTTCGGCAACGTCACCAGGAACTTTGTGCCCACGCCCATTTCTGACGTTACCTTGATATGTCCGTTCATTTTGGTGATGGATTCGCTTGCAATGTAAAGACCTAACCCTGAACCATTGCTCTTCTCGGTCGCTCGATAAAACATGTTGAAAATCTTGGGCAGGTGTTCGCTTTGAATGCCGATACCATTGTCCGCCACTTCGATGCAATACGATCCATTTTGAAAGGCTTTGATGATTACTTCCTTTTTTTCCTTGCGTGGATCAGCATACTTTATGGCATTGGTTATCAGGTTCATCAGCGCAACCCTTAGCCGATAAAGATCTGCCCTTACGACAAAGTCTGACGGCACTTCGAGACGAAAATGAACCGACTGGTCAAGCTGTTCGGTTCCCAATGATTCCAGAATTTCGTCAATGATCGGCCGCAGGAGCGCAAATTCCAATCTCACCTCCATCCTGGAATTTCTTGAATACATCGTCAGCTCCCTCAGGAATTGTTCCATGGCGTCTGCGCGATCCTTGATTTTTGCCAGGTATTCTTTCTTTTCGTCTTCAGTGATTCCCATATGCATCAAGTTTACAAGCCCCTTGATGCTGCTCAGCGGGGACTTCAAATCATGAGAAGCGCTGTACACAAAGCTGTCCAATTCCTGATTTGCCTTTCTCAGTTCTTCGTTTTGAGAAACGATTACCTCTTGCTTTTCCATGAGACCTTTTTCTGAATCGAAATTCAACTTCATAATCATGACAACACAATAGGTGCTGAGCAAGGAGGTCATCACCGAGTTCACCACGAACATTTGTTGCTCCTGGCTTTCAAGGAGCGGACGAAGCGGCACAAAACTTAACGTTACAAACCGGCTTAGAATGAATAACATCATTGAAATGAAAGTGAATGCGATCCCCCATTTCCAATCTTCGTAACCAAAAAGGAGCAATGCCGCGCAGCTCAAAGGCACATAGTAAAAGCTGATGCCTGTTGCCAACCCCAGCCTTTGCGATGCGAAAAAAAGTAGTACGTTGAGCACGGCCAGATTCACCACCCGGCCCCATTCAAAATTGCCTCGCCACAATAGGATCAGGGTAACGACAGCAGTCAGGAACATAAATGGCAGGAAATACGATCTCGGGAACCCACCCGTGATCACCACCAGGAAGACAAAATATCCCAGCGTTGTCGCAATCTGAACGAGTACCAGGTTGACAGCCACAATGATTCTCCGATTCCTTAAGTCGCTGGTGGAGCCCGACTGTGCCCTTGCCAATATAGATTTGAATCCGTGGATCACGCGATGTTGATTTGCCGTAACGGGCCAAAACTAACCCGTTTTAGATCAATTACAACCAGGCGGGTTGGCAGTCGAAAGAAAAACCCGGAGATCATCCGGGTCTTCTCACAAATATAAAAGTTAGCGCTTCTTCACTCGTTTTTAAGATTGTCAACCGGGTTCACAAAGGTGGCCCGTAGCGTTTGCGATCCTATGGTGATCACGCCAAAAACCAACAAGAACAATATTCCTACAGCGATCACGCTGAGACTGACTGTGGTGTGATAGGCGATCAACTCTAACCAAAGGTTGTTGACAAAATACGCGAGTGGAACAGCTATCAAAATTGAAATCAATAATACCCCGAGAAACCCACGCGAGAGCAATACCACCAGCGATTGATTGGAGGATCCCAACACTTTCCGAATGGAGATTTCTTTGATCCTTGTCTCTGTATTGTAGGTGGCCATTCCCAACAGCCCCAGGCAAGAAATGAATATCGCCAAGCCTGCGATCACACCCACCACTTTCACGATGTCGCCAAACATCATGTTGTAGATGGCATGGATTTCGTCTGCAAAAATCTTGATATCAACCTTGAGGCTGGGGTTTACTGCACTCCAGGCTTGCTCGATTGCTCTTTTTGCATCGTCCATTTCACCTTCATACCTTACCTGCAGCAAGTTGAACTCCGTGGGATTATACATCAAAGCCATGGGTTCGAGCTTGGCCATCAGCATTTGATGATTATAGTCCTTTACCACGCCAATAATCTCCTTTTTGGTTGAATCGCGTTGAAAAATGATCTGCTGCCCAATCGCCTCCATCGCATTGTTGTAGTGCAGGGCCTTCACCGCCTCTTCATTGATTACGATGAAATTGGCATTTGACGCACCGGCCTCCGTGGTAAAATTTCTTCCAGCCACCAATTCTACTTGAATATTGGAAATGTAATCTTCATCAACGGAAAAGTAGTCGAGGTTTGTCCAGTCCTTTTCGTCCAATGATTTTTTGAATCCATTGCCATAGGTAGTACCTGCTGCTGGAATGTGAGATGCTGCCGAAACATTCAACACGTTGCTGTATTTCTGTAATTCTGTTTTTAATTGATCGGATTTGGTGTCGCCCAAGGGCACAATCAAATGATTCTCCATTTCAAAACCATGGTCTGCTCGGACAAACAATTGCAACTGATTGTACAATACGATCACACTCAGAATAAAAACGAGCGAAAGCGTGAATTGAGAAACCAAAAGCACCTTGCGTAAGCCCATGCGTGAAAAAAGTTTCATGCCGCTCAGGTTCTTCAATACCTTCACGGGCTGAAATCCAGAAAGGACAGTGGCCGGAAAGAATCCGGCCAGGATGCCAACCAAAATGGCGAAGAGAACGAATACTCCGTACACGTACATGTTGGCCTCCAGGTCCCACTTTAACAAGCGCGCGAAATTGAGACTGAGCATGGCCGGTTTGAGTGCCTGCAACAGCAAGAATGAAACGGCCAGCGCAAACAATGACGTAATCACTGCTTCTGACAGGAACTGCAGAAATACCTGCCACCTTGCCGCTCCTGAGACTTTGCGTATGCCAATTTCTTTGGCGCGTGTGAGCGACCTTGCGATTGACAGGTTCGTAAAATTAAAGCATGACGTGAGCATGATTAATCCGGCTAAGCCACCCAGGAAATAAATGAACAACCAGGGCAAGAACGGACCGATGGCATTATTCATGAACGGACCCGGTGTAATGTCATCAAGCGCCTGCAGGTGATAATTGAATTTGATCACATCCGGATTGTCGATGCTCGCCACATGCTTCTGAAACAAGTCATCCAAAAAGGGTTGAATGTCGGAAGGCTTTTTGCCCTCTTCCAGCAAAACGTAGGTCCAGGCATTCCAGTGATTGCGCCAATTATTCAGATCATCGCGAAGCAACCCGGCAGCTTCCAGGCTTTCGGTGCTTGACATACTGGCCAGTGCTTCAAACACGATGTGAGATTTTCGATCTGTTGCTTTGATCACCCCGGTTACCGTGTACGTGCCAATCTCCCCTACTTTGACGGTCAGGCCAAGTGGGTTCTCCTCCTTAAAAAGTTTGTCGGCCGCGCGCCTGGTGAGTACCACAGAGTAAGGGTCTTTCAGCGCAGTCCTGGCATCTCCGTACTCCAGCTCATATTCAAACAATTGCAATACGCCCGGGTCGGCAAAGAATCCGCTCAATGGTATATTGACGTTCTGATCAAACTCAATCCAATCGTTGCCAAAGCCACGCTTGATTCTAACGGCTTGCTCAATTCCGGTATACCCTTCCGTGAGGGCCGGAGCCATGGGGAGAGGTGAAGTCGCATACTCATTTCCACCGCGCTCGATGCCGTCACGTCCAAGCGGGCGGCTGATGACGCGATAGATTCTGTCGCCCTTGGTGTTGAACATATCATAAGTCAGCTGGTCGGCTACCAACATAATGATGCCCATACAGATGGTCATGCTAATCGAGAGACCGAAAATGTTGATGAAAGAGAAAAATCGATGCCTGCTCAACGACCGGAGGGCCGTCATCAAATAATTTCTAAGCATGTGTAATGATTTTGTGGTTGTCTTCGCCTCTTACAGTTTCGACTCCTTCTTCATCAGGAAATAGTAGATGAGAAATCCCAAAGAGATAGAGAATGCAAGCAACCCATAGGGTAATGGAGATTCCGGAGAGGTGGGAATAAATTCCATGAGCATCAAAGCAAGGCCACCAAACATAATAATCAGGCCCCATTTTAAGGCAGCGTCCTTGTTGTCCTGCACCTGCTTTCGCAGAATGGCCTGGGTCTCTTCGTTAACGTAGCCTTTTTCAATCATCTTCTTCTTCACAATGTAATCGGTAATCACTTTCGTGAAGAAATACACCGAGCCTCCAAATCCACCGAGGATTGTAACCGGCATCAGAACGTCTCTCAAACCATCGTCCATATTATTTCAGTTTGTTTGGAGCGTATGACACAAGATCTAACCTGCTATGTTGCAGTGGCCGGAAGATTTTTTTGAGGATAATCAAAAAACATCAATTTGGTCTTTTTGGGCCTAAATTCACTGCAACATTTCTGCACCTCACCGTGTCTAACCCCCCAATGGCAGACGATCGGGCCCTGGTCTCACAGGTAATTAGTGGGGATGCTGAGGCCTTCAGGCAGCTCATCAGGCAGCATGAAAGGCTTGTGTCTCATATGGTGGGGCGGATGGTCAAACGGCAGGAAGATCGCGAGGAGGTTTGCCAGGATGTATTTATGAAGGTGTACGAAAAATTGGGTGAGTTCAATTTTCAATCACAGTTGTCTACCTGGATTGCCACGATCGCCTATCGACACGGAATCAATCACCTTCGGAAAAAGAAAGTGGCCATTAGCGAGATCGATGACGATGAACGTTTCTACGAACGTTTTGTCGCTGACGACAATCCTGAATCCACATTGGAGGAGCAGGACCTCGACCACCACATCATGGAGTTAATTGAAAAGCTGCCGACCCAATATAAAGTGGTGTTGACCCTTTATCACAATGACGGAATGTCTTACGCGGAAATCGGGACGGTGACGGGAATGCCGGAAGGCACGGTGAAGAATTACCTATTCCGGGCTCGCCAGCTTCTCAAGGAAAAAATTAAAAAGCACCTTGGCGCTGAACAATTTTTATGACAGAAGAACAACTGCAACAAAACATTGACGAAGGATTGCCGATAAAGTCCGATGCGGATGCGCTGGCCTATCGGAAAGTATTTGACGCCCTTCGCAAAGAGCCTACCTATGCCCTACCACCCAATTTCGCGCGGAGTGTGGTTGATCGCCTGCTGCAGATGCGCGCGCGCAAGGAGCAAAGACGTGACAATCTGTGGCTGGTCCTGGGGGTAATCTTGATCGCCATTGCCATGGTAGTCACTATCGCGCTCACAGATTTCAACCCCAATGTGGGGGTATTTACATTCCTGAAAAGCTACGGTGGATTACTCCTGTTCGGAGTCGCATTCGTTTTACTCCTGAACTGGGTGGAGAAGCGCATCCGTCTCGCCCAAAATGGGGGGATGTAGTCCGTTTCCTTTTCGGTTCGGGTGGTCACAGAATTCTGCATGGCCGTCAGGTACGGTTCGCTTATATTCGCTGCTTCTAATTTTAACAGACCATGCAGAAACAAAGAATATGGCTGGTTTCACTTTTTGTGGTAGTGGCTGCCATGGCCACCGCACAGGATGACGGAAAACCAAAAGCCGACACCACCAAAAAAGAAAAGAAAAAGGAAAAGAAAGACCTTCCGCTCGAAGTAGACCGGAAAATTCCTATTAAAACCAACGAAGGCACCTGGATGTCGTTGGATGTAAGCCCGGACGGAAAGACAATTGCTTTCGATTTCCTGGGTGACATTTTTACAATGCCGATTGCAGGCGGCAAAGCCACCCAGTTTACCTCCGGAATGGCGTTTGATTCACATCCCAAGTTCAGCCCGGATGGAACCAAGCTCCTTTTCATTTCTGACAGAAGCGGAGGCGAAAACATTTGGTGGTTTACCCTTGACAAGAAAGATTCACTGCAAGTGACCAAGGGCGATACCGACCACTATCAATCGGCCGAATGGACTCCCGATGGTGATTACATCATCGGCTCTCGTGGAACACGCAACTTAAAGCTGTGGATATTTCACCGCGAAGGAGGGTCGGGTGCCCAACTGATGGACAAGCCCGAAAACATGAAGATGGTTGAACCCGCGTTCGGCAACGATGGCCGCTATGTTTGGTTTGCAAGGAGAACTTCTGCCTGGAATTACAATGCGCAGTTTCCTCAATATCAACTTGCAGTCTACGACCGTGAAAAAGGCGACATGGACACGAAGACACAACGCTACGGCTCAGCATTCACGCCAACGTTGTCTCCGGATGGAAAATGGCTGGTTTACGGCACGCGCTACAATGATCAAACCGGCCTGGTGCTTCGCGACTTGAAATCAGGAGATGAAAAATGGCTTGCCTATCCTGTTCAGCATGATGAGCAAGAATCCATCGCCCCATTGGGTGTGTTGCCCGCCATGTCGTTCACGCCCGACAGCAAAGAATTGATTGCATCTTATGGCGGCAAATTTTACCGGCTACCGGTGACCGGTGGCAACGCCATTAACATTCCCTTCGAAGTCGAGACGGAGTTCCTGCTTGGCCCCGCTGTCGATTTCAAGTATCCCATCAGTGACGAGAAGGACATGGTCGTGACGCAAATTCGCGATGCAGCCATTTCTCCTAATGGCAATCAAATTGCTTTCACCGCGTTGAACCGGCTTTATACGATGGATTTACCCAACGGTACACCCAAGCGGATCACAAACGCAAACTATACCGAGGCCATGCCGGCTTGGAGCCCGGATGGTAGCCAACTTGCCTGGGTCACATGGGAGGACAAGGGCGGTCACATCTGCAAAATCAATTTCAATGCAAAGGGAGCAAAGCCCGTGAAGCTGACAGCCGAAGCGGGTTTGTATACCGAACCTGCCTGGTCACCCAAGGGCGACCGCATCGTGTTCATGCAGGGGATTACCCAGGCCTTTCGCGACTCTCCCGATCCGTTCTTCATGGGATTGCAGGATGAGATTCGCTGGATTGGTGCAGACGGTGGGGCATCGAATTTCATTGCAAAAGCCGAGAGGCGCGGTACACCCCACTTCACCAAATCGGCCGATCGCATTTACCTCTACAACGGCCGCGATGCGTTGGTGTCTATTCGATGGGATGGCACGGATCAAAAGGAACATGTAAAAGTGTCCGGTATCACAACCTACGGCTCGATTCTCGAGGAAGGCAGCTGCATGTTGAAGGAAACAGCACAAGAACCAAGAAGGGAACCTTCACCCGCTTCGTTGCTAAAGGTTTCCCCCGATGGCAAGATGGCGCTGGCCCAGGTGAATAATGAGGTTTACGTGGTAACGATTCCGATGGTCGGTGGTGAAACACCCAAAATTTCTGTAGCTGATGCCGAGAAGGCACAATTCCCTGCGCGCGAACTCACCAATCTGGGAGGCGAATTTCCGAGCTGGAGTGCCAATGGAAAGGTGGTCTACTTCACGCTTGGGAATGCCCTGTTCACTTACAACCTTGATTCCGCGAAGGCAAAAGAACTGGAACTGAAGAAAAAGAAAGCCGAAGAGGAAAAGAAGAAAGAGGAGGGGAAGAAAGGTGAAGAGAAGAAAGAAGAAGAGAAGGATGGCGCTGCCGAAGCTAAGAAAGAAGGTGACGACAAGGCGAAAGAGAAGAAAGACGAATCCTACAAACCTGCAGAACTGCGTATTAAGGTAAAAGTGCAGAAGGATATTCCCAACGGGAAAGTTCTCCTCCAAAATGCACGCATCGTAACCATGAAGGGCGATGAGGTGATTGAAAAAGGTGATGTGCTCATTGAAAACGCGCGTATCAAACAAGTGGGCGCTTCAGGTTCTATCAGCGTAGATGGCTCAACCCAAAAAGTTGATTTGAATGGAAAAACCATTGTACCTGGATTTGTGGACACCCACTCCCACATGTGGCCAGCCTGGGGCATTCATAAAAATCAAGTGTGGATTTATGCAGCCAACCTCGCCTATGGCGTCACCACCACCCGCGATCCACAGACCGCCACAACCGATGTGCTCACCTATAGCGACATGGTCGAGACTGGTGATATCGTTGGTCCGCGTGTTTATTCAACAGGACCGGGCGTGGGCTTCTGGGCCTACAACTTGAAGAGCTACGAACAGGCGAAAGACATCCTGCGACAATACTCTGAGTACTATAACACAAAGACGATCAAGATGTACTTAACCGGCAACAGACAGCATCGTCAGTGGATCATCCAAGCCGCGAAGGAACAAAAGCTCATGCCTACTACCGAAGGTGGTCTGGATTTCAAGCTTAACCTGACCAACCTTATTGATGGGTACCCGGGCCATGAACACTCCTTCCCCATTTATCCGTTGTATAAAGATTTCACCACAGCGGTAGCCCAATCAAAGATGTGCTACACGCCCACCCTGCTTGTATCATATGGTGGTCCGTGGGCCGAGAACTATTACTATGCTACAGAAAAAGTAAATGGTGACCCGAAGCTCAATCACTTCACGCCTAAATCAGAGCTCGACCAAAAATCGAGAAGAAGGGGAAGCTGGTTCATGTACGAAGAACACGTGTTCCCCGATCATGCTGTTTTCGTTAACGATTTGGTGAAGGCGGGCGGACTTGCAGGTGTGGGTTCGCACGGACAGTTGCAGGGGCTGGGTTATCATTGGGAACTTTGGAGTATCGCATCGGGCGGCATGAGCAATCACAACGCCCTGAAAGTAGCTACCATTTTGGGCGCAACCGCCATTGGCCTCGATGGCGACCTGGGCAGCATCGAACCCGGCAAACTGGCCGACCTGGTGATCCTTGACAAGAATCCTCTAGAAGACATTCGCAATACCAACACCGTTTTTCGCGTGATGAAGAACGGAAGACTCTATGACGGAAATACGCTTGACGAGGTTTACCCGACTGCCAGAAAAGCACCCTCCTTCGGAAACGAATTAGCCAAGCCAGAGGGCGTGCCGGGCATAAGGAAATAAAAGATAATCCGACAGACAAAAGGCCGGGATAATCCGGCCTTTTTTTATCCAATGGCGGACACAATTGGTCGGAATCGGTCGGCTGGCAGTCCAAAACAGGCGTTTAGCCTGACAAGGATCGGCATTTTCTTGTTGGACCAGTATTTGCAAACTGCTCGCAAAAAACGAAAAAATGCTTAAAAGCTTCCTCATCATCTCGGCTAGAAAACTGATGAAGCACGGGGTGTTCTCTTTCATCAATGTGGCTGGCTTAACATTGGGAATCACTTCGTGCGTGCTAATTCTCATCTACGTAGGCTACGAGAAAAGCTTTGACGATTTTCGCCCCGCTGACATTTATCGGGTTGTACAACGCGGATATATGCACAACGTGGAGCAGGGAAAATCTGCGCAGGTGGTTCCCGCGCTCCCGTTAGCACTCAATAACGATCTGCCGGAAGTGGTGGATGCATGTCGGCTCGTGCACACCGCACCGCTCATGGCCGATCCTGTGATTCAAGTTGGCGACAAGAGCTTCCGCGAAAACAGGATCTACTTTGCCGATCCGACTTTTCTGCAGTTGATGAATTACTCCATGTTGTCAGGCCGCGCGGACCACGCAATCGATGGGCCTAACCAGGTGGTGATCTCTTCCTCCACAGCAAAGAAATATTTCGGAAAGCAGGACCCGATAAATCAAACCATGATCTTACACAAAGGAGAGCGGGGCATCAGTGAATTGAAAGTTACAGCGGTATTTGAAGATGTTCCGCAAAATTCTCATTTGCATACTGACTTTATCATCTCATTCAGTACGCTGGGATTCAACCTCGATGAGGATTGGGACTGGGGCAACTTTTACGCCTACATTAAATTAACACCGGGGGCAACTCCGGAACTGGTCGAATCAAAAATCCCCTCCGTGCTGGACAAATACCTGGGCGAGAGCATCGCCCTTTGGGCAAAGGAAGGATATACTTTCAAATATTTCCTTCAGCCCATCCGGAGCATTCACCTCGACTCCCACCTGTGGGCCGAGGCAGAACCCAACGGTGACCGCGATCAGGTCAATTTCCTCGCCATCATCGCAATAGTCATTTTGATCATTGCCTGGGTTAATTACATCAATTTCGCCATCGCCAATTCGTCTGAACACGTCAAGGAAATTGGCATACGAAAGATTTCCGGTTCGAGCCGCTTTCAGTTAATTGGCCAGCAGCTCACCGATGCAATGCTAATCAATGTGATAGCCGCGGGCTTTTCAATCGCATTGATACAAGCCGTTCTGCCGCTGCTCAATCAGCTCTTCAGCCTTCCTGCCCTCACACTCCAGGGAATTCACTGGTTGTGGCTTTCAGGGTTCTTTGTAACTGGCACCCTGTTGTCAGGTGCTTATCCGGCCCTGCTGACTTCGAGGCATAAGCCGGTTGCGCTGCTTACGTCAAGAATTCCAACGGGCGGTTTTGGGTCGCGACTTAACAGAAGCCTGGTCATGTTCCAGTTCAGCGTCTCCATCATTCTCATTATTTCAACCCTGGTCATTCAGCGTCAACTTAGTTTCATGCATGAACAAGACCTGGGGTTAAACATCAGCAGCGTGCTAGTGGTAAAGGGGCCGGCTACAAAAGATTCTCTTTATGCAGGCCAACTTGATTTCTTCAGAAACCAGGTTCGACAGATCAAAGGGGTCGAAGCGATGGCGGTGACGTCATCGGTTCCGGGTCAGGAATTACATTGGGGTCGCTCATTCCACATGATGGATGATCCGGCCAACGCGGTGGGTATTTACATCGTAGCCATTGACGAAAACTTTTTTGATCTGTTTCAGGCATCATTTAGCGCGGGTGGAAACTTCAAGGATGGATCTTTGCTCAACCAGGATGCTGTAATTATCAATGAGACTGCAGCAAGGGCCCTCGGCTTCAACGATCCGAGTGAGATTGTAGATAAGACCATCATTTGGCAGGAGTCTGACAATAACCATCAACCCAAAAGAGTCGTTGGCGTGGTGAAGGATTTCAATCAGCAATCGCTGAAAGCGAATGTCGAGCCGATGATTTTTGCACTTAAGAAATTTCTGCGCGCACCCTGGGCCGGTGAATACTACGCATTCAAACTTTCAGGCGGAGCCGGTGCACCCGCTATCGCACAAATCAAGGACCAATGGAACAGCGTATTCCCCGGAAACCCCTTCGATTATTTCTTCCAGGATGATTATTTCGCCAGGCAGTACGAAAACGAGAATGCTTTTGGCGGGGTTTTCAAACTCTTTGCCGGACTCGCCATCATGATTTCGTGTATGGGTTTGTTTGGCCTCTCTTACCACGTAACCATCAAGAGAATCAAAGAAATTGGCATTCGCAAAGTGCTGGGCTCGACTGAACTTGGAATCATCGCGCTATTATCAAAAGATTTTGTTCGTTGGGTGGCCATGGCCTACGTAATCGCATGCCCGTTGGCGTGGTATGGTGCAGATACCTGGTTACAAAACTTTGCTTTCCGCATCGATATAACCCCTGGAATATTTATTTATGCCGGCATCATCTCTTTGCTGATAAGCCTGGTGACGGTGAGCTGGCGCAGTGCATGGGCTGCCAGGAGAAATCCCTCCGAGTCGTTGAGGTACGAATAATCAAGAACCATTCAAGTAATCGTTTACCAAGAGAGCGCATTTTCGCTTACCTTCGATTTCAACTTGAAAAGGGCAATCTCGATACTGATTCTATGCGTCTTATTTACCCATTTCACGGGCTACTACATGTATTTTATGGTGCGTATGGGACAGATACGAACGGAAATGCGAAGGGAAATTTCGCAGCTGCCCCTGTCTCAACTCACAAGATTTGAATTCACACCCCATGAATTCCGGAAAGCAAAAGTGGATGATCACGAAGTGAAAGTCGAGGGCAGGATGTACGATATTGCCAGAATCGAGTTTTTTAATCATCGCGTGGTTGTTTTCGCTAAACACGATGCTGCCGAGGACAACCTGCTGTCGTTCTTCAACGAGGTGTTCGCGCGGTCATGGAATGACGACCAAACTTCACCGACATCGCTCACCCACTTTATATCGCTTACTTTCATTGTCGAATCTTGCACCATGTTGAAAATCGAATTGCAAAAAGACATTCACCATACCGTAATGCGGGAAAGGTACTATTCGATCGATTGTTCCCTCGAATCACCTCCGCCCAAAAGCTAAATCCCACCCTCAAGCGTGTTGCTCCAAATTAAATGAGCGACCACTTTCATTTAATTAAAGATTGCGTTTAACAGGCGTGGTCGTCCGTGAATTAATGGACACTCCCTACGCTCATTGTATTTGCCAGAAAGGAGCTGACGATCACCTCCTGCTAAGCGCCTTTTCAAAAACTTAGATCAAAATGAGGTTATTTAGTACTATAGTCTTTATGTACTGTGCATTTCAAATTAGTGCGCAGGTCGTCACTGTCCGTAACGCTGAGACAGACGAGCCCCTTGAGATGGTGAGTCTGTTCAGCGAAACACCCAGGGCTTTTGTGTCCACCAACTCCCGGGGCCAGGCCGATATCTCCGCGTTTAAAGACGCAGAGAAAATTGAAATCCGGTTGCTGGGTTTTAAAACACAAGTAAAAGGTTTTTCCGAGCTTGAATTGGATGGATTTGAATTACGCCTTCAACCATTCGCAGTCAGCATGGACGAAGTGGTGGTGTCGGCCACACGTTGGCAAAAGCCTACCAGCGAGGTACCCTCCAAGGTGATCAGCATTTCTAGTCGTGCCGTGACACTGCAAAATCCGCAAACAGCCGCTGACTTGTTGGGGGCTTCCGGCAAAGTGTTCATTCAAAAGAGCCAGCAAGGCGGTGGAAGTCCAATGATCAGGGGCTTCGCCACCAACCGGCTGCTGTACACGGTGGATGGAGTGAGAATGAACACGGCCATCTTCCGCGGGGGCAACATTCAAAACGTCATCTCGCTCGATGCCTTTGCCACTGAAAACACGGAGGTGCTGTTCGGGCCGGGCTCTGTAATTTACGGAAGCGATGCTATCGGAGGCGTGATGAGTTTCCAAACGCTGACACCTCGCTTTGCACATGACAATGAACCCCTGATCACTGGCAAAGCCGTTACGCGGTATTCATCGGCCAACAACGAGAAAACCGGACACTTCGATGTCAACCTTGGTTTTAATAAATGGGCGTTCGTCACCAGCATCTCCTCTTATGATTTCGGAGACCTGAAGATGGGCAGCCAGGGTCCCGAGGAGTACCTCAGGCCATTTTATGTAAAGCGCATCGACAATACTGATGTGGTGGTGACCAATGACGACCCACGTGTGCAGGTTCCGTCCGGATACACCCAGATCAACATGATGCAGAAGGTACGTTTTCTGCCGTCTGCCAACTGGGACATCCAGTATGGATTTCACTATTCGGAAACATCAGACTATTCAAGGTACGACCGCCACATCCGCTACCGCAATGGATTGCCACGCTATGGCGAATGGAAATACGGCCCGCAAAAATGGGCTATGAATCATCTTAACATTTCCCAGCTATCATCCAACGGGCTTTATGATCAGCTCACGCTCCGGCTGGCTCACCAGTATTTTGAAGAGAGCAGGATCGATCGCGACATCAACGATCCCGAAAGGCACATCAGGGTTGAAAAGGTAAATGCCTACTCCGCAAACCTCGATATGATCAAGGCATTGGGTGAAAGAAATCGCCTGTATTATGGAGTGGAGGTTGTAAGCAACGAGGTGAATTCGCTGGGCACTGATGAGAACATGGTCACTGGCGTGGCGATGGATGGCCCCGCCCGATATCCGCAATCGACATGGGCCTCCTATGCTTTGTATCTGAATGACCAGTTAAAGATTTCTGAGAAGACACTCGTGCTGGCCGGACTACGCTACAACCAATTCCAACTCGATGCAGAATTCGATACACGCTTTTATCCTTTCCCTTTCACCACAGCCGCCATCAACAACGGGGCGTTAACGGGCAGTGCGGGCATTGTCTATCGCCCATCACAAGATTGGGTGCTGAGCGCCAACTTTGCCACAGCTTTTCGCTCGCCCAATGTGGACGATGTAGGGAAAGTGTTTGATTCGGAGCCAGGAGCTGTTACCGTGCCTAATCCCGATTTGACTGCAGAGTATGCGACCAACTTTGACGTGGGCATTGCCAAGCTATTTGGCGACAACCTTAAAGTAGATTTGTCGGCCTACTATACCAACCTTGGTAACGCCATGGTGAGGCGCGACTTCACGTTGAACGGGCAGGACAGCATTGTATATGATGGAACTTTGAGCCAGGTGCAGGCCATTCAGAACGCTGCAGTGGCGAGAGTGTATGGCATCCAGGCAGGAATCGAAATCAAATTGCCGCAGGGATTTGGATTTTCCTCCGACTTCAACTACCAAAAAGGTGAAGAGGAACTGGATGATGGAACCAGAAGCCCTTCAAGGCATGCTGCCCCTGCTTTTGGAGTAACACGACTCACGTATTCAGCCAACAAACTCAGTCTGCAATTTTATGCCGACTACAGTGCAGGATTTGATTTCGAGAAATTGCCCCAGGAAGAAAAGGGAAAGCCAGAAATTTATGCCGTGGATGAAAACGGAAATCCACATTCGCCAGGGTGGTATACCATCAACTTCAAGGCCCTTTACCATATCTCCGAGCATTTTTCGATCAGTGCCGGATTGGAGAACCTGACCGACCAGCGCTACCGCCCGTACAGCTCGGGAATCGTGGCTCCCGGCCGGAATTTTATTCTTTCACTTCGGGCCAATTTTTAAGTGTTAAAAGCCTGCTGCCTTTGCGGCAGGCTTTTTAAGAGTTTAGCGATATATTAGACCCTATGAAAAAGGCAGGAGTTCACATCTTTTTACTGTTAATTGCCTTGAATTGCGGGGCTCAGGGCAGCAGAATCGTGCACAAATCAAACCACGTACTTGCGGTAAATGGATCTTGGGATCAAACTAAGAACACCGAGCGCGCTCAGTTCGTTACTGGCAATGAAAATATCCAGACATTCTTTCTGAATAACTATAAGCTTACCATGTCAAGGCTAGAGCGTTTTCATAGGGGAATCGTTGAAATCAAATGTCTAATTAAGCCAGACGGAAAACTTGACAGCATAGAATTCATTCAGCGTGACGACCAAATGAACAATCTTGAAGCAATCAATTTACTGATGTTAACCGATGGCGCATGGCGAGCCGGCATGAGAGACGGTAGCCGCATGGCTGAGTGGCTTATTATTCGCTTCTTTTTCTTTGACGGAGCGAAAGAAAAGAGTGTTGACAAACTTAAAGAAAAGGCCACCGAATCTTTTACGCGAGAAAAAATTCAAGATTGTCTAGATTATTGTAGCAAAGCGTTGGACCTGAATCCCTTCGAAACCGATTTACTCATCCTGAAAGGGCAATGCTTACTAAGAGAGGGAAACACTGAAGCCGCCTGCGATGCATTTAGACTTGCAAAGCATTATTATTCAATAAGAGCAGAAGAATGGATAATTAACAACTGTTCTGACCAAAATTAAAGTAGGTCAACAAAGGCGTGGTAATTCAGGGCGCATTTGTTTCACGTTTGAATTTGATGGCAACCTGATTTTTCTTGGAACGAAACGGTAATCTATCATGAAACCGGGCATTTCACGCAAGCGAAGAAAATCCCGAAATCCCAGGGTTATCGAGTGGGATTATTTCGATCCAAAGGGAAAGCTCATCCGCGACCCTGCCATCAGGGACCGCTGCAACAGATTGGTGCTGCCACCTGCCTGGGTGGATGTATGGATATCCGTTGATGCAGAAGCCCACCTCCAGGCCACAGGCGTGGACGCTAAAGGAAGACTGCAGTACCGTTATCATGCAACCTGGACTGAAGCGCGGGCAGCGGAAAAGTTCGACAGCATGGTGCGCTTTGCCCACATGCTGCCCACCATCCGGAAAAAAGTGGAAGGTGATTTGAAACTGGAGGGGATGCCTAAGGAAAAAGTTGTGGCGCTCATCGTGAAACTGATCGACCTGTACCACTTCCGTGTGGGCAACGATGAATATGCGCGTCAAAACAAGTCGTACGGACTTACTACGCTTAAGGAGGGTCACGTGGTTATTGATCGGTCAAAATCAGCGGAAGGTGAACTGGATGCAGTGTTTGAGTTTGTAGGGAAATCCGGCAAACTATGGAAGCGCAGAATATGGGAAGACGACCTGGCATTGCTGATCAAAGCGTCTGGCGAAGTGGGTGGCAAAGACAAGCAACAGGATTTGTTCCGGTATGAAGATGGCAATGGTGTGGATTACGACATCAAATCCAATCACATCAACGAATACCTCGATGCGATCACGCCCAGCGATTTCAAGGTGACCGCAAAAGACTTTCGCACGTGGGCCGCCACCTGGAAAACAGGGCATCGCCTTTCCGAGCAGTTGGACCCGGATACCGCCACGGGGCGCAAGCGCGTAGCGAATCAAATCATCAAAACAGTAGCATCTGACCTGGGAAATACAGTGGCCGTTTGCCGGTCGAGCTACATCCATCCCAGCATCTTAAACGACTGGAGCGATGGGACATTCCGAAAAAAATGGAACAAATCGAGCAAGGCGAGAAAAGTGAAGGGACTAAGCAAGGAGGAGACAGCAACGATGGCGTATCTGAAGTGATTTAGGTGTCTGACATCTTGAAGATGTCAGACACCTAATCAATGCGCTTCCAGCCAATTCTTTCCAATCCCCACTTCCACCTCCATCGGCACATCGAGCATCACTGCTGTCTGCATCAAATCCTTGACCTTCGGTACCACAATTTTCTCTTCGTCTTTATGCAGGTCAAAAATCAATTCGTCATGCACTCACAAAATCATTTTCGTTTTCAACCTCTCCCGCTTCAGCCATTGGTGAATGTGCACCATCGCAATCTTAATAATGTCTGCCGCGCTGCCCTGGATGGGCGCGTTGATGGCGTTGCGTTCGGCAAAGCCGCGGGTTGAAATGTTCCTTGAGTTGATGTCGCGCAGGTAGCGCCACCTGCCGCGGATGGTCTCAATGATTTCCAATGTCTCGATTCGGGAAATACCGAGATGAAAAAAGTCCAAGCGCAGTGATTCTATCCAATATCTCCAAGTTCACCTCCTTCGTCTTCCACTGGCTGTGTTGAAACAATGTGGTCCGTTGCTAAAATCAAAAACCAAAACCCTCAAACTCCCCTTTCAACTTCAAGGTATTGTTGCCAATCGTATATGCATAAGTTGCAGCAGGAAAGAAATGTAAATTCACTCCGTCCACATTTTGAGTCCCCTCTTTGTCAATCGTAGTCACGAGGACGTCTGTTAAATTGTTTTCCAGGCTAAACTTAAGGAGACTTTTTAGCTCACGAGGTTTCTGAAAATATCGATTTGACCATTTCACCTCGAGTGCCCACATGGGTTGGAAACTGGATTCAGATAAGCAGACCATATCAACTTCTCCGGTTTGCCACCTGGCATATCTTGGCGTAAACCGCTCACGATGCATCCATTGTGCGTAAATAGCCGTCTCTACCATGTTGCCCACCGCATCGTCCGTGGCTACAATGGGCGAAAAGATGGCAGCCCGTAATGAAGGGTTGGTCAGGTAAATCTTAAAGAAGTTATCTCTCTGAAATCGCTTCGCATCCTGCCCCACTCTTTTTATGGTCTTGATCAGAAATGCAGATTCAAGATACTCTATGTAAGACTTGATTGTTTGCTTCTTTACTCCACCAGATTCTTTACTCAGTGTTTCCAGGGAAAACTCGTTTCCTGTGTTGTACGCAATGGTTGTGAACAGCGCATTAAGCTCTTGTACATCGCGAATACCGTAAAGACCAGGGAGATCTCTCAGCAGCACCTTATCCAGAACGTCCTGTCTTATAAACCTTCCGGGATTTGCCTGTATTTTTTCGGAGAAGATTACTTCCGGATATCCGCCAAAATTGAGGTAAGAAATGAAGTGTTCGTTAAGCCGATCGACATGAGTGGTAGAATAATAATTTACGTCAGTATCTCCCCACTTTGTTTTTGATGGTGAGATCAATGTCGCCAGGTCTTTCAAATGTATATACTCATTGAATGTCAATGGCGGCAATAAGAAATCTGTAAACCGACCAGCGCCACTTTCCAGGCTTTTATATCTGAGGGCAGCTGCGGCCGAACCCGAGGCGATGAACTTGCAAGATCTGTAACTGTCGACAAGCGTTTTAAGATGAACCTCCCAATTCTTCAAGTATTGGATCTCGTCAAAAAAAACAAACAAGCCCTCAGCCTCGGGAATCCCTACGGCATCCATGGCGTGATGTAACAGATCGTTGAGACCTATGTTAAGGTAAACTGGACTTTCGACCGTTATAAAAATGATTTGATTCGGCCGAACACCGGACTGGATCAAGTCGTGAATGGCGTGATATAGCATAACTGTTTTCCCAACTCTTCTTGGGCCCATCAGGACTACAGCCCTTTTTACTTCTGTTTCATATACGAGAGGCCGGAATAGGTCAAAATAAAGTCTTCGGGGCATCTCATTGTAGAACTCCTCTATTTGTCCGTTCACCCACCATGGGTTCTCGAATCTCAGTCGGTCGATTACTTGTTCCCGCGAAATAGGCATCAAACTCATGACCAAATCTCGTTATAAACACAAAAATTTACAAATAAGACCTTTATAATGGTATTATTTATAAACAAATCGACTATAAGCAAAGAGGAGACAGCAACGATGGCGTATCTGAAGTGATTTAGGTGTCTGACATCTTGAAGATGTCAGACACCTAATCAATGCGCTTCCAGCCAATTCTTTCCAACCCCCACTTCCACCTCCATGGGCACATCGAGCATCACTGCTGTCTGCATCAAATCCTTGACCTTCGGCACCACAATTTTTTCTTCGTCTTGATGAAGATCAAAAATCAATTCGTCATGCACCTGAAGGATCATTTTGGTCTTGAGCTTCTCCCGCTTCAGCCATTGGTGAATGTGGACCATGGCAATCTTAATAATGTCTGCCGCGCTGCCCTGGATGGGTGCATTGATGGCGTTGCGTTCGGCAAAGCCGCGGGTTGAAATGTTCCTTGAATTGATGTCGCGCAGGTAGCGCCTCCTGCCTAAAATGGTTTCTACGTATTCTTTTTCCCGCGCCATGTTGATGGAATTATCCATATAGCGCTTGATGGCGGCAAACTCAGTAAAGTAGCTGTCGATAATTTCCAGCGCCTCGGTTCTGGAGATCCCTAAATTCTGAGAAAGTCCGAATGCCGTGCTCCCATACAAAATCCCAAAGTTTACCTCCTTGGCTTTTCTTCTCTGGTCAGGCGTAACTTTTTCCAACGGCACTTTGAAAACCTTCGCGGCCGTGGTGGCGTGAATGTCCCTCCCCGACCGAAACGCCTCGATCATGGTTTCATCCTGGGCAAAGCAAGCGGCAATCCGCAACTCAATTTGCGAATAGTCGGCCGACATGAACTTGTAGTCCTTGTCACGCGGCACAAAGGCGCTGCGAATTTGCCTGCCCTTCTCCGTGCGGATGGGAATGTTCTGCAGATTTGGATTCATGGAACTCAGCCGGCCGGTAGCCGCAACCATCTGCCGGTAGTCGGTATGAATGCGTCCATCCGTCTTGCTGATCATCTTTGGCAAGGCATCCACATAGGTGGAACGCAGCTTTTCCATTTCGCGATACTCAAGGATCTTTTGTGCAATCTCATGGTCGGCCGCCAGCTTGGCCAGCACTTCCTCCCCCGTGGCATACTGGCCGGTGCGCGTCTTCTTCGCTTTGTCTACGAGTTTCAGATCATCGAACAACACCTCGCCCAGTTGTTTTGGCGAACCGATGTTGAACTCCCGCCCGGCCAGTTGATAGATGGCCTTCTGCACTTTGTCACTGTCCTTCTTCAATCCCTCCGACATCCACGCCAGTGTTTCTTCATCCACCCTCACTCCTTCTGTCTCCATGTCGGCCAGCGCATAAATCAGGGGCGCCTCCACATCACTCATCAATTTGGCGTGCTTCCGCTGTTCCACTTCGCGCTGCAGTATTGGCGCCAGCTGCACAATGTGATCAATTTTCTCACAAAAGACTTCGGCAGGGTCTCTCTCTTCTGCAGGGCCCGGAGAAGATTCCAGGTATTGATTCGCGATAACTTCAAGGTCATGCGATGCTTCGGGTTCAATCAGGTAATGAGCAAGCATGGTATCGAACAGGGGCCCTCGCACCTCAATACCAAACTTCTTCAGCGCCTGCAATGACGACTTGATGTTGTGCCCAATTTTTATCACCCGCTCGTGCTCAAACAAATCCAGCAATTCATGCAATTGTTTGCGCGCCTGGTTTGATTTTTCAATCGGAATGAAGAATGCTTCTCCTGGCTGATAGGCAACGGCAATGCCTTTCAGGTCAAAGTCGAAAAGCGGTGCGTTGTCAGTAAGGGCTTCCAATCCGAACGCCCGCTGCTCTCGCAGGGCTACGGCCAGTTCGGCCATTTCTTCCGGCTTGGTTAGTGATTTGTATTTAACCCTCGCGGACTTGGGCTTCGACTGTGTCCTGGGTTCTGCCCCTCCGAACATGGAAAGTTGCGCAGGTTTTGTGACGGTAGGCGCTGAACTCTCACCGGAAGGGCCGTTGAATGCCCGCCCCATGATCGACTTGAACTCAAGCTCTTCAAAAATGGGTCGAAGTGCCCCTTCGTCAGGGCCCTTGTACTCCAGCTCATTCTCATCAAACTTCACGGGCGCATCGGTAATGATCGTGGCAAGCTTTTTCGACAAAATCGCTTGTTCACCAAATTCCTCCACGCGCTCCCTCTGTTTCCCCTTCAGCTCACCCGCATGCTTCACAATCTCCTCCACCGAGCCATATTGCTTTAGCAGCGTGGCTGCCGTCTTTGGGCCAATCCCTGGAATGCCAGGAATATTGTCGGACGTATCGCCTTGCAAACCCAACATATCAATTACTTGCGAAACGTTATCGATATCCCATTTTTCGCAAACTTCGGCCACGCCCATCACATCGACAGCATTGCCCATGTAGGCCGGCTTGTACAGAAAAACCTTATCGGTCACCAACTGACCAAAGTCTTTGTCGGGTGTCATCATGTACACTTCATACCCTTTCTCGGCCGCTTGTTTGGAGAGTGTACCAATGATATCGTCTGCCTCATAGCCATCTTTTTCAAGAATAGGGATGTTGAAACCCTTGATGATGTCTTTCACCATCGGGATTCCATATCGGATGTCCTCGGGCATTTCCTGTCGGGTTGCCTTGTATTCTTCAAAAATCTCATCGCGAAAGGTTGGTGCAGCCGTATCAAACGCGACTCCAATGTGCGTGGGCTTTTGCTTGGTGATCACCTCGAGCAAACTGTTGGTGAACCCAAATGGTACGGAAGTATTTCTTCCTTTCGAGTTGATCCTCGGGTTCTTGGTAAAAGCAAAATGGGCACGATAAATCAACGCGTAAGCGTCCAGCAGAAATAGTTTTTTACCCTTGGATGACATGCCGGCAACTTACTCAAGCGGTATCAAACAATTGTACAAAAATTGTATTTTTATCTGCATGCAAGACTGCACAGTCGCGGACGCCTAACCCAAACTCATGAACGGACCGTTATCCTACTTTCTTCATTGGGAAAAGACAGCACCCAATGATGTCGCCTTCAAGCAACCCTTTGGCAACACCTGGAAATCAAGAACCTGGCAACAAGCCGGCAACGAAGCCAGGCGTGTGGCGGGCTACCTGAAATCACTGCAGCTTCCTGAGCACAGTCACATCGCCATCCTTTCGAAAAATTGCACGGAGTGGATCCTGGCTGATATTGCCATCATGATGGCCGGGCACGTAAGCGTGCCGGTGTATGCCACCCTATCGGCCGAACATGTGCAGCAAGTGCTTGAACACAGCGACTCCAGGGTCGTCTTTATCGGAAAGCTGGATAACTACGAATCACAAAAAGCAGGTGTACCGGCAAGCCTTACGAGAATAAGTTTTGACGATTACGGAATCGCAGAAGGCAAGACCTGGAGTGATTTGATTCAGAATCAGGAACCCATTGACCACGTAGTGGAGCAAAAACCTGATGATCTATTATCAATACTCTACACCTCGGGCACCACAGGCAAGCCGAAGGGTGTGATGCACACCGTAAACAATTTCCACATCACCGTGAACAAGGCAATCAAGGCGGTGGGTTTTCCCCCCAGGTCGCGCGTGATGTCGTATTTACCGCTCAGCCACATTGCCGAGCGAATGGGCATCGAATTCGTTGGCCTTCAGATTGGAGCTGTGTTTCATTTTGCCGAGACACTCGAATCTTTCGGCAAAAACCTGGCCGAAGTGCAGCCCAATTACTTCATCGCGGTGCCTCGCATTTGGTCCAAGTTCCAGGAAAAGGTGCTGGAGAAAATGCCACAGAAAAAACTGGATCGACTTTTATCCATTCCTATTGTAAGCGGCATCGTGAAAAATGCAATCAAAAAGAAAATGGGATTGAGCAAGGCTTCCCTTTTCCTTTCCGGGGCTGCACCTTTGGCAGTAAGCGTGATGGAGTGGTACGACAAGTTGGGCATTACCATCTATCAGGTACTGGGCATGACGGAGGACTGCGTGTATGCCCATTTTAATCAACCGGGCGCCAATAAATTCGGCACCGTAGGCCGCCCGATGGAAGGATTGCAGGTGAAGATGTCGGAAGAGGGCGAACTGAGGGTGAAGAGCCCTGCGCTGATGAAAGGTTATTACAAAGAGCCTGAACTGACCGCAGCGATGTTTGACGAGGAAGGTTATTTAAAAACCGGTGACACAGGTGTGATCGACCCGGAGGGATTTCTCACCATCGTGGGCAGGGTAAAAGATCAGTTCAAAACCGACAAGGGCAAGTACATTTCGCCAGCACCCATCGAAATGGACTTGATGAGGAACACCGACATCGAACAGGTGTGCGTAGTGGGCATGGGCGTACCGCAGCCCATCGCGCTCACCGTATTGTCAGTGAATGGCAAGAGCAAATCAAAGAATGAGCTAGCAGAAAGCATCAAGGACACCATGCGGAAAGTGAATTCACAACTCGAACCCCATGAACAGTTGGCAACAGCTGTCATCATGAAAACCGATTGGACCATTGAGAACGGCATGATGACGCCTTCAATGAAACTGAAGCGCAACGAGATCGAGAAATTAAAGCTCCCCAATTATCCGAAATGGTACACCGAAGAACTGAGTGTAGTGTGGGAAAACTAAGTTACACACGAGTTATCGCAGCAGGCGTTGGTCGAAGCGAAATGGGGTTGCATATTTCAGCTTCACCTCTTTTTTGAAATCAGGGTGTGCGGTGTTCAGTATAACGTTTCTTTCGAGCGGAGCAACAACACTCGGTACTGAAAATCCCATGTACTTCACTTGTTTCAATTGTACCGCTCCGAACGCCCGGGTCGAATCCGAGATAGAAAGTTCATTCCAGTCTTTGGGCAATTCAGTCTCGCGGATATGCATGATGCGGGAGTCAGGCAAATGAATATGCATCAGCTTGTAGCGTTTGAAAGTGAATACACGCCAATCGCCCGTGTTCACCAGCACCTCCAAGGTTGCTGCTGATGCGCTTTCGGACGTGTAAAGACAGGGTATCCCCTTTTCATTCCACCGGCCTGGGTATTGCCGCGCTCCCTCGCCACTCAAGTTGACGTAAGGCTCGGCTGCCAACCGGTAGACGATCATGAGTAAACACCGTGCTTTATCCGGCCAAGAATTTCTTTAACCAACTCAAGTCCGATGGTGTTCTTCATCATCTCGAGGGGTTTGTGACCATCAAGCGGTGGCAAAGGGCGATGTAACCACTCTTTAAACGTTTCGCCATCCCCCAGCGCCTCCTGGCCTAGTGCAATCACTTCGGCAAGACGATAAAGGCGCTCCGAGGCGGTGTCATCGAATCTGTCAGAAGCTTTCTTTTTCTCAATGGTTTTGGCACTCACCGATAAGATTTCAGCGAGAACCTGATTTGAGAGGCCAGTGGTTTTTTTTGCCTTTAAAAAAGCACTTTTAGGAAGTCCCTTCTCGATCAGAAAGTAAATGCTGTTGGCATCTTCCTTCTCCTTCAAACCCAATATGCCAAGTGCTCCGTTCATTTATTACAGAATATTTTCTGACTAATATACGAAATTGTTCTGTAATGGTTTAAACAATATAGCAATCCTGAATAAGAAAGATCCAGAAAGAATGACGCAGGCCCAAATCAGCTGTGAACTACCTGAACCGCGCTTTAAAGTAATTCACCATTTTTTGTTCCGCATCCTTGTAAGCTGTCTCATTAAAGGCGCCCATCGGATTGCTCGGATTCGCAAATCCATGGCCGGCATCGTAAGATTCGATCGTCAGGTTCTTGCCTGCAGCCTCCATGTTTGCTTTGAATTTGTCCATCACATCTTTGTTGATCCACTGATCTTGCGTGGCCCAGATGTTGAGTACATCCGAATTGAGATTTTTCAAACGACTCACGTCCTCTTCCGGCATTCCATAGTACATCACACAAGCCACCGTTTGCTCTCCTGCCGTAAGGGCGGCCTGCAGCGATTGGCCTCCACCAAAACACCAGCCCACGGTGCCGATCTTCGCATTCTTACCCGCATAATTCAGCGCACCTTTCACGATCATGTCACCGCGCTCCTGCTTGAATGCCTGCATGTATTTACCCGCATTTTCCCGGTCGGTGGCCACCTTGCCATCGTACATGTCAAGCGCCAGCACGTTCACATTGCCCACGGCATTGAAAATATCTTCGGATTGACGTTTGATATTGTCATTCAACCCCCACCACTCCTGAAAAACGAAAATCCAATTGTTGGTTGGGGTTGCAGACTTAATCAGATAGCCGCTTGCCTCTTGTCCATCCGGTGTCTTGAACTTGATCATTTCTCCACCGACCTCACTAAAATGCGTATAAAGTCGTGGCGATGGATGCTCGTTGTTGAAGCTCTTGTTGGATGCAAACAAGGCAAACTTCTCTGTTGCCGGAGTGTGACACACCGTGATGTCATCCTGCGCAAACAGGGGTGAAACAACCCACAGCGTCAAAGTAAGTAGTGATATTATTTTCATAGGTCTGGAATTAGTTATTCATTAAGCCGTTGAATTTTTTCGATCAGTTCTTCAACTGACCCGTGACCACCCGATCATACGTGATAAAATCAGTATTGACCGGTTCAAATTCGTTTTCGCGAAGCAGCAACGCAATTTGACCTCGATGATAGGTCGAATGATTCACCAAGTGGATCATGATATGCTCTACATTGTTTTTGAACGGCAGCCCCTTGAAATTGCGATAGCTCATTTCCCTATTGAAATTATCGTTCTTTTCAATGAATTCCAACCAACTTCTATTTGCGCGGGTGGTCATTGCCCTTAGTTCTTCCAGCGATCGCTGCTTCCAAAGGTGAAATTCCGCGGGCGATCGATCTTCAATGCGGGCTAGCCAGATGAGTTGCGCAGAAATGACATGGCTCATGAGGGTCAGTATCTTGTCATGCGCCACCTGTTGTTCCTGCAAACAAGTCATTACACGCTCGTTTGCCCATGCATTGTACCGATACAGTTTTAAAAAATACTCCTTCATGTTTTCTCCCTAAAAGTCTAATTTCCCGTGGCAAGTAAGCCCCTTTCAACCAGAATTAAAACTCCAAATCCATGAAGCGTTCTATCCTGTTGTTCACATTCTTTGTGCTGGCCATTTCTTGCTCTGCACCGCCAGAGAAAAAGTATCCGACCAAAGACATCGAGCCGTACCTGGATTTGAATTTCACCGATGTGGAGCGCGACTCCATGCAGCCCGGCCTGGAGCGAGTGATTGAGAGCTATCAGAAATTGCACCAAATGCAATTGGCGAATGATGTGCCACCCGCTATGTATTTTGATCCGAAGCCCAACGGATTTATTGTCGATGAAAATCAAAAACCGATTCAATGGAATTTACCGGCATTGGTTGATCTGCCAGAGGACCTGAACGAACTCGCATTTCACACCGTATCGCAGCTTGCCGTCTTGATAAAGGCGCGCAAAGTCACTTCCACCCAACTCACCCAACTTTACCTTGATCGAATTAAACGATACGCTGACACCCTTCAGTGCTTGGTCACGCTAACCGAACAAACCGCCCTGGATCAAGCCCGCAAGGCGGACGAAGAAATTGCTGCCGGAAAATACCGCGGACCTTTACATGGCATTCCCTATGGCATTAAAGATTTATTGGCCGTTGAAGGAACCAAAACCAGCTGGGGAGCAGAGCCTTACAAAGATCAGGAGATCAATGTGACCGCCACCGTGGTGAAGAAACTTCAGGATGCCGGTGCCGTCATGCTTGGCAAGTTTACCCTGGGCGCCCTTGCCATGGGCGACATCTGGTTTGGCGGCAAAACCAAAAATCCCTGGAATCTCGAACAGGGCTCGAGCGGATCATCGGCCGGATCTGCCTCAGCGACAGCAGCCGGCCTCGTGGCTTTTGCCATTGGCACGGAAACGCGCGGCTCCATTGTGTCGCCCTCCACACGCTGCGGAGTTACAGGCCTGCGACCCACCTTCGGTGCAGTAAGCCGCCATGGTGCAATGGCACTGAGTTGGAGTATGGACAAGATTGGTCCGATCTGCCGGAGCGCCCTCGATTGTGCCATCGTATTCAATGTAATCCGCGGAGCTGACCCCATGGACAGAACGACAGTAAACGCAGCCTTTAATTACAACGGCAACGATGATGTAAGGAAATTGCGCGTGGGGTATTTGAAAACCAAATTCGATGGCGACTCTTCCAACATGGAACACCACAATCGTTCACTTGAAACGCTGCGGAACCTGGGCATTCAGCTGGAAGAAATAGAATTGCCCGACAATTTACCCGATGATGCGATGGGCATCGTATTAACAGCAGAAGCTGCGGCCGCATTCGATGAACTTACGCGCTCAAACCGCGATGATGAGTTGGTCAATCAATTGATATGGGCGTGGCCGAATACTTTTCGCAAGGCTCGTTTCATTCCCGCGGTGGAATATATCAATGCCATGCGTGGTCGAACGCTGCTCATCGAAGCTTACCACGAAGCAACCAAAGACTTTGATGTAATTGTGGCTCCGGCATTTTACGGAAGCCAGCTGGGAATGACCAACCTCACCGGCCATCCCTGTCTCGTCTTGCCTGACGGATTCAACAAAGAAGGGAGCCCTACAAGCATCACATTTCTTGGGAAACTCTATGGTGAGGCAGCCTTGATTACGATCGGACGTGCTTTCCAGGAAGCGACCGATTGGGATGATCAGCATCCTTCTTTCTTTCAACAATAGACAGTAATCATCATGAAGCGTTCACGGAAGGCTAACATCCGCGTCCCCATTCTCACTTAACTTCACCGAAAAAAAGAATCTATGATCCGTTCCATCATGGCAGTTGTAGCACTGGCGATAGCATTCCAAGGTTGCCGGCAAAGGGAAGAAGCGAAAGCTCCGCTCGTTGAATCAGTGTCCATTCATTACGACTCTGCACTCAAGCCATTTTATCACGGTGTGGCTTCTGGCGACCCCTTGCCGGATCGTGTCATCATCTGGACGCGGGTAACACCGGCATCGCGTGTAGAAAGGGTGGCGGTGGAATGGGAGGTTTCTGAAGATGAACAATTCGCAAGCATCTACAAAGCGGACACCACCAGTACGGGGCCCAACCGCGACTACACCGTAAAAATCGATGTCGATGCGTTGAAGCCCGGAAAGACCTACTATTACCGATTCAAAGCACTGGGATATACCTCGATGGCGGGCCGAACCAAAACGGCCACCGTAGACCTGGCAGATAGTATAAAGTTTGCCGTAGTGAGTTGCAGCAACTGGGAATGGGGGTATTTCAACGCCTATGAGAAAATTGCCGAGCGCCCCGTACTGGATGCGGTGATCCACCTTGGCGACTACATTTACGAATATGGCGTAGGCAAATATGGTGACACCACCATTGGCCGTTTCAATCTGCCCCCGCATGAAATTGTGACACTCCAAGACTACCGAACCCGGTATGCATTGTACCGCTTGGATCGGGGATTGCGCAGGGTGCACCAACAACACCCTTTCATCGCCATCTGGGACGACCATGAAGTGGCAAACAACTCATACACGACAGGTGCCCAAAATCATCAGGCGAACGAAGGTGACTACCAGGCAAGAAAGGCCGCTGCGAGACAGGCATACTATGAATGGCTTCCCATCCGCGAAGGCGGTGAGCTATACCGATCCTTTTCTTTCGGATCAATCGCTGACCTGATCATGCTGGACGAGCGATTGGCCGGCCGCACGGCACCGGTTGACAGTTTAACCGATCCCAACTTTGAAAGTGCGGATCGTCATATGCTTGGCAGTGACCAACTCGCCTGGTTTCAACAACAGCTTCAAAAATCAAAGGCCACCTGGAAAGTCATCGGTAACCAGGTCATCTTTTCCGATGTATACCTGCAATCCGTTTATCCAAACATGCCGCGAAATCTGGATTCATGGGATGGATACCCTGCCGAACGGAGGCAAATCAAAGACTTCATCGTGCAAAACCAACTGCGCGATATTATCTTCCTGACGGGCGATACGCATGCTTCCTGGGCGATTGAAGCCATTGCCGATGATGGCTACAATGTCAAAACCTCAGCCGGAGCCTTTGCGGTTGAATTTGGAACCACCAGCATTTCTTCCGCCAACGATGACGAATACACCTCGCCAGACACCGTAAAAATGATGGAGCAGGTTCTGCTGAAAGCCAACCCGCATATCAAGTACATCAACTCACGTGATCACGGCTATCTGCTGCTTTCTCTTCACCCTGATCGCGCCAAAGGCGAATGGTACTATGTGAATAGCCTGCGCGAACCGGTGAGTGGCGAGACGCTCGCGAAAGCATTTGAAGTGCAGAAAGGAAGCGTCAGGCTACGTTAGGCTCATCCTTTTCCGAACCCACCACCACGTTTTCCAGGTTACCGTTCTCAGTGAGCAGAATGGCGATGTTTCTTGTGGCCGGAAACTGCGCCAGTGTTATCAGCATAATGGAAGTGATTGGCACAGAAAGAAACATGCCGAGCAAATCCCACACGTAGCCCCAGAAAGAAAGCGCCAGTACCACAACCAATGGGCTAAGGTTAAGCGAACGGCCCATCACTTTGGGCTCAATGTAGTTTCCAACAACAATTTGAACCGCTTCCACCGAAATAAACACCCAGAGAAATGACCAGAGGGAGCCAAACTGAATGATCGCAAAAATGGAGGGCAGCAGGGTTGCGACCAAAGAGCCGATATAGGGAATATAGTTGAGAATAAAAATCAGGAATGCCCAAAGAAACGCATAGTCGATGCCGAAGATCAACAGGATGATGTAGCTGATGCCGCCAGTCAATAGACTCACACCGGTTTTAAGTGTAATGTACTTATTGGTTGCATCATAAATTTCCTCCAGAATTCTCCTAACTCGTTCACTTTTCTTCGAGTCTCTTAGAATCAAATCCAACTTATTCGAGAATGCCACCTCCTCAAGTAGTAGAAAAACAATGTAAATGATAATGATTACCAGGTTACCGATCATTGTGGAAAGGGACGACAGCGTAGTGCTAAGAAAGCCCTGCAAGTTGAGCTTGCTTACCTGCTCCATCACGCTATCGGTCAGGTTTTCAACTCCCATGGTCATCCCAAGATCAAGGAGCATGGTATTGAGTGTGCGCTGGTACTTGGCATAGTTGTTTACGATGTCGCTTAGGCTACTCACCACCAAGTCCACAGTAAGTTGAGTGCAAACCACAATGAACATGATTGCCAATGTGCCGCGTAACCACCGGGGCAGTGGTTTTCCCATGATCTTTACCCGTCCGATATAATTGTAGATGGTCTTGATCAGATACCAAATCATGATGGCGAGCACAAAGGGCTTCAGCAGGTCCTTGAAATAGATGATGAAGAATATGCTCATGCCAAGGATTACGGTGGCCAGCATAAGCCTGAAGGCAAGGCTATCGGAAAAAGATCCAGAATTCATAGGGTGCTATTTCACAACCAAAATGTCTGTGCCCAGCAATTCATGATCAGGCGTAGTGTACCAGGTTCGGTTCTTTGGTATTTTCATTCCGTCCAACAGTTCCTCTTCATCTAAATATATCACTTCTCCCTGTTTATTGGCCTCGTCCTGATAAAACATGTATCCCTTCAGTGCATGGTTCTCTTTGTCGATATAGTAAAACCAAACGTCTTTCTCGTAGCGGACATTGAGCACATAACAAGGCCTTCCCCGGAATTCCTCCTCGGTCAATTCCGGCTCAAGTCGGGTACCCGGGTCCCGCAGCTTCATCGGCAAACCCCATAAGTACACATAATAATTCCGTGTGCGTTGAATCTGATCACAGGTCCTTTCACCCGAAATGACGAAGCACGAATCCATCACCACGCCAGCCTCTACTTCATTTTGCCTGTACCAAAAGTAACCCGTGGCGATGTCCATCTCCACGAAGGTCGTTCGCTGCAGGGTATCGTTATTCATCAAGTTTACTTTAAACGATCCGTCAAAAGTTTTCCAACGTCCTTCGGGATCGTGGTATTCAATGGATTTTTCAAGGATTAGGTCCGGAGTGATCTGCTCCCGGCAGCCAAGCAGGGTGCATAGACAAACAATTGGCACAATTCGTGTTTTCATACCCGCAGGGTGTGGCCGAAGTTAGGTTTTTCTTAACGCACAAACATCAGACTCCCTGTCAAAACTTTTGTAACTTGTCATGCCTCACGCACGAAAACTGAAGATGGAATGAAATACACACTCATCAATGTCGGGTTGGCGCTCGCAATTTCTGGATACGGGCAAGTGGTCGGTAAAGTGTTTCCGCAGTTAGAAGCAGAGACGGTAGAAGATAAAAAGGTGACGCTTCCTGAGGACACGAAAGGAAAATACACGCTGGTGGGTCTTGCGTATTCGAAAAAGGCAGAGGAAGACCTCAACACCTGGTTCGAGCCGGTATTCTACAAGTTCATCCAAAAAACCAAGGGCTTGATGGCCAGCTTCGGCTATGACGTGAACGTGTATTTCGTTCCGATGTTCACGGGCATCAACGCGGCAGCCACCGGTACAGCCAAGAAAAAAGCCGCAAAAAATATTGATCCGCAACTGTTGCCATACATCCTGTTCTACAAGGGCGAGTTAAAAACGTACAAAGAAGAACTGGACTTCGAAAAGAAAGACCTCCCCTACTTTTTTGTGCTTGACAAGGAGGGCAAGATTGTGTTTGCCACATCTGGCGCTTACTCCGAGGAGAAGATGGATCAGGTGGAGGAGGTAATTGAATAAACACATGGTTACACGGCAACCCGGAATCTTTCGAAGACTTTGGAACGAAGTATACCAAGGGCTCGAGGCGCTTTACCGGTTGGTGCGTTCATCTTTTGTTTTCTGGCCTTGACCGTCTCTCTTCAGGGCGTCATGTTGAACGAACGCGGAGCGGCCTCTTGGTCAATGGTATTCTTCGATTTCGTTACAATGACGGTAAGCTGCCATTTTCCTATCTTTAACGATGGCATTTCTCGTTTTGCTTGCACTTGCCCTGGCTCCCGGTGTGGCCATCATCGTGTACATCTACCTGAAGGATAAACACGAGCGCGAGCCGGTGGGACTGCTGATCAAAAGTTTTCTCTACGGCATTCTGAGTATCATCGTCACGCTCGTCATCAGCGGAGCGATGCAGCCCTTCATTTCGATTGATGAGACCAATGTGGCCGATCAGGCCATCCATGCCTTTGTGATGGTGGCCCTCGTGGAAGAGTTTAGCAAATTCATTTTTGTGCGAGGGGTTCTTTTTAGAAATAAGAATTTCAACGAACCCTTTGACGGCATTGTGTATGCGGTAATGGTGAGCATGGGTTTTGCTACCCTGGAAAACGTGCTGTATGTGATGGAAGGTGGCGCAGGCACCGCGATCATGCGCATGTTCACCGCGGTACCCGCACATGCTACCTTCGGGGTGCTGATGGGCTACTTCCTGGGCAAAGCGAAATTTGAGCACAGAAAAGGTTATTACGCGTTTCATGCGCTCGGTGTAGCTGTGATCTTTCACGGTGCCTACGATTATTTCCTGTTTATTTCCTTTGTCCCGGGCATTGCATTGGGCGCACTGGTTTCCCTGGTAGTGGCCTTGTATCTCTCACGTAAAGCCATTCGTCTCCATCAGGCCGTCTCTCCTTTTCAGATAAAACCACCTGTTACTTAATCCACTCAGGCTATGATTCGCGAAGCACTAAAAAAGCACTACATCGGCATGAATAAGGAGTTCCGTCACCGCGGTGAAGAGGCGGGGCGACTGGAAAACTTCAGCGATGCGGTTTTCGCATTGGCCATTACTTTATTGCTGATCAGTACTTCAGCACCACGCACTTTTGATGACATCATTCAATTCTCCTTTGAACTACTACCGTTTGCTTTTTGCATTGCACTGGTTATACTCATTTGGCATCAGCATTTCATCTTCTTTCTACGCTACGGATTTCGCAATGCATACATCATCTTCTTGAACACGCTTTTTCTGTTCATCGTCCTATACTATGTGTACCCCTTGAAATTTCTCACCAAAATGATCTCTCAGCCCATTCTGTATTGGATCACGGGCAACAAGCAGTTTATCAATGAATTGCAGGTGATGATCCGGGCCGACCAGGTGGGAAACCTAATGATCGTTTATGGCATTGGTGCGGCCAGTATTTTTCTGGTGCTCGCGCTCATGTACCAATATGCGGCTCGCAAAGCTGGCGACCTGGAATTAAACGAATTGGAGTTGTTTGATACACGTAGCAACGTCTTTATGAACTTGCTGATGGCGGCCATTCCATTGCTCTCGGTATTGACCACAGCCATCTTTTACAACCGCCCCTTTGTAGGTGCTTACGCTGGGTTCACCTATTTCTTGTACACGCCTGTGATGTTTTGGTTTGGAAGCCGCGTAAACAAGAAACGAAAGAAAATCCTTGAGCGTATGCACACGGTGTAACGCCTGTTACGACAAGCGCGTGGTTAGCCAATGAGTTCCGGCCATTTTGCCTCAATGATTACCCAGTGACCCCAATGATTGACGAAAGAAATGGTTGCCGTTGATCTACAGACTTTTTGACCACCCATCCGATAGTCAACAACAACATCAACTTTTGCTCTACCTTCTTTAATATCCAGGCCACTTAACTGTGAATTGCACAAAACAAATTCCTTATCGTTGATTCTCTTTTCGAGGAATGTTGAATATTGCCCGGCTTCCACACGCCCGCCCGGCACCACAATCTTGCCGGCTAGGTAAAAGTGGAGAAACTTGAAATCCTGTTCACCGACCATTCGTAAAAACTCCAACGCGTTTTTCCTCAAATCCTCCAGGTCATTGGGATGGAATTCCTCGTAGATAAAGTGTCGCTTCATACCCGGATACGAGAAGGAATCAACTTCATACTCCATTAGCTCCTCAGTGATGAAGCGGTAAAGTTCTCTTGCGGGCACTTCATAAATCACTCCCACCTCGATCCCTTTCGATTCCATCAATGTTGTCAGCGCTTCCAGGGCTCCCTCCAACGCCTCGTCAGATAAACTCGCAGCGGGCGCAAGTTTGGGGTTCCCGAGTTGTTGCTTCACTTTAATTGGTTTCGGATCTTTTGCAGCCTTTTCAAAGGCCTCGATGTACTTGAGCCAGTCGAATTCCAACTCATTTGGGATGCGTTCCACCTGATGAACCTTCACCCCGTATTCTGCCCTAAGTCGCAGTTTCATCAACTCATTTTCTAATCCCTCTGGTGCCTTGTCCTTCATTCCATCAAGACTTTGGTCATTTTCAATACAGCTGCTCAATGCTCTTGTTGGTCAAAATCCGGTGCGACAATATGCGACCCGAAAAAAATGGCATTGAACAACATCTTGTTGGTGCCATACCAGTACCCCCGGAAGGCGGGATCATCTACAAACAGTACCGCCCTGCCCCGTCCCACATTGCTCACCAATACCGAAGTCGTATTCTTGATCTTGTCGAGGTTCTTTGCGTGTACATAGCCACTCAGCAATGGACTGGCCTTGTACCTGGCCACCGTGTTGATCGGACTCTTACTGGGTTTTACAAAATTGGAGTGATTGCGATACACCGGCAGATCGCGTTGTGTGTAGCCAAACCCAATCGGATGCGTGATGTCAAGACTGGTCATATACATCGAACCACCGATTTCACGCGAGCCCAGCCGATCTTGTGCAGTTACATAATCAAAACGCTCATTCGAGGAATCGTTTTCTGATTTTATCAATTCTTCCTCCACCAACTTGCTGCGGATGGCCCAGGCCACGGCATTGCGGACAAGGATCAATGTGCCGCCATCGCGTACCCAATCTTTGATCTTGTTCACATTGGCCTCTCCCAGCGAACTGTAATTCCCAGAAACCAGGATCAACGAATTGTAATCGCTCATATCAATGCGCCCCACCTGCGAAGTATTCACCTTGGTGATGGGCATGTTCAGTTTGCTGTCAAACAGGTGCCACAATGCACCTGCTTCTGTGTAGGTAACACCATCGCCCACCAGCATCACCACTTTTGGTTTTTCAACCGTGCGCACATTGTTGCTGCCGAGGTACACGCCTTCTGCACTCTTGCCGGTGTCAACGGTGTACACATCAATTCCCGAAATGCGTTGGGCTTCTTTCACTGCGGCATATACTTCATCGGCAGAAACAATTTGATCCGTAACAGACACAACCAGCGTTCCAAAACCAAATTCCCGTCTCACGCCATTGACTTCAGCGGCAAAAGGTTTGAACGCAGCCTTCACAAACACATCTTGATTCAACAAATAGTAAAGCGCCTTCGGTGCGTAGTATTCGTTCCATTCTATGAGGTAAGCGTAGTTGGCTTTTGGTACGAGCATGGGCTTGGGCGCAAGGTCTTCCATCATTGTTTTTTCTCCTCGGCTGTAGCGCACCGAAGCATTCAGCGCATCATGCGGCAAGCCATACCCCAGCGACATTGTCCATGATGAGGCATCGTAAAACACACTGTCGTGGAACGAGGTGACTTTTTCAAACATGCTGCGCACCATCCGGTACTGTCGTTGATCGGTGGGCACCACATAGGCTTTTCCCTTTTCGTAGCGGTTGCTACCGACCGTCAGGTCAGCGGTCAGCGGATAGGTATCGATGCGGTGGCGCAGCATCAACTCCGCAAAGGCGCGGGTTCTGCCCATATCCTTGCTGTCGCCAAACACATAGGTTTTGATCGCTGACTTCTTTCCCTCATCAAGTGCGCTTTTGAAATAGTCTTGCTGATGCTTGAGCAGCATCTCGCGATTCTCAACTGAAGCTTTCACGGTGGCCAAACTGGTGCGCACGTGATTCCGGATCGTAAAAGGAAATTCAATGACGCGCGTGGAGCTTTGCTGCACATGACCACGCGAACTGGCTTGCTCAAATACAAGTCCAAGGCCCCCGTGTATATCGGGGTAGGTCGAGCCGTAGCCGGGATAAGAGTTGTCGAACACTTCGCGTGCGAAATAGAGTGAGCCAATTTCATCGAGTGCTTTGACAAAGTAGTTTTCGAATAATGGATTGAGCTTGTCATAGTTGTCGCGGGGTACGACAGGGTTTTCGCTGCCAAAGCGTTTGGTGGGCTCGAAAAAATTCGTGGCATTGGTCCCCATCTCATGGTAGTCGGTGCACACATTGGGCAACCACTGATGGAAGAACTCGATGCGGTTTTTGCTTTCTATATGTGCCAGGGGCAGCCAGTCGCGGTTGAGGTCGAACCAGTAGTGGTTGGTTCTTCCTCCCGGCCACACTTCATTGTGTTCGCGGTCGAGCGGATCGGCTACGGGCGGAAATCCCTTGTGCATGTTGGCCCAGTTGCTGTGGCGGTCGCGGCCATCCGGGTTGTAATTGGGATCGATGTGAATAACACCTTCGCTTAAGGTCTTGTCTGCCTCTGCGCCTTGTCTGGCGATCAAGTAATAGGCAGTAAGCATGGCTGCTTCGCTGCTGGAGGGTTCGTTGCCGTGCACATTGTAGCCGAGCGTCACGATCACCGGCATCGATGACGTGGTTACCGTTTGAGAAGGGTCAGCCAGTTTCAGGTGTTCCTCCTGTATTTGCTTGATGCGCGCATGATTCTCCGGACTTGTGATGGTGAGCACAATTTGCGGACGGTGTTCGTTAGTATAACCGATGACTTGAAAAGTAGCCTTGTCGGAAACGCGGGCGAGTTCCTGAAAATAGCTGACGATGCGATCGTGCCGCGTGTGCCAGTTGCCCACCGGGTAGCCGAGAAATTGCTCGGGGGTGGGGATGTTCGGATCGAAAGTAGTGCCAGATGGATAGAAATAATTGTTTTGAGCAAGCGCGCTTATCGAAGCAACAATGAACAGAATGGAAATGCCTTTTCTCATGATCGGGTGGTTAATGGACCACGAAAATAGAGGACCGCTATAGGTCAAGGAAGGGAATGTTGATGAGTGGCTTAACTGGTTGCCGGTCACCAGTCACCAGTTGCTGGTCAGTTGAACTGCTGAGATCAAGGAGGATTAAAACGTCTGAAATATATGAATTCGTAAATCGGTTTCGGTTGCCGGTCACCAGTCACCAGTTTTTGACGAAGATATTCATGTCGGAATGCCGCTTTGAAGATGGAACAGCCTGATCGCTTGCACTGCATATGCTGCGGGACCAGTCAGGTCCCAATTTATAAAGGATCGCCATCACCCCGCACCACCCTGCTCGCCTCGATATTTGCAAAGGATACGACCTCCACTTCGCCAATGGCAAAGTTTTCCTTTCCTCCATAGATCAGGCATGATCTGGACTGATCTTGTTGCTGAAGCTTCTGATAGATTTTGAGGGCCTTGAAAAAATCGGTATGGATTGTTTCACTCAGCTTGATTTCGACAGGGTCACACCAGGCGCCCCGGTCCAACAACACGTCAATCTCTACTCCAGTATGATCCCGGAAGTAAAACAAGTTGGATTTTCTGATCCTGTTGAAACGTAGTTTTACCAGTTCGCCCATCACCATGGTTTCGAATAAAGGCCCCTTTAAGGGATGACTTTTTAATTGTGCAGGACTTTCAATACCCAGCAGGAATGAGGCAAGGCCCACATCATAGAAATAGATTTTAGGAGATTTCAGCAGCCGTTTGGAAAAATTCCTGAAGTGGGGCATGACACGATAGAGAATAAAACTTGTCTCGAGCAGACTAATCCAGGAATTAACTGTGTTGTGCGAGATTCCACACTCATTGCCGATTGAAGACAGATTAAGAAGTTGCCCTGTGCGCGAAGCGCATATCTTAAGAAACCGATCGAACAACAGGTAGTCCTTGACATTAATCAGGCTTCGAATATCGCGTTCCAGGTATGTGCTCACATAGAAAGAATGGGCTTCCGTAGGATTCAGCTGTTGATCAAAAATCCTGGGATAGAATCCGTTGTACAAATAGTCTTCAATAGTATAATCCTTATGATGGTGATCGAACAATTCCCGGATGGTGAGCGGAAGAAGTTCTACAATAGCTGTTCTTCCTGCGAGCGACTGTGAGAGCGATTGCATCAGTTCATACTGCTGGCTGCCAGTCAGAACAATTGATCCGTTTTGCTTGTGGGCATCTACCCACACCTGGATGGCCGAAAGCAACTTAGGAGCGCGCTGGATTTCATCGATAATCACAGGTGGAGCATACTTTCTCAAAAATCCCGAAGGGTCGGAAAGGGCCAGGTTTTGGTCAGTGGTGTTCTCCAGGTTCACGTACTTATATGAGGGAAATACCTGCCTGCTCAGGGTGGTCTTGCCCGATTGGCGAGGGCCCACTATTGTAATGACAGGATACTGGGTAGCCAGCCTCTTGACCTCTGGCTCGATGATACGGGAAATCATTTCCAAAATTACAATTTGTAAGTTGAATTTACAATTTGTAAATAATACTGAAAATCAAATGACTTATATGATTCATTTTCGAGCCAGGGGATAAATCTCCTTCTTGGAAGCGTTGGTGATTCATTGTCAAATAAGGAATTGAATTCCTGATTTGACAATTTTTACTTCTGGCGCGACCGCACCGGAAATGAAATTGATCTACTGATAAACAAGGCAGCAGGCGCTGTTCCCGTGGAAATAAAAGCTGCAGCCACCTACAACAGAAGTTTTTTAAAGGGAATTGAGTACTGGCAAAACTACAGCCGGCCGTCAGGGAATCCTATATTGTTTATACGGGTTCGACATCGGTGCAGCAAAAAGAAACGCATCTGCTCAATTGGCGAGATATCTCAGAAATTTCCGTTTAGTTTTAGCTTAGAAAATTTAGATAATACCATGCCCGAGGTAAATTTTGATTAAATCCGAAGCGAGGAAGTACAGGAAATCATCGGCCAGACGCCACCTTCCTTAATACGATGGCGGCTGACCGTTCTGTTTATGATTATGGTCATGCTGTTTTGTATTTCCTGGTTTGTAAAATACCCGGATATCTTAAAGGCCCCGGTAGTCATTACCACAGATCCTGCTCCTACTACTTTGGTTTCGAGAACAAGCGGAAGGATTACGCTACTCAAAAAAGACAATGAGTTGTGTCACGCAGGCGAGCTCATAGCGTACATCCAGAGTAATGCCAATCCGATGGCGGTAGTGTTATTGGAAGACCAGCTCATTCGCAACCAACCATTAAGGATTTCAAAATCTGTGGGCGACTTGCAAACTTATGTCTCCGCATACACCAGGGCGGAGGCCGACCTGCATATCTTTGAAGCAACCGCTGCTCATCAAAAGCAAATTGGACAACAACGAAATGGTGTCAGATTCAGCAAAAAGAGGTTTTGCTAAGATGTAAGTGTTTTCCGAAAAAAGAATAATTGTGTGAAGAGCTCAAAACCCCTCATCCTCATCGGCCTTCTTTTTCTTTTTGGTAGCGGTGGAACCTCCCAAACTGTAAGGAGCTTCCAAACCAAAATAATCTTTGCGGAAGCGGTTGATGAATGCAAGCGTTTCCTCATCGCTGCCGGGGATAAACACCATGTCGCCCAGTTTGGCTTTTCCGGCATTGGTTTTTTTTGAAATCAAGGTGTTGAAATCGGGGTTGGAGGAATGGATGAGCATGCGGTTGTCTTCAAACCCAAAATAGTACCATGCATCCGGTGATGCTTTGAAGAACACGTTGAACACAGCGCCTCCATCTTCATTCTTTTTCAATTCCATGAAACCCTCAAACGCACCGTTGATGTCGTACTTCAAGCTGTTGCTCATGCCCAGGTTGCCTTCGCTATAGAAAGCCTTATGCTCCTCCGACCATTTCAAGTTCACATTGGAAAAAACCAGCGGGCGACCCAGTTGCGGAATGGTGGTGAGTGGGGTATATGCCTGCAGTGATTTTTGTTCATAGTCTTTCACGGCCCGTTCACCCACAATGTCGGCAATCTTGTACAGGAGTTCGGTCTGGTCACCCAAACCCTCTTCGGCACCTTCGGCCTTGATCACTTCCTGAAGATTCACCGCCATCATTTGAAACGCTTGCGCGGGAATATTGATATCCGCCATCACCAGGGAATTCATCCGGATCTGGTTCGTTTCCAGGTTTCCGGAGCCCAGCGCGCTCGCAGTAATGACCATGTCTTTGGTACGATTCGGAAAGAAATTGACCGGCCCCTCAAACCGCACCTCCTGTTTGTCTTCGTTGTAGGCAAACACTTTTCCGGTCAGCTTCTCACCAGACGCCTTCTGAAGATCCTCAATCCTGAATTCTGCGGCCTCTTTGTCATAATATAGCGAACCGCTCGGCAGGAAGAAGTCATCGTCATCCGGGTTCTTCTTGTCGAATACAAAAGTGATGTACAAGGAATTATCATCGGCAAAGTGCAATCCCGCCTCAACCTTGCGCCCCTGTTCGGTGATGGCATTGTCAAAATCCAGGTACACTTCTTTTTCATCTCCACTTTGCTCGTATCGAATCCACGTGTCGTAGTTCTTGATCTTTTTCAGATCCATCTTCACATAACCCCGCAGTTGCAGTGCCGGTCGTGTGGCATACATCACCATATCTCCCTTATAGAAAATACGCGGTACCAATACGATGGCCTGATCCTGGGTAAGTGCACCGTTGGCCACGGTTTGCTGAGTGGCCACAATATCACGCATGTGCCGTTTGCCCTTGCTCACCTCTTCAATCGGTTCCAGATGAAAGTCTGTCATCTTAATGGCAAAAGTGTCGCTGAGTGCATTCACATATTGGTATGTGGCATAGCCCGAGAATTCCTTTCTTGAAACAATGTCGACAACACCTTCCGTGAGCCGGTGAAAAGCGTTGAGGGTATCCAGGACAATCGTTGTGTTCTTTAACTGACCGATCTTCGCGTTCTCCAAAATCAACACTTCATTGTTTTCAGGCGTGATTTTCGCATCGGCCACCACAATGTAGGGAATACCACTCACTTTCAGCTGCTGGGTTTGTATGTCGTATTCGGCTTTTTCCGCATTAAAGTTCAGCGAATCCAGTTCTTTCCTTGTGGTGTAGAAATAAGAATCTTCCAAAGGCGAATCTTTCGCTTTCGTCATGATAATTTTCTGCGTGTTCAAATCCCATCGCGCTTCCGGGATGGAGGTTCTAAATTGCGCATAGGGGAATTCAATGGCCGCCTCTCCTGCAATTTCCGGGCTAATGGTGGCACTGTTTTGTTCCAGGTCAAACTTCAGTCGCACATCATTGCCAGCCAGTGCGGGCTTGTCGGGGTTGGTGGTATTCACTTTGAATTCAGCATGGCGTGCCCCAAAATCCTTAGCCGAAAAGCTCAGCTCTTTTGAAACAGACTCCGAGCCCCGGGTGATTAGCCGGCCGCTGCCTTTGGTGCCCGCCTTCGACACAATCAATTCTCCGTCAAGTTGCGCGGTGGTGTTATAAAGACTGAATGGCTCCCTCAGGTTGATCAATCCAAACCGGTCTTGTTTGGGCAACCATCGCAGCTTAAAATCACTTAACGTTACCTGTGGATACCAGGCAGCGCCAAATTGTTTCTCTTTCAACTCACCGACCTTACCGCGTCCTACAACCGAATCCGGATAGAAAACGAAATCACCAGACTCCACACTGGCCGCCAGGTAATCGATGCGCCCGGCTGCGCGCAGGCCCTGGTTGTCCAATTTCATCTCTCCTATGATCTTCCCATCCCCATTGTAAAGTTGGTATCCATTAGAGGGAATCTGGTGTGTGAAACCCATCGACTTGTCGGGCATGGTGTGCAGTTTCTCCCTAAAACTTGGAAACATACCACTGGAAACAAACGTACCATCAAAATTGATCGAGCCCGGATCGGCATCGTTGAGGCTATCCAGTTTGAATGGCGGCACTACAAAAAACATGCTTCGGTCATAGGCGCCATTCAAGACCTCGCGTCTGTCAAAATAGATTACCCCACCGGCTGTGGCATCCAGTCTCGGATAGTTGGGAATATTTTGCCTGCCTGATTTATTATCGGGCCGGCTGATAAACAAAGTGCCGGAAGTCTTTGACGTGTTCTGCATTCCTGCTGCGGCAGCCGTGGTAGAGTCCCCGCTTACCATCGCATTGTTCACCCTGCGTCTGACCGTCTGGCCCCGTGAATTCTTTTCCGTCACGTAAAAGCGAATTGAGTCAATGTGGTTCAGGTTGATGAAGAAACTGTCATACTTCAGCATGAAGTCCTTTCCGTTGATCTCAAAATTTCCTGCAGTAATTTTTCCATTGAACTTGATGTCACGGTCTTGAAGCAACGTGATTACGCTGCTGTCGGGCCGGATGACCACGTTCAGTGAATCACTCACCTTGAACTCTTCCACCCCTCGCAGGTCCATCCGACCATCCTTGATGTTGAGTGTTGCGTTTGCTGCCCCGTCCATGATAGAGTGAATCTTCAGATTGTCGTAGTCTACATCACCTAGCTTGGATGCATAGAAGTGCATGGCCTTATCTTTCACATACACTTTTCCGGTGGATGCATTGAAGTTTACCATGCCCTTCTGAGCCAGGAAACTCATGCCCAACTTCACTTCGCCTGGATTGATGTTCATGGCCAGGGCCAAATCATCGGCATAGAAATCGGAAACACCATTTCGCTGTGCATAGGTGACGACCAAAGCGAGCGGGTGAAAGGCGAAACCATGTCCGCTTAGAATGCGGTAATCTTCCGGATCGTAGAAGTCGATTGACTCCAATACCATGGGCGCCTTGCTCCTCCCGCCAAAGGCATAGATGTTCATGCTGTCGGCTTTCGTATCCCAACGGATCACATCCGGGGCAAAATCAACATTGAAGTAAGAAGCCGAGTAGGGTGTGTCTTTGAGTTGACCCTTCTCCTTGCGGAGCGTCATAAATTTGGACGAAGTGTTGTACCTGAACTGAGCCGCAGGATGGAAAATGGAGTCATTGCCCTGATAGATCACGATCATGGCGCGTTGCGCAGAAATGATTGAATCCTGGAATTCAAAGCTTCGCGAGCGGGCGATGAACTTCCGGTCGATCTCGCCCAGTGCCTCAAGCTCTGCCGGTTCGCCATTTACCGAGGTGCTGAGTACATGCGCACCATTCAGTGCAAAGCCGCCTGTGTACTTCAATTTCTCATCACCAATGCCCGCGATTTCAATGTTGCTCTGATACGACATGAACCGCGGATACGTGGCTGATGCTTCATCTTTGTGACTTACACTTTTGAATTCAAAAATGCCATCCACCGGGCTTTTTACTTTTCCCTTGTAAGTCATCTTACCCTGATCTGCCTTTAACTCCGCCTTGGTTACATTGAAATGGTAAGCCATAAAATCGAAGAAAGCGGTGTCGGGCGACAGTCCGGCTGGTGACCAATCGAAACGCCCTCCTTCACCCACAAACGTGCCGTCCAGCAAGCCAACCGACCCTTTCGTGTTTGTGAGAAAAGCCGAGTCGTATGAGGTCACGAAATTCAGCGTCACCTTTTCAAAAGTGAGAATAGGGCCGGTGAGGTCTGGCGGGGGTTCGGGCATCATCCAAATGGGCATCGATGATTCCTGCGTTTCCTGGATGGTTGTGTCGTAGGGTTCTTCCTCCCAAATATCATAGCCCTGTGTCTCCTGGTTATCCCATTGGTCGAAGTAATCTGTATCAACCGTATCTTCTTCGGAGGAAGCATCTGACAGCGATGGAAATGTTTCGACCTTCTTATATTCGAATGCGTATCCTTCATCGGTCACCCGCAACCTGAATTTGCGATCGAAATTCAGTGCATGATGCTCCCAAAAAGAGCGCACGAATTTAAAATACTGACTGGCCTTGTCAGGTGTTTCGTTTTCAATCACCTGATCGCCAACCAGGAAAAAGCTATTCCAAATGGCAGCGTCAGGTTTTTCGATATTTTCTCCGTTGGCTATTGCACCAAAATAATTAACAAAATGCGGACGGAGCTTGTATCCTTTTGCCACCATGGCCGCGGCTTGCGCCCTGATCTTTGATTGTTGATCCCTCGTAAGGCCATTCCAGGCGTTGACGAATGCATCGCCAACAGCGCTCGCCTCGGTGTTTCTGGACTTATCAAATACGGATTTGAGGCTATCTTGAAAGCTGAGGGTGGTGTGCTCCACAGACTGCGAAAAGCCAGCGCCCGCCAACACCAAAAAGCACAGATATGATATCGCCCGCTTCACGCTTTGCAAACCTTGAAATTCGTAAATAATGCTGAAATAAGCCAAAGAAGCCACTTTTGGGCCTGATTGACTCATTTCGAGGTACAACGAATTACCCGGTGATACCTTGCAGGGGAGATTGGCGCTTTTGCGCTTCCTTTCTCAGCAGCAGGCAGGCCCAATCCTCTTTTGAATCAACACGCACCTTTTCAAAGCCATACAAATGGGCCCTGCTCACCATGTCATCCAGGTCTTTTTCATAGAAGCCGCTTAACAACAATTCACCCCCGGGCTTCAGATAAGCTGCATACTGCGGCATCTCCTGCAAAAGGATGTTCTTGTTGATGTTGGCGAGAATCAAATCAAAATCGTCAGAAAAGGTGAGATCGCTGATCATCCCTCTTTGAATGCGAATGTTGCTGCAGTGATTCACCTCGATATTTTCAAGGCCGTTGATCACGCTCCACTCATCGATGTCGAACGCCTCTACAGACTTGGCACCTCGTTTGGATGCCATGATCGACAACACGGCTGTTCCACAACCGGCATCCATTACGATTTTATCCTGATGATCAATGTTCATTTGGTTTTTGATCATCAGGTATGTGGTTTGATGATGACCGGTACCAAACGACATTTTGGGTGTGATAATGATTTCGTAGAGATATTCCCTTGTGGGTTTGTGAAAATGGGCGCGTATGATACAACGCTCGTCCACGACAATGGGCTCATAACTTTTTTCCCATTCTTCGTTCCAATTTCGCTTGGCGATTTTTTCCCATTCAAATTGCAGCGGTTGCACCTGCAGGTATTTTACTTTTAGCATCTCCACTCCCTGCTTGTCGTAGCGCTCGCCTTCGGCATAGGCATCAAAGCCGTTTTGGTTTTCTTGAAAAGTGTCGAAACCCAATTCCCCCACCTCAGCCATCAGAATTTCGGCAAAGGTCGGGTCGCAGGTTACTTTTAGAACCGTGTGATAAGATGGAGTGATATCCGCCACTGGGGAAGGTTGTTACATCGCCTTTACGATGTCAACGAACTCGCGCGATTTCAATGACGCACCACCCACCAGGCCGCCATCCACATCCGGACAGGCGAAAAGTTCTTTGGCATTGTCAGCCTTCACGCTTCCACCATATAAGATGCTGATGTGATCAGCGACCGCGTGTCCATACTTGCCAGAGATGTGTTTCCGGATAACTGCGTGCATTTGCTGAGCTTGTTGTGAAGTGGCCGTTTTACCGGTGCCGATTGCCCAAACGGGTTCATAGGCGATCACGACCTTTTGAAGTGCATCTGCCGACAAATGAAAAAGGCTTTCTTCTATCTGTTGCTTTACCAACGTCTCATGCGTTCCCTTTTCCCTGATTTCAAGAGGCTCACCGCAGCAAAAAATAGGAGTGAGCGCATGGGCAAGTGCAATGTCCACTTTTTTGGCAAGCAGCGGCCCGTCTTCGCCAAAGTACTGCCTTCGCTCGCTATGCCCGATGATTACATAGGGAATTCCCATCGACATGAGCATCGGTGCCGAAACTTCCCCCGTATACGCACCTGAAGCATGTTCGCTGCAATTTTGTGCGCCCACCTGAACACGCGCATTTTTGCCCAACAAATTCCTGGTTGCGAGCAGGTAGGGAAAGGGTGTGCACAGGATGACCACGACTCCACTCTTCACCTCATCGTCAACCATTCCTTTCACTTCGGAGGTCAGCGTGTTGGCCTCCTCGAGGGTTTTGTTCATTTTCCAGTTTCCCGCTACAATTTTTTGGCGCATGGTCATGTTATTTTTTGTCAAAGGTAAATGTGTCTGTTGGCTTATCCCTCATCAAACGAGCACTCTTTACCATTCCGTTCAAGGTTACGTGAACCAGGTTAGACTGGTCGTCATGCACTTCCATAATCACGTCATTCAACACTTCAACCTGGGTCACACGTCTCACGTTTTGAATTTCGATATAGCAAAGCAATGCCAGGTCTTCCCGCTCCAATCCAAGAAAATGCAGCACCTGTGGCTTGCCCTCCAATCCGATTTTCAGATGTTCATTCAAATACGCCTCCACCAGCTTTTCAGTGGTCCGCCCTCTGCCCGGATTCAATAAGTCGAGGCCGGGCTCGTTGATTTGTTTTTGCACGGCCAGTTCCAGGTCGTCTATAAAAATCCGTGAAATGATTTCCACGGCCTTCACCTTTTCGTTGTGCTTGATCTCCGTAACCGAAACATGGATGGGATGGAGGCAGAATAAAAGACTGTAAAGAATGCCGATCATATGATAGTGCGATCAAAAATAAAGCCATCGCATCCATTTTCAAATTCTTCACCATTTCGAGCCGATCGTTCCCGCCTGCCAGAATCACCTGTTTTGATTCAGTTTTTAGAATTATTATTGCCCTCCTTTTACAAGATGGGCGAATTTCAGTTGTACTTCGGGCTGGGAAAAGATCACATTCTGGATTACGCGAATGGATATGATCACATCCTCTTTGTGGTTGCCTTGTGTGCGCTTTACCTCGTTCGCGACTGGAAGAAGATCCTTATCCTGGTTACCGCGTTCACCGTGGGGCACTCCATTACCTTGGCGTTGGCAACACTTAATATCATTTCATTCAATGCCCGACTGGTTGAGTTCCTGATCCCCTTAACCATCTTCGTCACAGCCTTTGGCAACCTTTTTCGCAAGCAAGATTTGTACGATGTAAAACCCTGGCAGAGCAATTATCCGCTGGCACTTGTCTTCGGGCTGATCCACGGCATGGGCTTTTCCAACTACCTGAAGGCGATACTGGGCAAGGATCAAACCATTTTTGTGCAATTGTTGGCTTTCAACCTGGGTTTGGAATTTGGCCAGGTCATTATCGTTGCCATCTTCATGATGGGCAGCTTTCTTTTTGTGGATCTGTTTGCCATTTCGAGAAGGGATTGGAAGATGGTAATCTCATCGGCCATTGCAGGCATTTCCCTGATCTTGATGAAAGACGCGGCATTTTGGATTGACTAAACAATAAATAGAAATAAATACCTCATATGAAAACTAGAATTGTGATTTGGCTGGCGCTCTGCTGCACAACCTATGCCGTGGCGCAGCAGTGGCAGGGAAAGTTTGAACAGCTTGGACAGATGCTCCCTACGCCCAATGAGTTTAGGACGGGATCCGGATCGCCAGGCCCTAATTATTGGCAACAGCAAGCTGATTACAACATCAGCGTGGAATTGAACGATGAAACACACATGATCATCGGCTCAGAAACCATCACCTACAAAAACAACTCGCCAGACGTACTCAAATACCTTTGGTTGCAGTTGGACCAGAACATTCTCGCAGAAGGGAACATCACCGACAGGACGAAGACAAACCACATCAGGGACACGCTTACTACTGCTGAGCTTCAGCGCGATCTTGACTTGTATGGCGATTACAAAGGTGGATACACCATCAAATCGGTGAAGGATGCATCTGGCAAAGATCTTCCCTATACCATCAACCATACCATGATGCGTGTAGATTTGCCCGTGCCCCTGAAGTCGGGGCAATCCTATTCTTTCAATGTGGATTGGTCGTACCCGGTGAGCGATCGCCTCAATGAGCGCGAAGTGGGCCGCAGGGGCGGCATGGAGTATTTTCCGCAGGATGACAACTACATCTATGGCATTACGCACTGGTTCCCCCGCATGTGCGTGTATGACGACCTGAATGGCTGGCAAAACAAGCAGTTTATCGGCCAGGGAGAGTTTGCGCTCCCATTTGGTAACTACAAGGTGAAGATCACCGTGCCGGCCGATCACATTGTGGCGGCTACGGGTGTTTTGCAGAATCCACAGGCGGTTCTGAGCAAAGCACATCAGGAGAGATTCGAGCAAGCAAAAAAATCGTTCGACAAGCCAGTGATCATAGCCACCCAGCAAGAGGCCATCCAACGCGAGAAAACTAAATCCAAAGAAAAGAAAACATGGGAATACCATGCAGATGATGTACGCGACTTTGCCTTTGCGAGCTCTCGCAAGTTCATTTGGGATGCACAGGCGGTTCAAATGTCGAAGGGAGTTTCTCTCGCCATGTCGTATTACCCCAAGGAGGGCAATCCATTGTGGGAGCGCGAGTCGACCAAAGCGGTGAAAAATACAATCACCACGTATTCAAAATACACGATTGACTATCCGTACCCTGTAGCGATCTCTGTGCATACCGCCAACATCGGTATGGAATATCCGATGATTTGTTTCAACGGTGGTCGGCCCAATCCAGACGGTACCATTCCCGATCGCACCAAGTGGGCCATGATTGGAGTGATTGTTCACGAAGTGGGTCATAACTTTTTCCCGATGATCATCAACAATGATGAGCGTCAATGGGCATTCCTGGACGAGGGCTTCAACACCTTTGTGCAGTACCTTACACAAGTTGAAAACTACCCCGACATGCCGCAAAGACGCGGACCCGCATCGGCTATCGTTCCTTATATGAAGGGCGACAAGTCATTGCAACGGCCGTTGATGACATCTGCCGAAAACGTAGTAAGTTCTAATTATGGCGCTGAGCAGTATGCAAAATGTGCCACAGCGCTCAACATCCTCAGGGAAACTGTTATGGGGAAAGAACTCTTTGACAAAGCATTTAAAGAATATGCGCAGCGATGGGCATTCAAACATCCGATGCCAGGCGATTTCTTCCGCACGATGGAAGACGCCTCTGCCGTTGACCTCGATTGGTTTTGGAGAGGGTGGTTCTACTCGACAGACCATACCGACCAATCGATTGACCAGGTGAAGTGGTATCGCGTACGTGGCCAGGAAACCAATGTGGAGAACCGGTCAAAAAATGTAAAAGGGCAAATTCAGGCCGGTGGAAGCGGCAATGCCAACGGGAGCCCCTTTGACCAGCCAGAACCATTTAGTGTAATTCCTACTGATTCGCGCTTGTATGGCGATTTCGTGAGCCGGGTGGATGACAAAGCCATTCTTTCAAAGATGGAGAACAGGAACTTTTATGAAGTAACGCTGAGCAATAAGGGTGGATTGGTGATGCCCGTAGTAATTCAATGGAATTACAAAGACGGTTCCCGGGAAATCGAGCGCATCCCTGCCGAGATCTGGAGAAACAACGAATACAAGGTGACCAAAGTGTTTGTGAAGGAGAAGGAGGTAGCCAGCGTGGTGTTGGACCCGATGGAGGAGACTGCCGACATCAACACAGAGGATAACGTATTCCCAAAACCCAACGCCCCCTCTAAATTTGACCAGCTAAGGAAAAAGGGCAATTAGGGTCTTATTTTTGCCGCTGATTGAGAGTCATTTCAGAATTCGGAATGACTCTCTTAGTTTTAACACCCATATAAATTGAAACGCATGAAGAAGTTTTTTTGGATGACGGCTCTCCTGGTCAGCTTTTCTGGCATGGCGCAGGACGGTTGGAAGGGAAAGTTCGAGCAGTTGGGACCGGAGTTGCCCACACCCAATGCTTATCGCAGTAGTTCGGGTGCACCCGGCCCCAGGTACTGGCAACAACAGGCAGACTATGACATTGACGTAACGCTGAATGACGAGACCCAACTCATCACAGGGTCCGAAACCATCACTTATCACAACAATTCTCCGGAAGCACTGAAGTATCTGTGGCTGCAGTTGGATCAGAATATCCTGGCCAAGGATAACATGACAACCAAAACAGCCGGAAGTTTCATTCGCGACTCGATTCCCGCCAAGTTCATGGCATCTGCCCTGGGCGGCTATGGTTACGAGTATGAAGGTGGGTACAAGATTGCATCCGTAAAAGACGCATCTACCGGGAAGGATCTTCCCTACCTGATTAACTATACCATGATGCGTGTAGATCTGCCGACTCCACTCAAGACGGGTGAAAAGTATAGCTTCAAGATTGACTGGAGTTACAATGAGTATGATCGCATGAAGTTTGATGAGCGCGGGGGCTACGAGTATTTCCCGGAGGATGGCAACTACACCTACACGTTGTGCCAGTGGTTTCCACGCATGTGCGTATTCGATGACTACGAAGGATGGCAAAACAAGCAATTCCTGGGACGCGGAGAGTTCGCCCTCACTTTTGGAAACTACAAAGTCCGCATCACAGTACCGAGCGACCACATTGTAGGAGCCACCGGTTGGCTGCAAAACCCGCAAGACGTGCTTTCAAAGGAACAGCAAGAGCGATTTGCCAGGGCCCAAAAGACATTTGACAAACCGGTGCTGATTGTAACCGAGGACGAAGCAAAGAAGAAAGAAAAGTCACGCTCCAAGAAAACTTCCACCTGGGTTTTCCATGCAGAGAATGTGCGCGATTTTTCCTTCACGTCTTCACGTAAATACATCTGGGATGCCATGGCAGTAAAAGTGGGAAGCAAAACGCCACTGGCTCAATCACTTTATCCCAAAGAGGGCAACCCTTTGTGGGGAAAAGAATCCACCCGGGCCATCAAAAACACCCTCGAGGTCTACTCTGCACGCACATTCGAATATCCCTATCCTACCGCTTATTCAGTGCATGCCGCTGATCAGGGAATGGAGTATCCGATGATTTGCTACAATTTCGGAAGGCCCAACAAAGATGGAAGCTACTCGCAACGCACGTTAGAAAGAATGGTAGGCGTAATCGTTCATGAAGTCGGTCATAACTTTTTCCCGATGATTGTGAACAACGATGAGCGCCAGTGGACCTGGATGGATGAAGGCCTCAATACCTTCCTCGAAAGAGAGACGATTCGTACACGCTATGAAGGGTTCGATATCACGAGCGGCTCGCCCAAAGGCATTGTTCCTTTTATGAAGGGCAACAAAGACATCATGCGCCCCATCATGGCGAGCTCCGATAACCAGGCCTCGAGCTTTGGGCCAAATGGATACACAAAACCGGCTGCCGCCTTGACGTTGTTGCGCGAAACGGTAATGGGGCCCGAATTGTTTGACAAGGCTTTCAAGGAATATTCGGAGCGATGGGCATTCAAACATCCTAACCCAGGCGATTTTTTCCGAACCATGGAAGACGCCTCTGCCGTGGACCTCGATTGGTTCTGGAGAGGCTGGTTTTACACGACCGACAACGTGGACGTGACTCTTGACAACGTGCGCTGGTTCCGGGTGAAACAAGCGCAGCAGGATCCCGAAACCAAGAAGCTGAATGTGGTCCAGGGCGATCTGGCTAAAAAAAATAATGGTGGCATAAGCGACTTTAGTGATGGGCCACAGGAGCTGATCCTCACCGAGACGCCCGATAACTTCTATCGTGAATTCCGCAACCGAATCAATGAAAATCAGGTGCGCGGAAAGCTTGAAGGAAAAAACCTGTATGAACTGACCTTCAAGAATACAGGCGGTCTTGTTAGTCCGATCATCATTGAGTGGACCTTCGAGGACGGTTCAAAAGAAATTGAAAATATTCCCGCTGAGATTTGGCGCAACAATGAACAAGAGGTGAGAAAGGTATTCGTAAAAGAAAAAGAAGTGACAGGTATCGTGGTTGATCCCAATCAGGCGACTGCCGATGTGAACACTTCCGACAACGTATTCCCCAAGCAAAACAGTTCACAGTTCGACAGGTTCAGAAAAGGGAACTAACGAATCCTGACAGCAAGGAAGCCCCGGCAGAGTCGGGGCTTTTTTATTCTGACGGTCTAGCGGCCCTGGCTGGCAAACAGTTTGAAGGCACGTTCCAAATCCACATTTCCGCCCGAAAGTATAACCCCCACAAACTTGCCGGCAAATCGCTGTTTTTCCTTGATCAAAGCCGCCACCGGCACAGCGCAAGAAGGTTCAACAACAATTTTAGCCGACTCCCAAATCAACCGCATGGCTGAAATGATTTGCTCATCGGTGACGGTTATTACTTCTTTCACGTGGTCACGAATGATGGGGAAAGTTTTGTCCCCCAGGGAGGTGAGCAAACCATCGGCAATGGAGCTGGCCTGTAAGGGTTCAATCTTCCCGCTCTGCAACGACCGGTAGGTATCATCGGCACCTGTCGGCTCGGTGGCTATCACTTGTGTGCCGGGTGAAAAATATTTGGCTGCCAGGCAGCTGCCACTCAGCAATCCTCCTCCTCCAACGGGTACGAACAGGTAGTCCAGCATGGGCATATCCTCAAAAAGTTCCTTGGCGGCAGTCGCCTGCCCCGCGATTACTGGATAGTTGTTGAACGGGTGAATTTCAGTTGCTCCTGTTTCTGAAATCACATGTGCGAGGGTTGTCTCTCGGGCCTCCAACGTGGGTTCGCACTCGGTAATCGCTCCACCAAATGCCCGAACACCTTTTTTCTTGATCTCGGGGGCCGTTCGCGGCATCACAATGTACGATTTGATGCCCATGATTTTGGCGGCACGCGCCAGGGCCTGCGCATGGTTGCCTGACGAATGGGTGGCTACGCCTCTGGCCCGCTCTTCCTCGCTTAGCGAAAGCACGGCATTCATGGCGCCCCGCGCTTTGAATGCCCCAATGCGCTGAAAGTTTTCGCATTTCAAAAAGACGTTGCAATCGGCAGCCTCATCGATTCCTTCGGCAGTTAGAATTGACGTACGGTGGATATAGGGCTTGATCCGCTCATGGGCTTGCTCGATCATTTCTTTCGTGGGTACCGAATCCAGGCTGGCATTCGGTACCAAAGTGGCTGGGGCTGAACTCATAACAGGAACTTACGATTTGTGCTTCGAAAATAGCAGGTTCTCGGGCAGTCGTCAAACGCATCTTTTTTTGACCTGCGTGGCCACGCGTTTCACCCAATCATTTCAGGATCAGCCGGGTCTGGACAACCGTGCTACGAGTTCACCCATTTCATGATGTGATCTATAGGCTTTCTCCTGGTTTTGCCTGGTTTGGTTTTCGGCATGCCCACGTGCATGAAACCCAAGAGCGTGTCTTCCTCGCCCAATCGAAAAAAAGACTTTGCTTCCGGAAAATAGGTGACTCCACCGGTACTCAAATAACACCCCACCCCATAGGCATGGGCGGTTAGGTACATGTTTTGGATTGCACAAAACACAGCTCCTAATTCCTCCACTTCGGGTACGCGTTTATCTTTGTCTCGCTGCATCCCCACCGCGATAATATGTGATGATTGCATGGGCTTGGTCCTAAGGTTTTCGTAGCGTTCTTCCCGGAAGGTGCCATCCTGAGTCGTTATTTTTTTGTACAGCTCAGACTGAAATTTGGCTAGTTTTTGGAGCCCTTCCCCTGTGAATACCATGAACCTCCACGGTTCTGTCAGTTTATGTGTGGGTGCCCAGGTCGCATTTTCAATCATGCGTTTTACAATGTGATCGGGGACCTTTTCTCCGGTGTAATCTTTTGGAAAGGTGGACCTCCTCGTTTCAATAAGGGCATCTGTTTCTTCGGTGTTGAAAGACATATTTTTCTTCCGGTAAGATGTTGTACGGTTTACATTCGAATTTCTCTTAATTTACCAATCCTTAACCAGTTGGCGCATGCGAAAACTATGGATTATTGGTGTGGCTCTCCTCACCAGCTGTGCTCCCATTTACATTCCCAATTCCCGCAATGTGCCGTTATTTGATGGAAAGGGCGAGGCGCAGATTGGCGGCTTTCTGACCTCAGCCGGTGCAGACGCCCAGGCGGCCGTTTCGCTTACCGATCACCTTGCCATCGCAGGCAGCTATTCTTACGGCTCGCATAAGCGCACCAATCCTGACTTCAGCAGGAGAAATACATTTGCCGAGGGCGCCATTGGCTATTATTCTGCCAGCAGAAAATCACGCTTTGAACTTTTTATTGGTTATGGCGTGGGAAAAGGTACCAACCTGGCGCAGTACTATTTTTTTGCAGATGACTTCGGGCAAGGCGACACGATTGTCACTGCGAAGATGAGTCGGTTCATGATCCAGCCCACTTTTTCAACGAACAACCGCAAGTTCGATATCGCCTTCACCCCGCGTTTGAGCTGGGTCAATTATTCGGAGTTTACGGCCGGGGGCGTTACGGAAATGCCAAGTGAAAAAGCGCAGTTGTTTATCGAACCAGCCATCACAGGCAGATTTCATGTAAAGGGCAACATATTCGGCCTGTTTCAGCTTGGACTTGCGCAGGCATTGCCCAATGAAGCCTTCTTTGACCATCAACCTTTGCAGGTGTCATTTGGGTTTTTAATAGATACGGGTGGCTTGGGCACCAAGGTTTACAAACGTTAATCGAGCCATCAAGCTGGCGGCAGCATGAGCATTAAGCCTCGGTTGGGCTTATTCGATCTCACCATGATTGTGGTGAGCCTCGTCATTGGCATGGGCATTTTTCGAACGCCCGTAGAGGTCGCTCAAAAAGCTCAGATTCCTGAAATCTTTTTTATCGCATGGGCCTTAGGGGCTGTGGTGAGTTTGTTCGGTGCGCTCACTTTCGCAGAAATCGGCTCGCGATACCCGGTGGCAGGCGGATTTTACCGCATCTTCTCTCACTGTTACCATCCCGCCTTCGCCTTCATGGTTAACTGGATGACGGTCATTTCAAACGCAGCATCCACTGCCAGCGTGGCCATCATTGGTGCCGAGTACATTCATCCCATTTTGTTTCCCGGCATGCAGTTGGGTGTGGCCATCAAGATCATTACACTGTCATCGATAGCGGTGCTTTACCTCATCAATATGGCGGGGATCAAGATGAGCGCGCGGATGCTCAATGTGTTGATGATGATCAAATTAGGATTAATCCTGCTATTGATTGTCGCCATCTTTGCTGCGCCCGCCCCGGTGGCTGCACAATCGGCCGGTCCCGAACTATCTTCCAATGATTGGCTTAAGGCCTTTTGGCTTTGTTTCGTTCCTGTATTTTTCACCTACGGTGGCTATCAACAAACCATGAACTTCGGCAGTGACGTGCCGAACGCCACGCGTACCATGCCCAGAGCCATCCTCTATGGTATTGCGATTATCCTCTCTTTGTATTTGCTGGTGAATTTTGCCTACTTCCGCGTGCTGGGTTTCGAACAACTTCAGGAATCAACAACCCTGGCCGCTGATGTGGCTCGCGTGTTACTCGGTGACATTGCCTTCAAAGTGGTTGCCGTGATCATGTTCCTTTCGGTGATGGCCTATGTGAATGCCTCCATCATGTCCAACCCCCGTGTGTACTATGCCATGGCCGAAGACGGTGTGCTGCCACCGATCTTTCACAAAGTAAACTCGAAGACACAGGTACAGGAGTTTGGCGTCACATTCTTTGTGATATTCATTGTGCTCACCCTTTTCTTCTCGTCCTCTTTTACACAGGTTCTCAACTACGTCATGTTTTTTGACAGCATCAGCCTGGTGACGGCAAGTGCGGCCATTTATGTACTTCGCAGCCGTGCAAAGAAAACGGGAAACCCGACCGGCATTTATCAAATTCCGGGCTATCCGTGGATGCCTGCAGTGTTTATTCTGGTCTATGGAATGGTGAACGTGAGCGTGATGGTTTCAAATCCACAAGGCTCCTTCATTGGCTTTATTCTCTTTGTATCCGGACTCCCCCTATACCTTGCACTGAAGAAACTAGTATCAAAGAAAAAATAATCCATCATGGAACTGTCATACATCCTCAACGAGCTGGGCGAAGAACGAGATCAATATTTCAATATGATCAGCCCCCCCATCGCACAAACAAGCAACTTTGCCTTTAAAACGACTGAGCAATTTCGACAGGCCCTTGCCGATGAGTATGGTGCCAATTTGTACTCGCGCGGCAACAATCCCACGGTGGACATCCTGAGAAAAAAATTGGCCGCCCTTGACGGGGCCGAGGACGCACTCGTATTTGGCAGCGGCATGGGTGCCATTTCTGTGCCCATCTTGTCGCTATTGGCCCAGGGGGATCACATCGTAAGTGTGGTAAAGCCCTACAGCTGGACCATCAAGCTTTTTGAGCGAGTTCTTCCCAAATTTGGCATCGCTACGACTTTCGTTGACGGAACCGACATCACAAACTTTGAAAAGGCGATCAGGCCGGAAACGAGGCTGATCTACCTTGAGTCGCCCAACACCTTCACCTACGAGCTGCAAGACATCGAAGCGGTTGTCAAGATCGCGAAAGCTAAAAAGCTGATTACGATGATTGACAACAGCTATTGCTCTCCCCTCAACCAACAACCGTACAAAATGGGTGTGGATCTTGTGGCCCAATCTGCCACCAAGTTTATTGGCGGGCACAGCGATGTGGTCGCTGGCGTAGTCACCGGTTCGAAGGCGATGATTAAGAATATATTTGACGGGGAATTCCTCAACATCGGTGGAAACATCTCACCGATGAATGCCTGGCTGTTGATAAGAGGATTGAGAACACTGCCGCTCCGCCTTCAACAAGTGTGCAACACCACAAAAGAAGTGGTAAACTATCTGGCAAGTCATCCGAAAATTGAGCGAGTGATTTTTCCGTTTCACTCTTCATTCCCCCAATATGAATTGGCCAGGAAGCAGATGAAAGACGCAGGCGGTCTCTTCAGCGTGGTGATGAAAGCGAATACTGCCGGGGAAATTGAAAAGTTCTGCAATTCACTCAAGCGATTTTTCCTGGCCGTATCCCGGGGTGGCCATGAATCGCTTGTATTTCCTTCTCTTGTCACCTTTCCAAAGGAGAAGTTCGATGTGACCAACGAGGTGCATCGCGTAATCAGATTTTACGTGGGTCTGGAAGAGGCTGATTATTTGATATCGGACCTGAAGCAAGCCCTTGACAAATAGCTAAGAGCTTTTCAGCTGTTCCCCTACGATCCGCAGTCCGTTGAGCGTAAGGTTTGGGTCGATGGTGTGAAAGAAACCGTTGAGTGAAGTAACGATTGCCGAGAGACCACCGGTGGCGATGGTGGGGCAGTCTTTCCCAATTTCTTTTCTGATGGCGCCCACCATGTGGCGAACCAGGCCGTCATAGCCAATGAGTATGCCCGACTGAATGGCAGTGACCGTATTGATACCGAGGGCTGACTTGGGCATTTGCAGCGGCACATCAAAAAGCTTTGCGGTGTTTTGTGTGAGCGATTTGATCGCAGTCTTCAGGCCCGGTACAATAGAAACGCCAAGGATTTTACCCTTGTCAGAAATGGTGGTAAAAGTTAATGCAGTGCCAAAGTCTACGACAATGCAGGCCTTCTTAAAATGTGCATATGCCCCTACTGCATTGGCGACTAAATCAGACCCAATTTCGTACGGATTTAGAACCTCAATTGAAATCCTTGGATAGATCGCGGGACCCAAAATGAGCGGCTCCCTTTCGAACAACACGTTCACCACGCTGCGGATCTTTTCGGTCTGGCTGGGTACCACACTGCTGAGGACGATTGTATCTACTTCGAACACCGCCAATCCAGCCTCGAAAAAGTATTCCCTGATCTTAATTCCATAGAAAAGTTCGGGCTGCTCAGATTTGGATTCGATTCGCCAAATGTGTTTCCATGCCCCATCACTCCACACACCAAGCGTGATGTCGCTATTGCCAATATCTATCGCAAGCAGCATCAGTTACCCGATTGTTGAGTTCTTATGCGCTTGAGTGCTTGGAGGTCAAACGCATCAAGGTGACGTTTTTCTCCTTGCCGATTCAATGATTCCTTGTTCTTGATTAAATCATCGATGTGCATGATTGGGACACTAAACCCTCCTGAGTCAATTTTGTTTGCCCTTCCAAAGGCCTCAATGAAGTTTACGCCCGGGGTAGCGGTCATCAGATCGATCGCATCTGGCTCGAAGCCAAAAGAAAGAAATAATTGCTTTTCAAAATCTTCAGGGCGAATTCCGCTCGCATCAAGTTCAAGTTTCGAAAACGCGGTGAGGATGCGTCTTCCATTTTCTTGCCCAGCATTTACCAGGATATCCAAGTCTCCAGTACTTCTTTGAACTCCGTAGTACACGGATGCCACTCCACCAACCACTACAAACTGGACACCTTCCCGCTGAAAGGCCTCAATCAGGCTCTGTTGGAAGCTACTTAATAAGCTCACCTCTAAGAATCACTTTAACTTTTAATGGAGCTTTCGGATCAAGTTTCGATCTCATTCGGTCTTGCATACGCTGTAGCCATTCCAGCCGCTGCTCGGGTGTAAGCTTTTCAAAATCCTCCCTCCTTTCGCTCCAAATTTGGTCCGGGTGTACTTTTCTTACTTTCACCTCTTAAACTTACATGAAAGATAGCAAAGTTGTCACTTCACAACTTCTACGCCCTTCCAAAATGCCACACGCCCTTTGATAACGCCTGCAGCCTCTTTTGGTTCAGCATAAAACCAGGCCGCATCCGGGTTTCTTTTTCCGTCTACGTCAACATGATAATAAGAGGCCGTTCCCTTCCAGGGACAAAAAGTGTGTGAATCGGAATGGCTGAAATGTTGTGTTTTCAACGAGGTTACAGGGAAATAATGATTTCCTTCGATCACTACCGTATCTTCGCTTTCAGCAAGGATTTTTCCATTCCAGATTGCTTTCATACCATTTTGCTTTAATTCACAGCAGGAATAACTCACATAACCGGTCAAATGTTCCGATCATGTCTTATACTTCACCGTTTTGACTATTGGACAACATACCTGCTGACATAGGGTTGTCAAGTTGCGCAGTATTTTCACGTAGCCTTTTTTATAGCGTGGCGAGATCTGACGACATCGATGAATTTTTGGAATCCTTACCCAAGGCGGAGCGGGTGATTATTCAGCGGCTGCGCTCAATTTTGTTCGATGTTGAACCACGACTCGAGGAAAAGATGTCTTATGGCGCACCCTTTTATAAACGCAATCGAATGGTCTGTTTTATATGGCCCCACAGCACACCTTACGGTCCCAGGAATGCATTGGTCTCCTTCGGATTTTGCTATGGCCACATGCTGTCGAATGATCGCGGCATCTTACTTCACGAGGGAAGAACACAAGTCTATATCGTGCATTATTCATCATTGCAGGAAATTGATGAAGACTTTGTAAGAGAGACGCTGCTCGAAGCGCTGATCGTAGATACGTTTGAATGGAAGTTCATCAGGGCCAAAACCAAAAGAAAAGCGAGACGGTCTAAGTAGCTCATCGATCGATTCACACCGAAAATCTGCAGGTTGGCACCGATAGGCGGTCTCATTCAGGTGTCAGTCGTAACTTAAGAAATCACCAACCACTGCGCTCATGCTTCAGAATCATATAGTCATTGCAGATGGGGCGCGTCAGCAGGCAGTGGATTTCATTCAGTCGAATTGGAAAATGCTGGACGAGGAAGGGTCACTCCCTTTCAATTACTTCTACCTGAGTGAAAACATCGCCACCATGTATCGAGATGAGCAACGTCTGTTTACCATGATCGAGGGCTTTTCGATTATCATTCTGCTCATCGCATGCATGGGGTTGTTCGGCCTGTCATCTTTTGCAGTGGAAAAGCGGAAGAAGGAAATTGGAATCAGAAAGGTCTTGGGCGCCTCTGTGTTTGAAGTGGTCATCTTATTTTTCAAGCGCTACGTTTACCTGTTGCTGATCAGCTTCGCTGTGGCCGTACCTGTTTCGTGGTATCTGATGACGGACTGGTTGCAAGGCTATGCCCGCCATACCAATTTGGGAGTCGGTACTTTCCTGTTGGCGTTTTTCGCCATCGTGGTGATAGCCCTGGGGTCTGTGAGCGTCAAAACCGTACAAGCGGCATTGAGAAATCCTGCTTCCGTGATAAAGGAAGAATAGAAACGACATCCGGCCCGCGCTTCGCGCGGGCCGGATGAACAACCTCAGAATTCAATACGATAACTTAACACAGGCAACAGGAACATTTGATACCATCGTTCTACACGACCCGTATCCAAGTCAAAATACTGACCACCTACATTCTTATTGTTACTCGCATTTAAGATATCCAAAGCCAGGGTGGTGGTCGACTTGGGTCTGTTTCGCTTCAGACTAATCCGAAGGTCCGTTCGGAAGTAGTTGGGCAACTGCTCGCTGAAGGCCTGCGCCTTAATGAACCTTGTTTCACCCAGCTCCAACGATTTTTGAATGTCGATGGGCGTTATTCTCAAACCCCCTGCGTATGTTGCTCGTAGATTCAACCCAAAGGTGCGCTGCTTCGACCACTTGAATTCTTTCCCGCCAGTTGCAGCAACGGCAAAGTGGCCATTGAATCGCGAATTTCTCCACACATTGTCCAACGCCTTGTACTTGGAATCATACACCGATGACGAGATCAGGAAGTAACTGTTGTTGTGGAGGAACTTTTCCAGCGTCAGTTCCATGCCATAGTTCCGCCCACGACCTTCGTTAACCAATGGCTCGGTAAAGTAGCCGCCTTCAATCACCAAAGTTGAAATCGGGCTAGTGATGTCTTCCTCCACCGCGATGTTGAAAAGATGCTGGTAATAGGCCTCTGCCTTCAAGCGGGTGTATTGAGTGAGCGATCTGTCGTAGGCAAAGACAAAATGGTGCGACCTATTCAGATCGATATCTCGATTGGGTTTATAATTCGTGCCATCAACCCGTGATACTTCGGCTTCGTAAATGCCAACGGGCTGAATTTGACTATGCAGTCCATAACCCAGGCTCAAAGATTGCCTTTGATCCAACTCGTACTTGGTCGAAAACCTCGGTTCCAGCGACCATGTGCTGTTGGAGGTCAACATCAGAAAATGAACGCCAGAATTGAATGTCAGTTTTTCGGTAGCCCGGAAGTTCCATTGAGAGAAAAGCTGCACAGTTGAAACCGATCCCTTTGAATCCAGATTCTTTTCAATCTGTGAAGTTTCTCTGTTCAAGAATTCCTCCATCAGCCCATAGTAATGCCGATTAAGATAAGTGCCCGCACGCATGCTGTTCTTTGCATTAAACTTGTGCGTAATCACTGAGCTTAACGTTATTTTTTTGTTGATGTAATGTTGGTCGGCCTGTAGTTGCGGGTTGTAATTGTTATCTATTCGAAACTCTTTATAAGCCAGGTCACTTCCGGAGAGTAGAATGCTGGAACGAATGTATGTGTCGGTTCCAAGGTTAAGATGATGCTTAACACCGGCTGCACCCGTGTTCGAAATGTATTTCGAATTGTATCGATCACTTTCTGACTCCCACAGCGAAGAGTCTGACTCGCTGCTCGTTTTTTGATCGCTCAGCCCGCCAAATCCAAAAAGTGAGAAAGTACCCATTTTATTGGTTGGCAAATGGAAATGATAGGAAAGATCCTGAAAGTTCGTTACGCCATCACCCACTTCAAGGCCCAGGTTGGATAAGATAGACAGTGTGGAATACCGGTAGTTGACGAGGTATGAACCCCTGTAATCTTTTGAGAAAGGGCCTTCCACAGCCACATCGGTACCCAGGAAACTGGCTTGCGCGGTATACTCAGGTTTTTCGTTGTTACCTCGCCTGAGGTTAAGGTCGAAAACACCAGCCAAAGCATTTCCATACTCTGCCGGAAAGGCGCCCGTCATAAAATCAGAATTGGTGAGCAGCTGGGTGCTCAGAATTGAAATACCTCCACCAGATGTGGCCACGTTTGTGAAATGATTGGGGCTCGGGATATCCACTCCTTCCATCCTCCAGAGCAAACCGTACGGTGAGTTCCCTCGAATAGAAATGTTGTTATTGCCGTCATCGGTTTGAATGACCCCCGCATAAGAGGTAACCATACGCGAAGGGTCGTTGACAGCGGCTGCAAATCTGCGCGTCTCTTCAACAGAGAAAGTGCGGGCACTCACGGTGGCCATCTCATTGAGTGGCTTGTCTTTCTCCAACTCCGGCCTGATCACAACTTCTTGCATTTGCACAATGTCTTCCTCGATGGGCAGGGTCAATACCACTTCCTTTCCAGAGTTTACGATTACGTTTGGAAGAATCAACTCTTTGTAACCGATAAATGAGATGCGAAGAGAAACGTTTCCGACTGGTACATTGGTAAGCTTAAACTGGCCATCCAGATCGGTGGTGGTGCCCACGATGGGATCGCTGCCAATAATGACAACCGTGGCTCCATACAATGGTGACTGCGACACTTTGTCCATTACGGTACCTCTAACCGTTTGCGTGAGCGATTGACTCAACAGACTCAAATAAGAAATGCAAGTGAACGCGAGGGTAAGAAAATATTTCATACTGGTGTTTTAAAATTCACCGGTATGACAAGCATGGAGAGGTCAACCCCTATTCACATCTCGAAGTTTTTCCTAAAAAAATCGCAGACCAACTTTCGCACCCCACCACATTTTGAGGTTATTCTCGTCAGCGTACGTATGGTCGGCAATCAATGACGGGGTATAATGCGTAAACACGTCTGGATTTTCTGAATAGCTGCTGTCGGTCAAATATCCGTTCAGGGTGGCGCCAGCAGTCATCGAGAATCCTCGCGAAATCTGAAAGTCCACCCCCATGTACAGCCTATTTAACAAACTGATTGAGTTCGTGAAGCTACCCTTGTTCACGTGGTGACTCGTCAGGTCGAAGTTTAGGAAAAACCGATCCGATATCCGGGGAGCGGTTCCTACACCGTAGCCAAACGACCAAACATTCTCCTTTCCGATGGTATTTTCTGGCTTAACTCCCGCGGTGAGAATGTTGTAGAACTGCCTCACGCCCGTGCGGAATGCAATGTTGGTAAGAAATATTTCGTCAGCCGAAATCTCCAGCTTGTGATATCCCCTTTTTGAAAAGCTGAGAAGACCCACCGGTACTCCTCTGATGCTGTCTGAAATATTGAGCAGACCCACTTGTGAACCCTGCACATCCCTGGCAAAATTGAACAGTGACGCAATTTGTGTTCCGCTTACTGAGCCTGAGGTCACATTGAACAACCCTGCACCCTGACCACCGCGGTAGTGACCCGGCTGAACGTTGAAAAGACCAGCGAACTGCGCCCCACGCGCATCCTTCACGTTGATGTTGAATAAACCCGCAAACTGCGGCCCATCCATTTCTTTCAGATTCAAATTGAACAACCCAGCGAACTGCGGGCCATCTACGGTGCCCCCGTTCAAGTTGTACAAGCCAGCAAATTGCCCGGCACTCACACTGCCCTTCACCATGTTGGCCAAGCCAGCAGCCTGTACGCCTTTTACATCGCCACCCACCACATTTGCAAGGCCGGCCATCTGTACCCTACCCGCATCTTCCCGATCAATGTTGAACAAACCGCCAATCTCCAACTCAGTGGTGCCCCTGGAGTAGCCACCCAAAATGTTGAAAGAGTATTTGTTGATAATGTTCCCGCTCAATTCATGGTTGGTTCCGATAAAGGGAACAAATGACATCTGAAAATCCCTGTACAGCGTGTCGCGAATGTTCAGCATATTGATCCATCGTTCCCTGATTGTCCTTTTCCGGGGTGGCTGCACCTCCGCAATCTCGGGCTCAGCAACGACAATGGAGTCGATCGGTTCATCCTCTTCCACTCGCGCCACGGGTGCGGGCACATCAGCAGTCAGGCTCACATTCAGGAAATGGGCGGTTGGTTGGTGTGAGATTTGGATCAGCGTGTCGAAGAAATGAAGCTTGTTGAAAGACAAAACGGTTTGTTCTCCGGGTTTGTCGATCTTGATGCTGAAATATCCAAACTGATCCGTGACGGCAGCAGTTAGTGTGGTCTTGTCATAAACACTTACCTCCTGGATTTTTTCTCCAGTCGCAGAATTAAAAACATAGCCACTGATCGTGATCGGGGGTGGATCGTTGCTGGCTTTCTTAACCTGGTTGGGGGCGCGATTGAGAATAACGTAATTGCCCCTCACTTTGCTAACGATAGTTGGCCCGAGCAATACGTTCATCACTTCCCTCACCGATTGATCCGTAAAGCTTTCCGTATGTGTTTGCGATAAATCGAGGATAGCTGGATTGTAGCTGAATGTAAAGTTTGCCGCCTTCGAAAGTTTGGACAAGGCCGCGTCAACCGGTTCGTTTTGAAAAGCAATGGTCACCCTCCGCTCTAAAGGAGGAATCGACTGTGACCAACCCAGGCCGCAGCAAAGGAGAAGAATGGACGTAATGATCAGTCGTTGCATTACAGGTAACCTAATCGCCACAGCCCGTGCCATCCAATACGATTTCTTTCTCGCCTTTGGTCAGCCTGAGGTTTAGCGTTTCTGCTATGATTTCAGCTATGGCCTCGATGTTTTCGTGTTTGAACGTAACATTTAACCGACAGTTGGCTATAACGGGATTCGCCAACCGAAGTTTTGTTTCATACACTTCATTCAGGTCACTCACGATCGTGCCCAGGTCGGTGCCATGGAAATTGAACACACCGGTCTTATACGAAAGCAGGTTGGTATCTGGCTTCAAAATTCGCGCAAATGACTTCGAAGTGCGGTGGTAAACGCCCAGCTCTCCAGCCTTTAGATTCAATCCCGGATTTTCAAGGGTATAGAAAGCAACCTCACCGGTCTCCACGTAAACTTCAATTGTGGGGCTATCAGGGAAAGCCATCACATTAAATGTGGTTCCAATGTCTTCAATAATCACCTCATCCGTTTGGATAATGAACGGCTTCTCCTCCTGATGTGTCACATCAAAATAGGCCTCTCCCTCCAGCTTAACTTTTCGCTTTTTATCCTTGGGATTATATTCATAGTTGATCGCGCTTCGCTTGTTCAGCACCGCCAGGCTGCCGTCTGGCAACGTGTCTTGCAGCACTTCGATATCTGAGGTGAGCACCATGGTCTCAAGTGGTGCGTGGCGCCCAGCCTGGTATGCGAAGTAGCCAACCCCAATTAAAATCACCGCACCAGCGGCTATGCGCAGCGCAGACCAAAGCGGTTTCGAAAAAGGCAGCACCTTCGCCCTGCCACCGTCCTGCATTTTTTGTTTCACTTTCAGCCAGGCGGCCTCCGCATCAAACGACTGAAGCGTTTTTACTTTGCCGGCTTGATCAAATATGGTCCGGAGCTGTTCGTAATGGCTGCGATTGGCTTCATCGGCCGCCAGCCAATGCTCAACGTCAGCACGCTCTGGCGGTGACGCCTCGCCCGCAAGGTATTTGCCTAGTAAATCGTCAATATCGTCAAATCGCCTTTCCACTCCATTCGTCAAATAAATCCATTCATGAGCACGATCAGTATGGGTAAATAATCTTTCAAGTGCTCGCGCATAATCTTAAGCGCCTTGCCTATTTGGTTCTCAACCGTCTTGATTGAAATATTGAGGTGATCAGCTATTTCAGCGTACTTCAATTCTTCAAAGCGACTCATTTTAAAGATGAGTCGGCACTGCTCCGGAAGTTGTTCAATGGCCATGGCAATCCTGGTATCCAATTCAGCGGCATTCACACTTTGCGCTACTGATTCATAGCCAAGACTTGCTGTAGCCAACATTTCGCTGGCATGAGCTTGTTTGATCTTATCGTGTTTGATGGCGTTGAGACAGGTGTTGCGAACGGCCCTGTATAAGTAGGACTTCAAAGAAAGTTGCACGTCCAGCGACTGCCGTTTCTCCCAAATATTGAGAAAAGTTGACTGTACGATTTCCTCTGCCTCGTCCCGATCCTGCAGGAAGGTATAGGCATAGTTGCACAAGGCCTGATAGTGGTTCTTAAATGTCATCTCAAAAGCGTTCTCATCGCCCTCCTTCACCAGGATCCAAAGCTGTTGTTCGGTTAGTTCCACCGGTTGTTAATGAGATAACCGGTGCAATTTAGTTGCTTTGGGGTTTTTATTGAGGACAATCGAGCAGCCTTTTACCCCCATGCGATCATCAAACAAAAACCCCGGCAGTAATCGCCAGGGTTCAACTCATCGAGATGCCAAAACTTAGACTACCTCTGGTTGCAATAGTCTATATACTTCAGGCAGCATAGAATTGTTGTTCATCGATACCTTAAGGTCTTTGATCAACCCATTGCGGATGTCATAAACCCACCCGTGCACATAGGGTCCTCCGGTGGCTCTCCACGAATTTTGGATAATGGAGGTCTTGCTCAGGTCATAAACCTGCTCAATCACATTCAATTCAATGAATCGGTTTTCGCGCTGTTGCATATCTGTGATGCTATCCAGTTCATCTTGATGGAGGCGATACACATCCTTGATGTGTCTTATCCAATTGTCGATTAACCCGATCTGCTGGTTGCCCATGGCTGCCTTCACCCCTCCACAGCCGTAGTGACCACACACGATCACATGCTGAACCTTAAGGACGTTCACGGCATAGTCGAGTACGCTCAACATGTTCATATCGCTATGAACAACCATATTGGCAATGTTGCGGTGTACAAACACTTCGCCCGGAGGTGCGCCAATAATTTCGTTGGCAGGCACCCGGCTATCTGCGCAGCCAATCCATAACACGGGTGGCTTTTGGCCAGCGGCAAGCCGGTTGAAATAATCGGGGTCGTTCGCCAACATACGATCAACCCATTCGCGGTTGTTTTGAATCAGTTTCTTGTAGAGATCCATAGTTTAAAATTGTTAATTCGTTTTGTATGCTTATTCTTGTTTTACTTTCTCATTTCCATTTGCCAGCACAGAAGTAGTTTTCACTTTCAATTTCAATGCTGCGGCTTTCAGGTCCGGAAGGATATCCTCCGCTTTAACTTTGTCGGGGATGATTCCGATCTGGGTTAGCTGCTGTTTCGCTTTCGGGCGCAGTCCCGTAAACATCACGTGAATCTTCCTGGCTTTCAGTTGATCGATTACATCGCTCATGGCATATAGCCCCGATTGATCGAAGAATGAAAGCGTGGGCATGTTGAAGATTACCGCCTTGGTATCGGGAACATTTAAAAATTGCTCCTGAAACTTATTGGCAAACCCAAAGACCAGAGGACCGTGCAATTCCTGCACATAAACATCGCCCGATTTGTACAAGGGGTGCCAATCACCTTCATCCATTCCGTCCACGTGTTTTTCAAAGGGTCTCATCGTAGAAGAATCCTCTCCCTCTTCTGCCATGCGCTTTACAAACAGCAGCGAGGCCAGCACCAGGCCGACACCCACTGCCCACAAAAGGTCGACAAAGACAGTCATGAGAATCACCACGATCATAATTGCCGCGTCAGCCCTTGGAACCCTTCTGACATCGCGTATTCCTTTGTAGTCGATGATTCCGATACCCACCGTCACAAGAATTCCGGCTAACACTGCCAAGGGGATTTCGGCCGCATATTTACCGATACCCACCAACACGAGCAGCAGGAATATGGAGTGAATCATGCCAGACAACCGGGTCTTACCACCCGAGCGAATGTTCACCACGGTTCTCATGGTGGCTCCTGCACCGGGTATGCCACCCATCAGCGAGGCAAGCATATTTCCCAACCCTTGTCCAATCAATTCCCTATTGCTGCTGTGGCGCGTCTTCGTGAGATTGTCGGCAACCACCGAAGTTAAAAGCGAATCAATGGAACCGAGAGCGGCCAGGGTGAGCGCAGGCGTGATGATGATGGCCAACATCGAAGGACTGATCTCACCAAACACATCAAAATTCAAATTCGGCAAGCCTTTTGGAATGTCTCCGATTTTTGGAATGTCCATTTCGATGAACTGTGGAATGAGTGATACGGCAATTAGAGCTACGAGCGCACTGGGGACCGCCTTGGTTATCCGTGGAAACAGATAAATGATTGCAATCGTGATGCTCCCGATCAACACTGCTTGCCAGTTAACCGACTGCAGCGGCACACTCAGGTCAGAAAAGACCTGCAGGATTTTGGTGGGCGATTTGTGCCCCATCATCGGGAAGATCTGAAGAATGATGATGATCAACCCGATGCCGCTCATAAACCCTGATACCACCGGGTATGGAATGAACTGCACGAGTTTGCCAAGTTGGACAAATCCAAACACGATTTGGAATACGCCCGCCAAAAAGAATATGAGAATGATGGTCGCAAACCCTGCTTCAAGACTTCCTGAGCGTTCGATGGCAGTCGCGATAACAAGTGAAGAAATCACAGTCATTGGGCCGGTTGGTCCACTCACCTGCGTGGCAGTGCCCCCAAAAAGTGCCGCAATAAACCCGATACCGATGGCGCCATAAAGACCAGCTTCCGCTCCCAGGCCAGACTGCACACCAAAAGCCATGGCAAGCGGCAGGGCAACGATACCGGCAGTAACACCTCCAAATAAGTCACCGCGTAGGTGACGGAAATCAAAATACTTCATAGTCAGAATGGTCAAGCGTGATGATGCGGTACTCCGACCGCGTCAATAAAGAATAGTCTTGAAAGGGATCTGGGGAACTACGACCTTGGTGGCGGTGTGTTCACTTCGCGGGTGCGCGTAATGGCACCCACCGTCAAAGCAGTGTGGAGCCTTGTGCGGATTGGAATATGGCAGTAGCTCTGAAGAGGAAGGTCCCTCGAACTCGTGTCATCGTCATCCACTTCCTCGCCATCCGCTCCGGGTAAGTCTTGAAAAGGAACCTGCTCCGAAAAGGGCAGTGGCTCCTCGTGATAACCCTGAGTTGTTGCCGATCGGGGTTCAATCAAAGTGCCGGGCATGGCGCACGCCACCGTGGTGATCGCCAGCAAAGCTGCAAGAACGAACACCCTGTTCAATCTCAAAAATCCCAACCACCTCATGTGTACAAAGATACGATTTTAGGGTGCATTCGGTTTCTAAGGCTCCACGACCGGCAAAATCAGCCTGGCAGGATACCTTTTCCCCATGTGAATCGTGTTCACCGCAGGCACTAACTGTGCTTCGCTCGCGATCTCAGAGCCCGTATTTGGGTTGGGATCATAGTGTGGTGCCAGGCTGCTTGTTACTTCAATGCGGATCCGATGCCCTTTCTTGAAAACATTGGAGGTGTAAACGTTTTGAAGCCGAATCGGGTATACCACCCCAGGCTGCATTAATTCCTGTTTTTCAAAACCATTGCGATACCGCATGCGCAGGTAGCCACCATCCAAACCGGAGACATTGATGGAACGCCCATCCGGATAAACATCTGTAAGGGTAAAAGTAAAGTCGGTGTCTTTGGCAGTGGAACTTGCAAATAGCTCGAGTTGAATTTCTCCAGTCACTTCCAAATCCGTTTCAAGAACTGGGGAGGTATAAATCAGAACATCCTTTCGATTTTCGTTGTCGCGTTGATCGTATGGATAGGACTTTTCATATGACTTATCCCAATACGGGTTGGTTGGATCAAAAACGAAGCTGTCGCTGATTTCTTTTGAATGGGAAGCAGGTGATAACTTGCCATCGGTTTTATCAAGTGCGGCCTTGCCGGTGCTTGACAGGTAGTAGCTGGTGTTCTTCGCCCGGGTCAACGGCCACTCCATTTCAGATCTCCATTGGTTAACGCCCATCACAAAAATGCTGACCGGGGGTAAGGGATTTGAATTTGGCAGTCCCTTCACCTGCTCGTCAAACCAGTCCAACAACAAATCATCGTAATCGAGGCCGGCAGCGGGTCCAAATTGTAGTTCACCAAACTTTGTTTTTTGTGTATTCAGCGAGGTGTGGTTCCAAGGTCCAAGTACCAATTTTGTGTGGGCTTTCGCGTTTTGAGAAGGTGACTCTTTCATCATCTTTTGAAATGCGCGCGTAGCTCCCTCCGGCCCGTAGGCAGCATCGTACCAGCCGCTGAGAAGAAACACCGGGATGTCAATCTTGGCAAAGTCGTTTTCCACATTTACAAAATCCCACCAAACACTTTGATCTGGATGCTTGAGCCAGTCATAGTATTCCGGAGCATATTTCTTAAGCAGGGGTAAATCCGCCAGCGGCCGGTATTCATACCATTGCCTCCGGTTGGTCTTTTCCCATTCTTCGGTGGCCGTTTCGTCATCCCAGGGACCGCTCATGTCATGGGCTCGTTTTCTTTTATCCGCAAAGATGTATGGCACAAACCAGTCAATCCAGGGCATCGAAAAGGCACCACCGTAGTAAAAGAAATGATGGCTGCCGATCGGTGTCATTTCCGGTGCAGCCGCAACCAAATGAGGCGGATGTTGCGAAATGGCGAGCCATTGCACAATGCCAGGATAGGAGCCGCCATAGGTCGCCACCTTGCCATTGCACCCGGGTGATGTGGCCACCCATTCAATTACATCGTAACCATCTTGTTTCTCATTTCGATAGGCCTCAAACTCACCCTCACTGCGCAACCGGCCACGCACATCTACCAGGTAAACCAGGTATCCTCTTTTGGCCGCTTTCCGGGGCAGTTCCGCATAGCTTTCATAATCATCTATGCCGTATGGCGTGCGATAAACGATAGCGGGGAATTCTCCCTCCGCTTTCGGTCGGTACAAAATGGCACCCAGCCGGATTCCATCCCGCATGGGGATCATCAATTCCTCGCGAACGATATTTTGCGGATGCTGACCGTTGGCAATACTTCCACACCACAGGAAAAACCCTGCCGCTACTGCCTGTTGCCAACCTGAAATTGCTTTTCTGTAACAGGTCTTCATCACTGTAAATCTACCAATTATCGGCACTATCGGCTAGTCAAAGGGTAAATCGGGTTACCATGAAAAGTTACGCGTATGAAAAGCGTTATTTGAATAACCAAATGTGAAACTCATGACACCCGTTTTATGAAACATGTTTTAATGCCAATGGTCTTGGTTGGGCTTGTTGCGAGCTGTGATTTTCGCGAGAACGAAAGACTGAAAACCGAAGTGGATTCGCTACGAAATGAGCTTGGTATAAGTCGACAGATGATGGCCACCTTAGACGAAGTTGGCCGGATGATGGACTCCATTGATCTCACCCGAGATGTGCTTCGTGCCAACATGTTGGAGGGCACAACCTACGATGCTTATGAATCGCGAATGAAGGAAATCCACAGCTATATAAAAGACAGCAAGAAAAGGATCGAAGAATTGGAGCGTTCGCTCAAGTCTTCGAAAGCAAGCGCTGGATCTTACTCTTCCGCGCTGAGAAAATTGAAAGCAGAACTCAGTGCGCGAAATCAGGAATACGAAGCCTTGCAAGCCAAGGTGGAGATTATACGCAAAGAGAACCAGGAACTAACCCAAACCGTAGAAGAGCAGCAGACAACCATCGAAGAAAACCTCAAGCGAATTGCTGAAGGTGAGGAAATGGTTGCCGACCTGGAATCGCAGATCAACAAGATGTTGATCGACTCAAAAATCAGCGAAGGCGAAGCTTATTTCATGAGAGCACAGGCACTGGAGACTGCGGCCGATCGCACCAAGTTTGCGCCCCGCAAAAAGAAGGCCACTCAGCGGGAGGCGCTGGAGTTATACAAATTGGCAGTTTCATTCGGAAAGAAAGAAGCTGAATCCAAAGTAGAGGAATTGGAGAAGGAGGTTGGCTAAGTGGCTAAGAGGGACTCTTTTTCCAAGACAAGGGAGGTTTTCCGCTACCTCCCTTTGTTCTTTATATTCGCGCCAATAGCTCGAGTCCTATGCCACTGATCACGAGCCGATGTTTTTTGTTTGACAATAATTTTTGCGTCCAGTCAACCACGCCACCGTCTGCCACATCATAAGTCTCTTTATTTCTTTTCAAAAGTAATTTGAACTGTACCAGCTGGTAGTAGTCGCTTTCGAAATCTTCAACCTCGTCTATCGGCAAATCATGCCATCCTTTTCCGTTTGCTTCTTTAAAGTTTTCTTGGAAGAATTTGCTGTTCTTTTTCCAATAAAAACGGATCGACAACTCACGGGGATCGACATACTTGCTCAATATGTGGCGCAAGAGCAGAATGTGTTGGCGCAACGTTTCTATTTCGAAACGGAAATTGCCGCTGTCTAAACCACCTGACGCCAAAGCCATCACGGAGAAGTGAGCGGAAAACTTCGGGTTCGCAAAGGATTGCCCCCTGATGTGCCGATGGACCGCTGCGTAAGCCCTCGCACCTTTTCCGTTGGTCCCTTTAAACTCACTGGCAATTTGTAATGCCAATACGTTGGTGGCATCTGAGACAACCTCAGAAAGTCGCAGCGCGCTCACCACGTTGTTCTGATCTACGGGAGCGAGCACCGAACTGCTGCCAAGGGGTGTTACGGGCGAGAGATTCAATGGTTTAAATCCGTGATTCTTTGCGGCTTGCAAGAACTCCAGCTCCATCTCCTTGATTTGAATCGGGTCGTCAGCAGATGGTTGCACAAAACGGTTTTCACGAAAAGCATGGAGGAGATGCGCTGGCTCAACCTGATTTGCCCTGGCCTTAAACAACTCCAGCAAAAGTGAATTAAGTGCTGACATGGGCAAATCCATGAGCGCACGCCAGGGATCCTGGTGTGCACGAATTTTCGCCAATAACTTTTCAAGCTGCCTGGCCATCCAAGACCAAAGTTAGTGTAATCACGGTAGCCGATGTGGCCAATCAAAAGGAATCCCTTCTTTCAACACCCTGAATACATCAGCCGACATTCCCTTTTCACGAATCGCTCGTTGCAACTCCTCCACCGGCTCATGCTGCCCATCGTCTGCCAAAGGAAAAGTTCCAAAATGAATACCGATGCTCACTTTCGATTGCAAGTCGTCATGGATCTGCAACGCTTCTGCCGGTGAACAATGAATGGGCGACATGAACCACTCCGGCTTGTAGGCACCGATCGGGACCAGCGCAACTTCAATGGGCGCAAACCGAGCACCAATCTCCTTAAATGTCTGATCGTTGTAGCCAGTATCGCCCGCAAAGTAGAGAAAGCCTGAATCCAGCTTCAGTGTATAGCCACACCACAAGGTTGCGTCTCGATCGAACAGCCCGCGGCCGGAGAAGTGTTGTGCTGGTACTGCGGCAACTTCAACACCCTTTACCACCAGCGATTGCCACCAGTCAAGCTCTGAAACAGAATGGATGCCGTTTTCTTTCAGCAATGCAGAAACGCCAAGTGGCGAAACCACTTGTGGATTGTCCCGCTCTTTTAGACCCCTCAGCGTTTGGATGTCGAGGTGGTCGTAGTGATTGTGGCTGATTAATACCAGGTCGATTCGAGGCAAGTCTTCAAATCGCAACCCTGGCCTTCGGATGCGCTTGGGGCCGGCCCAGCTAAAAGGACTCGTGCGCTCACTCCAGATGGGATCCGTCAGGATGTTTGCACCTCGGGTTTGAATCAAGAATGTGGAGTGATTCACAAAAGTGATCTTCGCTCCTTCTGTCACCACATCGGCTGGCTTAGGGCCGGGTTGGCTTAGGGTATCCTCCACCCAGGGCCCTTGCTTTCGCTTCAGCATCCATTGCAGTACGTCACCGAATCCCTTGGCCTTTGCGTTGCCTGGATTGAGAAACACTTCTCCGGTGAAATGTTCGGTACCAGGGCCGGTATGCTTGGGGCCCGACAGGTAGTAACCAATGCCAAATACGAAGGCAAAAAAGATTGCCAAAATGGTCAGGAAGATCATAGAGATGCGAATAATCATGCGATGCCAAACAAAAAGGATTGCTCTGCAAAGAACAATCCTTTAGTCGAATGGGTTGAATTCTTAGTCTATCCTTATTGAGCGATTTCGGCAATTTTTGATAATGGAACCGTGGTCGCCATCTGCAAAATCTCGCTCTCCGTACATTCTGAAACTTCCAGTGTAAACAGCGTATTATTCATCGGCACCTGAAGGGTATAGCCTGTCTTACCTGTTTCTTCGTTGTCGTTGCGATTGAGTACTGATTTGTAGCCCTGCACTTTCACCACTTTTTGCGTGCCGTCTGAAGAATTGGCAATCATCGGCAGTGCCAGTATGGCGTTGAGTGAGGTGATCAAGGGTGAATTATTGATCACGTCAATTCGGGCATTGTTCATGTCATTGCCGAAGCTGCGCTGCAAGAACAAGCCGGTGCCCACACCTCCACCGTTGCCGGTTACGTTATCCTGCTTTTCGTTGTAGTCCATGGAACCCAGTTTGGTCGGCAGCATTTTCATGATCTCTTTGCCAATGGCCACATCCAGGTCGCGAAGCATTTGCTCCATGGCAAAACGGGCATTCTCCAAATCTCCGGAGCTGTAGGAAGATCTTGCGTCTGCCATGCTCTTGTCAAAATCCTGGGCGAATACAGTTACACTTACTGCCATCACCACCGCTGCTAATATATTTTTCATCATTTGGTCTCTTTGATTTGGATGTGAATTACTGCTCTCCCAACATTTTCTTGATGCCATCGATGTCAACCGTTTCAGCGGCTTTCATCATCTCAGCCTCGTTGGCAAAATTAATGCCCTGGTAGACGATCAAAGACGATTGACCGATGGGAACACTGAGTTTGTAGCCGCTGCCTTCGTCATACTCAATCACTGCCCGGTAGCCTTTCACTTTGGTTTGTTTCCAGTTTTGTTCTCCACCCGTGGTTTGTGCGTAACCTCCGCCAGACAAATACATGTTGACCGAATTCATCCACACCGAGTTGTTGGCCACGGTTAGGTCTAATTGTTTGTCATTTCCATCAGAGTACTCGCGTTGAATCGTGAGTCCGGCCCAGCCCCAACCGGTACTCGTTACTTTGTCTTCTTTCTCATTCTTGTCCAACCCCCCAATGGATGACGGCAGTGAGGCAAGCACCTTATTGCCAATTTCCATTTCCACACCGAGCATCGCCTGCTGCACGGCATACCGGGCGTCTCCAAACTTGCCCGCCTTGTAGTAGTTTTCAGCATCCGCGAGGTTCATGTTCACATCGGGAGGAGTGGTTACCAATCCCCCTCCTCCCCGGTTTTGGGGATCGTTGGGATCGTTGGGGTTGTTGGGATTATTCGGGTTGTTTTTGTTAGGATCGTCCCCTATTCCCAACTTTTTGTCAACCGCATTTTCAGCCTTCTTGAGCGCCTTGTCTTTGATCTTATTCAGCAGTTGACCTTGAGACGCGGAGATGGTAAAGGAAAAAAGTGCTACCATCCACATTGTGTTTCTAAGCTTCATGATTTTTTATGTTAATGGGTGTTTTCCGGGGCGTTTAAGGCCATAAAGTTACGAGTTTTCAAACAGCTAAACTCCCCACAATGGTGGTGCCAGAAGCAAGCAAAACGGAATTTATTTAGGCCATTCCTCTCACCGCATCTACCACCGTATCAATATCCCTCTTGGTGTTGTAAATGTGGGGTGATAGGCGAACACCTCCCGAAGGTGCGCTCGCAATTCGATGCTTTTCATACAAGGTATTGTAGATAACACCCGGGTCTTTTCCCTCCACGTTGAAAATGACAACGCCTGCGCTGAGTTCCGGTGGCAAAGGAGTAACGAAAGTTAAACCGGGCACTCGATCCTGGAGTTGCCTCTTGAGGTAGGCTGACAACTCCTTCACCCGCTTTTCAACTTCTGCTACACCAATCTTTTGGTGAAATGCTACACAGTCAGCCAATACGGCCGTGCTAGGATCATTGCGCTGCCCCAGGACGCATAACTTCTCATCCACCGTGTGGCCACCTTCCCTCCATCCTCCGCCCGCGATAGACGGAGCAACCTGGCCCAGCAACTCCCTTCGAATAAACAACACACCATTTTCCATCGGCCCCATAAGCCACTTATGGGTACTGGCAGAATAAAAATCACACTGCAACTGCTTCACATCGATCTGAATGGCGCCTAAAGATTGGGCTCCATCCACCAGGGTAAGTACATTTCTTGATCGGGCCATCCTGCAAATCGCTGCCGCATCCAGGGCGATACCGCTCGTATTAGAGATGTGCGAGAAAGCCAGCACTTTCGTTTTCGGGCCGATCGCTTTCTCAAAGGCCAGCGTTAGCTCCGAAGCAGACGATGGATTGGCGGGCACCTTCACCTTCTTTACCAAGAATCCTTTTCGTTTGGCTTGTTGTTCCCACAACACCCCGTTGGAAGGATGGTTTTGATCCCAAACCACCACCTCGTCACCCGCCTTCAAATCCAACCCCGAAATAATCATCCCGTTGCTTTCGCTCGTATTTCTGGTAATGCCAACCTCCTCGGTATCGGCATTGATCAACCGGGCGAGGTGTTGAATGGCCGTCTTCCTCGACTCAGTAAACCTGGATCGAAAATGAAATGAGACATCCTTTGAGAGTTGTTCATTCAGGTCGTTCACCTTCTGATGAATAAAATACGGACTCGGGCAAAGGTTGGCAGCGTTCATCATGAGGTGATCGTCTGGCACCGCGAACTGCGCTTTAACCATTTCCCAGAACGCCTCATCCTTCAACGGAGTATCTGGCAATGGTGCCACATCGGGTTTTGCAACCGCTGCAAAAGCAGGCACCGCCAAAGGAAAGGCCGTCACTGCCGCGATGTTCCTGATGAAGGTTCTTCTGTTGGGATTCGTTTTCATGGCACGTGGGTTGAAAGTCAAATTTAACGAAACGGCCGGCCAAATAACGCTTGCAGGAAAGTGATTAACTTTCGAACAGGCTAATATTTTGCCAATGCTGCCGGAAACACTTGACGAACTGCGCCAACAGGAGTTCATTAACAAAAAGCAATACGAGGAGATGGAGCCATTCATAGCTGGCCGGAAAATCTCCGTCTACTATGAACTACGCACGTTGCTGTACGCGGGCGTTTTGCTTTTTACTGGCGGATTGGGCGTGCTGATATACAAAAACATTGGTGAACTTGGTCACATCGTGTCCATTGCAATACTTGCCATTGCCACGTTCGCTTGCTTTGGTTATGGTATACTGCGCGGCCCCTCTTATAGCCGTGGCAAGGTTCTGCCCCCAAACGGCTATTATGACTATGTCGTACTACTTGCATCTCTACTTTCGATTATCGTGCAAGGCTACCTTCAATACCAATATGCGTTGTTCGACAACTCCCTCGAATGGAATACACTGCTGAGTGCGATCCTGTTCTTCGCAATTGCTTATCGATACGATCATACCGGTGTGCTGGCGCTGGCGATCACTGCACTCGCCTCATTTTTTGGATTGTCGTTGTCGCCACGAGAATGGTACGCTTCTGATTTTCTTGACGAGGCGCGGTTGCACTGGATTGCGATCGGTCTGGGCGTGACCCTTGGCTCTGTGGCATTGTGGTTAGGTGCTCGGTCGATCAAGTCGCATTTTACCTTCACCTACTTGAACTTCTCACTTCTGCTATTTTTCGGTGGGTCGGTAGCTGGCCTTTTTATGGAAAACACCTACTACATTTTTCTCGCGTTAATATATGCTGGAAGCTTTTTCGCCTACCGCCAGGCCGTGCAGAATCATTCCTTCATCTTCCTGCTTTATGCCTTTCTCTGTGCTTACATCGGCACCACCTACTTGTTGGCCGACTGGGTGTTTGAATCAGAACCAACCTTGTGGTTTTATTATTCCATCATATCCTGTGGGGGGTCATCTATTTCATGATTTCCTACAAAAAGTTATTTAGCAGAAAATGATTAGGTGCATCTACCCTCTGGATCAACTGCGACACCTGGACATAATCAAAAGGGCGAAACGGTGGGGCAAGAACAAATTGATTGATCCCGATCAGCTTAAAAAAATCCGTCAGCGCTATGCCGCATCCCTCTATCATCCCAACCTGATCATCCGGCTGCTTTTGTTTATCGCTACATTGCTGGCATTGTCGGGTGTCACGGGTGTATTGGGTCTTATGGTGCTTGAACTAAGTGACGAAGAAGTCTTCATTGGGTTTTCCTGCCTGGCCTATGGAGCCGCCTCCTTGATTGTGCTGGAACAGGTGTTTTTCAAAAGAAATCGGCATTATAAATCAGGCGTTACGGAAGGGTTGATGTATCACGCCATCGGGTTTCTCGTCATGGGCGTAGCATTGCTCAGTAATGCACACGTGGAACTGACGCTGATCAGCGCTCTTGGCATTTTGTTGTTCACGACATTACGCTATGTTGACCTTTTGTCCTGTCTATGCGCCATGGGCTGTGTGGTGGGCCTTGCCTTTTACGAAGCGGAAAGGATGGACATGGTGCCCCTATTGCCATTTTTCCTCATTCTCACCTTCGGAATTCTTGCTTTCTTCTTGTCGCGATTTCGAATTACACACGACCGGGAGCATCTGGATCCCATTGTATCGGTAGCCAAGTTCAGTGCCTGGTGTATGATTTACGTGAGCTGCAACTACTACGTTGTACGCGAGCTCAGCATTGCATTGATGGAGCTATCGCTCGACCCAGGCGCTGACATTCCATTCGCACTTGTTTTCTATGGGCTTACAGTACTCGTTCCGGTCGCGTATGTTTTCTTCGGAATCAGGCACAAGGACATCCTGCTATTGCGGGTTAGCTTGTTGACCATGGCGATGACTGCCTTTACGTTCAATTATTATTTCGGCTTCAAAGATGTTGAGATCGCTGCCACCTTAGCAGGATTTGTCGCGATTGCGCTTTCTGTGGTTCTGATTCGGTACTTGAAGACAGCACATGGCGGATTCACCAGCGAGTCGGGCTTTGCCACACCGTGGCTTGATGAAAATGCGCAGGCCTTTGGGGTATCCCAGACCCTGGGCGGAAACCAGCAGCCTGCCAGCCCATCAGGCGGAGGAACATTTGGAGGAGGTGGTGCAAGTGGCGAATACTAAGGGCAGTCATCGGCTGTCATTTTGAAATTTGTGTATTAAAAGTATCTTCCGGTAAATGCCTACGTTTTGCTAAAGCTGTTTCGCAGGATATCGCTGACCATTTACATCATTGTTGTGGTGATTGGCTTTTTCTATGCCATGCTGCAATACCTGAAACTGGCCGGCTTCAAGCGGGCATTGGTAGAATTGGTGGAAGCGGAGACAAAGGGAGAGTACACCCTGTCGATCCGCGACTCTGACCTTGATGTCTTCAACCTCAATTTTATCCTTCACGAAGTGGAAGTAAAAAAGGTCGACCCAAATGACCTCAGCGGCATTCAGTCCGTAACAATTCCGTATGTGCAAGTCAAGATCAATTCAATACAATCGTACTTCAAAACGAGGCACTTTGACATCCGATATCTTGTGATTAGAGAGCCCGTCATTGGCATCAAGGCGAACAAACAACAGGCATCAAAGGATGGGGGTCAGGGCCGACTGACGGAGCAATTTCTCAAACTATATCCCCCGATAGAATCGATTTTTCAACGGTTCAGCATCAATACGCTTACCATCCTGAAAGGCGAACTTAACATCAGCAGGCAGGAAAAAGAGTTGATCTCCTTGCGCCTCATCGACATCCTCTTCCTGGAATGGAACAGGAGAAACATTTCTGACTCAAGCGCCCTGCAAATCACCATCGGAGAGCAGGGCCTCAACTTTGGGAATTCCAGCCTGGCCTTCTCTTCGGTGCAATACAACTTTCCGGCTCATCGCTTGATCTTCACCGATTATAAGTTTGAGACGAGCGACAGCGTGAGTGCTTCGTGGCTGGAGGTAACCGGCAAAACTTTGATGGTGAAATCACTTAACTATGACGAACTCTACGAAAACCATCGCTATCGCATCGAAAAGGTAGAAGTGGCTGAGCCAAACCTGAAGGGGCGCCTCAGGCTGCGTGGAGACAACCGCAACATTGACGAACGGGACGTAGTCACGCGCATTCTCAAACAAGTCATTGGCGAATGCGCTGTGGACAGCACCATCATTCAAAACGCCAACCTGCAGCTGATTTTGCTTTCGAACAACGATTCGGTGAACGTGCAGTTGCCGAAGGTCGGATTTGAGGTGTATGGTTTTGGCGTAACGGCCGATAGCAATTCTTTTCAACTAGACCGCATGCAGATCGGAGTAGAGGCCACGGAAATCTCGTTGAACGAAGACTTACGGGTGGTGAGTGACCGTGTTTCATTCAATGACCAACGTACACTTACCATCAGCAACGCACGATTTTATCAAATCAGCAGACGTGGACCAATCATCACTTGCTCGGAAGTTGCACTAAAACAGTTTAATCTACTGGCATTTGCATTTTATAAACAGGTGCTGTCAGATGGAGTAAACCTGAGGCAGGCCGACATTCACGTCTCGCCCGAGATTCTCTCACAACTGAGACGCCAAAGGCGACAACGCCCTCCAGGCCAGCTCGAACTAGACATCCCCAGTGGCACATTTCAGCAAGTGAACTTCTACTTCACCGATCCCAATCAGTCGTTGGCCCTGAAGAACACATCGGGAAGGGTGCGCCAAATCTCTAAAGATGCCGGTGATTTTATTTCGCTCGATGTGTTGCAAATGGATGCACATGACGTGGAGTTTCGAAACCCTGGCCGAAATATCAACGCGGTGGCCAACGGACTCTCCTATCAAAATGGAGAATATGCAGTGGGTTATGTGCAAGGTAAATTGGATAGCCTCGAATTTCTTGTAGATCACATCCGAGGTTTTTCATCCGGCCCGGTGTTGCAAAACGATTTTACCGATTGGGAAAAAATACAGCTTGGGCGCATTGAACTCAGTGGCCAGCTCCCACGCCTGAATGAGCAAAGGCCAATGACAAACATTCGTTCAAAAATATTAACTACTCAACAGCTTATAGTGAATATCACCTCAAACGGGGATCGCCTCGCATTCGTGGGCTCGCAAATACAGGTGGATCACTTCTACGCTCGCCCTGACAGCAACCGCCTCGACAAGATCTCCGGTCGCTTAACGAAACTCGATCTGCTTGGTCAGGGCTATCGCCTGCGTGCCGACTCGGTCAGGCTTCAATCATCGTTTGACTACCCTGTATACGGTGTCAATGCCACAACTGACCATCTCAACGTCAACTCGCCCTTCATTCTCTTCAAGAATTTGCAGCAAGATTCATTAGGCTGGAAAAGTGATCAGGTCAGGCTTCAAAAGTTAAGCGTAGTAAACCTGGACAACGAACTGTTCACTGACAGCGTGTGGCTAAACTTGCCCAGGCTTTATGGTACCAAGCCCACAGCCGCAAGGGCCACCCTGTTTCGTCCATTCATTACAATTTCTGGCAATGAGAGCAAAGGAGGTGACCCACCAACAATTGATCTTGTAAACGATTGGACGCTCACACCCGGCCAGATCACATTCGGAGAACACGTTGTCCATACTGGTGCGATAAAGTTAAATGCCGATTCATCGACTCTAAAATGCGACTCGCTTTTTACCAAACAGGGCAAATTTTATCTTAGGGCCCGAGGCATTTCCATGACGGAACAAATGACAACGATATCGTCATTTGAACTGAATCCCATTCAAGCGGCATTTGCCACAATAGAAGAAGAACATGACTTGATCCAGGGAAAATTTACAGACATCAGCTTTGCGGGCGACCCTAAAAAAATCGTACAGGATGGAAATGTGCAGATTGACAAACTGGATGTGGGTGAGTTTCAACTACAGGTAGCGCGCGACAAACAATTGCCCGATCAACAAGCGATTGATAAGCCTTTTTTGCTTGAGAATTTATTGAAGCCACCCACCGGCATTAGGGTTCAACAAGTGAACGCCAAAAACGGTACGATCGTGTATTGTGAAATCGCTGAACAAAGCGGCCAACAAGGTTGCGTGGAAATCCAGCACATCAATGCACAGCTTACATTTGATCAGGGAAGCACCAGAAGATTGCTGGCGTTGGCGAATGCCTCGATCTACAATTCCGGAACCATTCTGTTGAACTACGAGTCGCGACCAGACGACCAGTTTGCTTTGGTTGTGGAGGTGAATAACCTGGAGCTCACAAAACTCAACAAAATGGTGTCGCCTCTTCAAATGATTAACATTCGTTCGGGGTTCCTGAGGGACTATCAGCTGAAGATCATCGCGGATCGTGAAATGGCACGTGGGTCGGCTGTGCTAAGCTATCGCGATTTGCATCTCGACTTTTATAAAAAGGGTAAGCCTGAAAAAAAGAGCAAGTTCCTCACTTTCCTGGCCGAACTCTTTATCAGAAATTCCCGGGAGCGTTCCAAGATTGCTGTCAATCAGCCGCGGATCCGGTCCAAGTCAATATTCAACTATTGGGTGAAATCCGCAACCAACGGGGCACTTAATGCAGTACGAAAGGGCAAATCTGTAAAGGAAGAATAGTTATTTCGAAAGTCCGGCTTCCGCCACCACCACCAGCAGCGCCAATTTAATCGCCTGGGCTCCGTTCTTATTCATCCACCACTCATCAAGGGCATGCGCCCCTCCGCCAATACCACCGCGACCCAGCGTGACAGCCGGCACACCCAGCGAAATGGGAACATTTGAGTTGGTTGAACTCGTACTAAAGGAAGGCTCAGCACCCAGGTAGCGAATGGCTGCCGCAGTGCGCTGCAACAACGGTAAATCAGTTGGCTGCACTCCGGAAGGGCGCAGGCCGATCATCTCCAGGCTCATGGTCAGCTTCTCACCCTTTTTAACGGTCGCATTGTAATCGTTGAGTGCCGCGTGCATGCTTTGGTTGAAGATTGAATCTATGCCCTTAAGTCTTTTGGGATCGACTGATCTCATATCCACTTCCATCCACGCTTCAAAAGGAATTGAATTTACAGAGGTGCCGCCACCGATTCTTCCCACATTGAAACTTGTTCGCGGGCCCTGTGCGGTATAGGGTGTAGCGGCCGTTGCAAAATAGTCGATGGCCTTGCCCAATGCATGCTGCGGATTGGCCAATCCAAACGCACCCCATGAATGGCCTCCGGGGCCCTCGATCATTACTTTGTATCGGATCGAACCCAATCCTCCATTCACCACGCGATCTATGTCTCCGCCATCAATTGAAATCCAGCTGTCGATTTTTCGTTCGCCCTTTTCAAAGAGAAATTTGGTGCCCCGAAGGTCGCCAAGTCCCTCCTCGCCCACGCTCCCGATAAATAACACATCGTGCTCGGTCTTGATTTGGGCCTCGTTCATGGCACGCAGCACGGTGAGCACCACCATCAGTCCGCGTGTGTCGTCTCCGATGCCTGGGGCCTTCAACGTATCGCCTGAGAATTTCACCGTGACGTCCGTCTCTTCGGGAAACACCGTGTCTAAGTGTGCATCGAGCGCGATTGTCTTTCCCGATTTCGTCCCATTCCTCACGGCAACTACATTTCCTTCCGCATCAATCCAGGCGTTATCAACTCCCGCATCTTCCAGCATGCGCTTGAAATACATCGCCCGTCTTTCTTCCTTGAAGGGTGGCGCTGGGATTTCGGTAAGCGTGATTAACTCCTCCATCGTGCGCGGCTCCAACCGATCAATCGCGGCAAAAGCGTCCTTTATTTTTTTTTGACTTGCCAAAGCTTGGATCTCCTTGGCGGCAGGGTTAGCTTCTTTCGGCTGGGCCAACAAACTGCACGCCATCAGCGTACATGCGATTGTGCTAATCAGTTTCATTCGTGCCTCGTGTTTTTCGTCAACGGTTCACCAAAAATATGTTCCGGTGATCTGAAATAATTACGGCTTGTCAAAAATATCCAAATTAATGGCGTTTTGGGCCAACGGTTTGTTTCGAACCATGTTGATGTAAGTAGCAGGGTCTTACAAAGCAAGCCAACTGATGGCGCGATGAGCCGGTGCGGGTACGTACCTCGCGATGTCACCGTGATTGCGGTGATCATTCATTTTTCACTTCATAATTCCTAATTGACATGAAACGCATAGGTATAATCATGGTATCCCTGCTCATGGTAATGATCGTGAGCAGGGCTCAAAACGTTCAAGTAATAAAAGAAGCCAGGATCACACGGAATGAAGTTCCTGTGGAGGTACTCCAGTCTTTTGAAAGAGACTTCCATTCCCTGGGTGTCTTGACGTTGAGGGCCAATGGTCTGTCGAATATTCGCCAACCAATGTTTTTCAGGGAGAGGAATTGCCCACTCCGTTGCACTATTCCTTTAAACTAAAAGACAAAGTGAATCATCAAGAGGTGAAGGCTACCTACTTCCCGAACGGGCACGTGAAAAAGATCAAGGGCCTGGCAGAGGCAAGAGATACCCTCTAGCGCTCGAGAATGCATGGTAGCATAAGGGCTACCCGATGGGCAGCTTTTTTTGTGCGCTTTTCGAAAGGCGATAATGTGATGCCAAAATCCTACCTTTAAGCCTACTTTTCGTCTATGAAATTTGCGGCAACCACGATTGTCTGGATTTTGATGTTGGCGTCATGCAGGGAGATTTCTTTCCCGGAAGCACAACCTTCCGGTGTGAAAGCACTCAATAAAGTGCCCAGTGAGTTGGTGGGCAGGTACCTGTCTTACGACAAGAAAAGCGGAGATGAATCTGATACCCTGATCATTGAAACCTGGGGGTATCACTTCATGGACAAAGAAGGCAAAGAATGGCTTAATCGTGGCACACTCAGCGACACGCTGGTGCTCAAGTGGTACAAGGGATATTATTTTGTCAACTTCAAGGTGGAAGACCAGTGGATTTTGCGCCTGATAAAGCAAAAGCCAAGTGGGGCGGTCGAATTCATGAGCATCGACATCAACGATGACGAAAAACGAAAAGAAATTCTCAAGAAAATCTCAAAGAAGCTGGAAATAAAAGAGATCGACATCAATGGCGATCTCTTCTATCAAATTCGACCCACTCCAAGTCAATTGATGGAGTTGATCAACGAGGGATTTTTTACCGGTGATACACTGGACAAGCTTCGTTAGTGATCAATTGTTCTTCTTCTTTTTGAGCAAGCTGTTAAGCTTGTTTTGAAGTTCCTTGGCCGGATCTGCCGTTTTTGTTGAATCCTTTTTGGTCGTGTCGCCTTTCAGCAAGTTGCTGACAACGGCCTTGGCATCTTTTCCCTCCAGCACTTGCGTTACAGCTTCTTTCGACTTTTCTTCCACCACGGTCGTCACGGCTTCCTTCAACTGTTGTTTTTGTTCAGTCATCACCAGGCGTGTCTTTGGGTCATTGTAGGAACCACCTAAGCCAATCGTTACCGGGATCTCGGAAGTTGAATTGCTGCTGCCCGTTTGTTGGTTAACAAAGCCCTGCAGCTGGCCACCCAATTTCCCGGCTGGTACATTCATCTTCAGGGTGTAGTCGATGCTTCCGTCAAGTCCCGTACTTCCGGCCACGGTCGTTTTGTAGTTTCCAAACTTCACGTCAAACGGCTGCACGCTGAGGCGCCCTCTTTCGATCGTGGCAGACATGAGCACGTCCTTCAGCGAAACCTGATCTGAGTTATCAAGTTTGGTAAGGGATGTAACACTCGACACCAGCTTCGATTGCGTTAATGCCGCTTGTGCGATCTTAATCAAACCATCGCCATTTACGGTCGCCATGTTCGGCATCATGGTGGAGAGCAATTCGCCACTGATCTTGAAGTCAGTTGAGAAGTTACCGTTTACAAGTCCTGCGATGGGGGCATACGTTTTTACCACTGAGAATGAACTGGCGGCCTGCTGAATGGCCATGCCGTCAATCTTCAACGCAAAGTCGTACTTAGGGTGTTCAATGTCTTTGGTGTTGTACGAACCATTGACGACAAATGAGCCGCCCAACATATTGAACTTAAGGCCATTCAAATTGGCAATTCCATTCCTGACTATGATGTCTCCCGCTGCGTTGGTAATGGTGTAGTCCATCATTTTCGTTGTCTTGATGGATGAATGAAGGATGAAATCGATGTTTTCGGGCACCGGGATCACACCGAAGGAAGTCGTGTCCGCATCTGTCGAGGTCTCCTCTGTCTCAGTCATGAACTCATTCAAATCGAGCAAATTGGCACTGAAGTCCATGTTGCCTTTGATCGTTTCGTTATTGAACACGTAGGCGATGTAATTCGACACGGCCCCCGTCACCGCGAAGTCACTTTTGCCAATGGTCCCGGTGGTATTTTTCAGTTCAATCTTTTTTGGATCAAATACGGCCTGCGATTGCGAAACGGTGACCGCATACGGAAGGTCCTTTGATGAATACTTGAAATTGTCAAGCGAAGCCGATCCACTCGTGGGCAATCGATCGTACCGTTGCGCGTTTACATCCGACATTTTGCCGCTGGTTTGAATGTCGGCCATCACCTTGCCGGAAAGGGTCATTCCTTCAATCGGAAAAATTTTAGTCATCTTCTCCAGGTCAATCCCTCCTTTGGCTTTGACATTCCAGGTGTAATCATCAAGATTTTGAAGTGTCATGTGAGCGGCAAACTTCTCTCCATCCATCATCAATGAGAGATCTTCTACTGTAATAAACGTTTGGGCCATCTTGCCTGTCGAGTTCTTGACTGTCGACACAAAGTGTAAGTCTTCAATCGGCAAAGGAAATTCTGCCGACTTGATATACCCGCCAGCCAATGCCATGGTTACATCGAGTGCAGGTATTTGGTGTGCAATGCTGTCATATACTCCTTTCGCCATGGCGTTCACGTTGAAAGAACCCTTCATCTCAAGGCCCTGCATAGGGAACATCTTATTAAGCTCAGCGAGGTTGAGTTTGGCCTGAATGCTTCCATCCATTTTGTAGTTGTTCAGGTTCTCAATCAACAAGCGGGCATCTATCGGGTTGGAACCAAAGTCAAGGTGCATCTTGCGCAGGTCAACCACCGTGTTATTGATGATGCCATCCTGGTTGTCAACCAAAAGGTCAATGTTGATGTTGGTGACAGCCGTGGGTAAGTCCGGGTACTGGAACATCGCATCCGTGACCAACACGGCCAGATTGAAGGCCGGCATACGGGTATCGCTGAATGAACCTTTCACCATTCCTTTGAACGACAACTGGCCTTCTGTCTGGATGCTGCCAAAATCCTGGGTATACATACCCGGTACCAGGGACAGCAAGCTCTTGAAGGTGGACTCTTGGGTTTCGTAGGTGATGTCCATGTCGTAGCTGTCCTCGTTCATTTTGAACCAGCCATCGAATGCCAACGCAAAATCATTTATGCGGGCCTTATTCTCTTTAAAAGTGTATTTGGTGTACTCCTCGCTGATGCCCAGCACCACGTCAGCCTCCAAACGTTTGTCGGAAACGTAAGTTACCCCGTCATACCCCACGGATACGGAATCGCCAACCGTTTGAGTTGTCATGTCAAACTGCGTTTCGTTGAAATCTCCGCTTCCTGTATGGTTTAGTCCTTTGATAGAGAGCGTGAAAGGAATGGATTGGTCATCATAAACAACGTCTCCGTCTACGATTTCCCAATGGTCGATTCCAAATGAGAACTTGGAGGGTTCTGCTGGTTCTGCTGCCACTGTGTCGGTGGATGGATAGGTGATATCCCAGTTGGCGCGCCCATCCGGCAACACCTTGATGTTAATCAACGGTTGCACCAAGGTGATCCCCTTTAGTCGCAACTCGTCACCAAACAACAAGTCCTTTAGGTTAACTTCAACATCCAGCCTTCGAACTACAAACAGGGGAGTACCATCGAAAGGGGCTCGGTTAAATACCCCTAACTCCCTGATTTCGGCAGTGGCGTTGGGGAAATTGCGAAAGAGCGTGATATCGAAGTGATCTATATCGAAGAGCACGTCCGCGTTCACCTGCTTGGCGATTTCCTGATCGATTGCTGCCTTGATATCGTCTTTGAAAACGATGGGGATGATAAAAGCAGCTGCAATGATCAGCACCAAAAAGATAGCCAACCCAATTCCAATTCTCTTGATGATCTTCATGATGAATAGATTTTTTCTTTTCTAACGCGGAAGTACCTCCCGATCACTGTTCGGTGGCCGGAAGGGCAAAATTAGCAAATCCACTAGTGACCATGAAGCCACAAAAAGTGTGCATATTCCTTTTTAACGAAATATTAATTGTGGGATTATGTCGCTAAAACCACCGCAATAGAAGGTCGATCAGCTTTTTCATTCGAGGTGTGTAAGGCGGATGAAACAAGTAAGAGAGATTAAAGCCACCCCGGGCCCGCAATACAGGTTTTTCATTGCTAAAGGCCAAAAATCCGCTGTACCCATGCGCCTTCCCGATTCCGCTAAAGTTCACTCCGCCAAAAGGCAGATTGGGGTGCGTAAACTGGGTGATGCAGTCGTTCATGCAAACCGTTCCAGCACTGGTTTCGGACACTACCTTTTCGCGAAAGCGTTTGCTCCCGAAAACGTAGAGTGCCAACGGTTTTGGCCTGCCGTTCACAAATTCGATGGGTTCATTGGGGCTTGAATACGTCATCACTGGCAACACGGGGCCGAAAATTTCCTCTTGCATTACCTGCGCCTCCGTGGATACGTTGGTTAAAATGGTCGGATGAACAAACCGTACCGGTTCATTCACGGGGCCGGTAAAAACCGGCTTCGCGCCAAGGCGAATGGCGTCCTGGATCAGGTGCGTGATTCGTTCGAAATGTCTTCCGTTGATAACCCTGCCGTAAGAGGCAGAAGCCGTGGTGATCTCCTGCCCATCACCAAATTGTTGAATTATTTGCGTCTTCAACTTTTCGATCAACGCGTCTGCAACAGACTCGTGTACCAACAGGTAATCCGGGGCTATGCAGGTTTGGCCGTTGTTCAGGAATTTACCGAATGTGATTCGCCTGGCCGTATCATCGAGGTCTGCTGTAAAATCTACGATGGCTGGCGACTTTCCTCCCAGCTCCAGCGTTACTGAAGTCAAGTGTTTTGCGGCTGCGGTCATCACAATCTTTCCCACCGAAGGGCTGCCGGTGAAAAAAATATGGTCAAATGGCAGCTCCAGCAATTCCGTGGTCTCGTTTACACCACCTTCTACTGCAACCACCTCCTGGTGATCAAACAAGTCGCTAACCATCCTTTTTATCAATGAGGAAGTATGAGGTGTTAGCTCCGAGGGTTTAACGACCGCTGTGTTGCCGGCCGCAAGGCAGGAAACCAATGGCCCCACACAGAGATTAAAAGGGAAATTCCAGGGAGAAATAATCAGGCAAACACCTTTGGGTTCAACGCGAATCTCCGACCAGGTTCCAAGATAGGTGAGCGTGGCATCCACCTTCTTGGGTTTGGCCCACCGGTCCACCTGGGCAATCGCGTGCCTGATTTCGACCAAAACAGGGTAGATCTCTGAAATATCTACCTCCAGTGGCGGCTTTTGGAAATCCTGGTAAGCTGCGCGCTGGATGTCTGATCGATGGCGTTCTATCCACGTGGCGAGCCGCGCCAGCTTTTGCTTTCTGTGGGCGATTGAATCCGTTCGAAGCCTAAGTGCGTGAGCCTGAAGTGCTTGGAGTTGGTCGCCCAGGGTCAGCTTTTGGGGCCTTTGAAGTGATATTTCCATTCTGATCGGAAAGGTAGCAGATCAGGCGCAATCCATCCAATGTTACCAAATTGTTAACAAAACTTGCAGCCAGTTAACTATTTGGTAACTTTAAAGGTTATTCTGTTAACATACCGTTAATCCGAGGTGAGAATTCGTGTATTCTGTGTGATTCTGGTGTGTGCCTCGCTCATGGACTTGAAGGCGGGTGACCTTTTTGCCGGTCTGCTGGCTGCTTCTGGCAGAGCCAATGCGTCCGTGGCAAGTGTGCAGCTCGACCGGTTTGTTGGTAAACTAGATGCGCGCGACAAGAGCCATGAAGTCTCCTTCCTGAAAATGCTATTTAAAAAGACTCACCAGCAGTTCTTGCGGCACTACGTGGTTCACTCCGATTTTGGCGATCTATTTCAAAATGGTAATTACGACTGCCTGACGGCCACTGCGCTCTTTGCCACTTTGCTCGATCGTTTTGAATACGATTATGAGATCTATGAAACGAATTATCATATCTTCCTGGTTGTTCAAACCCAACAGGGGAAGGTTCTGATTGAGTCTACAGATCCGATCTATGGATTTGAATCCGGTGAAATGGCGATTGAAGCACGGCTCCAATCATACCTGCACGCCAATGAAGGCAAAGAGAACACTTATCAATATCAGCAAGACACGTTTCGCTCGATCGAAAAAACCAATCTTCCCGGGCTGCTGCTTTTCAACCAGGCCGTGAATGCCTTCAATGCAAATGACATGGTCAGTGCCACGGAAAAACTGATCGGTGCCAACCGCATATACCGGGCGGAAAGGAACGCTGAACTTGCAGCGCTCATCATTCAAAGAGCGGCCGCGTTAAAGCTTGACGATGTCAAACAACTGCAGATTCAATCTGCGCTATTGAAGGTATTGGGTCGGGAGTCCTTTGCTTCCCGCTAATTGGCAAGTATTCGCACCTCGACTCGCCTGTTCAACTTGTGTGCTTCCGGTGTGTTCTCGTGCGAGAGCGGCATGGTACCGCCAAAGGCTTTCGTCTTCACTTTCTTTTTTGAAATCCCTTTCGAAACCAAATAGTCGCGCACAGCCTCAACGCGTTCTTGCGAAAGTTTCATGTTTTGTTTGGGGTCTCCCAGGTAATCTGTATGTCCTTCCAACTGAATGATCATATTGGGGTTGTCATTCAGCATAGAAACGATCGAATCAAGTTCAGCGTGTGATTCGGGGCTGATCTTCGCACGTCCCAGTCCAAAGATTAAATTGTCGAGCAGCAGCACCTTGCCCGCGGTGTGGGTAGTCTTGGCAACTTCTGCCGCGCTGTTTGGTAAACCCAGCACGATATCCTGAACGACCAGCCTTTCGCTATTGGCATCAGCCGGGTCGATCATGTACTTGGCAGGTGCAAAGCCAGGTGCTTCAACCGTGATGGCGTACTTGTCGTTGTCGAACAGCGGGAATCTGAAATTGCTGCCGTTGAGGGTGCCGATCTTACTGCCATATGGAAGGCTTTGATAGAATACCCGCGCCACCACCGGCTCGGACGTCACACTGCTGGTAATATTTCCGATGGCATATATCAACGTGTCATTCTCCTGTGCATTCACGAGCGATGCACACGCAACCAAGGTCAACGTTAACGCAACTCGTCTCATCAGCGTTTACATTTTCAAGATCTTGAATTCTACTCTTCTGTTTTTTCTCCTGTTTTCGATGCTGTTATTCGGTACAGCCGGTTGAGTTTCCCCGAAGAATACGATGGTCAGTCGTTCTGTTTCAACACCTTTCTCCTTCAAATACCGGGCCACGGAGGTGGCTCTGCGCTCAGACAAGGCCATATTGTATGTCTCGGGGCCCGTGGAGTCTGCATGTCCCGCAATTTCCACTTCCAGCGAAGCGCGCTCTTTCATCAGGTCAACCAGGCGATTCAACTCAGGAAACGAAGCTGGCAATAGCGTAGACTGATCAAAGGCGAAGAAGATATTATTCAGCGTAATCTTTGCATCGGGCTCTATTCTTGCAACTTGAATCGGATCAAGCTGCATGTTCATGGTTCTGATGACGCCATCCTTGGTAACGCCCGTCAAATCCAGGTTCTGATTTTCGGAGATATGGTCAGCTGCTTCGGCACGAACCCCATACATTTTGCCGCCCGGCAACGTAATCTCGTATTCACCTGTCTCGGGGTTTGATTGGGCAATGCCCACTTCCTTGCCATCGGGCAATTCTTCGTAAATGATTTTGGCAGCGATGGGTTTACCCGTCTTGGCATCCAACAATTGGCCTTTCACCACCACGAACGGCTCGGGCGCCCTGAACAACGGAAGTGTGACCCGATAGATATCTGCGTTATCGGCTTGTTCCTCGCGCGAATAGTAGGCATATTCACTGGTGGATGGGATGTTAAAAAAAAGATCGTCCAGTTTTGTGTTGATTTCCGGCCCCAGGTTTTCCGGTTCTGACCAATTTGTCCATGTGTCGTCCAATCGCTTGGTCATGTAAATGTCGGCTTTTCCATAGCCGCTGAATCCATCCGAAGAAAAATACATCGTCACGTTGTCGGGCGACAAAAACGGTGCGGATTCTTCGCCTGCGGTGTTGAGTACTTCGCCTAAATTCAGCGGTTGTGTCCACGTGGAATCATCTTTCATGAAGCTGACATACAAATCGCGCCCGCCCTGAGAATCTTCGCGTTCCACCGACATGAGCAAGGCTTTGCGGGTGTTGGCCATGAAGTAATTGGCCTTCTCATTAAAGTTGTAGTCGTTCTCGATTTCCAGCGGTTTGGGCTCTGACCAGGTGCCGTTGATGTGGTTACTCACCGAAACACCAGCCACCATTTTGCCATCGGGGAGATACCTGTTTCCAAGCAGCAAAACCACCGATTTTCCATCGGGTGTTGCTGCACTCACCGCATTCACAAAATTCGGATTTGAATTGTTGAATTTGGTACCCATGTTTTGCGCAATCGACCATTTTCCATCTGCGCTCAATTCGGAATACCAGATGTCCTCCTTGTCGTTCACGCCCCCCACATTCTCGGGATGATTCCTTCGGCTGAAGTACAGTGTCTTGCCGTCAGGCGAAAGCAGCGGATTGAGCTCGCTAAATTCACTGTTTACGGCCACATCCAACTTCTCTACAATCAAGCCTCTTCTCAAGAGTTCGGGTAGTTCAATGTCTGCGATAATCGGGAAATGAGAGTCGGAGATGGCCACCGCATCAATCGAAAAATAATCCGGAAGGGCTGCGCCATCAAATTCAACCTTTACAGCCTTTACTTTATAGGCAGTTTTTTCCATAAACACATTCAGCATCCGGCCCTGGATAGGCACCGCCATGGGATTCAGATTGTGGATCAGGTATTCGCGACCGGCCTCGTCATACAAAAATATCTGGGAGATCGCACTTGGGTTGTGCGACTCTGCGATGGCTACCTGCTGTATTTGAATGGGGTTGCTGTAGCCCACTTTGATATGTTCTTTTCTCTTGGGCTTGTCCGGGGTCCAGGCGTTTGCGTTTTGACCTCCTGCCGGCAACACATTGGGCTTACCGAGGATTTGCTTCGCTGAATATTGAACCGGTGTGAGTTCCGATGAAAAATCGAGTACTTCTGATGCCCACTGTACAATCTGTGCTTGCCCACTTACCAAGACTCCAGCCAGCAAGCCAACTATTAGGAATGATCTCTTCATGAAGATGCCGCAGCAATATGCTGTTTAAAGGACTAAACATAGCTAAAAATTTAAAAACCTAGAAAAACTTACGCCAATCATACAACCTCGTATGGTCCGATCGATTGCGCAGTATCCGAAGATGGGGAAATGGTTATTCGAGGGAAGTCCTGTTGAACAACAGGTAGCCTACGTGCAGTAGTACGCCAAGTTGATTTTCAGGGTCATCATAATAATTCAAGCTCAAACTGATCGGACCAATCGTTGAGTGAAGCACCAACCCCGCAGTGCCTGCAAAATAAAGTTCCGAAAGCTCGCTGCTCAACAACGCCTCCTGGTTGTTGCCAGCCACAATGGACTCCAATGGTTTGTACAGATATCCCTCCAGCCGAAAATCAAGATTGCTTCGGATTCGAAAGACGTTGCGCCACCCGCCTGCCACATAATTGAAGGATCTGAAATTCTCCAGCAGCAATGTTCTGCTGTCCTGCATGGGTGAGAATGCGGGGGCATTGATTACAGTTCCACGATAATTCGATAATACAGGTTGGTTGGAGAAGGCTGCGTCCAGGTAATAGCCAGAGCTATAGATTCCGCTTCTGAAATATTGCTCCAATGTCACCCGGCCACGAACCCAGGTTCGTGAATTTCTTTCCTCCTGAGTTAACGAAGAAGTGCTTCCCGGCACGAAATATTCTCTCAGATCAAACCAGTCGACATTGAACCGAAAATTTCGGCCACTCGAAGCATACTGTTTCCGATTCAGGGTGTTCGTAGAAAAGGAAATTCCGGTTCTTAATCCGTAGAGCTTCAGCTCATCGAGCGTATCTGTAGAAATGAGCACATCTGTGTCGATGTAACGATCGACATTGTTCAAATAATATCCATACAATGAGGCCTTAAATTGACGCCCAGCCGGGAACGCCATGTTTACACCAACCTTCCGATCAATCCGATTCAGGACGGTAGGAGAAAACTTATCAATAATCAAATCCTTGCCTTCAAAATAATCCCAGTTGTTGTAAAGCACCTGGGGTTCAATGGAAAACTGGCCCAATCGGGCGATATCAACCCGCACCTTGGCTTCCGCTGATTTATAAAAGTTGCCTGCGTTGAAGTTGAGTGTCGTCCGCGTAAGCGCACGGTTGAAGTAGTAATAATTCAATCCAAGAAAAATATTGCCGATACTCCGGGAGGCAATCACGCCACCAAAATCGACCTGAAAGTTGTTGGGTGGCCTTCTGGCGAGTTTAAACCGGTAGTAGTGGGTGGTCGAGTCGAAGCTAATGGATGGATAGATGTCTCTGAAGTAGTCTTCTGACACGAGCTTATAGTAACCGTCTTTCACATCGCTGAAATACAACGGCCGCTTTCCCCTGCCAAATACCCGGTTGAGGTACCGTTGTTGCTGGTTGTTAAATCCTTCGAATACAACGGCATCAAAAACCAAAGGAAAGCCTTTGCTGTTAAATGCATTTCGGGCGTCCGCTACACTCTCGCATGTTCTCCTTTCATCCAGTCGGCTTTTTATCTGGTCCATTTGCCTGAGGGTTTGAACATAGCCGCTGTCAATCATCGCCACGGCCCGGGAAAAGTCCAATGCTGAGTACCCTCTCAGGTTCGGCTGAATGTACACACCGCTGTCGGGCACACGGGTGGGGTCCGACTTGTCCAACAAAAGGTAAAGGAGTGACTTGGCGATGAGTTTATCGTCTTCACCGTACGGGTATTGCTCATAGACTTTGCTGGATACGTTGCTGCCGATGATCACATCGGGGCTGAATTCCTTTTGTGCGATGTCAATCGGGAAGTTATTGTAAACCCCGCCATCGAATAGATACTTCCCATCTACTTTGATGGGATTGTAAAAAAATGGTACGGTTTGGGTGGCGCGAAGTGCATCGCTCAAGATTCCGCGATCGAGAATTACCTGACTCTGCGTAAAAACATCTGCCGCCACTACCCGAAGCGGCACAAATAGCTTGTCAAAATCCTGATTGGCGATGGCTGAGGGCACAGCCAACTTTTCGGCCAATGTAAAATTCAACGACAGATCATTGGCGATGGTCGAGTTCCAGAAGAAGTTAAGTGATGAGTCGAGCGAAAGATTGACCCGGAGAAACGAGGGATTGTCATCCTTTTGGCTGAAGTAGTAGTTATAGCCGGGCTCGGGCCGCCCGTTCACCCAACGCAGAAAGTCGTCTGATAGGATGATGTCTTCGATCTGCTGGGGGCTCATGCCTGCCGCATAGCAACCTGCCACAATGCCGCCCATGGATGTACCCACGACATAGTCTATGGGAATCTCGTTTTCTTCCAGCGCCTTGAGAACTCCAATGTGCGCCAAGCCTTTTGCGCCACCTCCGCTCAGCACCACACCAACCTTCTTTTGCGCCAGCGAAGGCAGGGCAATGAGGAGGATGATCCACAGGAAAGTCGCAAACTTCATCTTGCTCGGGAAGTATTTATTACGCCCTAACGAAAAAAGTAAGTAAAAATATCCTGACAGGAGGAAAAACTACCCTCCTGCGGCAATGATTTCCAAACCCGGTGGCAATGAGACGGCTTCCAACTTACGGGTAATCTGCTGTCTTTTTTGTTCGAAAAGTTCCTGGTAAGCGGCCGTAATCGGTTGAGAAGGTGGAAGGTCTACTCGTAAAGCGTCCACTTGCACACCATTTTTCCAAAACCGGTAACAAAGATGCGGCCCGGTGGCCAGTCCGGTGCTGCCCACAAAACCAATTGTTTGGCCCTGCTGTACTTTCATACCGGGCCGGATTCCCGATGCAATCTTGTGCATGTGCAAATACTGCGTGGTGTAGGTTGCGTTGTGTCGGATCTTCACATAATTGCCATTGTTGGACTTGTATTGTGCCTCCACCACAATGCCATCGCCCACCGAACGAATGGGTGTGCCCGTGGGTGCGGCAAAGTCGGTGCCCAGATGAGCGCGAAACACTTTGGAAACCGGATGAAACCTGCGATAGGTGTAGCGCGAGCTGATCCGGGAGAACTCAATGGGATATTTCAGAAGCGCCTTGCGCAGGCTATTCCCTTCCTCATCAAAAAAATCAACGCCATCGCCCTGATCGAACGGAATGGCATAGTACCCATTATCAAAATGTTCGAACCAGGCACCCTTAATGCTGCCGATGGAGATGGCCGTGCCATCCACCACGTTCTCTTCATAGATCAGCTTAAACTTGTCTCCTTTCTGGAGTCGCTGAAAATCGATCTGCCACGCAAAGATGTCGACCATCTTATTCGTGAGTTCCGGTGTTCCGCCCATTTGCTCGATGGTCTCGCTCAAGGTTGACTCGATGATGCCTGATATGTTCTTCTCTTCCACCACCACCACGCGCTGGCAAACCTCCACCATCAGGGAGTCATCCAAATGAAAGATGATGTAGTCAATGGGGTTGGGTTCGTAAATGATCGCCTTGGCCGATTGCAGGGAATCCTGCCCGGTAATGAGGGTGTATTTTTTCTTGGCCGCAATTTTCCGAAAATCAAAGATGTTCCTGGGAACCAAATTGAGCTGCTTCATTACTTCAGGAGAAACATAATGCCCCTCCAGCAAGTCGATGAAGCGCTGGTTCCTTTTCACCACGTCTTCAATAATATGCATGCTGTCCACCACCATGCCATACATCAATGTGGGTTCGTAAAACACCACATCGCTTCTTTCGAATTCCCCATCTGCCACCATGTAATCTGCTTCATGGCTGAAGGTACCGTAGGCATCGAACATGTAAAAAGCCGAGACGATGGCCGCCACAATAGCAACCGCCAATGCAAATAATTTGACTTGAAATGATTTCAGTAGCCGCATGAGTCAAAAAAATTGTGCGCGTAAACCCGCGCAAGTTTAAAAAATATGGCCCGGGGAGCCAACTCCACCATCTAAATCTACGCTTTTACCGCGAAAATCCGACTATGGGGGTCAGTTTTGGTACAGTTCCTGGAATTTCCTCTTCCCGCGGTCGAGAAAATCTGCAAACTTCGAAGGGTCGCGATCGTAGGCATAAGGCCAAGCCAGTACGCGTTCGTCTTTACCCAGCAATACATAAAATGGTTGTGCGTTGTTCTGCAGCCGTGTAATCTGCAAGTCGGCATTTTGCTTGCCGATGGTCTTCTTCACTTTGCCATCGTATGGGGATGTGTACCACTCCGACTCCGGCAATACGGTTTTGTCATCCACGTACAGCGCCAGGACAATAAAGTCATTTTTCAAACGCGACAACACTTGTGGATCCGACCACACAACGGCTTCCATCTCGCGGCAATTCGTGCAGCCGTGACCGGTGAAGTCGATGAAGATTGGCTTGTTTACAGCACGCGCACACGCCAGTGCCTGGTCGTAATCAAAGTATCCGCTCAAACCATGGGGCAAGTGAAGGAACTCATCGTATTTGGGTTCCTCGCAACGATCATCCAACTGATCCTCCGAGTCGGCAAGCAAATTAAAGTCGAGGGTGTATTTGGGTGGCAGGTAGCCCGCCAAGGCCTTAAGGGGCGCACCCCACATGCCGGGGATCAGGTACACAACAAAAGCAAATGTGGCGATGGCGATCATCAAACGCCCCACGCCAATCTTTTCGAGCGGACTATCGTGTGGCAGCCTGATCTTCCCTAACAGGTAAAACCCAAGGAGTGAAAAAATCACGATCCAGAGAATGAGATTCACGTCCCGGTCCAGCAATCCCCAATGGTAGGCCTGGTCGGCAATGCTGAAAAACTTGAGCGCAAGCGCGAGCTCCAGGAAACCCAGCGTAACCTTCACTGAGTTGAGCCAGCCGCCCGACTTGGGAAGGCTCTTGATCCACTCGGGAAAAACCGCAAAAAGGGTAAATGGAATCGCGAAAGCCAGCGAATAGCTGAACATGGCCATCACGGGTTTCATCACATGGCCTCCGGCCGCAAGCACCACCACATTACCCACAATCGGTATGGTGCAGGAAAACGAAACCAATACCAGCGTTGCCGCCATGAAGAAGATTCCAATGAGCCCGCCTTTCTCCGCACGCCTGTCTGCCTTGTTCACCAACTGATAAGGTGCGTTGATTTCAAACAGGCCGAGGAACGATAGCGCGAACACAATAAAGATCACAAACACAAAAAGATTCGGGGCCCAATGTGTGGCTAGTGCGTTCAGCCCTTCCGCACCCAACGCGAAGGCGAAAATGGTACCAGCGAGGGTGTAAATCAGGATAATGCTAAGACCGAAAATCACTGCATCGCGTACGCCCTTGGCTCTTGACTGACCTTCTTTCAAAAAGAAAGTCACCGTCATGGGTATCATGGGGAATACGCAAGGGGTAATTAGCGAAGTGAGGCCCAGGATAAATGCGAATAACAGGTAACCAATAAAGGATTCATTTTCTAGATCATTTTCCCCCTCCAAAATGGTTGGGTCAAGTGTGGGTCCATTGTTTTCGACCGCAAAAACCAATTCAGTAGGTTTTTCGTTTTCGCCAGTGGTGTCAGGCGCCTCGGTATTTTCTTCTTGTGGTTTGGCCTGAATGGTGCCTCCGCCTGTAACTTTGAACTGATTAAAAACAAAATCACCATCGCCCGGAACGCACCGGCCATCCACTTCGGTGCAAACTTGATATTCATACGTGCCCTTGATAACCGCACCGGCCTTCATCATCTTAACCTTCTGCCGAAACTGTGCGGTCTTCTTGAAGACTTTTACATCACATTCAAAAATCTCATCGTATTTGTCTACCGGATTGACGGGCACGATGCCGCCAATCAATTGATACCCCTCGTTCGGTTCAAAGGTGAAAGTTGTTTCGATGGGACCATCCTCGCAGGGAAACTCGCTTGAATACAAATACCAGTCATTGTCGATCACCACGTTGAATATCAACTCCAATTGCTCCCCGGCTTTTACGTCCTTCGCGGTGACGTCCGTTGACCATTTCGCAGGTTGAAGAATCTGCGCGGACAGGCCGGTCAGGCTGGCAAGAAAAAGGGTGATTTCAACAAAGTACTTGATCATGACGTGGATTTCTAAACGCAAAAGTAACGCTACTTGATCTTAGATAGTTTAGCCGGATCACCTCATTGGCGTATTCACGACAATTAACGCTCATTTTTCAGAACGAACCGCCACAAAAATCGGCCATCGTGGGCAAGTGCCTGTTAATGATTTGTGAAATGCTTGTAGAAGGCGGTAATTGTTTCAATGCCTATCAAAAAGTTTTTTACACCATAATGCTCGTTGGGAGAGTGTATGGCATCGCTGTCTAAACCAAAACCCATTAACACTGTGTCCAGCCCAAGCTCTTTTTTGAACAATGCCACAATGGGGACACTGCCGCCATCCCGCGATGGAATGGGCGTTTTGCCCCACACCTCCTCAAACGCCTTCCTGGTGGCCTGAAACGCCTTTGAATCGGTGGGCGTTACGGCAGGTTCGCCCCCATGATGCGCCACCACCTTCACTTTAACGTAGGGTGGCGCAATAGCATGGATATGTTTCGTGAATAATTCGCTGATCTCCTTGCTTACCTGATTCGGAACCAAACGCATGGAGATTTTTGCGTGGGCTTTTGAGGGCAGAACCGTCTTCGCTCCTTCGCCAGTGTAGCCACCCCAAATGCCATTCACATCGAGCGTGGGTCGGGTACCCGTACGCTCCAGCGTGGTATATCCTTTTTCGCCTTTCACATCCGCGATATCAAGATCTTTTTTGTATTCATTCAGATTGAATGGCGCTTTGTTCAATGCTTCACGTTCCTCTTTTGAAAGATCTGCTACCTTATCATAAAACCCAGGGATGGTGACGCGGCCATCTTTGTCGTGGAGTGAGGCGATCATATCGCATAGCACATTGATGGGATTAGCAACGGCCCCACCGTACACACCCGAGTGCAAGTCGCGGTTTGGGCCTGTCACTTCCACTTCCATGTAGCTCAAACCTCGCAAACCCGCAGTTATCGAAGGGTGATCCATGGAAATCAATGCCGTATCTGAAATCAATATTACATCGGCATTCAGTTTTTCCTTATTTTCTTTCACGAAAGTGCCGAGGTTGTCAGATCCCACCTCCTCCTCACCTTCGATCATGAATTTTACATTGCACGGCAGTTCGTTCAACTTCATCATGATTTCAAAGGCCTTGATGTGCATGTACACCTGGCCCTTGTCGTCACAAGAACCGCGGGCGTAGATCTTGCCATCTTTCACAACAGGTTCAAAGGGTGGAGACGTCCACAAGTTCAACGGATCGGCCGGCTGCACATCGTAGTGCCCATAAACCAGCACAGTTGGTTTGCTGGCATCAATCATTTTTTCACCGTACACAATCGGATGACCTTTTGTCTCGTTGAGTTCTGCCTTGTCCACGCCAGCGTCCATCAACTTCTTTTGAACGTACTCGGCTGCCTTGCGTACATCGGCCTTATGCTTGCTGTCTGCACTAACGGAGGGTATCCGAAGTAACTCGAAAAGTTCTTCCAGGAAGCGATCCTTGTTCTGCTCGATGTATTCTTTGACCATGGTATAAAAAATTTGTCCGGCAAATTAAATTCAGATTCTTGCATTACAATCGAATGCGCTAATAAATGTTCGGTAGCCAATATTTTTTTCTTGCCTGATTCGCTTTTCATCGGTGGCGCCAGCCTTTACCTTTATTGGTTAAGGCTGATCAAAAAAGGAGACTGCTTGGAAAAGAAACTGCATAGCGGGCTTTATCGAAAGGAGTTCGAACACGATTCATGCGGTGTTGGATTCATCGCCAACATCAAAGGAAACAAGTCGCATCAAATCGTGGCCGATGCCCTTACCATGTTGTCGCGCATGGCCCATCGCGGCGCTTGTGGGTGCGAACCGAATACAGGCGATGGTGCAGGCATTCTCATCCAGGTGCCGCACGAATTCTTGCTGACAGAGTGCAATCGCATCGGCATCAAGCTGCCGCGCTATGGCCAATATGGTGTAGGACTGATCTTCTTTCCTCGCGATCCGAAAGTGCGGGAAGAGTGCCGTACCGTACTCAACCGCCAGATCAAGAAAATGAAGATGACGTTGTTGGGGTATCGACCCCTGCCCACCATGAATGCGGAACTGGGTGACACCGCGCTGATGGCCGAGCCGGTGATGGAGCAGATCTTCATCAAGCGGCCGGACTACCTGCCCAATCCGGATGACTTTGAAAGAAAGCTATTCATTCTTCGCAAGTACGTTACGCACCTCATCACCGATTCGGTGAAAGGTGTAAATCAAACTTTCTACTTTTCTTCATTGTCCTATAAGACCATCGCCTACAAAGGGATGCTCACCTCCGATCAGTTGAGGTATTATTTTCCGGATCTCGAAAACGAAGATGTGGTTTCAGCGCTGGCCGTTGTTCACTCGCGATTTTCTACCAACACCTTCCCATCATGGCGCCTGGCACAGCCTTTTCGCTACATCGCACACAATGGGGAAATCAACACGGTACAAGGCAACATTAACTGGCTGAAATCGAAGGAGGCCTTTTTCGTGTCACCCCATTTCACGCAAGAAGAAATGGACATGGTATTGCCGATCTGTAACCCCATGCAGTCGGATTCTTCCAACCTCGACAACGTGATTGAGTTACTCGTGCATTCGGGCAGGTCGTTGCCGCATGTGATGATGATGCTCATACCAGAAGTATGGGATGGCAATGAGCGCATGAGCCAGGAGAAGAAAGATTTTTATGAGTACCACGCGAACCTGATGGAACCATGGGATGGCCCCGCATCCATCACTTTTACAGACGGAAAAATTGTCGGAGCCACGCTCGACAGAAACGGACTGCGCCCTTCGCGTTTTTGGATTACCAGTGACGATCGCGTGATCATGGCCTCCGAGGCAGGCGTGCTGGATGTAGATCCTGCCATCATCACAAAAAAAGGCAGGCTCCAACCGGGCAAGATGTTCATCGTAGACATGGAAGGGGGCAAGGTGGTAAGTGACGATGAGTTGAAGCAGGAAATCTGCTCGCGCCAACCTTATGGAAAATGGTTGAAGGAAAACAAGATTCACCTTGACAACCTTCCGGAACCAGGTGGAAGCTTTCACAAATACGACCCGCAAACCTTTCTGAAAAGACAGATCTCCTTCGGCTACACATCCGAAGATTTGAAGATGATTGTGGCTAAAATGTGCGAAACAGGTAAAGAGGCACTGGGTTCGATGGGCAGCGACATCCCGCTGGCGTTTCTTTCCAACCACGCACAGCATCTTTCAAGCTATTTCAAACAGCGCTTTGCTCAAGTCACCAATCCGCCCATTGATCCCATTCGCGAGCGCATGGTCATGTCGCTGGCCTCGCATGTGGGCGGCTCTCTTAACCTGCTGGAAGAAACCGCAGCGCATTGCGTGACCCTGGAATTACCTACTCCGATTATTTCCAATACGGAGTTGGAAAAAATCCGATACATTGACCACCGGCACCTGCAATCCAAAACGATCTATACCTATTTCAGAACGGATGGAAAGCCAGGCTCTTTGGAAAATGGCATCAGCCGTGTATGCCAATATGTAACGGATGCGATTGAAGATGGCTTTACCATCATCATCCTCTCCGACCGTAGTTTTGACAGCGGCCACGCACAAATCCCTTCGCTACTCATCACCGCGGCAGTTCATCACGATCTCATTCGAAAGGGATTGAGAGGAAAAGTGGGTCTGTTGGTTGAAGCCGGTGATGTTTGGGAAACGCATCATTACGCCACTTTGCTCGGCTACGGAGCATCGGGTATCAACCCGTATTTGATGTATCAAACCATCCACGATCTGAAGAGGAACAACCTGTTGCCTTCAGACCTCACGGAAGAAAAAGCCATGGCGAATTACAGGAAGGCGGTTTGTGGCGAGTTACTCAAGATCATGTCCAAGATGGGCATCAGCACACTGCAATCTTATCATGGTGCGCAAATTTTCGAGGCGCTTGGGCTCAGTTCCGAGGTGGTGAACGCCTATTTTACTGGCACCGTTTCCAGGATTGAAGGCCTCACCCTTGATGACATCGCACGGGAAGCATTGGTCAAGCACCGCTTTGCGTTTCCGAAGACGTCAAATACAAAACCACGACTCGCTGCAGGTGGCGTTTATCAATGGAAGCAACGCGGTGAAGCGCATCTGTTTAATCCGCAGACCATCCACCTGCTCCAGCACTCAACCAAGACAAACGACTACTCACTCTTTAAGAAATATTCTTCGCTAATCAATGAGCAAAGTGAACGGGCCATTACCCTTCGCAGTCTGTTCAAGTTCAAAAAGGGCAAATCCATTCCACTGAGCGAAGTCGAACCAAAGGAATTCATCTTCAAGCGATTTGCGACAGGCGCCATGTCTTTTGGCTCCATCTCGTACGAAGCACACAGTACGTTGGCCGTGGCCATGAACCGCATCGGTGGAAAGAGCAACAGCGGTGAAGGCGGTGAGGATGAGGTGCGCTTCCTGCGAAAAGAAAACGGAGACTGGGAGAATTCTGCCATCAAGCAAGTCGCGTCTGGAAGATTTGGCGTTACCAGCCATTATCTCTCTAATGCGGCTGAGCTACAAATAAAGATGGCGCAAGGTGCCAAGCCGGGCGAAGGCGGTCAGCTGCCGGGTCATAAGGTGGACGAATGGATCGGTCGTGTGCGCCACTCAACCCCCGGTGTCGGTTTGATTTCTCCTCCACCCCACCACGACATCTACTCCATTGAAGATCTCGCTCAGCTGATTTTTGATTTGAAGAATGCAAATCGCGAGGCGCGCATTAACGTTAAACTGGTTTCGGAGGCAGGTGTGGGCACCATTGCCTCGGGTGTAGCAAAGGCACATGCAGATGTCATTCTGATTTCAGGCCATGATGGTGGCACGGGTGCATCGCCACTGAGCTCCATTCGTCATGCCGGACTGCCGTGGGAATTGGGCTTGGCCGAAACACATCAAACACTTGTCAAGAACAAACTCAGGGGCAGGGTAACCCTGCAAGCTGACGGGCAAATGCGTACCGGAAGAGATTTGGCCATCGCGGCCCTGTTGGGTGCCGAAGAGTGGGGCGTTGCCACCGCTGCCCTGGTTACCACCGGCTGTATCATGATGCGCAAGTGTCATTTAAACACTTGTCCGGTTGGGGTGGCCACACAGCGGGAAGAACTGCGAGCCCTTTTCACTGGAAAACCCGAGTATGTGGTTAACCTCTTCACGTTTCTGGCTGAAGAACTTCGGGAAATCATGGCAGAGCTTGGCTTTAGAACCGTAAACGAGATGATCGGCCAGGTCGATAAATTAGAAGTGGCGCCTGCCACAGACCATCGCAAATTCAGCTCGCTTGATTTGTCATCCATATTGTATAAGGAGCCCGTGCAGCTAGATACGGCTCTGTTCAAGCAAGAGGAGCAAGACCATGGGTTAACGGGCATCCTCGATTGGGAATTGATTGAAGTGGCCCAACCTGCTTTGAAAAGAGCCGAGCGCGTGACAGCCGATTTTGCCATCAATAACGAAAACCGAACCATCGGCACGATGCTCTCCAATGAGATCTCGAAGGCGTATGGTGCGCCAGGACTCCCGGCCGGCACCATTCATTTTAAATTCAGGGGTACCGCTGGTCAAAGCTTTGCCGCGTTTGCTGCTTCCGGTCTCACACTTGAACTTGAAGGTGACGCGAACGATTATTTTGGTAAGGGGCTATCCGGAGCAAGACTAATTCTCTATCCGCCAGGACAGGCAAAGTTTGATCCAACTGAAAACATCATCGTAGGTAATGTCGCGTTTTATGGTGCTACTTCTGGCGAAGCGTATATCAGGGGATTGGCCGGTGAGCGCTTTGGCGTGCGCAATTCTGGAGCGAATGTGGTGGTGGAAGGTGTTGGCGACCACGGTTGTGAATACATGACGGGAGGAAATGTCGTGATCCTTGGCCCCACAGGCAGAAACTTTGCCGCAGGCATGAGCGGGGGTGTTGCGTTTGTCTGGGACGCAGACAAAGGTTTCGCCAACAATTGCAATATGGAAATGGTGATGCTCGATACGCTCGATGCCGAAGATCTCGAATTCGTAAAGCGGATGGTGATGAACCACCTGACACACACAGGCAGCGACAAGGCAGCAAAACTGCTAAAGAACTGGGATACAGCTCTGCCCCAGTTTGTGAAGGTGATGCCGCTGGATTACAAGGCGGTGCTGGAAAAAAGAAAAGCGGAAAAACAACTTAACAAAATCGCAAGCTGACATGGCCAAGCCGACAGGATTTCTGGAAATAAATCGAGAGCTGCCCAAAAAACGTGATCCCAAGGAAAGGATTCACGATTACAAAGAGATCGAACCGCCAATCGATGAAACCAAATGTCAGCAACAAGCAACCCGTTGTATGGACTGTGGCATTCCGTTTTGCCACCACGGTTGCCCGCTAGGAAACATCATACCTGAATTCAACGATGCTGTTTATCAGCAGAACTGGAAACAGGCTTACGAGATCTTAACGTCCACCAACAATTTTCCTGAGTTCACCGGCCGCATTTGTCCGGCTCCATGCGAAGCCTCCTGTGTGCTGGGCATCAACAAACCCCCGGTGGCCATTGAGTTTATCGAGAAAAACATCATTGAAAAGGCGTTTGAACAGGGGTTTGTCGTACCCCGAACGCCTTCCACGCGGACTGGGAAAAAAATTGCCGTAGTTGGTTCGGGACCGGCAGGGATGGCAGCTGCTGCGCAACTGAATTACGCTGGCCACCTGGCCACGGTATTCGAACGAGCCGATGAGATTGGCGGGTTGCTCCGCTATGGAATTCCAGACTTTAAGCTGGACAAGGCAATTGTGGATCGCAGAATACGATTGATGGAAGAAGAGGGAGTCATCTTCAAAACCAACGTTAATGTTGGTGAGGACTACTCCTGGAAAGACCTGCGGGCCGACTTTGATGCAGTTGTTTTGTGCGGTGGCTCCACCGTGCCGAGGGATTTGCCTATACCGGGGCGTGAACTAAGTGGCGTGCACTTTGCGATGGATTTTCTCACGCAGCAAAACCACAGGGTGACCGGAAAATCATTTCGCGCTGAAGACATTTTGGCCACTGACAAACACGTGATTGTCATTGGTGGGGGCGACACCGGCTCGGACTGCGTGGGCACTTCCAACCGCCACAAAGCCAAGTCCGTAACCCAAATCGAGATCATGCCGCGCCCGCCCAAGGAACGCGATGACAGCATGCCCTGGCCCAACTGGCCCATGATTTTACGCACCTCTACATCGCACGAAGAAGGATGCGAGAGACAGTGGTCCATTCTCACGAGAGAATTTGTAGGTGATGGGCAAGGCAATCTGAAGGGCCTCAAAGTGGTAGACATCGAATGGAAGAAAGATGACGCTGGAAAGTTCGTGTTTGTTGAAAATCCAGAGACCACAAGAGAGTTACCGTGCGAGTTGGCCTTGCTGGCGATGGGCTTTCTGCATCCCCAACATCACGGCTTGCTTGACGACATGGGTGTAGATTATGATGAGCGCGGTAACGTGCGCTGCAACAACTATCAAACTTCCATCGAAGGCGTGTTCGCAGCGGGCGACATAAGACGAGGCCAATCTTTGGTAGTTTGGGCCATCAGCGAGGGGCGGGAGGCTGCACGTGCCGTTGACGAATACCTTATGGGTTCATCCAACCTGGAAGCCAAAGAAATCGGCAGACTGAGTTTCTCGATTTAAGTCTCTGCGATGATTCCACCTTAATGATTGGGCTAAAGCCCAACAGCATCGTCATAGCGCCATCTGGTGGCAATCCTTGCCCGGCAGGTTTTTGCGTTTGAAGTGTTGCAAACCGCTACACTGTTGCATAACAATACAAATTCAAAACATTGGTCTGTATTAACCGCTTGGGCATCACCTTGTTGCAAGCTGGCTGAACTTTTGTGTGAAAGCCAAAAGATGTAACTTAGTTTAGCTTCCCCATGAAAAAGTTTGCCGCCCACATCCTAATCGTAGATGACGATGAGCACGTAACATTTACATCACAGCTTATCCTCAAAGAATACTTTGAACATGTCTCCACACTCGACTCTCCCAAAACCCTGGAATCTCTTCTGATTCAGAATGATTACAACGTCATTTTGTTAGACATGAACTTTCGGGCAGGCATCACCTCAGGAAATGAAGGACTTTTCTGGATGAACCGGATTGGTGAAATTTCTCCACAGACACAGGTAGTGCTGCAAACAGCGTACGGAGACATCGAGCTTGCCGTCCGTTCGATCAAAGAAGGCGCGGTTGATTTCCTGGCAAAACCCTGGGATAAGGAGAAACTTGTGACCACGATGATCAACGCTTTTCAGCAATCCGTTGCCCGGAAGCAACACCGGGAACTTAGGGAAAAACAGAAAGCATTTCAGCATCATATCAATCAAAATCATCCGGCCTTTATTGCCTCATCACCAAAAATGGCGACCGTCCTTGAAAACATCAGAATGGTTGCGTCCACAGACGCAAATGTGTTGATCACGGGTGAGAACGGCACCGGCAAGGAATTGGTTGCTCGAAATATTCATTTACAATCCAAACGTGCCGATGAAGCCTTCATACAGGTAGACCTTGGAACGATCCCCGCAGCCCTTTTTGAATCTGAGTTGTTTGGCCACGAAAAGGGCGCGTTTACCGATGCCAAGGAACAAAGGATAGGAAAATTTGAACTCGCCAACAACGGAACATTATTCCTGGATGAAATCGGAAATCTTACACCTGAACTCCAAGCAAAGCTTCTTACGGTGTTACAAAATCGAACCATCACAAGAATCGGATCAAATCAATCCATTAGCCTTGATTTCCGAATTGTTGCGGCCACCAATATCATGCTTGATGAAGCTGTGAAAAGTGGGTTGTTCAGGCAGGATTTGTTGTACCGTATCAACACGGTTGAAATCCGGATACCCCCGTTGCGCGACAGAAAGGAAGATATTCCCCTTCTTCTGACGCACTATCTCGATGAGTTTAGCAAAAGATACCATAAACCTGTTGAACCCTCTCCAAACCTTGTAGATCAACTTTCAAACTATGGTTGGCCCGGAAATGTGAGGGAACTACGGCATGCTGCAGAGAGGGCAGTGATCCTTTCCAAATCCCCCGTTATCAGTATTCATGACTTTCAGTTGATTCCCGATGCTCAACATAACATTAAAGGGGATTCCCTCAATCTAAGCGTAGTTGAAAAGAATGCTATACATCATGCATTGATGAAACACAATGGCAACCTGACCAATGCGGCTGAAGAACTAGGGATAGCGAGAACCACATTGTACCGCAAAATTGATGAATATGGATTAAGCAACAGCTAAGTGTTGTGAAAAAGAGACTTCAAACCCAACTTGCGATTCGCCTTGCCGGAATATGTTTCTTTGGGTGTTTGACTGGCTACCTGGTTTTTGACAGCCCGTATTGGATGGCAGGAATCTGGACCGCGCTGGCAACTGCTGCTCTTTTTGTATTTACCATACGCTATGTGGCTCAATCCGAGAACAAGCTCACGTCTTTCCTGCAGGCAATACATCAAAATGATTTTTCGGTAAGCTTCTCAGAAAACCCGAAGAACGATTCCTACGACCTTCACCATGCGTTTAACAGATTGAACGAAAAGTTTTTAAGTCTTCGCTCTGAAAAGGAGTCGCAGTATCATTTGCTTCAAATTATTGTGGAGCATGCAGCCGTGCCACTTATCAGTTTTGATGAGAGCAATCACGAGGTATTTATCATGAACGAAGAGGCAAAAAGAACGTTTAATGCCCCTTTTGCCGAAAAGATTGAATCCCTAAGAAAGGCAGATCCTATGTTGCCCTCGTTTCTTCTGGAAGTTAAGGATGGTGAAAAGACCACGTTCAAATGGCAGAATCACGCAGGTATGATCTTCTTTTCAGTTACCTCACAACATCTGAAGTTTAAGGAAAAGTTGGTTAAGCTGGTAATGTTTCATGATGTGAGTACCGCGCTTGCAGCAAAGGAAGCGGAGACCTGGCAAAAGCTATTGAGAATACTAACGCATGAAATTTCCAATTCGGCCATTCCGCTATCCACCCTTTCTTCATTTATTCACGACAAGGTGATGACCATAAGGCAAGAGAACAGAGAACTGACGAAAGAAGAAAGAAACGACATCATCGAGAGCCTAAAGGCCATTGACAGGCGAAGTAAATCGCTGAAGGAATTTGTTCACAATTTCAAAAACGTAAATCAAATTCCGGAGCCGAAGCTAGAAAAGCTTGACCTGGAGGTGCTCATCCGTGAAACGCTTAAGCTCTACTCTGCAGAGTTCGACAAAGCAGGCATAACCATTGAATGCCGCCTGACTTATCTGCCACCGATCTTTGCCGACAAGGACCTGACACAACAAGTTGTAATCAACATTCTGAAGAACGCTTGTGAGGCACTTGAAAACTATAAGGAGGGTAAGAAAATACTGATTGGCGCCAGGCAGGACAGTCACCGTTACGTAACACTGAGTGTATCGGATAACGGGCCGGGCATTCCCGAGGAGTACATTGACCAGATTTTTATTCCCTTCTTTTCCACGAAAAAAGGTGGCAGTGGTATCGGGCTGAGCATCTCAAAGCAGATCATGCAGAAGCAAAAAGGTGATATTTCCGTGCAGTCGTCCCCTGGCAAGGGCACCCTTTTCTCCATCAGCTTTTTGACCTGAATGTTTCAAAATGCAACGCGGTGTTGTTGCATATCGGTACGCAGCCTCATGTGCTCTGCATTTTTGTTGCATTCAATAGGGATTTACGGAATGGCAGGAGATTTGTCACTGACTGCTGAAATGATCGGTCTATGATTCTAAGCTACCTCAAACTCGCCTTACGGCTACTGATGCGGAATCCGTTTTTCACGATGATTAACGTGACCGGGTTGGCGGTAGGCTTTGCGGTATTTTTTGTGCTGTGGCAGCATTCACAAAGCGAACTGACAAGCGACCGCCAATGGAAAGATTGGGACCGAATCTATCGATTTGGAATAGTTGCCAGTTGGACCGATGATAAAGTGAATTGGGAGGGAAGCACCGTGGCCACGAATGACGCAGCATTTACGGCACAAGTAGCTGATCAATATTCGCAGGTGGAGGACTTTACCCGGATATTTAATCAGAAAAATTTCTCGGCCGTTCTATCATTGCTTGGCTACTTAAGTGATCACGACAACCAAATCTACCTGACTTCAAATGTCAACAATGAAATCAAATCCTTTATAGAAACCAATCTGGCCTACGCTGACGTCAACCTATTCAGGTTTTTTTCTATTGACCTGATCAGGGGCAATCCTTCCGAGGTGCTCACATTGGCCGGATCAATTGTTTTGTCTGAAAAGCTGGCCATAAAGTATTTCGGAAAAGTTGATTGTGTTGGAGAAACACTGACACTGAACGAATCCATTGCCTTAAGAGTAACGGGCGTATTTAGGGGCTTGCCCGCCAATACTCATCTTGATTTTGATGCAGTGCTCTCCAGCGAACGGTTAAAGAACGCCTACAGCCAAGCCAGACAACCCTGGCGGGCACCACACTGCTACCTTAAATTAAAGGAGGGGGCGAACGTCTCAGCACTGAATAACAAAATCAACATTGATCTGGCACACCAAATTCAGGAAGTTGTATGGGGCAAATGGCCTCATGGAAAAGCCTCAACGTACTTTCAACCGCTTAGTGAAATGCCGTTTCAGAGCTACCGGTGGGATCATTACGTTTCGAAATCAAAAGTAGTGTTGCTTATCCAGAAGTATTCCGCCATTGCCATCCTGTTGCTGGCATGGATCAACTATGTGAACCTGGTGGTAGCCGCAAACCGAAAGCGGCTGAAGGAGGTGGCCACCCGTAAGACGATTGGAGCAATGCCGAAAGACCTCATGCTTCAGTTTGTTATTGAGTCCGGCATGGTTAATTTCATTGCGATTCTGCTGGCTTTCACGCTCATCCAGTTGATCAAGTCATCGCTTCAATCGTGGCTGGGTTTTTATATACCAGCATGGGGTGGTTTTGACCTGTCTACTTTTGCAATAGCGTCAATTGCGCTGCTTATTGCCATCGGGCTGACCGGGTGCTATCCTGCCATCTTAACATTGACTCAAAGCCCGAGGAGTCTCTTTTCACCATTTATCGTTCAACGATCGTCTCCCCAATCGCAAAACATTCTTCCCGTACTGCAATTCACCATCGCAGTAGTCGTGCTCGTGCTGGTCTGCCTTGTTTCGTTACAGCTCAATCACGTGTTGAACGGGAACATCGGCATCGACAAAAATGCAGTATTGGTTGTGGATCTGCCCATTAAGCGCTCGGCCGACTTTAAGACGCAGCTTAAGGCGATGGTAAATGAAATTCGTAAGGTGAAGGGAGATGATGTAACGGTTAGCCAGTCGGTGCCCGGTGATGACAATCAACAACACATTAATCTTGTCACCAACACCGATGCCGCAGGGCTGGCACTGGAAACCAATGGGGGCGTGGATGAATATTTTTTTTCATTCTACAATATTGAATTACTGACCGGTAGAAGCTTCTTGTCAGACAGCCCTGCCGATAGCAATTCGGTAATGATTAGTGAAGCCGGTGTAAAAAGGCTTGGCTTCGCAAGCAATGAGGATGCGGTCGGTAGCGAAATTCTCGTAGCGCGAAGAAGCAAAATTACCATAATAGGGGTCTTTAAAGATTACAAATTACAGCCGCTGCTTAGCGAAGGCTATCTTAATTACGGTGGCAATCCTGGGCTGGCACTCACCTATAAAGACTACGTGCCGTTTGCCCCTTACGTTGGGATCCCTCAACGCATCTCGGTGCGTGTCAATGCCGAATCCTATCAGGCTGAGATCGAATTCATAAAAAACCTATTTGCTGACTTCTTTCCTGGTCAGGTTTTCAACTCTTATTTCCTTGATGGACTCATTAATGGCAAATATCGGCAGCAGGTTGTTGCGCGAAACCAAATTGGATTTTTTGCCATTTTGACTGTCTGCATCGCCTGTATGGGATTTCTAGGCATGATCTCGAACAAGGCAGTTGTGAAAACCAAGGAGATTGGCGTAAGAAAAATCCTGGGAGCCAGGCTGTATCAGATTGCCCAACTGCTACTGAACACCACGGTGCGACAAGTACTCGTGGCTTCAGCAATTGGCATTCCCGTGGCTTACTATCTCACCCGGCAGTACCTGCTCAAGTTTTCCGATCGCATCGAATTACAGTGGTGGTACTTTGTGATGCCAATCGCATTGCTTGTGCCTATTCTGCTGGCTACTGTTGCTTCAGTGGTGCTGAAAGCAGCTACGAGCAACCCCGTAGAAGCATTAAAACACGAATGACCTAAACTGAAAACGATGCTCCTTAGCTACCTAAAACTCTCCCTGCGCCTCCTCATCAGGAATCCCCTCTTCTCCGTCATCAACATTGCCGGGCTCGCCATCGGCTTTGCCGCCTTCATAGTGCTGTGGCAGTATTCAAGCAGTGAACTTAACAGCGACCGCCAATGGAAGGATTGGCAAAGAATTGCGAGAGTGGGTTTTTGGTGGGAATGGACGGACGATGGCAAAAGCTGGGAAGGATATTTTAATGGGCATAATTCGACTGGCTTTCCTTCCTTAATCAAAAACGACTACGCTCAGATTGAAAGCTTCACGCGCATCATTCATCAAGTCCACTTTGATGAGGCTTTTGTCGGGTTACCCGACCAGCTTGTGGTGGCTTACGAGCAGGAGGACCACTCCCGGATAGCGTTCAAAGAAAGCCGTGCCGTTTGTGCAGATGCCAACCTCTTTGAGTTCTTTTCGATACCACTCATACATGGGCAGCCTGGTTCATGTCTGAATCATGCAAAGGCAATTGTACTGAGTGAATCATCGGCAATAAAATATTTCGGAAACAACAATCCGGTCGGCAAGCAATTGCAGGTGAATGGAATCAGCTACGAAGTCACTGGCGTATTCCAGGACCTTCCCCGAAACAGTCACCTGGTTTTCGATATGGTATTTTCCAACGCTTCCCGGGTGGATTACTGGGCCATTGACAGGCCCATGCCTAATGCAGATGGTTATATAAAAAGCAAGAGCATCCTTTCCTGGAAAGGTTTTGAAAGCGAGCTTAACCGGCCTGAGGCCATTGCGCGCTACTGGGCAAAAGCGCTGGAGCAATATCCCAACGGAAGAGGCAAGTTCTTCCTCCAGCCGCTGGAGGAGGTGGCATTTGCACAAGTAAACCAAAATAGGTTTGTAGCCAAGTCGGTTACCTTGCTGATTGTGTTTCAACTCCTGGGTTGGACCATCCTGCTGATCGCAGCAATCAATTTTATCAACTTGAATACCTCTCGAGTGATGAACCGTTTGAGGGAAATCGCTACCCGGAAGATATCCGGTGCTGCCGCGCCTCATTTTGCTAGTCAGTTTATGGTTGAAACTACAATCATTTTTCTTTTGTCCATTGGGCTGGCGCTTACCCTGATCCAGCTTACCAAGCCCTCGCTTCAGGAATTACTTAACATCCACCTCGCTTCGGCAGGTAGTTACGAGGTTGTGGTGATTGTTATATCTTCTCTCATTTTGATTGTGCTTTCATCTGCCTACCCGGCCTACATGGCATTCGTGCATCATCCGCGGGCACTATTCAATCGCCAGTCCACATTTGCCTCAAGGGGGACGTCATTCCTTACGTTAACTACCTTTCAATATGTGGCCGCCATCATCCTGATCATCTGGGGCTTTGGCATCTACCGCCAAATCACCTTCGTGCTCTCCAAAGAATTGGGCTTCGACAAAGAGAGGGTTGTTGTGGTCGAGGCACCGGTCACAAAAACTGCCCGGTTCAAAACCCAATGGGAAACTTTCCAGCAAAGAGTGTCCGCCCAGAGAGGCATTGCCGGCCTGGCCAGTTGCACCAACATCATGGGAGAATCGATTGAGCTTGTCACCATGAAGCGGCCAGGGATCGAGATCCCCCTGGTGGTCGACACGAACGGGGGTATCGATCATCGGTTTATTCCCTTCTTCAACCTTCAACTTATTGCAGGGCGCAACTTCCTGCCGGATGATCGGCATGATGTAATCATCATCAGCGAAGGGGCAGCAAGCAGATTGACTTTTGACAATGCAGCCGAAGCAGTTGGGAGCAAGGTAAGAGTGCTCACCAAGCAGGTTTTGGATGGAACTGAGGAAAACTGGGCAGATTGTGAAATAATCGGTGTGGTGAAAGGATATCGCCTTAGGCCAGCACTGAAATTTGAAACTGACGCGGATAAGATGGACAGGGGCATCACGCTTATCAATCAGGATTTTCTTATCAGTTCGCTCACGCCAGAGAGGTTGATCGTGCGCCTGGATTCTTATGATTTCAACGGTGTCCTTGCTGGTGTGCAATCGGAGTTTGATGATATCTTTCCGGATAATGTCTTTACCTGGTATCCGTTGGATGAGAATATCACGCGTCAATACCAAACTGAAAAATTATGGCGCAATCAAATCCTCTTCTTCACCGGCCTTGCCATTGTCCTCGCGTGCCTGGGCCTTGCGGGAATGGTGGCCAACCGGATCGCCAGAAAAACGAAAGAGGTGGGCATCCGCAAAGTGCTGGGGGCAAAACTTTATCAAATCGGATATTTGCTGGTCCATTCCACTTTTCATCAGGTGATGATTGCCTCCGTGGTCGGGATACCTGTGGCCTACTACCTCATCAACCAATACCTGGAGAGATTTACCGAGCGATTGCCTTTGCAATGGTGGCATTTTGTGGTTCCTGTCGTTATTCTGATCGTGATAATGTTGTTGAGCATAGCCTCCATGCTCTGGAAGGCAGCTCACAATAATCCTGTTGAGGCGCTGAAGCATGAATGACGTAAAACTGAAATATTCTGTTCTTCACCTTCCTCAAAGTCTCCGCGATCCACTATTCGTCTCCATCAGAAACTGATGGGCTGGGATCAGTTCAACAGTTTTTTTATCGTAATGCAATGCATCGTCTTGTGATTGCGTGACGATGAGTCCTGTCTTCAATCCAAAAAAGTCCATGGCCTCCAGCAAGCCCTTGGTTTCACGATCCTGGTTTTCATTGTGCAGCTGCTCGCAAACCTGTATCACGGCTTTGCATTTTCCTTTCTCAAACACCACGAAATCGCATTCGCCTTTTTCCCTGAAGTAGGAGAGGTCATATTTCTTTCTCCGCAAGTGCAGGTAGACCAGGTTTTCCAGGAGGCGGCCTTTATCCTTTGTGAAACTTAGGCTGTTCGCATTGATCATACCTGTGTCAATGGCGTAAACCTTGCGGGGATTGACGGCCCGGTTTTTGGCCGACCAACTGAAACGCGTCAGAAAAAATAATAGGTAGGTATCCTCCAGCCAGGTAAGATAGTCGGAAATGGTGTTTGCCGATCCAACCTCAAACGACTTTCGCAGGCTGTTGTATGTAAATTCTTTACCCACATTCGAAAGTAAAAAGAGGGTGATGTCCATTAGCGTTTTTGTATTCTTTATCCCGTAACGAATCGCAATATCTCTTGACACGATATCTCGCAGCAGCATATGAAGCGTCTCTTCGTTCCGGTCACGGAGATATTCAGGGAAGCCGCCATGCTGGAGGTAATCTCCAAAGGAGGAAGCCGTGTTTTTAACTCTGGTATACAAGAGAAACTCAGGATAAGAGAAAGGAAACAACTCGTGCCTGAGGTGTCTTCCTGTGAGGCGGGTGCCCAACTCTTTGCTTAGCAGGGAGGCGTTGGAGCCCGTAATAAAAACTTTTTTGCCGCGGTCGTGCAACTGCCGGACATAAATCTCCCAAGAGGGAACATTTTGGATTTCATCGAAGAAATAGGTTTTGACATCCGTGCCTATTACTTCATCCAGTTTTTGAAAGTCCCCCACTTCAAAATCATGGACACGGGGATCTTCAAAATTGAAGTAGCACACGCCTCCCCGGTAGGTCTGTTTTATCTGGTCCATCAAGGTACTCTTGCCACACCTGCGTATCCCCGAAATTACTTCTACGTGGCTGCCTTTGACCGGATGCGGATGGTTTCGCGGTATCAGGGATTTCGCTGGCTTTATGAAATCCTGCTGCAACCGGTACGCTACCTCCAACTCCGATTTTAGTACCATGAATGGCAAATAGTTTACAATATAAATATAAGGAAGTTTATTTTAGTAATATAAATTATTATCAGAATGACAACCCCTTCCCGTTATCTCGATCGGTGAAAAGCATCTCTCTGACACGGGTGCGAACCGTCCCCGCACCCGGGGACCGCTTGCGGGCTTGCGCGGCTGAGCGGTCGGACCGGTTTGCCTACGCGCGGAGCCGGCTCTGGAACCAAACCGGCAACTGGCTACCGGTAACCCGCAGTCTTCAGACCAAATATTTTTTACTTTTACACATACTCAAAAAATTGTCGTATGACCTACCGCATCGAAAAAGACACCATGGGCGAGGTGCAAGTACCTGCCGACAAATACTGGGGCGCACAAACCGAACGATCGCGCAACAACTTCAAGATCGGGCCCGAGGCCAGCATGCCTAAGGAAATCATCTATGCATTCGGCTACCTTAAGAAAGCGGCCGCCCTGGCGAATCATGAGCTGGGCGTACTGCCCAAGGATAAATGCGACCTCATCAGCAAGGCCTGTGATGAAATTATCGCGGGCAAACTTGACGAACAGTTCCCATTGGTCATCTGGCAAACGGGGTCGGGCACGCAGAGCAACATGAACAGCAACGAGGTAATTGCCTACCGCGCGCACGTACTCAACGGTGGCAAACTTACCGATGAGAAAAAAACGTTGCATCCCAACGATGACGTGAACAAGTCTCAGTCTTCCAACGACACCTTCCCTACGGCCATGCACATTGCCGCCTACAAATTGGTGATGGAAGTGACCCTGCCAGGGTTGAAGACTCTGCGGGATGTACTGGACAAGAAAGCGAAAGAATTCAAGAGTATCACAAAAACCGGTCGTACCCACTTTATGGATGCCACCCCACTCACCCTGGGTCAGGAATTTTCCGGCTATGTGCAGCAGATTGATAACGGCATTCGTGCGGTAAAAAATTCGCTGGAGATGGTGCGCGAACTTGCCCTGGGCGGGACGGCCGTGGGTACAGGACTGAACACGCCAAAGGGATACGATGTGATGGTCGCAAAGAAAATCGCTGAGCTTACCGGGTATCCGTTCGTTACTGCGCCCAACAAGTTTGAAGCACTCGCTGCACATGATGCCATGGTAGAATTGTCGGGCGCGCTGAAGCGGGTGGCCGTATCGCTGATGAAGGTCGCCAACGACATTCGCATGCTCAGCTCCGGCCCGCGCTGTGGGATTGGCGAAATCATTATCCCCGACAATGAGCCCGGCTCTTCCATCATGCCGGGCAAGGTAAACCCTACTCAACCCGAAGCACTCACCATGGTGTGCGCGCAGGTGATTGGCAACGATGTGGCGGTTTCGGTAGGTGGATCGACCGGCCATTTTGAGTTGAATGTTTTCAAGCCCGTGATTGCTGCCAACGTGCTTCAGTCGGCCCGCCTGATTGGTGATGCCTGTGTTTCGTTTACCGAGAAGTGTGCGAGTGGCATTGAACCCAACCAAGCGATAATCAAACAACACCTGGAAAACTCGCTCATGCTCGTGACAGCACTCAACACGCATATTGGTTATGAGAATGCAGCCAAGATTGCCAAAAAGGCGCACAAGGAAAACAAGACCTTGCGCGAGACAGCCGTGGAACTTGGCCTGCTCACGAGCGAACAGTTCGATGACTGGGTGAAGCCCGAAAAGATGGTAGGTTCCGGCCTATAAACGGGGCGGCTCTCAAGTGATCAAAACCCTCCATTTTGGACCTCAGAAATCCAAAATCCGGTTTTTTTATTACTTTTAAACTATAATTAACCCCACGATAATGAAAACTAGAGTACTGTTTCTCTGCCTGGCTTTGATTTTTTCCGGCTCGCAGGTTTTCGCCCAACTCTCCAAACAAGAGAAGAAAGAATGGAAGAAAAGAGCAAAGGAATACGCTAAGAACCCCGCTAACCTGAAGCAGTTTGTAGAAGACAAACAAGCTGTTGAAACGCAGGTTAACTCGCTCAACACGCAGATCAATCAACTGCGCTCTAGCGTGAGCGACAAAGATGCCCGCATTGCAGAACTGGAAGACCAGCTGTCCAGGATGCGCGGTGAACTCGCAACCACCAAGTCGGAATTGGCCAAACTGAAGGAAAGCCCGCCTGTGAATCCGATGGATTTTTCGAAAGGCGTTGTATTCAAGGTGCAGATCGGTGCTTTCAAGAATAAGGACCTGTCCAAATACTTTGAGAACAACCCTAACTTTGGAGGCGAGGCGGCTGAGGGTGGTGAACAAAAAATCACGATCGGTATATTCCGAGACTATTGGGAAGCGGATACCTTCAAGAAATACATGCGCGACATGGGTGTAAAAGATGCCTGGATCGTTCCATACAAAGACGGTAATCGGGTGGAAATAAAAGACGTATTGGAAGGCGTTGTTGCCGAAAAGCCAGCCGAGGCGAAGGCGAACTAAAGACCATCGCTTATTGTCAATCAAAAGCAGTACTCTTGTACTGCTTTTTTATTTTTGTGATATAACCACACCGTGATGCTGCGCTGGCCCTTTGTGCTGTTTTGTGTTCTGTTTTTTCAATTCTCGTTCGGGCAACTCCGCTTCGAAAAGCTGGTCATTGAGCCTGGCCAAACTTTTGAAATGCAAAACACCGACATCCTGGTGGTCGACACCCTGATCGTGAAAGAGAATGGCGGAATTCAGCTGAATCGCACAAAGCCGGAGAACTACATACATGCTACGATAGCCCGGTTTGGTAAGGGGGCCTTCATCAACGGACATGGCAAATCGGGAGAGGGCGGGAGAGACGGTGTGAACGGCATTACACTTGGTGGCCCCTGCAAGGATGGCCTCGCAGGAAAATCCGGTACCAGCGGAAGCGATGGTGGGAATGGGGTGTCATTGTATTTGTATTTCGACAAACTGGAAGTGGCCGAACAACTTCTCATCGACATTTCGGGAGGCAACGGTGGCGATGGTGGCAAGGGTGGAAACGGTGGTGGTGGGAGCCCGGGCACCCGGCTTTGCGCTGGTGGTAACGGAGCCCCAGGCGCCAACGGTGGCAGTGGAGGAGATGCGGGGAATGGTGGTAACCTGAACATCTCGTGCAAGAGCTGTCCCGATCTAAGAACGTGGCTGGGCACCAGCATCAAGGTGAGAAACTATCGGGGCAATGCGGGCCTGGGTGGCGCGGGCGGATTGGGCGGATCGCCCGGCCTGGGTGTGGCAAACTTGCCCAATGAGGATGGCAAGCCCGGCTCCAGCGGCAAACGCGGAAATGACGGTGCTGAGGGGAATGACGGAGCCATTGACTTTGAAAAAACCTAGCGATGGACAAACGCTGGCTCTTTAAACCCATCCCTCCGCGCGAGCAAATCGATACGCTGAGCAGTCGCATTAACGTAAACTCCTACCTCAGTGCAATACTGATCCAGCGCGGCATTGCCGACTTCCAGACAGCGAAAGATTTTTTCAGGCCCGCGTTGTCGCACCTGCACGATCCCTTCCTGATGCAAGACATGGCCGAGGCCGTTGAGCGCCTCCACCAGGCGATCGAGCATGGCGAAAAAATATTGGTTTTCGGAGACTACGATGTGGATGGCACCACCGCGGTGGCATTGGTCTTCAGCTACTTGCGCAGTTTCTATCCTAACTGCGACTTTTATATTCCCGATCGAGAAAAAGAAGGCTACGGTGTATCGGAGCAGGGAATCATCTGGGCTGAAGAGAATGGCTTTTCCCTCATCGTAGCCCTCGACCTGGGCATCAAGTCATCAGACATGGTGATGCTCGCCAATCACAAGGGCATTGATTTTATCATTTGCGACCATCACCTGCCTGGCCAGCACATTCCACAGGCCGTAGCGGTACTCGATCCCAAAAGAGAGGACTGTACATATCCTTACCAGGAACTGAGCGGTTGCGGACTGGGGTTCAAATTGATCCAGGCGTACGCGCGCAGGCATCGGGAAGAAAATGAAATCTTTCAATACCTGGATCTGGTGGCCGTGAGCACGGCATCCGACATTGTGCCCATCACAGGTGAAAACCGGGTGCTCACCTATTTCGGCCTGAAGAAACTGAATGAAGATCCCAATCCAGGGTTGAAGGCTTTGAAAACGCTGGCCAATATTCAGGGCGATCTGGATGTCGGAGGGATTGTGTTTACGCTCGGGCCGAGAATCAATGCGGCTGGGCGCGTGGCTCATGCCCGAGCTGCCGTTGAGCTACTCATCTCGCGTTCGGAAGCCGAGGCGATGGCGCTTGCCGAAAAGGTAGACATCAAAAATGACCTGCGCAGGGAGTTTGACTTGAGCATTACCGAAGAAGCGATCGCCATGATTGAAGGGGATGAGATGCGTAAACTGGCCAAATCCACCGTGTTATTCAAGGATACCTGGCACAAAGGCGTGATTGGCATAGTTGCTGCTCGTTGTGTGGAAAAGTACTATCGACCCACCGTGATCCTCACTGCCTCCAATGACAAGATAACCGGCTCCGCAAGAAGCATCAAAGACTTCGATTTGTACGAGGCCATCTCTCGTTGTGGCGACCTGCTGGAAAAATTTGGCGGGCATAAATATGCCGCGGGTCTTACGCTTGCCAAGGAAAATCTGATTGCCTTTCAGCAGCGATTCGAAGAAGTTGTGGCTTCGACAGTTACTGAAGAGATGATGGTGCCGGTAATTGAAATTGACCTGCCATTACATTTTGATGCCATCACGCCCAAGTTCATTTCGGTGTTATTTCAAATGGCTCCGTTCGGCCCCGAAAATCAGAAACCCGTGTTTGTAGCCCCCGGTGTTTTTGCCAAAAATTCACTTACCGGATTCAAAGAACGGCACATTCGATTTTTGGCCGCACAGCATGACAACGAAAATGTATTTAACGTGGTAGGCTTTGACTTGATGGAATATTATGAACGAATTGCCTCGGGTGACAGTTTTGACATGGCATTCACCATTGAAGAGAACACGTACAACGGCAACACCACGATTCAATTGAGAATCAAGGATATCAAATTTGACGGAGCATGATTTTAAGAGCTGAGGACCTGGTTAAGAAATACAAAAAGCGTACGGTGGTGAACCACGTGTCGGTTCAAGTGGAGCAGGGAGAGATCGTTGGGTTGCTGGGCCCCAATGGTGCGGGGAAGACGACCAGTTTCTACATGATTGTAGGGTTGATCAAACCCAATGACGGAAGAATCTTTTTAGACAGCGAGGAAATCACGTCACTGCCCATGTACCAGCGTGCCAAGCTTGGCATTGGCTACCTGGCCCAGGAAGCCTCGGTTTTTCGAAAGCTGACCGTGGAAGAAAACCTGATGGCCCCGCTTGAAATGCGCGATATGAGCAAAAAGGATCGGAAGGAGAAAGTGGAGATGTTGCTGGAAGAATTCAGCCTGGCACACGTGCGCAAAAGTTTAGGCATCGTGCTTTCGGGAGGGGAGCGCAGGCGCACGGAAATTGCACGGGCCTTGGCTGTAGACCCCAAGTTTGTGCTACTTGACGAGCCGTTTGCGGGTGTGGATCCAATTGCCGTGGAGGAGATTCAATCCATCGTGGCGAGGTTAAAGCAAAAGAATATCGGCATTCTCATCACCGACCACAACGTAGACGAAACGCTTTCGATAACAGACCGCGCTTACCTGATGGTCGAGGGTAAACTGTTTCGATCTGGCTCGGCCGAAGAGCTGGCAAACGATCCCATGGTTCGGAAAGTGTACCTCGGACAGAACTTTCAACTTCGAAGGATGAAGGCGCCCACACACTAGCGCAAACTAATTACCGATTTTTTGCACTTTGCTTAAATCCCCAATCGGGACTATTTTGGGGTAATCCTATGCAACTGCTCAACTCCATCATTACCTGGGTGATGAAAAAACGCATCCATCAAATGGAACTCTTCATGAAATATCCTCATGAAGTGCAGGACGAGTGGTTGAAGAAGCTTATTGTTCAGGCCCGGTACACCGAGTTTGGCAAAAAATATTCGTTTGAAGACATCGTGAATTACGATGATTACAAAAGGCGTGTCCCCGTTTATACCTATGAGCAATTGTACCCTTACATTGAGCGCCTTTTGCATGGGGAACAAAATATTCTGTGGCCCTCGGAAGTAAAATGGTTTGCGAAATCATCTGGCACAACCAATGCGCGCAGCAAATTCATTCCCGTTTCGCCCGAGGCCATGGAGGATTGTCACTTCAAAGGTGGAAAAGACCTGCTCTCCCTTTATGTTAACAACTATCCCGATACCCAAATATTCAGCGGCAAAGGACTGGCGGTTGGTGGTAGCCTGCAAAGCAACGACTTTGATCCCACCGCATCCTCGTACTATGGAGATGTATCAGCCGTATTGATGCAAAACCTGCCTCCGTGGGCGCAGTTTATTCGCACACCAAGTTTGGACACCGCACTGATGAATAATTGGGAAGAAAAAATTGACAAACTGGCCAAAGAAACCGCCCATGAGAACGTGACCCACATTGCGGGCGTGCCCACATGGACCGTCTTGCTTTTGCAGCGGATCATGGAGATGGAAAAAAAGAATCACATTGCTGAGGTTTGGCCTCACATCGAAGCGTTCTTCCATGGCGCAGTGGCGTTTAAGCCTTATAAAAATCTTTTCAGATCACTGATCCCGATAGAAGGTATGCGTTATTGGGAGACGTATAATGCTAGCGAAGGTTTTTTTGGTATTCAGGACCAAAAAGATTCGGAGGAGTTACTGCTCATGCTCGACTATGGCGTTTATTATGAGTTCATCCCCGCTGAGGAAATGCATGCCGAGTACCCCGAAACCGTTGGGCTTGACGAAGTGGAAATCGGAAAGAATTATGCAATGGTCATTTCCACCAACGCGGGCTTGTGGCGATACAACATTGGAGATACGGTTAAGTTTACCAGCAAATCTCCCTTTCGAATTAAGATATCGGGACGCACAAAACACTTTATCAATGCCTTTGGTGAAGAAGTGATTATTGAAAACGCTGAGACGGCCATCTCACAAGCCTGTGAAGATACAGGTGCGGTAATCGACAATTTTACTGTGGCGCCCATCTTCCTTGATAAAAGCAAGCGTGGCGGACATGAATGGGTGATAGAATTCATCAAGCAACCTTCCAACATTGAACTTTTCACTGACGTGCTGGACAAGACACTGAGAAAAGTAAATTCAGACTACGATGCTAAACGAGCCCACAGCCTGGCATTGATGCTGCCCGTGGTACACAGCGTGTCCGAAGGCACCTTCTATAAGTGGATGAAAAAAAGGGGGAAACTCGGTGGTCAAAACAAAGTGCCCAGGCTGAGCAATTCGCGCGAGTACGTGGAAGAAATCCTGGCCATCAAATAAAGAAGCCCCACCGAAGCAGGGCCTATGATATCATCTCGATCACTGCGTCTTTAAGAGCGATACTTAATCGTGCAGCCGATGGCCTTGGTCTTTTCAACCGGCACGTTACCCCCATTCAAAATCGCATCGACAGCGTCCTCTACATAACGCTTTGTGACAGCCGCCTCGTTCCTTGAATTGTCATCAATCGCTCCGATGTAGGCCACTTTCAATTCCTGGCCCTCCTTCTCGAGTACAAAGACATGCGGGGTATTGGTGGCCCCGTAGGTCCTGGCCACGGTCTGTGTCTCATCCACCAGGTAAGGAAAATCATAATCTTTCTTCCTGGCCTGGCTCACCATGGCTTCAAAGGAATCGCCAGGCGACATGCCCGGGTCATTCGCATTGATGGCGATTAGGGGAACACCCTTGGACGCATACTTCTTATTCAGCGCAATGATTCTTGAGTTGTATGCTTTTGAATAGGGACACGTGTTGCAGTCAAAAACAACGATAAATCCCTTCGCATCCTTGTAGTCGGCCATGGAAACCATCCTCCCGTCCACATTTTTTAGCTTGAAATCCACCGCGCGGTCGCCCACCTCGTATCCTTTTGGTGCAGGCGAACCGGCAAACAAAACCAACAATGTCAATACACACGCTACTAGTTTCATTTTCAAAATCGTTTTATGCTTAGTTCTTAACAGCTGCGATCATTTCATCCAACTCCCCCTCTTTCAACTCCCGCTCGACAAATCTACGAGCACCGGTGGTTGTATTTATCACCAAAGTAGCGGGAATTGCACCCGACCAATCCTTTTCGATCTTATCGATCCAACTGTTGGGGTTCGCTTCATCCAATATGTAGACTTTTGACTGAAGTTTCTTTCTGGCGACAAACCTGTGAACCTTTTCCGGGTTTGGGTCGAGGTCCAGATCCATGCTGACCAGGTTCACCTGCACGTCATGGCGCGTGCCATTCAACGCTTCGAATAGAGGCATCTCTTTGATGCAGGGCGCACACCATGTGGCCCAAAAATTGATCACCTGTATCTTGTCCGAAGGCTTTTGAATGATGTTTTGAAGCACCCCCAATTTGATGATTTCTGCCTGCTGTGCCCAGCCGGGAGCAGACACCATCATCAGAGCGATAAAAGCCAATTTCTTCATACCGAAACGAACGCAATTATACGATTGAAGTTCCCAAGAATTGAGCCAATTACGTAAGCGGTTCCACGTGTAAGTTTGATGAAAGAAAATAACCAAAAGTGCTAGAATTCAGAGTCTTAGATACTTACAAATTTGAGGGTCCGTAGTATTCCACAAAATGTCCGACTTATCAACATTAACTGAATATTAGGATGTAACTATCAGATACTCAGTCAGATAAACCCATAATTTTTAATTCATTCTTTGTGGACAACTCAAAACCGAGCCACGAGTAGGCATTCCGACAATCAAATTATCTAATATTCAGATATTCAGCATTATAGAATTTATCTTGCCCGACTTAGGGCAATTTTATGGGGCTAAAAAGGACTCAGGAGCTATTCGACATTCAGGTGCCGATTGTGCAGGCGGGCATGGTGTGGTGCAGCGGCTGGAAGCTGGCCTCTGCGGTTAGCAATGCAGGCGGATTGGGGCTTATCGGCTCCGGATCAATGCATCCTCACATTTTGCAAGAACACATCCGCAAATGCAAGGCCGCGACCTCAAAACCGTTTGGGGTGAATGTACCGTTGTTGTATCCGGAGATCGAGAAGCTCATGGACATCATCGTTGGCGAGGGGGTACAGATTGTTTTCACCTCTGCCGGGAACCCCTCGACATGGACAGGCTACCTCAAGGAGCGAGGGATCACGGTGGTGCATGTGGTATCCAGCGTGAAGTTCGCCAAAAAAAGTGCAGAGGCTGGCGTGGATGCGGTGGTGGCGGAAGGATTTGAAGCCGGTGGCCACAACGGCCGCGAAGAGACCACCACCATGTGTTTGATTCCGATGGTCAGGGATGCGGTAAACATCCCCGTGCTGGCAGCGGGCGGCATCGCATCTGGCAGGGCCATCCTGGCCGCGGAGGCTCTTGGGGCAGATGGCGTTCAAATCGGTACCCGTTTTGCCGTTAGCGTAGAGTCATCCGCACATCAAAATTTCAAATCACGGGTCACCCGGATGGCTGAGGGCGATACCATCCTCACCCTTAAACAGCTTACCCCGGTAAGAATGATCAAAAACGCATTCTACGGCCAGGTTGAGGCCGCATTGCTGCGCGGAGCGAGCAAAGAAGAGCTTACCCGGCTATTAGGGCGAGGCCGCTCAAAAAAGGGCATTTTCGAAGGCGATCTGGATGAGGGCGAACTTGAGATTGGACAAATTGGCGCGTCCATCCGCGACATTCTGCCGGCAGCTGACATTGTAAAACAACTTTGGAATGAATACCTCACGGCAAAAGAAAAATTGACCTCATGAATATTCTCCAGATCAAAGAGACTTGCATCTACGTACGCGACCTTGAAAAGGCAAAAGCATTCTATCATGGGCTACTTGGCCTGCCTGTCATCGGCTACATTCCCGAAAAACACATCTTTTTCCGGGCTGGCACCTCTGTATTGCTTTGTTTCAATCCTGACGATTCGCGGACAAAAGAAAGTCCGCCAGCTCATTATGCAGAAGGGAAGTATCATTTCGCGTTCGAGATTCCCGCAGCAGAGTATGAAGCTCACAAGACCTCAATCGAGGCGAAGGGAATCGCCATTACGGATGAAATCAGGTGGCAATCGGGGATGAAGTCTTTCTATTTTGAAGATCCGGCCGGAAATGTGTTGGAGATGGTGCCAGCCGGTGGCATCTGGTGAGGCTACTTGTACGCTACCTTGAAAGCCGGTTTACCATTCAACTTCTCCTCGCTGGCTTGCGCGATGGTCGCGTGCTTATGCATGTCTGCCGCCCATTGAACATAATCCTGGTATTGAATGCAATCATTCAGCAAGACGTTCTCCTTCAAAATCTTGATGATTTTGTCACTGGACAGTGTTGATTTGATCAATTGCTTTTGGTCTTCCGGGAGAGATGAAATCCTCACAAATTCGATACCCTTGTAAATTTCAGGCGCCACTTTCATAGTCGAGGTGTAGGTCTTTATGGCAGTTACTGACGCCAGGTAACCTCGCGTTTCACTAGCCAACTCACTAAATTTACTCAATGATCCGAAAATTCAACAATTTCTGCAACGCAACGATAACCGGTGTCGCGGCCATCCTCATGTGGTCCGGCTGCGGTCAGCCTGTCTCATCGCAAGACGGGCCGCAACTGTACGAAACCCAAGCTTTCAAAGACTACTGGTTCGCAGGAAAAGCCGAGTTGAACTCTTATCGCCTGATACAATCGCGCTATGGCGAAAGCAGGGAGGGAAATGCCATGCTTATTTTCGTAACGGAGGGTTTTTCTAAACGAAAGCAAGTAAAATTGGATGAACCAGAAGCGGCAGGTACCGACAAGGTGAGCGTGCTAAAGCTCAATTTCACAAAAAATTTTGTCACAGGCATCTACCCGTATTCCATGATGATGTCGGTGTTCACTCCGGTCAGCCACAATCAGTTCCCAAACACACTCAAGGTCACCATGTCGTCACAGGAATGGTGCGGCCATGTATTTACCCAGATGAATCTCCGGGGCAAGCGATATGAGATCAATTCGTATTCCTATTTCGAAAAGGAAGGCGATCAGGAGTTTGAACGGAGTGCGGTACTGCTTGAGGATGAACTGTTCAACTTAATCCGGCTCGATCCGGAGGCAGTGCCCACCGGGGAGGTAGAGCTGCTGCCCGGCCTATTTTTTACCCGGTTGAAGCATAAAGCTCTTGCAAGCACCCAGGCCAACATCATCCGCACCGACCACGTGGATCACATTCAATTTCAGATTTCATATTCCGAACGAACCCTGTCACTGCAAGTCGAACAAAGCTTCCCTCACAAGATATTGGGCTGGGAAGAAACCTGGACAGAAGAAGGCCAACAATTCCAAACCAAGGCAACACTTAACGAAACTTTGATCACCGACTACTGGCGCAAAAACAAAGAAGAGTTCAAGTATCTTCGCGACTCACTCGGGTTGTCGCCAAAGAACTATTGACCATGATCAAAAATCAACGAAACAAATTCTCGCTGCCCGTAGGCGGCACATACCTGAACTGCGCCTACATGTCTCCCCTGTTGAAGTCTGTCGAGCGCGCAGCCAAAAAAGGATTGATCCAAAAGCGCAATCCTGCCACGGTTACCCCTATTGATTTTTTTGAAACGGGCGAACGGCTCCGAAAGGAATTCTCCAGGCTGATCGGTAGCAAAGCATACAACCGCGCAGTCATTATTCCATCCGTTTCCTACGGCTTGGCCAATGCGGCTGCGAACATTCCGTTATCGCCCGGACAAAATATCATCGTTGCGGGTGAACAGTTTCCCAGCAATTACTATCCGTGGCACCGGCTGGCAGAAACAAAAGGTGCCACACTCAAAACCATTGCTGCGCCTGTTACCACAAAACAGCGGGGCAAAATCTGGAATGAAAGGATCCTTGATGGCATCGACAAACAAACGAGAGTAGTAGCCATTGGCCATGTGCATTGGGCTGATGGAACCTTCTTTGATCTGGAGGCCATTCGCGCCAGAACAAAAGAGGTTGGCGCGCTGCTCATCGTTGATGGCACGCAATCGGTTGGCGCTTTGCCGTTTGATGTGAAGAAGATTCAACCAGACGCGTTGATCTGTGCAGGGTATAAATGGTTGCTCGGACCGTACTCGATTGGGATGGCTTACTATGGCGAATATTTTGACGGAGGCAAACCACTAGAAGAGAATTGGATCAATCGCAAGTTCAGCGAAGACTTTGCCGGATTGGTCAATTATCAAAGTCAATATCAGGATGGTGCACTCCGCTATGAAGTGGGTGAACACAGTAACTTCATCTTGGCACCCATGCTGCTTGAAGCGTTGAGGCAAATCAACGAATGGAAACCCTCCCACATTCAGGCTTACACAAAACGAATCTCCACGGAAGCGATTGACCACCTTAGGCAAGCCGGTTTTTGGATCGAAGAGCAATCCTGGCGTGGCAATCATTTGTTTGGCGTCAGATTGCCGGCCGGCATGGACGTGCAAAAGGTCAAGAAATTATTAGCTGCCAAAAAGATCTCTGTTTCGTTTCGCGGAAACGCCATTCGCGTGTCACCTCATTTATACAACACCGAGACGGATTTGCAGAAACTGGTCAGCACCCTGACCTCGTTGAGAAAATAAAATGTCGGGGCGTTCATCCTACTTTGTCGCGGGTGTATTTATTGCGCTGGCCGGATCTGTGTGCTTTTCCACCAAAGCCATCTTTGTGAAGCTCGCTTACAGAGACACCACCGTGGATGCCATCTCTTTACTCGCCCTTCGCATGATTTTCTCATTGCCCTTTTTTGTGGCATCGGCCTGGGTGTCGTCAAGCAAAAGCGACAATGTAAAATTCACAGGCACGCAATGGATTCAAATCGCCATCGTGGGTGCTATGGGTTACTACGTAAGCAGCTTGCTCGACTTCCTTGGGCTACGGTACATCTCGGCAGGCCTTGAGCGGCTGATCTTGTTTGTATACCCGACCATCGTGGTGCTAATCAGTGCCTATTATTACAAACAGGAAATCAAGGGTCACCAATGGGGTGCATTGGCATTGACCTACCTCGGTTTGTTCATCGCATTTGCAGGTGAAGTGAATCTCCTTCCGGCAAATGATAGCGGATTTTACCTTGGATCAATATTTGTTTTCGCTTGCGCCATCACATTCGCCATCTACATTGTGGGCAGCGGGCGAATTATTCCTGTGGTCGGTGCCGCAAAGTTCAACAGCTACGCCATGAGCTTTGCTGCCGTGGGTGTGCTGTCGCATTATGTGATCTCCAACGGCCCCTCTCTCCTTCACCTGGACTGGCTGGTGTATGCTTACGCCTTTTCTATGGCCATTCTTGCCACGGTAATTCCTTCTTACCTGATATCAGAAGGCATAAAACGCATTGGCTCAGACAACGCGGCTATTGTGGCCAGCATTGGCCCGGTTTCTACCCTAGCGCAAGCGTATTTCTTTCTTGGTGAACCGATCCTCACATTGCAGATCGTGGGTACCGTACTGATCCTCACCGGAGTGGTGCTGGTTGGCTGGAAGCCCAAGCGCAATTTGGCGTGATTCTGGTCCCGGATATTTCTGGTTGGGTGGTTGTACCGGTCGATTGAGTGAAAGAATTTGAACCCGTACGATCCAAATGCGTAAGTTCGCTTGTTATGATACTTCGAATTATTTTCTTTTTGACGCTTTGTCTTTCCTTGGTGGCGATCGGCAATGCACAGGACTACCCTTACGTTTTTGTTTTTCTGAATAGCCGCACCGATAAGGCCGAACTTCCTAAAGGAGAACTGGATGAATTGATGAAGGGGCATCTTGCCAACATTGAAAGGTTGGCAAAAGAAGGAAAACTATTGGTTGCCGGGCCGTTCGAGGGTGGTGGTGGAATTTTCATTTTTAAAAGTCAATCGGTAGATCAGGTGAAGGAGTGGCTGAGCACCGACCCTGGGGTGCGCGCAGAAAGGTGGCTGATTGAAATATTACCCTACAAGCCGCAGGTAGGGAACGTCTGTACAGCAAAGGAACCTTACGAAATGGTCACCTACCAATTTATACGCTTTGAGTCCGTGATCACCAAGTTCAGCGTACACCATGCCTCCGAGAGCTTTGAAAAGCACAACCAGTTTGTGAAAGACCTGGCGGAGACGGGCAATGTGGTTACAGCCGGTGTGTTTGCCAATCAGGACGGAGCGATTCTGCTAATGAAGGGAGAAATTGAGCCCTCGCTGGTGGAAGCCAATCCCGCGGTGAAAGACGGATTGCTGCGTCCTTCTTTCAAGAAACTTGGGGTTGCGAAGGGAAGTTTTTGTGAGTAGGTGTGATTATTCGCTAACCACGACAGTCAGTTTCTTTCCGTCTGCGCTCATCGCCAACCGCGTAATGCCTTTAAGTGGAGTGCCCCCGGCTTGCATGGGCACGGGCATCCAGCCCGACTCTCTTTGAGGATCGAACACAAAAAGTTTTTCGCCATCGCTCGTCAAAATTTTTCCGTCAGGGGTCCAGGTCAGGTCTTCCCGCCCTTTCAGCGTGTTGGCAATTGTTGTCACTTGCAATGTGTTGCTGTCGAGCCGCATGATGGTCCACTCCTCCTCCGATTTTTTCAGTATGAAACTCATGGCCGCGGTTCCAGGAATTTTGTGCATCGATCTTCCGATTCGCTCTGCGAGCACTTCATCCTTACCTGTAGCCGTGTCGTACAGGCGCAACGTCATGGGATCACCCAGCACAAACAAGATCAAACGGGTATCATCAATCCACGCGTGATATCCCACGATCAGGTTGTCGATGATCACTTCAGGCTCGCCTCCCTCAACCGGGTACTTACCAAGGTCCTGCGCATTGTTGTCGCGCTGAATGATGCAAGAGATGAACTTCTTGTCGGGCGTTAACGTAGGTGAGTATTCGCGTTCTGGTGTCGTGGTCAGGGCGGTCGTTTCTTCAGTTTTGAAGTTATAGATCTTGATATCCGACCTGCCTTCCTCGTTGAATGATGAATAGTAAATCAAGGGTTTATCCACATGGAACGATGGCTGATTGTCATAGCCAGGGTGATTGGTGATGTTCCTTGGGTTGCTCACCTCAATGCGCTTCCCCTTCCCGGATACATCAAACAAGTAAATTTCCGAACCTGTTTGTGCCTTCGCAGCAGATGCCATCAGACACAATAGTGTAAGTCTGTAAATCATAGGTGTCTAAGCTAACGAAAAATCGCGGAACACTTCCCAGCGTTTTCCATTGTGCTTTAGCAGCGTGAAATCCTTCACTTGAAACGAAGAGGAAAAAGGTTTTGATTGGAATTCTTCCCAAGCCTTATGGAACATCGGTTTCCGGAGGTCGCGAAACGCGAGCGTAACATGCGGATGATACGCCTGGTCTTTATATCGGGCGTTAAAAACATTGAACTCCACTTTGCAAAAGCGGATGAGATCGTTGTGGAGTTGCCTCAACTCTTCATTTTCATCTACATTGATAAAGATCACCCGTGGTGCAAAACACCCGAAACCATTGAGTGATACATCGAAGCCCGCCCGGCCTTTCGCAAAAGACCTGAGGCCTTCCACCAGCTTCTCTTCCTTCGCCAACTTCCAATCAAAAGGCATATGAATGGTGATATGGGCCGGAGAATTCAAAGAAGCTTTCGTTTGATAAACCTCCTGAAAAAATTCCTTCAGGTTCCAGATTTGGTCGGCAAGAGGATCGGGAGGTACAATCGCTATGAAATACAAGCCTGTGGTTGTCACACCACAAGTTTACCAAATCGAATTGGTTCTACTCGTATCGCAACGAGTGTGCGGGATTTGCACGTGCGGCACGGAGGGTGTGCATGGCAATCGTCAGCATGGCAACCACAATAACCAGCAAACACGGCACAGCAAATATCCACCAGCTAAGTACAATGCGATTCGCAAAATCATTCAGCCATTCATTCATCAGCCACCACGAGGCGGGCAATGCAAATACCATGGCGATGATCATCAGCACCACATAATCGCGACTAATGAGTCTTAGGATGCTGGCAATCGTTGCGCCCATCACTTTTCTGACACCAATCTCTTTGGTGCGCTGAAGCACGGAGAGTGACGACAATCCAAACAGCCCGAGGCAGGCAATGAAAATCGCAAGGGCTGAAAAAAGGCCAAACACGGTACCGAATTGCTGATCGGCTTTGTATTGCTGATCGTAATGTTCATCCAGGAAGAAGTAGTTGAACGGATTGCCGGGAAACAGCTCTGCCCAGTCGGCCTCGAACTTGGCCAACGATCCTTTCACGTCAGACGTATTGAACTTGACCGAATAGAAGCCACCCGGAGACGATGAATAGCGAAACACCATCGGGTCAAATTCCTTTTTCAGCGATTCGTGATGATAGTCTTTCACCACACCGACAATCTTAAACGTATCGCCCCAAAAATTAATCTCGCGATTAAGTGCATCTTCAAAGTTTGTAAAGCCCATCAAGGCGGCCCCTGACTCATTCAACATCACATTGGCATCTTCGCTAGTTAACGCCCCACTGAATGCACGGCCATGAATCACTTCCAAACCATATGCCGGGATGAAATCGTGATCCATCATGATCACGCGATACTGATTGGCCTCTTCCTCTGTCTGGGTCAACAACCGGATGCCACCTGCATTCCAATTGGCCTGCTCACCGGGTACTGCCGTAGAGCCACACACGTATGAAACCTCAGCGTTTTGCTTCACCCGCTCTTTAAACACCTCATATTTATTCCGAAAGGTAGAGTCAACCACATTGGGCGAGTGCAACACCACTGTTTGGTCGATGTTCACACCGAGCTTTTCGCTGCGCATGAAACTGATCTGGTGGTAGACCGTGTAAGTTCCCACAATCAGCGTAATCGAAGTTACAAACTGCACAACCACCATCCCTTTACGGAAGTAGGCTCCTCGGCCTGTGTTCTTGAATTTCCCTTTTAATACTTCAACGGGCCGGTAGGCAGAGAGAACCATCGCGGGATACAATCCCGACAGGAAAGCACCTCCTGAAATGAGTGCAAGCATGAACAGCCAAAAAAGATTTTCACGGAAAAGCAAGTAGTCGATGGACCTGCCGGTAAGGTTGCTGAACCAGGGTGTGAGCAAGATTGTGCCCGCTACTGCCACAGCAACCGCCAGCAGATTAAGAAGCAAAGATTCAAACAGAAATTGCTGCACGAGCTGACTTCTGAACCCGCCCATCACTTTACGTACTCCTACTTCCCTGGCCCGCTCAATTGACTTGGCTGTTGACAAATTCACATAGTTAATCCATGCGATGATGAGAATGAGCACAGCCACAATCGACAAGAAATAGGTGGCAGCCCGATCGCCATTGGTCTGGAACTCACCGATAAAATCTGAATCGAGGTGTATGTCCGTGATGCGCTGAAGGTTGAAGACCATGTCCGCATCCCATCTTTTGAGTTCCTCCCCTTCCCGCTGTTGTACAAAAGCCGGAAGCTTCGCTTCGAAGGCTTCATAGTCCACTTTGGGTTTCAACTCAACATAAGTCAGGAATCCGTCCCATTGCCACGACCAGGGTGTGCGCGGCTGCACCAGCGAAAGCCATGATGCGAAAGAAAACAGGGCATCAACCTTCATGTGGCTGTTGGCAGGAAGGTCTTTGAAAATGCCAACCACCTCAAACTGTGTTCTGCCATTGTTGGTTAACTGCTTACCGACAGGATTTTCGTCACCAAAATATTTTTTTGCATACGACTCGGAGATCACCATTTTGAAAGGTTCCTTCAGCACGAGGGAGTCAACCCCCGCAATCAACGGTACCGAGAATACCTCAAAAAAGTCTTCAGAAGCGTAATAAATGTTTTCTTCCTTAAACAGCGCATCTCCATGTGAAAGAAGCGCATTGCTCTTTGTCATGAGCACATAGCGCTCCACCTCCGGAAAATTGGACTTCAAATCGGGCCCCACACCGAAGCAACCCGATGCCCACCGGGTGGTCACTTCTCCTTTGTTGTATCGATCCAGCTGCAACCTGAAAATCCGATCTTTCTTTACCTGAAAATGATCATAGCTGAGTTCGTGCAACACGTATTGCGCAATCAACATGCAAGCCAGCATGCCGATGGCCAACCCGGATACATTGATGATCGTGAATGTGCGATTCTTGGATATGTAGCGAAAAATAGAGGTAAGATAGTTGCGGAACATAGCGGCACGGTTTGGGGTTGATGGTAGTACTCGCCTTTTAAGCAAAGGTTACCGTTGGGTGATGGTGTGTAAGCGCCAAAACGTTTTGCCCAATTACTAAATCGTCAAAATTTTCTCAGAATAGACTAATTTTCAGGAATGGGTGTAGAAAATGCAGTATTTGATGTGTTGATCATTGGCGCGGGCCCAATTGGTCTTGCGTGCGGAATTGAGGCGAAGAAGGCGGGCTTGTCTTACGTGATCGTTGAGAAAGGATGTCTCGTGAATTCCCTATACAATTACCCGCTCAACATGACATTCTTTTCTACCTCCGATCGGCTTGAGATTGGGGGCGTTCCTTTTATCTCTCATGGGCCCAAACCCAATCGATTCGAGGCGCTTGAGTATTATCGAAGGGTGTGTTCCAGTTGGCGTTTGAATGTAAAACTTTATGAGGCGGTAAGCAGTGTGGTAAAAACAGCAAGCGAGTTTGAAGTAGCGACTCCGGGGGGTGTTTACAAGTGCCGCAATGTCATTTTAGCACTTGGTTTTTATGATTTGCCTTATTTGTTGAACGTGCCTGGCGAGGAGTTGCCGAAAGTGCGGCACTATTACGATGAACCACATCCCTATTTCGCACAAAAAATCGTGGTTGTGGGTGCGGCAAACTCGGCCGTAGACGTAGCACTGGAAACCTGGCGCAAAGGCGCTGAAGTGACCATGATCATTCGCGAACCTGCTTTGCGCGACAGCGTCAAATATTGGGTGAAGCCCGATATTGAAAACCGAATCAAGGAAGGATCGATCCAAGCGTTCTTCAATTCCAGCATTACGCGCATCACTGAACGGTCAGTGGAATTCAACACACCCGATGGAAACCAGGAGATTGAAAATGATTTTGTGCTGGCGATGACGGGCTACCAACCACCCTTCGCGTTCATGGAGTCGATGGGGATACGGTTTAAGGGCGATGAGTTTCACACGCCCATTTATGATGAGCAAACGATGGAGTCAAATCAAAAAGGGATTTACCTGGCCGGTGTAGTTTGTGGCGGATTGAAAACAAACAAATGGTTTATCGAGAACTCCAGGGTGCATGCCGAACTCATCATCACTGCCCTAGAAAGAAAAAGGCCCCAAGAGTGAGGCCTTCTTTTACTTGGTAATTTACTACCGGCTACAGGGCATCTGCTTTGATGGTCATCGTAATGGTTACCGGCACCTGGAAGGCAACGGGAACACCTGAAAGATTCCCTGAAACCTGAAAGTCGATCTTCTTCAGATTCTCAAGTTCATTTCCAATTTCGTCCAAACCTGCTGTCGAATAATCGAGTTGGAATGTTTGCCCCACGGAAGCCTGGATATCCTGAAATGCCAGGGAAGCACTGGCGGCCGCGGATGTACCTGTACCCACAAAGGTTCCTTTGCCATTGCTGAATGTAATTCCTGGCTCCCCCGAATAATTTTCCACCGAATATTCAACGCTTTTGATGGTGATTTCCTTGATCTTGTCTTTGTACTTGGCAAACTCAGAATTAGTACTGGGGTCTATCGTTTCTTTCTTGCTGTAACTCAAGGGATCATTCTCCGATGCATCGATCGAAAAAGTGTGCTCAACCACAATATCAAAAGTTACATCATCCACTTTGTCGAACAGGCTGCACGACAGCGATGAACCGACTATAAATAGCCCCACGAAAAGGACCGTTCTCAATACAACATGGAATATTTTCATAGCGTGACGGGTTTGATTTTCAATAAGAATACGGTTTACTGCAAAGAGGTAAATCGAATTTAGCGATTTTCTGCCTCAAACTTCGCAGAACCCCTGATTTTAAGTAAAACGGCCGGCAATATTGGCGGCCTGCGACAGATAATGTCCGCCAAAAATATTGGCATGGACGAGCAGGGGGTATAGATTGTAAATCTCAAATCGCTGCTCATAACCCGATTCGAGGGGAAAAACGGAACGATAGGCCTCGTAAAACATGGGATCAAATCCTCCGAAGAGGGTGGTAAATGCAAGTTCAACCTCGCGATGGCCAAAGTATACTGCCGGATCAATCAGGCACGGTTCTCCCCGCGAGTTGACGATCAGGTTTCCACTCCAAAGATCTCCATGAATCAATGCCGGCTTCTCCAACACCAAAAGGTCTGGAAGGTGTTTGACCAGCACGTCAAACTTCTTCCGGGCTGCTGAAGAAATACTGTGGCCACGCTCCAGCAGATTCAATTGAACCTGCAGCCTTTGTTCAATGAAGAAGTCAAGCCACGAGGTGTGAAGTTCATTAAACTGCGGCAACGAACCGATGTAATTGTGGTGGTCAAGACCAAATGCATCCTGCGTATGGCCATGCAGCGCTGCGAGTTGCTCACCCAATGCTTGCCAATAATTTCGGATTTGCGCGGCCTGGTGTACAAATTCCATCATAAGAAATTGATGGTCTCCGGCTTCTCCATATGCGATTGGCTGCGGAATGCTGAGGGTGTTGGTAGCCCTTAACATCTCAAGTCCTTTTGCCTCCGCTTCAAACATACCAGGAAATTTCCTCGCGCTATTCCACTTCAGAAAAAAATCACCTGTAGATGTAGACAGCCTTCCCCCGTGATTGATGCACCCACCACCGCAGAAGGAGAATTCTCTCACCGTGATGTTAGTCCCGATCTTTTGTTTCAATGCATCGGCCACCTTCGCGGCTACCGCACCAGGCACATCTCCGATCATTGACCCAATTTGAACTGAAGACCTAGAAAATAGTTTCTGGGAGCTGCGGCATTGTAAAATCTCCCACCAAAGGCGTTGAGGTCGTTGCCAAGGCTGTATTTTTCGTTGAGGAGGTTGTCAATCCCTGCAAACACTTCAACCGGATAACGCTTGATTTGAAATCGATAGTTTAAACGACTGCCCAGCAAGATGTAAGCTCCGGCATAGGCCGAATTGGCATCGTTGAGTGGAATGTGATCCGTGAAATTAAGGGTGCAAATCCAGTTCATGTTTCTATTCAATCTCAAGTCAGCGCCAGCTGTTGCAATGACAGGCGGCACCCCGGTAAGATCGTTGCCTTTGTTGTCGATTCCATCATTTACATAATCCCTAAATCGATAATGTTGATATGTGTAGCTCATCCAGGCCTTGTTCAATCGCACTCGGCTTTGAGGGCGGGGCCTGATCGGCTCCCACGAAAGGTATGCCTCAATGCCGCGCTGACGGGTGCTGCCCGCGTTTACGAAATACTCGGCCCCATCAGCAGTTCGCTGAATGACAATCGTCTCCGTAAGTTGAAATTGATATGTGGCAAGTTCGTAGTACAGTCCACGTGGAGCGATTAACCCCTTCACCCCCGTTTCGATGTTGATGCCACGCTCCGAATTCAAATCGGGATTGAAGTTATTTGTGGACGGGCGAACCTCCGCGATGCCCGGAGGTGAAAATCCACTGCTTACCGTAGCAAATAGTGATTGACTATTTCCCAATCTTTTAAGAATGGCCACCCGCGGTGAAAACTCCGGCCGAAAATCTTTGACCTGTTTGGTTGCCGTGGGTGTGGTACGTTCCAACCGGTAACTCAGAGAATTCATACTTCCACCCACCGTTACACTGATGTAGGCGGGGAAGTCCATCTCAAGTTGGGCAAAGGTGAGGCCGCTTTGCGCAATCACCTCATCTGAAGTTTGAATGTTTCCTTTCGTGCCGAGGTTATTGTCATACACATCGATAGTAGAGGGAGAAAAAAGATACTCGCCACCCCATGTTACTCTTCCTGTAAAGTTACCACGGTGCCACGAATGTATGCTTTCGAATCGCAAACCGACAGTAGATTCTCCTCTCTCTTCTACGTTGCGGATGGAGGGGTTCTCAAATGTGGTGTTCGAAAAGATGGCGCCCAACCGCGTCTTCCATTGTTCGGTCCATTGCATTGAATAAACCGAGCCGATGATGTTTGTACTGTTCGATACGGCCGCTTGTTGTTCCACCGCCCCGGGTTGTGTTCCTGCCGGTGGTCTCGCCTGCCGCGGATCTGCGTTGAATTGGGCCAGGGTGAGGCCCCCCGGTGTCTCATAGGATAATCCTGACATCAAGACAAAGAGCCCAATCTCACCCTTGCGTCCTACCGCAAAATGGCCATTGATACCGGCATTGACTCTCCCCATGGCTGCCTGCTGCCGATAACCGTCCGCCCTTTCAACACTCAGGGTCAGGTCCAACTTGGTACGCGCAGACGTGATAAATTTTCCATTTGCAGCAAACCTTCGCTGGCCATAGCTCCCAACCTGGAAATGGTAGCTTAGATACTCTGAATGGGGCCGACTATTCAGGAGCAACACACCACCCGTCCCGGCTCCATACAAACTTGCCCCAGGGCCTTTGATGATTTCCATCGACCCGATGCCGCCTGCATCCAATAAATTCAGGTAGGTGTTGCCTCCCGCATCGGTGAAGGGCAATCCGTTCCAATACACCTTCACGTTTCTTACGCCAAAAGGCGAGCGCAGCAGACTCCCCCGGATGGAAAACCGGTAACTTCCCGGTGAGCGCTCCTCCATGCGTACGCCCGGTACTGTATTCGCGACCGATAGCACCGAGGTGTTGTTGAAATAAGCAAAATCCTGTGCAGTCCGATATCCAATCGACACCGGTGCCTCCACAATCGGACGATCCTGAGCAAATGCCTGCACAACCAATTCCGGCAATGTTGTTACAGAGTCAACATCCTGACAAAAACCTCGGGCGATTGCTATGGTCGTCAACATGCCAATCAACTGAACTCTGCTTGCTTTCATTAAACGCGCTTCTTCAACGGAATAAAATTAAGGAATGGTCGTGATGTTTACGGAGGGATACTAGAGGCCGATCTTGACGTTGGAATTTGCACCACTCACATTCATTCAACACGTACCTCGAAAAATTCCGCAGTCAAGGAAGTCCACGACCTCTCAAACGGAAAAAAAGCCGTGAAAACGGTGGTTGGCGGGTTGCGGGTACTGCTGGCTATCGGACGCGATTTGTGAGACCTCGCGGAAGGCAAATGACGAAGGTGTACCAACGCTTTTATGAGCGATTACATCCGTGAGCAGGAAAAACGGGTGTGTATCTACGGTCCGTTTTAAGAGTAATCACCATTCATCGAATTTTCACGTTTCCCTTGGCGCTGAGTTAGTAAATTGTCAGACTAAAATCAGCTTACCCATGAATTGTACGGTTAACTCCCTGCTGTCGACAGCATTGGTCCTTCTGGTATTCACTCTTCCCGCCCAAAAGGCCAAGTCAAATAAGGCAACGCCTGCACCAACTGTGGGAGATTCTGTTTTCTTCAAAGCGTTTAAGTTCCGGAATGTCGGGCCCACCCGGGGCGGACGCGTAACCACAGTGACCGGCATACCCGAGCAACCTGGTACATTCTACATGGGTGCCACCGGTGGAGGAGTTTGGAAAACCACCGACTACGGCATCACCTGGAGCAACGTAAGCGATGGCTTTTTTTCGACACCTTCCATTGGTGCCATTCGAGTGGCTCCATCCAAGCCTGAGGTTGTTTACGTGGGCACAGGTTCTGACGGCATCCGGTCCAATGTGATTATCGGAAAAGGTGTGTACAAATCCACCGATGCGGGCAAGACATGGAAACATATGGGCCTGACCAACGCGGGGCAAATTGGCGCGGTGGAGATTCATCCCGCCAATCCTGACATTGCATTTGTCGCGGCAATCGGACAACCGTTTCAACCTAACAAAGAACGCGGTGTATACCGCACACAAGACGGTGGTAAAACCTGGCAGCAGGTACTCTATCACTCTGATACCGTTGGTGCGGTCGACCTAGAATTTGCACCCAGCGATCCGAATATCGTCTACGCTACCTTGTGGCGAGGCATGCGTAAGCCCTGGACGATTATCAGCGGGGGAGAAAAAGCAGGTGGAGTCTACAAGTCAGCGGATGGGGGCAACACATGGAAAAAAATCGAGGAAGGGTTGCCCCAAGGACTCATCGGAAAAATTGACCTTGCAGTTTCAGCAGCCGATCCAAAACGGGTGTATGCCCTGGTGGAAGCGCCCAAAGGCGAAGAAGGTCTTTACCGCTCGGATGATTTCGGGAATTCCTTCAAGCGGATCAGCGGCCACAAAGGTCTGATGGACCGGCCGTTCTATTATTGCAATGTGGACGCTAACCCTTTAAACGCGGACATCGTGTACGTAAACTCCACCAGCTATTATAAATCAACAAATGGCGGAGTCAAATGGACTACGTTGCGTACACCCCATGGTGACAACCACGATATGTGGATCAACCCAAAAGACACGTCTATTTACATCCAATCAAACGATGGTGGCGCCAATGTGACGATGAACAGCGGCAAAACCTGGTCGACACAGGACAACCAACCTACAGCAGAGCTTTATCAAATCGAAGTGGACGATCAATATCCCTACTGGATCTACGCGGGTCAGCAAGACAACACCACCATTGCCGTGCCCAGTGTTCCGCCATCTTCTTCTCCTGCCGGTGCTGCAGGATTTTGGACGGAAGTGGGAGGTTGCGAAACAGGCCCTGCGGTTCCAAAGCGTGGCGATCCGAACATTGTGTATTCCAATTGCAAAGGAAGGTTTGGTGTGTATGACAAACGTACCGGTCAGGAAAGGCAATACTACGTGGGGGCCTCCAACATGTACGGCCATTTGCCTACCGAATTAAAATACCGTTTTCAAAGGGTCTCTCCTATCTATGTCTCAATCCATAACCCTGGTGTGGTTTATCATTGCTCACAGTTTGTACACAAGACCACCGATGAGGGAATTACATGGGAAACCATTTCGCCCGATCTCACCGCATACGATCCCTCGAAACAGGTCATCTCCGGAGAACCGATCACCCGTGACGTAACGGGCGAGGAATTTTATAGCACAATTTATGACATCAACGAATCGCCATTGAAAGAAGGATTGCTTTGGGTGGGCGCGAATGACGGCCCGGTTCACGTGACGCAAGATGGAGGAAAAACCTGGACAAACGTAAGTCCGAAGGACATGCCAGGCGGTGGACGTGTGGATTGTGTCGAACCTTCTGCACACAAGGAAGGCAAAGCCTATTTCGCCACGCTGCGCTATCAGCTTGGAGACTGGAGGCCGTACATTTACAAGACCACGGACTATGGAAAATCCTGGACATTATTGACCACCGGCAAGAATGGCATCCCTGCAGACCATCCCGTGCGAGTGATTCGTGAGGATCCAACCGTGGAAGGCCTGCTTTATGCCGGCACTGAGTACGGTCTGTTTATCTCAACCGATGACGGAGCCACCTGGAAGTCATTTCAACAGAACCTGCCCGTGACACCCATCACAGATATTAAACTCCATCGCAACGATCTCATTGTGTCGACTATGGGACGTTCGTTCTGGATTTTAGTTAATGTCTCGGCTTTGCATCAATTGAAAGAGGCACGGGCTGTTGCAGCGGCCTACCTGTTTTCTCCCATGGACGCCTATCGATATCGCTACAGGGGCACTGGCTCCAATGACGTTCCAAGTTACCCGACTCCGGGTGTGGTGGTGGACTACTTCCTCGCCAAGGAGCCGGCAAATGACATTTCCATTGACATTCTTGACGGAAGCGGAAAAGTGATTCGCTCCTACACCAGCTACGTAACACCAAAGGATACGGCCAAAGCGAAGGCAGAAGTGCGAGACATGGCCACAGGCTTTTACACAAGAAACAGCAAAGCGGAAATTGAGAAAACGAAGGGTATGCACCGGTTTGTTTGGGACCTGGATCATCGCGGGCCCTGGGACAAAAACGAGACCAGAAGGTATCGGGGTGGGCCCAAGGTCAAGCCCGGTGAGTACACCATCGCGCTCAAGGTTGATGGCACAACGTATCAACAAAAAGTGAATGTATTGGCTGATCCAAGGATCAAAGCCTCGGGAATCACAATGGAAGATCTGGCTGCCCAGGAAAAGCTCGCCTTGCAAGTACGCGATTTGCAGGACACTTGTCGAAAGGTAGCAGACAAAGTTACTACCCTGAAAAAGGAACTCCAGAAGATTGTGAAAGAGGAAAAAGCCGATGATGAGGCAAAAGATAAAATTGGAAAACTTACGGAGCTGGAAAGGGAACTGATTACCGAAGAAGGCACCTACATGACCCCGATGTTGGTCGACCAACTGAACTACCTCGCCTCGATGCTTGATCAGGCCGATCAGCGACCGGGAAAAGATGCCTACGATCGGCATCAAGAATTGAAAGCACGCGCTGAAAAAGTGCTCAGCTCTTATCGTGGCTTAGCACAACCAAGCGGATCACGCTAACAAAACAACGTGGATCTCGGCTGGCTCTTAGCTGCGCTTCATCTCACTACGTTGGGCATCGGCTTCGGCTTTTGCTGGATGCGGGGTTATGCCCTGCGTAACCTGATTTCCACCTCCGGCCTAAAGCCGGTTTTCTTTGCTGACAATCTATATGGCATTGCCGCCTTGCTTTGGATCACCACGGGCTTGCTGCGGGCGTTTGGAGGTTATGCAAAGGGAAGTGAATACTACCTGTCGAGCGCGGCTTTTTGGGTGAAGATGGGTTTGTTCGGCATGGTTTTTCTGCTCGAATTGATTCCGATGGTGACGCTGATTAAATGGCGCATCCAGGAAAAGAAAGGCCAGGCCATCGATTTGTCTTCAGCGCATCGGCTGGGTGCGGTAAGTTACATTGAAGTACTCTTGTTGGCAGCAATCGTGTTTGTGGCAGCAGGTATGGCACGGGGGATGTGGTACTAAGCTGATTTTACCAACCCTCCGCATCGATCGAACAATAAATCGTTCTAACTTGAAGGGTTAACATCCCTATCCGTCCCATGAAGATCGGCATCGCTTTTCTTGCAGTCATTTCGCTCATCGTCCATCGCACATTTGGACAGGTGAAAGCAAGCCCGGAGCGCATGGAGGCACGTATTCAGTCACTTGCGAAATTCGGTGCTAATCCGGAGGGGGGTGTAAGCCGGATAGCTTATAGCGAGGCTGACATTGCGGGAAGGGCTTATGTGATGGACTTGATGAAAAAGGCCGGCCTGTCGGTGAGAATCGATGCGGCAGGCAATATCATTGGTCGGAGAAACGGTAAAGACAACACAAAGCCCGTTATTGCTTTTGGTTCACACATCGACAGCGTGCCGGGTGGCGGCAATTACGATGGAGATGTAGGTTCACTGGGCGCCCTGGAGGTGATCGAATTGCTCAACGAAAACAAGATTACTACCACGCATCCGCTGGAGTTATACATTTTTCAAAACGAAGAGGGCGGACTGATCGGAAGTTCTGCCGTCAGCGGAAGACTCGAAGAAGCAGAACTGGATTTAATCAGTAACAGTGGCAAGACCATCCGCCAGGGCATAAAAGACATTGGGGGCAACCCGGACGAACTTCAATCGGCTGCACGCAAGAAAGGAGACTTTAAGGCTTTTGTTGAGTTGCATATTGAACAAGGCGGAACCTTGGAAAGGGAGAATTTGCAAATTGGGGTCGTGGAAGGCATTGTCGCGATTAAACAATGGATGGTGACGCTAGAAGGGAAGGCCAACCACGCTGGAACCACGCCCATGAATCAGCGTGAGGATGCGATGTTGGCGGCCGCAAAACTTACCGTAGCTGTAAACGATGTCGTGAATTCCATAGACGGACGCCAGGTTGGTACAGTAGGGAAAATAAGGGCTTACCCGGGCGCGCCTAATGTGATTCCGGGAAAGGTAGAGATGACGATCGAAATACGGGATCTTGATTTTCAGAAAGTGCTGAAGATATTTGATCAGATCAGGTCAAGAGGTCAGCAAATTAGCGAAGCATCCGGAGTGATTATCTCATATGAATCTATTAACGAGGACCTCCCCGCCACTTCAGACCCGCGAATCCAAAAGCTCATTGAGGCCTCTGCAAAGGACTTGAAGCTGACTTACAAGTACATGCCCAGTGGGGCCGGCCACGATTCACAAGACATTGCCCTTATCGCACCGGTTGGGATGATATTCGTACCCAGTCGTGCCGGCATTAGCCATTCGCCCAAAGAGTATACGTCTCCACAGGATATGGCCAACGGGGCATCTGTCTTGTATCATACCATCCTGAAAATAGACAAAGCGCAATTCTAAAGTCATGGCCTATTCCGAATCATTGGCAAACAGGATCAGGGAAAAGCTGATCCACACAAAAAAGGTAGAGGAAAAGAAGATGATGGGTGGCCTGACCTTTATGGTGAAAGGCAAGATGTGCTGCGGCATTGTGAATGACGAACTGATGGTGCGAATGGTGCACAACCGGTACGAAGAAGCCCTCTCCCATCCCCACGCACGCGAGATGGACTTCACCGGCAAGCCCATGAAGGGTTTTGTGTTCGTATCGGAAGAAGGATATAAAAAGGAAAAAGACCTGGCGTATTGGGTCGGGCTTGGCCTTCAGTTTATCGAGCAGTCGCCTTCAAAAAAGATTAAAAACACACCCAAGCCCGCCAAGAAAACAAAGACCCCCCTGAAAAAAATGACAACGACCAGGAGATTGACAAAGGCCGCTAAGAAGAAAAAGTAGCCACGATCTCTTCCACCGGCTTTGTTTCTTTAAACAAATCCAGCAACCGCAGCATCACCCGGTCCACGAGCGTGTCGGGGCAAGACGCACCGCTTGTCAACACGATCCTCACCCTGGATTTCAACGGCAAAAAATCTGCTGCCACTTTTCTCTCCTTGGCGTGATAATCAAAGTGGTGAATCTCCGCGCGCGATTTGATCTCTTTTTCGCTGTTGATAAAATAGGTAGGGAATTTACGCGCACACAAATCTACAATGTGAGAAGTATTTGAACTGTTGTACCCGCCCACGACAATCGCCAGGTCGGCATCGGTCTCGAGCAACTGGTAGGTCGCATCCTGATTGTCGTTGGTGGCGTAGCACAAGGTGTCGCGGGTGTCGGCAAAATGTTTTTTGATCTCTGCCACTCCGTATTTCTCCAGCATTAGCTGTCTGAAGTAATCGGCTATCGCCTGTGTTTCGGTGGCCAGCATGGTAGTCTGGTTCACCACGCCTACCTTTTTCAGGTGATTCTCAGGATCAAACCCGGTGGAAAACCGTCCGCGAAATTCCTCAAAAAATTCCGACACGGGCTTGGTACCTAAAACATAGGCTCCCAATCGTTCGGCTTCTTCCATGTTGCGCACAATCACCGAGGGGCCGCTGTGGGCACTATGTGAGAACGTAGCGCGCGTCTCCTCGTGGGTGGGCTTACCGTGTATGATTACAGTGTATTCGTCTTTGCCCAACTTGTCTGCCCGGTTCCAAACTTTTTCCACAAACGGACAAGTGGTATTGTATTTCTGAACCTCCAAGCCCATGTCGAGCAGACGGTTCTCAATTTCCAAAGTGGTACCAAACGCAGGGATGATCACCACGTCTTCTTTTCTCAAGTCACTCCAGGGTATTAGTTGACTGCCGTCCGTGTCCATGATAAAGGCAATTCCACGCCCCTGGAGATCATTGTTTACCTCCTGATTATGAATCATCTGACTAAGCAGGTAGACCCTCTTATCGGGATTCTCCTCTAATGCCTTATAACTGAGTTCGATCGCATTTTCGACACCATAACAAAAACCAAAGTGGCGTGCCAGGTAGAACACCACCGGCCCGAAATCAAGCACAGATGGAGAAAAATCTTGCTTGCGAAGGTCCCGCTTTCTGCGGGCCTCCTTAATCGTTCCGGTGATGGGAGATCGATAGTATGCAGGTATGTCAAATTTTTTAATGGCGATTGAAGCGTTTGGCTACTAAACTTCAAACTTACGCGAAATGTTCTCAACCAACCGAGAAAACGGGCTTTCCGTGTACAATTTCGGCTTTGATCAAGATCATTGCACCCCCTGACCTACATCATGAATGGTTCAACGTGCGTGAATGAATTTTACAATCCAACAAAACGGATAAAGCCATGAAATCGATACTGATCCCCGTTGATTTTTCCGAATATGCCAAAGCGGCCTGTGTAATGGGCGCACACCTTGCCAGGAAAACCGGTGCCGAACTCTTCTTGTTGCACGTGGCCCCAGCGCCACCCGATTGGAATCGATTGTCCGTTGAGGAACAGCAGAAACACCCCGCCATTGAATCAAAGATTGTGGAGGCAGAAATCAAGCTGGAGAAATGGGCCAAAGACAAAACGTTGGAGCATCTGAAAACGACCAGCATCGTGAGACCGGGCATCGTAGCGGAAGTAATTCAAAATTTCGCCAGCGAGTACAAGACCGACATCATTATCATGGGGGCGCATGGCCTGGGAGACTCGAAAAGCTATTTTATTGGCTCACATGCACAGAAAGTTCTTCGCACAGCCACTTGTCCTGTGTTGTCCGTGAAAAAAGACAACAAGCCTCACCTGTTGAAGAAGGTTATTTTCGCTGCGGACTTTACCGAAGACCTGAAAAAATCGATCACCAAGCTGGTGCCATTTGCGAAAGCGATGGGCGCCAGGATCGAATTGCTTTTCGTCAACACCCCCGGTGCTTTCCGCGACACGATCAGCGTTGAGAAGGCAATGAAAAAATGGGATGCTGCTTTTCCCGAATTAAAGATGAGGTCGCACATCTTCAACGACTACGAAGTAGACCGGGGCATTCTCAAGTTTGCCGAAGAAAACGAAATGAGTGCCATTGCCAAAGTAACCCATAATCGAAAAGGAAAAGCCGGTTATATGCTTGGCATCACGGAAACATTGCTGTATCATTCAACAATTCCGGTAATCAGCATTACTACACAGTAGCGGAAAACGACAGGGTGACTGCCGTCCCTTTGCCCGGCTGACTGGTCAGTTCCAGATTGCCACCATGCAATTTCATGATTTGCCTGGAAAGGCTCAGACCGATTCCCGTCCCATTTTTCTTAGTGGTATAAAACGGCACGAAAACCTTTTCCAGTGATTCGGGTTCAATCCCGGGGCCATTGTCTATCACTGTCAGCCGGCTCATCGCGCCTTCCGAAATCTGGATTTCAATGGTACCCTTTGAATCACCGATCGCTTCAGCGGCATTTTTCAATAGGTTAATTAATACCTGTTCAAGCCAATGCACATCGGCCATTGCGTAAGCTGCATGCCGTGGAAAGGTGAGCTTGAACTCAATAGACTCAAAGTCGCTGCCAGATTTCATCAAGCCAACAGTTCTTTGGGCTAGCTCGGGGAGATTTACTTTCGCCAGGTTCAGGTCAGGCGTTTTTGTGTAGTCTTTATAGGCATTCACAAACTGCAAGAGTCCCTTTGATCTGTTTTCAATGGTCGTCACGCATCCAAATAGATCATCTCGATCGTCAGCGTCAAGTAATTGCAGGTCTTTCCGGGTTCCGTCCGTGTTCAATATCAGGTGATTCATCGCTTCAGCGAGTGAGACGATCGGTGTCACTGAATTCATAATCTCATGGGTAAGCACCCGGATGAGTTTTTGCCATGCGTCCACTTCTTTGTCGTCCAACTCCGCCTTCAAGTCCTGCATGATAAGGATGTGAGACGCTTCCTTCCCCACGACTACATTCATTTTTTGAATGGAAAGCTGTCGCTCCTTTTCACCGATCAGTACCCTAAGCAACTTGCGTTCGCCAGGCTCAAGCTCATTGACCACCATGAACAAGCGGTGGCTAATATGCTCAAGGTCAACGATTCTCCCCAATCGAACCGCCTGCAACAAGTTTTTCGCGAAGGGATTGCATACCCTCACCATTCCGTTCGCATCATAGCTGATGATGGCCAGCGGCAGGTTGTTGGTGAGCACTTCCAGGTACTGGTGCTGTAACTCACGCCTCAAGTCTAGCTTTTGGAACTCTGCAATTACATCGTTGAGGGCCTGCGAAAGCTTCCTGAACGTGCGCCCGCGCTTCGTATCGGGAAAGTTTGTGTTGAAGCCGCCCTGCTTTACGGCAAGGATGAACTGGGTTACATCATTGCTTGTACGCTCCAGATAATGAATCAGGTTCCAGGTAACGAGCATGATTAAGATGCCGATCACCAACGGGGTGAAAAACCATCCCCGATTCATCAGCACAAAGGCAAAGACCAATGCCAACGCGACAATGAGTGCCACCCGCCAGGCTACGTTCCATCTAACCTCCCGCAACATCTTTAATAGGAAAGTCCATACTTCTCAATCTTCCGATACAATGTGGTTCTTCCAAGACCCAGCGCCTTGGCCGCCTGACTCAGGTTTCCACCATATTTGCGGATGGCTTCTGCAATGGCCCTTCTTTCCACATCATCCATGGTGCCAGTGGCTGGCACGGCCCTTTCACCAGGTGTGATAAGGAAATCAGAAACCCGTATGCGGCTGCCGGCACAAAGAATCACCGCGCGTTCGATGGCATGCTGCAACTCCCTGATGTTACCAGGCCAACGGTATTTGCTTAGTGCGGGGATCACCGCATCGTCAATACGCAACGTCTTTTGATATTTGGCGCTGTATCGTTGCACAAAATGCAGCAGCAAATCCGGCAAATCTTCAGGCCTCTCTCTCAGTGGCGGCACATCGATGGTCACTGTATTAAGTCGAAAGAACAAGTCTTCCCTGAACCGGCCTTCACGGATGGCCTGCCCCAAATCCTGATTGGTGGCCGTGACCAACCGAACATCGATAGGTATTTCATTATTTGAACCCACCGGAACAACCACCCGGTTTTGCAGCACGCTGAGCAACTTCACCTGCAGCGCCATCGGCAGGTTGCCTATCTCATCCAGAAACAGTGTGCCACCGGACGCCAGCTCCAGCCGACCCACGCGGTCTTCCTTCGCATCGGTAAAGGCGCCCTTTTTGTGGCCAAACAACTCCGATTCGAAAAGCGACTCTGCCACCGCCCCTACATCCACCTTTACGAATGGCCCCGACCTCCGTGTCGATTGCTGGTGAATGGATTTCGCGATGAGCTCTTTGCCCGTGCCGTTCTCGCCCAAAATCAAAACGCTCGCATCAGTGGCCGCCACACGGCTTACCCATTCAAACACGCGTTGCATCGGGGCCGATTTGCCAACAATAACAGGAGCCTCCACGTACACTTCAGACAGTCGGGCGCGATGCAGTTTGAGTTTGCTTAACTCCTGGCGTGATCTTGACAGGTGAAGTCCCGAGGTGACAGTGGCGATCAATTTTTCATTTTGCCATGGCTTCACAATAAAATCTACGGCTCCCAACTTCATGGCCTCCACCGCCAGCTTCAAATCGGCATACGCGGTAATCATGATTACACTGGTGGCCGGATGATTTTCCTGAATTCGCTTCAACCAAAACAACCCTTCGCTTCCCTTGGTCACGCCCGTAGTGAAGTTCATATCCAACAACACAACTTCATGACGTTCCTGCGCCAGCAGGTAATCGATCTGCTGTGGGTCAGATTCTGTCTGCACGCTCGTGAAATGCTGCCGCAACACCACCCGCGCACTTTGTACCACGTCAGCGTCATCATCCACTATTAGCACGCGGGCCTGCTCCTTCGCCATGCAGTTAAGTTATCAAACGTTTCATAATGAAACACCCTCACTGTTTCAAAACAACACAACCCTTGCTGCCTCAACCGATCCTAATGGCTTTATTCTCAGCTGGTTACGGTTAATGGCATTATTTTTAGTCTGTTCTTCGCCAAACCCACAAATCGCGGCAAGAACAAGAAATATGAAACACCTGTCTGCGCCCACATCATGATAAAAAATTACATCAAGATCGCATTGCGCACCCTGGCTAAGCACAAAAGCTATACGGTGATCAACACGGTCGGACTTACCATTGGTTTTGCTTCGGTAATCCTGATCCTGCTTTACGTAAAGGATGAGACCTGGTACGACCGGTATGACGATCAAACCAAGCACATCTATCGGATTTACTGGCAGTCGGGAAACTCCCAGACCCGGACACCGCATCCGATGGCTCAGGCGCTGGTGCAAGATTTTCCCGAAGTAGAAAACGCGGTGTCGTTGTCGCCCATCTGGGGTGCGGGGCTTACGCGTCAAACTTTTTCTGTGCGCAACCTCGAAAAGGACATCCGGTTTGATGAGCGCGATGTGTTGGCGGTTGACAGCACCTTTTTTGATGTATTCCCATTTGAGCTTGTTCGTGGCAACCGCGAAAAGCTGCTGCGTACCCCCGGAAAACTCCTCATCTCGGAATCAACGGCCCGTAAGTATTTTGGCAGTGACGACCCCATGGGAAAACACCTGGCCGTCAATGACGACCGCAACCTGCTGGAGATTGAAGGCGTTTTTCGGGATGTTCCGAGGCAGGCGCATTTTCATTTCAATGCTTTGGCCAGCTATGTGCACATGAAGGCCAACAGCGATCCGGAGAGTGAATATTACACCTGGCGCGACTTCGGGCACTTCAATTACATCTTGCTAAAGCCAGGCGCGGATGTGGAAAAACTCGAGAGCCAACTTCTTGCCTGGGCGGCCCAATACATTAACGCCACGGATGAACAAATTCAGGCAGTGATCCGAAATAATGAAGGATTCCGACTTCAACCCATCCGCGACATCCATTTGAAGTCGCACTTGCTCTGGGAGTTGGAAGCCAATGGTAACATTGAATATGTCTACATCATGAGTGCAGCCGCGCTGATCATCCTGGTGATAGCTGGCATCAATTTCATGAACCTGACCACCGCCAAATCTGCAGATCGTGCAAAAGAGATTGGTGTGAGGCGCACCATGGGCGCACAAAAGAAGCAGTTGTCCTTCCAATTTTTGGGTGAGTCCGTTTCGATTGCCTTGTTCTCCACGTTGCTTGCAGGGCTGGTGGTAGAAATGGCACTACCTTTCTTCAACATGTTGAGCGGAAAATCCATTGATAACGCCATGCTTCATACGCCCGCGCATTTGTTCGGCATTCTCGGCATCGGACTGGTCACCGGCATCGTGTCGGGTTTGTACCCCTCTGCATTTCTTGCGGCCATCAACCCGGTGAACGTATTAAAAGGCAAATTCACGACCGGGCGACAGGGCGGCCGATTCAGCAAAGCTTTGTTGGTATTTCAGTTTGTGATGGCCATTGTCCTCATCTCGGGCACCTACATTATTTACAACCAGCTGAATTTCATGCAGCGTAAGGATCTGGGATTTCAACAAGAAGCTGTGGTAACGATCCCCGTTCGCTCGGGCAACATGCGAAGGGATTTTGAAACCTTTAAGACGGAATTGAAGCGGGTACCCGGAATTGTGGATGTGGGCGCAGCATCCAACCTTCCCGGCAAGCAGTTTAATCAAAACCCAATTTTCTGGACCGAAAACCCTGAACGTCCGGTTGATGCTTCGCAGGTGTTTGTTGACCACGAGTTTATTCCCACACTCGGTATCGAGCTGGCTGCCGGAAGAAATTTTGATCGTCAGTTTCCCGGGGACAGCACCGCCTACATCATCAACGAGTCGGCTGTGCGACAGCTCGGATTGGTGAGTCCGGTTGGGACTGAAATCGCGCTTGACGCAGATGGTGATATCTACAAGGGCACGGTAGTTGGTGTGGTAAAAGATTTTCATTTTCAATCCTTGCATCAACCCATCAGGCCGATGCTGATGATTCTGCGGCCCTATTATACCGAGGCGGTCGTCCGCATATCTACAAATGACCTCGACCATGTGATTGCCGCCATTGAAAAACTTTGGTCGCGATACGACACCGACTACTCATTTGAGTTTTCATTTCTTGACGACTCCATTTCCGCGCAATATGAATCGGAGAACAGAATGGGCATCGTGTTCGCCCTGTTTGCCTCGATCGCCATTTGTATTTCTTGCCTCGGCCTTTTCGGGCTGGCCTCTCTCAACTATCTCCAGCGCAGAAAGGAAGTCGGCATCCGGAAAGTATTGGGTGCTCCGCTTTCCTGGCTGCTGATGAACTTGCTAAAGGGCTATTCATTGTTGATCCTAACCGCCACGCTTATTGCGGCCCCCATCGCATGGTGGCTCATTAACAGTTGGTTAAACAATTTCATGTTTAAAGTTGATGTAAACCCCCTGGTGTTTGTGGCCACTGGACTAATCGCCATGGCAATCGCATGGCTCACCATTGGCTACCTGACGATGAAAACCGCCAGTGCCAACCCGGTGGATACACTAAAGGAACAATAATCTCAAGACGATTATGATTAAGAACTATTTAAAGATTGCCCTGAGAAACATTTGGAAGCACAAAGGTTACACCGCGATCAACGTATTGGGGTTAGCCGGAAGCGCAGCCATTTGCATTCTCATCATTTTCTACGTGATCAGCGTGCTCACTTACGATCAGTTTCACAGCGATGCAGATCGTATCTTTTTCATGTATCGCGATCGCGCCACCGAAACCGGACGAATCCCTGTTTATGACACGTGGTACCCGATGGCAGATGCCGCAAAGAACGACTACGCGGTGGTGGAGAGTGGCACCCGGTACTTTACTGCGGGCAATACGTGGGTGCGCCAGGGTGACAAGCGATTCGAACAACAGGTTTCCTATTGCGATACCACTTTCTTTGAGTTCTTCGATTTTCCATTGACAAGGGGCGACCGAAACACCATGCTTGATGATCCCAATTCAGTTGTGATTTCGGAAGAAGTGGCACAGAAGTTTTTTGGCGACCAGGATCCGATTGGCCAGGTGTTAAATTTCGGGTTCTCGCAGGACCGTACAGTGACTGGCGTGTTCGGCAGATTCCCCGGTAATTCATCTTTTACTTTCGAGTGCGTGGTTCCCTTGAACGACCGTCTTGCCGCAAGCTTTCTGGGCGACAATCTTTGGGGAGGATCGTTCTGTACTTCATTCGTGAAGTTGAAGAACGCTGCAGACATCACCACATTAAGAGATCAGGCCAACGCCATTATTGAAAAGTATGCCACAGAAGCCGAACGTGGCAATGTGTTGTTCTTGCCTCTCGAAGATTACAACAACGAGTTCACCGATCAACGCAAGTATGCGTATACATTGCTGATTGTGGCGATCGGCATTCTGCTGATTGCGGCTATCAACTTCACAAACCTTGCCACCGCTCAGTCGTTGCTTCGTACCAAGGAAGTAGGAGTGCGAAAAGTAATGGGTGCCACCAAAGGGCGGCTGGTTAATCAGTTTCTTGGCGAGTCCATGCTTGTCGTTTTCTTTGCGCTCATCCTCGGAGGGCTTGGTGCCGAATTGCTGCTTCCCTACTTCAGCAACATGATTGGTCTTCAAATAGACTATCATTTGGTGGCTACCCCTCAATCCTTCATCATTATTCTTCTGTTGGGAATCGTCATGGGGATTCTTTCGGGAAGTTATCCCTCGTTTTACATGTCGTCATTCAAGCCGAGTGAGATATTGAAGGGAAGCCAGAGCAAAGGCGGCAGCATGCTTATTCGCAACGGCCTGGTGATTCTTCAATTCGCGTTGGCCATCATTCTGCTCAGTGCAGTGGTCATCATCGAAAACCAGGTTCAATACATGAAAGGCAGCGACCTTAAGTTCGATCGCGACAACGTGGTTGTAATTCCCCTGGCTGTTCGCGATTTTGAAGATCGTGATCATGCGATTGCCCGAATCGTTTCGTTCAAAGAGGAATTGAAGCAACTGCCGGGAGTCATTTCAGTTACCGCATCGAATGGCATTCCTGGCAATGCACCAGGCAACTTTTCACTTTTCTTGCCCGAAGGAAAGGAAGATATCAATCCACTGGATTACCGCGTGGCATCCGTTGAAGACGATTACTTTGATACCTACGGGCTGAAACTCATTGCCGGAAGGAATTTTATTCCCAACTCCATCAGCGATCGCGAAAATTCAATCATACTCAATCAGGCCGCGGTGCGCGACATTGGTTGGGAGAATGCCGTTGGCAGGAAATTGCTTTACCCGAGGTCCAGGCGCCCGATTGAGATCATCGGTGTGGTGGAAGATTTCAACTACGAATCACTGAAACAGCCCGTGTTGCCATTGGTTCATTACTATGGAGGTGACAGCGCCAGGAACTATCGATTCATATCCGTGAAGCTCGAACCCAATGCCAGGGCAGCCGCGCTCAACTTAATGGCCCAAACCTGGCAAAAGATGAACTTCAGCAAGGCCTACGAATATTACTTCCCGGCTGAGCAAATGGAAACCCTGTACGAGGCAGAGGAAAATCTCATCAGAATTTTGAGCAACGCTACGCTGTTCGCCATGTTCATTGCCTGCCTTGGGTTGTATTCGCTTGCCTCTTTTACGGTGATGTTGCGTACCAAGGAAATTGCCATTCGAAAAGTGCTCGGTGCCTCTGTGGGAAGCATATTGGGCCTTTTTACGAGAAAATACCTTTCCATGATACTTATCGCACTGTTGGTGGCGGTGCCGTTGGCCTGGTATGGCATGACCCAGTGGTTACAGGGTTTTGCCTATAGGGTAGAAATTCAGGGCCTTGTCTTTTTGTTGACCGGGGCAGTGGCAGTGGTGATTGCATTCATTACGGTGGGCTTTCACAGCGTGCGGGCGGGCTTTTCAAATCCTGTTAAATCCCTGCGCTCCGAATAGATCCTCGATTGTGTCACAATCAAAAGGCCACCTTCCGGTGGCCTTTACTTTTTATGCGGCTTTCGAGAGTTTGTCTTCCCGAATCTTGTTCGTTCTCACCTCCTTCTTCTCAAGATCAAACCATTTTACTTCCACCAAATTCGACTTGAGATATTTCAACACCTCCATCACCTTTCCATCAATCTTGCTGCGAACGCGCTCGCCTCTTTTAAACAGTCTCCTCATATTTTGTCTGAGTTTAGTTTACATACGAAGGGCGTAAATGTACTCCCTTGGAAAGTCTTCATAAATACCTGAAAAAGTCACGAGGTCACCCTCACGCTTATTCTCCAAAATATCATTCACCTCTTTCGCTGATCGTACAGGTTTATCGTCAACATGGGTGATAATAAATCCTTTGCGCATGTCGGTATAACGGGCAAGCTTTCCATTTTCAATCTCCGAGACGCGCACGCCACTTTTTAACTCCAATTTCTTCAGCAGCTTCTCGTCTACATCTTCCAATTTGATGCCCAATGAACTGAAGGCGGTTCTTTCCTCGCGCTTAATGGTGTTCATGGTTCCTTCTCTGTTCTTCAGCACGACCGGAATTGAAACCACTTTTCCTTTTCTGTTAACCTTCAAAACCACCTTATCGCCAGGGCGCTTGGTGCCGATGTATTCAATGAGGGCAGCGCTCGAACTCACACTCACATCATCAAGCTGAACAACCACGTCACCCTTCTGCACACCGGCCTCTTTCGCAGCGCTCTTGTCCGCAAAATCGCTGATGTAGGCACCTTCGTTCACGGTGAGGTCCTCCTGCTTTACAAGGTCAGGTGTTACACTGCCTACCGTTACACCCAGCCATCCACGTTGTACCGCGCCATAGCTAATCAAATCTTCAACCACTTTGCTTACGATGTTCGATGGTACGGCAAAGCCATAACCGGAATAAGATCCTGTTGGACTTGCGATGGCCGTGTTGATGCCCAGCAAACCACCGCTCAGATTTACCAACGCGCCTCCACTATTACCTGGATTAATTGCGGCATCGGTTTGAATGAACGATTCGATGGCAGTATTGCCCAACGGGTTTGCTTCCGGGTTATTATTCGAATTGATGATGTTGATATTTCTTCCCTTCGCGCTGATGATACCGGCTGTTACGGTTGAATTCAAGTTGAACGGGTTGCCCACAGCCAATACCCACTCACCTACTTTTGATTGATCGGAGTCAACGAAAGAAAGATAGGGAAGATCCTTTTCCAGGATGCGTATGACCGCGAGATCTGTGTCAGGGTCTGTTCCGATGACTTCAGCCCTGAATGACCGGTTGTCATGCAATGTAACGTCCACAAGTTCCGCACCATCGACCACATGATTGTTGGTAACAATGTAGCCATTGGCATTGATGATCACGCCCGAACCCGAACTTTGCTGTGGCTGTAGCTGATAGGGCCCGGGGCCATAAAAGAATTCACGAAGCGGATCGCGCCCGATTGATGCCCGGCCTTGTTGAGTTGATCGAATGTGCACCACCGACTTGGTTACCTTCTCAGCTACACCGGTGAAATCAAGTGGTACCAGCTCTCCATCTTCGTTTACCGTATACGCGGCATTCGTAGCTGGAATGCCGCTCACGTGTTCAATTCTTACACTGTCATGCTTGTCGACAAAAAACCGCTGTGCAGTGAAGGTGAGTGCGCTGCCTAAAATCGCAGCCAATAACAATTGCCCGAATTTGCTCATAGTCCTGATACAGTTTTGTTAAACAATTCCTCGAGCCGAGGATGCTTCTTGCCCTGATTAATTAGTATCAAATTCCTGCTTGATTTTGCGCTCCTTTTCAACGCCTTCGCTGCTAATTTAATCAGGTAAATCTAAATACGAAATAATTCGGATTTAGGTTCAGGAATGGCCAAAAATCGTTCAATTTTTAACCAATTGCCCGTTTTTGTACTCGTATGTGATCGAAACATTGCCCTGCTGATCGTACCATTTCGATACCCCATTTCGTGCCCCATCGTGGTAAAGTCCTTCTTCCATAATTTTCCCGTCAGGGTAGTAGATCTTAACCACACCCTCAAGGTTGCCGTTTTGGTAATATCGTTCTTCCTTGATCGTACTGAAGTTATACTCTTTGTATTCGCCATGGCGCATGTTGTTATGGTAGGTACATTGCCGTACCAATTGCCCGCTGTTTGAAAGTTCAACGAACTGACCCTCCTTCTTACCATCCACATAAGCCACCGTGGTTTTTACCATGCCGTTTGAATGGTATTCCGTCCAGGTGCCCACGCGCTCATTGTCCGCCAAGAAGCCCTGCCACGTGATGTGGCCCGATGCATCGCGGGCCACGACCATACTCAAGCCGGATTCATCACCAAACGGTACGATGGAGGCACCTTCTGGCAGGTCAGCACCGCCCGATTGCGTTTCCCCTGAGGTTGCCGGTGCGGATGGCTTTGTGTTGCAGGCCACCAATACAAGCACTGACAAGAAAATGTGTTTCATCGACATCCTTTATGTTTGGGCTTCAAATATATAAATCAAGGTAAATTGAAATCAAGCCACTAGCTTGGGGGCAAAATGAAACTATCGGGAACGATCATTCTCAAGAAGGGCCGCACACAGTCTGTGGAGCGATTTCATCCCTGGATTTTCTCAGGGGCTATCGATCGAATCGATGGCAAGACAGAGGATGGAGATTGGGTAAAGGTCGTTGATCACAAGGGGAACACACTGGGATTTGGTCATTATCAAAAAAGCACCATCACCGTTCGGCTGCTTTCATTTGCTCAGAATATACCTACCGATGACATCTGGCTGCAAAAGCTTACAGCCGCCTTTGATCAGCGCGTGGCTTCAGGCATTATTTCGGAACAAACCAATGCCTTTCGATTGATCCATGGCGAAGCGGATGGACTGCCCGGTTTGATTGTTGACATTTACAATGGTGTGGCTGTGATGCAGGCACACGATGCGGGGATGTACCAGGATCGTCACGAGATCGCAAAAGGTCTTCAACAATTGATGGGCAATCACCTTTCTGCGATCTATTTGAAAAGTCAGCCTGCAGGCAAGAAGACTGAGAGCGAATACCTCTTTGGCATGGGCGTAGTGCCACACATCATTGCTGAACATGGCAATCGTTTCTACGTGGATTGGGAAGAAGGTCAGAAAACGGGGTTTTTTCTTGATCAACGGGAAAATCGAAGATTGTTATCTGACTTTGTAAAAAACAAGACGGTCCTAAACACCTTTTGCTACACCGGTGGCTTCTCCGTTTATGCCGTGAATGGGGGCGCGCTAAGAGTTCACTCTGTGGATGCATCAGAAAAAGCAATCTCCCTAACTGAGAAGAATCTCGAGTTGAACGGAATCGACCCGACACATCACAAGTGCTTCGCGGCTGATACGTTCGACTTTTTTGCAAGCAGCGATGAGGCCTATGATGTGATCATTTTGGATCCGCCTGCTTTTGCCAAACACCGCGATGCCAAGCATCAGGCGATGAAGGGATACCAGCGCCTGAATGCTGAAGCCATGAGAAAGGTCAAATCCGGTGGAATCATTTTCACTTTCTCGTGCTCGCAGGTGGTTGGGCGCCAGTTGTTTTACGATACGATCGTGTCAGCGGCCATCCAGTCTGGCCGGGAAATTAAGGTGTTGCAGCATATGGGCCATCCTGCCGATCACCCGGTCTCGCTCTACCACCCCGAGGGCGAATACCTGAAAGGGCTTGTCCTCTACGTGGCCTGATCCTTAATACTGCATCAATGCCGGAGGCGTTTCCGGATGCTTCACATAACGCTCAAAGAATTCCACGATGCGAACGAGTCGATCCATCATGCGGCCAGGATTTCCGCTTCGCGAAAGCTCATGACCTTCGCCTGGATAACGAATGTACTCCACCGGCCGGTTCAAAATCTTCAAACTCTTATACAACATTTCCGATTGGATCACGCCCGTTCTCAAATCCAAATCGCTGTGCATAATCAACAAGGGTGTGGTGATCTTGTCAACAAACGTAATCGGTGAGTTGGCGTCAAGGAGTTGCTGTGCCTCCCAGGGGTAGCCGAAATAGTCGGGTACCAGGCGCCAGGCATTTCCCTCTCCCATAAAAGTGGTGAGATCATACACCCCACGCTGGCAGTTGGCAGCTTTGAAGCGATTGTCGTGACCCACCAGCCACGCTACCATGTACCCGGCATAGCTTCCGCCCGTTACAAACAGCTGGGTGTTGTCGATCCATGCGTTGTTCTTGCCCGCATCTTCAAGCGTTGCAAGAATATCATTGGCGGGTCCGGTGCCCCAGTCCTTGAAGTTTCCTCTTTTGAAATCTTCGCCATAGCCTCCACTACCTCTCGGATTGCAGAACACGAGGCCGTAGCCCCAGCCGACCTGCATCTGGAACTCGTGCCACATCGAAAATGCAGACGGCCCCCACATCGCGGTAGGTCCGCCATGAATATTTAGAATGGTTGGGTATTTGATTCCGTCTTTTCGATTGAGGGGCTCCATTACCCAGTACTGCACCTTTGTGCCATCGGGCCGGGTTACCCAGTACTCCTTGGGAAGCGTGATGGTCCTTTCTTTCAACCATCCGGTATTCAAACTCGTTAGCTGCAACGGTCTCTTATCCTTCAAGCTCATGGTGTATATCTCCCATGGGCTGGCCATTTCAGTTTGGGCATACAAGATCCGATCTCCCCTTAGGTCGAATTCGTGCACACCCCTATCACCCGAGATAAGCGTGGTAACGGTGCCGCCTTTGGCCGGGATACTGTACAAAGGAATGTCTCCCTCAGAAGAGGCATTGAAATAAATCGTTTTGCCATCGGCAGACCAGGTGGGAGACGAAACGTCCCTGTCAAAGTCATTCGTTAGCACGGTGTGACTTCCGCCTGTCGCACTCACCACCGCCAGCTCAAATTGTCCTCTCAAAAAATCCTCGCCACTTCTCGATTGGAAAAGAATGGTTTTACCATCAGGCGAGTATGACGGATTCACGGCAGGACTGCCTTCAATCGATAAAAACTCCTTGAGGTTTTTTCCATCTGCGTCCACGATATACAATGACGATGCGCGGGTATAATCAGGAATGGCCTTGGGATCCTGTGCCGAGCAGATAATCTTGGTGCCATCGGGTGACCAACTGGCACCGCTGAAGCTTTGAAAACCAGAAGTAATTTTTTGGGGCTCAGCTCCCAATTTGAACTCCACGACATACAGGTGGGAGAAGCGAAGTTCCGGCTGCAGGTCGTTTTCTGCCTGAAATTGCAGGCGGGTGAGCACACGCGGGTTTTTCTCGTTTGCGTTCCTGGCTAGCCAGGCCCTGATTTCCTCCAGCGACCCATCCGGGGAGGCTTTGGTCGCCTTTTTTTCCTCGTCCTTCATGTTTGCCCAGTTCGGTTCATCTCCAAACTTTCTTCCAGGCCGTTCATTTTCCCATTGAGGATTCCCTTCTATGGCAGAGTAGGGAATACTTGAATTGAAAAGAATTTTCGTCCCATCGGGCGACCATTTAGGTTGTGAGGCGCCAGTCTTTATTTTCGTGATCGAGTATGCCTCGCCACCTTCCATAGGTAAAATCCAGATCTGTGGGCCTCCATCGGAACGAACAAATGCCAGGTTCTTGCCATCGGGAGACCAGGTGGGCTGCGAATCGCTCTTGTCACCGAAGGTGAGTTGCTTGGGCTCCGTTTTTCCCGACAAGTCCAACAGGTACAAATGCCGGGTATAGTAGTACTCATCGCCCTTGCGGGTGGCCTTGCGCGTAACCACCATGACCGCTTTCGTTCCATCGGGTGAGATTTGAAGTTGATTAGCTGTGGCGAGCTTCATCACGTCAGAGGTAACGATCGGCTTTTTGCTTTGTGCCGATAGCGCCAGGGGTAAAAAAAGAATGATTAGAACAGTGCTGAATGTTTTCATGTGTTTGGCTACTAGGTTATTTCTTATCTGACGTGTCACCGGTTGGCAGGTCAACTTCTTCGTTCCAAATGTATTTGTTGAACCACTGCCAATTATGCCACATGGCAGCCAACCGTTCTTTTGGCTTGTTAATGCCATGCCCGAATCCTTTGTATACAATCAATTCGGCAGGTACAAGATGATCGCGTAAGCCCTGCAGCAATTGATATGCGTTCGGTATCGGTACGCGTTGATCATTCTCTCCATGCTGGATCAATGTAGGCGTTTTCGCACTGTTGATATACGATATCGGGGAAGTCTTTCTGTAAATCTCCGGATCAGACCAGGGAGTGGCGTTTAGATATTGACGAGTAAACGGGTGGATGTCCGTGTTCACATAGTAAGTCGCCCAATCAGAGATGCCGGCACCCACAGACACGGCTTTGAATACGTCTGATGAAGTGGTGAGGAAAGCGGAAATATACCCGCCCTGGCTCCATCCCATACACCCCATTTTGTTTTTGTCGATTACTCCTTTCGAGTCGAGGTAGTCGATACCAGACAACACATCCCAGGCATCGCCAACGCCCAGGTTGTTCACATTCAACGAACGAAACGCTTCTCCATAACCGGCCGAGCCGCGGTAGTTCGGACGCAATACCAAACAGCCCTTGTCCAACCATTGCACGATGGGGTAAACATATCCGGGCACCGGGGCAGGCGTGTCGATACCTGTAGGCCCGCCATGAATGACCACCAGCAGCGGATACTTTTTGTCAGGATCATAACTTTTCGGCTTATGGAGTACGCCTTCGATTGTTGCTCCATCCCGGCTTTTCCAGGAGATCACTTCACTTTGTGCCACGTTCCAGTCTTTGATTTGGGCGTTGATATTCGTGATGGCTGAAAGCGTAACGCCAGCTGTTGGCGACACATATATCTCAGACAACTGATTGCCGTTTCGTGCATTGAGTGCTATCCGCTCGCCTGATGCAGACATCGCCAATCCAAAAATTTGTTCGGGCGAACTAAGGTACACCGAATGCTTTCCTGTCTTTGGGTCCACCTTGTAGACCGGCCGCTTTGTTTTGTTCCACTGAGAAAAGAATATGCCATTCGATCTCCACAAAAAGGTGCCCCCCAGGTCTTCGTCCAGGTCCGCGGCCAGTTGGCGAGATTTGCCACTGTTAATGTCTATGGCAAAGAGCTTTGAGTTTTTGTAAAAATTGGAAGTGGAATCATCAAGATTGGAAACGTATAGCAACTCCCTGGAATCTGGCGACCATTCTGCCGCGGCATCCGTACTCGCGTTTGTGATTAGGGGTTTGAGCGCCTTATTGGCCAACTCCAACAAGGAGACGTCTGATCGCAGAAACGAGTTAATTAGCGGATTGGGCTGGTGATTAATCGCCACATACCTTCCATCGCGAGAAACCAGGAAGGACGTCACAGTAAACGAACCTTCTGTCAGCCGCTTGGCTTTGGGCCATTCGAGACATCCGGCTTTGCTTTTGAGTGAATCGGTTTTTTCATAACAAGGCAGGGAAGCCGGGTCCAGAAAATCAGGGTCAAAGGAAACCTGCCACAAGTGGGTCAGGCGGTATTCTTTGTCGTCTGCACCAAAGGCACCATATCTGTTCTCTACTTCTTTTTTGCCCTTATCTTCATTTTGTTTGGTAAACAAGAAGGAGCTTCCTGACGGGTGCCATTGAATTGAGTTGATGCTTTCGGATTCATTGGTTGCCTGCCACGCCTCTCCACCTTCCGTCCGCATGACATGAATCTGAGTCTTGTCGCCTCTATCTGCCAAAAACGCCAACCATTTGCCATCGGGCGAGAACTCGACACCTGAACTGTTTCCTTTTTTGGTTCTGGTGACTTGAAATGCAGGCTGCCCATCTTTCGACAGCCAGATCTCCGTATCGTATCGGTTCTCTTCCCAATCTGGTTTGGTTGCAGTAAAGGCAACATATCTTCCATCTGCTGACATCACCGGGCTGCCCACGCCAGGGAGCGAAATTACTTCCTCAAAAGAAGGAACCTTCTGCCCTGCGCACAGTTGGATGTTCATGAGTGCCAAACAAAACAGGAACTTGGCTTTCATTTAATTTTGTAAATGGTTGGAGGGTTAATATACACTGCATTCCAACCACATAAAGTGCTGATGTGTCTAAAGGTTGAAAGTGGTTGGGTAAAGGTTATAATTAGTCGTATATGATAAAGGGATTAGGTTTTGTGTTGTTGTTGGTCGGACTGTTTCAATGTGAAGGAAACAAGAAACAGCCATGCGAGTCGTCCGCGTGTGCGGTAACTGCCACGGTAGTAGATCTAACCGGCCTTGACGGCTGCGGGCTGGTTTTTGAACTGGAAGATGGTAGCCGAAAAATTCCCGAATACCGCACTTACGTGCAGCCACCAAAACCCGAAGAAGATCCGCTTTACTACTTCGACTTGAAAGCCGGTCAGCGTGTTCGCATCAGCTACGAAGAGTCTCTCGCACTCAGCGCTTGCATGGCTGGCAGCATCATTTTTGTTACCTGCATTACCGATTGCACACCGCGCGTAGACTAGCCTACTTTTTCATTGGGTTGTACATGTAATCAACCGCGAGGTTTAACATGGAACGCAAGCCGGTGATCATGCCGCTCTCATCAATGTAAAAGTCGGGCGTATGGTGTGACGGAGTCTTTTTTGGATCCGCGTCCAAGGGCATGCCACCCACAAAAAAGAAAAATCCCGGTACTTTTTGTGAGTAATAGGCAAAATCCTCGGCCCCGGTAACCGCTTTGATCACCACTGCCTTGTCTTTGCCGGCCACACGTTCCAATACCGGCTGGGCCCAGGCCGTTAGTTCTGGCGAATTGTAGGTGATCGGATACCCGCGAATAATCTCCACATCGGCTGTAGCTCCCATACTCTCTGCAATTTTGGTAGCAGTGCGCCTGATCCGTGCATGCATTTCCTCCTGCATCTTTGCGTCCAACGTGCGCAGGGTGCCTGTCATCTCCACCGATTCTGGTATGATGTTGTTTCTGACACCACCATGTATCGTTGCTACCGTCAGCGCGACTCCGGCTGTAGTCAATTCAAGCTGGCGGCTTACGATGGTTTGAAGGCCGTTGATGATTTGTGCTGAGACCACAATTGGATCGATGCCAGACCAGGGTGCCGAGCCGTGCGCCTGCACACCTTTTACTTTTATTTTCAACACGTCCGATGCTGCCAGCAGCCCTTCCGGCTTGAACGTTACGGTTCCAACCGGAGTTTGCGAGCTGATGTGCAACCCGAAAGCCACATCTACCTTTGGGTCGTCCAACGCACCCTCTTTGATCATCAAAGCGGCACCGCCCTCCTCGCCCTCTGGGGCGCCTTCTTCAGCCGGTTGAAATAAAAACACAATTGTGCCTTTCAAATCCGATCTCATCCTGGCGAAGATATCCGCAACGCCCATAAGGATGGCGATGTGCGTATCATGGCCGCAGGCATGCATCACGCCCACTTCCTGACCGAGATAAGTGGCCTTTTCTTTAGACGCAAAAGGAAGATCTACCCGTTCAACTACCGGAAGACCATCGATATCCGCTCGAAGGGCAATAACGGGGCCGGGCTTACCCGTTCGCAGAATTCCCACCACGCCTGTTTTGGCAACCGGGTGTTTCACTTCGAAGCCAAGCGAGGACAAGTGCTCGGCAATCTTCTTTCCTGTGTTTACTTCCCGATTGGACAACTCCGGATACTGATGGAAGTGTCTCCTCCATTCGATCACTTTCTGCTCGGTGTCCTTTGCCATCTGATCAAGTTTCGCTTGAAGCTTGGGCGATGTTTGCGCATGGACCGTTAACGCAAAGAGAAGCGTCAGGGAAGTCAGGTAGATTTTCTTCATGTGTTTGGTTAATTTCGATTAAGATAAAAAAAATGATTGCGCAGCCAAAACTGCATTCATGGAGTGGATTAAAATTGCAGACAGTGGAGCCCAATTGCGTGACAAAGTTCACGAAGGGACTCCGCAACTGCTGATTGTGCGTCAAACCCGCATTTGTCTGGCCAATCTGGAGGGAACATTCTTTGCCGTGCACGACAAGTGCACACACAATGGCGAATCGCTGAGCAAAGGCAAGGTGAACTACCTTGGTGAAGTCGTGTGTCCATGGCATGGGTATCGCTTTGCCATGAAGACGGGCCAGTGTCAAGGTGATGCAGCCGATCTCGAAACCTTTCCGATTAAAGAAGACGAATCGGGCGTCTATATCGGATTGTGACACCTAATCCAACAATACTATCTTCACGGCTGCGTTTCAATTAAGCATGATGCGGAGTGTTTTCATTTTCCTTGCCCTTTGCTACGCGACTCTCACCAATGCACAGCCTGTAACGGCCGTAGCCGAAGTGATTGGCAAATTAAATCTTGGAAATGCTGCTCCCAAGGATCTGCTTTCGACCAGATCTGTGGTCTTGCATGATCATTCCTTTTCGGAAGCAGAATTGCATAAGGCACAAGAGGCATTCAAGGAGGCAGGGATTGATGCCATCGGATATTTTGAAAATGACGTGGTGTTTGCGGGCAAGGAAGTAGCTCGTACCCATGCGAGCTACCTTGCCTCCAGGGAAGTGAGTCATTTGATTTTCCTAACCAAGAAGGCAAACATCATCGCGGCCACGATCACTGCCTTCAATCAAAAGGAAACGTTCGTGGATGACAACCAGCCTGCCTGGCTGGTTACCGACCCGAGTTTGATCGAGGTGCTGGGCCTCATTTACCGAAATGCACTTAACAATCAGGAACCAAAAAATTTCCTGATCAACGACCAGCCTGAAAGTGGTTTTGATTTAAATTTTATCAAGGGAAGACGCTCGCCCTTTTTTGCCATCGACCTGAAGGTAGACAACCTGGCCGTTCCCTGGTTTCAGGATGCGGAGATGGATTCGATACTGGTTAGACTGTTTAAGACGCATTACCCGCTTGAGTATGGGTTCGTGACTCCCGCTGATGATGACAAGGACTATCGAAGGCAGGGATTTCACTATGTGCTGGGGTATGTCCACACGCGCGGTGAAGCGGCCAGGAACATTCTCGGATACAATGTTTCAGAAACTGAAACGGCAATTACATCGGTTACTTATCCCAATGGAGAGCTTAAATTAAAAACCATTTCTGCTTCTACCCCGGTTTACAAGTTCTACATGAAGCACATCGAGTCGGGGAATGTTTTTCTGGGTACCAAGTGGGATGCCGACATCCGCTGGGAAGATGCGCTTCGCAACTACATCAAGGCCTTCAAAGCCGAAATCAAAATCAATTGATTATCTCTTGTTTCGCTTGCTGATGATGAGTGCGACTACGATGATCACGGTGAGGAACACAAAGCCATTGAAATGAAAGTGGGGGTACCAGTGATGATGCCAGTTGAATAATCCCCCAAACACTGCTTCAAACGCACCACCGATCGCGCCAAACACTGCTCCGAACAAGGCGCCAATCACGCCAAACACGGCCCCGAAGACGCCTCCAATGATGCCGAGTATTCCGCCTGCGATTCCGATCCAAATCGGAAAGGTGATCAGTAAAATAAATACTAGCAGCACCAGGGAAAGGCCCTTCGTCATGTTTCGCTGTTCGGTTTAGTCGGTTACCTGCAAAAACCATTCAAAACCCCACACCCGCTCATTCCGCGCTGCATTCACTGATTTGGACGTTCGACCTGCTTGCCAACTGTTGAAAAATGAACACTGCCATTCTCCGAACCGAACACTAATGTCCGCGTTTTTTATAGTTGAGAATAGCCCACCCATTGAGAAGAATGGCAAAACCAAAAACAATCACCAGGTGACTTCGGATATCATATAGCGAACTTCCCTTCAACACCACCATGCGCATCACCTCAATGAAATAGGCTACCGGATTGAACTTGGTAAAAATCTGCGCCCACATCGGCATGCTTTCGATGGAGGTATACAAGCCGCCCAAAAGAATAAACACCATCATGATGAAAAACGAAATGAGCATGGCCTGCTGTTGGGTATCGGCAAACGTGGAGATCAACAAGCCAAGCCCCAATACCGCCAGCAAATAGACTGCAGAAAAAACGTAGATCGAAAGGATGTTACCGACAGGCACAATCCCATAAAAAATTCTTGCCAGCAAGAGCCCGATCGTCATCACCACCAATCCCAAAATCCAAAAGGGTATCAGCTTGCCCAGGATGAACTGGTGCTTTTGAATGGGCGTTACGTTAATCTGTTCAATTGTACCAATCTCTTTTTCTTTTACAATATTGAGCGCAGACAGGAAACCTCCTACCATCGTAACCAGGATTACTAAAATGCCCGGCACCATAAAGTATTGATAGTTGAGCAGGGGATTAAACCAGTTGATCGCGGAAACCTGAATCATGGGCTGCGGATTGAACCGGGGTAGTTGCACCCACTCCACTCGCACTTCATTATTAAAATCTCCAATGATACGTTGCAGGTACGCGCCCCCGAGATTTGCTTTTACCCCGTTGATGGCGTTCAGGGCCATAAACAATTTTGCTTCATCCTCGCGAATAAGGTCCCTCTCAAAGGCCTGAGGAATTTGCAGAATCAAATCCACCTCGTCTCTTTCCACCCCTTTGAGTGCCTCTTCATAGGAAGCCGTGTAATCAACCAGGTTGAAATAGCCAGACGCTGAAATTTTGTTGGCCAGCTGAATCGCATAGGCGGAGCGATCCTGATCCACAATCGCCAGCTTAATGGACTTCACCTCGTAGTCGGCTGCGAGTGGAAGGATTAGTAATTGAATGGATGGCATCGCGAATATCAATCGCAAGATGGCGGGGTTGCGAAAGATTTGCCTGAACTCCTTTTCCAAAAGTATGCGCAGCGTTCTCATTCCAGTCTCACTTTGAATTTCTTAATGCTGGCAGCCAGTAAGAACAGGAACATACCGAGCAATATCAGCGTCTCTTTCCACACGGTCATAAAGCCAGTGCCCTTAATCATCACATCCTTTACGATATAGTAGAACCATTTGGCGGGCACGATATTCGAAATGAGCTGCAACGGCCAAGGCATGTTCTCCACCGGAAACATGAATCCACTGAACATGATCGTGGGCAGGAACATACCCATGAGTGAGATCAGCATAGCCGTTTGCTGGGAGTCCGCTACCGATGAAATCAACAAGCCCAGCGCGAGGGCAGTGAGTGTAAACAGAAAACACTCCGCTACCAACAAGGCGAGACTGCCGCGAATCGGCACATCCAGCGCATAAACACTCAGCAACAAAATGCTGCCGATGTTGATCATCGAGAGCAGCAAGTAAGGAATCATTTTGGCAACCACGACACGAAGGGGGACAATCGGGGAGACCAAGATCACCTCCATGGTGCCCATTTCCTTCTCGCGGACGATCGAAATGGACGTCATCATGGCGCCCACCAACAGGAGCACCATGGCCATCACACCGGGCACAAAACTGTAGGATCCCTTTAGCTGCGGGTTGTAAAGCATCCGGTATTCCGTGGAGATTGTATAAGGAAGATCCTGCTGGCCGCGGATTTGGTCTTGAAAATCCCGAATAATGGCCGTGGCATAGTTGGCCAGTGTGGTGGCCACGTTGGGATCGGTCGCATCGGCTATCAGTTGGATGCTTCCGTTGTTACCGTGCAGCAATTCTTCCTCAAAATCAGGAGGAATCACCATCGCCAGCCTCACTTTTCCTTGTTGAAAAGTTTCCTCCAGCTCTGAATCGGAGTGAATAATCTTTGCAATGTCAAAATACCGGCTGGCCTGAATCTCGTTGATGAGTTTTATGCTGCTCTCATCCTTTGAATGGTCGAGAATCACCATCTGGGAATTTTTTACTTCGTTGGTCAGTGCAAATCCAAAAATCACAATCTGCATCACCGGCATGCCAAACAAAATGAACAGCGTTCGCCTGTCCCTCAGCAGATGGTAAAATTCTTTTTGAATGAAGTACAAGAATTGCTTCACGATCTTTAGTTATCGCTTCGTTTTGCCCGCCTGGCCAGTTGTACAAAAACTTGGTTCATGCCCGTTACCCCAAATTCTTTAATCAAGTCTGCTGGCGCGCCCATCGCGTCTATTCTTCCATCCACCATAATCGATAGCCGATTACAGTACTCTGCCTCATCCATATAATGTGTGGTTACAAACACGGTGGTGCCCCTGTGTGCCGCTTCATAGATCATCGTCCAGAACTCCCTGCGGGTAACGGGATCCACACCCCCGGTCGGCTCGTCCAAAAAGACAATCTGCGGATCGTGCATGATGGCCACCGAGAATGACAATTTCTGCTTCCAGCCCAAGGGTAAGGATTTTACCAAAGTATCGGCTTGCTTCTGCAGGTTGAGGTGTTCGAGCATGAACTGGGTTTTCTCTTTGATCTGCTCATCCGTTAAGCCATAGATTCCTCCATAGAAACGGTTGTTCTCCCGTACGGTCAGGTCTTCATACAGCGAAAACTTCTGGCTCATGTAGCCGATGCTCTTCTTGATTTTTTCCGCTTCCCGGTACAGGTCATAGCCCGCCACGGTAGCCTGCCCCTCAGTAGGTAGGGAAAGTCCGCACAGCATGCGCATGGCGGTAGTCTTTCCGGCACCATTGGCTCCGAGAAATCCAAAAATTTCTCCTCGCCTCACGTTAAACGAAATGGAATCCACCGCGGTGAAATCACCAAAGCGTTTAGTCAGGTCACGTACATCTATAGCGAGTTCACCTTTCATGCAACTTTCTGTTTGTTGCTCATCAACTCCATAAAACAGTCTTCAATGGTCGCTGTGGTTGGCTCCATTTCGATGGCCATGTGGCCTTTCGATATTAGCGCCTGACGCGAGGCCTCCATGCCACGTTTATCTTCTCTGAATACAACGTGCAGATTTCTCCCAAAAGGGATGCAACTCTCGACCCATGAACTCTCGCGCAAATCGTGCATTAGTCGATACATGTCTGCAGACCTCACATTCCACAGCGGATAAGGAAAAGAATTGATGATCCCTTTCGGAGTGTCGATTTTCATGATCTCTCCTTCCTCCATCAATGCAATCCGATCGCACAGACTGGCCTCGTCCATGTAAGGCGTGGACACGAGCATGGTAATGCCTTGCTGTTGAAGCTTGTGAAGCATTTCCCAGAACTCTTTTCTCGAGACGGCATCCACACCGGTGGTCGGCTCATCCAGGAATAGCACTTTGGGTCGGTGGATGAGCGCACAGCTCAAAGCCAGCTTTTGCTTCATCCCTCCTGATAGCTGACCGGCTCTTCGCTTTTTGAACGGTTCTATTTGCACGTAGATGTCCTTCACCAAATCGTAATTCTCTTCGATGGAAGTGTTGAACAGGGTGGCGAAGAAGCTCAGGTTCTCCTCCACGGTGAGATCCTGGTAAAGCGAGAATCGGCCCGGCATATAGCCTACCCGCGATCGGATGGCCGCGTAATCCATTACCACATCCAGGCCATCTACTTTCGCCTTGCCTTCATTGGCTATGAGGAGTGTGGTGAGAATTCTGAACAAAGTGGTTTTGCCGGCTCCGTCCGGACCAATCAGTCCAAACAATTCGCCTTCCTTTACCGAGAGTGAGACATCCTTTAGTGCCTCAACCGTGGTTTTCTTGTCAACCACAAATTGCTTGGACACCCGGTCCACCACAATCGTGTCCATCACTGGATGAAATTCACTTCGCCATACATGCCGATCTTCAGGTAGCCGTCATTCTTTACACCCACCTTGATGGCGTACACCAGGTTGGCGCGCTCTTCCTTTGTCTGAATGGTTTTGGGTGTGAACTCCGCCTTGTCAGAAACCCACTGAACGGTTCCTTCATATTTCTTGTAATCCTCGTTGTCGTCAACGAGTATTTCCACTTTGTCGCCAAGTTTGAGCTGAGGAAGCTGCGTGCCGGAGATGTAGGCGCGCAGGGTGATGTTGGCCACATCTGCGATTTTGTAAAGGGCCTTGCCCATGTTAGTCACCTCATTTTCTTCTGCGTACTGGACGAGTACGGTACCATCCATCGGATTTCGAATGACGGATTTTGCGATCTGGTCATTGATTTGATCGATCTGCGCTTGCAGTGGTTGGGTTTCACTGCGGATGGATTTGGTTGTGGTGGCCAGGCTGGAGCGCAACGCGGCTTCCTGCCGCTTGAGCAATTCAAGCTGGGCCGTCAGGTCATCCACTTGCTTTTGCGTAGCCGCGTCTGCCTGCAATAACTTTTCAAAACGCGACTTTTCGTGCTCGGTGGTCTGAACCTGAGTTTTGAGTGCCGCCAATTGTGCCGACATGTCGGGTATGCGCGCCAGTGCCGCCTCGATGCTAAGTTGCAGTTGTTTCTTTCTCAGGTGCAATTGAGTGGTGTCGATGTATCCCACCACCTGGCCGGCTTTGAGCAGTTGGCCTTCCTTGATTTCCAGTTTCATAATCTTGCCAGCGCCCTCTGCAGCCACAATTACGTCTTCCGCCTCGAAGTTGCCGGAGGCGTCAAAGTTGCTGTCGCTATTGCCACAGGAGAACAAAATGCTCATCAGTGGCACGTAGATGATATATCGGAGTTGTTTCATAATCAGCATGAATTAATTGCCTGAGTTGTATCGATAGTTATAAATGGCCATGAGCAATTGGGTTTCGTGCAACAGTTTATTCTGCACGGCCAGGTCTTCCGCGTTGAGTTCGCGCAGGTAGTCATTGCTGGTAATCACGCCATTCTCCAATTGTGTCTGCGCAGTTTCTTTTACCTGTCGCCTCAATTCAATGATGTTTGCATCCACTTCCAGCAATTGCTGAAGTTTTTCGATTTCCTTTTGGCCCTGGGTTAGCGCCAGCCGCGTATTAAACAGAAATGTCTCGCGCTGCACTTCCAGTTTTTGGTGATTGAGGGTGTTAAGCTGTTGTTCTCTCTTCTGATTATAAAGGCCCCCCAGGCCCCAGGTGAAACGAATACCACCCAGGTAATACGTATCGAAGCGGTTTTCCAGCAGGTTCAGCGCTGGTTTCCCGTATCCCGCCTGCAGGAATAAGCCTATTTTTGGCAAGTTTCGCACGCCTGAAAACCTGAACTGCGCATCAAGGAACTCGCGTTGCGCACTGAACAAGGTGAGTTCGGGCCGGTTGATGGCTGGATCGGCCGGAGCGCCTGTCATTTCAGGTTTTGTTAATGTCGTAGACTCTCCCAATGGAGCGTTCACAAATGCGCCAAGCATTTCAAGAAAGGCGGCACGCATCGCATCCAGTTCAATGTGCTTTTGTTGCACTTTCAGCAATTCTGCCTGAAGCACGGTGGCGTTCGATTTGAACGCGATGCCATGGTCGATGGCGGCATGAACCCGCGACAAGCTTTCGCGAATGTCTTTCTCCACCAGGGCAAGTTGCGTCAACTGTTCATCAATAAGCAGCACACCAAAATAGATTTGATTGATGCGCTCCTCCAGTTTGTACAGTTCCACATCCAATTGCTGTTCCTCCACCTTGGCGCCCAGCTCCTGCAGCTGGCCTTGCCTGTTGATGGCGCCACCGTCATAGAGGGTTTGACTGATATCGGCAAATACTTTGTACTGATCTTTGCTCAACGATTCGATCGAGAGGCCCGGAACCGAAACCGGCACTGAGGTTACATCCGACTGATAGGTGGCCTGGCCGTTCAAAGTCACTTGCGGCAAATAGCCCGAGCGGGCATTGGCCAGCGTAAAGTCGCGGCTTTGCGTGATCAATTCCCGTTGCTTTATCAAGGGATAGTGTAGTCTCGCCTGCTGCTGGCATTGCTCCAGGGTGAGTGACTGCGACCAACTGATCATTGGAAGAAGCAGCAAACCAATAAAAGCGTGTCTCATCGTGCCTATTTTTTGATGGAATCGATAACCATTTCGTAAACCAGTTTTTTCCGGGCCTCCATCATGTCTGCAAAACGACTTTCGTCCAGTTGCATCATGGTCTTGATCACATGTCGTGCGATAAAGGGGTAAATGCAAAGCGACATGATGTTCATCAACAATTGACGGCTGTCGATAGGCTTAATCCTGCCTGCCTTTGCTTCCGCATCCACTTGGGTGGTAAACCCAGAAAGAATAAGGCGCGGGTTGATGCCCATCTTTTGTCCGTATTGAATGAGCCGTTCGGGTTGAGAGGCGACTTCGGTAATTACAAACCGGGGTAGATCGGGATGCTGACTTAGCGTGTTGATTTCATGGTCGATCATCGCCCGTATTTTTTCGAAAAGCGGTTGGTCTGAATTCAAGATCTTGCCTATGCCTGCAAAGAATTCTTTAAACCGGGTTTCGAAGATGATGTCGAACATCGTCTGCTTGTCGCGGAAATAGTAGTGAAGCAGCGCCCGGTTAATTCCGGCTTCTTTCGCGATGTCCTCCGTTCTGGCGCCCGCGAAGCCTTTTCGGGTGAAAACCTTCATCGCAGCATCCAAAATGAGGTTTTCGGTGTCCTTTTCTGCCTTTTCGATCACTTTAACCAAATTGTTAAACAATATTGACAAATACGGGAGATAAAAGCAAGGGTTGCCAGATTTGAAAAAATATTTTTTTGCGATTACTGGTCGGCCCGGTTCCAGATGTCAAGGTGGATCTTCCATTGACCGTTGGTCTTTTTCCAAACGATCACATACTTGCCCCGGGTGGTTTGGGGCTCTTTACCCTGGTCTTGCGTGGTGATTTGATAATAGCCGTAATCGTAGGCCGTCTCGCCCACGATGTTGATTTCTTCCGGAAAAATCTGATGACTGAGTACCTTACGGGTTTCCGGTTGGATCCAATACTTGCGAATGTCTTCTCTGCCGGTGATGATGGCGCGGTTATTTGGAAAGATCTTCCCGCTTTCCGTGTAGGCATTGGCGATTCCGTCATAGTCGTTGGCCACTACTTTTTTTGAAAAAGCGGTGACCAACTCCAAGATGGTGGCTACTTCCTGATTACTGCCCTGCGCATTGGAACGCGATGCAATGATGGAAAGCAGGATGCTGAATAAAATGAAGTGTTTACCCCAACTCATCAAAAGGATACCTTCCTTTTTCGATGACATAGTCAGCTACTTTTCTTCTTGCGTTTTTCAGATTATAAGGATCGATTTTGGTGAATCGTTTCAATCCCAGCAGCATCAACCGCTGTTCATCTCCTTCCGCAAAAGCCATGATTGCCTGCCTTCCGGCAGATGCCGCCCGCTCAATGGCGCCATGCAGGTAGATGATCGCCATCTGCTTTTGAACTTCACATGCATTCTCGCCCTTCATGCCCATCAGCTTCTCTACACGCAACAACGCGGACTCTGCCACGTATCCTTCAATCAGCATGTCGGCCAGATTCATTAGTACTTCCTGCTCGTCCGAGAGCTTCTGCATAAATTTTTGAACAGCAGCCCCTGCTACCATCAGGCCCGCCTTCTTCAAATTGACGAGTGCTTTCTTCTCCCTGGCGAACAAACCTTCGTCATCGCCACTTCCAAAATCCGGAATGGCCATCAATTCTTTTTGTACCGCCATGGCGGGCGTCATCAGGTCGAGGTGACCTTTCATCGCGCGTTTCAGGAGCATGTCGATGGTGAGCATGCGGTTGATTTCATTTGTTCCCTCAAAGATGCGGTTGATCCTTGCATCGCGATAAGCACGGTCCATCGGACCTTCGGCTGAGAAGCCCATACCTCCATAAATCTGCACGCCTTCATCAACTACGAAGTCCAATACCTCCGATCCATGCACTTTGAGAATCGCGCACTCAATCGCAAATTCCTCCAAGGATTTCAATCTCGCCTTGCCAGGCTCCATGCCGCCAGCCACGAGTGAATCGTACAAGTCGTCAATATTTTGTCCGGCACGGTAATGCGCTGCCTCAGAGGCGTATACCTTCGTTACCATTTCCGCGATCTTGTGCTTGATCGCGCCAAAAGTAGAAAGTGAAGTTCCGAACTGTTTGCGCTCTTTCGAATAGTTTACTGCGGTGGAAACTGTCTTCTTGCACCCGCCAATGGCCGCCACGCCCAATTTGATCCTACCTACGTTGAGGATGTTTACCGCGATCTTAAAACCGTTCTCGCGTTCCGAAAGCAGGTTTTCAACGGGAACCTTACAATCATTGAAAAAGATTTGACGTGTAGACGAACCTTTGATCCCCATCTTCCGCTCTTCCTCATTCATGGTGATACCCCCAAATGATTTTTCCACGATAAAAGCGCTCAGGTTTTTATCGTTGTCGATTTTCGCAAACACGATATAGACATCTGCGAAACCTCCGTTGGTGATCCACATCTTTTGACCGTTGAGCACATAGTGTTTTTTATCTGCACTCAACACTGCCTTGGTTTTTCCCGAGTTCGCATCGGAGCCTGAATCGGGTTCGGTCAGGCAGTAGGCTGCCTTCCACTCGCCTGTGGCGAGTTTGGGTACGTATTTCCTTTTTTGTTCCTCGTTGCCATAGTAGAGAATGGGCAATGTGCCAATGCCCGTGTGTGCGGAGAGCGCCACCGCCACCGAATGGCCTGCGCCAATGCGTTCGGCTACAAGCATCGTGGTATTGAAATCCATACCAAACCCGCCAAGCTCTTGCGGCACGGACGTGCCAAGCAGTCCAAGCTGCCCGGCCTTGTCGAGGATTTCGGGCATGAGCTTCGGGTTGTTCTTGATGTCATCGATCTTGTCCAGGTTCGGATACACTTCCTGATCGAGGAAGTCATCGCAAGTCTTTGCGATCATCTTCTGCTCTTCATTCCATTGTTCCGTAATAAAAATCTCCTGCGCAGGTGTTTCCCTGATCAGAAACTCGCCTCCTTTGATTGCTTTTTTCTCTGCTACTGCTGTCGCCATTTCTTTACCATTTTAAATGTCCTTCGTTACCTTAAAATTGGCAATTGACAATGCTCTTCGAGCCAGTTGACAATTACTTGTCAATTGCGCATTGTCAAATGTCAATTCAACATCTCGTATATCCCCGCTACACCTTGTCCCCCACCGACACACGCTGTCACCATGCCATACTTTTTCTTCTGCCTTCTCATTTCATTGAACAACTGAACGGAAAGCCTTGCTCCTGAGGAACCCAGCGGGTGACCTACCGCAATCGCGCCTCCATTCACATTGAGTTTCTTTCTATCAATCCCTAACTCCTGCACCACGGCAAGCGACTGTGCAGCAAAAGCTTCGTTCAATTCAATGAGGTCGATATCGTCTAACTTCTTGCCCGCAATCTTCAGTGCCTTCGGGATGGCGGCTACCGGGCCAATGCCCATGATGCGTGGTTCTACGCCTGCGACCGCATAGCTTACCAGTCGGGCGATGGGTTGGAGATTCAATTCCTTCATCATTTTCTCAGACATCACGGCCACGAACGCAGCACCATCCGATGTTTGCGATGAATTGCCGGCCGTTACGGTTCCACCTGCTGCGAACACAGGCTTCAGCTTGGCCAGCACTTCAGATGTTGTATCTGCACGAATCCCTTCATCTGTGTCGACCACAAATTCGCGCGTCTTTTTCTTCATATTCTCGTCCACGTAGGTCTCCCTCACGGTAATCGGCACGACCTCGTCCTTGAACTTGCCTTCCTTCCAGGCAGCCGCAGCCTTTTGGTGCGACTCAGCCGAGAACTCATCCTGCATTTCGCGCGAAATCTTGTATTGCCGGGAAACTTCCTCGGCTGTTAAGCCCATGCTGGTGTAGTAGGTAGGGTTTTCCGTGGCGATTCGATAGTTAAGCGCAGTTTTGATGCCCATCACCGGCACCAGCGACATGGATTCAGTGCCACCTGCGATGATCACATCGGCCTGGCCGGCCTGTATGCGCTGGCTCGCGATCGCAATTGTTTCGAGTCCGGACCCGCAGTAGCGGTTCACGATCATCCCTGGCGTATCTATACCCAACGCCAACAGGGAGATGATCCTTCCCATCTGCATGCCTTGTTCCGCCTCCGGAACCGCATTGCCTACGATCAGGTCATCGACCATTTTGTTTTCCAATCCGGGTATCGACTTCACGAGATGTTTGATCACATCTGCGGCCAAATCATCGGGCCGAGTAAAGCGAAAGCCGCCCTTCTTGGCTTTCCCAACTCCGGTTCTGAATCCTTTTACTATGTATGCGTCCATATTTTTTTGTTTAGTACCGAGTCCCAAGTCCAAAGTCCCGAGACCAACGCGTATTTCATTTTAGTGTTTTACGTAACGCGAAATTCATTTTTTGAAGTTCAATTATATCACGCTGAAGCGTTTCCAATTTTTCATCCGACAAGAACGCAACTCGATTCGCAATAATTAATTGTGTGTCAAGCTCGCATGATGATCCGCTTGAAATGCCAAGAAAGTTGTGAAAATCTTTCGGAGAATTCCGTCCAGCACCTTCGGCAATATTACTCGGAATGGAAACCGCGCTTCGCTTTATTTGTGATGTTAGGCCATAAATCTCTTCGCGAGGAAAGGCAGTAGAAACCTCATAGATTCTGACAGCAAGATCTACCGATTTTTGCCAAAGCTTGAGTTCTTTATAGTTATTCATGGTTCAAAGTTTTCATACTCGGGACTAAGGACTTGGTACTCGGGACTAGTTACGGAGTGGCTTTCCCCCAGTCAAAATACTTTGAATTCTCTCCAACGTCTTCCGCTCCCCGCAAAGTGACACAAACGCTTCGCGCTCGAGGTCCAATAAATATTGTTCACTCACTTCCTGCGGATAGCTCAAGTCGCCACCGCACATCACGTTGGCAATCTTCATCGCGATTTTCATATCGTGCTCGGAGATGTAGCGGCCCATTTTCATTCCATTTACACCTGCCGCGAAAAGCGCCAATCCGGTTCTGCCTTGTACCTTGATATTTGTTGCCTGGACCGGCATCGTATAGCCTGCATCATACAATTCCAGCACGGCCGACTTCGCATCGGCAATTTGCCTGTCTTTGTTCATGGAAATGCGATCCATCTTCCTCAGCACACCCATTTCCCGCGCCTCCTCAGCCGACAGCGCAACTTTTGCTGTCGCTATGTTCATAAACGCATTCTGCAGGGCATTCAATTCCACATCGCCTTCTTCCAAAGAATCGCTCACCCGTTTGGTGAATTCCTTGGTGCCACCACCGCCCGGAATCAAGCCCACACCCACTTCAACGAGGCCGATGTAGGTTTCCGCAGCAGCCTGGGCAATGTCCGCATGCATGGTCATTTCGCAGCCCCCTCCAAGGGTACGCCCCTGCGGTGCCACTACCACCGGCACCGATGAATAGCGTAACCGCATAACCGAATTCTGGAATGCGCGGACCATAAAGTCGATTTCATCGTAGTCCTGCTCGATGGCATACATGAAAACCAGCCCCAGGTTGGCACCCAGGGAGAAATCCGGGCCCTGGTGACCGACCACCAACCCTTTGTAGTTTTTTTCAGCCAGGTCGATGGCTTTGTTCAAACCTTCGATTACCGCGCTGCCCAGGGTGTAGCTCTTGCTGCTCCATGAGAAGTTGATTACGTCATCGCCAATGTCCGTGACTTTCGAATCGGCATTTTTCCACACCACTTTGTCGGTGAGGTTTTCGAGAATGATAAAGCCTTGTGTGCCCGGAACAACTTTGTAGGATTTACCAGGAATGTCATAATAAGCTGGCGCACCCTTTTCCACTTTGTAGAAATTCTTGTGCCCGGCTGCGAGCATGTCGTAGACCCATTGAGCTGGTTTGTAACCCGCTTCCTCCATCGCCTTCGTGGCTTTTTCAACACCTACTGCATCCCAGGTTTGAAACGGACCGAGCTCCCAACCAAAGCCTGCGCAAACCGCATCATCTATTCGAAAGAGTTCATCGCTGATTTCAGGAATGCGATTGCTCGCGTACTGGAACAATCCATAAAAAGCATCGCGGTAAAACTCACCGGCTTTGTCTTTACCGGCTAACAAAACCTTGAACCGTTCCTTCAGGTTGTCGATGGGCTTCGTGGCTTCGAGGGTTTCAAACTTAACTTTCTGTTTGGGCTTGTACTCCAGCGTGTTGAGGTCGAGCGTTAGAATTTCGGTCTTTCCTTTCGCGTCTTTGCCCTTCTTATAAAATCCCTGACCGGTCTTATCACCGAGCCATTTATTTTCTTCCAGCTTGGCCACGACATCCGGAAGTCTGAACATTTCCCTTCCTTCGTCATCAGGCAAACCTTTGTATAAATTGTTCGCCACTTTTACCAACGTATCAAGGCCAACCAGGTCAGAAGTTCTGAAAGTGGCTGATTTCGGCCTGCCGATGACCGGGCCGGTAAGCTTGTCGATTTCATCCACATTCAACCCCAATTTTTGCATGGAATCGATCACCTTCAGCAGGCCCCAAACGCCCACGCGGTTGCCAATAAACGCGGGCGTATCCTTGCACAACACGGTTGTTTTACCCAGGTAAAGGTCTCCGTAGTGCATGAGAAAGTCTACCACGGCCGGATCGGTATGCGGGGTTGGTATGACCTCAAAAAGCTTCAGGTATCGGGGGGGGTTGAAGAAGTGGGTGCCGCAGAAATGTTTTTTGAAATCATCGCTTCTGCCATCGGCCATCAGGTGAATGGGAATGCCTGATGTGTTGGAGGTGATGAGCGTTCCGGGGGTTCTGTATTTTTCTACTTGCTCAAAAACTTTTTTCTTGATGTCCAGGTTCTCCACCACCACCTCAATGATCCAGTCGTAGCCGTTAATCCGCGGCATGTCGTCAGTAAAGTTGCCGAGCGAAACTCGTGATGCGAACTTCTTGCTGAACAAAGGCGCGGGATTAGACTTGATGCTTCGGTCGAAGGATTCCTGGACGATCCGATTCTTCACTCGCTTATCATCCAGCGATAGCCCTTTCTTTCTTTCTTCTTCTGTAAGTTCATTTGGGGCAATGTCGAGCAGCAACACGCCACAACCAATGTTGGCAAAGTGACATGCAATCGCGGAGCCCATCACTCCGGATCCCAGTACAGCAACTTTTTTTATTGAGCGGTTCATGAATGGTTATTCGTTTATCCGTTGTTCGTTATTCGTACCTCATACCTCGTACCTCACACCTCGTACCTCGTACCTCATACCTCGTACCTCACACCTCCTACCTCATACCTCCTACCTCATACCTCATACCTCATACCTCCTACCTCATACCTCATACCTCCTACCTCATACCTCGTACCTCATACCTCGTACCTCATACCTCGTGGCTCGTACCTCATCATTCGTACCTCGTACCTCATACCTCATACCTCATACCTCAATTCTCCACCCCTTCATAAATCTCATTCCTCTCCAAAATCGCATTGATTTCCTGAATCACTTCAAAAAACACGTCCAACTTTTCGCGTGGGATTTGTTCGCGCACGGCTTCGTTCAGTTTGAGTACTGTTTCCTTGGCTTGTTCTCTTCCCCGCTTGCCTTCCTCGGTTAAGAAAATTCTTACGGAGCGCTTGTCCCTCTTGTCCACTTTGCGGCAAATGGCCCCGCGCTCCTCCAATGTCTTGAGCAGCCGTGTGAGGCTGCGCGGTTCCAATCCCATCAGGGGAGCAATCTTTGTTGCCGGAGTGCCATGCTCTACATCAATGTTCAACAGCACAAACCCCACCGCCATCGTGGCTCCATATTTCGATGCCTGCTGATTGTACCTGCGCGCAATGGCGTGCCAGGCCGAGCGGATGTGGTAATCAATGGTCTCTTCCTTGCGCATAAGGATGCCGAAGATACTAAAAATTTAGTATGCGTGCATACTTATTGCTGGAAGTATTTTTAGCCAAAAACGCCCTCGATTCGAGTGAACGTGAGGCACAAGACGCGCAGCGCGCCTCGGTTGCGGTTGAAAAAAAGATTCCTCGTGTAGAAAAAGGTGGCCCAAAAGCACTTGCCAGGGGGGTCGCGGATCAAGCCGCCCTTGGCAGTAGCTGCTTCGGCAAAGGCTGGTTTGCGGTGACAAGTATGCTCTTGAGCCTTTTTTCCTCGTCAATTTCCACCCGGCATGGGTTGGTCTGAGTTCCAAATTTCCCGGTATGCCTTCCAGGTGTTATCTGCCTGTTTTTTGTAGACGACCATGAATTTTCCGTTGTCGGAAACCTTGATCGTATCATTCACGGTACCTTCATAGGTCCACGTTCCCCTGGCAAAGGCCACATGGCCCGATCCTTCAATTTCTATTGCGTTTAACTGAAACGATGTGGTTTGGGCCTGGCCCGTATCGGCATGAAAGGATCCGATCGCTTCCGCCCCTGACACTGCCGCTGCATGTGGCGGCATGGTAACCGCATCAGCGGCATAAATGGCCGATGGGTTTTCATTCGCATTGGTTTTTGCAGCGAAGTCGTCAATCAAAGCCTGCACCGCGTCTTTGTCGGCCTGCGAAATAGGGCCGCCTCCCTGTTGACAGCCGAAGGCGACCAACAACAACAAAACAACTAGCTTCTTCATATGAAATTGGGTTTAGTGAGTCACGGATGAACCCTTAGTCAACGTCACCGAAATCAGATTGAAATCCAGGGTGCGGGTTGTGCCCCCTGGGCGGATACAAAGCTTAGAAATTTTTGCCGACTATTTCAAGCACCTAACCAGCCGAAACTACCTCTTGAAATTGGGCAGCGCCAACTTGAATTTCACGGCAAGCAGCCGAACCAGGACAATGAACATGCTTGAAACAATCAGGTTCACATCGCGGTCTATATCGAATTGGTTGATGACCAGGTAGATTGTGGCCCCGAACAAACAGGCTGTCGCATAGATTTCTTTCCGAAACAAGACCGGTGTTTCGTTGGTGAGCGTGTCGCGGATGACCCCACCCATCACCGCTGAAAACATACCCATGATGGCCGCAATCTCCGGACGCACGCCTAAGCTCAACGCTTTCTCTACACCCAAAATCGTGAATAGGGCTATACCGAGGGTGTCGAACAAAAGAAAGGTACGCCTAAGCTTGATGAAGAAGTTGAAGAAGATGTACGCCAGCAGTACGCCCATCAGGATGGCATACAGGAAGTTGATGTCCGAGACCCATACCAGCGGGTAACTGCCGAGCATGATGTCGCGAAGCGTACCCCCGCCAATGGCCGTGACAAATCCCATGAAGCCCGCGCCAAACAAATCCGCACTGCGATCGCGAACAGCCAATGAACCGCTGATGGCGAAGAACAGGGTGCCAAGGATTTCGAAGAGGTATTGGAGAGAGGACAAGCTTTTTTAGTTTGTAATGCCGAAAGATAACACGAAGGAGTTCTACAATTGACAACGTGCAGTTGACAAAATTTTGTCAATACCCAATGGCCTCCGGGCCAGTCGCCATTTTATACGTATTATTTTGTTATGTTTGCACGTATGGAGACTAAACTCACATTGAAGTTGTCAAAAAAGGCAATAGAAAAAGGAAAGCGTTACGCCAAGAAGCGCAATACCAGCCTTTCGCGGATGGTCGAAAACTACCTGGAGCGCATTGCGATGGTTGAGGAAGAAGAAATCTCTCCTTTGGTTAAGAGTCTTTCCGGAATTGCCTCGGAAAAGCATGACGACAAAACCTACGAAAACTTCCTGACTAAGAAGTACAAATGATGCAGCGGGTATTTGCCGACACCGATATTGTTCTTGATCTCTTGCTTGAACGCAATCCGCATTACCATGCAGCAGCAAAACTCTTTACCATGGCGGATCGAAAAGAGCTAAAGTTGTGTGTTTCATCTCTGTGCTTCACCAATCTGAAATACATTCTTCGCAAGGCGATCTCCCCGGCTGAAGCCCGTGGTGCATTGCTTCGGCTTAAGACATTGGTGACCGTCTTTGCGGTCGATGACAAGATCATTGAACTTGCGTTGGCGTCCTCATTCAATGACCTCGAAGATGCCGTGCAACATTACACGGCTACACAGAATAAGATCAAAATACTGTTGACCAGGAATCTGAAGGACTACAAGAGGGGAAGCCTCATCACCATGACGGCAGATGAGTACGTCAAGTCATAAAGTTGACAATAGGCAATTGACAGTTGACAAAGTTTTGGTAAGTGCACTTTCTTCGTCTCATCTCGTTATCCAAACAATTCACGTGCAATTTGCTCCTTGGTAGCGTTTCTGGCTTGCGCGATATCGTTTAGAATTGCTGATAGCGTTCCGATTTTTAGCGGATCATGATTGGGAATCGTAACGTGATGTTGGGTTGGAAAATTACTTGTTACCCTGATGTGACTTCCTTTCTGCCTTGTTACTTCGTAGCCAATTTTCCCAAGTGCTTTGATTAATTCCTGTGCCGATAAATTCCGGGGTAGTCTCAATCTCCTTTTACAGCTTCAAGAGCTCTTCTCTAACGAAGTGGAGTCGAACAATTTTCGGATGTTTTCCCTCCTCAAAGTGGGCCATCACCGCTTCCTTCACATTCTTTTTCAACTCGTCAAACTCTTCTGCTTCCGTAAAAATACTTTCACCCAAAGCCTTCGCCTGATAACCTCCCTCAGGTGCCTCTTCTACCATGAAAATCAATTCGTCACTCATAAATACGATGCCAAGATAATCATTGGTTAGCGAAAATCATTGGCCACTTGATTTCTCAAGACTAGAGACTCAGGACTCTGTACTAGTTACTAGTTTTCCTGAAGTCCACATTCCTCACCCTGCCCGCATCTACTTTCATGCCGTCCACTTTCTTCGCGGCATTGCGCGTGAAGCGAACGTCTCCCATCCACCACCGGTTGCTGCTGAACTTATCGGGGCCCTGCGGCCAGATCTTCAGGTCATCGTGGCGCTGGTGATGGCCCACGAGCGTATCATTCTTCACTTCGAATTCATAAAACGTTTGCAGCTCCTCGCTGTAGTAGCGGCCCGTGTACTCGGCCAGCTTCACCTGCGAAGCGTCAAACTCTTCTTTCTTTTGCTCAGGTTCAGGGGCCCTGTCCTCCTCTTCCGGCTTCGGCTCCTCCCTGTACTGGTCCGACAAATACGCATCGGCAATCGCAAAGCTCAGCCCGCCCGGACTGAAACTACCCAGGTTGCTGAACACGGCTACCGAGAAGTGCTGTTCCGGAAATCGCAGCAAGAATGTTCTGTAACCGGCATCCGACCCTCCATGCGAAACGGTTTTCAGACCTTTGTATTTACCAATGCCCTGGCCCAATGCATAATTGATGGTGTCGCCATTGTTGAGCACGAAGCGCTCTTCCATCATGTCCATTACATTTTGATTGCCCACCTTCATCGTTTCGAAATTCATCGCCCACTTGCTCAGGTCTTCCACGGTAGTAAACAGGCTGGTGGCGCCCACGTTGGCATAACTGAGCACCGCCTTCTTGTACACGGAGTCCTGCTTGTAGTAAGAGTAGGCGCGATTGGAAACCACCTTCTCATGGTCATCATAAAACAAGGTGTTGTTCATTTCCAGCGGTTTGAAAATATTTTCTTTGGTCCACTCCGGAAAAGGTTGACCCGTAACCCGCGATACCACTTCGGCAAGCAGCGTAAAGCCTGTGTTGCAATACAGCATTTCCTCACCGGGTTGAAAGTTCAGTTCGCGCTGGCGGCTAATCAATCTTAAGATCTGCTTCTGTGTGATCACATCATCCAGCCTCCAGCCTGCCAGTGCCAACAGGTTCCATTGATCGCGCAGGCCGCTGGTGTGGTGTACGAGGTGGTTCAGCGTGATGGGCGTGCCGAAGTCGTGGAGCTCGGGAATATACTTGCGCACATCATCGTTCAGGCTCACTTTGCCCTGGTCGGCCAGCATAGCAATGGAAAACCCTACAAACTGTTTGCTCACGGAGGCAATGTGAAAAACGGTTTGGGGTGTGTTGTGGATGTCGTATTCCAGGTTGGCGTGGCCAAAGCCTTTGCTATAGACGATTTGATTGTCTTTCATCACCGCCACGGAAGCGCCCGGTCCATCTCCCTGAATCATGGCCCCGGCAATTTGATCTACCCGTTTTGCTGGGTCGGTGGCGATGGCTTCAGCGCCCGTCAAGTGCAGTTCGTAGGCACCCTCGGCTTCGCGGAAGGGTTTGATCACGATGTAGTAGATGCCGGCCGAGTCCGCATTGAAGAAGAAAGGATCGGGACCCTGGGCCGTATCATCGTAGGTATTGGTGGGTATTTTATTGCGACCCAGTATTTCGATGATCACATCCGCTTTAAGCTGGTTGGCATACCCCGTGACAAATGTTTTCTCCGCCACGTTGACGCGGAAGGTATCCGCCTTGTCTTTTTTTACTTCACCCTTACCCGGGCTGCCGATGGTTACGTCAGCGTTTTCGGAGAGGAGTTTGGAAGCGGGCTGTTGTGTGCACGAGGCGAGGACAATGACCACAAGAACAAAAGTGAAAAGGCGCATGGGCAATAAATTTGGTGCGAGGTGAAATTAGCAAATGAAGAAATGCGATAACATCAATTGATCGCTGGCGGACGTTAGGATTTCACTTTGGTGCGCGGGCGGGCGATGGCAAGGCGTGAGACTGCTCAAGGGCGTGCGCGATGGAGGCGGTCAGACGCCTGCGGGTTGGTTCAACTTGCGGTGGATTTCGCGTGTATCCTTAACCGCAGAGACGCGAAGGCGCTAAGAGATTATCCCAAAACTTGGCGTCTTGGCGTCTTGGCGGTGAAGTCACGGCACCTTTAGACTTGAAATCTTTCTTGATTATGAAACTTCAGAAACTCAGGATCGGGCGTGAACTTCCGTGGCATTGAAATCAACTTGCCGTCAAAAACACTGAAGTTGTCCTTAATAGATTTTAAGGCACTGCGTTTCATAAGTGAAGATGAAATACGTATTCGAAAATCTCCAGTTATCGTAATCAATCCCTTTTCAAATGCACGGTCGTGGAGTGCATTAAGACACAAACCGTTCCTAGGGTTAAGCCTGTTCCCCTCATCCTCACTCCACTGCTTGATGTGACCGGCTACAAGTAATTCCGGATTGCCAATCTTTGTGATACAACACTGGTTATCGAAGTTGGTGAGAACAATCGTCCTAAATAAAGATTGATTCAACCGAACCTTAACTGATCGAAGCCTATCCTCTCCGACAATTGTTGGCTCAATAAGCAACTCGTACTTTTTTTCAATGGTAGTTCCTTGAATTCTTGCTAGTGATTTTTCGCTTTCAACAAATCTATCATCCCAATTGCTGTAGAATTCATTCCAAACCTCAACATCTAATTTCGATGTGTTTGACAATCCCTTGATTCCGCGAGCTTGAAGGGTGGGGTCAATACTGGCAAAGTTGCCGAGTTTGCGCGCCACCGAACCCGGACTGCGGCCTAATAGGACAGCTAGGCTCTTAATCTCCTCATTCCTGGCGTGCATTTTCCCGAAAGGAAGTTTGCAATAGAGGTTTATTGCAAGAATCAACTCATCGCGGGTCCACGGACGTTGACCAGACTTCATCAACTAAAATTATGATATTGTTTTCAAACGGGTACGATCATCTCATCATTGATCTGGAGTTTTTCGATCCTCAAGACTGGCAACTTGCTATTCTGAAGTCTGACGATTGGGAACCCAAAGTTGGAACATGCATGAAAATGAATTTGATCTGTCGCGGTCTAAAGCCGTCTGGGGTGATGAAACCAATTCTCAGTTTCTCCAAGCAATTATGGCCCGTTCGTTGATCGTTGTCCTGTTACTTAGTTGCTAATTGATCGCACTACCGAAGACGGTATGCAACGCCTATTCCGAGAGTGGAAGTGAAAATGACTTGGTAAATTCCATAGTTCTCAAAATACGACTTTGAATAAAGCCAATCGGCTGTAACAAGAAGCACTACTTTTTCACCAACATTCCACCTAAGAGTTGTGGCAAAAAGAAACGCAGCACTAATAGACTGACCTGCACCTGAGCCAAAGTCTGGAGAGTTTGCAACCGCATACCCAATCATTGGAGAAATATCTGCTTCGATCTTTGGGTTTGGTCTCTCTTTTGAGTATGATGAAAGTGTAGGCCCTACAAGCATGCCTCCGTAGGACCAAAGTTGATTACTCCCCCGGTAGAAATTAGCACCACCATACCAATGACCAGCCATTCCCACTCGATTGGTGAACACATAACCAAACCTAACCAAATTTAGATGCGATCCAACTGAGGCATTTCCTCTCCGATGGTTCAAGTAGTCTCCTTGCGGTGTTGAAAATCCTATAATCAACCCAATATACCCCTTCCTTTTCGCGACAGATTCATCCCCACCTAGAGCGTTTACTTGGGCTGCCAAGTTGCTGCCAACTAGTAGCTCGGCAATGAGGACAACAGCTATAAGTATTTTGCAGTCCATTTGATTTGCAATTTGCCTCTTCAACCTGGCAAGTCAGGCTGATCGGCAATTGGCATTGACCTAATGTCTGCGTTAACGCTTAAGCTCTTAACTTTTGACTTGCTTTTCCGGGTGCTCACTATTTTTACCTTTTCAAGAATTACTGGTTGGCAAATAACGTTTGTTAATGCATCCTTCACCTCTTTTTCTTCAAACTTACTTTTGAACTTCTTCTTTAGTTCCCTCCTTAGGAAATTCACTACAGAAGCACCGAAAAGCAATCCAGCGATGGTGTAGGTTTCCAACGCTGAAAATCTATTCCACAAAAATTCCAAACCCCTCTTGGAAACTGAATCCCTATGGAGGTACTGAAGATTATCGACAATGGCTTTGGCTTGAGAAGTGTCGCCTAAGTCCACTTTGAAGACCAGTTTTGATTCGATGGGTTTGTTGAAAAGTATGCGATACAATTCAAGATTCCTTCCATTTGTCAGAACCGCCCAATCAATTCCCTCATTCGCACCATAATTGATCGCTTGACGCAAATGCTTGTCTGAGAGTTCAAAAGACAATGCTTTCACCTCCACGAGAAAGTGGCGCTTGCCCTTTACTTGTATTACGTAGTCAGCATAGGTGCCCTTGATCATGTATTCGGTCTTGATTTCTTCAATGGCCTCGAAACCAAGAACCGAATTGAGTAGGTCGTTGACAAGGAGTCTTGTCCCCGATTCATCAAGTTCGCCAAGCTGCTTCTTCCCAAAGTATTTCTTTTGAAAGCTTTTTAGGTTTGCAAGCAGCTTCTGTTTTTTTGAGGCGGTTAGCATGGTGTTAACGTTTTGTATTTTGCTTTATTGGATTTCTTCGGCTTACTAATATAACTCATTCCCAAGATGCCCTTTGCTTGGCTTGTAATGGGGCTTAAGTGAACTTGGGATTTTAGCGCGATTGATGAATTTTGACCATCACGCTTTTCCTAGAAAAATAGGAAAATCTTTGGGTCGGGGAAATACCTGATTTGAGGGATATCCTGGATTCTGGCCACTGGCCAGCGTGCTAGCATCCAGAATCTAGCATCCAGAATCTAGCATCCAGAATCTAGCATCCAGAATCTAGCATCCAGAATCTAGCATCCAGAATCTAGCATCCAGAATCTAGCATCCAGCCTCCCGCAAAAACCTGGCAAGCATAGGACAAGGTAGGATATCGGTAGGATAAGCGAAGGGTCACTTTTTGGAGCTGACAAAAGGGCATGATAGTCTATCCGTTATCCGTTATTCGTTATTCGTCAAACAATTTGAAAGCCTACGCTACCATCTTGAACAGGTGTCGCCTGAAGGCCGCGAGCAGCACCACCAGTACCAGGGCCGTATGCAGCGTGATGAACAGCGGTGTGCCCATGATCCACGGCTCGGCCAGGAAGCCGCGCTGAAGCAATCCGTTGAGGAAGACAAATCCATAACTGCCCAGCACCAGCAACGGCAACACCATAAAGCCGATGTTGATCAGCCACCCGCCCTTGTTCTCCACAGCACGGAAGGCAGCAATGATCGGGGGAAGCGCCATCAGCAAGACGATCGCTACCGTCAGCCATTTGTAGTGGGGTGCCAGGGCCGTGCCCTTTGTGAGCATGCGCATCACCACCATTTCATCGCCCCCGCCCATCAGCACCGTCATGATGCGCGCCTGCGGCACGTTGGCCCAGATGAGTACAAAGCCCAGCGATTTCCTGCGGTCGTCCCACGAACGAAGCAGGAACATGCCTATCCACGCCAGCGTCATGCTGAACACGGGGCCCGCGGCAGTGGCCCAAAAGCCGTAGGGCCCTGTCTCACAGGATTCGCAAAGGCGCCACGCGTTGAAGTCGCGCTCGGCAGGCCAGCAACTGCAAACGAGTTTGCCCACGAAAAAATGGGCCATTTCATGGGCTTCTCCCATCAGCACGGCAAACAGCAGGAAAGCAATGATATTGCGGGTAGTGAGTTGGAGGTGCATCGGGGACGAGTGTGGACCTTAAGACTAGTTCTCAAGGATGGAGGTTACATGGAATGGCTGTGGGTTGTCAGTTGTGAGCGTCCGGCTTAGATTATTAACCACAGAGGGCACGGAGTAAACTCACAGAGGCGCACAAAGCTTTTCTCCGTGCACTCTGTGCCTCCTTTGTGTTCTCTGTGGTAAAAAGTAAGAACACCTCACAATAATAAACTCATGCCGGGTGACGCATTACCTTCAAAGATTGCAACCACGAAATGCATGAACCACAGAGAGCACAGAGGAATTTACACAGAAGTACACGAAGAATTTCTCAGTGCACTCTGTGCCTTTCTCTGTGTTTCTCAGTGGTAAAAAAGTGAACTACAATGCTCAGAAGAATAACTCATTCCGGGTGAGGTATTGCCTTCAAAGATTGCCCATCTTCATAAAAGCAAATCTTACCACACATGAACTACGCGCTGCCATTCATCTTCCTGAGCATTTCCGCTTTCGGTCAGATTCCGGAGAGGATCATGAACGAATGGAAGATGCTCACGGAAGGCAGCGGCACCTGGCTGGCCGACAACAAGGCCTACATGAGCGACAATGAACCGTATGACCAATACGGTGTTACCTGGCAATGGGCCATAGGGAAAACCAGCCTCACCGGCCGGCTCTTCGGACTGAAGGAAGGGAAAGATCAGGGAACGTTCTGGGAGTTTCGCGCCTACTACGATCCGGAAGACGGCAAATATAAGTACATGCAGTTCGGCCATGGCGGAGCCGTAGGCAAGGCAGCGTTCCAAATCGTTGACGACACGCACACCACTGACATCGTCACCCTTCGTTACCCGGATGGCAACACGATCGCGATCAAACACGAAACAGAAACCAAGGGCAACACGCAGTACTCACAGTCCTACCAACGCAACAACAAAGGCGAGTGGGAGAAGAGGAGGTATTATGTGTGGGTGAGAGGATAGTCCGAATGTTATACAGGTTACAAGTTACAGGTCCGCCAACTGTAACATGGAACCAATAACCTGTAACTAAACAACCACACACTACCCTCCCGCGCAGGCAGCTTCTGCCTTGGGGTCGACTCGGCCATCGGCTTCATTGCAGAGGTCGATGGGACTTCATGCTTTCTGGCGCTTTCGCAAACCTGGCGGATGTTTTCAAACGGTGCCGGCCAGCACCTTCGGAAACAAGATGTTGTTTTCCAGGTGTACGTGCTGCATCAGGTCATTGTCAAATTCCTCCAGCTTCAGATACAAGGCCTGGAATGATGTGCAGGCATTGGCCGGAGGCTGGTAGTTGTGGGTGAACCTGCGTATTTGCTTAATCAGGTCGCCAGCCTTCTGGTGTTCGTCAACCATGATGCTGATGGGCAATTCCAAAGCTGTCGAAGCCCACCCTGCACGCTGTTTGATAGCCGGAAACAAGACCTGCTCTTCCTTGCCCATGTGGGAAGTCAGTTCCTGTGAAAGGGAAAGAAAACACGCATGGATCTCTTCCAGCTCGCGATGGCTTGCGCCATGTTTGTGAACCACCTTGGCGAGCAGTTGCTCAATCAGTGGAATGGCGGCACGCACATAGCCGTGGTGCTGCTCCTGAATGTAGTCGGCCAGCAGCGAGGGACTCCACTGTTCAAATGTCATGGTGCCCCGCGCGGGTGTGGTGGTAAGCACAATTTCCTTTTCAATCTGTTCAAGCCCCAGGTTCGTTTCACCGCAGGCTTTTGCCAGGCTGTCTTTTCCACCACAGCAATAATCGAGGTGGTACTTGTTGAAAACGGCAATCGCGTTGGGATATTGAAGTGCGAGCTCTGCCATGGACAGATCACGCAATGGTGTGGTAGTGGTCATAGCTTTCATTTTAGCCAACAAGGTAAGCCGACCCCCGGTAGAGGGATATGATTTGGATCATATCAACAAAGCGAAATAGGCGCAGTCAAAATCGACAGGGCGGACCAATCGCTGTTGCCGGTTACCGGTCACCTGTTGCCGGTAGTGTTTCCCCTGGCGACCGGGGACTGGCAACTGGTAACTATTTTTTCCACTTAATATTACAACCTACGCTGGGACGCTGATCTTCAGACACCGGATCACCGGCAAGAATTGCATCAATGGCTGCCCGCAGGTCTTTGCCATCCACCGGTTTGTCATTTCCAGGCCGCGAATCGTCCAACTGGCCGCGATACACCAATTCAAGATCTGCATCGTATAGAAAAAAGTCGGGTGTGCACGCAGCACCGTAGGCCTTTGCCACTTCCTGCGTCTCGTCATAGAGGTAGGGAAAAGGATAACCCAACTGCTGGGCTACTTTTTTCATTTTGTCGGGGCTGTCATCGGGGTAGTGCTCCACATCGTTTGAACTGATCGCAATAAACACCACATCATTGGCCATGTAGTCCTTCGCAATCTGCACCAACTCATTGTTCACATGCTTTACGAACGGGCAGTGATTGCAGATGAACATGATCACCGTTGCGTTCTTGCCCTTCACATCTTTTAGTGAAACATCTTTTCCCGAAACGGTATCAGGCAATGTAAATTCAACCGCCCTTCTACCTAAATTAATCATTGTGCTGGGAGTCTGTGCCATACTCTGTGTGTTTTTGATGTTTGATCCTTTCTGAATAACAACAGAACTCATTGAAAGTGCCTGTCAACAAAAAACAGTTGACAGTCGACAATAGGCAGTTGACAAAATGGGTTGAGACGATGCAGCGCATTTCACCGGAATTGTCAACTGTCAATTGCTTTTTGTCAACTGAGCCTGCGCGCTTGCCCAATCCAATCGTCCCGTAGGATGCGGTCAGGAAAGAACTTGATGGTCTCCCCTACTTTTTGAATGGACTCTTCATCCATCTCCCCGATCTGTTGGTAGGTGTAAATGCCCATTTTGTTCAGCCTTCTTTCGATGAACGGGCCGATGCCTTTGATTTTAGTGAGGTCGTCAGGTTTGATGAATTTGGCGGGCTTGTGCTGAAGTTCCTTTTCCGTGTCGATTAACTTGAGTTGCAGGTGAGAAATTTGCCCCTCCAACTGTTCGCCACGGGCGGTCAGCGCAGCGATTTCCCGCGACAGCTCTTTTTCCTTTCCGCGCGCCTGATCCAACTGCTGCTGAAGCCAGCCCATTTCACGCGTGGAGTAAGTTTCCATGGCCTGGAATTTTTCCTGCATCACCGCCCGATCGCGTTCAAGCAATGAAATCTGAAGTTGTACCTCATGAAGCTCCTGGCCTTTCTGATCCAACAGCGACAAAAGTTGCTGGAAGGAAACCCACACACTGCGCACATATAGGTCGCGCAATTTGTAGGCAATCATGAAGCCGATGAGGAACGACACGAGGAGCATCAAACAAACCTCCACGATGGCCGCTATGTTGCTGGACGCCTCAAATGCAGCCGGGTCGGTGGAGAGAGCGCGCACCCCCACCAAATACCAAATGCCGCTCACCAGCATCCAAAGGGCAAACAACCCCAACAACCAATACACGGTTCTCACAATCCGGCTTTTTCGTTCAGATTCACACAAATTAACAAATTTTCGGCAGATCTTATTTCATTGTACGTTTGGCACTATACATTAAGTATTATACTTTTGGTATAATATGGCCAAAACGTCCAACCCATTTGTGGTGGTCGGTTATCAAGGTCCGGAGACCTTTTGCGACCGAGATGTTGAAACAAAAACTCTCCAGGCCAATATCCGGAATGGCCGGAATACCTGTTTGATTTCACCCCGGAGGCTCGGAAAGACGGCCCTCATCCGTCACGTGTTTGGCCAGCTGAGCAACCACACCTGCATCTATGTCGATTTGAACAAATGCGCCAACCTAGGCGATCTTTTGAAGGTGCTGGGATCCGCACTTGCCAATATTCCGCAGAAACAATCCCTGCTGGAAAAACTCAGCGCGTTACGCTTCAGCCTGGACTTCGATTCGATGAGCGGTCAATACAGCGTAGGGTTTAACCTGGTGAAGCCCGAGGAAACCAAAAGGTCACTTTCTGAATTGCTTTCGCTGCTGAACGCGCAAAAGAAAATGGTAGTTATTGCCCTGGACGAGTTTCAGCAAATTCTCTCGTTCACCGATTCGAATGTAGAAGGGTGGCTGCGCTCGGAGGCACAGACCCATAGCTCCATCCGGTTCATTTATTCGGGAAGCCATCAGCGCATCCTTCACGAGATGTTTGGGTCGAAAACACGCCCATTCTATCACAGCGCAGAACTCCTGAAGATCAAGAGCATCGACCAGGAGGAATACGTTGACTTTATGGTGAACCATTTCAGGAAAGGGAAAAAGGCAATTGACCGGGACAACGCGGCATTCATTTACGACTTCTGCTATGGCTTCACGGCCTATGTTCAGCTGCTCTGCAATCACCTCTACGAAAAAGATACTCCGAAAATCACGCGTGAACTCATTTTGGCGACCGCGGGTGAATTGCTGGTTCAATACGAACCCTTCTACCTAAAGCTGAAGAAGCCACTCACCGCCACGCAGTTTCAGGTGCTTAAGGCTGTGGCCACCCTGTCTAAAGTGTATGCGATCACCGGAAAGGATTTCATGACGACCTCGGGCATGACCAATGCTTCCACCGTGAGCAAAACAGTGGCTGCGCTGCTCAAATACGACCTTCTGTACGTGGATACCGATGAGCAGGGCCGCGAATTCTACGCGATTGATGACGTGCTTTTCATGCGGTGGCTGCAGCGGCACCCGTAGCATCGAAGCGTTAAAAGGCGCCTCTCATGCAACCCGGCAGTCCGCTTTGCCGTCTTATGCATAAATCTCTTAGGTATCGCCCATGCATAGCCCCGAACTGCTCAAAGGCACGCTCCAGACCATTGTTTTGAAGGTACTGCACGATCATGGCCGCATGTACGGCTATGAAATCACCCAGCGTGTGAAAGAATTGTCCAACGGGACCATTCAGCTTACGGAGGGTGCCCTTTACCCGACCTTGCACCGGCTGGAGGCAGAAGGCGTATTGCAAACCGAGACCGAGCATATTGGAAAGCGGCTGCGAAAATATTATTCACTCACACCCTCCGGGTCTGTGCTGGCGCGCGATCGCGTGGCAGAGTTTGTAGAATTTATCCGCACGATGGGCACCGTGCTTCAACTTAAACTCGCTTAACACCCGCACCTGTTGCCGCTCACCAACGACCATATCAACTTCATCATCAAAGATCTCCACTACCGCGGGGTAGTTTACGAAGGGGTAGAGAACGAGCTCATTGACCACATCTGCGCGGGCGTTGAGATGCAGATGGATCGCGGCAAAAAATTCCTGGAAGCTTATCACGATGTGCTTAAAGATTTTGGGAACACGTCCGGCCTTCGGCTCATTCAAAAACAAACGATCAAATCCGATCATCAAAACGTAAAGATTATGTTCAGGAATTACATCACCATTGCTTTTCGCAACCTCGCCAAGCACAGCTTCTTTTCGCTGATCAACGTGTTGGGATTATCGATTGGCATTTCTGTGTGTCTGATCATTGTGTTGTTCATTGTGAACGAATTCTCGTACGACCGGCATCACCAGAACTTTGAACGGATCTACCGGGTGGCATCGGAAATCAAGTTTGGCGGCCAGCATTGGAACATGGTGTGGGCCCCTGCTCCCATGGCACGCGCCCTGCCGGAAGAATTTCCCGAAGTAGAAGCAGCGGTGCATTTCCGCACACGGGGAAGTTATCTCGTGAAAAAAGAAACAGAAAACATCAAGGAGAACCGGGTGATCTGGGCGAGCAAAGACGTGTACAAGGTGTTCACCATTCCATTCTTGGCGGGCAACCCCGACAAGGCACTTGAGGAGCCCCACACGATGGCCATCAGCAAAACCGCTGCCGACAAGTTCTTCCCGCAAGGTGGCGCGCTGGGTCAAACCCTCATCCTCGACAACGAATACAATTTCAAAATCACAGGTGTGTATGAAGACATGCCCGCCAACAGCCACTTCCACTGGGATTACATGCTGTCGATGGCGGGGTTGGAGGAAGCGAAGAGTGAAAACTGGCTTAGCAACAACTTTCAAACCTATTTTCTGCTTCGCGAGGGCGCCAGCATTAAAGACCTGGAGACCAAGTTCAACGATTTGATTTTAAAATACATTGGGCCTCAGGCTGCGCAAATCCTCGGGGGGGAATTTACCATGGAGCGCTTCGAAGAATCAGGCAATATGATTAAGTACAGCACACAACCACTGGCCGACATCCATCTTTACAATACGTTGAATGGCGACTTTGAGCCAGGTGGCGACATCACCTACATCTATTTGTTCGGGGCAGTTGCTTTGTTCATCCTTGTGATCGCCTGCATCAACTTCATGAATCTTTCTACGGCCCGTTCTGCCAACCGCGCCAAGGAAGTAGGGGTGCGCAAGGTGATGGGATCCCTTCGCTCGCACCTGGTCAGGCAATTCCTTACCGAGTCCACCTTGCTGAGCGTATTCTCATTTGTGCTCGCGGTTGGGTTGGCGTATGTGATGTTGCCCCTGTTCAACGACCTCTCCAACAGAACCATTGCACTGCCTGTGGGACAGCCGTTGTTTTATGGAGCGTTGATATCTGGCGCGCTGCTCACCGGCCTGATTGCAGGCGTGTATCCGTCTTTCTTCCTCTCGGCATTTAAACCCGTGAACGTATTGAAAGGCAACGTATCGTTGGGCATGAAAAGCGGTTCCATCCGAAGTGCCCTGGTGGTATTTCAATTTGTGATCTCGATCTTTCTGATCATTGGCACCATTGCGGTGTTCCGTCAGCTCAATTACATTCAGCATAAGAAACTTGGCTTTAACAAAGACCAGGTAATCACCATTGAAGATGCCTACGCCCTGGGTGACCAGCGCATCGCATTCAAGAAAGAGATTTTGCAAAACAGCGCCATTGTGAGTGGCACCATTACCGGGTTTCTTCCGGTAGACTCGTGGCGAAGTGACAATAGCTGGTGGCCCGAGGGAAAGTCTCCGACAGAAGACAATATGCGCAATCTTCAAAACTGGGGTGTCGACTACGACTACATCAAGACCATGGGCATGAACATCATTGAAGGGCGCGACTTTTCGGAGGCGTTCCCCTCCGATTCATCAGCCGTGATCCTGAACGAGGCGGCTGTCAAGATATTTGGGTTCGAGGGCGACCCCATCGGCAAGCGCATAGTGACTTTTGCCGGAAACAATGTGGATGACATGTCGCCTGAGAACCTGGAGGTGGTAACGGTAATCGGTGTGGTCGAGAATTTCCATTTCTCATCCATGAAAGACAACATCAGCCAGTTAATGTTGTACATCAACAAACGACCACAGGGTATGATCTCTTTTCGATTTGCCGCACCCGATACGAAAGAGGTGATCAGTCTGATTGAAAGCAAATGGAAAGAGATGGCTCCGGGTCAGCCGTTTTCATACACATTTATGGACGACAGCTTTGCGAAGATGTACTCCTCCGAAACACGACTCGGTAAAATCTTCGGAATTTTTGCCGGGCTGGCCATCTTCATTGCGTGCCTGGGTCTTTTTGCGCTCACGGCTTTCACGGCCGAGCAGCGCACCAAAGAAATTGGCATCCGGAAGGTGCTGGGCGCTTCTGTGTCGAGCATTGTGATGTTGTTATCCAAGGAGTTTGGAAAACTAATCGTGATCGCTTTTGTGCTGGCTACACCTTTTGCCTGGTGGGCGGTACAAAAATGGATGGAAGACTACCAATACAAGGTGGAGGTCGGATGGACAGTGTATGCTTTGGCAGGCGCGGGTGCCTTCCTGGTGGCATGGCTCACCATGGGCTTCCAAAGCATTAAAGCCGCCACCAGCAATCCGGTGAAATCGTTGCGAAGCGAGTAGCTCAACCTAACGTTTATATCCAAGGCCCCGATGCAGTTATTCCTTCTACATCGGAGTCTTTTCTTTGTCAGGTGGCTCACGGATTTCCAAGTGGGCCAGTCATATTTTGTTATGACTCAGCCGGTATCTTTGCAACTATGAGTTCGGGCCGAATTGATTATCGCGATACCAGGCTGATCCTTCTGGCTGTTCCGTTAATTAATACGCTCAATTATTACCTCACTTACGACATTATCCGCTGGGGCCAACCCTATCTCTACATCACCTTTACGCTCGATATCATTGAAGGCTACATCGGCTGGTGGGTGACGCGAAGCGTCATCATTGCATTTGACAAACGCTTGCCATGGGAAACCAACATGGTGAGGCGAATTTTTGTGCAGCTCCCAATTGTCATTGTCGTGCTGGTTGCGGTATTGGCCATTCAAACCGAACTGGTTAATTTCATTGCGACAGAAAAGCCGATCCCGCTCAAATTCTATACACGAGACATCTTCATCTTTGTCATCTGGGGCGTGTTTTTAAACTTTCTTTACATGGGGCTTTACTTCTGGCGAAAGTTTCAGGCGCTGGAACAAGAAAAGTCTGCGATCGATCATCAGGACATTGTGGTAAAGACAGGCAAAACACGGAAGAGAATCGACCTGAAGGAATTCAAATTCTTTTTTGTCGCCAATGACATGGTTTACGGTTTTATCGATTCGGGAAAGCTCCCGTTGCCTGGGTTCACATTGGACAAACTCGAAAAACAAATTGACCCTTCCCATTTCTTTCGGGCGAACCGACAAACAATTATTACCCGGGAGGTGATTGATCAGATTGTTGCCGAAATGAACGGAAAACTGTCGGTTAAACTTAAAAAGCTAGATAAATCACAGTCGGATCTGACAATAAGCCGTCTCCGGGCACCAGCCTTTCGGCAGTGGATGGAAATTTAATCAGCACTTCAGCTTAGATTCTGCCACACTTCACCGGTTTTTAGGGCTTGGAAAGCATCCTGCAGCGATTTTGGTACGTCTTGGTGAAAAAATTCGCTCCCATGAGACTTCTGATTGCGATCACGGTTGCCTCACTCCTTCTACCTGGCCTGGCCCTTGCTCAGGATATGACCGGCACGAATGAACCGGTTTTCACGGTTGGAGTGAGCTTTCATGCTGTCTCTACCCCGCTATCAAAGCCTGGAAACAATTTTCGCAACTTCGGCTTTAAACTTGGCATAGAACTGCCATGGAATAAACGGGGCAATCTGAGACAATCCGTAGAGGCAGGGTACTATTTCAACCGGTTCAACGGCCGCAGCCTGTACGTGCATTCTGATTTTGCATACCGACCTGGAATTGCCGAAGGGCTTCGGGTAAACATTCACCTGGGACCGGGATTAGCCTACCTGCTGCGCCCAAGCCAGGGAATGAAAATAGAGAACGGAAAATGGATGGCAACCACTTCACCTCGTTTCTTTCCGCAGGTGCATGCTTCTATCAGTTTAAGCTATGATGATCTCCGCGTTTCAAATCCGCTCGCTTCACCTTTTGTTCAGTACGAACTGATGGGCATTATCGGGTACAACACGGGTATCCCTGTTTTCCCAAATTCATTCATCCATGTTGGAAGCAAATTCAAATTCTGAAAATGTCATGAAACAATTTTACATACTGCTACCCATCATCGTTACGCTGTCCTGTTCAGACGAGGACTTTTCAACTACTCAGGGCGACTGCAATATCATTACCAACAATTCTTATGGAAGGGCAGATGCATTGCAGAAGATCATAGATCGATATACCGCGGAAGGTGTTACGGGCGTGTCGGTAGGCGTTCAGCAAGGCGCAAGTCGGTGGGAAGGAGCTTCGGGATTTGCCAGCATCGAAGAAAACGTAGCGATGAAGGCTTGCCACTTGATGTACTCGCAGAGTTTGGCCAAAACGTATACGGCTGTGACGATCTTCCAATTGAACGAGCAGGGGCGAATTGATTTGGATCAGAAGATTGGCAATTACCTTCCAGCGCAAATCGCTGACCACATTACCAACAGCGAAGAGATTACGGTAAGGATGCTGCTCAATCACACATCAGGCATCTATGACTACGCCTACAGCTATGCCTACGCCACCTATTTGCTCAACAATGGTGATCGCGTTTTTTCTAAGGAGACCCTGCTAGACTTCATCCTCGACAAAAAGGCAAAGTTCAAACCCGGTGAAAGATACGGGTACTGCAATACCAATTATTTCTTGCTCGCCTACATGGTAGAGCATATCACTGGCAAATCGCACGCACAGGTGATCCGAAAAGGAATCCTTGAGCCACTGGGTCTGGAGCACACCTTCTACAGGGAAGAAATTGCCAACGTAATCGAGTCCGGGTTGGTCAACTGTTACATCGATCGGCTCAGTGATGGTGTGGTTGAAAATGTGTCAAAGCAACAGATCAACAATGTGCTTTCCATGATGGGTGACGACAGTATCGTAGCGACCCCCTCTGATTATGTCGATTTTCTAAAAGGCTTATTGTCAGGCAAATTGATTTCTCAAGCTTCGCTCGATCAAATGATGACGTGGGTACAAGATCGCAAAGGAAATCCCGCCTATGGCCAGGGCCTTGATTATGCAAAGTTCGATGACAAATGGATCGCCTATGGACACAGTGGTGGTGGTCTGGGAGCGGGCTGCGTGCTGTATTATTTCCCTGAACAGGATGTAACGCTCTTCGTGGGTGTCAACCTGAGCACACTATTGGGCGGCCCGCTTGTTGACAAGGTTGACAACATGAGAAAGGAATTGTTTGAAGCTGTACTTGCGGACTAAGAAACGCGCTTTCGCGTCATAAAAATGTTGTCGGTAGTGGGTGGCACGTGACCTTGCTGACGAATGATTCTTGCGATCTGCGCGCGGTGGTGCACATTGTGCAAACAAAGTTGTGTGGCGATCTCTTCAATCGTAGAAACAAAGCTACCGCCATCTGATGCCGCATACTTTATCTCTTTGGCAAGGTCCGAATCGGGAAGCTTTTCCAATAATTCCGTCCACGCATTTAAACTCCGTCTCCACTCGTCACGACATTGATCAAGCGAATACTCCGCCTCCATCCAATTCACTTTTTCGTTCGTGTTGGCCTTCTGCACCCTTTGCATCCATATGTCTTGGGCGTTGATCAGGTGACTGAATAATCTCAGGCTTTCCTGTTGATCATCCAGCTTCCCGATGGCATCCAAAATTCTTTGGTGGGCCCAGTCGTTGTATCGAAAAAGTTCTATCAGTTTTTGCCTGATCATGCTTCAAAACCTGTCTTTTATGTAGGTGACTTTAGATTTACCATGGGGCTTGGGCTTGCCATGCTCATCTAAATTCACAAACACGATTTTCTCGATGGTGAGGATGGGATCCCGCGTGAGCTTTTGTCGCACTTCACAACGCAGCGTCACTGAAGTGGTACCGAAGTGTGTGGCAAGTATTCCGATTTCAATGATATCGCCCTGGCGGGGCGCTGAGATGAAGTTGATTTCAGACATGTACTTCGTCACCACATGATGGTTGTCGAGCTGGATGACAGCATAAAGCGCGGCCTCCTCATCAATCCATTGAAGCAACCTGCCGCCAAACAATGTTTGATTGGGGTTCAAGTCTTCGGGCTTCACCCATTTGCGGGTGTGGAAATTCATTTCGGGCATTGGCTATTTGATCAATTTGTAAGGTGCCGGGTTCTGCCAATTTAAGACTTCTACTTCACTCTTGTCTCTAAATTCCAACTGCCCATCATAAAGAAGCAATCCTCCTGAAAGTCCCGCGAAGTTGTTCCAGGTGGTCAAGTTCTTCAAAAAGTGGGTTTGAAAAGTTTGACTGGTTTTGATTTCTATAGGGATAAGCTTCTTTCCCGCATCCACCACGAGATCGATTTCAATGCCTTTGTTGTCACGCCAATAAAAGAGTTCCGAGTTGCTCAGCCGATTTTTGATCTTTTTCAACCACTCGACTATTACAAGGTTCTCAAAAAGTGCTCCTCTGAAATGCGAATTTGAAATCTCGTTTTGGCGATCAATCCCTAGCAAGGAGCACGCCAGGCCGGGATCATAGAAGTACAATTTTGGTGACTTGACAACGCGTTTGTTAAAATTTTCGTGATGCGGTGGCAGTAGAAAAATGGCGTAGCTACTGATTAGTACGCTCAGCCAGCTTTGCGCAGTCTTCATGTCTATGCCACTCTCATTGCTGAGTGAGGCCACATTGAGCAATTGGCCAATGCGTCCTGCGCAAAGTTTCAGGAAGCGATTAAATGTGAGTGTATTCTCAATATTTCTAATTTGCATCACATCGCGTTCGACATACGTTCTAATGTATGCAGGATACCAGAGCGAAGGCTTGCGATCTTTGTCATAAATCTCAGGGTAGCATCCACTCAAAAGAATTTGATCCGTTGGGATGTTGGAATCACGAAAAGTTTGTATTTCGCTGACCGTTAATGGAAGCAGATCCAGATAGCCGATCCGACCGGCCAACGTCTGCGTAATGCCTTGTTGTAAAAGGAAATTATTGCTTCCTGTTAAAATGAAAAGCCCGTCCTTTTGTTCTTTGTCGAGAATTGACTGGAGATAGCTGAACAATTGAGGTGCCCGCTGGGCTTCATCGAGCACCGCACCTTTTGGGAAACGCCCGAGGAAGGCCCTGGGGTCGGAAGTGGCTAACTCGCGCTCATCGGGATTTTCGAGAGAGGTGTAAGGCTTGTTGGCAAAAACCTTTTGGACCAATGTAGTTTTACCGCTTTGACGAGGGCCAACCACGGCTACGCTCCTGAATTGTTTCGCCAATCTTCGGACAGATGATTCTGCTTCTCTGGAGATCATTGGTACAAATATAGGAACTAACACCCATATCTGTACCACTCTTACCTTGCCTCCCCTCCCCAGCCGTCAAACTCGGCCCGGTGGGCCTTCGCCAGCTTGACCATTTCCTCCGACCATCTTGCGATGTTCTCCTCGCTGCTGTCTATTTCCATTGTGGTGCCCGTGATCGACCACCGGTATTTTCCCGGCTCTTCGTTTTCATGCATATCCACCTCGTAGCCCAGGTTGTGCAACTCAATGGCCAGGTTGTTGGCATCGTTCTCGTTGTTGGCAAAGAAGAAGCAGTCAAAGCACTGCCTTCCCTTGAACTCAAGCCCAAACCGGTTTTGAACATCGAAAACCGCGCGGGTCTTGTGCCGCTCTGAACTCAACTCATCTTCTTCCTCTTCCATCACTTTACCCGCTTCCCATGCTTAATCACCATGTCCACATCCTGCAACAACGCAATGTGCCTTAGCACGTCTCCTCTCACAGCAATGATGTCGGCATACTTCCCGGGTGTGATCGTTCCATAATCGCTGGCAACACCCATAGCGACTGCCGGCCAATAGGTGGCCGCCCGGATCGTGTACATCGGATCAAATCCAAATTCATTCACCCACACATCCAGTTCGTTCCAGGTGCTCTGGCTGTGAAACTTCATCGGGATGCCGCTATCCGTTCCCACCAGTAAAACCACACCTGCCTTTTTGAGTTGATTGATTTTGGTTTCAAGCGTGGGCTTTCGAATCGGGTTCAGCTGGAAGTACGAAAGTCGCCCGGGATGCGCGATGGATTGTTTGATGTCTTTGATGATAGAGTCCGGCAGTCCGCGGTGCCAGCTGTCGTTGTCGAGAAACTCGTGGTTGTCACGCGTGTATTCGTAGTTGTACAATCCTTCCACGGTGGGTGTCCAGAACAACGGGCCCAAATTCATTTGTGCAGTGCGCTCTTTGATCATGGTCATGATATCCTCCGGGTATTCGGGAGCTGATGAAAGTCCGGTATGTTCAAAGCAGTCCACACCCGCCTTTAAGCCTCGCCTGATTTCTTCGGGCCGATGGGAATGGCCCACCACTTTCAACTTGTTCTTGTGCGCTTCGTCCACCACGGCCATCACTTCTTCGAGCGTCATTTGATCCTGGTCGATGAGTTTGATGCAATTCACGCCTGCCTTCGCTAACTGCTGCACTTTGGCTCGGGCGTCCGCCACACCTTTCACGCCCCAGCGAAAGGCCTCCGTACCCGGATAAGGCTCGTGTTGAATAAATGGCCCCGACATGTACATGGTCGGGCCTGGAATTTCTCCTTTGCTGATCCGGTCGCGCACGTTGATGCTTGCTTGAAGCGGTGCTCCAAGATCGCGGGCGCTTGTGATGCCCGCCATCAACAATTGATGTGCCGATGCCGGCATAATGACCTTCTCAAGTAGGGGAAGGTAGGTCTTGTCCCAATGGGTGTAATCACTGTGCCCGTTAATCATCAAATGCACGTGCATGTCCCACAGGCCGGGCAGTACCGTCATGCCTTCGGTGGAAATGATTTCTGCGCCAGCCGGTATTACCACTTCTGCCATGGTGCCGGTGGCTTTGATGCGCTGGCCTTCAATGATCACCACCGAATTGTGGATGGGTTCTGCGCCAAAGCCGTCAATCAAGGTTCCCCCAACCAATGCCTTTACCTGGCCGGCCGCCACGGCTGACAACAGGCAGAGAAACAGCATGATGTAATTTTGCATACGTGTAGATTAGCGCATGAATGTAGAAAAATAATCAGAGAACTTGATTCTTGCCTATCTGAAAGGTGGCGGGAGTTGAAGTTTGGAACCGTGTAGATCTTAATTCACCAGCGATCGTTCCTCGGCAAAATCGCCCCGCAAAAAACGGTATCGCTTCCGGGCTTCGGCCGCAAACACGCTGCCTGGAAAGCGGGTAAGGAAATCCCGATAAATTTCCATGGCTTTGGCCTTGTCTTTCATGTAGCGTTCGGCTATTTCGCCCTGCAAAAAGTAGGCGTCATCTGCGAGGATATCTTCACCAAACTCTGTGAGTATTCGACCCAACAAGGCATAAGCCTGGTCAAATTCACCCTGCTTGAGCCGGAGGTTCGCTTCCAGCCAATACACATCATCGAGAATGCCGGAATTGCCGGCCATGCCTGTCGTGTAGATTGTGTCGCCCACGCGCCTGTTTTGGGCAAATGCCTCCTCTGGATCGGTTAAAATTCTCATCTCACCCTTAAGTGCCGCCAATTTGGCAAGGGCCTCGCGTTGTTTGTTTTGATAAAGCAAAAGTTCAACTGCCGCATATTCGCGCAGGGCAGTGCCTGCGCTGTCAAAACCGAGATTTTCTTTAATTAACATACTCAGATCCATCGCATCGTTGGCGATTTCCCGCGTGGTGGCTTCCTTCAGGATGTCGAGGTGTTCTTGCGCCAGCGCAAACTCACCTTTGTAGTAGGAGAGTTTCGCATTGCGAAGTTTGGCTTCGTAGCCAATGGGTGTTTCACGCTGCGAACGCTCCACCTGCGAATAAAGCAATGTGGATTCCCAGGGCTCTTCCGCAATGATGTAAATATCACCCAGTTCTAATTTCGCTTTGGCCTTCATGTAGGGTGGCACGCGGGGCTTGGTGATTAGATCGTCCAGCTTTTCAATAGCCATGTCGATGTCGTTTAGGTAATACGCAAACAACATCGATTCGTTGAGCTGCGCCTCGTAGGCATTGTTATTATCGGGATACTTGGCAATGAAGTCGTCATACTCGGTGATGACAAACCGCACCGAATCTTTGTTGATTGGGTACGCTCTTTTCACTTTTGCCTCTCGGGCCCGCACTTGACCCAATCGGGCCCGTAGATAATTCTCGTGATCGGTGTATTCCTTAACCACAAACGAAAAGCTCTTGTCAGCACTCTCATAATCGCCATTGTTCAATGCGATCTCGGCTATCTCAAGCGTTTTGGAGGTTTCCTTCTTAAACCTTCGGTCGTAGGCGCGGGCCTGAATGTAGGCACCGTAAAAATTCTTTTGCTGGAGGTTTACCCAAATGAGAAGGTCAGAGTAGACTTCGAAATCGGGGTTGCGCTGCACTTTTTCGTAGAGCAGCTGTTCCAAACTTTCCAACTCCTCGGGCTTCGACAACAGGATCTGGAGCAGGTTCTTTACATAGTTGATGTTGCCGGGTGTTTGGGTTACGTAATTGAGGTATTCTTCCACCATCGCATCGCGGTTGCCCTGCAGCCGGTGAAGGTTTGCCAACTCAAGTGTAAACAATGTGTTGTTGCTGCTGGCTTGCCGCGCCTCTTGCAACGCCATCACTGCGTAATCTGTCAGGCGGTGAGCGCCCAGGTAATCCGATACGGACTTAATTCGATAGAGATCGCCTGAATAACTTTTGATGATGGATTTGAAGTAACGATCGGCTTTTTGCACCTCGCCTGCTTTCATGGCTATCAAACCCAAATCAAGCCGGTAGTTGATTCGATCTTCATAGCGTTTGGTCAGCCGGTCCACATAATCTTCCGCATCCTTGTACAATCCAAGGTCCAGCATCAGGTTTAGGTAGTCATTGTGGATCAACGGAATATTGGCCATGTTTTTTGCCAACGATTGGTAAACTGCCAAGGCTTTTTCTTTATCACCCTTCAGTACATACTCATTCGCAATCTGAATGTCATTTCGATCCTGAGCAAAAGTGTAGAAAGTAAGAGGTATCCACAGACACAGGACTAATGTTATTTTATTATATATAGATATATAATAAGTATTATAAGCAGCGTGGATATGTGGATAGGTAGGCATGAGCCTGTGCTACGTGAATGGTTTGTGGGTTTATGCGTTTTCCAATGTATCGAAAAAAGCTGGTCTGCTACTCATTTTTTATTTGTCCACAGTTTGAGGCTTGTAGATAAAAGATATAAACATTCTAACGGTCTGTGGATGGAATTAGTTTGTGACGATGTTATCCACGCGCTTTGATTGATTGTTGGCGAAAAGCTACACTATTGGGATTTTTCCCGTTGATTGGGTGAATTATCCACATCGGGTTGGTATTTCAACAAGTAGGGCCCCAACTCCCAGTTGGCTCGTATCGGGAAGGTAAATTTCTTGTCGGGGGAAATGTAATAGATGGTGGGTTCGGGCGGTGTCCAGTTTAAGGGATTGCCGGTGTCCCAGATGCCGTTATCATTAAGATCAACGAGAAGGCGGAGTTTGTAGGTGGTGGGTTGCAGGAAGCGGAAGGAGAAGTTCCTGAGGTTTCGTTCGGTGCGGATGACTGCGTTGGTGTTGTCGAGAAGTTGTACTTCGAAGTTCTTGTAAGGTGTTTGTACTTCGACAAGGAGTGTTCCTGTGTTTTCTTCCTTTACGGGTGAAATGGAGTTCGTGACAGCCTTGCTTGTGTCTTGTTCAATACTGATCAGGAAACCTTTCTTTAGCATAATTGAGATGGGTGCTGATGTCCTGAATAGGGAATCGGGGTGGATGGTTTTTTTGATGGTAAGGATTTTTCTGGTCGAGTCGAGTTTGGCTTCTTCGGGCGTGAAGTGGAGAGTGGTGAGTGTATCAATAATGATGGAGCAGCTGTCGTAGTTGATGTGGCCAAGAGGCAAGGACATGCTGATTTCCTGATAAAGGGAGCGCTGGGAGTAATCGTAATAGGGTTTGATTACCTGTACATTGAATGCGCTTTTGATGGACCGGGCGTCTACAGTTTTTAGATAGATGGTGCTGTCTACACGTTGCTGAAGGCTGTCAATGGCCTCGATGCGTACCGCGAGGCTATCGGGATTATTTGAAGGGTTATAGATGGCGATTTCCTGGCGATCGTCTCCAAACGAGTGCGTGATTTTTTGCGATGCAGTTAATCGGTAATTGTTGACAGGTTTATTGAACCGGAGACGGGTTGTCACCGGGGTTCGCCTCACACTCTGCATGTTCAGCGGTCTGGCATCGAGTGCGAACAACGTGATGTCAATGGAGTCTTTTGCTTCAAAAAGAAGGACGGGATCCGGGTAGTATCCGTATTTTTCTGTTGTGCTTTCTACCTTCAGGTTTTTGTTTTTATCAGCAAACGCGTAAACAAAGTACCGGCCTGCCCTTAAATTTTCGATTTTGTATTTTCCGTTTGCATCTGATTTGGTGAGGTAGCTGGGACTGTGTTCGAAAATGTTGAACGTGTCTGATTTAAAGACCGCTACCGTGACATCGGTGGGAAGGTCTTCGATCAGGGCGAATTTGAGTTGGCCGGATATGGACAATGAGTCGATCGAGGGGCCGGTGCTGAAGGCCAGGCGCAAGCCGGGCGGAACGTTGCCTTCGTTGAGGTCCTTAATTCCTTCGCGAAAGAGGATGCTGTAAGTAGTGGTGTCGGCCCAGCCTTGTTTGGGAGTAATGGTTACGCGGTTCTGCCGGTACTTAAACTCCACGTCTTTCCCGACAGCAGGTGAGATGAGAATTTCGTCTTTGGGGTTAAAGAGGATGATCGCTTCGTCAAATTCAAGTTCCACGCTTTCGGCTTTAAAGTTGCGTTGGTTCATGCTTGGAAATGATCGCTCCAACTTTGGTGCACGTTCATCTTTCGGGCCACCGGTAGGGCTTGATTGACTCGCGCAGTTCCATAGCAGTGAGGCGAGGGCAAGACAGAAAAGACTTTGTTTGATCATTGGCCAATTATATAGAGGAGACTTGAATATTCACCGGTGCGCTTTGCTTTTTGGTTGGATGTCCAGCCCGACAGGAATCCGGAGACGTAAGAATTGATGAAATCCTTTCCCAAATATTTCTCGCTCAACATGGAAACATAGTAGGCATCCAATTTCATCGGTAGCACCTTTTTGATTTTCAGTTGATGTTTACCCATCAGTTCGACCATGTTGTTTTGGTTGAAGTGCCAAAAGTGTCGAGGCACGTCATAGCCCGCCCAATGTGCTTTGTATTTTTTGGCGTCATGGGCGCGGTGGTTTGGTACTGCAACAAAGATCGTTCCCTTTGGCTCGAGGTGCTTCTTTATCCAGCCGATCTGGTGGTCAATGTCGGTTAGGTGTTCGAGCACATGCCATAAGGTAATGGCGGTGAAACGTGCGTCATCAATTTGATCTAGTGTGGTGTGAATGCGAGCGGGATTGAGTTGAAGCGCTTTGTTCCGGGCATCGCCTGAAGGTTCGATCCCTTGCACTTGCCAACCGTGGGTAGCCATGTGATGAAGAAATTCTCCGGTTCCGCAGCCGATGTCGAGGAGGGTGCCGCGGCTATGGCAACGGGCGATGGTGTTGCGTTTTGAGTTTAGCGCAACCTTGCGTGCCAGCTTGTAAATGAAGGAAATGAGCCCGGTGGATTTTCCCGTATGGGAAATGTAGTCGGGAGCCTGGTAATAGGTGGCGATAGAATCTTGCGAAGGACGCGGGGTGGTGATAAGCAGTGTGCAGTTTTTGCATTTCACAATTTGAAACGACTCTTGACTGTAGTTGTGGTCGTTGCAAGTGAGGTGGTGTTCGAAATCGGTGTTGCCGCACACGGGGCAGGCGGTAACATTTTCCAAGCCCATTGTTACTTGCCCATGTAAACGGTGAGGACCGATACGTCAGCTGGAGATACGCCACTAATGCGCGACACTTGTCCGATGGTTTCGGGTCGTATCCGCTTAAGTTTTTCTCTTGCCTCAGACGAAAGTGTTTTCACGCGATCGTAATCGAAGTCGGGTCGTATCTTGAAGTTTTCCAATGATTCTATTTTTTGCGCCAGCTTCTGCTCGCGGTCAATGTAGGACTCATACTTGATTTGGATTTCCGCTTGTTCGCGTACTTCGGTTGAGTATTTGTTCAGTAGCGACTCCACGCTGGATCCAAGTTGTAAAAGCGAGTCGATGCCTATTTCTGGTCTTCGGATGAAGTTGACGAGGGGCACGCGTTCTCGGATGGTGGCGGTGTTGATTTTTTCGAGTTGGGTGTTCACGTCATCGGGGTTCACCTTGTACTGGTAGAGTTCCTTTACCAGCGATTCGATTTCGCTTCTCTTCTTAAGCATGGTGCCCATTCTTTCATCGGTGGCGAGGCCAAGGGCATGTCCTTTTTCCGTCAGGCGAAGGTCGGCATTATCCTGGCGTAACAGGATTCTGTACTCAGCCCGGGAGGTGAACATCCGATAGGGTTCCTGTGTGCCTTTGTTCACGAGGTCATCGATCAACACCCCGATGTAGGCTTCCGATCGTTTGAGGATCAGGGGTTCTTTCTCATTGATCTTGTTGTGGGCATTGATCCCTGCCATCAGGCCCTGGCAGGCCGCTTCTTCATAGCCCGTGGTGCCGTTGATTTGACCCGCAAAGTACAGATTATCAATAAGTTGCGTCTCCAGCGTCAGTTTGAGTTGGGTTGGGGGAAAGTAGTCGTATTCGATGGCGTAGCCGGGACGGAACATCTTGGCCTTTTCGAACCCGGGAATCTTGATAAGTGCTTGATATTGAATGTCTTCCGGAAGGGAAGTCGAAAAACCGTTGACGTAGATTTCAACTGTGTTCCAACCTTCCGGTTCCACAAATATCTGATGCCGGTCGCGTTCGGCAAATCGATTGATCTTGTCTTCGATTGACGGGCAGTATCTTGGGCCGAGCCCCTGGATGCGGCCCTGAAACATGGGTGATTTGTCGAACCCTTTTTCGAGTTGGTGATGTACCTCTTTGTTTGTGTAGGTAATCCAGCAGCTAAGTTGTTTTTCCGGTGGATTAGTGTCTGAGTAGGAAAACTTACCGGGGATGGCATCGCCTGGCTGCTCTTCCATTTTGGTGTAATCAAGTGAGCGTCCATCGATGCGGGGCGGTGTGCCGGTTTTCATTCGGCCCGACTCAAAGCCTAGTTCCACGAGTTGGCCCGTAATACCGGTGGCGGCTTTTTCGGCAGCTCTTCCTCCACCGAAGTTTTTTTCGCCAATGTGGATCAGTCCGTTTAAGAAGGTGCCATTGGTCAGAACCACTGCCTTTGCCCTTATTTCCAGGCCCAAGGAAGTTTTGACGCCCACTACCCTTTTTTCTTCCATGAGGAGGCCGGTGACCATCTCTTGCCAGAAGTCTACGTTCGGGGTTTTTTCCAGCATGGATCGCCATTCCTCGGCAAACCGCATGCGGTCGTTTTGAGTGCGGGGGCTCCACATGGCGGGTCCTTTAGATCGGTTCAGCATGCGGAACTGGATCATGGACCTATCGGATACGATTCCTGAGTATCCACCGAGGGCATCGATCTCCCGAACGATTTGGCCTTTCGCCACTCCGCCCATTGCCGGGTTGCATGACATCTGCCCGATGGTGGTCATGTTCATGGTTACAAGCAGTACGCTGGAGCCCATATTAGCGGCAGCCGCAGCGGCCTCACAGCCTGCGTGCCCGGCTCCTACCACAATGATGTCGTATTCCTTGAACATGTTGTTGATTTCGGGATGTTTCACGTGAAACATGGCTTTGAGAACAGGGCCCTCAAATCCAAGGTTCCACGTGGAACGCGTCAAGTGCGCAAAGATAGATAAGCTTCCTCTTTTTCGCGCATACGCGCTTTTTCGCGCTCCGTCTTGTCCTTCAGGCCCGCCAAATGCAGCAGGCCATGGATGAGCACACGGTGGAGCTCCTGGTCGAAAGAAACCTTGAAATGCCTTGCATTTTCTCTCACCCTGGGTATGCTGACGAAGATATCTGCAGAGATGCCTTCCGGATCATCATTCGGAAATGTGATAATATCGGTGAGTGTGTCGTGGTTGAGGTACTGTTTGTTGACCTTATGCAGATAGGAGTCGCTGCAGAAGATATAGTTCAGGGTTCCTATTTTCAGCTTTTCAGCCTGGCCGGACTTTTCAATCCAGCGGGCAGTCTTGCGGGGGTGTGGAAGTTTGAATCGGATGCCTTCCGAAAAGAACAGAATGGGCATCTATTGGATGTAGAAACTGAGCTCAACTACCCTGCCCCCATCGAGAAATTCTACTTCATCAGACAGGTGCTTCATGAGAAAGATGCCCCGTCCACCTGGCTTTTCAATGTTTTCAGGCGCTGTGGGATCTGGCAGGTTGTGATAATCAAAGCCGGCTCCTTCATCCATTACCCTAAACTTGATCAGCGAATCCTCCAGCGAGAGTGTCAGCGCCACGTTTCGCTTTGAATCACTCTTGTTACCGTGTTTTATTGCATTGTTGACAGCTTCCGTGACAGCAATCATGATATTGCCATAGATATCGTCATCCAAATGGAATCGCTCCTTCGCATTGTCGATGAAACTTTCAATCATCCTTACGTTCTCCGAAAGCGAGGGTATTTCAATCCGAATGCTGTCCATCCAATGGCGTTAGTCTAGGTTCTCAATGCGCTTGAAGTACTCATTTACCTCCTTTTTATAGTATGGGTACAGCTTGGGAGGTACCGTCTTCAGCAATTCTACTTCTTTTTCCTTTAATCTTAAGTATTCCTCAAATGCCCTCGGAAATTCCTTCTGATAGTCTTTTGCCGTCTCCCCTTTCCGTTCTTCATCCATGTTCTGCTCTCGCATCGACTTCTCCGCTTCCAGCAAGCGCGTCACAATTTCTCGTTGCCTGCGAATCGTCTCCTCTGTCAACTGCTTATTAACAAGTTCCATTTCCGTCTGTTCCATTTTGCCCGGCAAATCATCCCCCGCCACTTTTCCCCCTTGCTGCTCCAGCTTTTCCTGCATCTCCCGCAGGGCCCTGCGAATGCGCTCTTGCTCTGCGGCCAGCTTGGCCAGCTCTTCTGATAGCTGCCGACCGGTCTTGCCACTGTTTTTTAATTGCTCAATTTGTTGATTCAGCATTTGCTGCATTTCGCCCAGTGATTGGTTCGAAGACTTTTTGCCTGGTTTACCGCCAGGCTTTGCATTGGCCATCATTTGCATCATCATGTCGAAGTGATCGTTGAGCATCAACGCGAGGTTGTTGATGCTGGTCATTGCCAACTGCATCTCCGCACCGGCATTTCCCTTTCTTCGCTCCCGGATATTTTCTACGGCCTTGTCGACATGATCGTTGAGCTCACCTACTTCCCGGGTCACGATTGAACCCATGAAGGGGTCCTTCTTGGCTAGAGATAACAAGCTGTCTTCCAGCACTTTAGCGTCATCTTTAATCTTCAGTTGTTGCTGACCTAACGTCACATATTTTGGATCGGTTTGCTGAACAGACCCAAAGTCTTTCATGATGGCCTCCTGATCGAAGGAGAGTTTGATAAGTCCATGAATAATCTGCCGCAATGACTCCAGGTTTGCCATGTCTATTTCCATCTCCATAGAGTTTTGCATGCCCTGTAGCTGGTTTTTCATCTCCCTCATTTGTTCAAGGGCCTTCTTCTGCGACTCAGTTGCCTTTTTGGGTTTACCCTGCTCCAGGGATTCCTTGCTTTGCTGCTGTTGCTGTTGCATTTCACCGATCTCTTCTTCAGAAGGCGAAGAGACCTGCTGATCGAGCTCGTCTCCAAGCTGGTTTAGTTCTTCCACGGTTTCCTTAAAGTCTTCGGCCTTTTTGCTGAGTTCTTCCTGCTCCTGCGCCAGTTGTTCTGCGCCTTTTTGTTCTTTGGATTGACCGGATTCCTCACTTTTTTCATCTCCCTTCTCATGATCCTCCCCTTCTTTCTTTTGGCTGTCCTTCTTCTCTCCTGCCAGGTCCTGGGTGTCTTCCAGCAGTTCTTCCTGCTTTTCTATCTGCTCCTTTATCTCGTTGATCGCCTCCTCCAGCTTGTAATCAAACTTCATTTGCTTGAAGAGCTCCAGGGTTCGCTCTAATTCTTTTTCAAGATTGATTTCCTTGCGATTCATTTGGTCCAGCATCTTCTGAATCTGGTTGATGTCGGAATTCTCTCTCAATAGTTTCTCCAGCTCCTCGAACAATTTGCGGGTTTCGTCATCCAGCAATTCGTCCATCAGTTTTTGGATCTGTTCTGATTTCTCTTTGATTTTTTCATTCTGCTCCGTGAAGGCATCCTTCTTTTGGTCGAGCAACTCGTTTTGCTTTTGCAGGTCCTTGATCAATTGATCCAGCGCACTGCGTTGCTTCACCAGGTCTTCCAGCATCTTTTTATCCTGCCAATCCAGCGTTTGCTTGCCGCGAAGTTTCTGCTGGGCCTCTTCAATGGCCTCTTTCAGGTCCTGGGCCTTTTGCAGCGACTGATCAATTTGGCTTTCGGTCTCACCCTGCGATTTGGTAATGTCGGTTTTAATGTCTTCGCGATTGGGGAGTTGAAAGACATAAGCGGAAGAGCGGGTCGCCTTTCTACCGTTCACACCATCATTATCCCAAACTTCGAGGTAATAATTCACCTTGTCCCCCGGTTTGAGGGTGAGCGAATCAAGAGACCATCGGTAGTAAAATCCCTGACGTAGCTGCTGCCGATTAATGGAAATCGGACGGACCTTTTCGCTGCTTACGTTTTGCCCCGATACTACCTGGTAGTGGAGATTCAAAGCCGTCAGCCCATAGTCGTCTGCGATGCTGCCGCCCAGCATGATGTTTTTGAACAAGATGGAGTCGCGCAGGTTGTCCACCACAATTTGTGGATACTGATCCTTGATGACACCGATGGAGTAAGTAATTTGATCCTTGTTTTTTGAATAGGCATTTTCCAGCTCGATCCAATAGCCATCGGGGTTCATCAATTGTTTACTTGCTATAAAAGACTGATTATCAGTCATTTGCATGTCATTCACCTCCTGTTTGGCGCTGAATCCGATAGCTGCGCGTTCCGCATTTGAGGTGTGTATTTGCCAGGAGATTCTTGTGCCTTCGGGCACTTCCAGGTTTCCGGCATTGATCATTTGATCATTTGCCTTGCCGAGGTATCTCGGGTATTCGAAGGTGACTTTGAGTTGTGTGAGTTCAGGCCGGTTGATCAAGCTGATGGTATGCGGCTCGGACAAGAAGCCTGAACCTTCAAACTGGAAAGTCAGTTCATTCTGAATCCGCTCAAACGTGTAGGTGAATTTGTTGTCGCTGAGGGCTTCCATTTTATATCGCTGCGGACCTGCCACGATATAAACGGAGCTGGGCACGGCCTCCCCGTTGATCTGAAGATCCAACGTGAAATCCTCATTGATAAAAGCCATTAAGGTTTCATTCTGAAGTTCGAAGCGGAAAGGTGCTTGCGGTGAAAACTCCCGGTTGAATTGGATGATGCGCTGTGTACTTTGGGTGAAGATACTTCGATCGAAAAGGAGCAGCGCTAAAATGATACCGAGCGGAATGAGAAAGTAGCGGAGATACTTTCTGTTGTCGCGCAGGTCAATGGCCGTCTCGAAGGGAACTGACTCAAGCTGAGAGGCCTTTTGCAACATGCCGGCTTCAATCAACGGATTACCGGCCCGAATGGCCGAGAGCTGAATGAGATTGAGGAGCTTGTCCTTCACGGTGGGAAAATGAGCCCCGATCATCCGGGCACTTTCTTCTTCCCCAAGCCCTTTGCGGTAGATCCACCACGACAGAGGCTGACGCAGGAATCGAAAAATGGAGAACACCACGATCGCGATGAACATCGCAAGCAATAACAATCGGCCCCAGCTGCCTAGCCAAAGGTTGTACTCGATAACAGCCGCGACCAGATAATACAAAAGCACCAGCGATGCCGTTAACAACGACCCCCGAATAAAGAGATTGAGGTAGTATTTGCGTCTGAAGGCAGCGAGCCTTCCATCGATCCCCGACAATCCGTTGCTCATGCCAAATACTTTCGGTTAAAACGAACAGGCAGCCGCCATAGTTTTGGAATCTACTAAGATACGCTCCGCTTCAGTCGATTTCAAAAGCAGGTGCGCAATTCACGCGGAAGGTTTGTGCTTCATCCACCAATTTGCGGCAGCACCTTTGCTGCTATTGCGGAGGCAGGAGTGTCCAGTCGAGTTCGGCTTCAAAATACTCGATCACATGCATCTTCAGTAGCTTCTCTTGCTCCAGCAGATCGAAGTGGGGTAACTTCTTCACCAGCTTCCAGTGTGGCCAGCCATCTTTGTCCGTACCCTCCAGTTGGTAGTAGCCGGATAGACTCAGCACCTTGCAAATGGCGATGTGCATGAGATCCTGCTTTTCTTCCTTTGAGAAATAAACCTGGCCTTTCCCCAACTCCTGCACACCAATCAGGAACAAGACTCCATTCAAGTCTTTGGGCTTCTTGCCCATCCGCTTTTCCAATTCGGTAAGCAGTCCGCCCCACTTCCGGTCCAGCTCCAGGTCTCTCTTAAACATGATGCAGTTCTTCCCAATACTCAAATGCACGTCTCAAATGAGGCACTACAATGGTGCCGCCTACCAATGTGGCAATGCCCATGGCCTCATTCACCTGCGTGGTGGTTAACCCCACCTCCTTGCACTTTCCCAGGTGATAACGCACGCAGTCATCGCAGCGCAACACCAGCGAGCAGGTAAGCCCAATCAGTTCTTTGGACTTTACGTCCAGCGCCCCCTCGGTATAGGCGTTTGTATCGAGGTTGAATATTCTTTTTATAATCAGGCTGTCGGAGGCCATGATTTTTTCATTCATCCTGGTCCGGTATTCATTAAATTGCTCTACGAGGCTCATGTTTATGGCGGTTAGTCTGCAAATATGATCTCAACCCAACTTGAAATCAAATGAAGGCCCCTCGCCTGCTTGCCGATTTTGTTTCCTTGTTCTTTCCAAAATATTGCATGTCGTGCCATGTCTCGCTGGTGGGTGGCGAAGATATCTTGTGTACAAGGTGCATTGTTGATCTGCCGAAGACACAATACCACCTCAATGGAAGTCCGGTCAAGGACCGCCTTCATGGCCGCTTGCCGCTCAAGCACGGGCTGGCTTTTCTCAAGTTCAGAAAAGGAGGGACTGTGCAGCGATTGCTCCATGAACTAAAATACCGACAACACCCCGAGGTGGGCGTTAAGCTTGGCAAAATATACGGCAAGGACCTGGCGGATGCCGGGTTGGGCCAGGCGTTTGACCTCATCGTTCCGGTGCCCCTGCACCCGGTGCGGCTGCGCAAGCGCGGCTACAATCAGGCGGCCAAATTTGCCGAAGGCATCAGCTTCGCCCTGAAGGTGCCCATGGACGAATCCGTTTCAGTGCGCAAGGCCAACACCTCCACACAAACAAGCAAGACCAAACTGGAGCGTTGGGAAAACGTGAAGGACGTATTTGCGATTGAGCCACAGGCCAACATTGCGGGCAAGCGCATCCTGCTGGTCGATGATGTGATGACCACGGGCGCCACACTGGAAGCCTGTGGCCAGCATTTGATTCAGCATGGGTGTGCAGAGTTAAGCGTGGCTTGCATCGCTGAAGCACAATAAAAAACCCCGGCCACATCAGGACCAGGGTCTTCAAATTTCTTTATTGGACGACTAGTAGTTCGAGCCGGCCCGGATCATGGCGCAGCGGAAACCAATCGTTGCTGTGGCGGAGTCTTGATCCAAGTACCTTCTTGTACCAGGCGACATCCAGTAGGCCACATCTTTCCAGGAACCGCCTTTGTACACACGCGCGCGGTCAGTAATCAATGAGGTGAAGCCTTGCGGATCCTGCTCGAAGTTGCTGTTGTAACCCTTCACATCGTCCAGGAAACCGTCCCTTCTGATCGGGTTCAGGTCATCAAAATCCTGGTAAGAAGTAGGACGATAAATATCCATTACCCACTCGCTCACGTTGCCCGCCATGTTGTAAAGGCCGTAGTCATTCGGAGGGAATTCATAAATATAAGAAGTGATCAAGGCACCGTCATTCAAGCGACCAGCGATACCGGCATAGTCACCGCGGCCTCTCTTGAAGTTCGCCAGGAAGTAACCCATCTGCTTTCCGTAAGGGTTACGCAGTGCGTGGCCATCCCAAGGATAGATACGCTGGTGGGTTTGCATTTCTTCCAACCACTGTGTTCCGATTAACGCTTGTGCTGCATACTCCCACTCAGCTTCGGTAGGCAGCCGGTAGGCGGGTATCACGATACCAGACTCCAAAGGAATGCGGCCATCGGTTTCAGCATATTCTTCGCCCGCATTTTGAGAGAGCTGCACGTTTACTGCCCTTGTTCTCCAAACTGCGTAGTTATTGGCCTGCGTCCAGCTTACACCCACAACCGGGAAGTAGCGGAAGCCCGGGTAACGAAGGTAATGATCCACATAAGGATCGTTGAATGCAAGCTTGCCAACCCACACAGTTGTATCAGGCAGGGCTGCAGCGTATACTTCTTGAGTCGAGTCTTTTGCGAGATAATGAAGATATTCCAACCAGTGGATGTTCGCGATTTCCGTCTCGTCCATATAGAATGATGCCACCGAAATGGTTCTTTCAATATTGTCGCGGTACGACATCACATCCTCTTCAAAAGAACCCATTACAGCACGTCCACCCTCAATAAATACTGTGTTTGGTGCATCGGGCTGACCTTCAAAAGGCGTTACTTCAAATCCACCCGCATCCTCATCATTGTAGGCTAATCCCGTGGCCGTACTCATCTGGCCCGGATTGGTAGCCGTAGGCTTACCTCCTCGATTTCCTAAAAGGGAACAACCCGCAATCACCAAAGAAGCGCCAACGCAAAAAATCAGACCTTTGATTAGCTTCATTTTTTCCATGTTAATAGTCAAAGCAACCGCTAATATATAGAGATAATGGCATGTTTTCCAAAGGGAAAGGTTTTTATTGATCAATCAACAATCTAGGTGAAAACCGCCTTCTGAGTGGTAAACGGACGGCCCTTTTACTTATTGTTAATCACCCATTTCCGGGCATTCCCATTCTTGGAAAATTGGTCCTTTTTTGAGTCTTGATCGGACTTCAAATCGTCAAAATCAGCCTGATTTGACACACTTTGGCAGCTGGCACCATCCTGGCATTTGCTGATGGCATGATACCATTGACTGAATTCAAGGACATAACGTTCGATCAGAAGTGTGACATCGTTACACTGCATTCGAACTACGTCACAATGCGCACGCTGAAGGATTGCAAGATTTATTTGTACCACACAGGTGATTATTTTGTTGAAGTAGTTTACTCTACGTTGGTGAAGCGCGTGTTGTCCATTCACGCATTCAACGATTTAAAAAATCTCGAATACTACGCAGACACAATCTCGCTGGCTGACTTGAGCTTGTGAGAAGACATCGGTGCCAACAGCGCCAGCGCGTCATCTACGGAAAGCACATCGCTGACGGCCAGGATCAATTTACCGGATTGATCCTTGAGCCGGCACCTTTTCGAATGGGTTTGCACAAACTGCATGATCTTCCCAAACGTGTCTGACTGAAAATACTTCTCGTTGTCGGAGATGAAATAGCCTCTCAATCGATCGCCCTTCAGTGTAATTTTTTCGAATCCCAATTCCTCCCCGATCCAACGTAGTTGTACGGAGTGAATTAGCTGTTGCACGCTATCAGGCATCGGGCCAAAGCGATCGCGCAAAGCTTCCGCATAAGCAACGAGCCCGTTTTCATCTTTGATGCTGTCCAGGCTCGCGTAAAGTTGGAGCCGCTCGCTGGTGTTGCTCACATACGTTTCAGGGATCAGGATTTCCAGGTCGGTTTCAATAACGCAGTCCTGGGCGAGCACTTTCACTTTTTCGGCAAGCTCTTCGGCAAACAGTTCTTTGAATTCGGTTTCCTTCAATTCCTGGATCGCGTCATCCAAAATCTTATGATAAGTTTCGAAGCCGAGGTCGTTAATAAAACCACTTTGTTCTGCGCCCAACAAATTTCCAGCTCCCCGAATGTCAAGGTCGCGCATCGCCACTTTGAAGCCATCGCCCAGGTCAGAAAATTCCTCCAGGGCCGCAAGCCGCTTTCTTGAATCGGACGACAATACGGAAGTGGGTGGCGTGAGCAGATAGCAGAACGCCTTCTTGTTAGAGCGACCCACCCGGCCGCGCATCTGGTGAAGATCGCTCAACCCAAACATGTGCGCCTGGTTGATGATGATGGTATTTGCATTGGGGATATCCAATCCTGACTCGATGATGTTGGTGGAGACGAGTACATCGTACTCGCCATCAATAAACTTCACCATCACTTTCTCCAGCCGGTCGCCTTCCATTTGACCGTGTGCGATGCCGATGCGAGAGTCAGGAACCAATTTGAAGATTACATTGGCGATTTGTTCGATGTCGCTCACCCGGTTGTGGACAAAAAAGACTTGTCCGCCCCGTTGCAATTCATGACTCACCGCATCACGGATAAGCGCTTCGTCATAGGTATGCAGCTCGGTAGTTACCGGCTGCCTGTTCGGGGGTGGAGTGGCGATAATGCTGAGGTCGCGCGCGCCCATCAAAGAAAAATGTAAAGTGCGTGGTATGGGTGTGGCCGTGAGCGTGAGCACGTCTACGCTCAATTTCAATTCCTTCAGGCGATCTTTCACTTTCACGCCAAATTTCTGCTCCTCATCAATCACCAACAGGCCAAGGTTCTTGAACACCACGTCTTTACTTACCAGCCGATGTGTGCCGATGATGATGTTCACCTTGCCTTCGGCAACCTCCTTGATTATTCTTTTGGTTTCCTGTGCGCCCTTAAACCGCGACACGTACTCGATGGTGATCGGAAAATTTGCCAGTCGGTCGGTAAACGTACGGTAATGCTGCATGGCCAGGATGGTTGTCGGTACAAGCACCGCGACCTGTTTGCCTTCAGATGCTGCTTTGAATGCCGCGCGAATGGCTACTTCCGTTTTTCCAAAACCCACATCTCCGCACACCAACCGATCCATGGGATGGGGCTGCTCCATGTCTTTCTTCACATCTGCGGTGGCAGTTGCCTGGTCGGGCGTATCCTCAAAAATAAAGGATGATTCGAGCTCTGCCTGCAAAAAGCCATCTGGCTTGAATGCATATCCGGGCGCTTGCTTGCGTTTTGCGTACAAATCGATGAGTTCCTTCGCAATGTCGAGAACCTTCTTTCGAACCTTTGCCTTTTTGTTTTCCCACTCGCCCGAACCCAGTTTGCTCACGACCGGAGGTGTGCCCTCTTTGCCAGCGTATTTTGAAATCTTATGCAGGGAGTGAATCGACAACAACAACATGTCGTCATCGCGGAATACCAGCCGGATGGCTTCCTGTTCTTTGCCGTTGATCTCTTTTTTTTCTAATCCTGCAAACTTGCCAATGCCGTAGTCGATGTGGGTTACAAAATCGCCTGGCTGCAGTGTTTGCAGCTCGCGGAAAGTCATCGCTTTCGACTTGGAAAACTTTTCCTTTGTTCGGTAGCGATGAAAGCGCTCGAAGATCTGATGGTCCGTGTAGCAAACGATTTTTGTGATGTGATCTGCAAATCCCTGCCTGAGAGGGAACTCGAGCGGCTGAAATCGGATTAAAGGATTTACCTCTTCAAAGATGCCCTCGAGGCGTTCGAGTTGCTTTGGTTGTTCTGCCGCAATAAAGTTGCTGTACCCTTTTCCCTGGCTGTCGATCAGCGCGTTGGCGAGCAACTCAAAATTCTTGTTGAATGAAGCTTGCGCTGATGAGTTAAACTGCACCTGGGTGTCCGCGTTGAAGTGGAAGCGGCTGCCGAACTCAATTTTGGTAAAACGGTTGAGCAATTTCCGGAATGAATCCGGCTCTTCGAACAACTCGTTCGGCTTCAGGGCAATCTTAGCCTCGCCAGAGTCTTTCAATATCTTTTCGAAACGCGAAGACGCCTTGTCGAAACATTTTTCGAGTACGTCAAAGATTAACTCCGCGTCTTTGATCCAAACGCGCGTATAGTCAGGAATAAACTCCAACAATGATTGCCGCTGTTCATGCACGAGGCGCGTCTGTACATCGGGCATCAGGCTGACTTTCTCCAGTGTTTCCACGGATAGCTGGGAGCCGGGGTCAAAGCTGCGAATGCCGTCCACCTCATCTCCAAACAACTCGATGCGATAGGGAAGATCATGTGCAAACGAAAAAACATCAATGATTCCGCCTCGCACAGCAAACTGGCCAGCCTCGTGCACGAAATCTGTTTTTTCAAAATGATAGGTGTGAAAAAACTCCTCCAGAAAATCGCGGTCCAGTTTTTCTCCCTTCTTAATCAAAAAGGTGTTTGAGGCAAGCGATTTCTTATTGATTACTTTTTCGGAAAGCGCCTCCGGGTAGGTTACGATGATAAGGTTGTGAGGGGTTTCACCGAGCCGACTCAACACTTCGGCTCGCATCAAGATGTTGGCATTTTCGGTCTCGTCATATTCATACGGCCGCTTGTACGACATGGGAAACAGCGCGATGTGCTTTGAGCCGGTCAAATTCCTGATGTCGTCAATGAAGTAGGCCGCTTCCTCTTTGTCGTGGAGGATAATCAGGTGGCCTGACTGAGTGGATTTGAAGGTGGCGCTAAAAATGACGGCATCGAGGCTGCCACTGAGCCCTTTCGCGTGAACGGTGGAAGCGTTGGGCGTACGAATCCCCTCAGCAAAGGTCTTCACCATGCTGTCGGTTTCATAAACCGAGATAAAATCAGACGCCCTCAATCCCTCAAAATGAGGTTGCAAATTTAGCCGAGGTTAACAAGGGGTCAAAACATTTGTATGATTGAATAGTTAACTAGCTTGCGCCCATGCCGTTGGTAAGACTATTCCTTCTCCTTTTCAGCATTTCCTGTTTTTTGTTTCTGATCATCGGCCTGATCAAACCCTGGGTAATGCTATGGTGGGAAGATGTGCAGAACAGAAAAAAGATCATCCAGGTTTACGGAACGTTGGCGCTGGTTTTTTTCGTGGCCTACCTGGTACTTGGCCTCTTCATTTGATTCTTCGGGCCACCAACACAAACTTGTTGCGCTCGCCAGAGCATGCAATTACGTAATCGTCACCGCCATCTTGCAGCCTTAGCTTATTTCGCAAGGCCACCGCATGGAGGGGGTAGTTGCGAGTGACAACGTTTGCCTTTAGTGCGGGTATCCAACGTTTGATCTCTTTTGGATCCGGCTTGATTTGAGCGGTAATTTCAAAAGTGCGCCCCGGAAAATCTTCAGCGAGAAAATCCGCTGTGTAGAAATGAGTGTGTCGTGCAATCTTCTTCAGGTTATGCTGCGCGGCCACTGATTTGAAGGCCCCCGCCTTGAGAATGGATGCATTTGGTTCATAGAGAAACCTTTCAGGTGCAGCCAACCTGACTTCAGTGGCGCGTTCTTCAGAAAAGGTGAATCGGAAATTCTTCTGCTTGGCCTTTCCATCGGTCGAAAGGTCAAGGGCTTCGATCTCGGCTTCGCCTGCATGGCTAGCCGCGCAATGAAAAATCAACTCCTTGCAATCGTTCTCAACACTCACTACAAATACACGTTTCACCGATTGAAGGGCACGCAGTGCGGCCTGAATGTCGAGCAGCGGGGAGACTTTGATGAGCGCGTTGTCTGATATGTTGAAAATGTGTGGTTGAAGGGCAATCACATTGGGGGCGTAATCCTGCAGTTGAACCACTTTCTTGCCTCCGACTCTGCGTGACGGATCGAGGTATACTAAATCAAAAATCTCATGGGTCCGGCTAAGGAACTCTTCAGCAGTTGCTTGTTGATGGCGTATGTTCTCCGCACCCAATGTCTTATGATTGTGACGGGCCACTTGCAACAATTCCAAACTGGGCTCCACATAGTCCACTTGCTGAAACTGTTTGGCCAGGAAGAACGAGTCGATCCCAAAGCCCCCCGTTAGGTCAGCGGCTCGTTTTCCCGTAAAAAGTCGGGACTTGAAAAGAGCCGTGGCTTCCGAGGAACTTTGCTCCAGATTGATCGATGGAGGATAAACGATGCCATCGGTTTGAGAATAGGTTGGGAGTTTTACCTGCGCCTTTCTCCATCCAACCATTTGGGCAACCACATCGCGAATGGCAACGCCACCCACTTGATCATATTTCAACAACAGTTGATGCGGATCGTCCAGCAGATGGGATTTGATGAAATGCTGAACATCGGCTTGCAAGAGTTTTTCTATCGTCAATTGGCCAGGCACGGTGATTCCCATGCTCACAAAGTAGCTCAAAAAACAGTATTATTGTATAACGCATGAAAGTAGCAAACCTCCTACTTTGTTTATCTGTAGTCGCTTTCATTATTGGTTGTGGTCCGTTGCACGAAACAGCCCGGTATCAATTTGTTGATGGCGAGTATTTCTATCGACAAAAAAATCATCCTTATCACAAACTGTACATCAGCAACCAGCTTGAAGAGTCCGATACGGTGAAAATTTATCGGGTTAAAAATGAAGTTGGAGAATTGCCACTCGTAACACCAGGCCTCGACCAATATTTTGTGAAGAAGGACGTGCATTTGAACATTCTCACCATTCCATTCAAGCTGCGGCCCAGTGTGGAGGGATTCCCAGCGCAACTGAACTCCAATTTCAACGGAGAAATTTTTGTGGGCCATCGCATTGATAAATTTCGCCTGCACTACTCTTCCACGCCTGCGGGCTGGAAGCGCGAAATGTTGCACTGGGGTGTGAGTGGTGGCGTATTTGCAGGTATCGGCTCTTCGCCAGTTACACCGTGGACCACTAATTATCGGACGATGGATGAATACAACGGTTTTGTCGTCTCGCGGGGCGTTGCCCTGATGGGCTCAATCAATCGACTCACTGTGGGCTTGGGGATGGGATGGGATTACCTTACCGATCGGGATCGCGGAATCTGGATTCATCAAAACAAGCCCTGGTATGGCCTTGCGCTGGGCCTCAATTTGAATTGATAGCGGAGCCCCTGGCAATTAGGGAGAATTTTTCATCAACCTTTCAGCTCAAAAAGTTAGATTTAGTCAATCTAAACCTAAACTCAATTTTATGCTGAAAAAGATTTTGTCCCTTGTAAGCATCACGGGAGTGATGGTTATGCTGTCTTGTCAGACCGATCCTTCGATCGAAGAGGCGATTCCTCAAAGTGATCTCGACAAGATTACCATGCTAGGATTTGGCACCAAAGACGTGCAAAGAATTGACGAAGGATATCTTGTTGAGGGAGATATCATTTTGCGCAAGAGTGACCTGCTGGGTGCGACCGATCGAAAGTTATTGCGGATTGCAGAAGTCGAACAGTACCACACGTTCAACCTGGTGAGCGGTACCCCTCGTACGATTGTGATATCGACCAGCGGCCGAAGGTTTCCTCAGGGTCTCTCTGACGGGATTGACGAGGCGATTGCCCGATACAATGCCGAGAACCTTGGGCTCACTTTTGTAAGGGGTGGGTCGAATGGCGGTGGAGACATCAACATCAGAGTTGTGAATTCCCGCCAATACATTGCTTCAGCTGGATTTCCCAGCGGGGGCGAGCCCTATGGCGAAGTAAAATATGCCAAAGCTTACGCGAATTACAGTTTAGGTTTTGTGGCTACAGTAGTTGCTCACGAAATCGGTCATTGTATTGGCTTTCGACATACGGATTACATGGACCGGAGTTACAGTTGCGGCTCAGGAGGAAACGAGGGTCAGGAGACGTCCGGAGTAGGAGCGGTTCACATTCCAGGCACCCCCACCGGACCTGATGCGGCCTCCTGGATGCTTGCATGTTTGAGCAGCACAACCAACCGTCCGTTCAACAGCAACGACAAGCAAGCGTTGGACTACTTGTACTAGTCAGCTCAAAAAACAGAATTTTATTGTGCCGGGGGTATGCCTTCGGCACTTTTTATTTTGACCAGCTACCCTTGCATGAAATTTTTGTGAAGGGTGCGGATACAAACTCAACCGCCAACGGCTAGATTGAGAGGAACCTAAACTAAACTTAATCTATGCTGAAAAAGTATTTGTCCCTGGTAGCCATCGCGGGAGTGATGGTTATGCTGTCTTGCCAGACCGACCCGATGGTCGCTGAGGAAATCCCTCAAAGTGATCTGGACAAGATTTCTGCCCTTGGCTTCGGAACCAAAGATGTGCAACGCACGGATGGCGGTTACCTTGTTGAAGGCGACATCATTCTTTCATCCAAAGACCTTTATGGTGCTTCGGACAGAAAGACCATGCGCATCGCTGAGGTTGAGCAGTATCACACGTTCAATCTTGTGACAGGCGCGCCACGTACCATCGTGATCACCACGAGTGGAAGAAACGTGACTCAGAGGTTATCGGATGGGATTGATGGTGCCATCGCGAGATACAATGCTGAAAACCTGGGCATCACGTTTGTGCGAGGTGGCACCAAAGGCGGAGGTGACATCAACATCCGTGTGGTAAATACAGGTCAGTACATCGCGTCAGCTGGTTTCCCCAGCGGTGGAGACCCGTATGGCGAAGTGAAGTATGCCAGGAACTACACCAATTACAGTCTTGGCTTTGTAACGACTGTGATTGCACACGAGGTGGGCCATTGCATCGGTTTCCGCCACACCGATTATATGAACAGAAGCTACAGCTGCGGATCCGGTGGCAATGAAGGTCAGGAAACAAGCGGAGTGGGAGCCGTACACATCCCTGGCACGCCCACCGGCCCCGATGCAGCAAGCTGGATGTTGGCCTGCTTGAGCAGCACCACGGATCGTCCATTCAACGCGAACGATAAGCAGGCACTCGATTATTTGTACTAGGATCTAGCCTAATCAAGAAATTTGAAATGCCGGATGATCGCCCGGCATTTCATTTTATGATCCACAACCGTTTCACCCACTGCCTGCCGCCAGCGGTCGTTACTCGCACCAGGTAAGCCCCGTTTCCAAGCCCTTCGGTGGCAACGGTCTTTTCCACACCCAAATCGGTCACCTCACTTACCAGGCCGCCCTGCATGTTGAGCAGTTCCACCCGGGCTTCTTCCTCGGAATTAAATACCAACGAAACTTCTTCGTCACCCCGAAGCGGATTTGGATAGACGATCAACTCTTCATCAGTGAGGTACAACACCTGTTCCTCCTGGCTGTAGGAGGAAGTGCCCGATGCAGTGACCATTTGCACCCGGTAAGTTTGCTCACCAGACAATGGGGCTGGATCTGTCATCGAAAAAGAGTTGCTCGAAGGGGTGATGCCGGAAACGACCGTGAATCCGCCCGGCCCCAACCGTTGAAGGGTGGCCGATTGCAAGTTGAAGGTGGTACCCAACACGATGTCGAATTCGGGAACTGTTGAGACCAAATAGGAGCGGGGAGAAAAGCGGATAAAGTAGCACCCGGTGCCTTGTGTATTAAAGTCGATTGTAAGTTCGGCCAAGCCTTTGGCTGACCCAAATGAGGGAGAGACCGACAAGAAATTTGAAGAGAGTTGACTTTTGTTGAGGATGGCAAAAGTGTCGGTGGTGTTAAGCAAGGGTTCGAGATACTGATTGCCCATGCTGAAGAGTGTGTAGGACGTAGCCTGCGAATCTTGTGCCCACAGCAACATGAGTTCATCATCGCAATTAAAGCCAACTTTGATACGCTCCGGGATTGAAATGGCAAATGGCGTGGTGAGAATATCGCTTCCCTCCACGTTCATTCGAAGCTGGTACAAGCCGGAGGGGGAGGGTGTAGTCCAGTTGTAGTGCTGCTGTTGAACAGCCACTTCGTCAAGCGCGATCCAGGCACCATCCGGATACACGCGGTAAGAAAGCGAGGCTGTGGCCGCATCGCCCGACCAACGCCAACGAACAACTTTTTCAGTGTTTGCCTCCAGCGCATCGGCCTGGGATGGGAAGACCCACTCAAAACCGGATCGCGTTTCATACGCGATATGGTAACCCTGGCTTGGGGATCCTAACGCAAATCCTTTGACGATAATATCATAGGTGCCAGAAGTGGGTTGGTGCACCGAAATCTGTTCCACATTGTTCAGCCGGTCGATGCCACGCTGCGATGGGGCCGTCAGGGCCGGCAGATTAGCGGAGGTGTTTAAGATCCAGGGTAGCCAGGTGTTCGATCCCTCGTGCAATTCTAAATCCAGGTCATTCACCAGCGCCTTGTCTGCCATGGGTTGACCGGGTGGGTCGGCCCAAACAAGGGTCACCTTAAGCAGGTCGACAGATGCAGGAACAATGATTTGGTGAGTTTGTAATTCACCATTTGCCGAAATCGTCCCTGAAAAGAACTGGTTGGCAACAAGACTCTGCAATGCCCCAAATGCATTTACATTTCCAAAGCCGCTCTCAAAGTCGATTTCGGGTCGACCCACGTCATCGGCAGAGTTGAGCAAAAGCGCTTTTACGAGGGCAGCCTCAGGCAGGTAACCGAATTTGTTCTTGAACGCCTGCTGCAAAACTGCCGCCACGCCTGAAACCACAGCTGCTGATTCTGAAGAGCCGGCATCGCCATAGGCGATCAGTTCTGGTTTGACCCGGCCGTCATGCGCGGGTCCCCTGGAACTTTGTGCAACGGGTTGGCCCACCAAGCTGGCCGAACCCACCGTGAGCGTGTTTTTAGAAACTTTGAACTGACCCGTTAGGTTGGCGAAACCGGTGATGCCTGCATAGGTGCCTGTTGTTGGATTTGCAGCGCCCTGGTTGCCAGCCGAAAAGACGTGCAAGATGGTTGGATGATCGATGCCGTGCTGATCGTAAGCGACCGCTTCTACCCCATAATAGTTTTCGAGGCCCACACCATACGAGTGATTCTGTACCGAAACTCCCAAGGCCATGAGCGAGCTGCCGTTGTCGGGCAGCAATTCGGCAAAATCTGAGGTAGTAATGGTTGAACCCCACGCGGCACCCCTGGTGATCGGTGAGGTATTGCCGCCACCGGCTGCGATCGTTGCCATGAACGTAGCGTGGGCAGTGGCAGGTTCGTCAAACAGGCCGTTGTCGTAACTTCTATTTACAAGATCAAGATCGTTTTGGTCGTAGGGTTTTTCCTTGATCGAAATGGTGATTCCTTGTCCATTTACTGTGGGGTAAGTCGACTGCACCCTTCTCACCCCGTTTAATGAAAAATCAAACGCTCCCAGCAAGGATTCTTCACGCGCTTGCCGGGCACCGACATCAATGAAGGATATAAAGGGTAGCTTCTTCAGAGCCTCCCAACTTGCAGGTGTTACCGTGTTGACTTCATAAAGGTTTTTTGACAACCGTTTTGTCGAAAGATGGCTATCCGACAGCCAGGCCGTTAGGCGCGATGAATCTGTGGTATGCAGCCTGACAGTTTTGGGCAAAGTCTTTTTGTAAACCAGTGCCGGGGCAAGGCGAGGCGGCCAAGCAGATTGCGACAGGCCCGAGCCAACGGTTAGAAAAAAAAGCGGTAACCACCCTCCCAAAAAAGCAATTCTCATTGTTGAGCACATTCTGAACGGCAATCTAATTTTTTTGCCCGATGTTTTCAGCTTGGCCCGCCCGTTCAAATGATCACGACCCGCTATCTTTAGGTTAAATCAAATTTTAAATGGAACCCATTGAGATCATCGGGCACTTTGGTGCCTTCCTGAGCAGCGTCACGTTTATACCCCAGGTGTATAAAGCCTGGCAAACGAAAAGCGTTGGGGACCTAAGTCTCACCATGATGTTGATAGTCTTCACCAGCACGATTGTCTGGTTGGTTTACGCTTTTAGCCTGATGCTGTGGCCAGTGATCGTTTGCAACACGATCATTTGTGCTTTGAGCATTCTGTTGATCTATTTCAAATTTGCCTTTAAGCCAAAGATCTGACAATCATTCATCACCTGTGTTCTTCAGGAAGGCCAACAGATCGTAGGCGCCCTTTAGAACGAATTCACGGGAGTCAAACTCATGGGTTAAGATAACTTCAGTATACCCATTGCCGGAGGAGCCGACAACCACTTCGATCATTTCATAGGTATTGCCCGGGTTTACAACGAACACATAATTCTTTCCGTCAAAGTGAACGATGGCTTCTTCGGGCAATGCCATGACCTCTCTTGAGTTGATCAGGATTTCGGCTGTGAAAAACATTCCTGGCAATAAGCGATTGTCTTCTTTGTCCAGGTGGCAATGGACCCGCACCGTTCGGTCTTCATCGATTTCTTTGCCAATCAGGTAAATGCTTCCCGTTCGGTCAGTTGGTTCGTTATTAAGTCGAAGGCGAATCTTTTGGCCAAGCGCAAGCTTCGCAATGTCTTTCTCATAGACGATCGCCTCGGCATGCAAATGGTCCGAATCAACAATCTTAAAGAGAGGATCATTGGGCTGAACGTATGCACCTACATTCACATACACCTGGGTGACGTAGCCTTGGATGGGAGCGAAAAGTCTAATCTCTTTTTGAATTCCTTTTTGACGCAAGGTCTCCGGATTGAGGTTGACCATTTCTAATTTTGCACGGAGTGCCTCATGAGTAGTGTGTGCCATTTCATATTCTGCTGTGGCGAGCTGCAAGGATTTTACTGCGTTTACGCTATCCTTTGACAAAACCTGCTGCCGGTTTAGTTCTTTCTCAGTGTATGCCACCTTGCTGGCAGCCTCTAAGTACTGCTGTTGCAATTCGATATAACTCGGATGTTCCATGACGGCCACCACCTGCCCCTTCTTCACCTGGGTTCCCTGCAGCATCGAAGTCTCTTTCACAAAACCACCCAACATGGCGGAAAGTGTAACCATATTCTGGGGCGGCACGTCCAGGCGGCCACTGACTTTCACATTTTCGCTTAGCTGAATTTTTTCCGCTTTTCCAATGAGAATACCGGCTGTCTTAAATTGTTCTGCCGTCAGCTTCACGAGGGTTTCTGGTGGTGAATTCGTGTTTTTCGCGTCCATTGACGGAGGGTTGTTGCTGCAGGCGGAAACCAGCATTAGCCACGCAACGGCTTTGATAATGGAATAGGCTTTCATGATTTATTCGTATCCAAGGGTTCTTTCTAATTGTATCACGGCAAGGTTGTATTGAAGTAGCGTTTGCTCATAGCCAAGCCTGATTTCAAAAACGTTTTTCCAGGCATTAAGGAATTCCAGGTATCCGATTTCGCCACTCGAAAAGGACTTACGGGCCTGCGCGGTAATCAAATCTGCATTCTGCAACGCATATTTTTCATAATACTCCAGACTTGCTTCGAACTTGTCGATCGACTGGATTGCCTGTTCAACCTGAGCGTTCGTTTGTTGAAGGGCGTACTCCAAGCGCTGTTCTGCCGCCTGTTGCTGCCAGTTGTAAGACTTTACCCTCGCAGCGTGGGGGCCGAACCACAAAGGAAAAGAGATGCCAAGTTGAAAACCTGTGAACAATTTGCTTCGATCGAAGAATACATCTTGGTTGTCGATGAGTTGAAAACCGGTGAGGGACTGCGCAAAGAACCCCACATTAAAATCCGGAAGGATTTTGTTTTGCTCTACAGATCGTGCTCCTTTCGCAAGGCCAACTTGACTTGCTGCAAAGTTGACTTGTGGACTCGATAACGCATTAAGGTTTTCGGGTTTCTCCAACTTGATGTGGTGTTCGGTGAGAATCGCATCCGAGTGACTGATCAGCAGTTGAAGCTGTCGCAGTGCGATCTCCCTGTCAGATTGGTTTTGTGCCCACTGATTCCGGATTTGCATGGACTGCGTGTCGGCTGTTGTTTTTTCAAGGAGCGTTCCTTCGCCCGATTGGTAACGCAAACTGGTAGCCCTGCTGAACAACCTGAACAGGCTATCCTGAGCTTCAAGCAGTACGGAGAGGGCCTGCGCATGTGCGAGGTTTACGTAAGCCGTTTTCGTGTCGGCAATCAGGTTGGTTTTGGAGATGGCAAGTTCGGATTCAGCCAAACCGGCCTGCGCCCTCAAGAGTTTCCCCTGGCTGGCCATGACCGTAGGAAAAGGGATAGACTGCGTGACCGTAAAGCTATTGTCCTGCAGGATGGAATTATATTGACCATGCATCCACATAATGGATGTTTTGCCAAGATCTGTAGCCGTGCGCTTCAAAGCCATTGCGTGGTTCACATGATATTGGTCGGCCTTGTACCATCCGTTGTTCGAAATTGCAGCATTCACGGCTTCCGCTATTGTGAAGGTCTGAGGCTGAGCCAAGGCCGATGACAAGAAGAATATTCCTACCCAATGGATCCATTGTTTTTTCATAGTTCGCTGTGGGTTTTGGTTCGTTTGGTTTCAAAGAAAGTGTAAAGCACAGGCAACACAACCAGCGTGAGTACGGTGGCGGTGATAAGCCCACCGATAACGACCGTGGCGAGCGGCCGTTGCACCTCGGCACCGGATGACTGCGACAGCGCCATGGGTAAGAAGCCGAGTGAGGCAACGAATGCGGTCATCATCACCGGCCGCAATCGAACGCTGGTGCCCTTTAGTACAATCTCGTTGACGTTGAGCGTGCCGGATTTTTTGAGCCGATTGAATTCAGAAATCAAAACAATGCCATTCAGTACGGCCACGCCAAACAAAGCGATGAAACCCACGCCAGCCGAAATGCTGAAGGGCATGTCTCTGAGCCACAGCGCAAACACACCACCGATGGCGGCAAGTGGAATGGCTGTGTAGATAAGCAATGCGTGCCGAAGTGAATGAAATGTGAGATAGAGCATGAAGAAAATAAGAAGCAGTGCGATGGGCACAGCAATCATCAATCGATTTTTGGCCTGTTGCAGGTTTTCGAAACTGCCACCATAGGTTACGTAGTAGCCAGGCTCAAATCTGATTTCAGATTCGATGCGCTCACGTATTTCCCTCACGATTGTTTCCACATCCCGATTGCGTACGTTGAAGCCAACCACCACCCTGCGTTTGGCATCGTCTCGCTGGATCTGGTTGGGTCCCACTTGTAATTCAATGGAAGCAAGCTGAGGCAAGGGAACCTGGCGCCCTTCCGAGTCGGTGACGAAGATCTTCCTGATGTCGTCAATTCTCGCGCGTTGATCAGCGTTCAATCGAACAACCAGGTCGAACCTTCTTTCGCCTTCGAAGACAAGCCCTGCAGATTCACCGGAAAATCCAGCGCGCAAAGCGCGGTTTGCATCTTCTACGTCAATTCCATAGCGTGCCAGGCTCAGCCGGTCGAATCGAACCACCACCTGGGGTAAACCATTCAAAGGCTCCACGAAGATATCCTGGGCGCCCTCTACCTCCTGGGCGATACGGCCGATGTGTTGTGCATAACGTTCTAAAGAATCCAGGTTTTCACCGTACACTTTCATCACCACATCCTGACGGGCGCCCGTCATCAGCTCATTGAAACGCATTTGAATGGGCTGTTGAAAGCCGAAGGTCACACCTGGAATATGGCGCGTTAACAAGATCGACATTTTCTCAGCCAGCTCTTCGCGGGACGTGGCGCTCACCCATTCGTCTTTGGGTTTGAGTACTACAATCAGGTCCATGGCCTCAATGGTCATGGGATCGATCGGAATTTCTGAGGTTCCTATCTTGCCAACCACCTCCCGCACCTCAGGGAAATTGTCGAGGATGACCCGGGCCCCCTGCTGGGCTACCTCCACGCTTTGCGTCAATGAACTACCGGTAAGCAGCCGGGTGTCTACCGCAAAGTCGCCTTCATCAAGTTGTGGAATGAATTCACCTCCAAGCCGCGTGAAGATGATCAAGCTCAACGCGGAGAAGGCAAGGGAAATGGTCAGGGTTGTGAGCCGGTTGGTCAAGGCCCATTTGATGGCCGGGTCGTAGAACCGGTGTGTAATTGAAATAATGCCATCTGAAATGTTCTTCTTATTCGTATGTTTCTTATCAAGGAAAAGGGCGGAAACCACGGGCACGTATGTGACGGACAGGATCAGCGCGCCCAGGATTGCAAAAGAAACAGTTTGTGCCATCGGCCTGAACATTTTGCCTTCGATGCCCACCAGGGAGAGGATTGGCAGATACACAATCAGGATGATGATCTGACCGAAGGCGGCCGAGCGCATCATTTTGTGGGCGGAGGTCTTCACCTCTTGGTCCATTTCTGGTTGCGTGAGCTTTCTGCCGATCGCAGAAACGCCCAGGTGGTGCATGGTTGCCTCCACGATGATCACCGCTCCGTCCACGATGAGGCCGAAGTCAATGGCGCCCAGGCTCATCAGGTTACCCGATACCCCAACTGCGTTCATCATGATGATGGCAAAAAGCATCGCTAACGGAATCACACTTGCTACGATCAGGCCGGCACGCAAATTTCCCAGCAGCAGTACGAGCACGAACACCACAATCAGCGCACCCTCCGCCAGGTTCTTTGTTACCGTACTGATGGCATTGTTTACCAATTTGGTTCGATCCAGATACGGTTCGATTTCCACGCCCTCGGGTAGCGTCAGCTGAATTTGGGCAATGCGTTTTTTTACCTCGGAGATCACCTCAGATGAGTTTGCACCCTTTAGCATCATCACCAACGCACCTACTACCTCGCCTTCATCATTGTAAGTCATCGCACCGTACCGGGTAGCATGTCCATACTTCACCGTTGCAACATCTTTTATCAGCAACGGATATCCCTGGCTCGATGTCTTTACAATGATGTTGTTGATGTCTTCCAGGTTTTCGATGAGTCCTTCACTCCGGATAAAATAGGCGTTGGGTCTTCTGTCGATATAGGCGCCACCGGTATTTTGATTGTTTCGTTCCAGGGCTGTAAAAATTTCTTCAATGCTGACATCAAGACTTCTGAGTTGATTGGGGTCGAATGCAATTTCATACTGCTTCAGATACCCGCCCCAACTGCTTACATCCGCCACTCCTTTTGTGCCCAATAGCTGCCTGCGCACAATCCAATCCTGAATGGTTCGCAATTCCATCGCAGTGTATTTTTCCTCGTAGCCTTTCTTGGGTTTGAGGATGTATTGATAAATCTCACCAAGTCCCGTGGTAAGAGGCGCCAATTCCGGACTGCCAGCGCCAGGGGGTATTTGATTTTTTGCCTGGCTCAATCGTTCGTTAACCTGCTGGCGTGCCCAGTACACATCGGTGGACTCCGTAAAAACGATCGTTACAACAGAAAGCCCAAACCGTGAGAATGATCGGATCTCCACAATGTCGGGGATGGTAGCCATCGTTTGTTCGACCGGGAAGGTCACCAGCCGTTCTACCTCAGGCGCTGCCAGCGAAGGGGAAAGGGTGATCACCTGCACCTGGTTATTGGTGATGTCGGGCACAGCATCGATGGGTAGCCGGGTGAGCGAGTAGGCTCCGTAACCGATGAGCCCCACTGTTAAAATTAGAACCAGGAATTTATTGTGTATAGAAAATGAAATAATGCGGTTAAGCATACCGACATTTTTTATCTACTAAAAATTATTTCGGGAATGACGGCCAATTGTACCGCCTGGGGAACAGAGTGACTTAGCCGATCAACCTCGGTGGCTGCCAGATCGACTGCCGAAAATCCGAGGAGAAAACCGATTGATAAAAATTAGTGTGGAGAACCGGGTTTAACGTGATTTCCCTGGGAGGCACATCCACGGTTCCAAAAAAAACGGTGCTATGAATGGAACTGCAATCGTCTTTCTTGAATGGCAAGCCCTGGTGTTTTTCATGCTCTTCCTTGTCGTGCTGCTCGGATTGCTCACCGTAGTGCAGGCTTACAAACTCGGCAATGGAAAAGCGTTTTGAATGATCCTTGTGCTGCTGATAGTGTTCGAGCAGGTAGGGGAGCTTGCTCAGCTCATGCAGATCGGCCAGGCTGCCGGTCAACACCACGAATGCCAAAACCAATGCCACAGCTCTTAACACCCTGTAAAAATAACGGCTAGAACGAAATTTGAAAGTGATTTTTGTTACGGTCGGCTGGCGAGCCGGATAATAAACCTCAGAACAAGGTGAGATTCCCGCCTTTTCTGAATTTGGTTAAGTCGAGCGCTGGCATTCTCCGGTCTCCGAAATGCTTCCGCCTGGAGGCATTGAACAACTGGTGAATGGCCGAAGCAATGTTGCCCTCACCTGCCATTCGCCTGCCAAATTGCGAATCATTTACGGAGCCACCGTGAAGATCACTTATTTGATTCCAAACCTTTTCGAAACGATCGGGGAAGTTCTTTCTCAGCCAATCTTCAAAGATTTTTCCGATTGACCCATTCAACCTTACCACCGTCATGGCGATGGTGCTTGCACCATGGTCTGCGGCTGCCTTTACTACCTCCGGGATTTCGTGGTGATTGAGCCCCGGAATGATGGGAGCATTCATGACACCTGTGGGCACTCCGGCTTTCGCCAGTTGCTCCACTGTTTGGAGACGTTTTATGGCGCTGGTGGTACGGGGCTCCATCATCCGCCTTAACGATTCGTCAAGTGTGGTGATGGAGATCATCACATGCACCAACTGATTTTCGGCCAATTCTTTCAACAGGTCCAGGTCGCGGAGAATGAGGCTGTTTTTGGTGATCATGCCCACGGGGTGGCGGTATCGTACCAATACTTCCAGCATCTTCCGCGTGATTTCGAATTTGCGTTCCTGTGGTTGGTAGCAGTCGGTATTTCCCGAGAGCATGATGGGCACAGCTTGCCAATCCGATTGCATCAAATGTTTTTCGAGCAGGGCAGGGGCATTTTCTTTGACAATGATCTTTGATTCAAAATCCAGTCCCGCACTGAAACCGTAGTACTCGTGGGTATTCCTGGCGTAACAGTAAACGCACCCATGCTCACAGCCCTGGTAGGGGTTCATGGAGAATCCGAAATGCAAGTCGGGACTGTTGACTTTGTTGACTATTTTTTTAGGTTGCTCGCGGAAAATCTGCGTTTGTGGGTTGGCAAGGAGTGGCTCGTCCAGCCCTTCGATATGTTGAGTCGAATATTGATTTTTGAGGAACCTGTTTTCGGTTTTGATTTGCGCCCCTCTTCCCTTGAAGTACGAATCATCCATTTAGCAATAATACTAAAATAATTAGTAATTCTGGAGGCTTTGCAACTTTCTTACCATGAAACACCGATTCAGGAACTGAGGCTGGGTAACCCAAAAGTGCGTGTCCTGGTAAAAAGGGAGGATCAAAACCACCCGCATGTAAGCGGCAACAAATGGTGGAAGCTCAAGCACAACCTGGAAGCGGCTTTGGCGGGAGGGTACAACACCGTGCTCACATTTGGTGGGGCATTTTCAAACCACCTTTACGCAACGGCAGCCGCAGCGAGAGAGTTGGGGTTGAAGAGCATCGGCATCGTGCGTGGCGAAGAAGTAGAGCCATTGAATCCAACCCTGGCTTTTGCAAGATCACAAGGCATGCGTTTGGAGTTTGTCAGTCGGGATGCTTATCGGCAGAAAAACGAAAGTGAATTCATAAAGCAGCTGCAGCAACGTTTTACCAACTTCTATCTGATGCCCGAGGGCGGCACCAATCCGTTGGCTGTGAAGGGATGCGAAGAATTAGGAAAATGGTTATCGCGTGAGGCGATGTTCGATGCGATCACACTACCGGTGGGCACAGGTGGAACCCTGGCGGGATTGGTCAACTCCCTGCCTGGAAAATCGGTGCTTGGTTTTTCTTCTTTAAAGTCAGGAAGTTTTTTGAAGGAGGAAGTTCGCAAATACTTATCGCGTGATGCCACCGACTGGGCCATTGTGGAGGACTTTCACTTTGGCGGATATGGCAAAATAACGGAGGAGCTGAAATCCTTTATCGTTCATTTTGAAAAAGAGCACGGCATTCCGTTGGATCCGGTCTACACCGGGAAGATGATGTTTGGACTTGTGCAAATGATCAAAGGCGGCAAGTTTGCCGATGGCACAACAATCCTTGCGCTGCATACCGGAGGCCTTCAGGGCAGAAAAGGCTTCAACTTCTGATCATCGTTTTGAGCCGGGTGATGAAGGGGTATCTTCCGGCAGTTTCGGGAAGGGCACCACTTTCGGCAGCGGCCTTTACGCCCTCAACGGTATAGAATGCGGTGGGCAATACCTCTTTCAATTTCGCCAACATGCCATCAAGCCCTTCTCTCTTAAGCACGGTAAAGATCACGCTTTCCTCACCATCCGGCCCCATTCCTTTCACCACGGAGAACCGCTGCCGAATACTCCTGAAGTGATTCAATAACGGCCCCGTATCCTGACGCGTGATGATTCTTACCACCACTTTGCCGTAGGCGATACGTTCTTCGATGAGCATGCCCACAAGAACGCCCGTGGCAAAACCCCCAGGGTAGGCAACATAGCACAGCCAGTTGTCCAGGTGCTGGAATATCTGCCGAATGGCCATCAACCAAATGAAAGCTTCAAAGAACCCCAGGATGGTGGCCGTGAGCCTTCGACCGCCCAGCATGTAAATGATCCGGATGGTGTTGATCGATACATCACAGATCCTTGCAAGAAAAATCAGCAAAGGCAAAACAATAAAGCTGAAAGCGTAATCGGGCAGGCCCAGGGTGTCAACGAAAAAGTTTTCCAATTGCGATCAGGGTTAGATGAATCACAAAGTTAATGGCGACAAACCAATGGAAGAGCTATCGGGGAAAGAGTTCTTGAAACAGATCAGACAGTTTGGAGAAAGCATTGATTTTGATCTTCACCTTCCCGGTATCAAGGCTTTTTTTGTTGAACCTGGAGATGTAGATTTCTTCGAAACCCAACTTTTCAGCCTCACTGATTCGCTGATCGATGCGATTAACGGCACGCAGCTCACCGCCCAGACCCACCTCAGCGGCAAAACAGAACTTGTCGGAAACGGGCTTTTCTTCCATTGAGGAAATGATTGAAACACATACGGCCAGGTCAATGGCAGGATCTTCCACTTTAATGCCACCGGCCATGTTCACGAACACATCTTGCATGCCCATGCGATAGCCGCATCTTTTCTCCAACACGGCTAACAACATATTCAGCCGCTTGTGGTCGAAGCCCGTGGGTGTTCGTTGTGGTGTGCCATAAGAGGCCGGGCTCACCAATGATTGGATCTCGATTAATAAAGGGCGATTCCCTTCAATCGTTGCACCAATGGTGGTGCCACTAATCGAATCTTCCTTTTGCGAAATGAGAATTTCTGACGGATTGGAAACTTCGCGCAAGCCGGAGCCCAGCATTTCGTAGATGCCTATTTCCGAAGTTGACCCAAAGCGATTTTTTGTCGTGCGCAAAATGCGATAAGCCAGGTGGCGGTCTCCTTCAAACTGCAACACCGTGTCGACCATGTGCTCGAGCACCTTTGGCCCCGCCAAAAAACCGTCTTTGGTGATGTGGCCTACAAGAAACACGGGCGTGTTGCTCTCTTTGGCATACTTCATCAGCTCGGCTGTACATTGCCGCACCTGCGCAATGCTTCCGGCTGCGGAGTCGAGCAGGTGCGAGTGCAATGTTTGAATGGAATCGATCAAAACCAATTGTGGTTGAAGAGATTCTATTGTCAGGAAAATGTTGCGGGTGTTGGTTTCGATCAGCGTATAGAAATGCCCAAAGTGCTGATCCTTCGTGGCAAGTCGATCGGCCCTCATCTTAATTTGCTGTTCGCTTTCCTCACCGGAGACATATAGGGTTTTAAGTTGCCTGAGCGCCAATGCCACCTGCAGAAGCAGCGTGGATTTGCCAATTCCCGGTTCGCCACCGATGAGCACCATCGAGCCGGGCACAATCCCCCCGCCAAGCACCCGATTCAGTTCTTTGTCGGGTGAAGGGATTCGGATTTCCTCAGACCCTTCAATTTCGTTGAGGGTTTTTGGAATTATTTTTTTATCACGGATGGTCTCTTGCCGCCAATCTGTCTTTCCTTTTTCGGGTTTGGCCACGAGTTCCTCCACAAACGTATTCCATTGCTCGCACGATGGACATTTGCCCAGCCACTTGGCGGATTCGTACCCGCAATTCTGACAGAAGAAAAGAGTTTTGGATTTGGCCATCACTTAAAAGGCGAGTTCTCTTCCTTCGCCATTACGTTGTAGACAAGCCGGTCCGTTAGCCCCGGCAACCACTTATTGAGAAATACAGTGAGCTTTCCCTGCCGGGTTAATACCAAGGAACGCTTTCGCTTAACGGTTGCGTGATAAATATGATGCGCACACTCCTCTGCCGTCATCATCTTTTCTTCATCACGTGGCGATTCACCTTGCTCACTTCCATCCTTCGTTAAGGAATGCTTACGGATGTTGGTGGCTGTAAACCCCGGACAGGCCGTTAGTACGTGCACGCCTTTCTTCAGTAACTCCGTGCGCAGTGCTTCCAGAAATCCATTCAATGCGAACTTCGATGAGGAGTAGCCCGTGCGGCCTGGCAAACCCCGATAACCCGCGATGGATGAAATCCCGATGATCGATCCTTTGTTTTTGATGATTTCGGGAAGACAAGCTTTGGTAGCACTCACGGCCCCAAAGAAGTTAACTTCCATTACCCTGCGTAACACGTCCAGGTCAACTTCCTCAAACATGGCGCGCATCGACATACCCGCATTATTGATCAGGACATCGATCCGGCCAAAACGCCTGATCGCCTCCGCAGCCATCCTTTGATTATCGGCCTCGCTACTTGCATCTGCCTGAAGGGCATGCGCATCAATGCCGGCCTTTATTAGTTCATTAAGGACTTTTGTCAGTTCTTCTTGCCGCCTGCCGGTGATCAGGATTTTGGAGCCTTTGCTTCCAAATTTGAATGCGAGGGCTTTGCCGATTCCGGACGAGCCACCGGTGATAATTACAATCTTTTCTTTCATAGTGTCACTTCAACAGCGCGCGTCAAAATTAGCAATACTTAAGTAACTTGCGGCCGTACTTTATTCGTCTGAATGCTCTTACTCCGCCTGATTTCGCGACTTCCTTTTCCATTACTTTACCTCTTAAGCGACTTTATTTTTTTTGTGAGCTATCGCGTGGTGCGTTATCGAGTAAAAATGGTGAAGCAGAACTTGAGGAATTCATTTCCTGAAAAGCCTGAGCCGGAACTTCGTGAAATTGAAAAGAAATTCTACCGCAACCTGGCAGACTACGGTGTGGAGATGGTGAAACTATTGACCATTGCGCCAGAGGAATTTCACGAGCGGGTCACCGTCAAAAACCTGGAACTCATTGAGCGCTACGGCAAAGAAGGCAAGTCGGTGTTGGGTTTGGCGTCTCATCAATTTAACTGGGAGTGGATCTTGACATATGCGGGGTTGGTGGCACCCATGCCCATTGATTTTGTCTATCAACCGGTGAACAGTTCTTTCTTCGAAAAGTTTTCTAAAGCTTGCCGCAGCCGATTTGGTGCCCATCCCATTAAAAGAAACGATGTTGCAAAGGAGGCTTTCAAGCGAAGGAATCTGGTGAGAATTGTGTCCATTGTGGCGGACCAATACCCGGGCCACTCTCGCGACAAGCGGTACATAACCCGGTTTCTAAACCAGGAGACGGCATTTTTTGACGGCACGAATCAACTGGCTGTGATGACGCAGTATCCCGTCACTTTTTGGAAAATCGCCCGCGTGAAAAGAGGCCACTACGAAATTACCATTGAGCCGGTGATTGAACCGCCATTTAAGAAAGGGGATACAAGGCCGGTTGAACTCTATGTGCGAAAGCTTGAAGAGATGATCCGGAAGCATCCTGACAACTGGCTTTGGTCGCACAACCGCTGGAAGACCCGCCACCTGGAAACACAGACCCAGGCGGAAGGCTAGTTCATCAGCATCTCTATGTCTTCTTTGGTGAGCGTCTTAATTACACTCTCTTCCGTGGTGATGAGGTTTTCTGAAAGCTTAAGCTTGTGTTTTTGTAACGTCAGGATTTTCTCTTCCACCGTGTTGCGGGTGATGAATTTGTATGTAAAGACTTTCTTCTTCTGACCAATTCGGTGTGCCCTGTCGATGGCTTGTGCTTCCACCGCGGGATTCCACCAGGGATCCAGAATGAACACGTAGTCGGCTTCCGTCAGGTTGAGTCCCAAGCCACCGGCCTTGATGGAGATAAGGAATATCTTAAGGTTTGAATCCTTATTGAATCGATGGACCTGCTCTTTCCGGTCGGTGCTTGAACCATCCAGGTAAGCGAACGGAACGTTTTTCTCCTTCAGTTGTGCCTTGATGATTTCAAGGTGCTTGACAAACTGACTAAAGATTAAAAGCTTATGGCCTTCCAGGATCGCATTTTCAATCATGTGCGACACATCCTCCATCTTACCCGACCCACCTTTGTAGGTACTGTCGATCATTTTTGGATGGTTGGACAACTGGCGCAACTTGGTCAAGCCTTCCAAAATAGTGAGGCGTGAGTTGTTGATACCTTCCTTTTCAATCAGGTCGAGTATTTTGTGGCGATAATAGGATTTCGCCTCTTCGTATTTTTCAGCTTGCTCGGCCGTCATGTCGGTATAGTGTACATTCTCAACCTTCTCCGGCAGGTCGGTCGCCACTTGAGATTTTAGCCTCCTCAGAATAAACGGCTTGATGATGGCGTTCAGCTTCTTGGTCTTGGACTCATCGTGCTTCTTCTCGATGGGCACCTGGTACTCATTTTTGAAAAACGTTTGGCCACCCAACAAACCGGGATTAATGAACGTCATTTGCGACCAAAGATCCAACGTGGTGTTTTCAAGAGGCGTTCCGGTAAGGGTGAGGCGGTGTCTTGATTTCAATCGCATGACCGCCTTGGCAATGTTCGAGGTTGGATTCTTGATCACCTGCGATTCATCCAAAATGGCGTAATTGAAAGGGAAATTTTGCAACAAATCGATGTCGAGGCGTGTAATGCCATAAGAGGTAAGCACCACATCGTAATTGCTAAAGCGCTCGATGTTCTTTACCCGATGTGTGCCAGTATAATTCAGCACTTTCAATTCGGGGGTAAACTTCGATGCTTCCATTTCCCAGTTGTACACCAAGGAGGTGGGCATGATCAGCAGAGATGTGCCGGCATTTCCTTTTTCTTTTTCGGCCTGAAGCAATGCAAGCGTCTGTACGGTTTTTCCCAAACCCATATCATCCGCAAGGCAGCCTCCAAGCCTGAACTCGTTGAGAAATCTCAGCCAGTTGTAGCCCGCCTTTTGATATTTTCTAAGCGTGCCTTCAAATTGATTCGGAAGGGGGTAGTCCTTAATGCCTGTGAAGTTGTCGAAATTGCGAAGGCGATCGCTCATGTGAACTTTTGCCAGGTTGCTTTCCTGGAGGTCTTTGAGCAGCGTGATATGATGTTTTTTCAATACGGGTTTATCATTCTTGCCGTGCGTTTCGCTCAGCGCAAAAAGATCTCCGAACTTCACCAACCAAGCTTCCGGAATAATTGCGATTTCACCGTTCGGTAACTTAAACTCCACCTTCTTTCGCATGATGAGTTTGCGAAGGTCTTTGAAGCTGATTTCAAAATCACCGAACATGATGCGCGCATGGATATCGAACCAATCGATATTCTCCTTTACGTCCAGTTCCATCACGGCCTTGCCGACAAAATATTTTTTGTCGCGGTTGCTGGGTTGGCTTACCTCAAACCCAAGGTTAAGCAGGTTCACCCGGTTTTCGTTCAGCCAGGAAAAAGCGCTACCCTTGTCGAGGGCGGTTCGAAATCCCCTCAGCGGAAGGCCAAGTTTTGTAAGTGTCTGCGCATACTTCTTCTCCGATTCGGTTACGCGCACAATGCGGTGGAAGACATAGTCGTTGCCGGACTTCTCAAGCTTTACGCTTACCGGCCCGGGCGAGTCACCGCGAAGTTTATGCTTGCCATACTTGAAAGAGAGATCAAAAACGATCTTTCCGGCTTCATCGTCATTGCCTGGTTTGTCGCCATCACCAAACAATGACGGTGCATCTTTTGCGCTTACTGGTGGCAATTCTGAGATGGTGAGCAACGGCAACGGGTCGTATTCGCTTTTGTTGATTTGAAATCCATTTACCTCTACGTCATCGAAAGAGGCTATGAGGGGTGCCACAAACCGGTTGTAATAGGTTTCTTCCAGGTTCTTCGGAATCACCACAGACTTTTTGGTTAGAAAGGGCTGCAGCTTCTTGCCGTCTACGTGCTTTTCGAATCCATAGAGCTTTCCGTTCATGATAAACCAGGCCGGATCGCGGCAGATGAGATACGCGGACGGATTTGGTATATCGAGCCTCTTCCCATCGTGATAGATGGTGGGATAGTAGTCCGTACTTTCCTCGGTTCGTTTAAAGTGAAACTGGATGTTGGCCCGCTTCTCCTGCACCTGCAGTTTTCTCCAAGTGGGTTCGCCATCATTGCCCATTTCAAACAACATCTTGCCTTTCATCTTGTCCAGCACCACACCCCTGCGTTTTTCCATGTAGGCTTCTATCTGGTCCTGAAGCAGGGTATCGCCTTTATTTTTCTTGTAAACCTTGTTGAAGAATTCGTCCGGTTTCATCTGCTTCTTCGAGAAATGCTTGATCACCGCATCCTGGCTCATGCTGTCCATGATGTCGATCAGCTCAAAGTCCCGGTCGTCCAGTCCTTTAGAAAACTCGCGGGCGTTTTTTGAAGAGATGTTCTGGTGTTGATAGGTGAGCTTGCCTTTTTCGTCCAAATGCACAATGAAAGATTCGATAATATAGCCCAGGTACTCATGCTGATACAGTGAGTAAATGATTTGAAACGGCTGTGCGGCAGAAACTTTCATTACCTTTTGTAAGACCCTTCTAACACGCTGCGTTTTGAACAAAGAGTGCCGGAAAAGAGGCCCAAAAGCCTCAGATTCTCACTTTTCGGAATGCGCAGAACCGCAATTTAAATAATTCCCGGCAGTATTTTTTTGCGATTTGGCTGGTTTTCCTACATCCCCGTTTGGGGTTACAGATACTCGGTAGAGTAAGATTTGGCCGCCAACGAGGCCGGGTAAAATGACACCAACACGGTAACGACTGCCAGGAGCATCCCGGTGGATAAGAAGTCGATCGTCTTCATCTTCACAGGGTAGTTTGCCACAATGGCGTTTTCCATCCCCATGCCCACGAGCCCATAGGTTTGTTGCATCCAGCAGATCGTGCCCCCGATCGCCAGTCCGGCCATGGCTCCAATGCCTGCAATCACTGCTCCTTCTGTAAGGAAAATCCTGCTGATGAGACTTCGATTGGCACCCATGGCCGAAAGAATGGTTACGTCTTTCTTTTTGTCGATCGCTAACATCATCAGCGAAAAGAAGATGTTAATCGAACCAATCAAGATCAGCATCCCGAGCGCAAGAAAGGTAAAAAGCTTTTCCATTTTCAGTAAGCGATAAAGATCGCGGTGTTGTTGTTCGTTCGTGAGTACCTGAAAATCCGTACCTAAAAGCATTTGCACCTTTGCTTGCACGTCTTCCACGTTTTCGCCCTCTCGCACTTTAATTTCCAGCGCGGTGCGTTTACCTTCATAGTCCAATAAATCTTCTACAAAATCCAACGGAAGAAATACGTAATTCTCGTCATAGTTTTTTTCGATGGAAAACACGCCACCGGGCCGGATCGATTTGCGCGCATACATGCGCGATGGGTCAAGCGAACTGCCACGCAGGTTCCTGATGTAAAATACCTGGAGGGCAAACATGTCGTCATCCACGGCTATGGAAAGTTGGTACTGCACGCCACGCCCGATGATGGCAAATGGCACATCGCCTTGTCGCAAAGCCAAATTGCCAGCCACCATGCGGTCGTCCAGGCGGTGTTGGTCTATGAAGTTGTCACTTACGCCCTTGATAATCGCCACCATGTCCGATTCGCGATAGCGGAGGTAGGCATAGTCTTCAATCACTTCAGTTACAATGCCCACACCCTTCACCGACCGAATCGATGAGAGCAAAGAATCATTCACGGCAAAAGATTTTCCTTGTGTGGCCTCGATCTTCAGCTCTGGGTCAAACGAAACGTAGAGAGACTTCAGCAGGTCTTCCAGGCCATTGAACACGGACAGCACGATGATTAATGCTGCCGTGGAAAATGCCACGCCCACCATTGAAAGGAGGGAAATGATGTTGATGAAGTTCTTCTTGCGTTTTGAGAGAAAATAGCGCCTGGCTATGAAGAAGGGAAGATTCAAGTGTCGGGTCTTTTACTCCTCTTGGCTCTTGGCGGGGGGAATATGGAGGCTATTGATCAACGACTCAATCCGCATGGCGTTTTCTTCCACCTCATCGATATAGAAAACCAGTTCGGGAATCACACGCACTTGTTTCTTGATGCGGGTACCCAAATCTTTACGCACCTCGCTCTTCCGCTGATTCAAATTGTCAAGCAAGGCTTGTTTGTTATCGACTAGCATCATGCTGATGTAGACTTTGGCCACGCCCAGGTCAGGGCTCACCTTCACCTCGGGGATGGTCACCATTTTGTTAGAGAGAATTCCCCTTTTGTCCTTCTGAAAAATGTCGCTGAGTTCTTTTTGAATCAGCCGTGCAAACTTCTGCTGTCTTACCGTTCCGCTCATGTCGCAAAGATAAAGAATGCTGTGGAATTGGGATCGGAGCCGCGCGAATGGCTTTTTAAGCAATAATCGCGTAATTGCGAGCCTTAGATTCGTCTTGTGCTGTTAAGTTTCTTTCGCATCAATGACCCGTACCGGTTGCTGGGTACTTTGTTCATCATCGTGCTGGTGAGTGTGCCGTTCTTGTGGAGCATGGAGGGTTATACAATTGGTGAACTCAAGAGTTTGGTTGTTGGCGAAGCAGTGGCCGATGGCAAACTGATGTACGCGGAAATCTTCGACAACACGCCACCGCTGGCCTCGTCTGTTTTCGGTTTTTTTGATTTGCTTTTTGGACGATCAACCATTGCCCGGCACATCACAGCCCTGGTGATCATTTTTTTCCAGGCCGCCTTTTTTGGAATCCTCTTGATCAATAATAAAGCGTATACAGAAAACACGTATTTGCCATCATTGATTTTTGCGCTGCTATGCTTCTTTTCGTTCGATGCACTCACCACATCAGCTGAACTTTTGGGTGCTACGGTACTCTTGTTGGCGCTTAATAATTTATTCAAGGAGATTGAATTCAAAATTCAACGTGACGAACTGGTCTTAAATCTTGGCTTTTACCTGGGCATTACCACGCTGTTTGTTTTCTCTTATTGGGTGTTCCTCCCCACGGCACTCGTCCTTCTATTCGTATACGGTCGCATGTCGGCCAGAAAAGTAGGGTTGTTGTTTTTTGGCTTTCTCCTTCCCCACCTCATTCTGATTACGCTGTACTATTATTGGGGTGAGCTTACCTGGCTCTACCAGGGATTTTACGGAGCGCATATTTCTTTTCAGGTTGCCGAGCAACTTATCGCTCCAACCTCGCTGCTCGTATTGAGTGCAGTGCCGCTTGCCTATTTGTTTTTTTCTTTCGTGATGCTCAACCGCCAGGCCCGATTGACAAAGTATCAATCGCAATTGCTGCAGGTTATGTTTTGGTGGCTGCTGGGCGGTTTGGTGGTTGTTTGGCTAAGCCCGCAGCGAACCCCGGTAACCCTTTCGATTTTTTTTCCGCCCATCGCCTACTTTATCAGTTATTACCTGCTGCTGATCAGGCGCAGGTGGCGGGCAGAAATCATGCTGTGGGTCTTTGTCATTTCTTTGATCTCGATCAGTCTTTTGTCGATGTACGGCAGGCTGGAGTCTGTCGATTATTCAAAGCTGTATCAACCCGCGAGTACGCGACCCATTGAAAACAAGCGCGTGATGGTGTTGGGCGAAGATTGGTCGATGTATGAGAAGAACCAATTGGGCGGATTTTTCCTGAACTGGAGCCAGTCGCAATCTGTATTGACTAACCTGGATGTTTATCAAAATGTGGAGAAAGTGGCGCAATGCTTCGAGCAGGATCCCCCGGATGTGATTATCGATGAAATTGAGGCGATGCCCAACGTGCTGGCACGCATTCCAAAACTACGTTCGGCTTACGTCCGGAACGGCAACGAATACAGAAAGATCAACAACTGATTTTTTGCGTCCTGCGCTCGTGCCTTCCACCCTCAAAACTAGAATGGAGGAAGCTGTCGAGAATGTTTTTGCCTTGTTCCTTTGAAACGAATCGGCCCGGCAGGCAGATAACGTTGGCGTTGTTGTGCTGGCGCGCAAGGGCTGCAATTTCCTCACTCCAGGCAAGCGCTGCACGAATACCCTGGTGCTTGTTGGCCGTCATGCACACCCCATTTGCCGAGCCGCAAACCAAAACGCCTAAATCAAATTCCTTTTTCTCGACAGCCGCTGCGACCGCATGTGCATAGTCGGGGTAGTCTACCGACTCGCTGCTGTGTGTGCCGAAGTCGTGGAACTCAAAACCCTCCTGCTGCAAAAGTTCTTTCAGCGCTTCTTTGAGTTCAAAACCCGCATGGTCACTGCCGATGGCTATTTTCTGCATCATGCCTGTGTTGCCGATTTAATTTCTTCCCGCTCCATTTTCTTGAGCACGCGCCTTGAGATTACAATGCTAATCTCATATAACATATACAAAGGTAACGAAATCAGAGCTTGGCTTAACGGATCCGGAGGCGTGATAATTGCACCGAGAATCAGGATGGCCACAATGGCGTGTTTGCGGTACGCCTTCATTCCCTGGGGCGTAACAATTCCAATCCGGGTGAGGAAGTACACCACCACCGGCATTTGAAACAGCAAGCCACTGCCAAACACCAGCATGGTAACCGTAGAAACATACGAGGTGATGTCGAACTCATTGGAAATCATCTCGCTGATGGAATAAGTCGACAGGAACCATGTGGCCAGTGGCGTCATCACGAAATAACCGAAGCAGATCCCCAGTAAAAATTGGAATGAAACCGCGGTAACAGCCCACCGCGAAACGCTCTGCTCCTTGCTGTAAAGTCCGGGCTTTACGAATCGCCAGATTTCCCAAAATACATAGGGAAAAGCCAGGATTATGCCCAACACGAACGATGCCGTCAGGTGCATGGTGAACTGCCCCGTCATCAATCGGCTTTGAATTTTGAGTGGAATGGACTCAATGCAAAGCTGCTCTTCCCAGTGAATCATCTGGCCCACTTTGCAGAGGTATCGGAACGTGATGAAGTCGATCTTGGCCGGGGCGAATACGATGTTTTCAAATATCCACCTGCCTGCCGCGAATGTTCCGATCATCAAAACAAAAACCACGCTGAGCGCGCGAATCACGTGCCACCTCAATTCCTCCAGGTGATCGAGGAACGACATTTCCTTATCTTCACTCATCGCACTTCCTCATGGTTGGTTGTTTACAGTTAGTATAGTGGGAAACGCTGCACAAAACGATTCACTTTCTTCTTCACATTCTTCAAGTGTTTTTCGTCTGCAGGTTTGGCCAGTGCTTCGTCAATCAATTCAACCACCTTGATCACGTCTTTCTCCATCAGGCCGCGGGTGGTAATGGCAGGCGTACCAACCCGCATGCCACTGGTGACAAACGGTGATTGCGTGTCAAACGGCACCATATTCTTGTTGATCGTAATGTCGGCTTTGATCAAGGCATCCTCTGCCTGCTTGCCAGTCAATTTCTTGGAACGCAGATCGATCAACATCAGGTGGTTGTCAGTTCCGTCAGATATTACCTGATATCCTTTTTCCACAAAGGCGCTGGCCATTGCTTTTGCATTCTTGGCCACCTGCACAATGTAGTCCATGTATTCATCGGTGAGCGCTTCGGCAAAGGCGATGGCCTTGGCTGCGATTACGTGTTCCAAAGGTCCGCCTTGCGTGCCGGGGAACACACCCGAATCCAAAACTGACGAGAGCTTTCGGATTTCACCTTTTGGCGTTTTCAATCCCCACGGGTTGTCAATGTTCTTACCGATCATGATCAATCCACCGCGTGGGCCGCGCAATGTCTTGTGTGTGGTAGTCGTAACTACGTGGCAATGCTCCATCGGGTCGTTGAGCAAGCCGCGTGCGATTAACCCTGCCGGGTGGGAGATATCCGCAAGCAAAATGGCGCCCACTGAATCAGCAGCCTGGCGCAGTTTGGCGTAATCCCAGTCGCGGCTGTAGGCGGAAGCACCGCAAATGATCATCTTCGGTTTCTCACGCTCGGCAATCTTGATGACGTTGTCGAAATCAATCAAACCTGTCTCTTTCTCGACCCCATAGAAAATAGGCTGGTATAATTTGCCGGAGAAATTGACGGGTGAACCATGCGTGAGGTGACCACCATGTGAGAGATCGAAACCCAGAATCTTGTCGCCTGGCTTTAAGCACGCGAGCATCACCGCTGCGTTGGCTTGCGCTCCCGAATGCGGCTGCACGTTGGCCCAACTCGCTCCGAACAATTCCTTCACGCGATCGATGGCCAATTGTTCAATCTCATCCACCACTTCGCACCCGCCATAGTACCGCTTGCCCGGCAAGCCTTCGGCATATTTGTTGGTGAGCACGGTGCCCATGGCCTTGATCACCTGTTCGGAACAAAAGTTCTCAGAGGCGATCAACTCGATGCCGGTTTGCTGGCGGTGCTTTTCTTTATCGATGAGATCAAAAACTACCTTGTCGCGTTTCATGAAGTTCAATTTGCGCCCAAAAATAGGGGTTATTCAACGGATATTACAATCAGATTGAATGGAGGGATTCTGACTTTGTCTATTGAAGAGAGCCTACCACGAACCGCTGCTGCCTCCGCCACCAAAACTTCCACCGCCACCAGAAAATCCGCCACCTCCCGATGACCATCCACCGCTGCTCCAGCCTCCGCCAGATGACCAGCGCCCACCACTGCCTGACGATTGCATTTTCTTTGTCATCGACTTGCCCCAGGCGGAGCGGCCGATAATGATTTTCAAAATGGGAAAGGCAACGAGGTAAATGAAGAATAGAATTAAACTTGTGCCTACAAAAATGGTAGGGAACAAAGCCCAGAAAGGCATCAAAAAGAAGTAGAGAAACCAACCGGGCTTGCCCGAAACGAGGCCGATAAAAGTGAACAGGCCAAGGATACCAAAAATGAAAACACCGATGAGTAGTTTCTCCTGGATCGACATGTGCTCAAAGTCACCACCACTCTCAGCATCTTCGGCAGTGTACTCACCACCGATGGCGCTGATAATGCCGTTGATACCGGCTGCGATACCAGCATCGTAATCATCGCGTCTGAAGTTGGGCGCAATTTCGTTGCGGATAATGCGGTTACACAGCGCATCGGTAAGTACACCCTCCAACCCATATCCCACTTCGATGCGCATCTTGCGGTCGTTAATGGCAACGAGAAGCAAAATACCATTGTCTCTGTCCTTCCTTCCCAATTTCCAAGCTTCGGCCACACGCAGGGAATACTCCTCCAGGATTTCTCCATCCAGTGATGGAGTAACAAGGATGGCGATTTGATTGGAAGTTGAATCTTCGTAGGCTTTCAATTGTTGCTCCAATTGAGATACAGTGGAAGACGATAATACCTTGGCTTCATCATGCACACGCTGCCCCCAAAGCTCCGGAACTGGTTTTTGAGCTTTGACCTGCGTTGAAAGGACAACAGCAAAGAATATCAGGAAAAGCTGAGGAGTGAAGGGAGTCTTAGTCTTCAAGCCGTAGGTCATCGCGTAGTTCATTAACATCGTCATTCGTTTTTTGAAAACCTTTTTCGAGTAGAATCGCACCGCATCGTTGAATGGCTTCCACCATGCCGTCAGCCAGTTTGCCTCGCTTGATTTGATCAGTCAATTTGGTCACCATTCGGTCCCACTCTTTTTGATCGACCACTTTGCTTATGCCGCGATCAGCCATCACGATTACCTCATGTTCAAAAAACGAAACAAATAACATGATTCCCGTGCGATGTCGCGTATTGAATACTTCCTCCTCCAGAAAAGCACTTTCGGCCTTCTTCTTGGTGGACTGGTCCATGTGAAACTGGCTCAGGAGCATGCGCTTCGCGGGGTTCACATAATGAGCAATCACTCCCCCGAACACTCCGGCCAGCGCCACCAATACAAAAATGACCAACGGGTCGTACACCGCGAGTGGAGGATAATACCTGTCGACCAGGACAATCAGCGCAAAAACCAATGACGCAAGGATCACCGCTCCCCGGTAGTTGGCAATGATGTAATGTCCACTTCGTTCGACAAATACCGGCACGATCTCTCCGGATATCTTACTTTCAGATTCCCTCACTGCGGCCTTAATTCGCTCGAGGTCTTGGTTTGAAAATCGATTTTTCAGTGACATCGTGATTGAATTAGAATAACATCAAAGATAATTGATTATTCCATTGTGGAGATTCAGGGTTTTGATGTAAACGATTTGCTAACTTGGAAGGGTTGAAAACGCTAGCCCGAGTTTTACTGGCCATCTTCGTAACCATGTTCGTTCTGATTCGCGTCCTGCATGAGGCCGATGAGGACTTGCAGGAAGAATGGGTCGAAGACCTTCCTATTTGTGATGAATACTTTGAAGACGATACAGTCAAAATCCCTTCGCCAGTCAGGACGCACCACCGAACCTGGAATAAATATGCCTACGATTCAATCTACTGCACGAGTTATGAAATCCCTTACGATGAGGATGAGAAAGCATGGCAAAACCGGCAGCGCATTCGCCCCAAAGGCGGAAGTTATGCCAGCTACTGGCGCGATGTCTATTTTGCGCTGTACGAGACCAATGCACCATCAATTCAGTTTATCGAAGATTCTTTGAGGGAAATCGCCAGACAAAACAATTTGTCAAAGTCTGACCTGGCAAAGATGACGGTCTCTTTTGTGCAGGATATTCCCTACGAATACATTTTGCCAGGAGATTGTGATGTGAGTGACTTTCCCTGCCGCGATCACGAAAAGTTCGGAATACTGGGGCCGGTTGAATTCCTGTTCAGCCTGTCGGGAGATTGCGATACAAGATCGGTTTTGCTTTACACCCTGTTGAAAAATATGGGCTATTCGCCCTTAATTGTCATCAGCAAAGAATATCAGCATGCGATGATTGCCCTGGACATTCCTTCGGTTGGTGATTACCTCGAATACCGGGGCAGGCGGTTTTACTTTTGGGAGACCACCAATACGGGCTGGTTGCCTGGCATGTTGCCGCCAGGGTCAGACAACGTTAATTATTGGGAAATTTCACTTGACTATGAATACACGCCTTTCCATTCTGGCACTGATTGAGATCCTTTCGGGATTGAGCATCGGTGTGGTCATTCTGGTAATTACTTACCAGGCCTTGAAATACATCGGTTTGAAGCGATACAACATTCACCACAACAACCTCGCATACGGCATCTTCATGGCCAGCATCTTGTTTTCCATCGGATACATGGTGAGTTGCGTAATCGAGCCGCTTTTGTCACTATTCCGGCTGATGTCGGCAGCCGAGGATCAGGGTATATTTTCGCTGATCCTTTCCTTTCTCGGATATGGGGCAATCTACATCGCGGGAGCCTACGCATCCGGGGTAGTTGTGTGCTGGTTGGGAGTTGTAATCTATACCCATCTGACCCCGATTGATGAGTTTGCCGAACTGAAGAACAACAACGTAGGGGTGGCACTGGTGGTCGGTACCATTATCATCGTGCTCACGCTGATGACGCGGGATGGAGTGAGTTTGTTGATCGAGTCTCAAATTCCCTACCCCGCACATTTTACACAATAGCTCTGGAGGCTGTTCGATAAAAGGACAGCAAACCGGCCAGCGGACCCAAGGCGAGAATAACAAACACCAAACGCAAATCCCAAATGGTAGCCAGGTAGTTGATTAGCTGGATGCTGGCGATGGTAATGCTAAAACCAATGCAGTTTACAATGGTGAGCGCAGTGCCGGTAGATTCCTTTGGTGCGAAGTAGGCTACCACAGTTGAGAATTGGGGTGAATCGGCTATGACAAAAACACCCCATAACATTAAGAACAGCACAAACCACACCGTGTTCAGGCCAAAGGCAATCGGGGAGGCCAGGCAGCAAATTCCCGAAACGAAAAGAGCCATTGTGGCCACGCGGCTGCTTGTGATGTTTCGCGCCAGGTAGCCGCTAGCCACACAAGCCAGCGCACCGATGCCAATGATGACGAATGATAATTGAGACACATTCACATTCGGATCATTCGTTTGTGCGTGATGAGTGATCATGATGGGCACGAAAGCCCAAAAGGTGTACAACTCCCACATGTGGCCGAAATAACCAAAGGCAGCTGATCGAAACTCTTTGCCTTTGAAGACTTTAATGAAGTTGCCCAGCTGTAGCCCGGCACCTCTTCTGCGGTGAGGACCATCACCCACCACAGCCACCATCAACACGCCACCCAATGCTGCAGCCACCGAGGTGCCAATGATGACCCACCGCCAATCGAATGCACTGGAAATGGTCTTCAACAGGTGTGGAAAAGAGGTTCCCAGTACCAATGCACCCACCAGGTAGCCCAGCGCCTTGCCAAGGCCTTTTTCAAAATGATCGGCTGCTATCTTCATCCCCACCGGGTAAATTCCCGCAAGCATAATTCCCGTGGCAATTCGCAGTGCCAGCATTGTGTAGAGGCTTGAGCTGAAGGCAAACAGAAGGTTGACCAGGGCGCCAGCCATTGCACTCACAAAAAAAACGCGCGAAGGCGAGAACCGATCGGCTATCGTAAGCACAGCAAATACCAGCGTACCGCAGATGAAGCCAAGTTGCACGGCCGAGGTAAGATGCCCCAGTGTTTGCGCAGGGAGATCAAATTCATTTTGCAAATCGGCCATCACCGCGTTTCCGGCAAACCAAAGCGAGGTGCACGCCACCTGGGAGATGACGATTACGGGTAACACCCACCTGGCATTAGGGGAGTCGCTGGTGGTCAAATATTGTTTTGCGGCTGCGTGATGCAGCAATTTGCACCTAAGCACAGACAAAACAAAAGTCCCGCTAGCGCGGGACTTTCTGGCATCGATTTAATGCTGGCTTTTTAACGTGTTCCGGTGTGCTGCTGGTTCTCGTAGAGCCTTGAAGAGACACGTGGCAGCACCAAATCGACTAGATGCTCAAACTTAGTGTACTTCGATGGCTTTTGGTTTTACCTGGGCCTCAACCATTTTGGGTAACAACAGGCGGAGGATGCCATTCTCATACCAAGCATCTACTTTTTCAGTCTTTACACTTTCCGGTAAAGTGAAAGAACGGGTGAAGTTGGTATAGCTGTACTCCCTGCGAGTATAGTTTTCCAACTCTTCTTTTTTCTCAATGTCCTTCTCAACTTCAATTGTGAGAATTCCGTTTTCGATCGTGATGTTGAAGTCTTTCTTTGTCAGACCCGGTGCAGCCATTTGGATCTCAAATTCTTTTTCCTTCTCCATCACATTTACTGCGGGCACTTGCTGGAACCTCTTCAGCCAATCTGAATCAAAGAAGCGATCGGTGTCGAAGAAATCTGTCAGCCAGTTGTCAGTAAACAGAGGCAAATTGCTCTTTCTCAACATGGGTTTCATATGACCTCCTTGTTTAAAATTTCTTGAAATGAAATTAATCCCTCAACGCAACCGATTTCAATGAGCTAGGTCAGAAATGATATTCTGATTTTCATCAGTTGGGGAACACTGGAATGGCATCTGAAATTTTTAACTTAATGGGATGGATTTGTTCCTGGCCATTCTCGGAGGCATCCTGATGATTATCGGCCTTGTGGGTTGCATTGTACCGTTGTTGCCGGGGCCGCCCCTCAGCTATGTGGGTTTGCTTGTGCTTCAATTCAGAACCGATGCCCCTTTTTCTTCAAACTTTCTGCTCGTGTGGGCAGGTATCACGATGGTGGTGACAGCCGTTGACTATTTCGTGCCGGTATGGGGCACCAGGCGATGGGGAGGCTCCAGCTACGGCATGTGGGGCTGCGCCATTGGTTTGGTGGCAGGTTTTTGGTTCGGTCCTTTGGGTATTATTCTCGGCCCTTTTGTCGGGGCGTTCGCTGGCGAAATGCTGCGACATCAGAATTCAGACACTGCGTGGAGGGCGGCAGTGGGGTCTTTCTTTGGATTCTTGATGGGCACCATTATCAAACTCATTGCCTCGGGCATGATGTTCTACTACTTTATCGTGAGTCTCTAACGAATAACAACTCCAATGAAAGCGCTCAACAGAAGAACTTTCCTGAAAAAATCGATTTTCACCGCGGCAGGTGTCACAGCTGCTACACAGGGTTTTGCAAACATGTTGCTGCCGAAACAAAAAGAGCGATTGGGGGTGGCGCTGGTGGGCCTGGGGTACTACAGCACCGACTTGCTGGCACCGGCACTCCAATTGACAAAAAACTGTTACCTGGCCGGAATTGTTACGGGCACGCCATCGAAAGCCGCGCGATGGAAAAAACAGTACAACATTTCTGACGCAAACATTTACAACTATCAGAATTTCGATTCTATTGCCAACAACGATGCAATCGATGTGATCTACATTGTGCTGCCACCTTCCATGCATGCGGAGTACAGCATCCGCGCGGCCAATGCGGGCAAACACGTGTGGTGCGAGAAGCCAATGGCTTTGAATGTGAAAGAGTGCCAGGCGATGGTAGATGCGGCTGTCCGGAACAAGATAAAACTTAGCATTGGGTATCGGATGCAGCACGAACCCAACACACAGCGGATTATTTCTTTCCGAAAGAACAAGACGTACGGCATGGTGGAGAACGTGGAGGCCGCTGCAGGCTACTACGAGGGGAGATCAGATCATTGGAAGCAGAATAAAGCCATGGGCGGAGGGGCCATGTACGACATGGGCGTGTATCCTTTAAATGCCGCGCGTTATTCGACCGGCCTGGAGCCCATTTCAGTAGAGGCCAAACAATCCACTACTCGACCTCATATCTATACCGAAGTAGACGAGACCATGGTTTTTGATTTGGAATTTGCCGGGGGAGTAACTGCGCACTGCGAAACCAGCTTTGGAAAAAGCATGAACCGCCTGATGGTGAACTGCACACGGGGCTGGTACAAGCTGGAGCCCTTTCAATCCTATAGTGGAATCAATGGGGTAACCAGCGATGGCACTCCACTCGATCAGGTAATCCCTAATCAGCAGGCAAAACAGATGGACGATGATGCGCTTGCCATCATCAACGATACGGATGTACTCGTTCCGGGCGAGGAGGGACTAAAGGACATTCGGGTGGTGGAGGCAGTGTACCGGTCAGTTAGAGAAAAAAGACGAGTAGCGATATAGCCTCAGTGGAACTCCGTGTCTACTCTGTGCACCCTGTGGTTAATTTATTGAGCTAGGGAGCCAAGATGCGGTAAATGTGTACCGGCACTTCCTTGTAGATCGTCTTCTTGTTAAGCGTCATTCCATTCTTTATCGCCACCTTTTGAGACGGAACATTCCGTTCGTGAATGATTGAAATCAGCGAATCGCGAAAGCGATGGGCAAACGCAAACTCCTTGCATTTGCGGGCGGCTTCAGTGGCATAACCTTTTTGCCAATGTCCTGGCATAATGGAGTAACCGATTTCAAGTTCTTCAACTTCATCAACGGTTTGAATCAGCAATCCGCAAAGGCCAATAAATTCTCCAGACTGTTTGCTCACCAAAGCATTCATTCCTCCCAATTCGTTGGCATAACGATAAAAAATCTTGTCGAACGTGGCGCGGCATTCTTCCTCTGCCGATCCTCTCATTGGCCAGTACAAAGTTGAACGAGGGTCGTTGAAAAATTCCAGCCAGGCGGGGAAATCATTTTCTGTAACTTCCCGAAACAGCAAGCGCTCAGTTTGTTCACCAAATAGGGTGTATCGATGCATGAATAGTGTTGATATTCTTACCGCCAGGACGCCTGCCTTTGCCGAAGCGGCCACGCGCAGCCAGGCGAGGGCGCCAGCAATACTTGAAGACTCGAAAAAATCGGATACCTCAAATCACCCCTTGCGCCTTCATCGCGTTGGCCACCTTCAGAAAGCCTGCGATGTTAGCGCCCACCATGTAGTTACCAGGTTTGCCATATTCGTTAGCCGCTGCGAGGCACGTATCATGAATGTTCTTCATGATGTCCTGCAACTTGTTGTCCACTTCCTCCTTGGTCCAGTTGGCACCCATGTAATTCTGTGTCATTTCCAGTCCGCTGGTGGCCACGCCACCTGCGTTACTCGCCTTGCCTGGTGAATACATCAGTCCATTGTCGATGATGATGTTGATCCCATCGATGGTGGTAGGCATATTGGCACCCTCACCCACCAGTTTGATACCACCTTTTACGAGATTCTGCGCGTCTTTGGCGTTGATTTCGTTTTGGGTGGCACAAGGGAAGGCACAATCTGCCTGGATAGTCCATAACGGATTGTGATCTGCGTTGGGATCTATTTCTGTGTACGTGCTTCCGGGGAATGCCTCGGCATATTCCGAAATCCTGCCCCGCCTGTTGTTTTTCAGGTCTTTGATAAACTCCAGTTTCTCTTTGTTGATGCCTTCTTCATCGTAAATGAACCCATTAGAATCGGAAGCGGTCACCACCTTTCCGCCCAGTTTATTGATTTTCTCCATGGCAAACTGCGCCACGTTGCCCGATCCTGACACCAGGCAAACCTTGCCTTTCATCGAGTCGCCTTTGGTATGCAGCATGTTGGCTGCAAAATAGATCAGCCCATAGCCGGTCGCCTCGGTGCGCATCAAACTTCCGCCCCAACCAATTCCCTTTCCAGTGAACACGCCTGTAAATTCATTTTGGATCTTTTTGTAAGCACCGAACATATAACCAATTTCTCTGCCTCCCACACCAATGTCGCCCGCGGGCACGTCTAACCGGTGGCCAATGTGCCTGGATAGTTCGCTCATAAAAGCCTGGCAGAACTTCATGATCTCATTCTCACTCTTGCCCTTGGGGTTGAAGTCCGAACCGCCCTTGCCACCTCCCATGGGTATGCCGGTAAGCGCGTTCTTGAAGATTTGTTCGAACGCCAAAAACTTCAGCACGCTGGGCGTTACAGACGGATGAAATCGAATGCCTCCCTTGTATGGACCAATGGCGCTGTTCATTTGCACCCGATAACCCCGGTTGAGTTGCACCTCTCCCTTGTCATCCAGCCAGGTTACGCGAAACGAAATGAGGCGCTCCGGCTCCAACATCCTTTCCAAGATTTTTAGGTTAGCCAGGTCGCGGTGACGGTCGAGCACGGGCATCACCGATTGAATTACTTCCTCAGCTGCTTGAACAAACTCAGGTTCGTGTGGATTGCGCTTCTTTACGTTTTCAAGAATGTCAGAATGGGCCATAAAAGGAGATTTAAGGCGCCAATTTATAACATTTCAAACGATTGCTTGGGCGATTTTTCACACAATATGTTGGCTTTTGCGAAGGGACGAAGATGGATTCTAAGCCGTCCATAAGGTCATTTGTTCATTTGATCATTTCTGTTTTGAACCACTGCTGCGCTCGTGCCTAGATTTCGACATACAAATTCAAACTGAAATACAAAAAATGAAAAGATACGCACTCCTATTGTTCAGCATGTGCATGGCATTTTCCTTCCTGATGGTCAGCGCCCAGGAACGCGAGATCAAAGCCGAGTCGGCCGTCACTTCCAATGCGGAAGTCACCATCAAAGGCAAGCGAATTCCCTATAAAGTAACGGCCGGCACGCAGCCCGTGTGGGACAAAGACGGTAAAGTGATCGCCACTTGCTTTTATACTTACTATGAACGCACCGATGTGACTGACAAAAGCAGAAGGCCCTTGATCATGTCATTCAATGGAGGCCCTGGTTCAGCCTCGGTGTGGATGCACGTAGCTTATACCGGTCCGCGCGTGTTGGAAATCGACAACGAAGGTTACCCTGTACAACCTTATGGCGTGAAGGAGAATCCGCATTCCATCCTGGATGTGGCCGACATTGTTTATGTTGACCCGGTGAACACTGGCTTTTCCCGAATCATTGATCCGAAAGCCGAAAAGTCGACTTTCTTTGGCGTGAACGCTGACATCAAGTACCTCGCTGATTGGCTGGATACATTTGTATCCCGCATTGGTCGCTGGACTTCGCCTAAATACTTGATTGGAGAAAGCTATGGAACCACGCGTGTGTCAGGCCTTGCGCTGGAATTGCAGAATGCACACTGGATGTATCTGAACGGTGTGATCCTGGTGTCGCCTACCGAACTGGGTATTCGCAGGGATGGACCGGTTGCCGAAGCATTGTCAGTTCCTTATTATGCCGCAGCGGCATGGTATCAGAAGGCATTGCCGCAAGATCTGCAATCAAAAGATCTTGACCAGGTATTACCGGAGGTCGAAAAATTTGCATTGGATGAACTGGCGCCTGTGTTGAGCAAGGGTGGATTCATTGACGAAGCCAAGCGGAAAGAGACCGCAGCCAAGTATGCTCGCTATACCGGCTTATCCGAAAAAGTGGTTTTGCAACACAACCTGATGGTGCCCACGTCATTTTTCTGGAAGGAATTGCTGCGCGATAAGGGTCTTACCGTTGGACGTTTGGATTCACGCTACCGCGGCATCGATGGAAAAGACGCGGGCGAGAGGCCGGATTACAATTCCGAACTGACCTCATGGTTGCACTCTTTCACGCCAGCGATCAACTACTACCTGCGTGACGTGCTCAAATACAAAACCGACTTGCAATACTATATGTTTGGTCCGGTGCGCCCGTGGGATAACAGCAATGACAACACCGGTGAGAATCTCCGCCTGGCCATGGCAGAAAATCCCTACATGCGGCTGATGGTGCAGTCGGGATACTTTGACGGTGCTACCAACTACTTCGAAGCCAAGTATACCATGTGGCAGATTGACCCCAGCGGAAAGATGAAGGACCGCATGGAATTCAAAGGCTATCGCAGCGGGCACATGATGTATCTGCGTGCGGAGGACCTGGCGACTTCAAACGAACACATTCGGGAGTTCATCAAGAAATCAACGCCAGCGCCCGGGCAGCCTGCCAAGTATTGATTTAAAGGGTGTCTGACACTTCCAAAGCGTCAGACACCTTTGTTATTCATATTTCAAGGTTTCCACCGGATTGACACGCGCGCCTTTCAGGATTTGTCGGCTCACGGCAAGTAGCGTAATCGCAAACACGATTCCACACGGCAACAGCAACATCCACCATTGCAGACTCACGTGGTAAGCAAAGCCATCCAGCCATTGCCGCAGGAACTCATATGCAATGGGCACGGCAATCAACAGCGAAATCAAGAGAAGGCCCAGGTAATCACGCGAAGTGTTGATGAAAAGGTCAACGATGCCGGCCCCAAAAACTTTGCGAATGGCCAGTGCCTTCATCTTACGCTCTACCACGAATGTGATCAGTCCGTACAATCCCAGGCAACCCACACCCACCAGGATAATAGAAAAAACTTGCAACAATTTTGAAAACTTGGCCTCTTCCCTGTAATACGTAGCGATGTTTTCATCCAGAAATCGGTATGAAATCGCAGACTCCGGATACAAATTGCTCCAGATCTGCTCCAGCGCACCAAGACTTTCATTTAGCGGCTGGGCGCGATTCAGCTTGATGCTTGCCATGTGAAGCCGATCAGAAGAAAGCACCAATGCAATTTTGTCAACTTCTTCTTTTAGAGATTTACTGTGGTAGTCTTCAATCACACCCACAATATTGAAGTTCCTCCCTGCAAGCACTACCTCTTGCCCGATGGCCTCCTCATCACTCGTGAAGCCAAGTTTTGCGGCCAGCGTTTGATTGATGATTGTGCCAGCCAAAGAGTCGGTAGGAATGAAGTTGCGACCTGCCGCCAGAGCCATTTCGTAGAGTGGGATATATTGAACATCCACACGCTGGTATTCCACCACTAGATTGTCTTTTTCATTTGATTCCTTCTTCCTCATGTCCACAAATGAGGTGGGTCGCTTGTATCCGGCCGGTATAGATGAACTGAAGCTTGCGTCAGCAAAATGCGAATCGGCATTCAACGCATTGCTGAGGAGCTGGAGTCTTTGTCGGTCGCTGTTTTGAAGCTCCACATTAACAATGGCCTCTCTTGCAAAGCCCAGATCAATATTCCGGAAAAACAGCATTTGATGCGTGACCACAAACGCGGCAATGACAAAGACCAATGTAACGCTGAACTGCAGCACTACCAATACTTGCCGAAGCTGGATGCTGCCGGTAACGGCCGATAACTTGTTTTTTATTGCAAGCAGTGGATTAAATCCTGAAATGACAATGGCCGGATAAAAGCCCGCAGCCAGACTCACCAGCAGCACAATGAAAACCACTGATTGCAAAATGAAAGGATCGAGAAGCAGGAGTTCGCTGGTTGGTACACTTACCAGGCGCTGGAATTGATTGTTTGCCCATTCTGCCATCAAAAGACCAGCGGTAGCAGCCACCAATGTAATCAGGAACGTTTCAACGATGAACTGCAACACCAAATGCTGCCTTAACCCGCCAAGCACCTTTCGTATTCCGATTTCTTTGGACCGGAGCGAGGAATGTGCGGTGGCCAGGTTGATGTAGTTGATGCAGGCCGTGATCAGTAGAAAAATACCGATGATGGCGAGCGTCTGCACCTTGCCGGAAGAAACAATGCGCTGATTAAAGTTGCCAAAACGGCTGTCGGTGTGCACCTCGGCCAGTGGCTGGAGTTTGTACTTTCTGAAACTGTGCAATTCCCTGGGTGTGTGTGATGCGTGAACAGTTTCAATCTGCGCTTCGACTTCGCCTCTGGTAGCACCGGGCGCCAGCTTCACATAGCTTTCGTTGCTCCCAACCGACCACCAGTTGGTCATGCGATCACCGATAGATCCGTACAGTGTTGAATACGACAGCATAATAGTGAAAGGGAAGTCCGTGTTGGCGGGCAGGTCTTCAACTACACCCGTCACGGTGCAATCCCAATCCTGGTCGAGCTTCAGGGTTTTGCCAAGCACATCTGTTGTACCGAAATACTTGATGGCCATTGACCGTGTGAGCACGACATTAAGAGGTTCGGTGAGCGACTTCTCAGGAGAGCCGGCCAGCCAGCGAAATGAGGAGTTGGAGAAATCAAACACCCGAAAGAAGGTGGGTTCTACCATGGCAAACCCTTTGGCTTCCTGGAATTTCCTGTTTTCTCCCGCTGCGTCCGGAATTTCAACCTGCATGCCGCCCCAACTCCAGTAAAGTACCGAAGCGATGTGTTCGATGGCAGGAACTTCATTCCGGAGTGCAGGCGGGAGCGGATAAACGACCCCGGTCCGGTACTCTTCCTGGCCTTCAATCTGGCTTATACGAACGATGCGATAATTGCGTTCGGCATCACTGTGAAATTGATCAAAGCTCGTCTCGAAGCGAACGATATTCAGAATGAGAATGGTACATGCGATTCCGATGGAAAGGCCAATGGCGTTGATGACGGCATTGGTCCTGCGGGCCAAAAGACTACGAATGCCCATTTTGAAATAGTTGGAAAACATCATGAGGTGGTAGGATGAATAATTGAATTTGTTTCTGAGAATAATGCCCGGCCTGAAATACCGTAGGGTATTCCAGAGCAACCTGCGGTTGGCCCTTCGCACCGCGCGCTGATTGGTGTCTGACACTTCTAAAGTGTCAGACACCTGAGCGCTGGCTGCCTTGAGGTCGCGCTCATAGCGCTGCATCAAGTCGCCTTCAATTTCTTCCAGCAGGTGAGGGGGGCAGAACCAGCGGAGGAGGCGAAGCGAACGGTGCAACTTTTCGCTAGTCATGCCTTAAGGTTTCAACTGGATTTCTGGTAGCCGCCCTTAAAGACTGAATACTTATGGTGGTCCAGGCGATAATGACTGCCCCAAGCCCAGTCAACAAAAATACGTTCAGGTTCACTTCAGTGCGATAGTCGAAGCGCTGAAGCCAATGCTCCATGAGAACGTACCCAACAGGCGCTGCGATGAAAAACGCAATGCCGATAAGGCGCATAGGTTCTTTAAATAGCAGCGACATGATTGTGGCCGCAGGGGCACCAAATACCTTTCTAATGCCAATTTCCTTTGTTCGTTTTTCGATCATGAAAATCGATAGCCCCAACATGCCAAGGCACGAAATCAGGATTGAAATTGCACTTGCCACTGACGCGAACCTGCCGGTCCTTACCTCGTCATTGAACTTCTGTTGATATTCGATGTCCACAAACCGGAAGTCAAACGGATAATCGGGGCAATACTTCTTGAAGACTCTATCTGCTCTTAACAATGCTTCTGAAGCGGATAAGCTACTGTTCAACCTTATGTGCGTGGTGTAAAACCAGTTGCCACCCATAACCATCATTGGGCGCGCACTGCGATAGGGGGATCGAACGACAAGGTCTTTGAACACACCGACAATCGTAAACTCATTGGGTCCGTCTTTTAGGGTTTGACCGATCGGGTTGTCGGAATTCATAGCTTTCATAGCCGTTTCATTGATGAGCGCGGCAGCCGAGTCTGACGGAAACAGGCTGAGATCCAAATCCCGTCCCAAAATCAAATCCAACCCGGCTGTTGTCACCAAATCAGCATCAGCCGTAAACCGGTCAAAGTCTATTCTGGCATCCGGATCTTTTCCCTGCCATTCCAATCTGTCAGTCGAACTCCAGATTTGCGTGAGGGGCGAGAATGTTCTGGTCACCGAAACCGCGGCTCCACTTTGCAGCAGTTCGTCTTTGAATGACCAATACTTCTGTGAAAGGTCTCCGTTGAGCGGGAAGTAGATCAGATTTCCCATGTTGTAACCCGAATTTCTTTTTTGAGCAAATGTGATTTGGTCCCGCACGACAAGTGTGGCAACGATCAGCACGATTGCAAATCCAAATTGAAATACCACCAACGCCTGCCGCAGGGTGGCCATGGATGAATTTGAAGGGCCGCGCAATGTTCTTGACGGCTGGAATGACGACAACAAGAATGCCGGGTAGGCGCCTGCCACAACACCACAAAAAAGGACAATAGCAAAAAGGCCGATCCAAAAATGATCAGTCGTTAAGTCTATCGTCATTTGAGTGCCCGTCAATTGGCTGAAGTAGGGCAAAGCCAAGTAGATGACCAGCAGCGATATCAATCCTGATACCAGGGCCACAAGAACGGATTCCGTAAGGAACTGTGAGATCAGGTTGGCTTTTCCTGCCCCGATTGTTTTTCTGATTCCTACTTCTTTCGTTCGATGGTCGCTTCGGGCAGTGCTTAAGTTGACAAAATTGATACAAGAAATAATCAGAATAAACACCGCCACAACGATAACCAAGCTGACGATTTCTATCCGTCCGCCATCCGGTATGCCATTGGTGAATTCGGAGTACAAATGCTCCCGAACAACCGGGTAAAGAAATATCTCGTTGGTGTGTTCGCCATTGGAATGCCTGATCTCGATATCGCCAATCTTCCGGTTGAAAAGTTCAAGAGAAGTGCCCGATCTCAATTTGACAAAAGTCTCCACTGAATTGTTTCCCCAGTAGGTATCTTCTTCACCGAAGGCCTTGAACAGTTCCCATGAGATGAGGTAGTCAAAGTTGAACGAAGAGTTGCCTGGCAAATCTTTGATAATGCCAGTGACTTTGAAATCGAGATCATTGCCTTCGAATTTCACGTGTACACTTTCGCCCAATGCCGGGGTGTCTCCAAAAAGCTTCTTTGAGAATTGCTCAGTGAGCACCATCGAAAACGGATCGTCCAGCGCGGTATTGGGATTTCCCGATATGAAAGGAAGGTTAAATATCTTCAGAAAGCTGGTCTCGGTGACAGGTCCAGCGTTCGATGTAAATTTTGTGCTGCCTTTTGTGAATAGGAATTCGTTCTGCCAATCAGCAAAGCTGGCAGCATATTCTACTTCTGCGTATTCTTTATCCAAAGTCGGAGCCAGAATTCGCGGGGTGGTGTTCCACGCCTGGATTTCCCCATTAATGCTTGCACGATTCCAAGCTTTAAATATCCGCTCACTATCTGGATATGAGCGGTCGATCGAAAACTCATGTTGCACCCATATCATGATCAGTGCAGTGCAGCTGATGCCGAGCACCAGCCCAGTGATATTGATCAGTGAGAAAGCTTTGTGTCTGAGGAGATTTCTGCTCCCCACTTTGAGGTAATTATGCAACATTGGATTAGAATTAATGTAGACTTTGTTTCTGAGAATAATCCCCGGCCTGAAATACTGTAGGGTATTCCAGAGCAGCCTGCGGTTGGCCCTTCGGAGGCGTTTTGACACCTCCAAGTTGTCTGACGGCTTGAGGTCACGTTCATAGCGCTGCATCAGGTCTCCTTCGATTTCTTCCAGCAACTGCGGAGGGCAGAACCAGCGGAGATATCGGAAGACTTTCGGTGTCTTTTCGTTTTTCATGCTCTCCAACTTAATGGGTGGTCAATCGAGAATCCAGCAACCAGGATCTAGTAGCCAGCATCCATCTTCAACTGCGGTATCAACTTCCACAAGTCCACCCTCACTTCCTTCATGGCCCGCAGCGTGGCAAGACCGGCATTCGTGATTGAGTAAATCCGCTTTCGCCTACCACCCCGTTCGTTTGTGGCACCTCCCATCTTCGACTTAACGAGACCCTTGTCTTCCAGCCGGTAAAGAGTGACATGCACGGCACTGAGGTTGACATTCCTGCGCAATCGCTTTTCAATTTCATCGGCAATGGATGCTCCGTAAGCATCTTCCTGCAGGGCGCCAACAAGTATGAGCACCAACTCCTCAAACTCACCCAAATATTCTTTAGCCATATATATGCTTATATTTTGTTAAGTAAATATAGGTATTAATACGGAAGAACAACCCTTGGGTTTTCAAAAACCACCAGAGATTAACAATTCCTTCGAATGGTGCAGACCTTTCCTGTGACATTTACGGGGGACAACGACCGAGGCGAAGAATGGTCCCGGTGGCAAAAAAAGGGTGGCACCACAACTTGACAACTTGTCAAGAATGTGCTACATTGTGCGTATGAAAAGGTTGACGGTCGGGGAATTCAAGGCTCGTTTTTCTGAGGTAATTGACATGGTCCGCTCAGGCCAGTCGGTGGCGGTAATGTATGGACGGAAACGAGAGTTGATTGGCGTATTTGAGAGCAAAAAGGCTAAGGCGGGCAAGCGAAACCTGGGCCTGCTCAAGGGCAAAATGAAACATAAGTTTAGTGCAGATTTCAAGTTCAACTCGACAGACGAGTTCTTGGGGAAATGAATTACCTGCTCGATACCCACGCGTTGATTTGGGTTTTAGAAGATCACAAGAATCTTTCTGCAAATGCAAGGAAAACGATTCAAGATCAGTCCAACGCCATCTTTGTAAGCAGCGTTAATCTCTGGGAAATCTCGCTCAAAGTTTCAATCGGAAAACTCGTACTAACCGGTGTTGACGTTGGACAATTGCCCAATCTATTCGATCAGATGGACTTTGGTTTTTTTCCCCTCACGCCTGAAGACGCGGCCACCTATCATGACTTGCAAGCTGACTACCACCGTGATCCCTTCGACCGCATGCTGATCTGGCAGGCCATTCGAAATGACTTCATACTCATTACCCGCGACCCGTATATTAAGAAGTACGAAACAGATGGTTTGAAAACTTTTTGGTAACACGAATACAATTAACCACAAAGTGCCAAGAGAATTTCTCTATGTGCTTAATGGTTAGCCTTTCAACTTCTCTTTCAAAAACCCTGCTGTATACCCCCCTGCCTTCTTCACCATCTCTTCAGGCGTGCCCGCAAAAATCAACTGGCCACCTTTCTTCTCACCACCTTCCGGCCCAAGGTCAATGATCCAATCGGCACACTTGATCACCTCCATGTTGTGTTCAATTACAATTACAGTGTGACCCTCGTCCACCAAGGCGTTGATCGCCTTTAACAGCTTACTGATATCGTGAAAGTGCAAGCCTGTTGTGGGCTCATCAAATATGAAAAGAATATGATCTTTGCTGTCGGTACGCTTGACAAGAAAGGATGCCAGCTTCACACGCTGCGCTTCGCCACCACTCAGTGAGTTGGACGACTGACCCAGCTTCACATATCCCAATCCCACATCAAACAGTGGCAGGATTCGATCATGCACTGCCTTCTTATCTTCGAAAAACCCTAGCGCCTCCTCCACCGTCATGTCGAGAATGTCGGCAATGTTCTTTTCTTTATACGTGACCTCCAGAATTTCCTGTTTGAACCTTTTGCCATGGCAACTTTCACACTTCAAAAAAATGTCTGCCATGAATTGCATCTCAACTTTGATTTCACCCTCACCCTGGCACGTATCACAACGGCCGCCATCCACATTGAAAGAAAAATGCGAGGGCTTGTAGCCACGCTGCTTGCTGAGCTGTTGGTCTGCAAACAACTGACGGATGGCATCGTAGGCTTTCACGTAACTGATGGGGTTGGAACGTGACGATTTGCCAATCGGGTTCTGATCGACAAACTCCACCTGCGTGATTTGACCTACATCGCCTTCCAGTTTATCATACTTGCCAGGTACTTCCGCAACCGTTCCGCTAATCCGACCCAAGGCAGGGTAAAGAATCTTTTTCACTAAGGTGGACTTTCCGCTTCCGCTCACTCCGGTGATTACTGTAAGCGCACCTAACGGAAATTGTACCTTCAGATTTTTTAAGTTGTTCTCTCTTGCGCCCACCACGGTGACCGAATCCTTCCACTTTCTCCGCAATTTCGGAACCGGAATTTCCTCTCTGCCACTCAGGTAGTCGGTGGTGTGGCTCTTTACTTTGCCGTTCAATTGCTGCAACGATCCCTGGAACACCAATTCACCACCGTGCGCCCCGGCATCAGGGCCGATGTCGATGATCTGATCGGCCGCGCGCATGATTTCTTCTTCATGTTCCACCACGATTACGGTGTTCCCTAAGTCACGCAATGATTTGAGCACCTCCACCATCCGGGCGGTATCTCGTGGGTGCAACCCAATGCTTGGCTCGTCCATAATGTACATGGAGCCCACCAAAGCGCTGCCCAAAGAAGTAGCCAGCTTGATGCGTTGAAATTCCCCGCCAGAAAGCGTGGACGTGAGCCGGTTCAAAGTAAGGTAACCCAAACCCACCTTCACCATGTATTCAACCCGAGTCCGAATCTCTGTTAGGATGCGTTCGGAGACTTTTTGTTCATATGGCGAGAGCTTGATCTTATCGAAGAAAATGGCCACATCTTCCAATGGCATCAGTGTCAGGTCCGTGATGGACGTGTCGTTGATTTTCACGTATTGCGCATCTTTCCTTAATCGCGTTCCGCGGCAATCCGGGCAAGTGGTTCTTCCGCGGTATCGCGAAAGCATGACGCGGTATTGTATCTTGTGCATCTTCGACTCGAGGTATTTGAAGAAGTCGTTGATGCCATCGAAATATTCGTTACCCTGCCAGAGGACATCTTTCTCCTTTTGGCTGAGGTCGCCATAAGGGCGATGAACGGGAAAATCGAATTGAATTCCGTTCTTCAACAGCGGCCTTGCCCAAGCGCTCATCGCTTCACTTCGCCAGGGTGCGATGGCACCTTCGTAAACCGAAAGACTCTTGTCGGGAATCACGAGGTCTTCATCGATCCCCAATATCTTTCCAAAGCCTTCGCACGTCCGGCACGCACCATAGGGGTTGTTGAAACTGAAAAAGTTTACGGAAGGCTCTGTGAAGATGATTCCATCCAACTCGAAACGGTCAGAAAAAGTGAAGCGATTCTTTCCTTCGACATAGATCGTGCAGTCGCCATGGCCTTCAAAAAAGGCTGTTTGAACTGAATCTGATAAGCGAAAAACAAGATCTTCATCATTGGCATTCACGGCAGCACGGTCGATCAGCACTTCAAAAGATGATGACTTGGCAGGTCTCTTTTTCGCTACCAGTAGCTCCTCAATGAACTGCATTTCACCGTTGATGAGAATCCTGGCAAATCCCTTGCTCAACAGCAGGTTCAATTCATCATCCAGTTTCCTCCCTTTTACCACTTTAAGGGGGCAGGCAATCATAATCCGCGTGCCCTCCTTCAATTCGTTGATTTTATCCACCACGCTGGTCACCGTGTCGCGCGTCACCGGCTGGCCACTTACGGGCGAGTAGGTCTTGCCGATCCGCGCAAACAGCAGCTTGAGGTAATCGTAGATCTCTGTGGTGGTTCCAACTGTGGATCTCGGGTTGCGCGTGTTCACTTTCTGCTCGATGGCGATGGCCGGAGAAACTCCCCTGATGTAGTCAACTTCTGGTTTTTCCATCCGCCCCAAAAACTGCCGGGCATACGAGCTGAGGCTTTCCACGTACATCCGCTGTCCTTCTGCGAACAGCGTGTCGAAAGCCAGCGATGATTTGCCGGACCCGGAAAGCCCGGTGATCACGACCAGTTTATTTCTGGGGATGGCTACACTCAGGTTCTTGAGGTTATTGACCCTCGCCCGCTTGATGATAATGTACTCCTTGGGGTCGAGTGCGTCTAGTTCTCTTTCGGAAATCAGGAGATTGGAAGTCATGGGCTGCCAAAAATAGCAATTAGCAGTGTCAACAGTATGTCAACAAAAAACACCTCCCGCGGGGAAGGTGTTTTGGGTTTGGTTTAGGAAAAGAAAATCTTAGTCGTCAAAGTCGGGGTCGTAGCTCTGCTCTTTGCTGGATCCGCTGCTTCCGTTTCCTCCTTCTTCATCGTAGTCATTGTCGCCATCAAAACCGTTGTTGCCACGGAAGTCATCATCCGACTCATTGTCGAATTCCTCCCGCTCGCCCGACTCCATTTCGTACTCACCTTCACTGTTTTTGGTTGCCGGCACTTTCACCAGGTAAATGGAATCTTCGGTTTCGAGAGGAAAGACAAAAATCGGCTCCTTCTTTGCGTTGCTGATGCGCGAAATGCTAGCCTCATACCCATTGGGATATTGTTTCTTGAGCAAATCCTTCAGCTCTTCCGACAAATTCTCCAGGCTTTTAATAATGCGCTTTTTGCTCTCGGCCATGTAGTGGTTCATGTGAAAAAATCGGCTCAAATAGCAAAAGAAAAAACGTACAAGTCAATTTTTTTAGAAAATTTTTTGGGACCGAATGAAATCTTGCTACCTTTTCCTTTCCAAATTATTCAACTAACCCTGGACACTATCGAGCGATACCTCTACGTTACCTAAATGTGAGATTGAATGATAGAAAGCAGATTAAGCGACCAGGAGTTGGTTTCGCTGTATCGAAATGGTAATGAAGAGGCGTTCGAGATGCTACTTCTGAGACACAAATCGCGAATCTATACCGCTATTTACCTGATCGTAAAGGATCGGTACGTGGCGGAGGACTTGCTGCAGGAGACCTTTATTAAAGCCATTAATACGATTAGAGGCAATCGTTACAACGAGGAGGGGAAGTTCTTGCCCTGGATTAGTCGCATTGCTCATAACCTGGCCATTGATCATTTCCGCAGGAGCAAGCGCTACCCCGAAATCGTACTGGAGGAAGGCAGTCGGGTGTTTGACACGATGCAATTCTCGGAACAATCGTACGAGAATCAGCAAACCGCACGCGACAGTCGCTCAAAATTGCGATCGCTCATCAAGGAATTGCCAACAGAGCAAAAACAGGTGCTCATCATGAGGCACTACCTTCAGATGAGCTTCCAGGAGATTGCCGACCGGACAGGCGTTAGCATCAACACAGCTTTGGGAAGGATGCGCTACGCCTTGATTAACCTGAGAAAGAAAATGACTAAAAACCAAGATGCCTATGATCAAAACTTTTACCGAAAACGATCTGATGAGGTACCTCTACAAAGAGACTTCGGAGAAGGAGAATAGTGAAATAAGTAAGGCACTCATCAGCGACAGCGAATTGCGGGCGCAATACCAGGATTTGTTGGCTGTGAAAAAACAATTGGATGGCGTTCAGTTGGAACCGTCTTCTTCCACCGTGCTAAACATCCTTTCCCATGCCCGCAGCCAGGAAGAAAAACTCAAATAATGCCTTTCTGGGTTGCCAGGTCTAAAGCCGGAAACATTTTTCCGGCTTTTTTGATCTCTTGGTTATCCCACGCCTACACCTATGCAACTATTGGATGAACTTAAAAAGGTGCCCCTCATAAAGGGTGTGCCCGAACCTGACCTGATTTGGCTTGCCGAAAAAGGTACCGTGCTTGAACTGAAGGAAGGCGATGTGTTCTTCAGGAGGGGAGAACCCATTGACGAGCTGAGGATTTTTCTGAAGGGCACGGCCAACTTGTATTTTGAACAGGGAGGGCAATTTCGCTTATTCAGCGCTTTTGAAGCAGGTGAGGTAACGGGTTTGCTACCCTATTCACGGCTTCGAACGGCCATGGCACAGGGCATCGCCAACGAAGATTGCACCATCTTCAGCTTGCACAAGAAATACTTCCCTGAAATGATCCGTGAGCATCATGCGCTCACCGAAGTGCTTGTGCACAGCATGACCGATCGCGTGCGCGATACCACGCGCCAGCAACAACAGAACGATAAGATGATGGCGCTGGGAAAACTCTCGGCCGGGCTTGCCCATGAGCTCAACAACCCTTCCGCAGCCGTGGTGCGCAGCGCCCGCGAACTGAAAAGCCATCTCAGCAACATTCCCGAGAATTTCAAACGGGTGATCAAAATCAGGGCTACGGATGAGATTGTAAACCAGGTAAATGATTTTCTCTTCAACAAGATTGGCGCAGCCGCAGGCACATCACTTTCACTGATGGAGCGAACCGAACGCGAAGACGAACTTTCCGATTGGCTGGAGCGGCAAGAGATACCGAATGCCTACGACCTGGCCGAAAACTTCACGGCTTTTGATATTCATAGGAATGAACTCGAAGAACTCGCGAAGATCCTCCGACCTGAAGACAAGCCCGCGGTCATCAACTGGCTTCATCAAATGTTCACAACCGAAAGACTGGTTGGTGAAATTGAGGAGGCGTCTAAGCGCATCAACGACCTGGTAACGTCAATCAAAAGCTATACCCATATGGATCAGGCGCCCGAGAAACAACGGGCCGATATCCGCGTGGGTATTCGCAATACACTCACCATGCTGAATCATAAAATAAAGAAAGGCAAAGTGAAACTCGTGGAAACGTTCCAAAGCGATTTGCCCCAACCGAAAGTATTTGTAAGTGAGTTAAATCAGGTGTGGACCAACTTAATTGACAATGCCCTGGACGCGCTGGAAGGCCAGGAAGACGCACAGATCGAAATAAGAACCAGAAAAGAAGGGCAATTTGTAAAAATTGACCTGGTAGATAATGGCCCGGGCATTCCTGAAGATCTCCAGGGCAAAATATTCGACCCTTTCTTTACGACTAAACCCGTTGGGAAGGGAACAGGCCTGGGTCTGGATGTGGTTCGGCAGATCATTGCCCAACACAATGGATCTATTGATGTAGATTCAGTACCAGGGAGAACGGCATTCAGCGTCTGCCTTCCCATCGACTAACTCAACAGCTGCCATTCTATGAAGAAACCTATACTCCTGGCGTTAGATGACGATCCACAAGTGCTTCGGGCAGTCGTTCGAGACCTCCGCAAAGCGTATGGAAATGACTACCGGATATTGAGTACCATCTCGGCCAACGAGGCGTTGGAGTCGTTAAGAGACCTGAGAAATAAAGGGGAAACCGTGGCGCTTTTCCTTTCGGACCAGCGAATGCCTGAAATGCTGGGGGTCGAATTCCTTGAAAAGGCAAGGGCCCTTTTCCCTGAAGCAAAGCGCATCCTGTTAACGGCCTACTCGGATACGGAAGCGGCCATTCGGGCAATCAACGAAGTGCAATTGGACTACTATCTGATGAAGCCGTGGGATCCGCCCGAAGAGCGACTGTTTCCGGTACTCAACGAACAGCTCGAGGAGTGGCAACTGAGTCACATCCCTGAATTCTATGGCATCCGCATGGTTGGCTATCAGTGGTCACCGCGCTCGCACCAAATCAAGGATTTTTTGTCGGGTAACATGATACCCTATCAATGGCTTGATGTCGAGAGCAACGAGGTTGCCAGGGAACTCATTGAACTCAACAAGATTGACACGAAGAACTTGCCGGCCCTCTTTTTTGAAGACGGTTCTCACCTGGTTAACCCGGATTTGCAACAGGTTGGGGAAAAGACGGGCATGAAACCCAAGGCTTCCAAGAGCATGTACGATGTGACGATCATCGGAGCGGGGCCGTCCGGACTTGCGGCTGCAGTTTATGGAGGGTCGGAAGGACTCAACACCGCATTGGTTGAAAAGCGCGCGCCCGGGGGGCAAGCGGGTACCAGTTCCCGCATCGAGAACTATCTTGGGTTTCCCAACGGACTCAGCGGTTCGGAACTGTCGCGCAGGGCCATTTCTCAAGCCACCAGATTTGGGGTGGAATTCCTGTCACCGCAGGAGGTGGTGGGTATTGAGTTGCACGATAAGTACAAGATCATCAAGCTCAGGGATGGGAGCGAAATCTCTACCAAAAGTGTGGTCATTACCACGGGCGTGGAGTACCGCGCACTCGATGCCGCGAACATTGAAAAATTTACCGGTGCAGGTGTTTACTACGGGGCGGCTACTACCGAAGCACATGCTTGCCGAGGTCAGGACGTGTATGTTGTTGGTGGAGGCAACTCAGCGGGACAGGCGGCTATGTACCTGTCGAACTTTGCCAATCAGGTTTTCATCATCATCAGAAAAAAAGATCTCTCCTCAACCATGTCGCAATACCTGATTGACCAAATCAACGGTACCCCCAACATCCACCTCATTCCCGAAACCATTGTAAAGGAGGTGCAGGGAAATGAACGCATCGAGGGCCTGGTATTGGAAGACATCCATTCGAAAACGGAAAGGACCGTGAAGGCTGCCGCACTTTTCATTTTTATTGGCGCCCGTCCGATCACGGATTGGCTTAAACTGGACATCATAAAAGACGAACGCGGTTTTATCGAAACGGGCCGCGACCTGCTGAAGCGCGAGGCCTTCAAAAAATCGTGGAAGCTGCCGCGCGAGCCTTTCCTGCTCGAAACTTGCAGCCCGGGCATTTTTGCCGCAGGTGATGTAAGGGCAGGGGCAATGAACCGGGTTGCTTCCGCGGTTGGCGAAGGGGCAATGGCCATTAAATTTGTTCATGAATACCTGGCCGAGAATTAATGGCGTCCACGTGCTCACATCTTGACCAATGGACCAAGTTGGTTCCTTCAAAAGGATACCAGTGTGAAGAGTGTGTTAAATTGGGAAGTTCATGGGTCCATCTTCGTACTTGCCAGGAGTGCGGTGCCACCCTTTGTTGCGATTCTTCTCCTAACCAACACGCATCCAAGCATGCCAAAGCTCATCAACATTGGGTCGCCATTTCGGCCGAGCCTGGTGAGAAGTGGGCGTGGTGTTACCAAGACGAACAGTTTGTAGAATATTAACCGAACAGAAAATGATCGTTTACGAAACCAACAAGAACTGGTTCAAAGACATCCGCAACCTCACCACCAGTTGGACCATGCAGAAAATCATGCGCGGAGTACTTCTCATTGGCCTTTTGAGTTCGATCATTTGTTTTGGCCTTTTCTATTTCAGCATTGAACCACGACTGCACTCGGGTATCTTCTCGTTGCTTGGTGTGGTATTGAGTATCCTGTTGGTTTTCCGCACCAATTCAGCTTACGATCGCTGGTGGGAAGGGAGAAAACATTGGGGCGCACTGGTTAACAATACACGCAACCTGGCTGTGATGCTAAAGGCCTATCTTCCTGAAGATGACAAGCCAACGAAACAATTTTTTGCGCGGAACATTTCCAATTTTTGTTTTGCATTAAGAGACCATCTGCGCCAAGGGGTAAGAATGGATGAATTGGACTTGACTGCCGAAGAGGAGGCAGAGCTGACACCCAAAGCCCATAAGCCCAACCACATTGCGTATTGGATCTTTCAAAAAATCCATACCCTTTATAAAGCGGACGTCATTTCAGAGGCCGACATGATCAACATCAAGGCTCAGCACGAGTCGCTGTTGGATATTCTTGGCGCCTGCGAACGCATCAAGAAGACACCCATCCCATTCAGCTATGCGGTTTACATCAAGATCTTCGTGTCAGCCTATTGTGTGATGCTTCCTTTTGGCCTTTACCTCGACTTTGGCTTCTACACGATTCCCCTGACGATGTTTATTTCGTTTGCCATGATTGGCCTGGAGCTGATGGCCCAGGAAATCGAAGAACCGTTTGGCTTGGATTGTAATGATTTGCCTACCGGGGATATTGCGAAGACGATTCAGCGAAACGTCTTTGAGTTGTTGACTGAGCGAGTGACGGAAGCCTCCAAACCCAAAGAATCCTATACGAAAGTTTTTTGAGGTTGCTCGCGAGCGGGGCATTTGCGCTTTATTTGCAGCGTGAAAGTCCTGATTCTCCACCAACATTTCAAGACACCCCAAAGCGGTGGAGCCATTCGCTCCTATTACCTGGCGAAGGCGTTGGTTGATCACGGACACCAGGCCGTGGTGATTACCGCTCACAATCAAAAGCGGATCAAGGTTGAAAACTACGAAGGCATTGAGGTTCACTATCTGCCCATTGCGTACGACAATTCTTATGAATTTGGTAAACGCGGGGTCGCTTTTTTACGCTTTGCACTTCGCAGCGTGCGTCATGCCAAGAAGGTCAAGGACATTGATTTGTGCTACGCCATTTCAGTGCCGTTGACAGTTGGCGTTGCGGCCATTTGGCTGAAAAAGAGACGTCACATACCGTTCATTTTTGAGGTAGGTGATCTCTGGCCGGATGCACCCATCGAATTGGGGTTCATCACCAACTATTTTTTCAAGCGCTTTTTGTATTCGTTGGAAAGAGACATCTATCAGGCGGCCAGACAAGTGGTGGCGCTCTCTCCCGCCATCAAAACTGCCATTGAAAGAAAAGTACCGGGCGTGAAAGTGAGCGTGATACCAAACATGGCGGACACTGAATTTTATCAGCCGGAGCAAAAAGACCCGCGACTGGTGGAGCAATTTGGTGTTCAGGGAAAGTGGGTCGTTTCATACATCGGGGCAATGGGAATGGCCAATGGCCTCGACTACGTGATAGAATGTGCCAACGCGACACGCAAAGCCGAAATGAGCGTTCACTTCCTGGTAGCAGGCGAAGGCGCACTAAAAAAAAGGTTGATGGAGAATGCAAAGCGACTTCAACTGAACAACATCACATTCTTGGATTTTCAGAATCGCGAGGGAGTGAGAGAAATTATGAACGTATCAGACGCGGTGTTCATCTGCTACAAACGGCATCGCATTTTGGAGACCGGCTCGCCCAACAAATTCTTTGATGGATTGGCTGCCGGGAAAATGATCATCCTGAACTTTGGCGGGTGGATCCGAAAGGAGGTAGAAGAAAACCAGTGCGGAATTTTTGTGGACCCCAATTATCCTAACGATTTCGTGAAGAAAGTCTCTGGATTTATCAATGATCAAAAGGAGCTTGCCCTTCGGCAGCGGAATGCAAGAGACCTCGCTGAAAAAAAATATGCAAGAAAACAGCTTGCTGCGGATTTCTTGAAGACGGTAAGTCGATAGCATAAACTACTCCACCTGGCGGGATAGACTTTGATTGGCTGACTTGCGAAATTGAAGCAGTCATGAACTTAAAACTCTTGAAAAAAGGAAGCACACTCGCCTTGTTGGCTTTTGTTTGGGTGGGATTCATGACCCTATCGTCAGTTTCATCTTCAAACCAAGCGGCCCTGCATCAGGGCGATTCCGTCAAGGCCGACCGCGCCAAACATATGGCTCGACTAAGGGAGGCAATTGCCGGCAAAGAAAAAATGCCGGCAGATTCGGTTTTCAAAGACATCCAGATTTTCAAAGGTGTACCAGCTGACCGCTTGTTGGCCATCATGGAGATGGGCTACAGTCAATCGCTGGGGGTTAGCTGTGGCCATTGCCACAACACGAGCGACTTTGCTTCGAGCGAAAAACCGCAAAAACAAATTGCCCGTGAGATGCATGCCATGTCTGCATACATCAGGGACCAGCTCTCTCAAATAAGGAATCTGAAGTCCGACAATCCGATGGTGAATTGCACTACTTGCCATCGGGGTCAAGTGAAGCCTGCTCTGAACCTTTCCCGGGATTAGGTTTCCGTCCGCTCGACTACCTTCCCGGTTTTCTTGTTTTTGAGGATGACTTTTTTTGCACCATAGTGCGTTACCTCCTCCTTGATCAGGTAGTGATCGGCATCGTATTCTTGCAGGTGGCTGTCTTTGCTCAGTCCTTTTCGGCCACGCCAGATGTCCAACGTTACAGGCTCCCATAATTTGCTCTTGGCCGACCGGTAAGCCGCATCCAAAATGGAATTCACCACATATCCATCATAGAAAGTTTCGCGTGGTGGCTGATGGCTTTCAATACATTGAAACATTTCCGTGAACATGTGGTTGTAACCCAATTCATTTATCTCGTCACCCACGGGAAATAGCCAGCCTGTATTGCTTTCGGCTTTTTCTGCCACATAATCGTCTCCTTTGCCGGAGGTAAACATTTCGAAGCCCGTTCTGAGGAAACTGTTGATCCAAATGGTGCCTTCGGTGCCCATCACCTCATCGCGCAAATCCAATCCGCCACGGAAAGTCCAACTTACCTCAAACTGCCCTATCGCCCCGTTTTCGTATTTCACCAAACCAATGGCGTGATCCTCGGCATCAATCGGCTTGACCTGCGTATCGGCCCAGCACATCACCTCAAGAGGCAGAATGTCTTTGCCAATGTAACTCCTTGCGATCTCAACGCAGTGACACCCCAAATCAATAATGGCGCCACCACCGGCTTGTTCGATATCCCAAAACCAATCGCTGTGGGGGCCTGGATGCGTTTCTCTCGATTTAGCCCATAGGATTCTACCTAAGACTCCATTTTGAACGCTGTCGTACGCTTTAGTAAACTTGGGAGTATAAACCAGGTCCTCCAGGTATCCATGGAAGATCCCGACTTTCTCCACTGCCTCCAGCATGCGTTTGGCCTCGGCCGCATTCCTGCCAAGCGGCTTGGTGCAGATCACGGCCTTTTTATGCTGGCAACAGAGCATGACGGCCTCTTCATGCAGATGATTGGGCAGCGCAATGCAAACCACTTCAACCCGCGGATCGGCAATTGCCTCAGACATGTCTGTAGTTGCGCGGACGCATCCATAGTCCTGCGCGAATTTTTCAGCGCTGGCTTGCTTGCGCGAATACACGGCAACCACTTGATCGCGGCTGCGAAGGCCTTGAATTGAATCGGCATAGAACCGGCCGATAAAGCCCGACCCAAGCATGGCGACATTCATGGCTTAAGCGGTGGCTTGAGGGATATCCTTCTTCTCTTTGAAGAACAAAAGGAAATAGATGACCACTGCAACTGCAATGTAAACCGGCACATACCAGATCTCAGGCCACTGCTTCACACCGTCAACTGTATAATAATCGGTTGCGAAGCCAGAGAACCAGGTGCCGATGAACATGCCTGCACCATAGGTAGCAAAGGTGAAAAGACCCTGCGCTGCATTCTTAATTTTTGCACCTGCCTTGGCTTCCGTATACATGTATCCGGTCACAAAGAAGAAGTCGTAGCAAATGCCGTGAAGCACGATGCCCGCATACAACATCCAAAGGTTGGCATCCACATTTCCATAGGCGAAGGCAATGTAACGCAAGATCCAGGCCGTCATACCCAACAGGAGCATCCGCTTAACTCCAATGGTGTTGAACAAAAAGGGAATGGCCAGGATGAAGACCGCCTCGGATACCTGACCAAGAATCATCTTGCTGGCGGCATTTTCCATCCCTACTTCATTAAGGAACAGATTCGCAAACCCGTAGTAGAATGAAAGAGGGATGCACACCAGAATGGCAGCGATGAAGAAAATCAGGTAGGGTTTATCCTTAAACAAAACAAAGGCCTCCGTGCCCAGGGCACTTGAGGCAGTGGCATCAGCCGCTTTACCTTTGGGTGGCGTGTTGGGCAGAACAAAGCTGAAAATGCCTAGGGCCAGGGAGACGGCTGCCGCCATGTGAAACGTGGAGGGGGTTTTTTCGATCGCCAGGGCGCCAATCATCAATCCAGCCACAATCCAGCCGAGTGTCCCAAATACCCGGATCCACGGGAATTGCTTGCCCGGGTCGGTCATTTGCCCGAATGCGATGCTGTTGGAAAGAGCGATGGTGGGCATGTAGAGCAACGAGTAGCATACGATCACCCAGTAAAATGCGGTGTTATCCTGAATTTGAGTGGCAAGGAAAAGGAGCAGGCCCCCGGCCATGTGCAAGGCGCCCATAATTTTTTGCGCTGCGAAATAACGGTCGGCCACCATTCCCACAAAAAAAGGTGAGATCATGGTGGCAATCGCAAGCGCACTATATGCTGCGCCAATTTGAACGCCCGTGGAGGCAAGGAAGGTAGACATGTACGTGCCCATCGTTACATACCAGGCTCCCCACACGAAGTATTCAAGGAGCATCATAATCGAAAGTTTTGCAAAAACCGTTGGTTTCATGAGAGCCTATTTTGTGCCTTGGAAAGATACAGTGGATGAATGATAATTCATTATGCACTGGCTTGTTTTACAATGGTGGGGCACCCCTTGCGCAGGCGGTATCGTGTACGGCCACCGCTCGGACAACCGAAAACGCAGGGCGATACTCTCATCACCACCATCGTAAATGTTGCCTGCAACAAGGGGTCAATTCAAATTACGAGGGAATGGCATAAAAGATGAGCAACAGACTTGAAGCAGATGGTGCCATTGGAGTTGGCAGTTACATTCAGGCCTTGGAAAAGAAAGCTAAACGGGCGCTGGCCGATACCCCGATTCTCTGAAGATCTTTTGAACATCCGTAGCATGCATGATGGCTGGCAGGGCCATGCCAGGATTTTTCTCCGCAAATTTTTCGACAATGCGCCAGCCTACCCAGGTGCCAATTCTTCCAGGGCACTTTTCGCCAACTTCCAGGGTCTTAGGCCTTTCCGCCAGGTATCGCTGTTTAATCTGATGACTCGTGCTGTAAAAAACCTGATCCTCTACCAGCCGTTTCCAAATCAGATCTTCATTGGATTGAGAGCCACGCATTTCTTCGGCCGTGTAGCCAATCAAAACACTATCAGCCACACAGGGCAGCATGTGCTTGGCAAAGTGATAGGCTTTGCCATAAGAGATCATTTCAGCCAGGACAGTCCTGTCGTTGGGGTCAACCCGATTGAACTGCGGATCGATGCCGTACAAAAGCATGATGGATGGTACCACAAAATTTTTCTGATACCTGCGGGCCATGTACTCATACATGTTGAGTTTGTATTTCGACTGCGGCCCGATGAAATAGTCCAGGCCGATGATGACCAGCGAATCGGATACGTAAATGTCCGACTCAAGGCCGGTGATAATGGTTTTGACTACCGGTATCTCGAAATCGGGGTAATAGTACTTCAAATTGCGAAACGCGTTTGTCAACTCATTTTTCAATTCATCTCCGTTTCCAAATACTTCGCGTGTAAGTTGAAGCAGCGTGTCGAGGTGCGGGTTGCTGAACCGATTGTAGAGCTCATCGATGAAAACCGAATCGTTTGGATACGCGGGGCGGTTGAAAAAGAGATCACGGATGGCAGGTTGGCTCGAAAAGAAATCCACGAGTTCCCTCTTCGTTTGAATGGCCGGCAATACCCCTTCGTGCTGTTCCAACTTCAACGCTACTTCAACCTGGCTTGTGTTCGGTACAAAATCGCATGATTCCTCATCGGTGTTGCATGAGGAGAGTAAGGCCAATGCAATCCAAAAAGTACAAACCGCGTACTTGATTTTCATGGCAGCAAATATGTGAAAACCAAATAACGAATCTGGCCGATGGCACATTATTTTATGGCGGGAAAAATCGGTAAGAAATAATCGCTACGGGCAAAAACAAATTAGATTTGTCGGCTCAATTCATGGTATGCCTTCGCCCAAACACATAGGAGTTGCCGGAAACATCGGCTGCGGAAAGACAACGCTCGTGGAAAAGCTGTCGAAGCACTATGGGTGGGTTCCTTTTTACGAATCGGTCGATCACAATCCCTATCTGAAGGATTTTTATGAGGACATGACCCGCTGGGCGTTTCACCTGCAGATTTATTTCTTGAATAGCCGATTTAATCAGGTGCGCAAGATTCGTGAAAGCAGCAAGACCGTAATCCAGGACCGCACCATCTATGAAGACGCCTACATCTTTGCCGCCAACCTTCGCAAGAGCGGTCACATCAATGAGCGGGATTATCAAAGCTATCTCGACATCTTTAATTCGATGATCGATTTTGTGCAGCCACCCGACCTGCTGGTGTACCTTAAAGCGGACATACCCAAGTTGGTCCAACAAATTCAGAAGCGAAATCGTGACTTTGAGTTCAATATCAAGCTGGACTATTTGCGAACGCTGGGCGAACACTACGAGAATTGGATCGCAAACTACAAATTGGGCAAGCTTCTCATTATCGATGTGAATGAGCTCGACTTCGTAGAACGGATCGAAGACTTCGCATTTGTGGTGGGCAGAATTGAACTGGAGCTCAATAACCTGTTCAGCAATTGATGGCCTGATGAAAGCACTTACTTTTCACGGTAAGGAACTGATCAAGTTTGAATCGGTGAATGATCCGGTGGTGATACAAGACACCGATGTAATCGTGAAAGTGAGGCTATCGTGCATCTGTGGTTCAGACTTGCACGTGTACCACGGAAGAGAGCGTGGAATTGACGTAGGTACGGCCATGGGTCACGAGTTTGTGGGCGAGATCGTGGAAAGGGGAGAGGCCGTTCGACAACTTAATGCAGGCGACCTTGTGATGTGCCCGTTTACCACCAACTGCGGAGAATGCTACTACTGCCACATCGGATTAACCTGTCGATGCGAACGCGGTCAGCTATTTGGCTGGGTCGAAGAGGGAAAGGGCCTTCCGGGCGCCCAGGCTGAATACGTGCGCGTGCCCTTGGCGGAGAGTACACTCATGAAAATCCCGGAAGGCGTTTCATGCGAAGAAGGATTGCTCCTGGGGGACATTTTCTCTACCGGTTTCTACTGCGCCCACCAGGCAGAAGTAAACTCCAAAGGAATTTATGCCATTGTGGGCTGCGGGCCGGTGGGCATGATGACGATTGTGGGCGCGCGGGAATTGGGTGCCGAAAATATATTTGTGATTGACCAGGTGGAGGAAAGATTGGCGATGGGCTCGGCCTTCGGTGCGATTCCGATCAACCTCACCAGACAAAATCCATTGGAAATCATCAAGGAGCATTCGGGAGGCCGCGGGGCTGATGCAGTGATGGAAGCGGTGGGGAGCAATGGCGCTGGACGGCTGGCTTATGAATTGGTGCGACCAGGAGGTATTATTTCAACTGTGGGGGTTTGCACCGACTCGGATCTGGCGTTTTCACCAGCAGAGGCTTACGATAAGAATTTGACTTTTCGGGTGGGCCGTTGCCCGGCCCGGCATTTGATGGAACGTCTCGTGCCCGTGGTTCAGGAAAAGAAATACCCACTCACTGATGTCATTTCACATCGGATGAAGTTGGATGAAGGAGCACACGCATACCGGATGTTTGCCAACCGGGAAGACAACTGCCTGAAAGTACTTTTGGAAGTGGGCTAAAGCTAAAAAGAAAAAGGCGACCCAAATTGAGTCGCCACCAACCACACAAAACCAAACTAATTATTTTTTGGCAAGCACTTTTACTTCCATGCGAAATTCGCCATCCAGCATGGCATTCTCCAGGTTCCATCCATACATGACATTAAAATCTGTGCGCTTTACGCGGAAATCAGCAGTTGCTTCGATCGTATTATTATCGATCGACTTTAGCTGTGTATCGAATTTGATTTCTTTCGTAATCCCCTTGATGGTGAGATCTGCCACGGTGCGATAAACATCACCATCCTTCTTTGATTCTTTGATTACCAGCTTGGCTTCAGGAAAACCCTTTACAGAGAAGAAATCATCCGACTTCAGGTGGCCCTCCAGTTTTGCACGGTCATTCTCCTTTTCAATGTCTTTATCCGAGATTGAATTCATGTCGATGACAAACTCGCCCTTGGCAATACCTTTTTCGTCCAGGACAAGTTGGCCAGACTTAAGGCTGATATAGCCCCAGTGCGCATATGACTTGGCAAGGTGGTATCCGGTCCACTTCAATTCGCTGGAAGAAATATCTGCCTCGTACTCTCCCACCGCAGGCGTTGTAAATGATTGGAGGCCCAAGCCAGCCACTACAAGCGCCAACGCAAAAAACAGTGATTTTTTCATGGTTAAATTGATTTTTAAAGGTTATTCATGTTTAAACACGTATTTTGTTCAAACAGTTCGCACAACCGAAAAAATCACCAAATAGGCGTGATCTATTAAGCTGCCATTTTTTTTGAGGCCTTGTGTGACCCAACGGGGCAGGTAGTCCAGCCAAAAATTGAGTAGATCGGACAAACGCTGAACAGGCTCGTCAACAAGAAAATGACTGCCAGTGCGGTAAGCACGAGACCCAGTGTACCGGGAATGATTCCGGCAAGATAGAGTGAAGCAAAAATGACTGCGAGTAATACCCTGATCACCCGGTCGGCCAATCCCATGTTCTTTTTCATTTTGGATTTTTTTGTGTTTTGTAGCGATTCAAACCCTGTGGAATCTCTTCCCACTTGTTTGTTGAATCAAAACTACCGCTACCTGACACCTCAAAGCAGTGACCTGGGTCACCACTCAGAAAATCAAGATTTGATTGTTGGCCTTCTGTTGCACCTTACCCTCTGCTTCAAGTTTCTTCATCACCCGGGAAATCACTTCCCGGGCAGTGCCCAACTCGTTGGCAATTTGCTGGTGAGAAAGTGGCAGCGGGTTTCGCCCCGTTACGGCCACACGCTCTTTTAGAAAATCGTAGAGACGCTGGTCAAGTCGCTGAAACAGCACTTGATTAATCGTATCCAACAGCTCCGTGTAGCGCAAGTTGTATTGCTGAAAAAATAAGTTGTTGATTTCCGGGTAGAGTCGGCCCCATGCCCCGACCTTTTCCGTGGGCAGCAGCAGGATTCTGGTCGTTTCTTCTGTGACGGCAAAGATCTTGCTGGGCTCGTTTTTCATACCGGCAGCGAACGACATCACACAACTTTCGCCTGGTTGGATGTAGTAAAGCAGCAGGTCTCTGTCTTCGCTTCGGGTAAAGACTTTGATGAGTCCATCAAGCACTACGGGAATTACCTTTACATATTGACCTTCTCGAAGCACCTCAGTTCCACCGTCAAGTTCCTTCGTTGAGGCAAACGTCTCAAGTTCCAGAACCAATTCTTTGCTGAGATAACTCAACGTTGCGGGAAGTTGAAGCGCCATACAGCAAAAATAATAGGTCCCGAAGGACCTACTTAGCTTGTTCTCGTTTGTCCATTATTTCAAGGCGGTCTCGATAGACTTTGACATGAATTCGCTGATTTTCGGATCAGGCAATAGCGTTTTGCCATTCCACTTGTATTGAAGACCTTCCAATCGGGTTACCACATTTCGCTCGGCTCCACCGCTGGAAAGGAAAAGAGGAATCACAATGACATCGCCCTGTTTTCCACCCTGAATCACCAGGTTGCGAAGGTTTTCCTTGGCCTGGTTGTAGATCGCTTTGTCCGCATCGTCACGCACGGTTACCGCAAGTATCATTTTTGAGACTTTTCCGGATTTTTTCTGAAGTGCTCTTACTTGGTCCGCCACACTCTCCATATCTCGCACCCAGTTTTTATTGTCTTCTTCCGGGTTGGGGCCATGGCCTACCAGGATGATCAATTCATCGGATGGTTTCTTACTGAGCTCTGCGATCCGATCACGAATGATGGATGCCACCAATGGATGATCGTCAAGCGGGCGGGTAAAAACCACATCGGCCTTCAATCGGAGGCGCGCCAGCGAGCTTGGTTCACCTTGTGAATCGTGGCCACTATGGCCTGCGTGCTGCCCATGGGTATTTCCGTGCATAGCGTGGTCACCATTGCCATGTGAATTGCCCGCGTCATGGCTTCCACCTCCTGAATGGTCCATCACCAGGGGCGGGTCGGCCAGCACCTCGCGCTTCCCGAGCAAGTACTCAGATTGCCGGATGATAAAACTATGAGACGAAATGAACAGTGGAATAACAACAATCTTTTCCACACCCTGGCCTTCCAATTTGTCGATAGCTTCTTGCATGGTGCGGGGCAAGGCCATGCCAAACGCGATTTCGGTTGGGTATTGGGCTGCGATGGGTTTCGTTGCGTCAATGACCAGTTGATTCCATTCAGGGGAGCCGCCATGTGCCAGCACCATCACCCCTACTTTGGATTGGCTCATGGCCGGGAATGCCAGGAAAGAGGCCAGAAACAGAAAAGAAAGACGGGAAGAGATCATTTTCTTAGGTGGTTTATATTTAGACTAATTCTAAACAAAAATATAAAGCAAGCTTGTAATAGCAAGCTCGCCTTTTAAAAAATCTTTATTTAGGACCTGGAAGCTACTGGCCTACCATAAACACGGCATTGGAGAATAGCATTTTGCCGTCCTCCCAGAAACAACGGAACATGGGGTTGTCGGCCAAGTAGATCACATGCCCTTGTCCTTTGTCTTCCACTCCAAAGATGAGCTGATTGTCGAGTTTTTTATTGGCTTTATGGCCTGCAAAACCAATCAGGGGTTTTGCCTTGCCTTTAATGATGCCCACGTTCCACCCGTCTTCCAGGTAGGCGTAATGGAGTTCGTTGGTCTTTAGCGTGTAATAGGTATCGCCCAGGCCGAACGCCAGCGGATGAGTCTTATCCATCGCAATGCGATAGATTGCGCCAAAGATGGACTCGGATAATTCCTTTCTTTCCGCTTCTCCATACTTCACCGGTCCCTCTTTTTCTGCGGCTTCTTTCTCGGCTTTTTCTGATTGTTTTTTGGCGTCTTCATTGGCAAACTCTTTCAGCCCGAATCCTTTCTTATCTGCAAAGGCACGGGTTGCATTTGCCAAAAGCACCAGCCTTCCACCTCCGCTTACCCACTCACCGATTTCACTCAATCTTCCTTCATCCAGCGACCGGTAATTTCCATCGGGCACCACCAGTACATCATACTTGCTCAGGTCAACATTTCTCAAATAATCTGTGCCGATAACGGTTACAGGGTAATGGATCTGTTGTTCAAAAAAGTGCCAAACTTCACCGTGGGAGAGAGAGCGGGTTTCGTCTCCACCCACCAGTGCTACTTTTGGAGGCTTGAGATAATTCACATCGCTGGAACCAAAATCCGAACCGCGGTCAACAAATCCTGTAGAGGTGGCAATCAGGTTTCGGTTGTATTTTTTCGCGAGATCCCTCACCTTGCCATCCAAGTTTTCCACTTTTTCATTGTTGCGCTGCGTGATTACCAGCGTACCGGGGGCGAATGTTTGTCCTTTTAACGTGAATCCTTTCTCTGAACTGCGAACGGTTATGCCCGCTTGATGCACGGCACCCAGAAATTCCACATCGACCAGGCTTTGGTATCTGAAAACATAGGCGTAGGGTTTTTCAGATTCTTCCTGCACAGCTTTTTCTGGTTCGAAATCTTTGGCTGGATTGATGCGTTCATTCACCGCATAAGCTTTCAGGCCATAGGCATAGATTAGATTCCAGGCTGTTACATCGTAGGTGAGGGAGTCCACCAGCTTCGACTTAGGTTCGAACACGGTGGTGATGAATCGACCCTTCGGTTGGTAAATGTTCACGACAATATCATCTGTACCTAGGGCAAAGGCGTTGTCGCTTTGCGTCCCAAAATCAAAACCGCGCAAGTTCTTTGCTGCGGAAGGGTGGCCAAATTGAATGTCATGGGATTTCATCCACGCGGTCAGGCGATTGAGTTTATCAGCGTTGTTGTCCGCCTTAATTACATATGTCTTGTAGGGAAAAGGAGGATTGTTATTTGTTTCACGGAAATATTTCTCAAACTCATCTACCAACCGGCCCGCGTTTTGTGATGAAACTTCAATGGTCGAGATGCCGGTTGTGTAGTGATGGGTGAGGCGATCCTTCAGCGTCATCGGGTCGCCCTCGGTGGTGGTCACGGTCAAACCTGCGCCAATGCCGCCCTTTTCATAGGTCATGCCAATGGCACCGCTGTAGGTCGGATAGGTATCGCCATAGCTGGGATAGTAAAGGTCGAATCGCTCCTTGGTAAAGTAAAGCCACCCTTGCTCGTCAAAATACTTTGCATTGTTTCGGCCGATAGTGGTTTGAAACTCACGTTGCCAGTTGGTGATTACTTCATGAAAAGGCTCCGCGGCCGGGGCAAAATAGTAGGGGTTATTGTAACCCTGCTCGTGGAAATCCACATGCACGTGTGGCAGCCATTGATTGTAAATTTTGATGCGCGACTGCGACTCAGTTTGGACTTCCCACGCCCAATCACGATTGAGGTCAAACAAGTAGTGGTTGGCCCTTCCGCCCGGCCATGGTTCGCGATGTTCTCGCGCCTGGGGATCGGCATTGGCGGGCAGATTTCCATACTGGTAATAGAAATTTGCATAGCGGTCTCGCCCATCGGGGTTAATGCAGGGGTCCAATATCACCACCGTATTCTTCAACCACTCCTTGGTCTTGGCATTGGCCGGGTTCACCAACTCGTACAGTGTTTTCATGGATGCTTCCATAGAATTTGCTTCGTTGCCATGCACATTGTAGCTCAGCCAAACGATTGCCACCTTGGGACCGGACGGGCTGCCAGCCATCGCCCCGGCCCGTTTCAGGTTGTCGGTGCGGATTTGCTCCAGGCTCGAAAAATTTTCGGGTGATGTAATGATCGCGTAAATGAGCGGGCGGTGCTCATAGGTTTCTCCATATGCCGCCACCTTTACGTTACCCGCTTGCTTGGCAACGTGATTAAAATAATCTACCATGCGGTGATGCCGGGTAAAGCGGTCTCCCAACGTGTATCCAAGAAATTGATCTGGGCTTTGAACCTGTCCAATGGACAGCGCGAAAACAAAACATGCAAGAAATGAGAATAGTAATTTCATACGGGAATTCATTATGCAGGAAAATTATCAAAATCGAAACAACTGTTACTGCTATTTAATTTGAACAGCCTGATGCTTTTTCAAAAGGCGATCGAGTTGCGGCCGGTGGTGGAGAATGTGTTCGTTTAGAAACCGAACGGCATGCACGATGTTAAGCCGGCCAGCAATGATATGTCGGTATATCTTTTTGTCAATGTCTTTTTCCGAGAAGGTTTCCAATATGGTTTCCATTTCCTTGCGCACAGCCTTCCAGTCGGCAAGCATCACTTCGACATTTTGATAGCTCGGGGTTTCGGCAACGACTCGCTTTGGCGCCTTGAACTTGAGAGGCAATCTTTGAGAGATCTGCAGCACCACCATTTTCGCATCTGCCCACCAACCCGTTCGGCCAGCCGTTTCCATCCCTAGCATTTTCTTTTTCAAGTACCTCACGGAAAGACGTTCGGAGGTGATCAGATGCGCCATCAGTTCACTCACCGACCATTTGTTTTCAAAAAGTCTTTGGCTGAACTGGTTGGGCGTAAGTGCACTTAACTCACGACAAATGTCGGCCCGCAGCTTTTCAAATTGACGCCAGTAAAAGTCGAGTTTGGGGTGCATTTGTGTTGCGTGAAAAGTTGAAGATAGCAAAACCGGACACTTGCCAGGCGGATCGCAAAAAAGAAAGTTGTTGTTAAAATGTTGCCTGTGAAATAATTACCTTCACCTAACCTAACCTAACAAATAACATGAACACAAACTATGCAGGATTTTGGCTTCGTTTTGTAGCCATCATTATTGATGGGATCATTATTGGCGTTGTCCAGGCTTTCGTGATCGTACCCATTCTTGCGGCCATTGGCTTCAGCGCGTTCTCCACCATGGAGTCGATGGAAATGAACGATCCAGGTGAAGCTGCCGGAATGTTCGGTGCTCTGATGGCCATGATGGGTACCACATGGATACTTTCCATCGCAATCCAGGTCATTTACTTCACCGTGATGGAGTCGTCTAAGACCCAAGCCACAGTTGGCAAGATGGCCCTAGGTCTGAAGGTCACAGACGTAAATGGTAACAAGCTGGACTTTACCAAGGCATTGATCAGGAATCTGGGCCGAATTCTATCAAACATGACCATGCTGATCGGATATATCATTGCCGGCTTCACTGAAAAGAAGCAAGCACTCCACGACTTCATTGCAGGAACGATAGTCGTGAAGAAATAGCTCAAAGACGCCAGGATGAAAAATGCCCTGTTATTCGCAGGGCATTTTTGTCAAGGAGGGCAATGGTCGAACGACCCCTGGCTCTCCGGTCTTATCTTTAACAGCCCTTCACTTCGACTAACGAAGCACCCGGATGGACCGTGCCTGCACACTCACTTTCGCTGGCAAAAACCCCACAAATTCACCTTCCGCTTCCATTGCGCATACAGCAGGTGCCGTCAGGTTAATAGTCTCGGCCGCGTTATACTCAATCAAAGGATCAACAATGCGCGCACATCTCTTTATCTTTTGGAGATAGTAAAGGAAGCGAATCAGCGGCAGTTCGCCAGCTATGAATGTGGAAAAGCGTCCATCGTCAAGGAATGCATCGGGCGCGATACATAAACCGTTTCCAAATGTGCGACCGTTGGCAATGCCAATCACCCGCGCCTTCCCTTCCCAGCTCCATTCGCTGCTGGAAACCTGAACAACTTGAGGCCTATGGGTAAAAAAAGTTGACACGATGGCTTTCAGGTAAGTGAGTTTTGGCCCAAGACCTCGGCTGTCTCCCTCCAATCTCCTCACTACCTCAGGGCCCATACCCAGGCTGCACACGTTGATAAAATACCTGTGAACCGGCTGCCCTGTTTTATCCAGGCAGGTGATCATTCCAAGGTCGGTTGCCCTGGGCTGGCCATGCCGGATCAACTCGATGATTTGGGCCGCATCGGGTTTAATTCCGCACAATCGGGCAAAATCGTTGCCCGTGCCAAGCGGTATGATTCCCACGGCAGGCAATTTCCGATCCGGATGTGCCGCGCGCATCACACCGTTTACACATTGATGCAAGGTACCATCGCCACCGGCAGCCAGCACGTATTGATGATTGATTGCAGCCTCCTCGGCCAACGCATAGGCATGCGCAGCGTACGTTGTCTCAAAAACAGAAAGGTCAAATGCCCGCTTTAATTCCGGAAAAACCGAACGATAGAAAAACCTCTTTCGGTTGGAAATGCCATTGAGCACGATGGCAACTTTCATGCACTACCCTACTTGCAGTTTTTGCGAATGGCAGCCTTCGCATCGGGCGAGCCCAGTTCCTCGGCATGTCTCAAATCCAGGCAACCGTCATAGTTGTTATTCATCAATAACTTCACGAGCCCGCGCTGCAAAAATGTTTCCGGATCTTCAGGATACAATTCGATGGAGTAAGTGTAGTCTGCCACCGCGCCTGCATAGTCTTCTTTTTCTGCCTTGCTTAAGGCGCGATTGTCGAAATAGGTTGGGTTGGTCCCGTCAAGCTCAATCGCCTTATCATAGTCAGCAATGGATCCATCCAAATCTTCCATGGTATACTTAAGCACACCGCGCAGGTTGTAGGTTTCGGGGTCGGTGCCGTCCAATTCAATGGCTTTGTTGTAATCTGCGAGCGCACCTTTGTAATCTTCCCTGGCGCTTCGCACCAGTGCCCGATTTTCATATTTAAGCGGATCTTTGTCGTCCAACCTGATGGCCTGGTCATAATCTGCAAGCGCTTTGTCGAAGTCGCTGATTTGGTAGTATGCCACACCGCGGTAGTTGTAAAGCGAAGCATCGTTTTTGTCGAACTCGAGTGCTTTTGTATAATCATCAATCGCGCTCACAAACTCTCCCAACTCCGCTTTCACTACACCCCTATTGAAGTACTTGTCGGCATCGGCTGGCCCCAGTTCCAGTGCCTTGCTGAAATCGAAGTAGGCACCGGGCAGGTCTTCGAGGTTGTACTTGGCAAAACCGCGATTGGTGTACGCCTCCACGTATTTGGGATTCAGTTTGATCGCCTTGTCAAAATCCTGAATCGCACCTTCATCGTCAATCAACGCAATTTTTGCCTCACCGCGGTAGTTGTAAGCAGCACTTTGCGTTGAATCGATTTCCAGCGCGAAAGTCAAATCGGCAACAGCACCATAGTAGTCTTCAAGCCCAAGCCTGGCCCTTCCTCGCAATGTCAATGCTTCTTTGTTCTTCGGATTGGCATCGATTATTTTGGTCAGCTCACTTTTAGCGCCAGCAAAGTCGTTGGCTTCTAATTTCTTTCGGGCTTCTTCCAACTTCGGATCGCGTGGTTGCGCCACCGAAACGGTGCCAATCAAGCAAGCAAGGATGAGCAGGTATTTCATACTTGGATCGAGTTCGCGCCAAGTTAGAAAGAATTGTTCATTCAATGGTGGGTACAGGGCCGGCCTTGACTAACAGGTTGGTTGGAGCCGGAGGAATGCGCTTTCCCTCGCGCGAACGTGCCTCAGAGGGCTGGTACAAAAACAGAAACACCAGCGCCAAAAAAATCAACAACGATATCAACCTTCTCATTCTTCTCGCGATTTATACCTTGGACATCGTTCATGTGAGCAGGTTTAATCCATTACATCAACCACTCATCCATTTCGTAAACACAAATTGTGCCGTTTGTACCTACCGATAAACCTATTCATGGCCGAATCGTTTACTTTTAAGGTTTAAGTTGACCTTATGAAAAAGCTTTTACTGGTGATCATGACGCTTTGGGCGTCACTGGCGGTTGTTGCGCAAGAAAAGCCGCTCGACATGAAGATGGATTTTGAGGAATACGATCCGCCATCTACCCTGGTGGTGCCTGAACACAAGGTCACAAAAGCAAAATTTCCATTTGTTGACATCCACAATCATCAGTTTCGAATGCCTGATATGGATTTGGCAGAGTTGATCACCGAAATGGACAAGATGAATATGGCCGTGATGAACAACCTGAGCGGTCGCGGGCGTGGCAGCACAGATCACCTCGAAAAGTCGTTGCAGAATGTGAAAGACCACTACCCCAACCGATTCCTCGTTTTCACCAATGTTGATTTCAGCGGCATTGATGATGCCGATTGGACCAGGCGAACGGCAAAGCAATTGGAGGAGGATGTAAAGAGAGGGGCCGTTGGCTTGAAAATCTACAAGTCGCTGGGCATGTTCAATCGCGACAGCAAGGGCGCGCGTATCCAAATCAACGATCCGCGCATAGACCCCGTGTGGGCAAAATGCGGAGAACTTGGAATACCGGTGCTCATTCATGCAGCCGATCCCAGGCAATTCTGGCAACCCATTGACAATCAAAATGAGCGTTGGCTCGAGTTGAAAACCCATCCGGGCCGCAGGCACGATGAAGATCCCGTGAAGTGGGAAACCATCATTGCAGAACAACACGATATTTTCAGGAAGCACCCGAAGACCAAGTTTATCAATGCCCACCTGGGTTGGTTTGGAAACGACCTGAACAAGCTGGGCGAGCTGATGGAGAAATATCCGAACATGTATACGGAGATAGGCGCGGTGATCGCAGAACTTGGCCGACAACCACGGGCTGCAAATGCTTTCCTAACCAAATACCAGGACCGCGTACTTTTTGGAAAAGACAGCTGGGTGCCTGATGAATACGAAACCTACTTTCGGGTATTGGAAACCGAAGACGATTATTTTCCCTACCACAAGCGCTATCACGCGTTTTGGCGCATGTACGGTCTGGGTCTTTCGGATGAAGTGTTGAAAAAGATCTATTATAAAAATGCGATTGCGCTGATTCCTTCTATCGACAAAAGCCTGTTTCCAAAATAGGTGTGACTTAACACACGTCAGTCAGCTGATCGAGCAGCCAACCCGTAATGCTCAGGCGTTCACGCGTGGCGGGCAGTACTTCATGCTCAATCAGGTCGCTGCGAAAACAAACCAGTCGGCCCGCTTCTGGGAGAATGTCAACAGTGCGCTCTGGCAAGTAAACCCGGAGCGCTCCACCTTGTTCTGCTGTCCAATTCGTATTCAGGTAACAGATCACCGATAGTTTTCGATGGTCATCTTTCTTGAATTGATCTAAATGGCGTTTGTAGAAAGCTCCCGCGGGATAGGCGGTGAGGTGAATTTCAAAATCCTTGAGACTCAGGAACAAACTTTGATTTACAAATCCAACCAGCTGGCGGATATTTCTTACATAGGCGGCCAATGGCCCTTCTGCCAGACGGTGATCGATCCATCGAATATAATCGCCACGAATGGTCTCGTTAAGTTGCTTATGGCTTGTTTTTCCGATGCCGGCTTTTGAAAAATGTAACGAAATGTTGTTGAACTCGTCTAGCTTGAGGATGTCATCTATTTCCCCTGGCAACAGAAAATTCTCGACCACAACAAACCCAGTCTCAGCCAGGCCGTCCGCAATGGTGTCGAGTGTTGAGGGGTCAATCATGGCGCGAATTTAGATGCAAGAACTATTTTTGGAGGATTGAATATGAGAATAAGTTTGACTCTGCTGGCCTGTTTGCTGTTGGCATCCTGTGGCCCCTATCAACCGGTGGTATTGAAATCGGTGAAGAATGTGCATGTCGAGTCGCTCGACCGGGAGAAAGCCAAACTAACGGCCGATGCCAACTTACACAACCCCAATCAGCTGCGGGCCCGACTAAAAAAAATAAAGGTGGATGTGAAGGTAGACGGCAAGGATGCCGCAATCGTTGACCAGAAGCTCAAGTCGATTATCAAACCGAAATCTGATTTTGTTGTCCCCATCGAGGTCTACATTTCCTTGAAGGAGTTTGGAATCATGGACACCATTTTCAGCCTGCTTTCTGGAAAGAAATACAAAGTCGAATACAAAGGTCACTTGCGAATGAAGGTGGGTGGCGTACCAGTAAAAGTGCCCATCGAGTTTGAGGATGAAGTGAGGCTGCGCCCCTAAAGGGCTTCGGTTTTCATGATCCGTTCCTTACCTTTCTCGCCTCTAATAGGATGAAGATCGACTTTCAGGTCATTTTGCTTATTGCGGTGTTCGCGGCCCTGGCCTTCCTCCAGATATGGGCCTACATCAAGCTGCGGAAGCAAAATCGGATTATCCGTGTGCAAAGCGATGAAATCAAATCGCAACTGGCAGGCCTGGAACATCAGAATAAATTGCTGAAGGAATTGAATAAGGAAAAACAGCAACTCATTGGTGTCGTTTCGCACGATTTAAAGGGCCCATTCAATCGCATGTTTGCCCTCATTCAAATGTTGAGCATGCAACCGGATCAATTGACAGAGGATCAAAAGGAGTATCTGGGCAAAATGCATCAGATTGTAAGCGATGGCCTGAGTATGGTCAGGAATTTACTCGACCAGAGGAAGCTGGAAGATAGCGCCATAGACATGCGGCTTGAGCAGTTGGACATTGGCCTTCTGCTGAAGCCCCTGCTTCGCCATTATGCCACGCTGGCCAGCAAGAAGCACATCGATGTAAGAGCGCTCGTAGGCGATCAAATGTTTGCAGAAGTGGATCGGCATTATTTTACCCGAATTGTCGATAACCTGGTTTCAAATGCCATTAAGTTTTCTCCCGCCAACACAACGGTAAGTATTTCCCTCAAAGAGCGAGGGGATCAAATTGTATTTTCCGTGACGGACGAAGGTCCTGGCCTGAGCCCGGAGGATCAGTCAAAGATGTTTGCGAAGTACCAAAAGCTTACCGCCAGGCCTACAAGCGGTGAGAGTTCAACTGGATTGGGTCTGTACATAGTCAGGAGCCTGGCCGAACAAATGGGGGCATTGGTTGCATGCAAGAGCAGCCTGCGCCAGGGCGCCACATTCGAATTGATACTTAAAAAAGCTAACCTTAGTTAAACAGGTAGTAGTCGTCTTCGTTGCCTTCCAGAATGGATTTCAGGGAATCAATGACGTTATCGTCTTTGATTACATAATCACGAACACCTTTTTGGATAAAACTCAAGACCATATTGCCATCGTCAAGCGCACTCAGCATGATGATCTTGTTGCCATCCGTAATCCTTTCTTTGATTTTTTCATACAGCTCGATGCCCGTCATGCCCGGCAGCTTGTAATCAATTATCATCACATCAGGCAGGGTTCCATTTACATCCGAAAGAGCAGCCTCAGCGGTTGTGTATGCCTTTACCTGATAGGCCGGATTTTGGCTCAACGCCTTTTTGATGAACTCTGCATAGATTTCATCGTCCTCTATCAAAAATATTTTTACTGGAGAAGCCATGCTTAGGACTTGCAATATAATAACGTTTGCCCGATTCCAAGCATGAGCAATTTCATTTTGACCGCACAATGGCATGGCCAGCCATTCAAAACGTGCCAGGCCCTACCGTTAAACCTGCCGTGCATTGCACCTGGTTTCTGATTATTTTGAAAAAAACCTGAACCATGAAAACGCTATTTCCTTTCCTGTTGGTGATCCTGATGCTGGGGATCGAATGTAGCTCCCCTGCCGATAAAAGCCAGACCGTTTTCCAAATTTCCTTTTCAGAGGCACTGAACGAAGGTGCACAGGATGGCCGGTTGCTTCTGATGCTAAGTCGAAACAATGAAAGGGAACCGAGGTTCCAGATTAACGATGGCCCATCGACCCAACTGATTTTCGGTGTGGATGTGGAGGGCATCCGCCCCGGTGAGTCGGTGGCCGTTGGCTCGCAGGCATTTGGATTTCCCATTCAAGATCTGAAACAAGTGCCTGCTGGCGAATACTATGTTCAGGCGCTACTCAATCGATATGAAACGTTCAACTTAAAAACCGGCCATACCGTAAAGCTGCCACCAGATCAGGGTGAAGGGCAACAATGGAACCGGAAGCCCGGCAACTTTTATAGCACACCCGTAAAGATTTCGTTGGATCCGCGGAAGTCCCAAAAGATTGATGTGGTGATGGACCAACAAATTCCGCCCGCTGAACAACCCGAAAACACGAAGTACATCCGTCACGTCAAAATCCAAAGCAAGCTGCTTTCGGAGTTTTGGGGCCGGCCGATGTATTTAGGCGCACACGTATTGGTTCCCGAGGGCTTCGATGACCATCCGGAGGCAAGATATCCGCTGATGATTTTCCACGGCCACTTTCCCTCTGACTTTGGAGGGTTCAGAACGGAACCGCCAGACCCAAATCTGGACACTACCGACTACAGTGCGCGCTTCGGTATTTATGGTTACAACAAGATTCAACAGGAGGAGGCCTACCGGTTCTATCAGCAGTGGACCAGCAAGGATTTCCCCCGGTTTTTGGCAATTGAAATTCAGCATGCAAACCCCTACTATGACGATTCCTATGCGGTAAATTCTGCCAACCTGGGTCCGTATGGTGACGCCATCATGCACGAACTGGTGCCGGAAATCGAAAAGCAATTTCGCGGCATAGGTGAAGGCTGGGCACGGTTCACATACGGAGGCTCTACAGGCGGGTGGGAAGCCCTGGCGGTTCAAATGTTTTACCCGGATGAAATCAACGGCTGTTTTGCCGCCTGTCCTGATCCCATCGACTTCAGGGCGTACTGCCTGGTTGATATTTACAAAGACAAGAACGCCTACTATTACGATAGCGAGTTTAAGAAGCTTCAAAGGCCATCGCACCGGGATTACCTGGGACACATTCAAAGCACAATGGAAGAAAGCAATCACTACGAACTTGCGCTCGGAACCAAATCCAGATCGGGACAACAGTGGGATATTTGGGAAGCTGTCTATTCACCGCAAGGTGACGATGGTTATCCGAAACGAATTTTTGACAAAGTAACTGGCGAGATAGACCCCGAGGTGGCGGCTCATTGGAGGGAAAACTATGACCTGCGATATATCCTGGAACGGGATTGGGCCACATTAGGTCCCAAACTTCAAGGAAAGATCCACATCTACTGTGGTGATATGGACAACTACTACCTGAACAACGCGGTGTATCTGATGGAGGATTTCTTGAAGAAGACCAAGAATCCTTTTTACAACGGTGAAGTAGATTACGGTGACAGAGCCGAGCATTGCTGGAACGGGGACCATATTAATCCCAACTACATTTCCCGATTGAGATACAATACGATGTACCTGCCGAAGATATTAAAGCGAATTGAGGTAAGTGCGCCAAAAGGTGCTGATACGAAGAGTTGGAGGTATTGATGTTATAGACTCATTCCAAAGGAACCGGTGGAAAACCAAATGACGATGGCGATCACGATTCCTACGACTAGCAGTATGTTTCTTCGGCTAAGCATCGCTGTTCCTTAGACTCCCGAAAGGTAGGAAAGGTTTGCTACCCCAATGTTAATTCTGGGTGAACTGTGGAATCAAGTTGCTGAACTGTTGCCCTTCCGTGATCAAAGGCCTACCGCAACTGCTTTAAATAAAGCTGAATGGTGTTTTCCAGGCCCAGGTACAAGGCGTCACAGATCAACGCATGGCCGATGGAAACTTCGTCAAGCCACGGAACTTGCTGCTTGAGATACTGCAGGTTATTGAGGTCAAGGTCGTGGCCGGCATTTACCCCCAGTCCCATTTCCCGGGCAACTTTTGCTGCACGCACATAGGCTGTCACGGCCGTTTCCCTTGCGGTTGGGTATTGACGGGCATACGGTTCAGTATATAATTCAATTCTGTCGGCCCCCGTTTTGAAAGCACCCTCTACCATTTTCACGTCAGGATCGACAAATAGCGAGACCCGCACCCCCAGCCCTTTGATGTGGCCACAAATCTCGCTTAATAACGCGCCTTGCTTTACGGTATCCCAACCCGCATTGGAGGTGAGGACGTCTGGTGCGTCCGGAACGAGCGTAGCCTGGGCGGGCCTCAGATCTTCTATGATTTTCAAATAGCGCGGGTCCGGGTATCCCTCAATATTGAATTCAGTCTTCACCACATCCTTCAAACCGAACACATCATCATACCTAATGTGCCGCTCATCGGGCCTGGGGTGCACGGTGATACCCTGGGCGCCAAACCGTTCACAGTCGATGGCGGCTTTGATCACATCCGGGTTGTTGCCACCGCGGGCATTTCGCAACGTAGCAATTTTGTTAATATTGACGCTGAGGCGAGTCATGTCTTGTGGGTACGATAGATATCGCCCTAAATTTACAACTAATAAAAATCGGTATGAGTCTCAAACAACAAATAGACAACGACATCAAACAAGCGATGTTGAACAAAAACAAAGAGGAACTCACGGCACTGCGTGCGATCAAATCACTGATCCTGCTGGCTGAAACAGAAAAAGGTGGTGCGGGAGAGGTTTCCAAGGAGGCGGAAAACAAGCTGTTGATGAAGGCGGCAAAGCAACGGAAGGAATCGGCCGAAATTTTTCACAAGGAAGGACGGAAGGACCTGGCAGACAAGGAACTCTTTGAGCTGGAGGTAATCAGTAAGTATTTACCCAAGCAGTTGTCTGAAGAAGAATTGACTGTTGAACTGAGGAAGATCATTGAACAGGTGGGTGCCAGCTCACCGCAGGACATGGGTAAAGTGATGGGCATGGCAACAAAATCGTTGGCTGGCAAGGCCGATGGAAAGATGATTTCAGAGATTGTGAAAAAATTGCTTTCCGCTTGAATAAACTCGATTGGATCATTGCTGTGATCCTGCTGATCGGTGCCTTTAGTGGCTATCGAAATGGTTTTCTGATGGGCCTGGTGTCTTTGTTGGCTATTGTACTGGGAGTTTTTGGCGGCTTCAAGCTCATGGGAGAGGGCATGGAATTGTTGCACAAGCATTTTAATGCTGATCAAAGTGTGCTTCCCTACCTTTCGTTCATCATCATCTTCGTGGCCATTGTCATCCTGGTTCACATGATTGGCCGCACCCTCAAAGCCTCGATCGACAAGACATTTTTGGGCAGGCTCGATGCCGCCATGGGTGCGCTTCTTGGACTGGTCAAAACCACGTTCCTGCTCAGCGTGGTTTTTTGGATCCTGGACTCGCTGAAAATAAGCCCGGGGTTAGAGTGGACAGACGACTCGCGGCTTTTCCCGTTTGTGGCAACATTTGCTCCAGAGCTTGCCGGCTGGGTGGCGCAATTCCTCCCGTTTTTCAAAGAAATCTTCAAGCAGTTCTGAGGTTCGATAATTTTTATTTAATTATAGAGTTCAAAAAAGGGGAAAATGGCGCTCACGGTAAGGGAAAAGGAAGGATTTAAGTATGTGGATGAGGGGCAAGGGCAAAGCCTTGTGCTGTTGCACGGGTTGTTTGGTGCGCTGAGCAATTGGGAAGAGGTAGTCAATCGCTTTTCGCCTCACTTTAGGGTGGTGATTCCGATGCTGCCGATTTATGAGATGCCGATCAAGCAAGCAGGTCTTGATGGTCTGCGCGAGTTTGTGGAGAAGTTTGTTGATGTAATGGGATTGAATGACATGATTATCATGGGCAATTCCCTGGGCGGACATGTGGGTATTCTTTACACCCTTCACAATAAGGAGAAAGTATCAAAGTTAGTGTTGACCGGCAGTTCGGGCTTGTTCGAAAATACAATGGGAGGATCCTACCCCAGGCGAGGCAGCTACGATTATATCCACGAACGTGTGGCCTACACTTTTTACGATCCGAAAGTGGCTTCCAAAGCCCTGGTTGATGAAGTGTTCGAAACCACGAAAAGCATTCCCAAGTGCATGCGCATCGTTGCGATCGCCAAGTCGGCCCAGCGAAATAACCTGGCGGCTGAATTACCCAACCTCACTGTACCGACACTGCTCGTGTGGGGGCTTAACGATACCATTACACCACCCATGGTGGCCCATGAGTTTAATCGGCTCATTCCAAATTCTGAGCTCCGGTTTATTGACAAGTGCTGCCATGCACCAATGATGGAACATCCACAGAAATTCAACGAGATCGTAGAACGCTTCTTAAATCGCGCGGCATGATAGCCGAGGAGTTGATAAACCACATGATTCCCCCGCTTAAGGCGACAGACGATGCACACAAAGCGATCGTGTGGATGGACGAGTTTCGCTGCAATCACCTGCCTGTTGTTGAAGACAGCCAGCTGCTTGGTTTTATTTCGGAAGAAATAATCCTGGAGTCAAACGATATTGAGAAACGACTGATCGATTTCGAGCTCACAGCCAAAACATGCTACGTTGGGCTGGACTCGCACTTTTATGACATTCTCAAGGTGGCGGGTGAGCACAAAATCCAAATCGTTGCCGTAGCCAATGAGGATAATCACTATGCGGGAGTAATTACCGTGCAAGATGTGATGACCTCGTTTGCCCAAACGGCTGCGGTTCAAATGCCCGGTGGAATTCTCGTGTTATCCATGGACCTGATCGATTACTCCCTCGCTGAAGTTAGCCGGTTGGTAGAAGAAAACAAGGCGAAGATTCTGAGCAGCATCATGGTGGAAGACCCGATGGACAATGGCAAAATCAAGCTCACCCTCAAAATCAACCAATTGGACTTGACCCGCATTGTGGCCACGCTGGAGCGATTCGGGTATCGGGTAATCGGTCGGTACCAGGAGAAATCAAAGGAATTCGAGGACAAGGATCGCATCGACATGCTCATGCGATACCTCAATATTTAGCAGTCATCCACTAAGCTTCGCGCATGAAAATTGGCGTTCATGGTAAGGAGATCAAGGGCCAACAAATACGCTTTGTCGAACAAGTGCTGCGCAACCTTGGCGGTAAAAAAAATGAGCTTTATATCACCAGCCGGTTCTTAAAGCACCTAAAGAAAGCCAGGCTTGATGATTTGAAGATCAAACCCATTGATTTGGGCAGCAGCTTAAAGGCGCTTGACTTCTTTGTCTCACTCGGTGGAGACGGCACGTTGCTCCAGTCGGTAACCTATGTAGGCCAAAGTGAGGTGCCCATTCTGGGCGTCAATCTTGGGCGGATGGGCTTCCTTGCAACCATAAGCCATGATGACACAGAAATGGCGATTGATCATGTACTTAGTAAAGAATACGTAATTGATGCAAGGGCTATTCTCGAGTTGCAAAGCAGTGCCAAACTCTTCGAAGGGTTGAGCTTTGCACTCAATGATTTTACGGTGATGAAGAAAGACACCTCATCGATGATCAATGTGCATGTGTTTGTGGATGGGGAACTGCTCAATTCATACTGGTCAGACGGTGTGATCGTCTCAACACCAACCGGTTCAACAGGTTATTCCCTCAGCTGCGGGGGGCCCCTGCTTTACCCTAAGTCAGATTGTTTTGTGATCACACCGGTAAGCCCGCACAACCTCACTGCCCGACCCATTGTGATATCTGATTCATCGGAGATATCGTTTCATGTGGAGGGACGAAGCAAGAAGTTTCTGGTGTCACTCGATTCGAGGATAGCCTCGATCGATGCAACCGTGAACCTGAGGTTGAAAAAAGCGGCATTTAAAGCACACCTCATTCAAATGCCCGGTCACCACCACTTCAAAACCCTCCGCCAAAAGCTTAACTGGGGCCTCGATATCAGAAATTAAAAAATATCTTAACTTTGACGTTTGCGACTTCTACAACCATGAGAAAGTTCGGGATATTGGTTCTGACATTCATGCTGCTTTTGGCGACAAGCCATGAGGGCTATGGGCAGTTGAACCGCAAGTCCATCAAGAAAAACAACAAGCGGATTGCCAGTTTTAGAGGCAGAAAACAGGGATTTGGCAAGGAGAAGATCTACAATATGGTGGGGCTTTCTGTGAATGCCCTGAACTACTACGGAGACCTGGCTCCTCGGCCCCAGCGGGTAAGTACCGACATTTCTTTTACAAGGCCGGGTATCGGTTTGTCATTTGCTCATCGCTTTGGTCCCCGCTATACGCTGCAGGCGCAGTTCATGTTTGGAAATCTCCGGGGCTCAGATAGCGAATCTGCTGACCAGGGAGACTTGAGTAACGGAGTGTACAGGTATCAGCGCAATCTTTCGTTCCGAAACCAGATTAAGGAACTATCGGTGGTGGCGGTGTTCGACCTTTTCCAAAACCAATCCACGTACATCTCGCGTGTGAAATGGACTCCTTATGTTTATTTAGGCGCTGCGGCTTTTCTTAGCAATCCTCAGGCCCAGGCTCCCGCAACGGATCTCAACGGCAATGCGTTGGCGGAGGCAGGCGAGTGGGTCAATCTCAGAAAATTGGGAACCGAAGGGCAGTATGCCAACCTCGACCCCACCGATGTGAATTACGGCATCAAACCCTACAAATCCTTAAACCTGGCAATACCATTTGGCATTGGGGTTCGTTTCAGATTGAACGAGGTGATGGACCTTTGGGGAGACCTGGGCTTCCGTTACACCTTCACCGATTACCTGGACGATGTAAGTCAGAACTATGTGGACCTGGGGGTATTTGATAATGAATTGGCTCGTGCCATGGCTTACCGTACCAATGAATTGGGAACTCAATCAAATCCCTATACGTACACTGCGCGCAACGGGAACACATACACGGTACAGGCGGGTTATGGCCATGAACATCCCGATAACCTTCGCGGCAGCAAGTCCGATCGCGACATCTACATGGTTACCAGCATCCGCGTTACCTACATCCTGGGCGCGACCTTCCACAAAGCGAAATTCAGATAAAAAGATTGGAATGAAAGGTGGCATGGCTTTCATTCTCTCCATCGCCTTCCTGGTGGCCGTACCGGCAAAAGGTCAATTGTCGCAGCGATCGGAGTATGGCTTTGGGCTTGGCGCTTTGAACTACACCGGTGACCTGGGAAGAACCTACAGCCTCGCGAATTCCCGACCTGCCGGCACGGTTTTCTACAGAGCAAATATCAGCCATGTGATTAGTTTCAGAACTGCACTTACGGGCGGTAAGCTGGTGGGCAGTGATCAGCGCAACCCAATTGATGCCGGGGCAGTTCAACGGGCCAACGATTTCAACATCTTTCTATTGGAAGCGGCCACTACTTTTGAGTATCATTTCCTCAACTGGCGCGATGACCAGCGAAGGTTGAGATTCACACCCTACCTGTTTGCCGGAATGGCCCTTTTCGGAATTTCCGGAAATGCATCCAAGAATGCGCCTTACAGCAACGTGCAAATGTCAGTGCCGATTGGTGGCGGCATGAAGTATGTGCTGAATCCCAACTGGTACATTGCATTTGAAATTGGCATTCGAAAAACGTTCTTCGACTACCTCGATAATATATCTGACGGTGATCCGGTGTTTAAGAACTATCAATACGGCAACCGGTACGATAACGACAATTACTTTTTTACCGGGCTTACTCTAACGCGCACGCTCTACGATATTCCCTGCCCAAGAAGCCCCTACTAACGCGCAACTTTCGCGCGGTTGGCCGCATCTTCAGGGCAGCTACCTGGAGCAATTTGCACAAAGCGCCTGACCTGTGAATAGTTTGAAAAATAGGCTATTTTTGCTGCCTTGTGGCCTCCCAAAAGGAAAATATTGACTTTAATAATCTGCCAAGGCACGTAGCCGTTATCATGGACGGAAATGGCCGATGGGCGAAGAGAAAAGGGGCTGCGAGAATTTTTGGACATAAGAATGCAGTTCAGGCGGTAAAAGACGTAACCGAAGGGTGCGGAGAACTGGGCATTAAGTACCTGACCCTTTATGCATTTAGCACCGAAAATTGGGGTAGACCCAAAGAGGAAGTGGATGGGCTCATGGAGTTGCTTGTGAATACTTTAAAAAAGGAAATACACACACTGCATGAAAACCAGGTAAGGTTGGTAACGATTGGCGACATCGGCCATTTGCCGAAGGAGTGCCAGGAAAACCTTCGCGAGGCGATTGCCGCCACACAGCAAAACAGCGGGCTCACGTTGGTGTTGGCGCTGAGTTACAGTGGCAGGTGGGAAATAATGGAAGCGGTGAAAGAGATTGTGAAGCAAACACAAGCGGGTAAGTTGTCGCCACAAGATCTTAATGAACAGTTATTCGCGGAGTTCCTTAAAACGAAGGGGATACCCGACCCGGAGCTCCTGATTCGCACCAGCGGAGAAATGCGCATCAGCAATTTCCTGTTGTGGCAAATTGCCTACACCGAGATTTACATTACAAAAACACTTTGGCCCGACTTTAGAAAAGAAGATTTGTACGAGGCGATTTGTGCTTATCAAAAGAGAGAAAGAAGGTTTGGAAAAGTTTTGGAAAGGACCGTGTAAGCGATGAGAAGGACGCATCTATTTGGCTTCGTATTTACAGCGGTAATATTATTGGCGTTTGACGCAAGTGCCCAGTTCAGAAGAAACCGCGATAGACAGGCAGCGCCTACCCCCACCCCGGGTCAGGAACTGAACTACGCAAATCCAGCGGAGTATTATATCGGAGGCATCGAAGTAACCGGGCTTAATATCCTGGATAAGAATGCCATGATTTCCCTGACAGGCCTGAAGGTTGGTGATAAAGTCAAAATACCGGGTGAGAGGATTTCGGGGGCAATCCGAAAGTTGTGGCGCCATGGCCTGGTAGGTGATGTGTCCATTGAAGTGGATCGCATTGAGGGAGATCAGGCATTCCTGAATATCAGACTGGCTGAACGCCCTCGCCTCACAGACTTCTATTTCACCGGGATCAGTCGCTCCCGGCAATCGACTCTTAAAGACGACATGAGTCTTATTAAGGGGAAGATTGTAAACGATGCGATGCTTCGCAACGCAGAACTATCGGTGAAGAAACATTTCGCGAAGAAAGGATTCCTTAACACCGAGGTAAAATTGGTCCAGATTGCGGATACACTCAATCGAGGGGGTATTCGCATTCGCATCGAAGTTGACCTTAACAAAAAGGTACGCATCAACGAAATTGTTTTTCTGGGCAACGAGCATGTCGGAGCCACGAAATTGAAGAGGAAGATGAAGAAGACGCACGAGCACGCGCGGGTTTCGCTTCATCGCACGGTGCTTGGAGAACTGCTGGGATTCAAACCAAGATATGTGAAAGAATACCTGGACTCCAGCAAGGAAACAAGTTGGCGCAATGTCAAGGAGTTTGTCAATCAGAATGTGAAGTTGAATTTTTTCAACAGTTCTAAATACATCAAGTCAGATTTCGAGGAAGACAAACTTAAACTGATTGCTTACTACAATTCCCTGGGATACCGCGATGCGGAAATCCTATCAGATACGATTGTGGCCCATGGCCCCAACAGCATCGATGTGGTGATGAAGATATCGGAGGGCAGGAAATACTATTTCAGGAACATTACCTGGTCGGGCAATTATGTACACACCGCCAGCACCCTCGATAAGATCTTGGATATCCAAAAGGGAGATGTTTATAACAACGAACTCATTCAGAAAAAAATCACCTTCAATCCAAAGGGCGCGGACATCAGCGGGCTATACATGGACGATGGCTACCTGTTTTTCCGCGTAAATCCGGTGGAGGTTGCTGTGGTGGGAGATTCAATCGACATTGAGATGCGCATCTTTGAAGGGGATCAAGCCACCATACGAGAAGTTACCGTGAGAGGCAATGAACGCACCAGCGATCATGTGATTCTCAGGGAACTAAGCACCATTCCGGGTCAAAAGTTCAGGCGCTCGGACCTTATTCGTACGCAGCAACTGCTTTCGCAAATGGGTTTCTTCAATCCACAAAAGATTGATCAGGACATTGTGCCCAACCCGGCAGATGGAACAGTCGATATTGGATGGATTGTTGAAGAACAATCGAACGACCAAATTCAACTTTCGGGGGGCTGGGGTGGCTTCTATGGGTTTGTGGGCACCATTGGGTTAACGTTTAATAACTTCTCACTCAGAAACGTTCCACACCTGAAGAAGTGGAGACCGCTGCCGGTTGGAGATGGCCAGCGCCTCTCGCTGACTGCACAAGCCAACGGTAGATCCTTCCAGAGCTATGGATTTTCGTTTACGGAGCCATGGCTGGGCGGAAGAAAACCAAACTCTTTTACTGTAAGTCTTAATCATTCGGTTTCGCGTTTGCTCACATCCACTTTCGAATTCAGCGATAATGTTTCTCTTCGACAAAGCGGTGTCACGGTCGGACTTGGGCGCAGACTTGAGTGGCCTGACAACTATTTCTCTTTGACAAACTCCCTGGGTTTCTTAGTGTATAACTATCGGGGCGGATATTTTGGTCCCACTGGAGGTGCGCTGCCCGATGAAGGTGTCTCCAACTCGATAAAGCTCGAAACCACCCTCGCACGGAATAGCATTGATAACCCCATGTTCCCGACCCAGGGTTCAAGCCTGTCGCTGAGTGTATCGTTGACGCCACCTTACTCATCTTTCAGAGATCGCAGCTACCTTAATGACATCAATGAAAGATACAAGTGGATCGAGTTACACAAGTGGATGCTCGACACCAAGTTTTATTTGAAACTGTTCGGTAGCAGCAAACCCAATGGAAGAAGCCTGGTGATTGAAGCCAAGGCGCATTTTGGTTTGATTGGCCAATATGACAAATCATTGTCAACCGGACCGTTCGAGCGATTCCTGGTTGGTGGTGACGGACTCGCAGGCGGATTCAATTCCTTCGTGCTCGGTCAGGATATCATTGGCCTGCGTGGCTATCCCAATAATCAAATCACGCCTCCGCTTTATGCTGCCAGGGGTACTGCCACGGCTGGTATCGAGGGAGGTATTGTGTATGATAAATTTGGGCTTGAGCTGCGATACCCGATTACACTTGGCCAAACGGCCACGATTTATGCCTTCCTTTTTGCCGAAGGCGGCAACAACTGGAACAATTACTACGATTTCAATCCGTTTGATATGTACCGATCGGCTGGTGCCGGTGCTCGGATTTTTATGCCAGCATTTGGTTTGATTGGCCTCAACTGGGGTTATGGATTTGACACCCTGCCCGGAGCGCCAGGAAGGAGCGGACCTCAATTCCACTTCACCATCGGTCAGCAAATCAGATAAAATGAGATCTTTTTGCGTTTCCTTAACTTTGGTCATTTTCGGCCTGACTTTTGCAAATGCTCAGAAGTTCGGCTACATCGATTCGAATTTCATCCTCAGCAAAATGCCTGAGTACCAAAAAGCGCAGGGTGAAATAGATCAGCTGTCAGCGGCATGGCAAAAGGAAATCGAGGCGATGCAAAAGGAAGTGGAAACATTGTATGCCACCTACCATGCCGAACAGGTTCTGCTCACGGATGAGATGAAAAAGGAGCGGGAGGCTCAGATTAGCAAGAAACAATCGGAACTTAAAGACTATCAGAATAAGATATTTGGTTTCGAAGGATTGTTTTTTTTGAAAAAACAGGAATTGATTAAACCTTTGCAGGATAAAGTGTTTGAGGCGGTGGAAAAAGTGGCAAAATCAAATCGGCTTGCCATCATTTTCGACAAGGCCGGAGAGCTGGTGATGATTTACACAGACCCCAGGCACGACTATACCGATTTTGTTTTGGAAGAATTAGGATTGGGAGACCCCAACGATAGGATAAAATAACTTAACAAACGACTGATGAGAACCCACACCTTGATAATGGTTTTGCTTCTGGTGAGCGCTGGTGCTATTGCACAGACAGCGGCTCCAGTTCAAAAGATTGGATATGCAGACTGGAATTACATATTTAGCCAGATGCCCGAGTACAAGCAGATTGACTCTGAACTGAAGACACATGGTACCCAGCTCGAAAACCAGCTGAAGGCAAAGTATCAGGATTACGAGACCAAGCTAAAAGCCTACCAGGACGGAGCTCCCAAAATGGTGGACGCAGTGAGAAGAGACAAGGAGCTTGAGCTCACCCAACTTCAGGAAAATATCACCAAGTTTCAGCAAGATGCGCAGGCCTCTCTACAAAGAAAACAGAACGAGCTGATGGAACCTGTGTTTACGAAGGTGGGAAAAACCATTGAAGCGGTCGCCAAGGAGCAAGGCTATGCATTTATCCTGAATCCGCAATCGTTGAGCGGTGACGACATCATCCTTTACGGTGACGAGAAGTTTGATATTTCGGACCTTGTTTTGAAGAAGATGGGTATTACTCCTCAACCCGCTGCAAACAAGTAAGCGTTGCCGTCATGACTTTAAAGAAGGCTTCCCCTGGGAGGTCTTCTTTTTTGGGCCGGGTTTTCCATAGCCACCCCCACCGGGCGTTTTGATTACGATGCGATCTCCCGCCCGAAGGTTGCGGATATCCTGCCCCTTGATGGAAATTCGTTTACCGCTGGCACTGACAATAAACTGTTGTCCACAGGCACCGGCTTCACCTCCCTTTAGTCCAAAGGGTTTTTCTTTTCGATGCTGCGTGAGCAGCGTTGCCTCTACAGGTTGAGTAAATGAAAGCTCGCGCACAACTCCACAACCACCTTTCCACTTTCCATTCCCTCCTGACTTCTTTCTAATCTCAAATCGCTCTACACGAACAGGGTAGCGAAGTTCCATGATTTCAGGATCAGTGATGCGGGTGTTAGTCATATGATGGTGAACGGCATCGGTGCCATTAAAACCCGGGCCTGCACCGGTACCCCCGCAAATCGTCTCATAGTATCCGAAGCGATCGTTGCCGAACAAAAAATTGTTCATGGTGCCTTGGCTACAGGCGGCTAAACCAAGGGCTTTGATCAGCGTGTCAGTTAGGCGTTGACTAACTTCCGTGTTTCCGCCCACCACCGCGGGTGGCGAAGGGACATCGAAATGAGGGTTTAACAAACAGGTAGGAAGATTGATGACCAACGCTTGCATCAACCCTTCATTCATCGGTATCGGCTTGTTCACCAAAACCCTAAGCACATAAAGGATGACGCTGTGAACGATTGCTTTGGTGGCGTTCAGGTTGCCAGGGTGCACGGGGCTGGTCCCCGCGAAGTCAAACATTAATCTTGATTTGTGGTGGCTAATCTTCACCTGTAGCCTGGAGCCATCGTCCAGTTTTTCTAAGGCTTTAAATGTCCTTACTGGAAGCTCGGCCAGTCGTTCTTTCAACAATGTTGCCGCATAATCCCTCAACGCTACCATGTATTTCGTCACTTCCCCAACACCAAATTGATCACACAGGCTGAGCAGGGCCTGCTCACCATGGTGTATGGCAGCGAGTGCTCCATTGAGGTCCGCCAGGTTTTCTTCGAGCAAGCGCGTTGGAAATGGGGCCGTTGTAAACAAGGATTTGACATAATCCCATTGTGCCTGGCCACCTTTTACCAAAAGAACAGGTGCAATGATCACTCCCTCTTCCGCGAGACTGCTTGCATCAGCAGGCATCGACCCAGGGGTTTTGCCACCGATTTCGGCATGATGCGCCCGATTGGCAACATATCCGATTCGCCTCCCTTCGTGGAATACGGCTTTGATTAAGCTGATGTCGGGTAAATGAGAACCACCATAGCCAGGATGGTTTGTAATGGCCACGTCACCAGGCTGCAAGGTCAATACCTTGGCAACTTCGCGCACACATACGCCCATACTGCCCAGGTGCACCGGGATGTGTGGCGCATTAACAACCAAATAGCCGTCCGCGTCAAGCAGGGCGCAGGAAAAATCCAGACGTTCCTTCACATTGACTGAAAATGAGGTGCGTTGCAGGAGGGTGCCCATGTCCTGGGCAATGGACGTGAACCGATTGGTGAATAGCTCAATTTGCGCAGCCTTGGCCCCTGTGGTTCCGGATTTCTTCTTAACAAGCTGGCGCTTTTCAAGAAGCGCATGGTTGTGTGCATCCAATTGCAGCCTCCACCCGTCTTCGACCAGCGTTGTTGAATTATTGCTCGATAGAATGGCTGGTCCGTTGATTTCGGCACCTGGCTTCAACGCTTCCCAATGAAAAACCTTTACCTCTTTTTGCTCTCCGTTAAGGATGTAGTTTCCGACCCGCAATGCAACAGGCCGGTAAGGGGCTTTGGTTGCTTCGCTATTTTTGGCTGGCCATGTTGGCACCTGGGCTACGATTCGCAAAGACTCAATCTCCACTTGCCGATCGTTCAACCAATGACCATAGATTTGCTCATACTTTGATCTGAATTTTTCGGCAACTTCCTCTGTTGATTCAAATTCTACTTCAATGGTGCTCTCTTGGCCTTTGAACCGCAGGAAGAGAAGTTTTTTTGACAATACGACTTCATGGTAACCCTCGCGCCTAAATTGGCGAACTGCTACATGAAATAATTCGTCTGTGTATGCAGGTATACGACCGATGGCGGAGTTGAATGGTTCGAGGAGAAGTTGCTCTTCAAATTTCTCAACTGCGGCATGACCAATGCCATATGCACTGAGCAATCCGGCATCATACGGAACCAGGATTTTGCCTATGCCCAGCATGTCGGCCAACGCGCAGGCGTGCTGACCGCCAGCTCCACCAAAGGACAACAACGTGAAATCAGATGGATCGTGACCAAGCTGAAGAGAAACCTTGTTGATGGCCTCGGCCATTTTTTCATTTGCGATTTGCAGAAACGCTTCCAGCACCTCTTCTTCAGTTAACCTCTTTCCCGTTCTTTTGCGAACGCGCACCAGCAAGGCGGTTAATGCAGCACGGGCGTCAGCTATTTCTACGGGTATTGCAAAATGCTGCGGGTCTAATTTTCCCAAAAGGAGGTTTACGTCTGTGAGGGTGAACGGCCCGCCTGCGCCATAGCATGCCGGTCCAGGGTTGGCACCGGCACTTTGGGGTCCTACCGTAAAACGATGGCCATCGAAATCACAAATGGAACCGCCTCCCGCGGCAATGGTTTGAATGGCAACGGAAGGCGAAAAGATCTTTTGATCCCCGACTTCGCATTCAAAGCGGTAGTCGAAACGCTTGTTGTACAGAGACACATCAGTACTGGTTCCACCCATGTCAAACGCAATAAGCCGGTCAATCCCCGACAGACGCCCGGCAGTAGCTGCACCCACAACACCACCGGCCGGACCGCTCAACAGGCTGTCTTTGGGATGAAACGCGCCCGCATTGGCAAGGCTACCAGCACTGGTCATGATCTTAAGTTGATGCCCGGCCAGCCCTTTCTGAATGTTTTGCACATAACCATGTATGATAGGAGCCAGGTATGCATTGGCCACCGCAGTCTCACTGCGCTGTAAGATTTTTATTTGAGCGCTTAACTCATGACTGAGGGAAATGAACTTAAACCCGGCCTCGTGCAAAAACGATCGGAGTTCATTTTCATGCGAGCCGTTTCGGTAGCTGTTTAGCAGCGCGATGGCGATCGATTCAATCTTCTCCTTTCTGAGCGTTGAGATTAATCGTTGGCATTCCTTCTTTGTCAACTTTTTCAACACTTTCCCGTCAGCCGCGACCCGCTCATCTACTTCAAGCACGAGATCGTATAAAGGCCTGGTTTTCCTGACATTCAACGCAAACAGATCCTTTCTTTGCTGATTTCCAATCAGCAGCAAGTCGCGAAAGCCTTTGGTGACAAGGAAGGCTGTGCTCGCTCCCTTTCTTTCAAGAATGGCGTTGGTACCGCGCGTGGAGCCAAGCTTCATTTCGATGGGCGGAAGGGGTTTGCCAAGCGGGGTTGTGGTAAGCAGCCTGGCAGCTAGTAGGGGGACTTCTTCGTTGCTGCTCATTTCGAAGGTCTTCCCCTCAACCGGTTCGTTTATTGCCGCATCCAACTCAACGGTGTTCTTGGCGAAGTCTACCTTTTTTATCACGCGGCTGGTCTTTGAACCACCAACCAATCGCCAGACAAAGTTTTTGAAGATGTCGACATCAACTGGCCAGGCCAATTCCACTTCAACCTGTGTGGGCTTTAGCTGGCGAGTTATTTTTCCCCTGATCACACCGCTGCTAAGGATCTTCAACCGCCTAAGATTTTTATCAGGACCGATCGCGAGACAATCAGTGAATGTGCCACCGGTATCCACCCAAATTTTCCACCTGGTAGCGGCCATTAATCTTCGATCGAAAGGATGATTTGCTTGTTTGAAATCCGCAATGCGCCAACGTGTGACAAAACCAACGTTCCGTCATCGTGTTTAACGGGCACCGGCCAGGTGAAAAGAATCGAGTCACCGGCAATTTTCTGCACGTTGTCGTTTCCGGGAAGTGGAGAATTCTGATAAGCCGCAAAGACCTGCTTTTCGATTTGGCGAAGTGAATCACCTTCCTTTAGAGATTTGACCACCACGCCAAGCCTTCCCGCCAACGAATCGATGAATTGGGCATTCTTGAAGTGGGGATCCTTTTCGGCTATCATCTCCTTCACTTTTCGTCCGTACCTGAACGCAGCCTCAGTGAATTCCGCTTCAGAAACTTTTTTGATTTCACCCTCTTTCATGTCCTGGCGGATGCGCTGCCTTTGTTCATCGGACAACTTACCGCCACAACCTGAGATGATAGCCGAAAGGGCAATCATGTGCACGATCCACTTCATGGTGTCAAAATTAGCCGACAGCCTGGTAACAAGGCCAACTCATAGCCAATTGTTAACTTTGGGCCGCATTTTACAATTATGGTCGAAAAACTGGAAGAAATAAAGCATCGGTTTGAGGAGGTGGGGCAGCTGATCGTACAGCCGGAGTTGGCAAAGGACAGGAAGAAGTATACCGAGCTAAGCAAGGAATATCGAGACCTCGAAAAGGTGGTGGTTAAGTACAACGCCTACCGCTATGTATTGGACAACCTGAAGCACGCCAAGGATGTGCTGGCAAAGGAAAAAGACGAGGACCTGCGGGAGTTGGCAAAAATGGAGATTGATGAACTGCAGCCAAAAAAGGAGGCCATGGAAGAGCAGTTGAAAGAAATGCTGATGCCGAAAGACCCCAACGATTATAAAAATGCCATTCTGGAAATTCGTGCGGGCACAGGCGGGGACGAGGCGGCCATCTTTGCTGGTGACCTTTACCGGATGTATGCTCGCTTCTGCGAGCGCAAGAAGTTTAAGGTCTCGGTAATGGATGTAACGGAGGGCACAGCGGGTGGCTACAAAGAAGTAATCTGCAGCGTGCAAGGCGATGGCGCTTATGGCCTGTTAAAGTTCGAATCAGGTGTGCATCGCGTACAAAGGGTGCCGGAAACGGAGCAGCAAGGCCGCGTCCACACCTCGGCTGCATCGGTGGTGGTGCTGCCGGAAGCTGAGGAAGTGGATGTCGAAATCAATCCGGCAGACCTGGAATATCAAACGGCCCGAAGCAGCGGGGCGGGCGGCCAGAATGTGAACAAGGTGGAAACCAAAGTGCAGTTGACGCACAAACCTTCGGGTATCGTCATTACCTGCCAGGTGGAGCGATCGCAACATGCCAACCGCGAACGCGCATTGCAGATGCTACGCACCAAACTCTATGAGATCGAGGTGGAGAAGCAGGAGGCCGCCATAGGTGCCGCCCGAAAGTCACAGGTTCGAAGCGGTGACCGGTCGGAGAAAATCCGAACCTATAATTACCCGCAAAGCCGCGTTACCGACCATCGCATAGGCTATACAAAACACAATCTCCCCGCCATTATGAACGGGGAGATTGATGATTTTATTCAGCAATTGAAAATTGCCGAGACCTCTGAAAAAATGCTGGAAGGAAAAGCCTAATTGTCTTCGTCTTCCGTTTTCGCGATTTGTTCGTCCAAAATCTTGTCGATGATGGCCATTTGCCGTTCATCAATTGTCTTGTCAGTTTTCGCCTGCTTTTTCATGAAACGAAACATCGCGTTCTTCTTGATTTCATAGGCGATGAAAACCGTATAACTGTTGGTTTTCTTGTTGAAGTATTTCTCTTGCCCGATTTTCCGTAAATCTGCCATGTCAGTGTTCATCACCTGGCGCGCCAGACTTTGAAACTTGTCGGCTACATCGGCTGCACGTTCGTTCTCGGTTTGTCCCAGGTACTGGTCGGCCACCTGTTTCATGGTGGTATTGACCTGTCCGGCCAGTTGCGTCTTGGCGGCTATATCGGCCTTGCCAAGGGCGATGTTATCCTGCGAGCTTTCGCCCTTTCCGGAAGCCCTGAAAAAGCGGTTATTGGATTCGTAGGCATTGCCGGTGAAGGGCTCTCTTACCTTTTTACCCAAAGATCCATCCGCACAGGAGGCGAACACAATCGCAATCGCCAATGCCCCCAATCTGCTCAAATACCTCATAATTTTTCCTGTTGGTTCAGGGTCAAATTACGAAAAATTATGCCAGACTTTTGGGAATCACCAATTGCCATCGGAAAGCCCACTTCCATTTTAGGAAGTATTTTGTAATGCCGGCTTTCCCCAGAATGGAGGCCAGATCGGCCCGGGTGAAGGCCCTGCGCACCGACAAAGGGGCATCATATTTCACCATCTCCGAGTTTGAGAGCAATCGGGTGAGCCACTTGATCGAATGATATGAAAACCAATGACGATGAATGTCGTTCACCACGATTCCAACCTTTGCCTGACGATGAAGTTTCTGAAACAGATCGATCAGTCGCTGGTCATCAAAATGATGAAGGAATAACACGGCCATAAAAATGTCAGCGTGCAGCTGATCAAATGCATCAGAAAAAATATCCATAGTGCGGAAAGTGATATCACTCGCTTGCGTTTGCGCGTACCGAACGATGTGAGGGTTCGCATCTATGCCGATGAACTCAGTTTTTATTCTCTTTTTGTTGCTCCAATCGCGGACGACCCTTAGCATTTCGCCACTGCCCGATCCTAGATCAACAATTTGTAGCTGGTCTGGAGGTGACACTGTCTTTAGGAGTTGGTCAAGGCCACTCAGCGTCACATGATTTCCTCCCAGCCATTTATTGATGATGTCGAGTTCGTGCAGGGTTTGATCAACCACCTGGCCATGGCATTGCAGATCGTCCATCAGCTCTGGTTCATGTGATCGCGTCTCGAGATTCATCGTTATCTACACGATGGTGGATTCAAGCAAACAACTCTCCAGCGCCAGGCCCGGTCCGAATCCCATGCCGAGAATCGTCTTGCCATTGTCTTCAATTCTTAATTTTTCTTGCAGGGCTTTCAGCACGAAGAGAATGGTAGGTGATGACATGTTTCCATACTTTCGCAAGACTTCAAAAGCATGACCGTTTTGGCCGCGCGTCACACCCAGTTCTTTTTCGATCACTTCCAATATGCGTTTCCCGCCAGGATGAATAACAAAGTAATCGACTGATTGATGACGGAGCAATACATCTTTGCAGGGCGATAAGCCGGATTCTAAAACAGCGGGCACGTAACTGGACAGCTTCATCTCAAAACCAAAATTACCAAGAGACCATGCCATATCTTTCTCTCCATTCAGGAGCAGGTCGCAATAAAAAGATCTGATCTTGAAGTTTTTCTCCGAAATAGGGTTGTTCCCTACGACCAGGGCGGCAGATCCATCACCAAACAGGGCATTGGCCAGCAGGTTGTCTTCTGTTTTTTCTTTTTGGAAGTGAATGCTGCAAAGTTCCGTACAGACTACCAGCACGCGGGCGTTTGCATCAGCCTTACAAAAGGCGTCTGCTAACTTTAATGCGCTGAACGCTGCATAACAGCCCATGAAATTAATACAGGTGCGGTGCACACGCGTACTCAAATCAAGCTGCTTGATCAGATCCACATCGAGACCGGGGGCATACATGCCTGTGCAGCTAACTGAAATCAAGTGGGTGATGCGGGATGAATGGATGTCTCCCGCGTTGCGAATGGCGGCCAGGCTTAGCTCAACGGCTTTCGAACGATAGAGCTCCATCCGTTGTTCAGTTGTCGGAAAGGGCTCCAGGTCTGCCGTATTAGGAAAAAACTCATACCTGGCCTGGTAGAAATCTGCAATTACGGAATGGCGCGTTTCAATCCCCGTGGCTCGATAGAGCGCCCGTAACTTTGAGGCGTCATCGCCCGACAAACCGTGTACCTTTACCATGAACTCCGCCAACTCTTGTTGTCGAAATTTGTTTTCGGGATTTGCTGTACCAATATGGGTGATGTAACTCACTTGGTCCAATTTATAGATTAAAAAGTCTAACTTGTTATAAATAGTTCTTCATGGTTACCCGTTCTACGCTGCTTCATCTCCGAATTCCATTTTCATTCTTTTTGATGCCTGTCTTTTTGTTTGCTTTGGCTATTTCCCCAAATCTCAACGAAACCAGGCTCTGGCTTTCATTCGTCATTATTCACCTGTTCCTATATCCGGCCAGCAATGGTTACAATAGCTATTTCGATAAAGACGAAGGGAGCATTGGCGGACTAAAGAACCCACCCCCTGTTGACAAGAGCCTCTATTACACATCCTTGTGGTTCGATGCCATCGCACTGGCCCTCGCATTTACCATTAACATCACGTTTGCCGTAATGTTATTTGCATACGGGCTGGTGTCGAAAGCGTACAGCCATCCGTCCATTCGGCTCAAAAAATATGGAATTCTTGGTTGGCTGATTACGGGTTTTTTTCAGGGGTTCTTCTCGTTTCTGATGTGCTATGTGGGGATCAATCAGTTTGGCCTTCAACATATACTTCATGCAAAAGTGTTGGTTCCCGGTGTACTCTGCACCCTGATGTTGTGGGCAAATTATCCGATGACCCAGATTTATCAACATGAAGAGGACCGAAAACACGGAGATACCACCATGAGTATGCTGCTTGGCGTGATGGGTACTTTCTATTTTGCAGGTAGTGTATTTTTTGCGGCCTCCGTTGGATTTGGACTATACTTTTTTGAAATGCATGAGGCAAAATATGTGCTGATCTTCCTTGCATGCATGCTTCCGGTGGTCTCCTTCTTTTCCGTTTGGCTTCACCAATCGTTCAAAGACAGATCCCATGTAAATTATCGGAACACGATGAGGTTGAACATCATCTCATCGCTCTGTTTAAACGGATTCTTTATCTACTTCTTTTTAGATTCAAGCCAGGTGCTTCAAGCCATACGCGGTGGCTACTAAAAAGCTAAGATGAAAGCGCATCCCCCACTCTTTCAAGAAGCGCTTTCGTAGCCTTAATTCCTTCTACTTCCGACAGCTTTCCGCCTTCATATTCAATTCCAATGTAACCAGTGTATCCGGCATCCTTCACCACCTGGAGCATCCTGGTGTAATCTGTTTCAACGCAGTTTCCCTGTTCATCAAAATCGTAGGATTTGGCGCTTACACCCTTGGCAAAGGGCATCAGTTCGGCAACCCCCTTGTACCGGTCATACATTTCCACACACGGAGAGTCCCACATGTCGCCTTTTTCCCTGCGCACACAGAAATTTCCGAAGTCCGGCAACGTGCCACAGTTGGGCAATCCAACGCTCGTCATCACTCCCGCCAACCACTCTCCATTTGACGAATAACCACCGTGGTTTTCAACAATCACGTTGATGTTGTAAGGACTCGCAAACTCTGCGAGCGTGCTAAGTCCATCGACAGCATTCTTTGCCACTTCCTCGGCCGATCCCTCTCCAAAAGCATTCACACGAATCGAATGGCAACCCAAAAACTTAGCTGCTTCTACCCATTTGTAGTGATTTTCTACGGCAGTCTTTCGCTTAATCGCGTCACTATCGGCAAGCCCACCTTCCCCATCGCACATGATCAGCAGACTGGCAACGCCCAGGTCAGAACATCTTTGTTTCAGTTCGGTGAGATATGCCGTATCTTTTGCTTTGTCTTTGAAAAAGCCATTTACGTATTCGATGGCATCGATCCCAAAATCGTTCTTTGCCCGGGCCGGAAAATCCATATTGCTCATCTTTCCTTCCTGCAACTCGCGGTGCAAAGACCACTCCGCCAACGAGATTTGAAAAAAGCGTTCCGTCACGACTGCCTCACCGGTGCTGGCGGAGGTATTGGGTTTTCCGGAGCAACCCATAAACATAGAAGGCGCTAAGCCAGCACCTACAGACATCAGGCCAAGTGATTTGAGAAAGTATCTCCTTGAGGATTCAGTTTTCATAGATGGGTATATGGGTTAGAGATGAAATTTACATCAAAAAAAACGATTGGGCTCGTCAAGTTCTTTCTCAGGCCGATATTTGGTTTAGAAGGCCTGGCCATGGGTCTTGCTCACCAGGTAACGGGCCAGAGGCGGGGTGTGATTGATGAGGCCGACTGCCAGGTCGGATTGCCAGGCTGACCCAAACAGTGATTGAATCTTTCGCCCTGCCCAGAGCCTGGCGGTAAAGTGGTTTTTCCATTTCGTCACATAGGCTTTTTCCGCCTCCCTCTGTGAGATTTTCCCCATGCTTAGCGGAATGAGCTGTTCGGCCAGAAGTTTTGATGAGTGGATTGCCATCGCCATGCCGTTTCCGCAGAGTGGAGCGATCATGCCGGCCGCATCTCCCGCCATAAAGATGTGGTCTTCAATGGGGGCTTTTGTCTCAAACGAGATCTCGTTGATTACTTCAGGCTTTTCAAACAAGAAATCTGAATCCTCGAAGATTCCTTTGAGGTGGGGATTTTGGTGCAGCACAGTCGACTCCATTTCCGAAATGCTTCCCTTCTCTTTCAGGTTGCTTCGATGCGTCAGGTAACACAGGTTTACGATTCCATCTTCCACCCGGCTGATTCCGCAATATCCATTTTTGAAATTGTGGAGTGCGATCAAATCTTTTGGGTGATCATTGCGGATATGATACTTCACGCCCACGTACGGTGATGACCTGTCAATGAAAGGCCGGTGCAACTGACGATCCAGTTTTGATCGCTTGCCAAAACTCCCCACCACAATTTCAAACGGGTGGGTCGTGTTTGAGATGCGAATTTCAAAGCAACCTTCCTGTCGGACAATTTCTTCTACCTGTACACCCTCCTGGATGCTTGCACCGGCAGCCCTCGCTTTTTGAACGAGCCAATGGTCAAATGAAAATCGACTGATTCCAAATCCACCCAGGTCCAGCGGCAACGTGCCCTTTTTCCCATTTGTTGAGGTGAGTTCGAAACGGGTGATAACGGAAGGGCGAAGCTCCTCCGGAAACAACCCCAATCTACGCAAAAAGGGTAATGTTTCGTTGGAGATGTATTCTCCACACACACGATGGAACGGAAATCTTTTCCGCTCAAAAACCGTTACTTCTACATCACATCGGGCGAGCTGGTAGGCTGTAATGAGGCCTGCCAAACCCCCGCCAATGATGGCCACTTTTTTGGTGTGTGCTGGCATTAAAAGTGCTTTAGATGCTAAGATTCGGCACTGTGGGTTGTTTGTTGATAAGTAGTAAAATCAGAATACCCGGTTTCTTCGTTTCTTCTGTACGGGTTACAAAAGTTAAACTTTCTCATTAATAGTTGGTCTAAAGTCTATGGTTGGTATGGAATCGGCAGGGCATTTGCGCAGCGCAAAGGAGAACTTCAATGTGCTGGTGGTGGGCAATAATCCCATCGAATTGAGTCGCGTTTTCGAAAATTTAAAGTCGATTCCTGGTAAACGAGTCGTGACCGAGATTGCCTTTGACCTGGCGACTATTTTGGATCGGCTGGCTTCTTTCAAACCCAACTTCATTCTGATTGACGACAATATTGGGAAAATTGAACTGAAACAGGCTGTTCGCGCGCTGGGGAATGACAAAAAGACCAAAGATGTTCCGATCACCATCCTAAAGAATTCGAACTATGAGGAAGTGATCAGTGTCGGTGTGATGGATTACATCCTGAAACAAAACCTAACGGGCGAGTCGTTGTACCGGACCCTCACCAATTCCCTAAAGTTCCGGAGGACACAGTTGTATTTGTATAGGGCGTTCAGGAAACGCAAGGGCCAACTTAAGAGGGCAGTCGCCTGGGCTTGATTTTAGATTGGATCCTCCAGCTTAAACTCCTTTTGCATGCGTTGATCGCCCCGCATGATTTCAAGGGTAATTCGTTTGCCCGGCTTTGAGTTAAAGAAACCATTGATGGTGTTGAGATCCAGGGCTGTAGCCGGTAAGCCATTGATGGTGAGCAATAAATCTCCCTTCAACAATCCAGAATGGCTGCCGGGTGAATCCTCCCGGATGTCGGTAATTTCGTAAGTACGCAGCCGAGCACCTTTTGCCTTAACCGTAAGCCCGCTCATGTTGTAATTGAAACCGCGTTTGAAAGATGCGTTTTTCTTGAAGTAGACGCGCTCTCGGGGGTAATCAAAAATCAGTCTGTATCTGCTCATGATTTCACCGCCAAGGGAACCATTGCGCTTAACAAGGTTTTTGAACAGCAGCGTATCGGTATAGCTGTTTGGATCCGGGAAATTGGCGAGCACCTCTTCTAATTCGTACTTGCCCATGCGCAGGGAGTGGATTCGGCCGATCTTTCCCGTGATGACGCCCCCAAGTCCGCGGCCTATGATGCTGTTGATATTCTTTTCGGGCACAAAAATTTTATCCGATGATTCCGGGTCCAGGATTAACCCATGACTTGCTCCTGTGTCCATCAATAACTTAACGGTGATGGGATTATTCGCCTTTTGCTCGACAGTTACATTTACATAGGGCTTGGTGTCTTGTATCGCAATGGGCAGCGACTGAAAACTTCGCCTGGGTTTGAAGTGCTCGGGTTTCCAGATGGTAATGCGCTTTCTTTCATAATCGAATTCGATGGTGAAGCGGCTGAAGAGTTCATAGCCTAAAATCCCCTGCACATCCGCGCCCAGGTAGTTTCGCATTTCCAGGTAGTCGTTCTCGAGTACAAGCATCGCATGTCCCGTTCCATTGATACCGGGGATTTCTAGCGACACATTGTTGGTGATGAAGGCATCGACCAATTTTTCACCTCCCGCACCAGAAATCGTATATCTTCTCGTAAAGTCGAGCTCCAAGATATCAGCGTATGTTTTTTGGGTGAGAATGGTGGTCCGCACGCCCGTATCGAGCACAAATTTTAAGGGAACTTGTCCATTCAACACCACCGGAACAACCACCAGGTTGTTGATTACTTCAACCGGAATCTGCACCTTTTCCTTTCCCGCATCCATCACAAATCCGAGTGTTTGGGAAAGCGAAAATCCAGGGATCAGAAGAATCAAAAATGACAAAAGCGTTCGCATAGCAGCCAATGGCCTTTCCTAAAGCTATTCAAAAAATGAGAAAGGCTAATTAACTCAAACGGCAACTACCCCCATCGAGGTTAGCAGTTTCTTAGGGGAATTCTCAACGATCAGTTGGTCTAAGTTGGCCTGCCGCAAAAATCCGCTGGCAACCATGTGCCGCATTTGCGAAATCAGCGGATCAAAAAAGAAGGCGACATTGAGCAGCCCCACCGGTTGCTTTATTAAGCCAAGCTGCTTCCAGGTAAGAATTTCAGCCAATTCATCCAACGTACCCCAGCCGCCAGGTAACGCCAGGAAGCAGTCTGCGAGATCAGCCATCCTCCTTTTGCGCTCATGCATACTGGCAACCACCTCCAGCCTGGTTACCTGTGTATGGCCAACCTCTTTTTTTAAAAGAAAATCGGGGATTATGCCAATCACTTCTGAGCCACCTTTGAGCATTTCGTCCGCAACTACGCCCATCAGCCCGATGTTGCCGCCTCCGTAAATGAGCGTAGCTTGCAAAGACGTCAGCAGCCCGCCTAGCTCTACTGCCGTTTCCTTAAAAATCGGATTTTCGCCCGAACTCGACCCGCAAAAGACGCACACATTCATGCCTGGGCCCAGTGGATCGGAAGAGACTAGTGCTTGATGTCGTGCTCGTTCTTGCTCACCATTTTGTTGGGGAACAACCACGGTGAAATGATAGCCAATATGAAGAGCGCGATTACAACTGAAATTGCGGCCATATTATTTACTTTTAGGTACCAAAATTAAAAGACAAGTTCGTATTTCCTGAGAATTGGAATTGAAAAAACGAGAGTTTGAAACCATTTGCTACTTTATCGAGTTAAACCCAATCTAAGGTCTTACCATCGCCATGAATAGAAAATGGATCGTCACAGCTATCGTAGCAGGGGTTTTGGCTCTTGGGGCTGCCGCCTTCTACCTGATCGCCAGATACCAGACGAAATCACACAGCCCGGAGGCAAATGTGCAATTTGAACGAGGCGATGTCCGCATCCATGTGTTTTACAACCGGCCCTACAAGAAAGGGCGCGAAATATTCGGTGGGCTGGTGCCCTATGACAAAGTTTGGAGAACCGGTGCCAATGAGGCTACGGTCTTCGAATCCAACAAGGACTTATCCCTGCAGGGCAAGGTTTTGAAAGCAGGATCTTATACCCTTTGGACCATCCCATCCCCCGTCTCCTGGAAGGTGATCTTCAACTCCGAAATAGGCCAATGGGGAGTAGACTTTAACGGCCAGGCCAACCGCGATCCTTCCAAAGACGTGCTAATGGTTGAGGTGCCTTCCATGACACAAGACAAAGAGTTCGAACAGTTCACGATCTCGGTCGAACAAGTGGGCGAAGAAATGGAGCTGATTCTCCTATGGGATCACACGGTGATCTCTGTGCCAATGCAGGTCAGCGCACCTTAAGGCGAATCATCGTTCTTCGATCTTCGGCAGGCATGTCCGGAACCGCCCTGTATTTCATTTCGATTTTTGAAACATCAACCCCGTCTTTTCTTAAGGCCTCAAGGATCGCTTCTGTTTGCCGTTGAGAACGATCATTGTGATAGGTGTGCCTGATCACCAGGGAATCAATAATCACGGTAATCATGGTATCTCGCTCGAGCGAATCAAGCTGCAGCGCATCCAAATCCAAGGAATCGTATTCTAAAGAATCTGCCACCAGCGAATCGGGCACTTGCTTGAGTACTTGAAGATAGCTAGAGTCAATCACGTGCTCTGTCAAATCGGGGTCCGATTGAATGGAATCTTCCCTGTATCCGTAATAGGTCAGATCCAGTACAAACCGGTTTGCGGGGTTGCCCTTCACGAGCCGCGCCAATCGCCTTAAAGCTTCATCGGATGTGGGACTGATTTCGGCAGTGTAGTTTTTGAAACCGATACCCGCGAGTTCAATCTCATCGCCTGCGCGAATCGGGGCGATGGTTGCCTCAATTCTGTCGTTGATCTGAAAGCCATTTCCCCTTAGGTCGTAGGTTTTGGAAAAATACGTGAGCCTGTCTTCTTGTGGTTCGATGGACAAGTCATAACAACTGCCCTCGGGTATGAAGATGGTAAAACTTCCATCGGCAGCCGGTTGCCCGTTGAAAATCCTTCGACCATTCACCTGATCGAACACCGAAATGTAGGCAGCGGAAGGCGCCACGCCTTTCACCACACCTTGCACTTTCATCGTGCTAAGCGGCTTAAGGTCTTCCGGAAACAACAGTTCAACAATCTCAGTACTGCGCATGCCCGGTTGGTCTTTCATTAGATGACGGCCCAGTGAAGAAACCGAAACGTACTGATCATCTTTTTCGGTGTTGGCGAAAGCCAGTGCAACCGGCTGCGACCAGGCTATGCCATCAAACCTCGTTTCATACAAGTCCATGCCTCCCTTGTTGCCTGGTAATTTGTCGCTGGAAAAGAGAAGCGTGACGCCATCGCCAAGGATACGTGGAACCTGTGAGTTTCCTGTGTTGATGTATGCGGGAAGTTCAGTGGGTTCTTCCCAAACACCCCTGTAATTTCGTTTGGCCATCATGAGCCGGCAGCCCGATGCCTTGTGGCGATCCATCGTTTCGCACCGCATGAAGTACATGGTGTTTTCGTCTGCAGTGAGTGATGGAGCCCCATCGTGCTTTTTGGAGTTGACAGGAAGCCCAAGGTTGCGCGGCTCTGACCAACCCTGGCCGGTAAGCTCACTCACGTGAATATCATAGCCGCCCAGCCCGCCTCCTTTCAGGCTGCTGATCCACATCTTCGTTCCATTCTCGTTCAAGGCGAATCCCCTGATGAAAGTTAGCCGGTTGTTAACGGCTTTCTGCATCGGTTGGGGGTCCCTCCAGTTGACTGCATCTTTCTTGGTTGTGTAGTTCAAGATTAGCTCATTGTCTTCACCATAATCAGACACGTACACAAGCGTGCCGCCATCGAGGCTGACATACGGAGCGGATACGTTGATTGACGGATGGTTAATGTTGGTTGCGAGTTTCCTCACCCGGGTCTGGCCATGCGCCCAACTTGCAGCCATCCACAGGAGCACCAAACAAGCCTTGTGGTTCATTGCGGGAAAAAATGATGAAACCTAAAGTTATCAAAATTGATACAAAGAAGGTGTCGTTTAGGAACGGTTTGGGCACTCCTGCAGGACCAAAAAATTCTAAACTATGGTCTAAATCTTGAAGTCCGGATTGTAATTTAGCCGTTCGCTTCCCGAAGAGATAAAAGAAAGTCAATGATACAGGTAATACCCTCGATTGCCATACGCAAGGGCAAGGTGGTGAAAATGCGAAAGGGTGATCCCACCAGCGAGAAGGCCTATGACGAGAATCCGCTCGACCTGGCCAAGCGATTTCAGGACAGTGGCATTGAGGTGATCCACCTTGTCGACCTTGACGGAGCTGAAAAGGGCTCGCCAGCAAACTATCACGTGCTGGAGGCCATGGCCGCCTACACCGAGTTGAAGATCGATTTCACCGGGGGCATATCCACAGATGGCGACATTGGAAAAGCTTTCGAATTCGGAGCATCATACATTACGGTGGCGAGTTTGGCCGTTACCAACCCAGAACTTTTCGCTTCTTGGATTATCTCGTACGGCAGAGAGAAAATGACGCTTGGGGCGGATGTAACGGACATTGAAACCAAGCAGATCGTGTTTCGCAGCTGGCTAAAAAGATCTGAAACGCATTTGTACGATCACATCAGGCAATTCTACGACCGTGGACTAAAATATGTGAAGTCAACGGACGTATCGCGCGATGGGGTTTTGGAAGGGCCAGCATTTGACTACTACACGGACATCATAAAAACGTTTCCTGATCTGCAGGTGCTGGCCAGTGGAGGCGTGCGTGGAGTAGACGACATCAAAAGGCTGAATGACATCGGTGTATTCGCAGTCATTTTTGGAAAAGCCTATTACGAGGGAATTCTAAAACTCAAAGACCTGGAGCAGTTCCTGGTCAAAAGCAATTAAGCCTACTGGTCTACAATGTCAGAAATCTTGAATTTCTGAATGATGTAGTAAAGAAAGTTGAATGACAACGCATCTTCGGGTTTGCCGCCTGTTGTGCCCGGCTTTTTCGCATCCGCTTTTGGTTTCGCGGGGGCAGACCTTACGGTATCTCTTGGAATGCTCTGGATGGTGCGCAGCGACTTACCCTCTGTCGACTCGTACAATAACGTTTTGTCGTCAATGGTGTTGGTTTCCTGATAACCTGGGTCCTGATATCCTCCCACCGGCAAGTCATCCTGGGCCAACGCAGGAACGCACAAGAGCAAGGCAAAGCCTGCAAGTGTTGCTGCGAGGTGAGTCAAATTAATTCGCATAGCCAGCATCCCAGATTCCCTCAACGGCCGTACTTTGGCGTAGAGTTCACCAAATTATTAATTTTTTGAATGATTACATGGGACGACTTCAATAAAATTGATATCCGCGCAGGAACCATCATAAAGGCCGAAAACTTCCCCGAAGCCCGGAAGCCGGCATACAAAATTTGGGTGGATTTGGGCCCCCAAATTGGGGTAAAGAAATCCAGCGCGCAGATCACCGAGAATCACCGCATTGAAGACCTGCCGGGTCGCCAGGTGGTATGCGTGGTGAATTTTCCGCCCAAGCAGGTGGCCACCTTCCTATCAGAAGTATTGGTGACGGGATTCCCCGACTCCCGGGGTCACGTGGTGCTGACCAGCATCGCTTCTCAAGTGCCCAACGGGGCCAAGCTTTTTTAGTATGGTGCGCTTTTCTCAGCTGCATCAGGTTTGTGGAGGTCGGGTTTTGGCATCGGGGGTAGATCGGGACATCATGCTGTTGGCTACCGACAGCCGCAAGGCAGTCGGCAACCCCCAAACGCTCTTCTTCGCCATCAAAGGTGCTCATCACGATGGTCACCATTTCCTGGCAGCGACATACCAAAACGGGGTCAGGAACTTTGTAGTGGAGCAGCCCGTGGAAGAGACTGATTTTCCCGAAGCCAACTTGTTGCTGGTCCCATCGAGCCTTGAAGCCTTGCAAAAACTCGCTGCCTTCAAACGAGGTCAATTTACCTATCCTGTGATTGGAGTCACGGGGAGCAATGGAAAAACCATAGTGAAGGAGTGGTTGTATCAGTCGGTTTCACCAGAATATAATTGTGTGAAGAACCCGGGTAGTTACAACTCTCAATTGGGTGTACCCCTCTCGGTTTGGCAGATGGAAGCATATCATCATCTTGGCATTTTTGAGGCCGGGATTTCCAAACCCGGAGAAATGGCCAAACTCCAGCGAGTCATCCGGCCCACACTAGGGATTTTCTGTAATATCGGCTCCGCGCATGACGGGGGCTTTCAGTCGCGGCTGCAAAAGATCAAAGAAAAAGCCTTGCTTTTCAATGAATGCGAAGTGCTTATTTACTGCCACGACCATCCGGAAATCCGAAGCTATCTCCGGGCCAACAATCCGACTGAGCGCCAGCTTGTAGGATGGGGTCAATCAGAGGGAGCCCAAGTTTTACTTAAGTTCAAAAATAGCTCAGAGGTAGAGCTTAGCGGCACCTTTGGGCACCATCGCTTTCACCTTCCGGAGCTAGATCACGCCTCCCGCGAAAACCTATTGCATGTGATTTGCGCCATGTTCCAGTTGGGTTATTCTGCCCACATGATACAGGAGCGCATTGGGGAGATCAGACCCGTGCCTATGCGCTTGGAGATGAAGGAGGGTATTAATGGCTGCCAGGTAATCGATGACACATATAACAACGACCTGGCGGGGCTTCAAATCAGCCTGGATATGCTGAAGGGTTCGCCCTATACACGCAAAACGATCATCCTCTCGGATGTGCTTCAGTCTGGTCTATCCAACGCTGCGCTTGCGCGCGAAATAGCCAGCATGGTGTCTCCTGTTGCAACTCGCTTGATTGGCGTGGGGCCCGTCCTGAGCCAGCAGAGTCAACAGTTTTTGGATCGGGGCCTGGATGCTCAATTTTTCCTGAGTACAGATCAATTCCTGCAAGCAATGGATGGCGATCATTTTTCAAAAGAGGCAATCCTGGTGAAGGGCGCACGGCCTTTCCAGTTCGAAAAGGTAGTTGAGCAACTCCAGCGCAAGGTTCATGGCACCGTAATGGAAGTGGATTTGCAAGCGGTTAGGCATAATCTTAACTTTTTCCGGACGCGGCTAGATCCGGGTGTTAAACTGATGGTGATGGTGAAGGCTTTTGCCTATGGCAGTGGCAGTGTTGAAATCGCAAGCCTTTTGCAGTATCACCATGTAGACTACCTGGGCGTTGCTTATGCAGATGAAGGGGTTGACCTGCGCAAACAGGGGATCAAGCTCCCCATCATGGTTATGAACCCTGCCGGGGAAACCTTTGGCCAACTGGTGGAACACAATCTCGAGCCAGAGATTTATTCCATGGCTTTGCTGGAAGAACTGCTGCGTTATTTGGATGGCACACCCCTAAAGGTCCACATCAAATTGGACACGGGAATGCATCGGCTGGGATTTGAGCAAGCCGATGAACCTGCGCTCATCAATGCCCTGAGTCGCGCGCCTCATTTGGAGATTGCCTCCGTGTTTACACACCTGGCCGGATCGGAAACAGCAGAACACGATGCTTTTACCAAACAACAAGTTGACTTGTTCAGAGGCATGTATGCCAACCTGAACAAAGCACTGGGAATCAACGCGATTCGTCATGTGCTGAACACGGGAGGCATTCTCCGTTTTCCGCAATGGCAGTTCGAAATGGTGCGGTTGGGTGTGGGCTTGTATGGGATTGATCCATCGGCACAAGACCTGGCACTCCACCCCGTGGTCAGGCTGAAAACGGTGATTTCGCAGGTGAAGGTGGTTCCAGCCGGGGCGACCATCGGCTACGGCCGAAGGGGCGCGGCGCCACATGAAAGCCGGATCGCCACGATAGCGATCGGATACGCTGACGGCTATTCCAGGCAATTTGGCAGGGGTGCGGGTAAGGTGCTTGTGCGCGGGCAGTTGGCGCCCACCATTGGCAATATTTGCATGGACATGACGATGATTGATGTAACGGGCATTGAAAGCGCCAGAGCAGGGGACGAGGTAATCATTTTTGGCCCAGAATTGCCGATTACAGAGGTGGCCAATCAGATTGGCACGATTCCTTACGAACTGCTCACCAACACCAGCGATCGCGTGAAAAGGGTATTTCACACCGAGAGCTTCTAGGTTACCCGCACCCAAGATTCTTCTTCAGATCCCTTTTGGGCAAACCTCCATAGTCAGGTATATTATCCTGCTCGGGGTCACATTTGTCGGCCTGTTGCTTTCTTTCTCCAAGGGCCTTCTTTCCGGATTTGGCCTTGTGCTTGCGTTTCGGCTTGGTGTCCATAGGCTAAACTGATAGGCAAATATGGTATTTAGGTGCCACTGCTTTAACTTCGCCCAGTTTATAATTAATCTAAATAAACTTGAATTCCAAAAGCATTGCCCAAATGACACCCGGAGAAACCTCCGTCATTTCTGGCTTTCTGGAGAGTGAGTTGTCGAACAAGCTTTTGGAGATGGGCTTTTTACCCGGGACGGCCGTGCGGTTGAACTTCATCGCACCTCTTGGAGACCCGATGTGCGTGAGCATTTTGGGTTACGACATTTCGCTCCGGTTGGACGAAGCATCGCTCATTCAAGTGTTGTAAAAAGCGCGGCACGAAATGAAGGTGGAACGCGATTTCAGAATAGCGCTGGCCGGCAAACCGAATTCAGGTAAATCCTCATTGTTCAATCAACTTACCGGGCTGAACCAGAAAATCGGAAATTTCCCTGGGGTCACGGTCGACAAGAAGGTAGGCTATTGTCAGTTGAATGGCAGTCAGCGGGCAGAGATTCTCGATCTGCCAGGAATTTACAGTTTATATCCGCGCACCGAGGACGAGCGGATCGTTACCCAGGTATTCGCAAATCACAACAGCACTGACTATCCTGACCTGGTAGTTCTCGTTGCCGATGCAACCAACTTGAAAAGTTGCTTTTTGTTGCTCACACAACTGATCGATTTGAAGTTGCCTGTGGTATTGGCGTTGAACATGGTGGACCTCGCAGCCAAGTCGGGGCAAAGCATTGATATCAAAGCATTGACGGATGTCCTGCAAGTGCCAGTTGTGCTGATCAATGCCAGGAAGGGGCTGGGCCTGCAAGAACTCCGTGAAGCGGTAACCAGGATGCCACCGGCATCACCCAAGACCATCTATAAGGTCGATGATGAAATTGGCCATGCTGTTCGTCTCATCAAAGAGCGGTTTGAGCTTAGGTCGGATTACGAGGCGTATCAATACCTCCAGCAGATGGACGATTTGCCCTTCCTTTCGGCCAACGATAGAAAGTGGATGCGGGACCTTGCTGAGCAGAGTGGCTTTTTCCACGGCAAGTTTCACGGTGCCGAGACGATTCTCCGGTATGAGTTTATACAACAGTTGCTCAACCGGGTTATTGTGAAACTGCCGGACGAAAATTGGAAGGAGAAGTCGTATCAGTTGGACCGCATTCTCACACACAAGGTTTGGGGGTATGCGATCTTCTTTTCAATTCTCCTGGTCATTTTTCAATCTATTTTCGCGTGGGCGGAAATTCCCATGGATTTAATCGATGGGGCATTTGCCAATTTGAGTAACTATTTACGCGACCTGCTGCCAGCCGGGCCTTTATCCGATTTGCTCACGCAAGGCGTGATCCCGGGCATTGGCGGGATCGTGATATTCATCCCCCAGATTGCCATCCTCTTTGCGTTCATCGCCATCCTGGAGGAGACGGGTTATATGGCGCGCGTGGTTTTTTTGATGGATAAACTCATGCGGAGGTTTGGACTGAGCGGCAAGAGTGTCGTGCCCCTGATCTCTGGCTGGGCCTGTGCTATTCCCGCCATCATGGCCACGCGCACAATCGAAAACTGGAAAGACAGGCTGATCACCATTTTCGTCACCCCCTTGATGAGCTGCTCGGCCCGCCTTCCGGTTTTTGCCATTCTGGTGGGCCTGGTCGTTCCGAACACGCGGGTGCTTGGCGTTTTCAATTTGCAGGGCCTGGCATTGATGGGTTTATACCTGCTTGGTTTTGCTGCAGCTATCCTTTCGGCCATCGCCATGAAATTTCTCATTCGCGCCAGGGAGCGGAGCTACTTGATCATGGAGCTACCTACTTACCGGTTGCCACGTTGGTCCAATGTGGGCTACATGATCGTAGAGAAAACCAAAACTTTTGTGGTTGAAGCGGGAAAGATCATCCTGGCCATTTCGATTATCCTCTGGGTATTGGCAAGTTATGGGCCGGCCGGCCGCATGCGAAGTGCAGAAGAAACTGCCCGCGCTGAACTTGCCCGCGGACAAATTCAGCCTGATGAGTTGGAGGCCAGAACAAATGCCTACAAGCTCGAAAATTCATATGCCGGTTTGATCGGGAAAAGCATTGAGCCGGTCATTCGTCCACTTGGCTATGATTGGAAAATCGGAATTGCATTAATTACATCATTTGCCGCCCGCGAAGTTTTTGTGGGTACCATGGCTACTATTTACAGCGTGGGTAATACGGAGGACCAGACCACCATCCGCAGCAGGCTTCAGGCAGAACTCAACCCTGCTACAGGAGGCCCGCGCTTTACTCCGGCCGTGGGCTTGTCGTTGTTGGTATTTTACACATTTGCCATGCAATGCATGAGCACTCTGGCCATTGTCAAGCGTGAAACAAAGAGCTGGCGTTGGCCTCTGCTTCAACTTGGATACATGAGTTTGCTGGCCTATTTGTCTTCGTTGCTGGTTTACCAATTGCTGAGTTAAGGTATTGACAATGTTAATATCTGCAACTAAACCTACATCTTAGCCGTTCACGACATCATCTGTCGTTAAGAATTCATTATTTCGGCATATATTGAGCTTTTTAATCCAAAATATGGAGATCAAAGACTACCAACTGGGGCTGCTTTACATGATGCATCTCTTGGTAAGTGCGGATGGCGTGATAGATGACAAAGAAAGGGCCGCATTGCTTCGCGTAATGCAATATGAAAGCATTCCTACAGAAGCGCTTGCAGAGTTTGAGGCTCAAATCACCAAGATGCGTGAAAGGGAAATATATCAGGCGGGCATTGAAATGATTAACAAGTGTAGCGATGCCGACAAAATCAAAGCCTTTGGCCACCTGTACAAGATGTCTGAGGCGGATGGAACCGTACACGTCAAAGAAGTCCGATTGCTGTTATACTCAATTCGATCAGCCAAGGTAGAGTTCAATCAGGTAATTGATCACGCCAAGTCAGTGGTTTACTGATGCGAGCGTTACTACTGCTGAGTTTTCTTTCAATCCTTTTATCCTGCTCTCACGACAAAAACAAATTTGAGGACGCACGTGCTCGTGCGATAGCAGATTGGCAGGACAAACGCATCACGGATAGCCTCACTCTCATGCTGCGCTCGGGTTCGGATGATTACCGTGCCGCTGCTTCGCTGGCTTTGGCCTCCGTTCAGGATACAACAGCAAACATTGCCCTTGGCGACCGATTGCTGGAAGACCCGAGCGAACAGGTAAGAATCAATGCAGCCTTTGCATTGGGTCAAACTGGTGGTGTCGCGGCAGTGAATGCGTTGATTCCTGCGCTTGAAGATGGCAGTTCCAGGGTTGTTCGTGAGGTGCTCGAAGCATTGGGAAGAACAGCAAAAGGCGCTGACATCGAAGTACTCAAAAATTATCAAAGCGATGATACACTGACGCTTCAAGGCCTCGGTTGGGCGTATTACCGGTTAGGAGTCCGTGGGCTGGCAGATTCTGTGATTTCCAATCGTGTCTCTGCCAACCTGAACTCCAGCGCAGTTACGGTAAGAATGGCTGCAGCACAATATTTCGCAAGGACGCGGCAGCCGGGTAAGTTTGCAGGTGATAACCTCCGGACCGCTGCCACCAAAGATGTTGCGGCTGAAGTGCGGATGGCGGCAGCAAGGGGGCTCGGACACCTGCCATCATCTGTGGCACGGGAAGCCCTGCAACTGGTCATTTCCAACGATGCAGATTATCGCGTTCGGTGCAATGCATTGAGGGCCCTTGCCACATTTGATGAACCCGATGTCGAAAAATTGTTGATCAAGGCATTGAGCGATCCGGATGTAAACGTGCGCATTACCATTTCTGAGCTCATTCGACCTACTATCGATGCAATTCCAGCTATTGAACGAGCGATTGAAGGCGAAAGCAACTGGCGCGTGCGCGCGAATTTGTATGGGGTGCTCTTGCCCAGTGCTGATGACAGCCTGGTCTATCGGAAAATAGTAAGGGACTTTCAGTCTGCCTCGTCTGACTATGAAAAGGCCGGGTTGTTACATGCCATGTCAAAATCAAAAGCCAGCCTTTCATTTGTGAAGCAACAAATTGATCTGTCCCAGGCGCCTGTCGTTCGTGTGGCGGCCTTGCAAGCGGTCGTGAGCTTGAACCAGCGGGAGGAATTCAAAACAGCGGTCGAAGTATTCCTACCCATTTATCAAGATGCCATCAAACTTGGCGACCCAGTGCTATCGGGCGTTGCAGCAGGGGCGCTGATGAATCCAGTGTTGGGTTATAAGCAAGGCATCCACGACATCGGGTTCCTAAAAGAGGCAAGAGCAAAACTGAAATTGCCTGAAGACATTGAAACCATCAGGCCGCTGGACCGGGCCATTGCCTATTTTGAGGGCCGCGAGCCCGTTGCAGTAAACAACGAGTTTAACCAGCCTATAGATTGGGAGTTGGTAAGGACGATCGACAGAAACCAGCGGGTTTTGATCACGACCACCAAAGGTGATATCGAGCTGCAGCTTTTCGTAGAGGAGGCGCCTGGCTCGGTAGCCAACTTTGTTCAATTGGTTCGCGATCGTTACTATGATGGTAAGTTTGTCCATCGCGTGGTGCCGAATTTTGTGATTCAGACCGGGTGTAAACGCGGTGACGGCTATGGCAGTGAAGATTATTCCATCCGCTCTGAATTCTCACGCAGGCGTTACCGCGTGGGTTCGGTAGGTATGGCTTCAGCCGGAAAAGATACGGAAGGCACGCAGTGGTTTATCACACATTCAGCCACGCCTCACCTTGACGGGAGCTACACCCTTTTCGCAGAGGTAACGAATGGCATGGATGTGGTGCATGCCATCGAGGTTGGGGATAAAATCATCCGCATCGCCCTGTTGGATAATTAGTATTTTTGCCGCTCCATGAGCAGCACTTACAAAACACTAACCGTGGGCATCGTTGGCGGTGGCCAGCTGGGCCGAATGCTCGTGCAGGCTGGCATCGATTTCAACGTGAAGTTTGCCATTCTCGATCCCGATCCGCAAGCGCCCTGCCACCAACTAGGTCAGTTTACGGTTGGCAAACTTACAGACTTTGATGCAGTGGTTAACTTCGCTGCGGGATGTGATGTGGTAACCATTGAGATTGAGAACGTGAATACCCAGGCGCTGAAGGCTCTGCAGCAGCAGGGAAAGAAAGTGTTTCCTCAACCTGACGTGATTGAGTTGATCCAGGATAAGAGGCAACAAAAACAGTTTTATCAAAAACATCGGATACCCACCGCGGATTTTGTTCTCGTGAACAATCGGCAAGAAGTATTGCAACATGCAGAATTCTTGCCAGCGGTGAACAAACTTGGGAAAGAAGGTTACGATGGTCGGGGAGTGCAAGTGATCAAAACGGGTAACGACTTATCGAAGGCATTTGATGCGCCTGGTCTGTTGGAAAAGTTTGTGCCTTTTGAAAAAGAGATAGCGGTGATTGTCGCACGTAACGAGCAGGGAGAAATTTGCAGTTATCCTCCGGTGGAGATGGTTTTTCACCCGGAGAAGAATCTTGTGGAATATTTGTTTGCGCCAGCGAGGTTAGACAAAAAAGTTGAGCAGGAGGCCGACCAGGTTGCCCGCAAAGTGATTGAATCGCTGGCCATGGTCGGGTTGCTGGCTGTTGAAATGTTTGTAACGCCAGAGGGGAAGGTACTCGTGAATGAAATTGCACCGCGGCCACACAACAGCGGCCATCATACCATCGAAGCCAGCGTTACTTCTCAATATGAGCAGCACCTGCGGGCCATTTTAAATCTTCCGTTTGGCGACACCACCACCACAAAGAGTGCAATGGTGAACATTCTGGGGGCGGAAGGTTTTGAAGGCAAAGCCACTTACGAAGGGATGGATCAAGTACTGAAATTGAATGGCGTGCACGTCCATTTGTATGGGAAGTTTATTACCAAGCCTTATCGCAAAATGGGTCACGCCACCATTGTGGATTCCGATGAGGAAAGTTTGAAGAAGAAAGCCAAATTTGTAAAAGACCATCTCAAGGTGATCGCATGAGCAAGGCACAAGTCGGCATTATTATGGGCAGCGAATCGGACCTAAAAGTGATGACCGAGGCTGCTGATATACTTACAGAGTTGAAGATTCCATTTGAACTGAGTATTGTGTCGGCACATCGCACTCCCGATCGGATGATGGAGTATGCGCGATCGGCAAGGGATCGTGGGCTTCGGGTGATCATTGCGGGGGCCGGAGGGGCGGCCCATCTGCCGGGAATGGTTGCCTCTGTCACGTCATTGCCGGTTATAGGCGTGCCGGTCAAATCCGCAAACTCGATCGATGGGTGGGATTCGGTGCTCTCAATCCTTCAAATGCCAGGTGGCGTCCCGGTAGCGACTGTGGCCTTAAATGGAGCCAAGAATGCAGGAATTCTCGCAGCGCAAATCATTGGCAGCAACGATCCCTCCGTGGCCAAAAGGCTGGATCAATACAAGGTCGGGCTCAAAAATAAGGTCCTGGAGTCCGTTTCCAGCCTATCCAAAAAGCAGTCGCGCAAAGCAAAATAAAAGGAAAACCGTTAAATTTAGACTTGCGCTGCAGGCACAAAACAGTCTAAATGAGGCCAAAAGAGAAGGGGTGGCTGAAGGAGTACCTCGATTTCCGAAAAGATCTGCTTCGGGATCTCACCAATGAAAGTCGGAAAGCTTCCCACCCGGAACAATCCTTATATCGCATTATCCAGCCGACCGGCATTATGTACGGTCAGTCGGTAGATGCATTGGAACTTCCGCAGAGCCAGGAGTGGTCGGAAGTGGAGCGGATGAAGGTGTTGCTTGCCGAAAGCCTGATCAGCAGTTCGTTGCTGTTTCATGAGAAATCCATCAAAAACCCGGAGGAGCTAGGAAATGTCCTGCTAAAGTCGCTCGAAAGTATCGCAGGTTTTTACAATAACATCTTCCCGGAGTTGTCCACCTCTACGAAGACGTTTTTTGGTAGGAAAAAGCCTCCGATTGAGGTGGCCGAGAAACTGTTGGACAAGCGCATTGAACATTCAAATGCCTACAACGACAACTTCTGGGCTCAACTCTTTCACAACAGCTTGTTATTCCTCGACATATTTATCTACGGTCAATGGATTCACACCAATGCCGATCGGATTGTGTCCGATTTTTTCAAGTACGAGAAGGAGGAATTGCGGTTTTCCGTGGTGAAGGTAATTGCGGCAGCAGCACATGCCAACACAACGATTGAATACGAAGAGCGAAAACTGCTTGAATACTTTTTGCAGGGCACGGGTCTCACGCCAGAGAAAAAGAAAGAGGCAACAGAAATCTTTGACTTGGGTATTGAAGTTGAAGAGTTGAACCTGCCTACCAACAACTCGTGGCTTTTAAAGAAGTACTTTTTGGAGATGGCCATCCTCACCATCTGGGCAGACAAACGGGTGGAGGAAGCCGAACAGGGTTTCCTCTCCAGACTCTGCGATTACCTGGGGTTCACCGATGAGGACCTTGAAAACAGCATGATGGCCATTGAAGGATTTGTGTTAGAGCACTGGAACGAGTTGGAGAAGCTGCAAAACAAGCAAAGTTATGCGCAAGCGAGTGAGCAATACATGCAGAGGCTTGGCAGGATAGCCGAAAACAACCGGGCACGACTGGTCCGGGAGATGAAGGACAATCAGGAGCTGATGGCGCTTCTGCGCCAGGCCCGGTCGTCTGAGTTAAACGAACAAAGCAAGAAACGACTGGAGCAGTTGATGATCGTGGTGCTGAAGGCCATCCCCACTTTTGTGGTGATATCGTTGCCAAACAGGTTCCTCACACTGCCGGTTCTTATGAAGATTTTGCCGCCCGGTTTGGTGGCAGATACCCTGAACTAAGATAGCTCCCTGGATTTTTCCTTCTTTGGGATAATCACCGAGAAGAGGATGGACAAAGTGAGTGTGATGATAATCACTGAGAAAGAAAGCGTCACATCCACATGGACTTCAAAAATCTCAAGCAGCATTTTGGCCCCGATAAAGAACAGGATGATTGATAATCCTTTTTGCAGGAGATAAAACTTATCGATAATGCCTGACAGCAGGAAGAACATGGCGCGCAAGCCAAGGACGGCAAAAATGTTTGAGGTATAAATCAGGAATTCGTTCTGTGTGATCGCGAACGCAGCTGGAATGGAGTCAACCGCGAAGATCAGGTCAGTCGTTTCAATCAGCACAATTACCAGAAAAAGCTGAGTAAACATCAGCTTGGGCCTGAAGATTACAAACTGACCCCCGGCATCGTCATTGGTGATCGGCAGGTACTTCCGGCAAAATTTAAGAATGGGATTCTTCTCCGGGTCGATCTTTTCATCACTGTCCTCAAAGTAGATTTTAATGCCTGAGTAAATCAAGAACACACCAAACACATATAGAATCCAATGAAACTTTGCGATGAACAACGCACCCACGAAGATGAACACGCCCCTGAAAATCACAGCCCCAAGAATTCCCCAAAACAAAATCTTATGGAAGTATTCTTCCTTTACCTGGAAATATTTGAGGATGAGCAAAATGACAAAGATGTTGTCAACAGACAGGGCGTATTCGGTAAGATATGCGGAGAAATACTCCAATGATGCCTCCGATCCGCCTTCGTCAAACCGATATACGAGGTAGCCAAAGATGGTGCTAATGCAAACCCAAAAAATGGATTGGTAGAGCGCTGACTTGGTGGAAATCTTGTGGGCCTTCTTATTGAAAACGCCAAGGTCGATAAGTAAGAAAAGGATAATGATGGCCGCAAAGACCCCAAATAGGATAGTCTCTGTCTGACTGTCACTTCTGAATAGAGAAAATAAGAGCATCAACCCTTTTCCGCTTTTTCGTACCGTAAAAAAGAGGTGATCATAGCTCAACTAAGGCGTATAATCACCTCCTTTAATCAAAAATTAATCTGCAAATATAAACGAATCCCGAAACTTACATATGAGGTATATACCTCAAAAACGGTAAATGGAACCGCGAATCCGATATTTATTGACATTTTGAGCAAATTCCTCCAACCAGCAGATTGTACTCTGTTGCCATGAATCCTCGCGGTAGTTTAACCCCCGGCACGGGTATTTCTTCCAGGCACGCGGTATTGCCGCAAGAGGTGCACTTGAAATGGACATGGTCGTGATGATGGTCGGCTTGCATACAAACCTCGGGACAAAGGGCATATTTTAAGCAGCCGGTATCGTCCAATACCTTGTGAATGACTCCCTTCGAAAGGAAGACCTTAAGCGTGCGGTAAATGGTTACCCGGTCAAATCGATCGCTGAGAGATTTTTCAATCAGTTGTTGAGTCAAGGCGTGCTTGTTTCTCAATAATAATCCAACAACGGTTACGCGACAGGGTGTAGCACGAAGTTTGGCGCTGGTCAGTATTTGTCGTTGGATCCGCTGCATCTAATCAATCTCGGTCTGCAACTTTAACAAGTTACAACAAATGCCACTTTCTTCTCGCTAAAATCGAGGTGGTTTGCCCATCCTGCCTTCCGGCATTTGCGAGGGAACCAATTAAGCCGGATCAATTTAAATGACGATATTTTGCAAACTTCACTTGACTTGCCGCATTGATGGCCTCGTTGTTTTTCGTAACCGATCGCATTCAAACTAGTGTGGGTTTCCGGCCACTACCTCTACATGGATGGCGAAACGCACTGAATCCTTCAGAATAATTTTTTGAACGCCTTCAATAGAATAGCTACTCAACAGCAATTTGTTTCCGCTGTTGTCAAATTGCATTTTCAACTTGCGCAACGTGGAGTACAAAGTAGTCTCTTCGCGAACATCCGCCTCGATCTTCCGCAACCTGTCGGGGGTCCCCTCATAAAAGAAAGTCAGTCGTTGGACTTGGGATTTTTTTCTCGCTGAGAGGGTTCTTGTTAGCAAATTGCTGTTGTCATCCTTGAGGCCATCCTGTACCTCATAGTTATGTTGATTAACCGGCTTGTTGATGATGTTGAGGTCGCGAAACATCTCCAGTTCATGCGACCAAAGGATGCTGTCTGGTTGGTAGACTGCGTGATCGGGCTTGCCGTCAATTTGGGCTTCCTTGCTGATGGTAGCATTGACGGCCAACAATTGATTGATCTGCCCATTGACCAAGCTATCGAAATCAAAGTAGGCCCTGGCTGAGTCAGCGGGCTGGTTGACACAGCTCACCATGAGGGTTATCGATCCAAGAAAAACGAGAAGCCGGGTCATGCGTCAACAAGAACGGTTCCGGTCATTTCGGCTGGTATGTTCATTCCCATCAGTTGGAGAATGGTTGGAGCCAGGTCTCCCAATTTGCCGTCTTTTAATTTGCCTTTGTATTCGTTGTCCACCAGTATGCACGGTACGAGGTTTGTAGTGTGAGCGGTGTTGGGTGAGCCATCGTCATTCACCATCATATCCGCATTGCCATGATCGGCAATGATCATCACCGAGTATCCATTCTTCAGGGCGGTTTCAGTAACGGCCTGATTACACTGATCAACGGTTTCGCAAGCTTTCACAGCCGCCTCGAATACGCCCGTGTGCCCCACCATGTCGGGATTGGCAAAATTCAGGCAGATGAAGTCCGCGGATTTTTTTTCCAGTTCAGGGATGATCTTGTCGCGAATATCGCGTGCGCTCATCTCGGGCTGCAGGTCATAGGTAGCCACTTTCGGTGACGGGCAGAGAATCCGCGACTCGCCATCGAAGGCTTCTTCACGTCCACCCGAAAAGAAGAACGTTACGTGTGGATATTTCTCAGTTTCAGCGATGCGTATTTGTTTCTTCCCTTCCCTGGCCAACACCTCACCCAGCGTGTTTTCCAGATTATCTTTTTCGAAGATCACACGCACATTCCGAAAAGTGTCATCGTAGCGAGTCATCGTTACGTAGTGAAGCGGAAGTTTGTTCATGTTTTGCTCATGATAATCTTCTTGCGTAAGCGCCATGGTGATCTGCCTGCCACGATCTGTTCTGAAGTTGAAGCACACCACCGCATCTTCCGGCTGAATGGTTGATACCAGCGTGCCGTCTCGGTGAGTGAGTATGATGGGTTTGATAAATTCATCCGTTACGCCTTCATCGTAAGATTTTTCCACGGCCTTGAGGGGTTCGGATGTTTGGAATCCGACACCGTGCACCATTGCATCGTATGCAAGTTTGGTCCGCTCCCAGCGCTTATCCCGGTCCATCGCAAAATATCGGCCGGTGATGCTGGCCAATTGACCGCAAGTGTTGTCCATATGTGCGATGAGCTCGCGCAAAAATCCCAAACCGCTCTTTGGATCAGTGTCGCGGCCATCGGTGAAGGCATGAACAAAAACCTTGCGAAGGCCGTTGTGATGTGCAATCGTGAGCAATCCCTTTAAGTGGTTGATATGCGAATGCACACCCCCGTTAGACAGCAAGCCAATCAAATGCAGGCTTTTTTCTTTTTGTTTTGCATAGTGAATGGCGTCCAGCAGCACCGGGTTGTTATCCAATTCCCGGTCTTCAATCGCTTTATTCACGCGCACGAGCTCCTGATACACGATGCGGCCCGCACCGATATTCATATGACCAACCTCGGAGTTTCCCATTTGACCTTCCGGCAAACCAACGGCCAATCCAGAAGCATCCAGTTTACTATGCGGATACTTCGCGTATAAAGAATCGATGAAAGGCGTTTTGGCGTGGTCGATAGCAGACACTTTCTTGTTCGTGGCTATGCCCCATCCGTCTAATATCATCAGGAGAACTCGTTTTGACATGATTACAAGTTTGTGGTTGGCAAATATACGTTGCTGCGACAGCAAAGAGCGGCTAAATCACAGGCTAAAACCGCAAATGAATAAATTGGAGAGCATTTTGTTTAACTTCAACCGGTTCTTTTAGGGAAACATATAATGGCATAATTTTGGTCCATTCTGTAGCACGAATGAATAGCAAATTTCAGGAATATCGGCTGGTGGGGATAATCGCAGCGCTCGTGCTCGGCCTGTCGGGAAATGCCATGGCTCAAAATCCGATTTTTGACCCCATCAAAGACGTGATGAAGGCCGGAAGTGCCAAAGAAATGGCCAATCACCTGAACCAATCCATCGACATTAATATGGAGGGCAACGTAAGTACTTACAGCAAGACACAGGCGGAGTTCGTGTTTCGGGATTTCTTCAAGAAGCACCCTCCGAAAGATTTTGCCATCGTACACACAGGCTCTTCCAAGGGCGGTCTTCAGTTCGCCATCGGCCGATACTTAAGTGGCGCTGACAGTTACAGCGTGCTGATGAGGGTGAAAGACGTTAGCGGTGTGTATCTGATACACGAAATCAGTTTTGTCAAGGAATGATAAAACTGCCTTATCTCACCGAAGAGGCCATCTCCCATTTTATCAAACAAGCACTTGCAGAAGACATTGGCGAAGGTGACCATTCTTCTCTTTCTTCGATAGCTGAACAAAAGGAGGGAAGGGCAGAGTTAAGAATCAAGGCGAGCGGAATACTGGCAGGCGTTGAATTGGCAAATCGGATTTTTCGCACTTACGACTCCCACCTCGTGGTGGATGTCCTGCTTTCCGATGGCGCATCGGTGGAGCCAGGTCAAATTGCCCTGACAGTCGAAGGACGCGTGAGGTCTATTCTTTCTACCGAGCGATTGGTTTTGAATTGCATGCAGCGAATGAGTGGCATTGCTACTTACACTCGCAAACTCTGCAAGCTCATCGAAGGAACAGGAGCACAATTAATGGATACACGCAAGACCACCCCCAACTTTCGATTGCCTGAAAAGTGGGCCGTTGCCATTGGTGGCGGATTGAACCATCGGTTTGCGCTCTACGACATGATCATGCTTAAGGACAATCATGTGGATATGGCCGGAGGAGTGGGTGAGGCCATTACCAGGGCCAGGCAATATCTAGAAAAGACTGGCAAGAAACTGCTGATTGAGATTGAAACCAGAAACCTGGATGAAGTGCATCAAGCATTGCAGGCGGGTGGGGTTGACGTGATCATGCTTGATAACATGAGCACCGAGGATATGAAAAGGGCGGTACAAGCCATTGCCGGCATTTTTAAGACCGAGGCGAGCGGAGGCATTACAGAGGATAACCTGCGGGCAGTTGCGTTATGCGGGGTGGACTACATATCGGTAGGAGCGCTCACCCACTCGGTAAGAAGCCTTGACATGAGCCTGAAGGTGGTCAAGTAGCACTTGTTGGCCTCAAGTCGCTTTTTTGGCTTGGGCAAAAACGTCTTATTTTTGCCTCTCCTCAGATTGTTTTCAGGTATTATATGATCGTTAGAACGCGCAACTACAGACTCGAAAAGAAGGACTATATCCGACTTGCCCTAAAAAATGTACTTCAGCAGCAGTGGTGGGTGGGCCTGATTGTACTGGCCATTTGCCTCTGTTATTTGTGGATTCCCAGCATTTGGTGGTTTATCGGGGCTGGCCTCGGTGCCGGACTGTATTTGTTGTTCTGGTGGATTCAATTCTTTGGTGTTACTCAACTTGAGCAGGGCAAGATGTTGTTCGAGAAATTTTCGTACGAGATCAACAGCCAACAGATTGTTATGAAGCTGAATCCCCGCGAAGGAATGCCCATGAAATGGGATCAAATCAAACGAGCAAAAGTGGGGAAGGATTATTTTGCCCTATTTGTCAACAAGGCTCAGTTGATACACCTGCCTTTCAAGATCTTCAATACGGATAATGAGCGGAAGTTTGTGGCCAGTATCCTGAAAACAAAAGGACTGGTGAAATAACCCGCCCCCCAAAATGGCGGATAGGAAAAAACTCACCCCCCAACAGGCCCTTCAAAGAATTTACAAGTACTGTGCGTATCAGGAGCGCTCGCACCATCAAGTGCGCGAAAAGCTTTATTCATTTGGTTTGTGGAAGGCGGAAGTTGACGAGTTGATCACCAGGCTGATTACTGACGGATTTTTGAATGAGCAGCGCTTCGCGATTGCCTTCGCGGGAGGTAAGTTCCGGATGAAAAAGTGGGGAAGATTGAAGGTGATTCGCGAGCTGGAGGCACAAGGGGTAACCACCAATTGCATTAAGGCGGCCCTGAAGCAAATAGACGAAGGAGATTATCGATCCATGCTTCGGGGGTTGGCCGAAAAGAAGATGTTAACCATTACCGATGCCAATCCTTTCGTAAAGCGGGACAAAGTGGCCAGATTCCTCATTTCGAAGGGCTATGAGCCTGACTTGGTTTGGGGGATGCTAAAGGAAATGGACGTGGGTCATACTTCGGAATAGTACCAGAGTGTAACTTGTGTGACAATCGGTGGTTTTGCCCGAATCTAAATTGCGCGATTACACGTACATCCATTTGCTATGAGAACCTCAATCCTTTTTGTGCTGCTGTGGGGCAGCGCTTCTTGCCTCTATGCCCAGGCCGATGCATTGCGAAAAAAGCATTTCAACGTCAAGAACAACATCGCAATGGAGGGCTACGATCCGGTGAGTTACTTCAATGGAAAGCCGTTGGAGGGCAAGTCATCTTTCTCGTATACCCACAAAGAAGTGACATACCTGTTTTCATCATCCGGTAACCTTAACAAATTCAAAGCGGAACCGGACAAGTTCGAGCCGGCCTATGGAGGTTGGTGTGCCTTTGCGATGGGCGATACCGGAGACAAAGTGAAGATTGATCCGGAGACTTACAAGATTGTGGGGGGCAGGCTTTATTTGTTTTATAATTTTTGGGGAAACAATACCCTGAATGACTGGAATAAGGATGAAAGGAATTTGAAAACAAACGCTGACAAGAACTGGGCAAAAATCTTCCGGTAGGCCTTGTTAACTTGATTTTGAGCTATATTTGGAGGATTTTCCAACAACATCATGCAGCTAATCCAGGCATCTCATACGATTTTGTCACAATTGGCATCCATCGTGGAGCAAATCCAAGAGGAGGACTTTGCCAAACCTTGCGACTCACTTGGCAAGTCAACCATTGGTCAGCACCTCCGGCACACCCTCGAGTTTTTTATCTGTCTTGAAGACGGCTGTCGCAAGGGGGTTGTAAACTATGACAAACGCAGTCATGATAAATTAATCGAGAGCGACAAGTTTATTGCGCTTGGGGCCCTTGAGAAAATCAAAATGTTTGTGGCATCGCACACCGCAGATCATGGCCTGAGGCTTGAGGTAGGTTACGAGCACGATCGTGACGACTGTGTAACGATTGAAACAAATTATTTTCGGGAACTCACCTATAACATAGAGCACGCGGTGCATCACATGGCTTTGATGAAGATTGGGCTGCGTGAGCGAGCGCCCTACGTGGTCATTCCACCTGAGTTTGGGATCGCGGTGTCCACGCTTCGATACCAAAAAAACAGTCAGGTTCACTCGCGCTGATCGGCAGCAATGTCATTGCTGAAAAAAATTGCAAGAAGTAATTTCATAATCAAATTACGGAGCTGGGAATACTGGCCTTTCGGGATCATCCAGTTGCCCATCTTTGCTTATTGGCTCTGGTTGTCTCTCAAAGCACGATCACTCCTTTTCTTCTCCACGTCAAACCCGTCTATTCTAACAGGTGGCATGTTTGGCGAATCCAAATTCAGCGTGCTGCAAAAAGTGCCGGAGCGGGTCCGGGCAAAATCCGCACTTGTTAAAGTACCCGCATCCGTGCATGCGGTAAAAAATGCCGCTGCTGAATTAGAAATTTCATTCCCCTTCATCCTTAAACCAGACATTGGAGAACGGGGCCGGATGGTAAGAAAGGTGAGCAGCGATACAGACATTGAAGAATACCTCGCTTCGATCAACGAAGACTTCATCGTCCAGGCGTTTCTTGACCTGCCTTTGGAGTTTGGCGTTTTTTATGAAAGACATCCCAACGAGCCAACCGGCAGTGTTACATCAATCACGATGAAAGAAATGTTGCACGTGGTGGGAGATGGCACGTCTACGCTCCAGGAATTGATTCTGGCCAAAGACCGCGCAAAGTTGCATTGGCATACCTTGAAGCGCACATTTGCCGATCGGCTTTCTGTTGTTGTCAACAAGGATGAGGTCATTGAACTGGTCTCGATCGGAAACCATTGTCTGGGGACAACCTTTCTCAATGGAAATCATTTAATCACACCCAGACTGATCCAATCATTCGATCGCATCAGCCAGGAGGTAGAGGGTTTCTACTTTGGCCGTTATGATTTAAGGTGTGGTTCTCTCCGGGATTTGGAAGAAGGCAATGTGAAGGTGATGGAACTCAATGGCTGTGGTGCGGAGCCATCGCACATTTACCAGCCGGGGGCTTCACTTTGGGATGCCATTCGTGCGCTTTTTCGTCATTGGAAAGTGATCTACCAGATTAGCGTAGCGAACCATCGGCTGGGCGCACCCTATTTGTCATTCAGGGAGGGCTGGCGAATTTTCATGGACTTCAAAAATATCAGTGCCAGGGCATGATTGTTCAGGTGTTTGTCATCGGCCTTGTTTTTAGTTTTCTCGGTTCCATTCCGCCTGGAACCCTCAACCTTTCGGTGCTGCAATTGGGCCTCGAAAACAAAACGCGGGTGGCAATTCGATTTGCTTTGGCTGTTTCCATCATTGAGTACCCCTATACCTGGATTGCTATCCAGTTTGAGTATTGGATCACCTCAGCACCATATGTCGTTCAAAACTTCAAACTGATTACAGCGATAGTCATGACGGTACTCGGCATTTTCACGATATGGTCGGCACGCAAGCCTTCCCAATTTTCTGTGCGTTTTAGTGAGAGCGGATTCAGGCGCGGTATCGTGCTCAGCATTCTCAACCCCATGGCCATTCCGTTTTGGATTGGTATTACTGCCTATTTGAAAGCACAGGGATGGATCGAATTGTCGACCGGTTGGCGGTTGCACAGCTACATACTAGGTACCTCAGTGGGGGCTATGATTTTACTGACCCTATTCACTTTCCTTGCCAAAAAATTGGCAACCTACATTCGCGACAACCGGTTTGTGAAGATGATACCTGGCTACACGTTGCTCCTATTGGGCTTGTATGCATTCGTGCAATATCTTACCTAAGGTGTTTCGTCTCATTGTATCGAAAACAGTCAACGAGGTGATCGTTTACGAGCCCGCAAGCTTGCATGTGGGCATAGATCACGGTGCTTCCGACAAACTTAAATCCACGGCTGATCAAATCTTTGCTGAGCGCATCAGATTGTTTGCTGGTAGCTGGTAGTTGCTTCATGGTTTTTCGTTTGTTAACAACGGGAGTTCCGTCCACAAATGACCAGATGTAATTGTCGAAAGAACCAAAATCATTCTGAACCTTGAGGAACTGCTTTGCATTGTTCACAGCAGCTGTCACTTTGGCCCGATTCCTCACAATCGCGGGATCTTGCAACAACTTTTCGATTCGGGCATCGGTGAAGCGGGCCACTTTCTCCGGGTCAAATTCGGCAAAGAGTTTCCGGTAGCCCTCGCGTTTTTTTAAAATGGTTGACCAACTAAGTCCGGCCTGGGCGCCCTCCAGGATCAAAAACTCAAAATGAACCAAATCGTTGTGAACGGGCACACCCCATTCTTTGTCATGATATGCCACGTATTGGTCAAACCCCAAGCACCAGGGGCATCTAAAAATTTCAGTCATAAAATTCAACGTTGTGAAGCGCCTAAAATTGGTTAACTTTCTCTCAACTGAAAAACATGAAGGTCTTATTCCTTGCCGTCTTTCTATTTACAAGCCTGTCTGCATTTTCTCAGTTCAGGGCCAAGCGCAATTTGTTTCATACGCTGGCAAACTATTTTTCTCCTGAAAAGCCTTCGGGCGAAGGTGCGGCTTTGATTGCAATTCCGCCCGGCACCCAAGCGGGCCTCGAGATTCAACAACAATTCAGGTCACCCATGTTGCTGGCTTCGGCCGGAGGCGGGCGCAACGGGGGAGATTTGTATTGGATGAGCTCGGTCACTTCCCAATCCTACAACCAGGGCAAGCTAGGCACCTACTACTATTGGGATGTGCAAGGTAATCTCAGAGAATCACACATGTTTTTCGACATTGCCGGCAAAAACAAGCGGGGCCTCAAGCTTGTATTTCCAAGAAGATAATTTTCTAAACCGTTAGAGACCTATGAAGCATTCGTTGGTTGTTACCATGATCTGTGTTCTCGCTACACTCACACTCTTTGCGCAGAAAACCGATCCCGAAAAAAAGTTGAAGGAACTGGGCATTCAACTCATCGAACCCACAAAGCCAATTGCCAATTATGTAAAGGCTGTAAGAACGGGCAACCTGGTATTTCTGTCGGGTCACGGCCCCACCCGAGCCGATGGCACAAACATTACCGGGAAAGTAGGCAGCGAGTTATCCGTGGAACAAGGATACGCGGCAGCTAAAGTCACCGGGATTTCATTGTTATCAACGTTGAAGGCCGAGATTGGTGACTTGAACAAAGTCAGAAGAATTGTGAAAGTGCTTGGGATGGTAAATTGCGATTCCGATTTCACGGATCAACCCAAAGTCGTTAACGGCTTTTCTGATTTGATGGTGGCTGTGTTCGGTGAGAAGGGAAAGCACGCCCGTTCGGCTGTGGGCATGAACGCGCTGCCTGGTAACATCACGGTAGAGATTGAAATGATCGTTGAGGTGGAATAGCTATTTCATCCATTCGAACACTTTGTAGTGTTCGCCATTCATTCCCAATTTGGCATATACCGCCTGGGCTGCAGCATTGGACTTGTCCACGTAGAGGCGGATTCCTTTCAAGGCAGAATCGTCCTTAACTTTTTGTTGAATAAATTGGTAGAGCTGGCGGTAAACACCCGAGCCGCGGAATGCCGGGGTTACGTACACAGATTGAATCCATAGCACAGTTCCATTTCGCCAGTCGCTCCACTCATAGGTAGTCATCAGGCTAGCGATTACTTGTCCATCAACTTCTGCCACGTAGTATTTTCCTCGGCTTGGTTCGGCAAATAAGTTGGCAACGCCCAGCGTAACCACATCATCATCCAGTAAGATTTGCTCTGTTTCCAGTGCCATGTTCTTTTGGAATTGAACGATGGCCGGTTGGTCTTTGGGCTGTCCTTCGCGTATGGTCATAGCGCCTGCTTGATGTCGTTGATCAGATCGTTGGCGTCCTCTATGCCTACGGAGAGGCGAAGGAGTTTGTCCGAGATACCCACCGAAGCCCGTTCTGCGGGCGTCAACTTTGCATGCGAGGTCTTGCAGGGCGACCCGATGGTAGACTCCACACCACCGAGGCTGATGGCACGTTTGATGCACTTGAGTCGTTTCAAAAATCGATCCGGGTCGCCTTTTGTCTCAAATGAAAGCATGCCGCCAAATCCGCCTGTCATCTGTTTTTTTGCAAGGCTGTGTTGCGGGTGGGTTTTCAAGCCCGGGTAATTGACTTTGGCAATTTTGGGTTCCGCTGCGAGAAACTTCGCAATGGCCAGGGCATTCTGGTTTTGTTGGTTTACCCTCAGCACGATCGTCTTCAAACTTCGTTCGATGAGGTAGCTTGTATGTGCATCCACACTGCCACCGAAATGCATGGCACTTTGCCTAATCTGTGCGGTCAGCTCCTTTGAAGCAACCATCAGGCCGCACATCAGATCACTGTGTCCGCCAATGTACTTGGTGCCACTGTGGGTTACGATGTCGATGCCAAGATCGATCGGGTTTTGATTTACTGGTGAGGCAAAGGTGTTGTCGATGATGGTGATAAGCCTGTGCTTTTTTGCGATGCGCGCCACTGCGGTAAGGTCTGTGAGCTTTAGGAGTGGATTGGAGGGTGTTTCCACATAAATCAGCCGGGTCTCTTTGCGAATGGCCTTTTCGAAATTCTGCGGGTTGGCGGCATTCACCATGGAATATTCAATACCATACCGGTTGAGCTCGTGCAGTGCGGCATGGTGGGTTCCACCGTAAAGGTCGTGTTGAAAAATGATATGATCCCCGGCCTTCAACATCGCTAGAATGGACGTCATAATGGCAGCCATGCCGGTGCTAAAGAGCAGGCCGTCTTCGGCATTTTCAAGGGCCGCCACCTTAGCCACTACAGCCAGTTGGTTGGGTGTATTAAAGTAACGCGGGTACAACACCCCATTTTCATAATCGTAGGCCGAGGATGGATAAATGGGGTTCACAATACCATGGTACAATGGATCGCCTGTTGAACCTGCGTGAACACTTTGTGTAAGCTTGGAGCGCTTTGACTTCATATCGATTGAATCATTGCCGTAAAGATATCACATCACAGATTGAGGCCGTGGATGCCTTGCCAAAGTAGAACAAGTTTTTGAATACATTTGGATGACATGAACCGACCCTTGTCGATTAATTACGTGGACGAATCCGCACGCACTTTGGTTGCAAAGGATATGCGTAAAAAGGGCTACCTCGCTGTAAAATCCGATCATTTTCTTTCGAGGAATATTTCCAATTCTCTAAAGGGCCTCAGACAAATGTTTTAAAATTATCGCATATGAATGATCTGACAGACATCTCGGTCGTGTCGGTGCTAGCGTTTGGATTTGCCGCTCTAGTCATCGCGGGCGGTTTTGTCATTTTGTACCGGACAATCAGCCAGAAGCGCGAGATGAAGGAGGAACTCTGGCAGAGAATTCGGGAAAATGACTTTAGAAAGCAGATGTTGGGGGCAGCGCTCGAGTCGCAAGAGGATGAACGCAAGAAAATATCAAAGAATCTACACGATGATGTGGGGATGATGTTGATGACGATGCGTGTAAGTCTCAGTAATATGCAGAATTCCGAAGCCAAAGATTTGAAAGAACTGGTGGATGCCACCCATGAGAGAATCAAACGAATCTCATGGGACTTGATGCCACCCACTCTTGAACATTTTGGTCTCACGAATTCCCTGAAAGAAATGTGCAGTAAGCTGACCGGCAAAGATGGGACAAGCGTTATTTTTGCCGAAACAGGTTTGCCGGGCCGGCTAGACAAAAATCAAGAGGTGTTGCTGTATCGCATTGCCCAGGAGGCGGTTAACAATGCGATAAGACATGCGGGGGGTTCACATATTTTGGTAAAAATGGCCTGGCTTAGTGGGCACCTGGATTTGTCGGTTTCAGACAACGGGCGAGGGTTTGACTTTTCGCCCGTGCAGCACGGATTTAGCGGGCGACATGGTTTGGGAATTTACAATCTTGAAAACAGGGCTCAATTGCTGGGCGGCAAACTTGAGTATAAAAAAAACCTGCCAACCGGCACCATCCTATCGGTCAGGCTTCAATTAAATGCCAATGAGCTCGATTAATATTTGCGTTGTGGACGACCACAATCTTTTTCGAAAAGCGATGCAACGCTTGCTGAAAACGTTTAAGCGCATTGATGAAGTGTACGAGGCACAAAATGGAAAGGAACTGATCGCCTTACTCAAGAAGTTCAAGATTGATGTGGTGTTGCTTGACCTGGAGATGCCGGTAATGAATGGTGTTGAAACAGCCGAGTATGTGATTCCTCGTTTTGCAGATTTGAAAGTGGTTGTGCTCACGCAACACGACAGCGAGCGGTATATGCTCCACATGTTAGAGCTGGGAGTCCATTCATTCTTGTTGAAGAACACAAATCCCGATGAGTTGGAACGGGCCATTCATGGTGTGGTGGACAAAGATTTTTATCACAACGATTTGGTGGCCGGAGTGATGCGCAGAAGCATTCGAGGAGAACGTCCTTCGTTTGCCAAGCTGGTCGAACTCAGCGAACGGGAGAAAGAAGTCCTGCAACTCATTTGCGAAGATCTTTCATTGAAAGAGATCAGCGTTCGGTTGAATCTGTCGGAAAAAACAATACACACCCACAAGGCCAATATTCAGTCAAAACTTGGGGTGAAGGGAACCGTAGGGCTGATCAAATATGCCTATCAGCGAGGGTTGTTTCCCTTGAATGACACCTAAGGATAACCCCATTTTTATCAGGTAATTCCGATGTCAAATTGTCAGTGTGGCTTCAATTCTGCTCGTTTTAGGCCATTTGCATCGATTCCGTTCAGGCGCGATGCCCATCGAAAATCTAACCAATACTCGCAATAAGGCATATTGAGAATTGGTTTTAGGGACCAATGCAAGTGTCAACTTGAATGTTCTGGTAGGTTATCGGTAGGGGTGGCGGGCGGTAAAACTTCTTGCCCACCTGCCGATAATTACTGGAACTAACATGGAAAGTAGCCCTAAGGCAATCTCGATAGCCAGCCACTTGAACTACACATGTGTGCCCCATTGATCCTTTTTACTCTTTCAATAGATCAATCCGGCAATTTGCCGCGACATGTACGCTGACCTTCATTGTCATCCCGGCAAGGTGGCGTACGATGCCACGTTCGTTCCGAGCGAGACGATTTCCCGCGAACGCGCTAATCCCTGGTATATACCGCAGTCTGACCTATCAAGACAATCGCGAGGAGGTTATGCTGGCTATAGTCAATGTGATTTAGCCAAGAGTACGCAGGCAAGGATAAAGCTCCTGTTCGCGGCTCTTTATCCGGTAGAGAAGGGTTTCTTCTACGGACTCAACGGGAGTCGTGTGAACAAGGAGTCCGTTGCGGAGTACTTTGCAAGAATTCAAAAGGAGGGTCACATCCAGGCAACAGACTGCTTGATTGGACAGCTTGAAGAATGGTCGTGGACTGAACATGGTGAGAAACATGACTTTGGAGTGCTGAAGTCAAAGTTGTTGCAGTTGCCGATACAACGCATCGGTTTCATGAACAATGGCAACTACGACTACTTCGAAGAATTGAAGCATGAATACCGGTTTTTTCTTAGTCGTGCGGGACAAAAGTCGGTTACACCCGCGGAGCTGAGGCTTGAGCCCCGTGGCCCTCAAAGGTCGTGGGGAGGGGTATATCAATTGGCCAGGGACGGCAGTGATGTTCAAATGCGCCTGCGCCCTGATAACGAGGATGTGATTATCGTGTTCACCATAGAGGGCATTCACGCTTTGGGCGTTGGCAATCCGGAAGAGCGCATGCAGGCGGGCGAACTTTCGCTGAAAGATGTCTCCATCGGCAAACTGAAAAATAGAATCCGGCAGCTCAAGGGAGAGGAGCCCCTGGAGGATGCAAGTCAGGAGCGGTGGGAGCACATGCCTTTCTACATTACGTTTGCGTCTCATTTCAACAATTCCTTGTGTGGACATGCCCGAAGTTTCAGCGACTCATCACGATGGATGTTTGATCAACATCTCAACATGGACAAGGGCGTTTTGCGAACAGCCGCATTTGATGTGATGAGAGAGTTGTTGGCCCTGGATGAAGCACTCAGCCCCACAGGTTCCAGAAGAATTCTGATAGACGTTAAACACATGAGTGCTGCCTCCCGAAATGATTTTTATAGGACGATCGTCCGTCCATTTAATCGCAAGCCGGAAAACGCCACTCAAAAGATACCTGTGATTGCCAGTCACGTTGGTTATTCTGGAATGGATACGCTTGAAGAAATGATGAAAAATGCATCGCGGGGATTGGAGAGCGATGGGTTCAGATCGAAAGATTTTCTCGCCTGGAATATCAACCTGTCGGATGAAGATGTCATCGAAATTCACAACAGCGGTGGACTCATCGGGATTTCTTTCGATCGGCACTTAATTGGCGGCAAGCAAAATAGCTGGCTGCCCCGTTGGTGGACCGGCCGTTGGAACAGTGCAAGTGCCGCCCGGTTGCTTACCCGAACTTTGCGGGAATTTATTCGCATTCCTTTCGAGTACCGTTTGGCCGACCCCTATCGCATCTGGGATGTGTTGTGCCTTGGTTCAGGATTTGATGGCATGATGGATCCGATCAGCCGCTACTCTACTGTGCTTGATATGCCCCGGCTGGAGGATGACATCATTGACATTCTTCACGAGCTCAAGAAAGAAAACCGCATATGGTTTGGCACACTAACGATCGAAAACCTGGCGAGGAAAATCTGCTTCGAAAATGCTTACCACTTTGTCTGCAACAACTATCGGTAAGAAGATGCCTCCCGGCACCGGGTTCGACCCACGCTGTAGCTTCGATCGAGATATTAACTGCAGATTGTCTTACCGTTATTTAGCGGGAGGGCAGAACCACCGCAGGCGATTTTGCGTTAAATTAGGGTACCATAACCACTACGTACATGAAAAATTCACCCAAAATCGCTATTCAGGCGTCCTTGGATGAGTTGGACAGCCGCCAGGCTGCAGAAGTTCTTCAGTACATTAAGGGCCTTTTGAGCCAGCCTCGCAAGCACCGCGATTACTACGCATTTAGAAAAGAGGCACTGAAGGAGATCCAACAGGCGCTGAATGAAGATGGACAGCTTACGCTGACATCCTAGGTATCCGCCACCAGGGCTGACAGGTGTTTCGAAGGCACCTGGAGTGATTTTTTGCCCCTTCTCGTTCCGTGTTAAAAAAATGTTAACCTCCCGTTATCACACCTTCACGAGCCGTTCAATTGTACTTAACGTAGTGCTCCCATTTTTCCATCACCAACTGCAAGTCTTCAGGTATTTCCGATTCAAAAAAAAGTTTCTCTCCGGAATTTGGATGAATAAAGCCCAACGTCTTGGCGTGAAGTGCTTGCCTTGGTAAGAGTTTAAAACAATTCTCTACAAACTGCTTGTACTTCGAAAACGTGGTACCCTTCACAATGGCGTCTCCACCATAGGTGGCATCGTTAAACAATGGGTGCCCCAGGTATTTCATGTGCGCCCTGATTTGATGCGTCCGTCCCGTTTCCAGCTTGCATTCCACAAGAGACACATAGCGAAATGTTTTCAACATCTTGTAGTGGGTGATGGCATGTCGGCCATTGGAGCCATCCGGGAAGGCCACGGTTACCCTGCGGTCTTTCAAACTTCGGCCAACATTCACGTTGACCGTGCCACTGGGAGGATCGGGCTCGCCCCAAACCAGTGCCCAATAGGTGCGTTCGATCGTATGGTCAAAGAACTGCCTGGCAAGACTTGTCATCGCCCGCTCGGTCTTGGCAATGACCAGTAGGCCTGAAGTGTCTTTATCTATCCGATGTACCAAGCCCGGCCGGCCATCATTGCCCGGGAGGGTGGGCAGCTGCTGAAAGTGGTATGCCAAAGCATTCACCAGCGTACCACTCCAGTTTTGATAGGCTGGGTGCACGACCATCCCTGCCGGCTTGTTGACCACAAGCAGCGCATCGTCTTCATACAAAATATCTAACGGAATGTTTTCGGGCTTAACTTCTGTATCGCGCGGAGGCTCAGGCAAGGCGATCACAATCTCGTCATTGGGGTGAATCTTGTGGTTCGGCTTCACTACCTTTTCATTCACCTTTACAAACCCGGAGTGGATTGCCTGTTGCAATTTGGTTCTTGTGATGTTTGGAAGTCGATCCATCAAAAACCGGTCGATTCGCAGCAGGCTTTGCTTGGGGTCGGCAATCAGTCGGTGATGAACAAATAATTCATCATCCTCCTCTTCTATTGTAACATCTTTGCCAGTCATGTTTCGGAGGGCAAAGGTAGGAAATCGCAAGGGCTGCGGGCAGTACCCCGTTACCTTTGAACAGGATCGCATAGGATTATTTTCGAGGACTTAGGATATTCGCCTGCGAAAAAAAATGAAAATGAAGGCGCTTGGGATATGGAGTGTTTGTTTGACGGTGTTGGCCTGCCAGCCCCGGCCATCGTCTGATTTGTTTGCTGAAGGGGAAGCGCTGGGAAAACTCGACAAGAAATTAAGCGAGGTCTCAGGTCTTGCGGCAAGTCGAAAGAATAAGGATTTGCTATGGGTCCATAATGATAGCCGCAATGATGCAGAGCTTTTTCTCATCGATTTGAAGGGCAACCTGCAATGCACTTACGAGTTGAGGGGGATTAAGAACCGGGATTGGGAGGATATTTCAATCGGGCCGGGTCCGGTGCCGGGGCAGCATTACCTTTATATAGGCGACATTGGTGACAATGAGGCCAGGTATCCGGTTAAATACATCTATCGCCTCGTGGAACCACAATTTGAGGGAGAAAGGAAGAAGGTTGTGCTAAATGATTTTGATACGCTGATGTTGCGTTTGCCTCTCGGAGCGCAAGACACTGAGGCGCTCGCGGTGGAGCCACAGACAGGCGACCTGTACTTGTTTAGCAAACGACTTCAGAAGAACCTGGTTTATAGACTCCACGCTGCGGACCTTGTTTCTTTGGACACACTCATTTTCAGTCAGGTGGCGGAAATACCATTTTACAATATAGTGGCCGCGGACTTTTCCTCTGATGGCAGAGAGCTTTTGGTTAAAACCTATAACGAGGTACTGTATTGGAAAAAAGCCGATGAGGAATCATGGTTGGACGCGTTGGCCCGACCGGCTATGCTTTTAAGCTACAAGCCTGAACCGCAGGGAGAGTCAGTGGGCTGGGCAGCAGAAGGCAATGGTTACTTCACTACCAGTGAATTCAGGGATGGCAAGTCAGAGCCCTTGATATTTTACAAGCGAAATTAACCGGACCTAAACCAGGATGGGCCGTCTTTTAAGAATTTCGCGAACCTCCGGAGGGCCGCCAAAATGTTTGCCCAGGAAATCGTCAAGGATGTCCAACGATTTGTTTGACAGCAGTTGCATGACTTCGTCCAACACTTCTCCAGAAAGTGCATAGGGCAGTTCAGAATAGATCATTTGGTTACCGCGACAATGGGCGTAGAGTGAATACTCACGAGAGACCTTCACAGGGGTGTTCTTGACGAGGCAGTGTGACAGCCATCGAGAAACATGATTGCGTTCGTTGGATTCAAGGCGATTTCTTCTGGCTTCGCGATTCATGTTCTCTGCAAAGTACTGATCAATTCGAAAACGCGATTCCTCTGAAAGTTCATCGCGCATGTTCATGGCACACTCAAAACACATCGCATACTCAAAGATCACTTCGGTATGGCCAACGTCCGGATAATTGCGAACAGCCTTTTCGATGAAATAGTCCGAGCCGCTCTTCACCAGGTCGCGATGGCATATCAGGCAGGATTGAAACGATTCACCCGACACTTGCCGAAAGACCCTGGGAATAGGTGTGTGCCGTGGGTTCATTTCAGGCCTGCCGATCGATTAGGTTGTTGATGTAATTCAGCAATAGCGCTTTTTTCCGGGTCGATGTCGAAAGAGAATCGAGTTGTGTCAGCCCTTTCTTAAAATAGGCGTTTACCTTTTTCTCTGTCAACTCCTTTATGCCGAGTTTGTCATAAAGCTGTTTCACCGCTTCCACCTTTGCCGATGGATCGCCTTGTTTTTTAAGCCACTGATTCAATTTGGTTAGCTCGTCACGCCCTGCCATGGAAAGCGCATTGATCAGCAGGAAGGTCTTTTTGTTGGCAATAATGTCTCCCCCGACTTGTTTTCCGAATTTGGAGTGATCGCCATAGACATCAAGCAAGTCATCCTTTAGCTGAAAGCCAATGCCTACATTGATGCCGGCATGGTACAAGAGTTTTTGGTCGCTCGTTTTGGCATTGGCAAGCATCGCACCCAGTTCCAAACTGAATCCCAACAAGACGGCCGTCTTTTGCCTGATCATGTTTATGTATTGTTTTTCGGAAACTGTATCCATGCGTTCGAACTCCATATCCCATTGCTGTCCCTCACATACTTCAGCGGCACACGCATTGAATTTTGTCAGCACATCCTTCGCCAGCTTTGAATCCAATTGCAAAAACATTTCATACACCTTCACCAGCATTACATCTCCCGAAAGAATAGCCGTGTTCACATTCCATTTTTCGTGCACGGTTGGCTTGCCCCTTCTCAGCGGGGCGTTGTCCATGATATCGTCATGCAACAAGGTGAAATTGTGGAACGCCTCCACCGCGCATGCGTAGGGCACTACTTTCTTTTCGTCATTTCTGAAGAGTGAGTAGGCGAGCAGTGTAAGCAGGGGCCTCAGTCGCTTGCCGCCAAGTGACATGATATAGCGGATCGGCTCGTAAAGCGATGGTGGTTGTTTGCCAAACTTTTGTTTTTTGATCTCGGCTTCAATGAGCCGCGCGTAACTGTCAACCATTCTTCAATCTTCGAAAGTCAAATCCATGAGCCTTCTGTCGATATCGGTCTTCTTAACCAGGACCTCCACCGTGTCGCCTAATCGATACATCTTTTTCCTTCTTCTTCCGATGATGCGGAAGTTCTTCTCATCGAATTCATAAAAGTCGTCTTTCATATCGGCAAGCCGAACCATGCCTTCGCATTTGGTTTCGATGATCTCCACAAAAATGCCAAAATCGGTTACGCCTGTGATAATGCCCTGGTACAATTTCTTTTCAGCCAGGCTCATGAATTCAACTTGCTTGTACTTGATGGACGCGCGCTCGGCATCGGCAGCGCGCTTCTCTCTTTCGGAAGCGTGGATGCACTTGTCTTCGTAGTCTGATTTGCTCACCGACTTTCCTCCATCCAGATAGTGTTGGAGCAGGCGGTGCACCATCATGTCAGGGTACCTTCGAATGGGCGAGGTAAAGTGAGTGTAATGTTGAAATGCAAGCCCAAAGTGCCCTTTTGCCTCGGTGGTGTATTTTGCTTTGGCCATGGCCCGCACCGCAAGTTGCTGCAGCACGTTTTGTTCAGGCTTTCCTTCAATTTCATCCATCAGGCTATTTAGCGACCTGGATAAAGACGACTCTTCAAGGTTTACCTTGTGTCCAAATTGTTTCGCAAACTGTGCGAAGTCCGCAACTTTTTCAGGGTCGGGCAAATCGTGCGTCCGGTACACGAACGTGTTCTTTTGATCGCCCTTCCTCATCTTGAAAACGAAAGTGGCTACCTGGCGATTGGCCAACAACATAAACTCTTCGATGAGCTTGTGCGCGTCTTTGCGAATCTTGGGCACCACTGCCAGGGGCTTGCCTTTTGGATCAAGCTTGAATTTGACTTCGGTGGTTTCAAAATTCACTGCGCCCTTCTGGAATCGCTCCTTTCTCAACTTGAGGGCCAGGTCATTCAAGATCTGCAGCTCGTTTGCAAAGGGCCCTGTATTGTTTTCGATACCTTCTTGCGCTTGTTCGTAGGTAAAGCGGTGATCAGAGTGGATAATGGTTCTGCCAATCCATTCATTCAGCACTTTCGCTTTTTCATCGATTTCGAAAACGGCCGCGAAGGTGAGTTTGTCCTCGTGGGGTCGCAGCGAACAGAGTTCGTTCGATAGCCGTTCGGGAAGCATGGGCACGGTTCGATCCACCAGATACACCGAAGTGGCGCGATCAAAAGCGTCTTCTTCCAATGCAGTGCGGGGTTTCACGTAATGAGTCACATCGGCAATGTGTACGCCCACTTCGTAATTACCATTTTCCAGCTTGCGGAAGGAGATGGCATCATCGAAATCTTTGGCATCCTCAGGGTCTATGGTGAAGGTTAAGATGTCTCTAAAATCTTTTCGCTTCTGGATTTCCTCCTCTGTGATATTGCCATCAATGTCGGTTGCTGCCCGCAGTACGTGTTCAGAGAATCGGAACGGCAAATCAAATTCTGCCATGATCGAATGAATCTCTGCCTCGTTTTCACCTGTCTTACCCAAAATCTCGATCACCTTTGCTTCGGGATTGCGATCAGACTCCGCCCACTTGGTTACTTCAAAGATGACCTTGTCATTCGTTTTGGCATGGTTCAGGTTTTCGGGATACACAAAGAAGTCCTGATAGATCTTTTTGAAGTCGGGCACGATGAATGCGTAGTTGGGAGAAACCTCGATTCGCCCCGCAAAGCGATTGCGTTTGCGCTTGATTACCTCCACTACCTTTCCTTCCGGTGATGCTCCCTTCCGGCCGGCAAATACCTGCACCGTCACCTTATCGCCATGAATGGCGGTGCCGAGATCGCGGGTTTTCACATAGATATCCTGCTCGGAATCGGGCGAAACAATATAGGCGAAACGGGGATTTACGTGGTCCACAGTGCCCGAGATGGTGTTCGATCCGCGTGAGCTTTTATAACTGCCACTGCTTAATTGTTCGATCTTTCCTTCCTTCTCCAGTTCGTCCAGGATGCGGTAGAGATCCTTGATGAGTGTTTTCTTTTTGAGGCCTAGTTTCCTGCTGATTTGTTGTGGGGAATACGCTTTGCCAATCATTTCCTCCAACAGCGCCAGGATGGAGGCCCGCACTCCGCCCCGCTCCTTCTTGTCTTTCCTTTCCTTTTTTTGCTTGAATTTTTTCTTGCTCATTCAGTGTGTGTTATCAGATGTGGGGGTATGATGGGTCTGCCTTTCAATCGCAGGTATACCTGCACAAGCGTTACCACGTCACCCACACAATAAGTTGCAATTCGGTTTAGGTCTTTCTCTTTATAATACACATCATTTACCTGACTGCCGTCCATTTGCGATTTGCTGGACGGAACTTCGAAGAGCGCAGCCAACAAATCGAGGGCCGTGTAGTGCTTGTAGTCTCCAAATTTCCACATGTCCATGGTATCAAGATGGGTTACATCCCACGGCTTTCTTCCGGTTTGATTCAACAGGATGGGCACGTCAATGTTGTTAACAATCATCCTTCTGCACAAGTAGGGAAAGTCGAACTCCCGGCCATTGTGGGCGCACAGGCTCACGCTGGCGGGGTCGAGTTTGTCTATGATCGCCTTGAACTCGCGCAACAGGTCACCTTCATCGTGGCTTGCCAAACACTTTGTTTTTAAGCCCAGTTCTCCACTTTCATTTTCGCTGAATTTCCCCAGGGCAATGGCCACTACTTTCCCGAACTCAGCATAGATGCCTGCCCTTTGGTTGAACAAGGCCTCGTCTGTTTGATCTTCCCCGCGTTTGAGGAAGACCGCTTTCCGCGCCCATTGCACCTTGAAGCGTTCGTCCAGTTGGCTGTAATCGGCAACGGCACCAACCGTTTCAATATCCAAAAAGAGAATGTTCTTCAACTCCTGATCCATTCGGCCAAATTAATCAAACAACGGCACAATCCTTGCCATGAGTTCAACATGGGGCTTTTGCGGGCACACCTGCTCTTCTTCAGCTATTTCAGCCGGGCCACTCTGTCAATTAGTGCGATAAGCTGGCTCGTGCTCTGGCAGGCAGGTAATCCCTACTTTATAGTAGTTATGTTTTGGTTAAAAGTTGTTACCTGGCAGTTGTGCGCAACGCGGCCAGTGTATTTTCTCTAGTGACTCCAAACCACTAACTTTAGGACATGAAATCTGGGACTTATAACATTAATCTTGGATTCGACCAGATTCTGGATTTGGTGCGACAACTTCCTAAGAAGGAGAAAATTAGGCTATCTAAGGAGTTGGAAAAGGACATCATAGATGCAAAATTGACTTCTTTGCTGAAGGCCTTCAAAACGGACGACCTCGACCAGAAGACGATTGACGAGGAAGTTGAGGCAGTGAGAGCTTCGATGTATGCCAGAAACAAAGGCAAGTAGGCTTATCATCGACACTAATCTTTGGATCAGCTTTTTGATAGGCAAAGAATTGCATGACTTAAAGGACCTTATCTCTTTCGGACAGGTCAAACTGATTATTTCTGATCAATCGATAAGAGAGCTTCGACTGGTGACCTCGAGGCAGAGGCTGTTAAAATACTTCGACACTCAGAAGGTAGAAGAATTGCTGACTTTGATCGAGTTCGTCTCGGAAAAAGTTAAGATCAAAAAAATTGAAAGGATTTGCCGCGACCCTAAAGACGACTTCCTATTGGCGATGGCCAAAGATGGAAAGGCGGACTATTTGCTGACGGGTGATAAGGATTTGTTAGAGATCGGCAAACACTATCGGACTGAGATAATTTCAATTAGAGATTTTCAGAAGAAATTTGGTTAGCCGCGCAGCGCGTAACACATTACCCGTGGTGCGAGGGGCTCCCTCTGCATAAATGATATTTGAGATCGATTGCCTGATCGCTAGCTTCGTTTGTGATTTCGTTTAAACATCAGGTTTTTCTGGAGGTGGCGCGCCACCTGAGCTTCACCAAGGCAAGCCAAACACTTTTTATCAGTCAGCCAGCCATCAGCAAGCACATTCGTTCGCTGGAAGAATCCTATCAAGTGAGCCTCTTCGACAGGAAGGGGAGTACGATCTCCCTCACGCCAGAGGGGCAGCTGCTGATCGACTTCATCATGAAAGGAAAGGCCCTCGAACGCCAGCTCGAATACGAATTGAACACCTTCCGGGATCCCTCACGCTTTAAAGGTGAACTGAAATTGGGGGCCAGCACCACGGTAGCACTCTACATTGTGCCACCCGTTCTGTCGGGCTTTCGAAAGAAGTATCCACAGGTACGTATTAGTTTATTCAACCGAAACAGTGAAAGCGTACTGAAGGCGTTGTTGGACCGCGAAGTGGATCTGGGGATTATCGAGGGCAAGAATAAAATTTCTCAGGTGAGCGCTCACCACTTCCTGACGGACGAGGTAGTGCCCGTGTGTTCATCCAAAAGCGAGTTGGCAAAACGAGGCCGGCTCAATATCGAAGAATTGGCTACCACGCCAATCGCATTGCGCGAACGCGGATCTGGCACGCTTACCGCTGTTCAATATGCGCTGAATGGCAGGGGTATCAAGTTTGCCGATTTGCACATCTCCATGCGCCTTGGCGGCACCGAAGCACTCAAGAACTTTCTGCTGGCAGACGACAGCCTGGGCTTTTTGCCCGCCCGTGCGGTATTGAAAGAGCTGGCGAGTGGAGAGTTGGTGAAAGTGTTCATCGAAGGGTTGATTATCACACGCGATTTTTATTTCATCCAGCGGCATGGCGAAGAGAACACCGGCCTCAACGAATCGTTCATCAAATTCGCCAAAAGTCATTATAACGTGAAGTTATAGTTAATAAGAAAACGGTATTGGTGAGGGAATAGCTCAAAAGTAATTTTGAGCTTTGTTTCCAAGCCTATGATTGCCACTCGAGAAAAAACAACACTTTTTAGCCACCTCCGCTGTGCAGGCTGTCAGCTTACGCTGGCCGCCCATGAGCGCGCCACTTTTGCCAATTGCGATAGATGCGGAAGGAGCCCCTGGCTGGCGGAATACGGATTTCTCAGCTCTTTCACTCGTGATCGGATAGACCAAACCAACCGATCCATGTGGCGCTATGGCCCGATGTTGCCGGTATTCGATCCAGCCAATGTGGTCTCTCTCGGTGAGGGTTGGACACCCATCCTTCCATTGAAGAAACTTGGCTTGCAGCTAGCCCTTCCACAACTCTTCGTGAAAGATGAGTCAATGAATCCCACGGGCTCCTTTAAGGCCCGAGGCATGAGCATGGCTATTTCCAAAGCAAAAGAACTTGGGATAAGCACCTGCATTGTGCCAACGGCTGGAAATGCGGGTGGAGCATTAAGTGCGTATTGTGCTCGCGCGGGTATGAAGGCGATCGTTGTGATGCCGCGTCACACGCCAACCGCATTTAAAGATGAATGCCGATTATTGGGTGCCGAGGTCGTTGAAGTGGAGGGCCTTATTAGTGACTGCGCTGCGAAAGCAGGTGAAATCAAGGATCGAATGGATGCTTTTGACCTTTCCACCATGAAAGAACCCTATCGGTTGGAAGGCAAAAAGACGATGGGATATGAAATTGCAGAACAATTCAATTGGAACCTTCCGGATGTAATTCTCTATCCTACCGGAGGAGGTACCGGACTGATCGGGATGTGGAAGGCCTTTCATGAAATGATTGAGCTTGGATGGATTGAGGAAAAGTTGCCGCGAATGTATGCGGTGCAAGCTGAAAACTGCCGCCCCGTAGTTGATGTGTTTGAAGGAAAGATTGATTCAGTTAAAGGTTATCGAGGCAGGGCCACATTGGCGAATGGGCTGGCTGTACCCAATCCATTTGCTGAAAAATTGATCATGGAAACCCTTTATGAGTCGGGGGGAGCTGCCCTTGCAGTTACCGATAAGGAAATTAAGGATGCAATGATTGAAATGGCGGAAAAGGAAGGAATGCTTATTTGCCCAGAAGGCGCAGCATTATTACCGGCATTGCGAAGGTTGGTTCGTGCCGGAACCATCGATCGGGATGAGAGGGTTCTTTTATTGAATACAGGCTCGGCCTATAAATACCTCGAATCTCTATGAAATCCCTATGAATGAAGTACGCCCTCCTTCTCCAGTTCTTTGATAAACGTGAGATTCTCCTCACAAATCGCATCGGGCACGAAGAGAAAGCGCTTGTCGTAGATTTGCTGCCCGATGTAATAGCTCACCCAATATTCGTTGTTGAGATGAAACACATGGGGATCAATGGGTTCCACCAATACAGAACTGTTGGCAGGTACTGTTTGAAGAAAGTGCCGCAGGGTTGATGTTTTTTGTTGTTCTCCATCCTTCACACCATAGCCTTTGCTGGCCACCAAAGTGTTTTCAATCGGAAAATTGTTGCTGTTGATCAAGTATACCTGCCAGCTTGGTGACGACTCCTGCTCTTGCACCACAGCCAATGTTACGTTTTTAACTTCCGGGATCTTGATGTCTTCAATCATGGATCAATTCTTATAGTACCTTGTCAACACGGTTTCGGCTAATTTTCCCTGGGGTGTGAAATCAATTTCGGCCATGCGTTGCGGTCCATGTGGATACCATTTCCAAAAATAGGCGCCAGCCACCCATTCCTTTTGCCACACCGTTTCAAAAAAAGCCTGGTAGCAAAGGGCCTGCGTTTCCACGCACGACTTTACATCTGCGTTTTGTTGCGGCCATTTCCAGGGTTCGATGGCTGCATCTTCGCTGCTTCGATATCCCACTTCAGTAAAAATGATTGGGCGGCTAAATTTTTTGTATACGGCCAGCAATGCGGCCATGGGTTTTTCCCAACCTTTTTTCAGTGTTTCTAAACTTGGTTTGTTTAAACTGGCCAGCGGAAAGTACCCCTGAATGCCAATGTAATCCAACTCGTCCCAGAACTGAACTTTCTCAAACTCATCGTGAAAATTTGCGGCATAGATCAATTTTCCACCGTAGACTTCCCGGATTTTTTGAATGATGTTTCGCCAGTCCGCATCTCGTTCTGTCGTTTGCTGAAGTTCAGTGCCGATGCACAGTATCTCGATCTGATTTTGTTGGGCGAGCCTGGCGTAGTGCAGGATAAAAGTTTCGTACTGCTGAAACCATAGTTGCCAATCTTCTTCGGTTTTCATGGCAATGTCACCGGGCCAGCCATTCCGCACCCACAAGTGCGGCTTCAACATGGTCTGGATTCCTTTTTCTTTTGCGATCCGGGTGGTCACTTCAATGCCCTCATCGGATTCGCCCCACCAGCCTTTGTTCGAAGTGTTCATGCTGATCGTGGGATCTGCCGCGCCCGATTGCCACGCGAAGGGCGTTTGCGAAATCCATCGGGTGTTCGTCTTTGCGAGGGCTTCGATTTCTAGAGTACCAATCGGTTGACGCGAGGCCACCCAACAAACACCTTTTTGTTTGATGATCGGGGAGGAAGGCTCTGCATCAAGCGGTTGAAACTCCGCGATAGTCCAGAAGCCAACGGCTACCACAACAAATGCAATCAACCATTTCACCTTCTCAATTTACTAAGGTCATTCCAAATAGCGATGTCAATTTACTTTGAAGAACCGTTTTCACCTTTTGCATGTCCTGCGTGCTTCCTTTTTCCCTTTCCATCGAAGTCACGGCTTTGTCTTCGATACCGCATGGCACAATGTAATCGAAGTAACTTAAGTTGGTGTTCACGTTGAACGCTAACCCATGCATGGTAACCCAGCGGCTGGTTTTTACACCCATTGCAGAAATTTTCCGCGCTCTTTTTATGTCATGTCCGTCCAGCCAAACCCCGGTAAGGCCCTGCACTCTCCCCGATGCGATGCCGAATTCGCTGAGGGTTTGAATCACCGCTTCTTCCAATAACCGCATATACTTGTGGATGTCGGTGAAGAAGTTTTCCAAATCGATGATTGGATACACCACCATCTGACCTGGCCCATGATAGGTGATGTCGCCACCGCGGTTGATGTGATAATAAGTGGCATCGATGGAAGGCAGGTCTGCACGCGCGATCAACAAATTCTTTTCTTCTCCGCTTTTACCCAATGTAAATACATGTGGATGTTCACAAAAGATGAGAAAGTTTTTGGTGGGCATCTGAGTGGAGCCTGCGCGGTTTGCTTTCTTTATATCAAGAATGCCATTGAACAACTCTGTTTGATAGTCCCAGCATTCCTTGTAATCGATCAGGCCAAGGTCAATGACTTCGGTTTGCCGATGGATGTTCGCGCTCACTTGATCTTGTCCAACTCTCCTTTGAGAAAGTCGATGGCTTCCACCGGATCGGGATCGGTGTTGTTTTCCTTTGCCAGGAAATAGGAAATCCAGTCGGTCAGGTGGATGAGATAATAATACTGTTCGAGCAAAGAGGCTCCTTCTCCGATGATATCGATAATGGGATTTGACTTTTTCTCAAAGATATCACGACAAATCTCCATGCGTTTCTCCACCCGCACATGATCGTGATCTGAATACATATAGATTACCTGGCTGCGCGACAGGATTTGTTCCGGAAATTGCCAGCCCACAATTTCATTGTGATTCATCTCCGGGAAAGTATTTACGTGTGCGAGGTGCTTTGCGTTCTCGTTGAGCTGATTTTGGAATCGCACGGCCATTGCATGGAGCCGGCCATCGCAGTAGATGATGGGTAGTTTTCCCACCAGTTTCTTGGCGATAAGTTCGGCTTGCGCCTGAATGGCCTTTTCGCCACGGTCGAGGTATTCAATCGCGTTCTCAGTTTCCTTGATGAAGGCCGCGCCAATCAGGTTGGTATGGTACAAGGCGTTCAAAAGGGAAATCATCATATAGCCGAGCATGGCCCGCGGACTCGGTGAACCTGACGGCACCTGGATGTAGAACAGGTTGTATTCTTTCGCCAGTTCCAGCATTTTACCACCGGAGGTGATACAGATGATGTGTGCTCGTTTCAGCATGGCCTTTTGGATGGCGGCCAGGGTTTCTTCTGTGTTTCCGCTGTAGGAGAGCGCGATGAAGAGCGTATGTGGGCTCACATATTGTGGAATGTTATAGCCTTTGCAGACAGAAAGCGGAATGGGCACACGTCCAAAAGTCAGCGACTCCACCAGGTTGGCACCAATGCCGGAGCCACCCATGCCCGTGATCAAAATATTGCGGATGTCACTACCTGGGCGCACCAAATCCACCGCTTGTCCAATCCTGAGCGCATCAGCCAATTGCCGCGTGAATCCTTCAATATTTTTTCTCATTCGATCGTGTAAATTGAGCAGTCAAATGTAGCGGGCATGACCGATAAAATCAAAAGAGGAGCCGAAGGTGAGGAACTGGCCACCAGGTTTCTTGAGCGCAAAGGTTATGAGATCGTTGAAAGGAACTATCGATACCGCCATTCGGAAATTGACCTGATCGCGAAGAAAAACGATTGGTTGATTTTTGTTGAGGTAAAAACAAGAACCACCGTTGCGTTTGGCTTCCCCGAAGAGTTTGTCGACCGTGCGCAGGAAGCAAAAATTCTGGAAGGTGCCGAACAATATATTTTTGAAAATGACTGGCACGGAAACGTGCGCTACGATATAGTATCAGTACTTTTCTCAAACGGTGAGCCGGAAATCCGCCACTTCGAGGACGCTTTTTACTGATCCCTTACGTTAGAGTAGATTTCCCTTCCCTTGTCGTTCCACTCTTTTCGAGTGTAGGGTTCGAACTCGCGGCTGAAAGGTTCCGCGGGATAAGTAATGATCTTCTTCCTTCTCCCCGATTCGTAGTTTTCAATCCAGTCGCCCACGCGTTCGTTCCATCGAAACTCGCCCACCACAGCGATGGTTCCATTTTCGTGAAAGCGATAGTAGTATCCCTCGCGTTCACCGTATTCTACCGGAATGATTTCTTTGATCTTTTTCCGTTCGGCAGGATCGTAGTAAACAATAAGCGATTCTTTTGGCCAGCCTTTGTAGTATTTCTCTTTATCCAACAACAAATGGTCGCGATCATAACGCATCCATCGCCCATGCTTGGTGCCTTTGTAAAAGATGCCCTCCTCCAACAACGCATCGCCTTGCATTTTCCGGTAGGGGCCGTGCAACAGTACCCCCTTTGACGGATCGAACGTGCTGGTCTTTCGAATCTCCCTGCGGGCAAAGTCGTACCAGTAAATATCGCGGGCGAAAGTATTGGCTTTCTCCGGTCGCTTGAGGTAGTAAAATAATTCAACCACCATACGTTCACCGTACCCCTTTCGGGTGAAGCCTTTCTTTGTCTTGATTCCGTAGAAGACTTTTTTGCGAGGCTTCTTTTTCTTGGTCACGATGGGTTCGGAGATCTCTTCGTCCAACTCAAGCAGTTTGTAAGGCTTGTCGGTGTCGAGGGTGAATTGGCCCTCGCGTACCCAGGGCTCCGTTTGGGCGTTTACCTGAAGGCAAGTGCCCAAAAAAAGGCCTGCTGATATGAAAAACGCGTACTTCATCGCTGTTTGCAACAACGAAGTTAGCCAAAAAATATTTTGCGAATGGGACAAGTGTCTGACACCTTCAAGGTGTCAGACACTTAAGAGGGCTACGAAACCAACTCTACGCTGCGCTTGATGAAGCTGGTGAGGTCTGCCCCTTTCAACATATTCTGCGAAAGCAGTGCCAGGTCGAATGCCTGCTTGGCCAGTTTCACTTTCTGCTCCTCGGTTTCTGCCTTTAATACTTTTTGAATGATACCGTGGTTCCCATTCACAGCCACATTGTAATTGTCGGGCATACCACCCATGAAGGGCATGCCACCGCCACCCGTCCGCGCCATGTCTTTCATCCTGCGCATCCACTCGCTCATGGTGATGGTTACCGGAAAATCGTCTGGCGACATGGCCTCAACCGCTACCGACATGTTGGCGTTGTTGATGGCCTTTTCAAAAATAGATTTTATTTGTTCCTCTTCTTCTTTGGACAATACGCTCTCCGTCTTTTCATCTTTGGCTATCAATTTGTCGATGGTCTCGCTGTCCACGCGCTTGATCTGTGTTTTTTCAATTTTCTGCTCCAGGTGGCCGATGAAGTGGCTGTCCAAAATGCCATCCATCAACAGTACGTCATACGATTTGTTCTTCGCGGCATGGATGTAGGCATCCTGCTTGCCGGCATCGGTTGAGTAAAGAAATACCAACTGCTTGTCTTTGTCGGTCTGGGTGGGTTTCACCTTTTCCCTGTATTCATCAAAGGTGAAGTATTGACCGTCCACGTTTTTGAGCAGGGCGAACTCCCTTGCTTTTTCGCTGAATTTCTCATCGCTGATCATGCCATACTTTACGAAGATGCTGATGTCGTCCCATTTCTTCTCAAACTCCTTGCGGTCCTTTTTGAACATCTCCTGCAGCTTGTCGGCCACCTTTTTGGTGATGTGCTGGCTGATCTTCTTGACGTTCGAATCTGACTGCAGGTAGCTACGCGACACGTTCAATGGAATATCAGGAGAGTCGAGCACGCCATGCAACAACATGAGGAAGTCCGGTACCACATCTTTTACCTCATCGGTGATAAACACCTGGCGAGAATACAGCTGAATCTTGTTCTTTTGCAGCTCGAAATCGTTTTTCACCTTCGGGAAATATAAAATACCCGTCAGGTTGAAGGGATAATCCACGTTCAGATGAATCCAGAATAGCGGATCTTCTGAAAACGGATAGAGTTCTTTGTAGAACTTGAGGTAGTCTTCATCCTTCAGGTCGCTGGGAGACTTGGTCCACAACGGGGCGGGGTTGTTGATGATGCGGTCTACCTTTACTGTCTTGTATTTCTTCTTGCCGTCTTTGTCTTCACCATCTTCAACGCTTTCTTCTTTGGTGCCGAATTGAATTTCTACCGGCAGGAACTTGCAGTATTTTTCGAGGATGCCTTTGATGCGCCATTCGTCCAGAAACTCTTCGCTGTCTTTGTTGATGTGCAGGATCACATCTGTGCCACGATCTTCCTTTTTGCCCGAAGTCAGTTCGAATTCTGTAGAACCATCACAAATCCATTTTGCGGCTTCACTTTCAGGCTGATGCGATTTGGTCAGAATCTCCACTTTGTCGGCCACCATGAATGACGAATAGAAACCGAGGCCGAACTTTCCAATGATGTCTTTGGCATCGCCCTTGTCCTTGAATTTCTCAACGAATTCGGCCGCGCCAGAAAAAGCGATTTGGTTGATGTATTTCTTTACCTCTTCGGCCGTCATCCCGATGCCGCGGTCGCTTACGGTGATGGTCTTTTTCTTTTTATCAAATTTTACCTGGATGCGCAGGTCGCCCAATTCCCCGGAGAAGTCGCCAATAGACGCAAGCTTCTTGAGTTTCTGAGTTGCGTCAACTGCATTGCTCACCAATTCTCGTAAGAAGATCTCATGGTCGGAGTAGAGAAACTTCTTGATGATGGGAAAGATGTTCTCGGTATGGATGGATATGGTGCCTTTTTCCTGCATAGTCTTTGAATTGTTAGCCGCCAGAGGCTTTTCAAATATTATTCCAGCCGGGGAATTGTGACAGGATGGCAGAAAAAAAAGACTGTCTCAAATGTTTATCCGACATCGCGGACGTGATCCGCGATCCCCTAGAGTAAAAGTGTTTGCTCGCGGGGATTCCGGCTCAAATGCCGGAATGACTATTCTCTTTTAACATTTGAGACAGTCAACTTCGATTTTATTCCGCAACAGCTGTTGCCTGCGGGCTGAGGTCTATCTCCTCACCGTCCCTGTTCAGGTATTTGCACTCGGTGATGGCCAGGGAAGAATCCTTCACCAGCTCCACCCAGCGCTTGTATTTCATAAACCATTTGAAGCGCCTGGAGAATATCCCTTTCGTAAAAAAGGCATACAAAAAGGGATGCAGGGCAAGCACGAGTTGTTTCTCGTTTTGCTTCACCAGCAGGTGCGCCACATTTTGCTCGATCAGGTCGGACACCAACACGCTTGCTGTGATGGAGCCGGTGCCGTTACATGTCGGGCACATCTCTTTGGTGACGATGTTCATCTGCGGCCGCACCCGCTCGCGCGTAATCTGCATCAAACCAAACTTGGAAAGGGGCAGCACCGTGTGCTTGGCACGGTCGTGCTTATCCATTTCTTCCTTTATGGTCTTGTAGATCGTGCGCTTGTTTTCATTGTTGCGCATGTCGATGAAGTCGACCACAATGATGCCGCCCATGTCGCGCAGTCTCAGCTGGCGCGCCACTTCTTTTGCGGCTTCGATGTTTACCGATAGCGCAGTCGTTTCCTGGTTTTCTTCACGGTTAGACTTGTTGCCACTGTTTACATCGATTACGTGCAGGGCTTCGGTATGTTCGATAATCAGGTAGCCACCCCCCTTCAGGCTCACGGTTTGCCCAAAAGCGGATTTGATCTGCTTTTCTACACCAAAGACCTCAAAGATCTTTGCTTTACCAGAGTACAGTTTAACTATTTTTTCCTTGTCGGGAGCAATGTTTTTGATGTAGCTCTTAACCTCTTCGTAGATTTTCTTGTCATCAACCTGGATGCTGTCGAACGACTCGTTCAACACGTCCCTCAGGATGGATGAGGTTTTGCTGATTTCACCGATGATCTTATCTCTCGGGTTGGCTGTTGGAAGCCTGGCAATTCCATCTTCCCAGGTTTTCACCAGGTTGCGCAGGTCTTTGTCAAGCTCCGCTACTTCCTTGCTTTCGGCAACGGTGCGGATAATGACACCAAACTTGTCGGGTTTGATGGAATGGATCAGCCGAAGAAGGCGCTTGCGTTCATCACTACTGGTAATCTTCTTCGATACGCTCACCGTAGTGGAAAATGGCACCAACACCAGGTATCTGCCTGGGATGGATAACTCGCACGAAAGTCGCGGGCCCTTGGTAGAGATTGGTTCTTTTACAACCTGTACCGGTATGAGTTGATTCCTGGAGACTTGCTGGGAGATTTTCCCATGCTTATCGATGTCTTTTTCCAACTGAAATTTATCCAGTCGGCCACCAGTAATCTTCTTTGCTCGGACAAGCTTGGTGAACTTTTGGAGTGAGCTGAACTGCGGTCCCAGATCCAGGTAATGAAGGAAAGCATCCTTTTCATACCCGATATCAATGAAGGCTGCATTCAGACCCTGGACCACCTTCTTCACGGTGCCCAGGTAAATATCACCAACTACAAACTTGCTTCCTTCCTCTTCTTGATGAAATTCAGCGAGGGACTTGTCCTTGAGCAGGGCTATGCGACATCCGTTTTGAGTTGCACTAATGACTAGTTCGGTACTCAAAACTTTATGATTTGGTTGTTACATCTGCATAGCGGGCTGCTACTTCTTCTTGTGGCGGTTCTTTCTCAAACGCTTCTTGCGCTTGTGGGTCGCCATCTTGTGTTTTTTTCTTTTCTTACCACTTGGCATAAAAAATTTTTTTTTGCCCGCCTTTAGGCGGACGGTTCAACATTATTTTAAGTCCTGCAGATAGGAGTCCACGGTGGCTTGCACCGCAGGGTCCTGATCCAGTTCTTTCACCTTTTCAAATTGTGATTTGGCCTTTTCCTTTTCGCCCTTGTTCAAATACGCAACACCCAGCAGCAACTGGGCCTGGGTATGCTTCGGATTCACGGCTACCAGTTCTTCAAACCTTTCAATGGCGCGGTCATATTGGCCGGATTGGATTGACATCATGCCCATGTTAAACAAGGCCAGCTCGTTTTTGGGGTCTTGCGCCAGTACTTCGCGGAGCATCATGATCCCCTGCATAGGCGTGGGTGAACTCATGTAAGTCATGGCGATTTTCGTCTTCGACTCCAGATCGTTGGGGTTGTTTTTCAACACATTTTGAAGGTATAACCTCGATTTTTCGGCAAATTCTTGTTGTTTGCCCGGGTCCATGGCATAGGTGTAGGCTTCGTAAAAGCTGTTTCCGGCTTTCAGGTTGGCTTCATCACTTGAAAAGAACGATGCGGCTTTCTCAGCAAACCACGCTGCGCTGTCGAACATCCCTGCCTGGAAGTACAGGTCGTTCAAAGAGTCGGCAAAGATAGCACTTTTTTGATTTCCCGAGTTTTCTAAGTACCGGGCCCTCAGTGCCTTAATGTCGCTTGTTAAAGTGGCAGGCACGGCCTGGTGCGGATCCTGGTTTTCGGCCGTCTCTGGCGCTGCCGTCTCAATTTGGTCCTCATTCTCAACAACTACTTTGGGTAGCAGGAAAATGAGCCAAACGATAACCGCGCTTACGAGTATCAAAATGATTCGTGTTCTCCACATGTGTTTTCAATTGCAGGTAAGTGACGCCCGAAGCGGGAGAAGGCGAGCAGGGATACACCTATTCCTTATCAGCGACTTGCTTCACCTTATCGCTGTTCTTGATCTTATTCACAAAAATTTTCGCAGGCTTAAAGCTTGGAATAAAGTGCTCGTCAATCACAATGGCCGTGTTGCGCGAAATATTTCGTGCAATCTTCTTCTTTCGCTTCTTGTTGATAAAACTTCCGAATCCCCTGATGTAAATGTTTTGCCCGGATGCCATCGAGGTTTTTACAATGCTGAAAAATGCTTCAACCGATGCCGACACGTCAGCTTTGTCGATGCCTGTTTTTTCAGCGATTTGGGAAATTACATCTGCCTTCGTCACGTGTTTGGGATTTAGAAAGACCTGAAATCAGGTCGGCAAATTTAAATGCAGAAACCACAATCGCAAAATGAATTTGTTGATTATCAGTAAAATAACATCGGTCAGATCTGACACATGGCTTTTAGAATTTAAGCGCGCGTTGTTTTTTTGTGGCGCTGCATGCGTTAAGCGCGTTGATTAGATGAATGCAAAGAAATTTTCTGAGAAACTCATTAATTGGTACCACAGCCATCATCGGCCACTGCCCTGGAGAACCACATCCGATCCCTACAAAATTTGGTTATCCGAAATCATCCTTCAACAAACGCGTGTTGCTCAGGGCTTGCCTTATTATCAATCTTTCGTGGCAGCATTTCCAACGGTGAAGGCATTGGCGGCTGCTCGCGAGCAAAAGGTATTACGCCTTTGGCAGGGATTGGGCTATTATAGCCGGGCCCGCAATCTGCATGCCTGCGCCAGGCACGTTGCCAGTCAACTTAATGGAGTTTTTCCCGGCACCTATCATGATCTGCTGAAGCTGCCGGGTATTGGGCCCTATACGGCCGCGGCCATTGCTTCATTTGCGTTTGACCAACCTGTTGCCGTGGCAGACGGAAACGTGTTTCGCACGCTCGCTCGGATTTTTGGGATAGACACGGACATTGGCACCGCAGCAGGCAAGGAAGTCTTTCTTGCAAAAGCAAACCAGCTGCTTGATAAGAAAAGACCGGGCCTGTTCAATCAGGCCATCATGGAGTTTGGCGCGATCCACTGCAAACCGATAGCGCCTGGATGTGATGATTGCATTTTCAAAAAACAATGCCTGGCCCGCGCGCAAAATTTGGTTCATCTGCTTCCTGTCAAATCAGGCAAACGCAAACCGAAAAGGAGGCATTTTACCTACCTCGTATTTCACCGCGATGGCAAATTGGCCATGAAGCAGCGGTTGGAAAAAGACATCTGGAAAGGGTTGTACGACTTTCCGCTGATCGAGCTAACGCCCCGAAAAGCAATGAAGTGGATAGCGAAAAACGAACCCACTATCAAGGTAAGCACCCAAAACATTGTTCTTCAGGCGAAGCATGTGCTCACCCACCAGGTGATAGAGGCGACATTCTTGGGTATCAACAGCCCACACGGCTTAAACAACTTTAACAAAAAGGCGATTCGCTTTTTCACATTGCGGCAGGTGCACAAACTTCCAAAACCAACGCTTATTACTCGCTTTTTGGCCAAATCCGACATTTTAGAGTAGCCGCACTTTTTGGTATTTTTGCAGTCCGGCCTTATACAAAGGCTGTTGCAGTTGTAATCTGATTCATTATTTAAGATATGTCAGGAGTTAATAAAGTGATTTTGGTGGGTCGGCTTGGAAAAGACCCCGATGTAAGGACTTTGGAAAGCGGTGCCACCGTGGCCAATTTTACCATGGCCACTTCCGAAAGCTACCGAGATAAGAACACGGGTGAACGCAAGGAAATTACCGAGTGGCACAATATCGTGCTGTGGCGAGGTCTTGCAGATGTGGCCTCCAAATATCTTCACAAAGGCGACATGGTATACATTGAAGGAAAGCTTCGGACCCGCTCCTGGGAAAAAGAAGGCGTGACACGCTACACCACCGAAGTGATTGGCGACAACATGACCATGCTTAGCCCCAAGCCCAGCGGTGGAGGAGGTGGCGGTGAGTATGCGCCCACGTCTTCATCGGGGAGCCGCAGCGGTGCGGACGACTTTAAGCCCAGTGACTCGGCAACTGACGATTTGCCGTTTTGATGTTGGGATTGATTCGATGATGTTTGGAAACTTCACCTTCAATAGACGAACCTCCTAGTTACGGCCTGTTTGCAGAGCTGCTTTCTTCCTCTCCAGACTACTTCTACATTTTCAGTTTTGCTGCCATTGCTGTATTGTTGTTCCTGTCCGGTATGGTTTCGGCATCAGAGGTTGCTTTTTTTTCGCTGAAAACAGAGGACCTGGAGCGTTGCCGTGATTCTGACGATCCAAAAGACAAACACATTGCTTCGCTGCTAGGGAATCCCCGGTTGTTGTTGGCTACCATCCTCATCATGAATAACTTTGTGAATGTGGCCATCGTTACCATTTCGACTTTTCTGATGTGGGACATCGCCCAAACACGAAAACCGGAGGAGATTATAGTGGGGGCGGTGACGTTTGGCGTCACCTTTGCAATCACCTTTTTTGGCGAAATCGTGCCCAAGGTTTATGCCACCCAACGCAATTATTCCTTTTCGCGATTGATGGGGGGCATTTGGTTGCTCCTTCAAAAGTTGTGTCGGCCTATCTCCTGGATTTTGCTGAACCTGGGCGGCCTGGTGGAGCGCAGGTTTAAGAAAAAAGGATATAGCACCACGGTCGAAGAGCTGAACCAGGCCCTCGAACTTACTACCGAACACCCCGATTCCACTGAGGAGGAAAAAGACATTCTAAAAGGCATCGTGAACTTTGGAACCCTCACCGTAAAACAGGTGATGAAGTCGCGAATGGATATGACAGCCGTTGACCATGAAATTAATTTTCACGAGGTGCTGCAGCAGGTGAAAAAGACCGGATTTTCGCGGATTCCCGTATACAAAGAGACACTCGATAAGGTGGAGGGGATTCTGTACATCAAGGATCTGCTCCCCTACCTGGATGAAGCGGCCGAATTTAGATGGCAAAAATTGCTGCGGCCGGGGTTCTTTATTCCGGAAACAAAGCGCCTGGATTCTTTGCTGAAGGATTTTCAGGAAAAGCGTGTGCACATCGCGGTCGTAGTTGATGAATATGGCGGCACCTCGGGCTTGATTACCCTGGAGGATTTGATTGAAGAGATCATCGGGGAGATCAATGACGAGTTTGACGAGGAAATTACCTCGTACAATAAAATAGACGATCGCACTTTTGTTTTTGAGGGAAAGATCAGCCTGCACGATTTCTGCAAGGTGCTGGAAGTGGAACCCAATATATTTGACCAGGTGCGGGGCGAAAGCGAATCTTTGGGTGGACTGATCCTGGAGCTGCACAGCGGATTCCCGGCCATTGGTGAAAAAATTGCATTTGGCAACTTTGAGTTTACTGTCGTGGCAGTTGACAAGAAAAGAATCAGGCGGGTGCGGGTGAACATCATACAAAAGCCAAAAGAATGAGGTGGTTGATCCTTGCACTTTTTTTAATGTTGGGAATTTCTTGCAGTACAGATTACCGCCCAAAACCCAAGGGGTACAACCGGTTGATTTTGCCAGAACCTGAATATCGGTTGTCGCCCGATACATTGCCTTACAAATTTCTGTACTCGAAGCATGCGGTTCTGTTAAAAGACACTTCATGGATTCGCGAAAAGCATTGGGTAGAGATCAATTATCCCTCACTGAAGGCAACCATTCACGTTACCTACAAAAGGCTGAACGGCAGTGAGGCGTTGTTAAGAGAATACCTGAACGATGCCTACGTGCTCACGGCCAAGCATCAGATCAAAGCATACGCGATTGATGAAACCATTGCGCGTACGCCCTCGGGAAAAACAGCCGTTATTGCTGAGATAGAAGGAGAAGTGCCCAGCCAGTTTCAATTTACCGTCACCGACTCGACTGAACATTTTTTGCGCGGGGCTCTTTATTTTAATGTGAAAGTGCAGAATGATTCACTGCAGCCAGCCATCGAGTACATGAAACGTGACGTGATGGAGTTGATTAACTCGTTGCAGTGGAAGAATTAGCACCGCCCGGTGTAATTAGGACTTTGTTATTTCTGTGAAGCACCTCTGTGTGCTGTGAGGTTAAAATGATCTCCACAATCCCTACTTTAGGGTTGATTTCGCTAGTTTTTTGATTTCGTGACGAATTATTTTAATTCTTCGATCGAGTACCTGAAAGGCGTTGGCCCGCAACGCGCAGCACTTCTTCAAAAAGAATTGAAGATTTTCACTTTCGGAGATCTGATTCAGCATTTTCCGTTTCGTTATGAAGATCGCACCCAATTCCACAAGGTGAAAGCAGTGCACGAGCAAATGAATGTGGGCGTACAAATCAAGGGTCGCATCAGGCGGTTTGATGTGATCGGAGGGGGACGAAAAAAGAGATTGGTTGCTCATTTTGCAGACGAAACAGGTGAGTTGGAACTGGTGTGGTTTCAGGGCATCAACTGGACACTGGACAAAATAAAACCAGGGGTCGACTACATCGTGTTTGGAAAGCCCAATCGCTTCGGCAGAAAGATTTCAATCGCGCATCCGGAGATTGAAGCAGTGACTGAATCCGCTGAAAAGAAAAACTTCCTTCAGCCTGTTTATCCACTGAGCGAAAAGTTGCGCGCGCGCTATGTCGACAACCGGTTTCTGGTGAAGCTGATGCATGATTTTCTGCCCGCTGCTGTTCAGCATCTTCCCGAGACACTACCCGATGGCATCATTAAGAAATACAAACTGATTTCAAAGAAGCAGGCCATTGCCAATATCCACTTTCCAAAATCGCATGAGGTACTTTCGGCAGCGCAATATCGGTTGAAATTTGAAGAGCTGTTTTACATTCAACTCCGGCTTATCAAGATGAAGCTCGTGCGGCAGCACAAATTCAAGGGCATGGTGTTCCGCGATACGTCCATACTCACGAAGTTTTATTCTGATCATTTGCCTTTCCCCCTCACGGAAGCACAGAAGCGGGTGATCCGGGAAATTTATGCCGACATGAAATCGGGAAGCCAGATGAACCGGTTACTGCAGGGAGACGTGGGCAGCGGCAAGACCATTGTGGCATTCATTTGCATGTTGCTGGCGATTGGCAGCGATGCCCAGGCGGCATTGATGGCTCCCACCGAGATTCTGGCGCAACAGCACTACAATAACCTGAAGCGGTATGCCGATGCCATGCATATTCCCATTGCTTTGCTTACCGGATCCACGTCAAAGGGGGACAGGAAAAAGCTGAGTGATGCGCTCACCACAGGTTACATGAAGATTCTGGTGGGCACGCATGCGCTCATCGAGGAGAATGTGAAATTTAAACAGTTGGGCCTGGCGGTAATTGATGAGCAACATCGCTTTGGCGTAGCGCAGCGGTCGAAGTTGTGGCAGAAAAATACTGACGTTTATCCGCACGTGCTGGTAATGACGGCCACACCCATTCCGCGCACGCTGGCCATGACGTTGTATGGCGACCTTGAGGTGTCAGTGATTGATGAGTTGCCCAAAGGCCGCAAGCCGATCAAGACAACGCACCAATACGATTCGCACCGTTTGCAGATCAATCAATTCATTCGCAATCAAATCAGCGAAGGCCGTCAGGTGTATATCGTGTATCCGTTAATTGATGAGTCCGAAAAGCTGGACCTGAAACACCTGATGGACGGATACGAAAGTGTGACGCGGGCTTTTCCGGATGTGCCGGTGAGCATCCTGCATGGCAAAATGAAATCAGAGGCCAAAGACTTTGAGATGGCCCGGTTTGTAAAAGGTGAAACGAAAATCATGGTAGCCACCACTGTGATTGAAGTGGGCGTTGACGTGCCCAATGCCAGCGTGATGATCATTGAGAGTGCAGAGCGATTCGGCTTGTCGCAATTGCACCAATTGAGGGGTCGCGTGGGTCGTGGTGCCGAACAATCGTACTGCATTTTGGTAACGGATTATAAGCTGAGTGCCGATTCGAAGGTGAGGCTGCAGACCATGGTGAAAACCAACAACGGTTTTGAGATCGCGGAAACCGACCTCAAGCTTCGCGGCCCGGGCGATTTAATGGGCACCCAACAAAGCGGAGCGTTGGATCTGTTGATTTCCGACTTATCCAAGGACGGGAAGATCCTGGAAAAGGCCCGCGAGGCGGCCGTGGCGCTGCTGGATGATGACCCCGAACTCACCAAAACCGCCCATTCGATGGTCGAATCCCAGGTTCAGGCCTTTAAGAGGGCGGCTGTGAATTGGAGCAGAATTGGGTAGCCCCGAAAGGAGATGCACTCGCGTTGTTACCTAAGCTGGGCGAATCGTATAACCTTTACCGCCATTGGTGGGATCAATTCATTGATTTTCACTAATTTGGTAGGTCCTAACCCCGTCAAAATGAAGGCCGCACGTTTATTATGCCTTGGTCTTGCCATTTCGTTTAGTGCCAGCGCACAGTTGGTCACCATCAATAAGGTGGAACTTGCAGGCGAGAATATCATTGTTCATTATACCCTTGAGGACAACACGCCCAACCGGGAGTATCTTCTCAATCTGTATTCATCGCGCGACAACTTTGCTTCGCCCCTTGCCCGGGTAACTGGAGATGTGGGGCCGGAGGTAAAGCCCGGGAACAACAAAATGATGACTTGGAATGTGCGCCAGGAGTATGGCGGGTACAAAGGAAAGTTGGCCCTGGAGATCAGGGGAAGGGTATACGTTCCTTTCGTCAAGCTTCAGGGATTTGACAAAGGGCAATCGTTTAAAAAAGGGAAAAGTTACAATATCAACTGGCGGGCCGGCAGTGCTAACCCTATTCACCTAGAATTGTACAAGGGTAACGTGCGGGTTGACGGGCAAATGAATCATCCCAACAATGGGCTGTACACATTTTCGATTCCATCCAGTGCCAAGCCCGGCAAAGACTATCGATTAAAAATCACCGATTCCAAGAATGGTGAGGAGGTTATCTATACACCCTACTTTAGAATTTCCCCAAAGCTCCCGATGGGGGCCAAGGCAGGTGTTGGACTTTTGGTTGTCGGTGGCGCTGGTTTCTTTTTGCTGCAGCCGAAACCGGACGAGGGAATTCCTGATCCTCCGTTTCCTTCAAACAATTGATTTTGTAATTAGGCTTCATTTTCTGAAAATATGATAAAGAGACTGGTAGTTGGTTCATTGATCTTCATGATGTGCTCGGCTGGATGGTCGCAGACTTATACTGCCCTGAACGGACCTTTTGGAGGGTCACCAAAGAAAATCATTAGTGCAGGAACAGATCTGGTCGCGATAATGGATGGTGTGGGCGTGCTCAAGAGCACAGACAATGGTGCCACCTGGACCACCTCAAATACTGGCATTACCGACATTAACCTTAGGGACATTACCAGAGATGCCACCAGTGGCAAACTCTACGCGGTGGCTTACAGTAGGTTGTTTACATCAACTGACAATGGAGATAACTGGACGCTGACGGCCAACACAGGTTTTAGTAATGCTTACTTCATCCGAAAGACTACCACTTTCTTATTCATCGTGTCCTATCAGGCGGTGTATCGCTCCTCCAACGATGGTACAAGTTGGTCGCAAGTAAATTCTTTCAATGGTGATCCGAGTGATTTTGAAGTTACTGCTGCAGGTTACTTCTTCATCCCCACTTACAATGACGGTATCTACCGATCCACCAACAATGGTCTTAATTTGGATCAGTTGATTCCGAGCGACAGTGGCACTCCATACACGTCAAACCGATCGATGGTTGTCAGCGGTACTTCAATTTATACGATGACAGATGCCGGGCCGTTTAAGTCGACCAACAACGGGGACACATGGACCTTGTCTGTTGGTGTGGCACCCACAAATATCACTTGTTGCTTTGGCTGGGATAGCAGAATTGAAAGAGATCCCAGCGGAAATATTTACGTGTTTCGGGGGGTTGAAGTCTGGAAATCGACAGACGCAGCGGCAAGTTGGGCGTAGGTAGGTAATATCCTAACTGACCAGTGGGCGCCCGTTCAGGCATCTTATTTTCAGTCTGCAACCAATATCCTTGTTGGGTTGGAAAACACCGGCCTTTACAGCACTGCGGATGGAGGTGCGAGTTGGGGCCCGCTCAGCAACAATGGCTTAACCGGCTTTTCACCTGAGGATTTCACAATCACGAGCAATGGCAGGTTGCTGTACGCGAAAGGGTGGCCGCAGGGATTTTTGATTTCCATTGACGATGGGGCTACATGGGATTTACTGAGTTCGGGTGTAACGAACAGGAATATTACCGGATTCCTAAAGTCTGGCACAGATATTTTCGCTTATGGTTGCGGCATCTTAAAAACCACCGACAACGGGTCTAACTGGACTGAAGTGTCGGATTGCAGCTATTTCTTTGACAATTTGCTCACAAACGATGGCACCAACATGCTCTCGGTAAATCGTGACTACTCAACTACCCCACCGACATACAATCTTTATAAATCTAACGATGCGGGTGTAAACTGGACTCAGATGCCAATCAGTGGCATGCCAAGCCCGGACGACAGCTACATTCCTGAACCAAAGCGAGACGTTTATTTGGGCAGCGGAGGCAACGTCTTCATTCGGGTTTACGAATGGCAAAACTTCAACAAAAACCTGCTCTATAAGGTAGACCCAACTACCGGGAATGCAACTGAAATAGTTTCCATTCCCACAACCAATAGTATTGAGAGCGTGAGCCTGTTCAATGGCAAGTTGTATGTACTCACCAACAATGCCAAGCTTCATATCTCAACTGACGCGGGTCAAACCTGGACTACCAAGAACACCTCCACCAGCTTTGGCCGACTTCAGATTATTGGAGACAATACTTTTTTCATATTGAACAACTCCATCTTCCTTTCAACGGATGGAGGTGACACCTGGGTAAATACGGGAGATCCCTCCGGGGCTGGAGGCAATTGGTACAGGGCGGCCCTGATCTCATCGGCCAACTACTCCTACATTGCCAAAGACCGGGGTCTCGTTTACAAAAGCATCAATCAGGTAATTCCGCCTACGGCTCCATCGGGTCTTGCATCGTTTGGAAATGACCGGAATTCCGTTGGTTTGATCTGGAACGATAATTCTTCAAATGAAACAGGATTTGTCATCGAAGCTTCAGAGGGAGATAATCTCAATTATGATTCCGTGGCTTTCGCTACCAGGCCCTCATCCTGGACACGGGCCCAGGGCGTTGCCTTGATCTCGGTAATCAATGGCGCCTCTTTGAAGAACAATACGACCTATTTCTTCCGCGTCAGGGCTTCTGGGTCGGGCGGAAAATCGGCTCCATCGAATGAAATCAGCGTGACAACTTTAGTGGATTGTACTCCTCAATCAGCGATACCCACCAACCGCAGTTGGACAGCCACAACGCTAAACCAAAGCGGCATTGGCATTCAAACGAAATTAAATCAAACACTTAACGGGGCGAATGGCAACTATACAATCTCGGATTTGCCGATTGGCGCGTCTTCTGGCCTTTCGCCCACACCGCCTGATCCTCGTCAAATGACCTTTGAAGAGAACTGTGGAAGTGTATTCCTTGGGTCGATTAGCTTCTATTTATCCAATGGCAACGGTACCTGGGATGATACCGGCAAGGTTTTGACCTTACCCTGGATGACCCATCCCCAATACCCGCTAAGAACGGAGACCACAGTGTACACTTTGAATGCCGTTGATCCCCCACCTGTTGCGCCAACGAATCTGGCTGCAACGGTGTATTTGCCGGGCACCATTCTGTTGAACTGGACAAGCGGAGATTTTTCCCAGGGTTTCGAAGTCGAGCGCTCCACTACGTCAGGGAGTGGCTTCGCCAAAATTGCCGATGTAATTTTCCCGAAGGTTTCGTATAAAGATGAAGATCCAGGGTTGGTAATTGGAACAACCTATTACTACCGGGTAAGGGCATCGAATGCGGGTGGGAATTCGGCTTACTCAGCCGAAGTGAGCATCGTTCCGAGATCCACCTATTTGTTTACCCCTATTGACAATCTTCCATTGCTCACCTTTTTTAGAACCGGTGGTGGTGGTGCCTGGGGAGACATTGACGGTGACGGAATCAATGACTTGTTTCTTCCGACAACAACCGATAGTACCGGACAAAATGTAATACCCCCTGTGGTATTCCTTGGACTGGGAAATGGTCAATTTACCAAGCTTTCCATTCCCGAACTTGCGGATGAGGCTATCACCACTCGTTCGTTGAAAATTGTTGATGTGAACAATGATGGATTGAATGATCTGTTGCTGACAAGAAGTTTCTCTACAGACCTGCTGTTAGTTAGGAACTCTGACGGATCCTATACCAAGCAACCATTCTCCGAGTACACGCAAGGAGGGTTACCAGGAGGTTCCTTTGCCGACTACGACAACGATGGATCGCTTGACTTCTTAGCGCACACCTCTTTGGGGGCAGGCAGCGCAACTGACAAGTATCTGTTTCACAATAATGGAGATGGTACCTTTACAAGGATAACCAGCGGTGATTTGGTTACTGATTTTGGAAATACACGCGATGCGCAATGGGCAGATTATGACAACGATGGAGATATGGATATCCTTGTCTTAAACGTTGGCACAAATCCGACATCACAAAGCCAAACGCGACTGTATCAAAATGATGGCACTGGCAATTTCACGAGGGTCCTGGGGTCAGTCTTTGAATCTGTTGTTGAGGATAGTGATCGCACTGCTTCATGGGGCGATTATGACAATGACGGAGATCTCGATGTTTTTGTGGCGTCACAATTCGACTCTCCGCCAGACTATGGCAACAACCTGTTCAGAAATAACGGAGACGGAACTTTTACGGAAGTCGTTGGTTCGGTTGTATCCGAGTCTGGTTTAGGGGGGACTTTTGGAAGCGCCTGGGCGGACATTGATAACGATGGTGACCTGGATCTTTTTTCGATGGGCTTCACGAGTGCTCTTTATTACAACAATGGCGATGGTACGTTCTCAAAATACACTACGCCAGAGCTTTTCAACGCTCCTAATCTGTCTAAGCTGTATGGTCCTGCGCTTGAGGATGTGGATGATGATGGTTTCCTGGATTTTCACAATGGAGGATTTAGCAATCCCGACATCCCGAATATCATTTATCGAAACACAACAGCGCCTTCGGCCGCGCGCAAATGGGTTAAATTCAATCTGACGGGCACCATTTCCAACACCAATGCCATTGGCGCCCGCATATATGTGAAGACGGGTTTAAAGACCCAGATGCGGGAGATCCAATCTCATACCGCCCATGCCACCCAAAGCAGCCTGACCGCTCATTTTGGAATTGGCAGTGCCGCAACCATTGACGAGGTGAGAATTGTTTGGCCGTCAAGTGGCATCGAACAGTTTCTTTACAACGTTACACCGAATCAAACAATCAATGTGATTGAGGATGGTGACCCGCCAGTCATCACAACACTGGCACCGGCAGATGGCGCAAGCATTCTTCCTGGCTTAACGGAACTCGCAATCACATTTGATGAAGAACCTTTCGCTGTGGCTGCGAAGCGGATCAAATTGTATAGGGTTGGAAATGCAACTCCTATTTCAGACTTGTTGGTCACTTCAGGAACAAAATCTGGAAATACCTACACCTACTCTATCAATCAACTTAATTCGATTGGCGATTACTATGTTCAGTTCGATCAATATGCCTTTGACGACATGTGGGCAAACTCCCATGCTGGAATTACCGATCAAACAACCTGGAATTTCACCGTAAATGATACCCCACCCGTTGTGACTTCCCATGTGCCTGATGCTGGTGCACAGATTGCGCCAGGGCTCACTTCTATTAGTGTCACGTTCGATGAAGAAGTTTTTCCCGTAGCGGGCGGTGTGATTGGCCTCGTCAGGCACTCCCCCGTTGGATCTACAGTGCAGGCTTGGAATCCAAGTGAAGCAACAAAGACGGGTAACACGCTGACTTTCAACCTGGGCACACCGTTGTTATCAATAGGAGAATTCGAACTCACCATTGACGGCATGTCGTTTAACAATATCAACGGCACCTTTTTCGATGGCCTTTCGATGATGTTTGATGTGGTTGACAACACAAAACCATCGATTACATTTACTCCACCTCAAACTTTTGAGAAGGGAAGTGGATCTGTTGACCTGACGATCACCGCCAACGACAATGGCTTACTCGCTCGCGCCACAATGCATTACAAAAAAATGGGCTCTACAGCCACGCCAACGGCCGGCACGCCAATAACCATCACAGGCACTACCTCGCAAGCAACTTTCACAGCACAGGAAGCGTGGTTTGATGAGCAGGGGATGGAATATTTTTTCAAGGTGCAAGACGAGCAGGGCAACGAGGAAACGAGCCAGACTTATCGCACCTACATGCTCTACTCAGGTACGAATGCTCCTTCTTTGCCAAGCCAAGGTGGTGGAGGTGAAGTCGCAAGCTATAGAATTATTGCAATACCCTATTTCGACAACAAGAATACGAGTCAACTATTTGAGGAGCTTGGCAATCAAGACAAGAAGCAATGGCGATTGCTTGGTTATCAAAATAGTCCTGAAGCCTGGGTGGATTATCCAGGGACCATTTCGCGAGGCAAAGGGTATTTCTTGAATATGGCGGTGCCAACTACGATCAGCATTGGTGATGCCCAGGCACCCAGCACCAACCCCGCATTTAATATGACGCTGGTGAATGGGTTTAACTTAATCGGGAATCCCTACACATTTGCGATTGACTGGAATGACGTGGTGGCTGCCAATCCAGGCGTGAGCGTGGATAACCCGCTTATTTTCCAGGGCAGCTATTCAAGCGTAACCTCTTTGAATGTTTTCCAAGGTGCATTTGTGTTTAGCAATGGAGGTGGCACTCTTCAAATACCCGTGATCAATGGAGCCGGAGGTAGGAAAGGGCCGCCTGTCGTAAGCGCCACATTGGATGGTGTGGAATGGGAGGTGGCTTTCACGATCACCCAGAACAACATTGAAAACAAATTGGGTGCGGTGGGGATGCGGCCAGATGCGAAAGAGACACAGAAGGACCGTTTTGATCAGGTAACACCACCTCGTTGGTTTGATTACCTGGAAGTTAATTTCCCTCATCCCGAATTCCTGAGTGGCAAGCGTTTTTCAAAAGATATCGTCCCGACCCAAGAGGAATACACTTGGGATTTTACCATCGAGTCAAACCTGGATGGCGTTGCCACGATTGAATGGGATAATACTGGATTTGGAGAGAATGCAAAGGAACTCTATTTGTTCGACAATGATTTGCAGATTCCTGTGAACATGAGGGAAGCAAACAGTTATTCCTTCGAAGGAAAATCTTCAAAGTCGTTGACGATCTTCTTTGGAAATGACTTAAGCGAGAAAGTCAAGCCGAACAAGGTTGTGCTGGGTCAGGCGTACCCGAATCCCACCACAGGCGTTTCAATCATACCCTACACCATACCAGAGCAGGGGTCAGAGGCGATCGTTACTTTGGATGTATTTGATATGACCGGGCATCGGGTATCGCGGCTGGTTAATGCGGCTCTGAAGGGGGGTTTTTATCAATCTTCATGGGATGCCTTGTTGACCAACTCGGCAGACGGACTGTACACCTATCGGCTAATCGTAAACAACGAAGTACACACAGGAAAAATAATACTTAAAAAATAAAACCAAGGCCATGAAAAAATTCACATGGACTATTGCATTACTGGTTGGAGCATTTCAGCTCGTGGCACAAAATGTAAGTACCCGAACCAACGAGTTCGAAGTAGACTTCAGTGACCCAAACAAGCTGGTAAGTTCAACGGTTCCGGTGATCAACTGGATCACACCGGTTGCAGAAACCAGCTATGCGCAGGAAAACAAGTACAGCATCAAGGTTGAGATCACATCGGCTACCCCGTTGAAGAACATTACGATTTCGATCAAGGAGGGTCGGGAGGCATCGGCAAGGGGCGTTCAGAACATCACGCCAAAGGCCGGAGAAGAGCTTGGCACCACCATTGAGAAAAGTTTGAACCTGCTGGAAGGTCTGAATGTATTGGAGATAGTTGCCGAAAACGCGGATGGGGTTAAGACGGTGAGTTACAAGACAGTCAATGTGGGTAGCTCCGCATTGGCAGATGCGTCAAAACTTGAACGTACAGACTACGCGTTGATTGTGGCTACCGATGAATACGATAATTGGACGGACTTGGTAAACCCCGTTTTTGATTCACGCACCATCGCCAATGAATTGAGGCAAACCTACGGTTTCAAGGTGGAGATGATCGAGAATGTCTCACAGGCCGACATACTAAAAAAGCTACGTGAATATGGAGAGCGGAAATACAAGCCACTTGATCAGCTATTCATCTTTTTTGCAGGTCATGGTACCTACGATCAGACGTTTGGTGAAGGTTTTGTGGTAACGCGTGAGTCGTTGCTGAATGACGAAGCGAAGACCACATATCTTTCGCATAATCGTTTGCGTTCGATCGTGAACAACATCCCATGTGATCACATCTTCCTGGCGATGGACGTTTGTTTTGGTGGTACGTTTGACCAGGCATTGGCATCCTCTCGCGGGGTGGAGGATGAAGTGTACCGGGAACAGACCCAGTCAGAATTCATTACGCGTAAACTCACCTACAAGACCAGGCGATTCCTTACTTCTGGCGGAAAGCAATATGTGTCAGACGGTATCCCCGGTCAGCATTCACCCTTTGCGAAGAATTTCCTGGAGGCTTTGAGAGGCCGCGGTGGAAGAGATGGGGTGCTCACGCTGCCGGAATTGGTGACATATGTGGAGCGTCTTAAGATCGTGCCAAGATATGGTGAGTTCGGTGACAATGCTCCAGGCAGCGATTTTGTGTTCATCGCCAGGTAGCCATATTCTAGTTTTATATCAAAAGGTGAGGATCAAACCCTCACCTTTTTTGTTTTCCTATTTTCTTAAATTGCATACCGCACTTTCGAATATCAACGCATGCGATTACTTTGTTGCGCTCTTGTTCTGATCACCTGGCTCGCGTCCGCTCAAACCGGACACTACTTTCTCACGCATTTCACTTCTACCGATGAGCGCATCGATTACCTGAACTTTGACATCGTTCAGGCCGACAATGGAATTCTTTACTTTGCCAACAAGAGTGGCATTGTTGAATTTGATGGCAGAAATTGGTCGATCATTGAATCCCCGGGCGCCATTTACACCCTGTGTGTAAAAAATCAGGATGTATATGCTGGTGGTCTTACCGGTTTTGGCAAACTGGTACTGGACGAAGAAAACAACTGGAACTTCAAGAGACTGTCCGCGTCTCATCCCGATGCAAAGAACATCATCGCCAGTGAAGCAACAGATAGTGGAGTATTTTTTGCCAATGAGTCAGCCATTTATCATTATCAGTTCGAAACCGATTCGATAACCCGAATACAAGTTGAGGGGCATCAGTTTACCGGGTTGTATCGGATTCGTCAGGCCATCTACGCATCCATCGAAACAGGGTTGTTGCTGAAGATTGAAAAGGACAAGGCTTTCCCCTCCGACCTGAATTTCATCCTGGACGAAGAATTGCTCTTCACTGATAACCAGGGGAGCAAAAGCAATGTGTTGATTGCAACCACCACCGACAAACTTTTCGTTTTTGATGGCAACCAAGCCACACCCATCAACCCGGAGGATGCCGAATACATTGGATCCAACATCATGATCGGTGGGTGCTGGGTTAATGAAGACCTGATCGCCATCGGTACGCTGAGGGGCGGTGTGATTTTTTTGAATCCTCATACCGGCACGACAGAACAAATCACCAACTACTACACGGGCCTTCCCGATAACGAAGTCTTTGCCATGTTGGCCGATCGCAATCAGGGCATTTGGGTGGCACATGATTATGGGTTCACCCGCATTGCACCGTATATGCCCTTCCGGCCCTTTAACTACTATCCTGGACTCACTGGCAACCTGTTGAGTGCAGCCTCTGTTGGGAACAGCGTGTATGTGGGCACTTCCGTAGGCCTTTTTCGGCTTACCAAAGAGGAGGTGTACGGAGAGGAAATTTATTACGTAACCAGGCGGCTGACTCAGGCGACATCGGGCGGTGCAGATGCAAAGGAAGACGCGGCTGAGGTTGAACGGGAAAAGAGCCGAAAAGGGCTGTTCAGTTTCTTGCGGAAGAGGAAAAAGGACGATGAGCCCGAACAACCCGAGCCGAAAGAAACACCAGCGACAAAGCGTGCGGTCACCAGGACTGTTAAAGAGAAGAGAACCAGGCGGGTGCTGCGTTCATTGGAATATGCCTACAAGCCGGTCGAAAACATCAAGGGCAAAGTCACGCAGCTTTCAGTGGTAAATGGTCGGCTGTTAGCGGCAGGCATAGGTGGCATGTATGAAATTGACTCCATCTCATCTACGATGATTGCACAAGATCCCGTGCGCACGTTTTCGTTTTCCAGCTCACTTGATCAGCTGGTTGTGAGCACCTACGATGATCGCATAAGAACTTTCACGCGGGAAGAGGGGTGGCACGAAACCCACCTGATGGATACCATTCGGGAATTTGTAGGCAACATCTTTGAAGATCGGATTCAGAATATCTGGCTGTGCGGACGAGCAGCCATTATCAAGGTCGAATCGGTTGACGGTGAGATCACACAGGTATCAAAGGTTCCGTTTGAAACCCTGGTGCTGGACGAGACAACCGGGTTTGCATTAGGAAACGATGTATACGTGGCGGCATCCGGGGCATTTCACCGGTTTGATCCGGTGAATGAACGATTCGTAAAGTATGATTCTTTGCCTGGGCCGCGAAAGTACTTCACCTCTGACGGTATTTTCTGGTTCAACGATGGGCATCATTGGCGCACGGCAAGCTCGCGGCTCCATTCAAACTTAAACTTGCAGTGGTTGGCGCTGTTTCCTGAAGTACGTTACCTCACCCTTACAGGGGATCAATCCGGCCTATGGCTCATCACTAGCGGCAACGAACTATTTCGATTTGATGCCAGGGAACTCACCGCAGAAAATATCCAATATCCCCTCTTGTTGAAGGAAGTAATCGGCACAAATCGCAAGCTCGCACCAGGGCTTTTCCTCAAGGTGAGTGAACTACAAAGCCATCTTACTTTGAAATTTGTACAGCCCGATTACAAGGGCAACCAATCGGTAGAGTATCAGTATTTTGTGGATGGCCTCACCAACGAATGGAGCGCCTGGTCTCGCGACAATGAAGTCAATTTTAATTACTTGCCGGCCGGTAGGTACACCTTACAGGTGAAAGCGCGAAACTTGTTGGGAGAAGAGTCGGCAATGCAGCCCATCGTATTTAGTGTATCACCACCTTATTGGCAGCAGACCTGGTTTTATGCGTTGGAGTTTATCTTTTTCGGATCGCTGGTGTTACTCACAGTCCGGCTTAGCGCAGCCAACAGTAAGTATCGTTACCTCAGCCGTCTGTTGTCGGTGCTTACAGTTATCATGCTCATTCAGTTTGTTCAAACTGCGGCTGAGTCATTATTTGAGGCCGAGACTCCCGTTATTGGGTTTTTCGTGCAGGTGGTTATCGCGTTGCTGGTTCTGCCCTTGGAAAGCGTACTCCGGAAATTCATGACTTTGGCATCAGAAGGCAAATACGATCTTAAGAATATTTCGACCGGAACAAAGGACGAGGCCTGATTCACAAATCGTGAAATTTGGTTAACTTAAGCAGGGCGTTACCGCGAAATTCATCTTACCATTCCAACTTCTGAGCGATGAGACTATTAGCATTATCCATTGTTACCTTGCTGATTTGGAGCTGCCAACAAAAAAATCAGGCGTACGATCAAAATCCCGCTGCAGAAGGATTCGACCTCGAGCATTCCGATGCCGAGGCGATTGCCCTGGCTGATAGCGTGATGAATGCGATGGGTGGCCGGAGCAATTGGGACAACACCCGCTACATCTCCTGGAATTTTTTTGGTCGCAGGGATTTGGTTTGGGATAAATTCACGGGCCGCGTGCGGATCGACAGCAAACCCGACAGCACCATTTACCTGGTGAATGTGAACAGCGGGGAGGGGCGTGTACAAATCAAGGGCCAGGAACTGACAGAACCTGATTCTCTTGCCAAGATGTTAAAGCGGGCCAAGTCGATATGGATCAACGACTCCTATTGGCTTGTGATGCCCTTCAAACTGAAAGATACGGGCGTCACACTAAACTACCTGGGCGAGGATACCCTTCAAAATGAAAGTTACGAGGTGATACAGCTCACTTTCAAGGATGTGGGCATGACTCCGCAAAACAAGTATAAACTCTATATCGACAAGAATGAAAAGCTCATTCGGTATTGGTGCTATTTTTCCGATGCGAACAAGGATACAGCCAACTTCACTCGCCCCTGGGACAACTACAGGCTGTACGGCAGTATCCTGCTTTCAGCCGATCGTTCAGATGAGGGTGGTCCTAAAAATGTAAAAGTTGACAAAGAAATGCCGGACGAGGTGTTTACTTCATTTTGAGGTACAATGATTGCTGGTGAAGAAGCAGATCCGAATTGAATTAGAGCAGCAGCGGTCGCTAGTCGAATCGATCAGTGATAACATTAGTGAAGGCATTTACCGCAGCATCCCGGGCAAGCGATTTGTCTATGTGAACAAGGCCTTCCTGGGTTTATTTGGTTTTGCGAGTCTTGAACAACTCAACACGGGTCGGGCGTCACGCCTTTATGCCTCCAAAAATGATCTTGATCGGATAAGAAAACTGCTGGCCAGGCAAGGTCAGTGCCGCAACGTGGAAGTAAGGCTTCGCAGAAGAGACAAATCCCTTTTCTGGGCTTCTTTAAGCGCGAAAATGATCAAGGATGGCAAGGGCAGCGAATATATTGATGGGGCCATTCGCGATGTAACAGCTCAAAAAGAAGCGGAGCTTACACAGCTCGAGTCGCAACGATTTCTCGAGAACATCCTAAACGCTGTTCCGATTCCGGTTTATGTAAAGGACCAAAAGCATCGATTGATTTTATTCAATGACCAATACCTCGGATACTTCGGAAAAAGCCGAAATAGGATCTTGCATAAAACCATTTTTGAATACCTGAATACGAGTAAGGCCGATTTGCAGACGTTTTGGAAGCGAGACGATCTAGTCCTGAAGACAGGGAGAACGAGTACCCACGAGGAACGATATGGCCGATCCAAAGCAACTCAGCAAGAGGTAATTACCTTCAGGAGTCGCTTTACCAACGACAAAGGTGAGCGCTTTTTGGTAGGTGCCGAATTGGATGTTTCGGAATTGAAGAGGAAGGAACAATTGTTGTCGGCCCTAAATGCACAGCTCATCGGCATCATGAACAGTACGCGGGATTCCATATTCGCGGTCGATAAGAACTTCAGGTACATCGCTTTCAACGAAAATCACAAAAAAATGTCCAGGCTTTTGCAGCACGCGGACATTCATGTGGGCGACAACTTAATCGAGATTCTTAAGAAAACGGGAGATGACAAGTGGTTGAGAAGAGGCTTTACCCGCGCATTCAAAGGCGAGCCACACGTGATCGAACGGGTATTGGACTATTCGGGCTATCGGCAGAAGGCACACTTATTCTCATTCAATCCCATCTGGAAAAATCGAAATGAGGTCGTGGGAGCCGCGGTGTTCATACGAGACGTATCACCCTACAAGGCGATTCAGCATGCGTTGCTCGAGTCGAACGCCCATTTGCAGGCAGTGCTTGAGAGCACCAGGGATCAGGTTTTCTCTGTGGACCGGGACAAGTGTTACATCGCATTCAATTCCAGCCATCGTAACGCCATGGAGAGTTTGGGGCAGCATATAAAAGAAGGTGAAAGTGTTCTTCTCTATTTCAAGGAAAAGACACTTCAACGAAAAGCGATCGCCATCTTTAACAAGGCTTTGCGTGGAACAGCCGCAACAGATTTGTTTGAGATGACATCGGCCACGGGTGCACTGCTGTATTTCGAAGGCACGGGATACCCGATTGTCAACAAGGCCGGCAAAATCACAGGCGTGGCCGCCTTTTTTAGGAATGTGACCAGGTATAAGGAGATTGAACGAGCGTTGATGAAACTTAACGATGAGCTGGCCCGGCAGAACACCGAGCTTGCCAAGAGCAAGGAAGTGCTTACGCTCACACTCAAAGAACTTTCAGATCGAAACTTTGAGCTGGACCAGTTGATGTACAAAACGTCACATGACCTGCGCTCGCCACTGAGCTCCATCCTGGGCCTGGTTAATTTGGCAAAACTGGACCCGGAGCCCGGGCACAAGAGTCTATACATCGGCAAAGTGGAAGATCGCATCCAGAAACTGGATGAATTTATCCGGTCAATGTTGAATTATGCCAAGGTGAACAGGGGAGAGATAGACGCAAGTCCTCTACTCTTTGATAAGATGATCAACAATACCTTGCAGTCGCTGGAATACCTGGATGCCTATAACAAAGTGAAGACCAAGATCAAAATAACTGGAAAGACATCATTTCACAGCGACCCCGTATTTGCAGGCATCATTATCAGTAACATCATCTCAAACGCCTACAAATACTATGACAAGGAAAAGGCGAGTTTCCTGACAATAGATATCAAGTTGACAAAGGATAAGGCGCATCTCAAGTTCGTGGATAACGGGATCGGTATCCATGAAAGATATTTACCCAAGATATTTAACATGTTTTTTCGGGGTACCGATCGAATGGAAGGCTCTGGGCTGGGCATGTACATTGTGAAGCAGGCCGTGGAAAAATTAGGAGGTACCATCGACTTAAAAAGCCAATTTGGCAACGGCACAGAAGTAAATGTATCTTTACCCAACCTCAACAAAAGCTAACATGCTTCTCAACCTTGAGTCAATCCCCCCTTTTTACAAGAATTATGTCAAACACATTCAGGAGACTGACGTATTGCAGGCCTTGCGTGTGTCCGGGCATCGCATGCAAGAAACCGTCTATAGTGTGCCTGAAGCGCAGATCGATTTCAGGTATGCCGATGGGAAATGGTCGATACGGGAGCTGCTTTGTCATGTGATTGATGCCGAAAGAATCTTTACATACCGCGCGCTGCGCTTTGCACGCAACGACAAGACACCGCTGAGTGGGTTTGATGAAAACAGTTACGCGCCTGAGGCCAATGCTTCCGGCCGAAGCCTAAAACACATTGCTGACGAGATGCGACATTTGCGGATTTCTACCATTGATATGTTCCTGGGATTTACAGAGGAGATGTTGAGGAGAAAAGGCGCTGCCAACAATAACGAAATGTCAGTGGTGGCTTTGGGCTTTATCATTGCCGGGCATGAGACACACCACCGCCAAATCCTGCTCGACCGGTATTTCTCCGCATGGTGACAAGGTTCATTTTTATTTCGCTGGCTGCCTGGTGTGCGGTCCTTGGCGGCTGTTCTCCATCGCGATATGTAGTTAAAACCCTACGCACCTCAGAAAAAAAATTTCAGCACAATGCTGGATTTCTCCTCTATGATCCTGACACAAAGAAGACACTGATCGATTACCACGGATCTACCTATTTCACGCCCGCTTCGAACACCAAGATTTTTACTTTTTACGGTGGGTTGCAACTGTTGAGTGACAGTGTGCCTGCCCTTCAATACGCGGTGAGGAATGATTCTCTTATTTTTTGGGGTACCGGGGATCCATCCTTTTTGTATGAGGAAGTTTTTCAGAATGGTCGAGTGTTCAATTTTCTGAAAAACACAGAGCAAAAACTTTTCTTCTCTGACGCAAATTATGACGAAGAACATTTTGGACCCGGATGGTCGTGGGGAGATTATCGCTACAGCTACTCACCGGAGCGGTCGCCATTTCCGATGAATGGCAACTGCGTAACCATTGGCATCGACTCGCTGAAACACTTCTACATTTCTCCGGGTCGGTTTGTTTCCATGCTCTTGGTGGGAGACAGCACCGGGGCTCAACCACGGGCGGACCGCGCGATGGAATCAAACCAACTGACTTTCTATCCTGGCATCGACACCAGTTCCTGGAAAAGAGTCATTCCCTTTCGCTATGATCCGCAGTGGCTGGTGACTTTGCTGGGCGATACGCTTAAAAGAGAGGTACAGCTCACCCACGTGCCACTCGATGCACGCTCCGAATACTTGTACAGCATCCCGTCTGACAGCCTCTACAAGGTGATGATGCAAGAAAGCGACAACTTTATTGCTGAACAACTGCTGTTAATGTATGGTGGGCTGCTGAGCGACACGCTGAATCAAGGAATTGCCATCGATTCCATTAAAGAAAAATTTTTGTTTGACCTTCCGGACGAAGCGATATGGATGGATGGTTCAGGGTTGTCGCGATATAATCTCTTTACGCCCGCTTCAATCGTGCGACTTTGGGAAAAGATTGCTTTGATCGTACCGCAGGAACGCCTGTTTAACTTACTCGCAGTGGGAGGTGAGGCGGGAACGATCAGCAACCTCTACAAGGGAGAGACGCCCTACATTTTTGGCAAAACAGGTACCCTGAGAAATAACCATTGCCTCAGCGGCTTCATCCTGACCAAGAATGGAAAGACACTCATTTTTAGCATCATGAATAACAATTATACAGTACCCTCGTCCGACATTCGCCAGATGATGGAACAAATATTGGTGTGGGTAAGAGATAAATATTGATCCATGATATTAAAGTCCGCAATGCTTGTCAGTTTTCTTTTACCAACCACAGTGGCGTTCGCCCAGCAACGCGATAGCCTGGACATCAAGATCGGGCAGATGATTCTGATTGGCGTACCAGGCACCACGGTTGATGAGCAAGTGCTGAACGAGATTAAACAAGGCAAGGCAGGGGCAATCATTTTTTTTGAAAAGAACATTCCAAAATCTAATTCCTACGAAGAACTAAAGAAAATTGCCTGGACGTATCAGCATGCCGCCCCCATCCCGTTGTTCGTGGCCATCGATCAGGAGGGCGGAAGGGTAAACCGGCTGAAGGAAAAGTACGGGTTTCCGAGATCCGTTTCGGCTGCAAATATTGGGAAATCACGATCGCTCGATTCTGCACGCTTTTATGGAGAAACCACTGCTGCTACCTTGGCGGGACTAGGTATCAATGTGAATTTTGCACCGGTGGTTGACCTGGCGTCCAATCCAAACAACCCTATCATTGCCCGCGTGGAAAGGGCATTCTCGGCAAACCCCGATACGGTGGCTATGTTGGCCAGGGAATTCATCATTCCTCATCAAAGAATGGGTGTGGTGACCGTACTCAAGCATTTTCCGGGGCACGGAAGTTCAAAGGATGATACCCACCTGGGCATTGCGGACGTGACTCATACTTGGACGGACGAAGAATTAGGACCGTATGAGCAGTTGATTCAAGGAGGCTATGCGCCCGCCATCATGACAGCGCATATTGTAAACAAGAAATTAGACAAAAGAGCGTACCCCGGCACATTGTCTTCTTCTGTCATCGACAGTTTGCTTCGAAAAAAGATGGGCTTTGACGGAGTAATTTTTTCAGACGACATGCAAATGCACGCCATCACGAAGCACTATGGCCTCGAACAAGCCATTGTAATGGCCGTCAACGCAGGGGTTGACATTCTGTGTTTTTCAAACAATATTCAGGGTAGCGAAGAGCGAACCGTGGACAAAGTGCACCAGATTATCAAAGCGAATGTCGCCAAAGGAGTGATTCCCAGGCACCGGATCGAAGAATCGTTCAGACGAATTGTGGTGTTAAAATCACAACTGTTAAGTGGTGGTGGAATTTCCCAAACTTTTAGTGCTGATGAACAAAAAAGGTTGCAGGTTCTTCAAAAACAGAATGAATGGCTGCGGCTTGAAAACGATAGTTTAAAGAAGCAACTGGAAAGTCAACCAAAGGGCAAAAAGAAATCAAAAAAGAATTAGCCGGGCTTTAATTCAGTATCACTATGGCAACAAAAGTTGGAACGCTCATCCTGATCTTGGCATTCGTTGGCAGTGCCTCATTTGCGTATTATGAGAACTCGGTGGCGGCAACGCTTAGAGAGGAAAATAGCAGACTCAGGCGCGAGCTTAAGAAAACTCAGGAAGAGGCAAGGGCTGTGAGAATCGAAGTGGCTAAACTTCGCAGTATCATTCAGAATGATGAAGCAAGGATTGAGCAATTACTTTCCAAAATGAAAAAGTAGGCCTTGACACCTTATCAGGTAATTCGTCCCCAGGGACAAGCGCTTCCTGTGTTATTGAGTGTTCCCCACTGCGGCACGGAGTTTCCCGCTGAAATAAAAGATGAATTTTTTCAGGAGCTAATCACGGCACCTGACGACACAGACTGGTTTGTTCATCAACTGTATGACTTCGCGCCCTCGATGGGCATCACGCTTCTCCATTCAACCTACAGCCGGTGGGTAGTTGACCTTAACCGCCATCCTGAAAGCAAGCCACTGTATTCAGATGGACGCATTATCACTGCAGCTTGTCCCACGACAGATTTTTTGGGCAACCCCCTTTACAAAGATCATCGCAAAGTAGTGGCGGCAGCCGAAATGGCAAGGAGGGTGGAATTGTATTATAGACCGTATCACGAGAAGATTGCAGCATTGTTGACCGAACTGCGGACCAAGTATCACCAGGTATTGCTTTGGGATTGCCATTCCATTCGTCATTTGGTTCCAACGATCCGGGCAGAACGTTTTCCAGATCTGATACTTGGTGATGCCGATGGCACTGCAGCCTCACCCGGCATGTCAGAGACCGCCCTGCGGTGCCTTGAACAAGGGAATTGGAAGGTCAGTCACAATCATCCCTTCAAAGGCGGCTATATCACGCGCCATTTTGGCAAACCAATGGATGGTATTCACGCGCTTCAACTCGAGATGAACAAGATTAATTACATGGACGATAGCGAAACCCAATATGATGAGGTGCGGGCCGAACGTGTTCGAGACCTATTGAAATCTACGCTGCAGACAATGGCCGACCAGTTATTGGAAGCGGACCACGATTAACAGAACATGACGCCACTACACTTTTTCAAATTTAAGGGACTATTACTCGGCACCGGTTGGCTTGCGCCTGCATACGTAGGTGTAGATGGTTCAGGAAAAATTCAATACTTGTCTTCTCAGGCCCCTGCCGGAACGGTTGCATTAGACTCATCCAATGGACTGGCCTTGCCTGGTTTTCAAAATGCACATTCCCATGCCTTTCAATATGCGATGGCCGGCTTGGCTGAGAATCATCCTCCGGGAGTACATGACAACTTTTGGACCTGGCGGGAAGCAATGTATCAATGTGCATTGTCGCTCGACCCGGATCAGGCTGAGGCGGTAGCGGCTATGCTTTATACGGAAATGTTGAGGTATGGGTATACTCACGTAGCTGAGTTTCACTATCTCCATCACGACAAGGAGGGGAAAACCTACAGCCACCTGGCCGAAATGGGAGGGCGAATGGTGGCTGCTGCCCAGCGCGCAGGCATCAAAATCACTTTGATACCTGTGTTTTATCAGAAAGGAACCTTTGGTCAGGAGCCACAGCCCAGGCAACTTAGGTTTATTTCCAAGACTGTGGATGATTATCTCAAGCTTCTTTCCGCATCCACACCCGTTGTTGCACAATATGATAATGCCCGTTTGGGATTTAGCGTGCACTCCTTGCGGGCGGTAGGCCTTGAGGATGTAGTGAAAACCTATTCGCTTGGAGAAAAGGATCTCCCCTTTCATGTGCACGTGGCGGAACAAAAAAAGGAGGTTGCTGATTGTCAGGCTTTCTCCGGCAAACGGCCCATGCAATGGCTGTTGGATAACCTGGAAGTGAATGAAAGGTTTCACCTGGTGCATTCCACTCACCTGGATGACGATGAGTTGACCCGCCTGGCGAAATCCAAGGCTACGGTAGTTTTGTGCCCTTCCACGGAGGGCAATCTGGGCGATGGCATTTTCAGGATGAAAGAGTACGTGGCAACTGGAGGGCGATGGTGCATTGGAACGGATAGCCACATTGGATTGAACCCGTTGGAAGAATTGAGGATGATTGACTATCGCCAGCGACTGCTTACCCATGCGCGCAACACATTCGAAGGAAGTGCTGCGGCATACCTTGTGAACGAAGGAGTGGCATCGGGCCGCAGGGCCATGGGCATTCTGGAGGAAGAACTTTTTGCCATCGGCCAGTCGTTCGATGCGGTGGTTTACGATGCCGAACAACCCCTGCTGTCAACTGCATCTGAGAAAAATTGGCTGCCCACCATTGTCTACACGCCAGATGTATACATACCCCACGGAACCATCGTGAATGGGCAGTGGCTCATCAAAAGAGGCCATCACCAGTACGGTGATCAGATCAAAGCAAAGTTTCAGGGCGTGATGCGCGAATTGGCCACCCGTTAATCGTTTGAGCGGGTTGTTGCCATTTCGCGATTTGGGTTAACTTAGCCAGGCCAGATCCACCAGTAGGTTCTGCCTTTGCATATTAATTACCTAATCTAAATACCGATATGAAGAAACTATTGATCATGTTAATGGGCGTGTGCCTCCTTTTGAATGTGCCTTCACCTGCACAACGAAAGTCAAAATCAGAGCCAACTCCTTCCTCAACCTTCAACTCAGATAACTATAAAGGGTTGAAGTGGCGGAATATTGGGCCCTTCAGGGGGGGAAGATCAAACGCTGTTTCTGGCGTGATCGGCAACGAACGCGTTTACTACACTGGCTACACCGGTGGTGGTGTGTGGAAGACAGAGGACGCGGGTGTTTCCTGGAAAAACATATCTGATGGGTTTTTCAAGACCGGATCTGTAGGTGAAATCGCGGTGTCGGAAGCCGACCCCAACGTGATTTATGTGGGGATGGGAGAGCATGCAGTGCGCGGTGTGATGACTTCTTTTGGCGATGGCGTTTACAAGTCGACTGATGGCGGAAAGACATGGAAAAACATCGGGCTGGAAGGCACACGACACATTGCCGACATTGCCGTTCACCCGAACAATCCGGACGTAGTACTGGTGGCGGCACAAGGTCCCGTGCATGGCCCAAGTTCTGATCGCGGTGTTTATAGATCGACAGATGGTGGGGCCACCTGGACAAAGACATTGTATGTGGACGAGAACACGGGCGTGTCCAGCCTGAGTATGGACATGAACAATCCGCGCATTCTTTATGCGGCCACCTGGCAGCACAGAAGGTATCCGTGGAAAGTGGAGAGTGGCGGGGCCGGCTCGGCACTTTGGAAATCTAACGATGGTGGAACTACCTGGAACAAGATCGTGGAAGGCCTGCCAAAAGAATTGGGAAAAATGGGTGTTTCAGTTTCCAGGGCAAATCCAAATCGGGTGTATGCGATAGTAGAAACGGAAAAGGCGAAGTCGGGTTTGTATCGATCCGATGACGGAGGCAAGAAGTGGAACATGCTGTCGAACAACCAGGACATTACTTCACGCTCCTGGTACTATATGGAGGTATTCGCGGATCCAATCAATGAAGACATTGTCTATGTGCTCAACGCACCGATGATGGTGTCGATTGACGGAGGAAAGAATTTTCAAAGGGTAAGGGTAGGCCATGGCGACACCCATGACCTGTGGATCAATCCAAAGAATAACAACAACATGATCCTGGGAGATGATGGGGGTGGCGAGATTTCATTCGATCGGGGAGAGACCTGGTCCACGTTGGATAACCAACCCACTGCGCAATTCTATCGGGTAAATGTCGACAACGTGTTTCCATACCATGTGTACGGGGGTCAGCAAGACAATTCCTCGGTGGTAACGGCCAGTAGAAACAACGGCTTCGGATTGACCGAGCGGGATTGGTTTGACGGGCCCGGATGCGAAAGCGCCTATATCGCGTTTGATCCCAACAATCCGGTAAAGCTGATGGGTGGCTGCTACCAGGGAAACATTGATGTGTTGAATGTGGTTACCAAGGAGGTAAAGGACGTGAGGGAATACCCTGCGACCTATCTCGCCTACAAACCAAAAGAGATGAAGTATCGTTTCAATTGGAATGCGCCCATTGTGAACTCTCCCCACGACCCCAACACGATTTATCATGCGGGCAATGTCGTTTTCAAAACAACCAACTGGGGCCAAAGCTGGGAAGTCATCAGTCCGGACCTAACCCGCAATGACACCACCAAGCAAGGAGCCAGTGGCGGTCCTTTCACCAACGAAGGTGCCGGTGGAGAAAATTATAACACGATCTACTACCTGATTGAGTCGGCATTGGAAAAGGGCGTGATCTATACCGGCAGTGATTGCGGACTGGTACACATAACAAAAGATGGAGGGAAGACATGGCAAAATGTAACGCCATCAGGGTTGCCTGAGTCGATGATTCATTCCATTGAGGTGTCACCCCATGACAAAGGAACGGCCTACATCTCTGCCTCTCGCTACAAGTTCAACGATTACAGCAACATGACTTACAAAACAACAGACTATGGAAAGTCATGGACCAAGATTAGTAATGGCGTTGACAAGGATGATTTCATTAAAGTGATTCGTGAGGATCGCAAGGTGAAGGACTTGCTTTATGCAGGCGCGGAACGCGGATTCTATGTTTCTTTCAATGGCGGTTCACAATGGAATAAATTGCAATTGAACCTGCCGGTTGTTCCTGTTACGGATCTTGCGCTTCACGACAATGATTTGATAGCGTCTACAGCAGGTCGGGCGTTTTGGATTCTCGATGACTTAAACGCAATTCAACAGTCCAAGGGTGTATTCACCGGCAATGTGAAGCTCTACAACTCCAAGCCAACATACCGGATGACCAGCTCGTTCCCCTCGTGGATTGAGGTGCCGCCCGGTGTGGGTCAGAATCCAGCAAACGGAGTTATTCTAAGCTATTATTTGAAAGACAAGGCGGACACCAACAAAGTGACGCTGGAAATCATGGATGCTGGCGGCAAGAAAATCAGGAGCTACACAAATAAGAAAGATGAGTCTTTCAAACCATTTGCAGGTGGACCACCTGCTCCACAGGTTATTCCATCTGAGGCAGGGATCAACCGGTTTGCGTGGGATTTACGCGGTGAGCACGTGAAGGAAGTGCCAAATGCATTCCTTTATGGAGACTACCGCGGTCACCAGGTGTCGCCCGGAAAGTACAAAGCGCGCGTGACGTACAAAGGCGAGGTATCAGAGATTGAGTTTGACTTGATCCCAGACCCGCGCACCAGCGGCACGCCTGAACAATGGGCCGCGCAACAGCAGTTTCTCGACCAGGTGGAAGCTTCGATTGGGGAGATCCACGATGCCATCAACTCGATGCGAAAGGTGAAGAAGCAAGTGGAGGCGTACAACGAGATGTTGAAAGCAAGCGACAGCTATAAAGACCTGGTTGAAACCGGAAAGGCATTGATCAAGAAGATGGATGCATGGGAATCCAACCTGATCGAAACACGGCAAAAGAATTTTCAGGACGTGATAAACTGGCCTTCCAAGTTGAATGCTGAGTACTTCCAGTTGTTGGGAGTGGCTGATGCTTCTGAGCCCGCAGTAACTCAAGGCGCCCGCGATCGATACAACGACCTTCAGAAACTATGGGGTCAGTACAAGGCAGAGCTGGACGGGCTGGTGTCAGAGGATGTGGCTGCGTTTAACGCCAAGTTTAAGGAGATGAACGTGCCAGCGTTGGTTGTTGAGAAGAAGTAGCTGAACTGTTACTGGTTTCAGGTTACAGGTGGATCCAATAACTTGTAACCTGAAACTTGTAACTCGTAACACCTTTAGTTCCACTTCCAATCCCCCGCTATTCGAAGCGGTTCTTCCAGGTTATTGTCAATCATAAACTGCTTTGTGGTTTCGCTGTCCATCTTTTGAGCGGGCAACTTGTCGGCATTAGCCAGTGCGTAAAGGACCATCGTACCAAAGCGCGCAGTGTTGCGGATATGCTCTTCGTTTACCAAATTGAAGTCATCACAATCAGCGTGATAGCAGCGGTAGATGGAGCGATCCAGGTTGCTGTGCATGGAAATAATAGGAACACCTTCGAGCATGAAAGGCTGGTGATCGCTGTGGAGACCTGAACGGTTGCTGAAAGTGTTTTTGTAGGCTGAGTCAATCTTCTGGATTTCCGCACCCACATTCTTGTAAAAGGTTGTGTCGTCTAACTTGCCACCTGCATTGATGCCAACGGGGTTGCCGCCCATATCGATGTTGAACATGTATTTAATTTCCTCAATGGTTCCATCGGCAACTTCTTTCTTCACCATTTGTGTAGAGCCGAGCAAGCCCTGCTCTTCGCCCATGAACATGATGAATTGTACGGTCCGCTTGGGTTGAAGTTTATTTGCCATGAATGCACGGGCAATGTCAAGTACTGCAAATGAGCCAATGCCATTATCGATGGCGCCTGTTGCCAGGTCCCAGGAGTCCAGATGTCCACCGATCACGATCCGTTCGTTGGGGAGCTCAGTGCCTTTGATGGTGGCAATCACGTTGCGGGCTTTGATGGGGCCGCTTTGATTGGTCATCACAATATGAGCTTGTGATTTACCACTCTTCAATTTTTCCTTCAGCGCCATTCCATTTTCTTTGCTGATGCAAACTGCTGGTACAGAAAGCAATTCTCCGGTAACAGAGGCTGTTCCCGTTAGCAACACACCGCCATCCACTTGGTTGAAGATGATCACGCCTTTGGCTCCATACTTGATGGCCAACGCTGTTTTTTCACTGCGGTGTAGGTTTCTCAAACCGGCAGGACTGCCGTCCAAAATGCCGATGTAAATCAATGCGATCTTATCTTTCACTTTGTCTGGACTTGTGGTATAGTCAATTTCCAGACCATTGTCCATGTCAACAATTTCTCCTGTCACGTCAGCCTGAACGGGTGAGTGACCGAGCGTGACTGCCGGTGATGCACTGCCATCGATTGTCACTTCCACCGTTCCTCTCGACCATGCGTCCACTTCGAATTCCTGATAGGCAACGTCCTGGAATCCGTACTCCTTAAACTTGTGGTAAGTGTACTCCTCCGCTTTGGCCCCATTTTCGGAACCGGTGAGGCGATGACCGATAGTTGACGTAGCCTCTCCAAGGGTGGCATAGGCCTTTGAGTTTTGTTTTACTTCGTTGTCGATGCGTTGAAAGGTTTCAGAAAGGGTCTCCTTCTTTTCGTTACCGCAGCTGAGCAACAGGGCGATGGCCAAGAAGGGTGCAATTAGCTTAAGGGATTTCATTCGGGTTAAAGTTTAATAAAGGCCGCCAAGATATTGATTGTGGCTGAGCTACGCCAATGTAATTTTTCGGAGTGGAGATTACTTCGATGAGGCGGCTCGCATGCCTGACAGCGACCAATAGTAGGCGAGGGACAACCCGGAGATGATGTGCCAAATGCCCCACCAGGCTGCCACAATGGCCATTCCACCCAGCCCATTGAAGAAACTGAAGATCAGCAGCAAACCCAGGCCGGAATTTTGAATTCCTGTTTCAATGGCGATGGTCTTGCTATCGCGTTCATCCAGCCCGTTGATCCTTGAAAAGAAATAGCCCAATGTAAGTGCTGCCCCGTTGTGAATGAGGACAATCCAGATCACCCAATGAATATGCTCGATGAAATTTTGAAAATTGTTGGCAAAGGCAACAAACACAAACATGGCAAAAATGATGACCGACAACGGCTTGGCAATTTTAGAAATCTTCGCAGCGAGTTGCTCGCGTGTTCTCCTCACCCACATGCCCAACACGAGGGGAATGCCGACAATCAACAGAATGGTTTTGAAAACGTCCACCACATCCAGGCTGACCTGCTTTAACAAAGTGGAGGTTGGCGCATAGAGGCCCGCCCAGAGTTCCAGGTTGATGGGCGTTAACACGATCGCAAGCACAGTACCCATGGCGGTAAGGCTCACTGAGAGTGCCGTGTTGCCTCTGGCAAGGTGCGTCATGAAATTGGAAATGTTACCTCCCGGGCAGGCGGCCACCATCATCATGCCCAGCGCGATGCTTGGCGCGGGACGAATGATTAAAACCAGGAGGAAGGTGAGTGCGGGCATCAGGATAAACTGAGAAAGCAGGCCAACCGTGGCCGGTCGTGGTGACTGTACCACTCTTTTGAAGTCAGCCACTGTAATCTCCAACGCAATGCCAAACATGATGATGGCAAGGCATACGTTCAGCACCCAGAGTGAGCCCTGGTTGAAATTGAGTTGGACAGAGTCGATAGACAAGGCTCGAGGTCTTAAAGAGAAGCCAGGGAATTTCCTTTGTCCGCCTGCGCAAGGATTTTGTCAAGCTGTGACCGGATTTCTGCGGCCCGCTCATTCAACGACAACGCCACAGCAGCTTCTAATTCGCCTTGCAACAATTTTGCCCGCATGGGGGCGCGTTTCAAGCCGTATTCAAACTGGTCTAAGGCATCTTTCGGACGAGCCTGTTCTAACAGCCATTCTCCGTACAACTCATGCGAAGGTTTCAAAACAGCAGGTGGGCCATATGAATAACTAATCTCTGACTCCAGTTCAGTAGCCTGACGTAACCATTCCTCGGCCTTGGTGGCATCATTATTCCGATCAGCGATCATCGCTCGCAATTCCATCTCCATGATGGAAGCCTGATCAATGTCCAGTTGATTGGCCGCTTGATTCTCCCATCCCACACTGCTGCAAAGCGTCAGTCCGTCACTTTGTAGCTGGATTGTAACTTTCTTTCTGTTACTCTCCATCGCATCAGCGGTTGCCTTTGCTGCCATTATATCGTTGTTAGCGAGTTGCTTCAGGCCTTCGATAAAGTTGTTCATCGCATGAATACTGATGTTCAGGTCTTCCGACCTCACATCAATTCCAGCGATTTCACTTTGATAGTTCTCCGTGTCGATCAGGTAGGCGCCCTTGATCAAGATCATGTGTACCCTTGCTCGCCCCGATGGTAAAGCCGTCACATAGGTCTGCATGTCTTTCGCGATTTCGGTAGCCCGGCTAATCCGCCCTTGTTGAAGATATCCATACTCGAGCCATTGCAGTGAGTGGTAGCCGAGGGCATCATTGTTCAGGCTCTTTCGCGCCTTGCGGTCTACGCTCGCCTGAAACGAAACTTCGTTAGAGGCAACGACTTTGTTCCACATGCCCAGTGCCACATAAATATGCGAAGGCATATGAAGTGCATGGGCCGCAGCCGATGCAACCTGTGAATAGCTATTGGCGGCACCCAGTGCATCGTATGCATGATTGGGGTCATCGTAGGCGTGAATCAGGTAGTGAAGTGCACCTGGGTGATTGGGATTTTCCTCGAGGATGCCTTTGGCAATGATCGCGCCCTTTTCATACACCTCTTCATCCCGACCTACGGGGACAGAACCAAGCAGCGACAACGCATAAAAGGCTGCGACCTCCTGATTGTCGGGATATTTTTCGTGCAACTGTGCCATGTATTCAGCGTAAGCTTTGTCACGTTCAAACTTGCTGCCCTCGCCATAAAGGATGTCAACCGCCCGCATGAAGCCCGCTTCCAGTCCGTTGCCTGCACGTGCCAAACGTTCTGCCGGTGTGGGCGCCAACTTTTTTAATGCGGCAATCGCTTTGTCGTAATCTTGCTCAGCCCACAAGGGGTGATTGTAGGTCATCGCCTCACCCCAGTACGCCATGGCAATGTTTGGATCCAGTTGTTGCGCCTGGATGAATGCTTCAGCAGCATCCTTAAACTCAAAGCTGTGAAGCAAGAGCAAGCCCTTGTTGAATTGATCTACCGCTTCAGGCTTTCCATCCACTTCGAAGAAAGCAGTTCCTAGTTGATCATCACCGGACGGATTATTGCAAGCCAAAAAGAACAGCATGCAACAGGCAGCAACAATACATTTTCCCTTAGCCATAAGTTCTGGATTAGGAAAACCAAGTTAACAAATAATCGGCTTACCGCCTCGCTTATTCGTTGCGCAAAACGTTCACTGGCTTGGCCCTTGCGGCAGATAGTGATTGATAGCCCACGGTGTGTACAATTGGTTCTTCGCCAGGTTGCGAAGCGCTACCTTAAAAAAATCAGACAGCTATTTGCTGAACGTTTGGTGAAACAGCTAAAACGTTTAGGGCAGGTAGGTATGCGATTTAATGCATCGCCCGTCAAGGCTGGCTAACCAATCGGTCAGGAGGTGTAGCTTTTGTTTGTGCGGTTATTTTGACCTGGGGTGAAGGTTGCTTTCGAAAAGTTTCAGGATTCGCTTATACTCATCTGTCCAACTGCTGGGTTCCACAAAACCGTGATCTTCCACCGGATACACCGCCAGTTCCCAATTGTCTTTACCCAGTTCGATCAACCGCTGAGACAATCGTACTACATCCTGAAAATGAACATTCACATCCACCATGCCATGGCACATCAGCAGGGCTCCTTTCAATCCTTCCGCGTGATACAACGGAGAACTCTTGGCGTATGCAATGCTGTCGGCAGCGGGTGTGTTTAGAATGTTGGAAGTATAGGGATGATTGTAGTGAGCCCAGTCTGTCACCGGCCTGAGGGCCGCGCCCGCGGCAAATACATCGGGTGTGGTGAACATGGCCATGAGGGTAATGAAGCCGCCATAGGAGCCGCCATAAATGCCGATTCGTGTTGCATCGATTCCGTATTGATCAACCAAGAGCTTGGCTGCATCCACGTGGTCGCTTAGGTCTTTCCCTCCCATAAACCGATAAATGCCGGTGCGCCAATCCCGGCCATAGCCTGCACTGCCCCGGTAGTCGATGTCAAGCACGGTGTAGCCGCGATCGGTCAGGAGGTTGTGAAACATATATTCGCGGAAATAACTGCTCCACCACTTGTGTGCGTTCTGCAGATATCCGGCACCATGGACAAAGATCACGGCAGCTCCATTTTTCTTATCGGAAGAAGGTGCGTACAGTCTACCCATCACTTCAGCACCATCGCGGGCTTTTACTTTGATTAGTTGAGGGTCGCGCCAGGCATAAGTGCTGAATTCTTTTGATGTGGACGTGGTGATTTGCTGTGGCTTGGCGCCCGGTTTGTTTTCCTGAAGAAACAATTCCCACGGTTTGTTGCTGTACGAGTGGCGAATGGCTAACCATTTCTCATCCGGTGACAACGACACTTCGTTGGCGCCCGTCATGGAGGTGAGTTGCTGGGCTTTGCCACCTGAAAGCGGAAATCGATAAAAGTGCTTTTCGCCCGGATGCACTTCGTTGGTCGTTACATAGAAATACTTGCGATCCTTCGAAAGCTCAGCGGATTGCACTTCATAATTGCCTGATGTAAGGGCTAGCTTTTTTGCTTTAGGGAAATGGTAAGTGTATAAATGAGAATATCCAGTTTCTTCCGAATGGAACCAGATCGTTTCGTTATCGATCCAACCCATCTCTCCGGGTCCATAATAGCTGCCGATCCCGGGGCCACCAATCCAGGCTTCGTCATGCTGGCGGTCGATCACGCGAAGTGTAAGGTTGCTCACGTCAAGCGAAAGAATCCAACGGTCTTTGTTGTCGATGGCTCGTGCCACCACATAGTTGTGTTTCCCGTCTCTCGACCAATAGGGTCCATGAATGATTAGCCCGCGTGCCTCTGGTTTCTTCTTTTCTTCCTTGCCCTTCACTGGATAGTCTTTTGCGAACTCAGGCTTTTCAAAAATGCCCGGTATGGAGTCGAATTTAACCGTACGCACCGTGTCCTTGCGAACATCGTAAACGCACAATTCATAATGGCTTGGCTTTGCCCCTACTTTGGTCCTCGCATGCAAGTTCTCTGTGAATCCCGATTCTGTTACATAATTTGGAACGATTGTGTTCTTTGCATTCGAGGCAACTTTTGTCAGACGAAAGGTGATGTAGTTTTCATCGGGGCTTATTTGAATGTGATCCACGTTCTTGTCGTCCAGGTAAAAAGATTTTGGGCGGGTGGGCTGATCGGCTTTTCGCATTTTTTCGGTAGCCTTTTTTTCTTCCGATCTCTCCTTCAAGATTTGAAAGTAAGCCAGTTGATCTTGCTTCAGCCACTGCTCCTGCTCACTCACCTTGGGCTTCATTTTATTCATGCCTCTTTTGAAGTCGGTATGTTGAGTGAATGAGCCATTGGCAATATCCCAGGAGTAGAGATTCAGTTCAGCGGTGAAGAAAATCTTGCTTTCGTCACGGGAAAATTTAGGATCGTACTCGCGCTCCAGCGTGTTGGTGATCTGTGTTATCTTCCCTGACGGGATATCCAGCACGAAAAGGTCACCATTTTTTTCAAACACTTTTTTTGTGCGCGCAGCATCGTACTCTCCGCGCGTTGAAGGCAGTGACCTTCGCGCTAGCGGAGAAACCTTTTGAGGCGTTCTGTCGCCAATTGAAATGAAATACAGCGAATCGCCCGGGTTGCGATCCGGATTCCAATCAAAATACAGTGTTTGACTATTTTCTGACCACCTGAGATCGGAGGGTAAAACGCCCATCCATTTGGGATCGCGCATGATCTTTTCAACGGTGAGTTCGCCCAACTCTTGACCCAAAATGGGTGAAGTGATGAGCAGCAGCAATATGAATCGCATACGGATCTGGGTTAGGAAAGTCAGCAAATTACGACAACAAAAATGTGGTGGGCGCCAATTTTTATGAATGGAGGGAGCTTGGTGTTACCCGGACTATTCCCTGTTCTTTTCTTTGGTAAGGTCGGTGAACATGCTGTTGAATACAGACAGGATCAAACTAAAGCCCAGCGCCCACCAGAATCCGTCTACCGCAAAGCCCGGTACGAAGTAATCTACCAACAAAATGATTGCCGCGTTGATCACCAACAGGAATAAACCTAGCGTAACAATGGTGATTGGAATGGTGAGCACCACCAATATGGGTTTAACAATTGCGTTGGCGATGGCGAGTACCAAAGCTACCAGCAATGCATATCCGTAATGATCTACCTGAACGCCTGGCAGCAAATAGGCCGCGAGCAACACAGCTAATCCCGAAAGCAGGAAGCGAACAACTCCATTCATCTTAAGCGTTAAAATTGGCTAATTTTAAGTTATAGAAAAAGGAAATACCTTCCCCTTTCATTTCAACTGCAGTGTACGCAATCGTAGATATTGAGACCACCGGTGGTTACGCAGACCATCATCGGGTAACGGAAATTGCCATCTACCACCACGATGGTGTTCGCATTACGGGCAAGTATCACACACTGATCAATCCAGGCAGAAGCATTCCGTACTTCATCACCGGTCTTACGGGTATTAACAAAGACATGGTGAAGAACGCACCGGCCTTTGACGAAGTGGCGCAGGAAATTTTTGACCAGTTAAAAGACAAGGTGTTTGTTGCCCACAACGCACACTTTGATTATAGTTTTCTTAGAAAAGAATTCGAGGAGGTTGGTCTGCAGTGGAGTACCAAGAAACTTTGCACCGTGAGGCTGAGTCGAAAGATTATTCCGGGCCTGGGCTCTTACGGCCTGGGCCGGTTGGCGGAGAGTTTGGGTATTGTAATCAAGAACCGGCATCGCGCAGGTGGTGACGCAGAAGCCACCGCACTGATTTTTGATCAACTCCTGAGGAGAGACTCGCATGGCGTTGTGGCGAAAGCACTCAAAAGAAATTCTGGCGAAACTATTTTGCCTCCAAACTTGCCAAAAGAAGAATACGATGCGTTACCGGCAAAGCCTGGCGTATACTACTTCCTCGACTCACGCGGAAATGTGATCTACGTGGGCAAAGCCATCAACATCAAAAAAAGAATAGCCGGACATTTTGCTGGTGAAGCGCGCGAATGGAATCGATCGAACATCCGCAATGAAATCCATCACGTTACCTGGGAGCTTACTGGCAATGAATTGATCGCCCTGATACTTGAGTCACTAGAGATTCGCAGACTCTGGCCCAAGTACAACCTGGCGCAGAAATACCGGAGCGAAGAATGGGGTGTCTTTGACTACGAAGATCGAAATGGTTTTATTCGTTTCAGCATCAACATGGTGAACCGCGGAGCCAGGCCGATCATCACTTTCAGTTCGAAAGGGGATGCCTGGAATTTCATGTGGGAAAAGGTGCGGGAGTATGACCTTTGTCCGAAGCTTAGCGGCTTGCAGGTGTCAAAAGAACTTTGCTTTAGCTATCAGACCGGTGAGTGCAAGGGTGGATGTATGGGTGTGGAGAGTGCAAACAAATACAACAAGCGCGCACAAAAAGCGATCGACTCTTTTTTTGAAAGGGGAAGTTCAGTGGCAATTGTGGGTCGTGGCCGAAGCAGGGAGGAAAAATCCTTGGTTTTAGTGGAGAATGGCGTTTATCTCGGGTTTGGATTCTTCGACAGGAATGAACAACTGCCAGATTTTGAATCTGCCAAAAACTACATCAAGGTCAGCAAGGAAAACAGGGTCGTTCAAAACCTGATCAACTCATATCTGCAAAATCCCAGGGGAGCGGAGATCATTGCATTGTAGTTCATTTTCTTTGCCGGCCCTCTACACCAGGATATAACAAAGGAACGGCATCGCTCACGAACTTTTCTTTGGTTGCCACATCCATTATCGAAAGCACGCCCGACCAGCCAGCTCCGGTATCCATCATCCACACTTCACAATACTGCTGCGGCTCGTGCGAGTCAATGGGTGTGTGCCCAATATAGACTTCATCAAACTCCGTGATTTGCTTTGTCAGGTTTTTCTGATGAAAATCCTGCGCCATACGTGCCAACGTGCGGTCCCAAAGAAACACTTGCAGTGTTTGCTGCGTTAACTTCTTCCCCGGCAATACACCGGCATGTACAAATAGCTTGCCTTCCTGAACAAAATAAGGGCGGGCCTCTCTGAAAAAGGCCGCATGTTCTACCGGCCGTGCCTCCGCGTAAGATGCTATCGTTGCGAGCCCACCCTGTTCCATCCACGCGGACTCAGCAAAACCTGTGTCAAGCCACTCCAAAGTCCAAAAGTCATGGTTGCCCAACAGGTAAGTTAGGTTCTTGATCTTCATCAGCTCTTCCACAGCTTGTTTTGTTTCCGGCCAGCCGTCCGCCACATCACCAAGGCAAATCAGGTTGTCGACTTCATAACGGAACCCGGCTCTTTCGAGGCATTGCTTTAGCGCGCGATAGGCGCCATGGATATCCCCCACTACAAATGTTCTGCCTTTCATCGATTGAATTCAAAGTAAATACCCGTTTGGTGGTCCCGATGTTCCACTCATACCTTATTTTGAACCTATTTATTTATAATTGCGCTAAATATTACGGTTTAAAGGGTTGAGATATGGCATTTGACACGGCAACGGAGATCCAGAAGGAGCATCAGGCAAAGATCAAACAAGTCTTTTCTGAAGTCTCCAAGGTGGTGGTTGGGCAGGAATACATGGTAAACCGTTTGCTGATCGGACTTTTTACTAACAGTCACATTCTGTTGGAGGGCGTGCCCGGATTGGCCAAAACCCTTACCGTGAGCACGCTTGCCCAGGTGCTTCACCTCGACTTCCAGCGCATCCAATTTACGCCCGACTTGTTACCTGCCGACTTAGTGGGCACCATGATTTATAACCAGAAGGATGGCAAGTTTGAAGTGAAGAAAGGGCCGATTTTCGCCAACATTATTTTGGCTGACGAAATCAACCGTTCTCCCGCCAAGGTGCAATCTGCGTTACTGGAGGCGATGCAGGAAAAACAGGTGACCATTGGAGAGACCACGTTCCAACTCGATCGACCGTTCCTCGTGATGGCCACCCAAAACCCTGTTGAAAATGAAGGCACCTATCCATTGCCTGAGGCGCAGATCGACCGCTTCATGATGAAAGTGTTTGTAAACTATCCTTCCAAAGACCAGGAACTGGAAATCATGCGCAGGATTTCCAACATGCAGTTCGACTACCAGGTGAACACCATTCTCACCAAGGAAGATATCTTTGCGATCCGTGCGGAAGTGAACAAAGTGAAAATGAGCGAGTCTCTTGAGCGATACATTATCGAGTTGGTGACGGCAACCCGCAAAGCAAAGGAATATAAACTTGACCACGAGGCACAATACATTCAGTTTGGCGCGTCACCCCGTGCAAGTATCAACCTTAACTTGGCAGCCAAGGCCATGGCTTACTTTGAGGGCCGCGATTTTGTGCTGCCAGAAGACATCAAAGAAGTGGCGCTGGATGTGATGAACCACCGCATCTTGTTGAACTACGAAGCTGAAGCCGACAACGTGAAGACTTCGGACATTGTAAAAGCCATCCTCAATCGTGTGCCCATCAGCAAGTAGTTAACGGTCGTTTAACATCGCTGGCACCGGCAATCCTTTTTAGATTGGTAATTACTCTTCGAGGAATGGGTCGTAAGTGTTGAGAGTAACCTTGCGTTAACAGTCTGTTTACATTCCTTAACGATTTGGTAAAAAGTGAATTGATTCTCTTTAACATTAGAGCGTCACCTTTGGGTCCGGAATCAGACATTCTTAAACCCAAAGACACTTATTACATGAAAAAATTACTTAGCCTGATGTTCTTCGCGGCCATGGTCACGGCCTTTATGAGCTGTGAAGACGAGGTGACAGATCTCCCTTCACCTGCAATTACAGACCCTGCCGCAGCAACCCTCGAGGTTGGTTCAGAAGTTACCATTGACTTTGTTTTCGTGGCCGAGGCAGGCTTCAAGTCATCTGCCGTAACCGCCACGGGTGGAACTGCAGTTGTTTCAACTGACGGGACAGCCGGTGCCACATCGGGCACCATTACGGTGACCTTTACAGCCGGGGCCACTGCCGGTGCGGGCTCAGTGTCACTTGTCGTAACCGACAATGAGAGTGATTCCGATGAATCAACAGTGGTGATTACCATCGCTGAAGAGGTGAAAACCATCACGCTTACTTCCAATATTTCCACGAACACCACTTGGGAAACTGGTAAGACCTATATCCTTGGCGGCCGTATTGCTGTAGTGAACGGTGTAACGCTCACCATCCAGCCTGGTGTGGTGGTGAAGGGCCAGGCCGGCACAGGATCTAACGCTACCGCACTGTTGATTGCACGCGGAGGAAAACTGATGGCTGAAGGAACCGCAGCCCTTCCCATCATCTTCACCTCAGTTGCCGATGAACTTACCCCTGAAGATGTGGCTGCAGGTAACTTTGCCAGCCCGAATCTTGAGCCGACCATTACCGGATTATGGGGTGGCTTGCTCGTTCTCGGCAAGGCCAATATCTCGGCTTCCAACTCCAGCGGCCAATTGAGCGAAGTACAGATTGAAGGTATACCTACATCCGACTCGAACGGACTTTACGGAGGGACGGACGATGCCGATAATTCCGGGGTCATCAAATACATCTCCATTCGTCATGGTGGTTCGTTGATAGGTGCAGGTAACGAAATTAACGGCTTAACCCTCGGTGGTGTTGGCTCGGGCACGGTGATCGAGAATGTAGAAGTTGTTGGTAACCAGGATGACGGTATTGAATGGTTCGGTGGAACGGTTAACGTGAAGAATGTAGTGGTTTGGAACGCAGGTGACGATGGATTGGATACCGACCAGGCCTACGCAGGTACGGTGGACAACTTCGTAATAGTTACAGCGGCTGGCCACTCTTTCGAGTTGGATGGTCCGGAGGGAACATACGGAACCACCGGATCGCCAGCGGTCACAAGCGCTTTCCACACTTTCAAAAATGGAACTGTGGTGGCGACCAGCGCTTCGATCCCGGGCGAAAACCTGATCAACACCGATGCGAATTCAGGCGTGAAATTCGATGGCTTGTTTGTCACCGGGTTAGCCAATTCGAGTGCCAACACAATCATAAACCGTGTATCTACCTCCTCCGGTGTGTTAACCTTCACCGATGTGGTGTTGAATGTGCCGGCAGGCAAAGCGTTGGCAGATTTCTTCCCGGCTGGTACCACCATTCCTGCAGGCATTACAGCAAATGCAACAGCAGCCAAGAAGGCCGATGTAACTGTGTTGGCATGGACTTGGGCTGGTAAGTCAGGCGCGCTCGCAGGGCTTTAACCCAAACGGCAAAATATCTGAAAAACCGTAGGAGAATTTCCTGCGGTTTTTTTTTTGCGGTGTGAAATACAACGACAGACTTGCGGCTTTTGGTTGCGGTTTTATTTCGGCAATTCGGTGATAACCCCACATAACATTGACATAACAAAACGATAATATCTGACCCCTCTTTGTTTAGCTAACTTTGCGTCAAAATGAACAAAGAAATCATGATCAGATCCGTTGTTTTGGTGGCTTTCGCAGCGATCCTAGTGTCTTTCTCAAGCCTGGCGCAGACCGGTATCATTCGAGGCCAGGTGATCGATAACGCGAATGGCGAGGGCATGATCGGTGCGACAGTCGTTATCAAAGGAACTACGGAAGGTGCCATCACTGATTTTGATGGGCGATTCGAGTTGAAGACGGTTCCGGGAACTTACGACCTCCAGGTCTCCTTCGTGTCTTTCGAAAGTGTGACCATCGCTGGAGTTGAGGTGAAGGCGGGGGAAGTGACTGTACTGGACGGCATTCGTTTGAAGGAAGCCGTGGCCCAACTCGAAGATGTGGTGATCACCGCTGATGTAATCAGAACGTCAGAGGCCGCCCTGTTAACCATCAAGCGCAAATCGGCCAACGTATTGGACGGCATCTCTGCCGCCAATTTCAAGAAGATCGGTGATTCTGACGCGGCCGATGCAGCAAAGCGAGTCACTGGTGTTTCAGTGGAAGGTGGCAAATATGTGTATGTCCGTGGATTGGGTGACCGCTACACAAAAACCACTTTGAATAACGTTGACATCCCGGGCCTGGATCCAGATCGCAACAGCCTGCAGATCGATATTTTTCCTACCAACTTGATTGATAACATGCTGGTGCTGAAATCTTCAGTTGCTGAAATGCCCGCTGATTTCACGGGCGGTGTGGTAAACATCGAAACCAAGGATTTTCCTGATGAAAAGGTATTTGACGTTTCTCTTGGAATAGGATACAACCCAAGCATGCATTTCAATAAAAACTTCCTCACCTACAACGGAGGCTCAAAAGATTTTCTTGGTTTTGATGATGGAACCCGCGCGCTACCCCAAGATGCCCGTGGAAGTACCATCCCTTCTCCAGTCAGTGGCGCATCTGATGGTGAGGTAAGCACATTCTTGAAAAGATTCAATCCGACACTTGGCGCAAACACAACCACCAGCCTGATAGACTATAGCTTTGGTCTGTCGTTGGCCAACCAACTTTCTTTGAAGGGTTCCAATAAAATTGGATACATTTTTTCGGGTACATATAAGAATTCAACGAGGTTCTATGATGACATGACCTACGGTGAGTATCAGCGCGAGTCCGATCCGATGGTGAAAGAACTAAGATATGCCACTGTTCAAACGGGTTCGGTTGGTGAGAACAGCGTTTTGCTTGGTGGATTGGCCGGGCTGGCATTCAAGACTCAGAAAACGAAATTGATGCTCACCTTGATGCACCTCCAAAACGGGGAAGATCGTGCGGGGCAGTTCTATATCGACAACGATGGTGCAGCGGTGGGGCAATCTGGCTACCTGGCTTCATCTGACAACCTCGAATACAATCAGCGCGGACTCACCAACCTTTTGCTAAATGGAGAGCACTACAACCAGGATGGCTCATGGAAGATTGATTGGAGAATCTCTCCAACACTCTCCACCCTCAGTGATCCGGATGTTCGCAAAACGACCTTTACGTTGAGGCCCAGCGATACTTTGTTTGTCGCTGGTGCGGGCGGAAATCCAAGCCGCATTTGGAGAAATCTTGAAGAGGAAAACCTGGTTGGCAAGATTGATGCAACCAAAGAGTATAGATTAAATGGCAATGATGCCAAACTCAAATTCGGAGTAAGTCACGTTTTCAAGAACCGCGATTACGAAATCCTGAGCTATGACGTTCAGTTCTTTGGCATGCAGCCTGATTTTGGTGGAAATCCGAACCGGGTACTGAATGACGAGTTCTTGTACCCCAACGGATCGGTCTATTATTCTTCAGGCAACAACACGCCAAACCCAAACCAATACAATTCAACGGTTCAAAATCTGGGTGTCTACATTTCCAACGAGTTTAGCCTGTTCGAGAAATTGAGAACGGTGGTTGGGTTGCGTGGCGAAAACTATGTGCAGCGGCATACCGGCCGCGACCAGGCATACGCCAATGGCGATGTAGCGAATGGTCGCAACCTGGTGGATGCAAAGGTGCTAGATTCATTCGATCTGTTTCCTTCGCTGAATTTGATTTACGGACTGAACGATCAACAGAACTTGCGGGTGTCCTATTCGAAAACAATTGCTCGACCTTCGTTCAAAGAACTCTCCTTCGCTCAAATACTTGATCCGGTATCCAACCGTATTTTCAATGGGGCTTTGTTTCCATATTCGGATTGGGATGGCAAGCTCTCTGAGACCCGAATTAACAACATCGACCTGAGGTGGGAGAACTTCATGTTGGGCGGTCAGTTGTTCTCTGTTAGCGCGTTCTACAAATCGTTCGACAAACCCATTGAACTTGTAAGAATTGCAGAAGCCCAGACCTCCGCTGAGTTCCAACCTCGCAATGTGGGTAACGGACGGCTGTTTGGCGCTGAGGTGGAGGTGAAAAAGAATCTGGATTTCATATCACCCGCTCTCGAAAAATTCAACGTGAGTGGAAATTTCACATTTGTTCAATCTCAAATAGACATGACGAATCGCGAATTCAACGCTCGAAAGAACTTTGAACGCGATGGAGAGACCATCAAGAATACCAGACAGATGGCAGGACAAGCCCCCTATATTATCAACGGGGGTCTGAGTTATGAGAATGGCGACAAAGGCCTTGATGCCGGCTTCTTCTACAATGTGAAAGGCCCCACCTTGATCGTGGTTGGAAGTGGACTCTATCCTGACGTATTCGCTCAGCCCTTCCACAGCCTGAACTTCAACCTGAATAAGTCGTTCGGCAAAGATCAAAGAGCCGGGTTGAACTTCAACGTTTCTAACCTCCTGAACGATGTGAGGGAGGAAATGTATCAGAGTTTTGGAGCACAAAACCAAGTGTTCACAAGATTCAGCCCCCGAACCGCAATCAGCGTTGGATTAAAATATTCACTGTAGGTAGAGTTCAAGAAAATAGAAAGCGCACCCTATCGGCTGCGTTCTTTTGTTTAGGCAGAGGTAGGCTACATTAGTTCACCTTCCGCTGCCGCTCTTTGTGCAGTTCGATCACCTTCTTGATCTGTTCTCCAGCTTCCACAACAGAGTCTTGTGATGTCTTGTTGTTTTCAATCTTCACCAGCAAAACCGCATGCTCTAATTTGTTGGCCTCTAAAGATTTTTCGAGCTGCACCTTCTCTTGTTCGTTGTTTCCGAGCTTGATATTGAGATCGCGGTTTTGAGTCACCAGTCGTTGTTGCTGTCTTTCTACGGCATTCAGGGCACGAACGGCTTCATCGATTTGAGCCTGAATCTTATCGCGATAGTACTTTACGCCAAACTGGTAGGTAAGTTTTTCCAACTCTTTGGTCACCAACGAAATGTCGTTTACTTTCCATTCGCTTTCGATGATACCCAGCCAAACCGCAGTGGACTCAGCATTTCCATCAGAAAGCGCATACACAATTGCTTTGCTGTAAACCGTTCCCCCCATGGCCGGGTCAGTCACTGTGATATAATCAAGGGCCTGCTTCGTCTTGCCTACATCTTTCAGAAACCTGGCCCATGCTGCCGAAACATCCTCCTTTGCTCCTTCCAGTGTGGTTTGATAGCCGCTGGCGTCCTCCCCTTTTATTTTCTTATTCTGTTCCTCGACCTTTACAGTTTGAGCCTGGGCGCCAAATCCGATGACAAGGCAGAGCGTGAGCAGCGTAAACTTATTTGCAGGCATGGTGTTATTTTAAAGTCTAATCAAAACTACTAATTATCACGATGGGCCAAAACATACTTGTCACGGGTGCCTCTGGCCTAATCGGACAACGACTAACAGACCTCCTCCAACAAAAAGGCTACCAGGTTTCACACCTGAGCCGAACGTCTTCTGATGGCCCTGTCAAAACCTATACATGGAACGTGAACCGCCAGACCATGGAGGAGGGAGCATTGGACAACGTTGACACCCTTGTTCACCTCGCAGGTGCCGGGGTTGCCGACAAGCGTTGGACTACCTCAAGGAAGCAGGAAATCAGGGAGAGTCGCACCCACTCAACTCAGCTCTTGTACAAGGCTTTGAAATCGAAACCCAATCGGGTCAAGGCGCTTATTTCCGCCTCCGCGATTGGTTACTATGGCTTTGCAGATGAAGACCGGACATTTACCGAGTTAGATCCTCCGGCAAATGATTTCATTGCCAGGGTGGTAAGGGAATGGGAAGCGGAGGTGGATCGCATTACCACACTAGGCATTCGCGTAGTAAAGGTAAGGATAGGGATTGTGTTAAGCGAAAAAGGAGGAGCACTCAGGGAAATGGCAGCGCCTGTGAGATGGGGAGTCGGCTCACCGCTGGCGAGTGGCAAACAGCTACTTAGCTGGATCCACATTGACGATGTATGCGGCATTTTCATGCACGCAATGGAAGACCGGGAGATGGCAGGCGCCTACAATGCAGTAGGCCCGTATGCGGTAAGTAATGAAGAACTGACAAAAAAGATAGCCAAGCATTTAAGAAGGCCGCTATGGCTACCGAATGTCCCCGCTTTCGCATTGAAATTGTATTTGGGTGAAATGGCCGACATGGTCATTCACGGCAACAACGTGTCATCAGAGAAGATAAAGAAATCGGGATATACTTTTCGCTACCCCGATCTTGATGGTGCCCTTGATCATTTGCTGAGACCTAGGCGGCCGGCTTAACTTTCTTCTCGGTGGTATCTACCGACTTTTCTTTTGCCTTTTCTGCCTTTGCTTTTTTGCCGGCAGATTTCTTGTCCTTTTTATAAATCTTTTTCAGCTCCTTTTTCAGACTGTTGGCAAGTTTACGTGAAGTCTCTTTTACAATTTTCTTCGTCTTTTTCGAAGTTTTTGGAAGTTCAAGTTTTTCGATGGCTTGCGAAACAGAAGCTTCTACCTGATTTCTGATTTCTTTCTTGGACAAGGGTTCCATAGGCATTTGCATTTTGATGGGGAGCTAAATTACCTGATGTTATCGAGATGTTATACAAGATTCATAAAACTTAACATTGGCGTTGCAAACATTTGATTATGAACAAGTTGCGAGTAATTCCTGAGAGATAACAAAGGGATAATGCGCCCATTATCCTGAAATAACAGACTGACCTTAGTTTTGAAACGTACAATCAGTTTACTCTTTTTCTTCTGTTCTGGGTTAAACCGGCAGTGCGTTCCAGTCTGCCGGTTTTTTTATTGAACAGGATTCGGGTTGTATACAGCCGCAGCAATTTTTGAGTCGGCAGTGCCATAGTATAACAGCCACCGTCCGTTGAAATATACCAAGCCTTCTACAAAACACACCTTGTTAACCTGGCCTGTGATTTCATAGTCTTTATCAGGGGTAATGAAGTAGTGCTCCAGCCTGTTAATCAACTTGGTTGGATCGGTGCCATCGAACAAAGCCTGCCCCGCGCTATACGTGCCACCAGGCAAATTCGGGTCTCCACCTTCATCCAGGTTCATGCCGTTGTAAATGAGTACAATGCCCTGGCTTGTGACCATGGCTGCCGGACCTGACTCAACCAACCGGCTGTCGAAGTAGCCCTTGCGCGGACTCATCACTTTCATCAGTTCACCGCTTTCTTCATCCAACAGGGGTGTCCATTGAATCAGGTTGGCGGATGTGGCGATAAACAAATCTGTGTCGCCAAAGTACATCCAATACTTGCCATTGATTTTTTTAGCTACCATCTTATTGTCAACCAACTCGGCCACAATCGCCCCTGACTTACTCCACAGGTCCCTGTATTTCTCTCCGAAAGCCAGGCCTTCCTTGTTCCAGTTCAAAAAATCTGAAGAGGTTGCTATGCATAATCGCGCGATGTGGCCATCGTACGCAGTGTACGTGAGAACATATGTACCACTTTCAGTTTGCACAACCCGTGGATCTTCAATACCCCCTTCCCATTCGTACTCTTTCATAAAGTCTTCGGCCGGAGTAAGAATAGGGTTTTCGACCTTTGAAAAATTTATCCCATCAGCACTGATGGCAAGCCCCAGACGCGAAGTGCCGTTGTATCTGCCCACCGTGTCTTCCGCCCGGTACAGCATGTACACGGCTTGCCCGATGACAGCCGCGGTGGGGTTGAACACATCTTTTCTTTCCCAGTACACCCGCTCTTGCCGAACCGGACAATCGAAGGCAAAATCACCGGGTGTGAGGATGGGATTTGCCTCGTCCAATTTTTGAAAGGGCAAGAAGGCCCAGGTAGTGTCTGTAGTGTTGAACCTGCCCTCGCTGCCACCGCAACGCTGCATGAGCAGCGAAGACAAGAGCAAAAGTGCGAATAGAATGAAATCAAAGTGCCTGGTTTTTCGTTTCATATCATTGTTGTAGAATTGAGTGCTGATACAATACCCATGAAATGGCCATAAGAGGCTCGCACAACCGACATAGACATGATTGGCTATGCCATGCCTGCGTGCCTTCATGTCGCGCTACAACATGAAGGCATATGACCATAAAAAGTCAATTATTAAACTATGAAAGATAATAAAAAGGAAGGCCAACAAATGACTGCGACTTCAAATGAAGAGGAACAACGCATTCGAAAGGCCTTCAAGGATAAGGATTGGGCGGAGATTAAGAGTTCAGACTCCTGGGTGATTTTCAAGGTCATGTCGGAATTTGTGGAGGGGTTTGAGAAGCTTGCCAAGATTGGACCTTGCGTGACCATATTTGGTTCTGCCAGGGTAAAGGCAGATCATCCATACTATCGAATGGCTGAGGAAATTGCCTATCAATTGGTGCAGCATGGATACGGTGTAATCACCGGGGGAGGACCAGGCATCATGGAAGCTGGCAATAAAGGAGCCAGCAGGGCAGGTGGGAAGAGCGTAGGTCTCAACATTTTTTTGCCACATGAGCAAAAAGGCAACCCGTTTATCGATTCGGACAAACTCATCACCTTCGACTACTTCTTTGTGCGCAAGGTGATGTTTGTGAAGTACTCACAGGGCTTTATCGTAATGCCCGGAGGGTTCGGTACCATGGATGAGTTGACGGAAGCGTTGACGCTGATCCAAACCAAGAAAATCGGACGTTTTCCTATCGTAATGGTAGGAAGGAAATTCTGGGGGGGCATGATGGAGTGGATCAAGGCTGTACTCGTGAGTGAGCGGATGATCGATGCAGATGACCTGGACCTCGTGAACCTTGTCGACACGCCTGAAGAGGCCGTCAAGGTAATTGATGAATTCTATTCCAGGTACCTCTTGTCGCCAAACTTCTAACAAGGAAAGATGAAGGATACCACGCTGCTGATCTTGTTCGGTTTGATTTTTTTGATGTTGGGATTGGGTTTTTTCCGCGTTAGCAGCCGCCTTTGCCGAATCGAATCGGCCATGAATAAGGGCCAGACGGCAGGCGTGGCTGACCCGCCACCAGACGCCTACCCAATGGCAGTGTCCTATGACTTGCCAGAAACGCTTGACTTTGCCGGGGAACCGGTGCCCTTGCATCGGAAGGAGATTCGCGAGCAACTCGATAAGGAGATGCAGATCAACATCTATTTTCACAGCAACACGATGTTCCTGATCAAACGCGCCAACAGATGGCTGCCTGAATTTGAAAAGATCTTGCGGGAGCAAAACATCCCGGACGATTTCAAATACATGCCCTTGATCGAAAGCGCGTTAATCAATGACATCTCCCCACGCCAGGCAGTGGGATTTTGGCAATTCATCAAGACAGCTGGTAAAGAATTTGATCTGGAGATCAATCGTGAAGTAGATGAACGGTATGATCCCATCAAGTCGACCGTGGCGGCATGCAAGTACCTGCGAAAAGCGCACGACCGATTCAACAACTGGACCTTGGCCGCTGCGTCTTACGATCGTGGGATGAGCGGACTAAACAGGGCGCTTGACAGGCAGCACGTTGACTCCTACTACGATCTATACCTGAATGAAGAGACCACGCGCTACGTGTTCCGAATTCTTGCCATCAAACAAATTATTGAGAACCCGGAGGCGTATGGCTTCAGAGTGGACACCAAACACCTCTATCAACCTGACTCGGTGCGCCATGTGGAGGTGAACGAGACCATTCCTGACCTGATTTCTTTTGCAAAGGAAAAAGGCATCACCTACAAGATTCTCAAGTTGTACAATCCATGGCTGCGAGACGACCGACTTACCGTGAGAAGGGGGAAGACCTATCAATTGGCGCTGCCTGCAATCCCCGGCTAGCCGCGACCTTTTGTCAAATAGCTGATAATCACCGCGTCCAATTCGGGCTATCTTTGCCTTAATCTAAACCTCAACTATGGAAGCGACATACTACAACCCGGCCGATCTAAAAAAATTTGGGAATATCTCTGATTGGGAGAACAATCTGGGCAAAAAATTCTTTGATTGGTATGGCGATGTGTTCAAGGAAGGCGCATTGACGGCTCGTGAGAAGTCGCTGATCGCCTTGGCTGTCGCACATACCGTACAATGCCCTTACTGCATAGACGCCTACACCCAGGATTCCATGGAGAAAGGAGCTACCGAACAGGCAATGATGGAAGCAGTGCACGTGGCAGCGGCCATCCGAAGTGGCTCTTCCCTTGTGCACGGTGTACAGATGATGAACAAGGCAAAAAAAATCTCCATGTAACCACTTCACCTTTTTTTGATTCGTTGAACTTTGAATTTCTTTTGTGATAAAATCCCTACATGCGCGACATCATGAACTAGCCCGGCAGGAGCGCCAGGTCGAGATTCTGGAGGGCGGTCTGTTTGAAGAAGGCAAGCTTCCCACTTTTCGTGAAAAGATTCGTTCGACCGGACACTTTCCTTTGAAGCCGAGCAAGACCGAAATTCTTCAGGTTAACATTGGCTATATGTGCAATCAAACCTGCAAACATTGCCATGTGGATGCCGGGCCGGATCGCAAAGAGATCATGACCCGCGAAACGATGACGCAGTGTTTGGAGATTCTCAAGCGTACAGGAATTCCCACGCTCGACATCACAGGTGGCGCGCCCGAACTGAATCCGGATTTCCGTTGGTTTGTGGAACAGGCCCACGGAATAGGTGTTAAGGAAATTATTGTTCGGTCGAACCTCACCATCATTCTTTCCAATCCGAGGTTTTACGACTTGCCTGAGTTCTTTAAAGCACATCGTGTGAGGGTATGTTCTTCGCTTCCGTTTTACAATGCTTCGAAAACAGACCGGCAGCGAGGCGAAGGCGTTTTTTCCAGGTCGATTGATGCGCTTAAGATGCTGAACGATGTGGGCTACGGAAAGGAAGGAACCGCGCTTATCCTCGACCTGGTATACAATCCCACCGGAGCATTCTTGCCTGGCGATCAAATGCAGCTCCAACGCGATTTCAAAGCCGAGTTGAAAGAACATTTTGATATTGATTTTAACAACCTCTTTACCATTACCAATATCCCAATTAGCCGTTTTCTTGACTTCCTCATTGAGACGGAGAACTATGAGGAGTACATGGAGAAGCTCATCACTTCGTTTAACCCGGCTGCGGTGAGTGGTGTCATGTGCCGAAACACCATTTCAATCGATTGGCAGGGTAATGTTTACGACTGTGACTTCAACCAGATGTTAGGGCTGAAAGTAGAGCCCAAAGCCCTTCAGCACATCTCCTCATTTGATTTGGCTGCGTTGGAAACCAGGCACATCGTGATTGGCCAGCACTGCTTTGCCTGTACGGCTGGTGCAGGCTCAAGTTGCCAGGGTACTACAGTTTAGCGGAAAAAGTTGCCATGATGAACGGTTATCTAGAGACTGCCAGGGAATTATACAGGGATGCAGCGATCAACCCACAAAAAGGATTGTGTTGTACCACTTCTCCAATATGGCAGTTGCCCAACCTCGTTATTCCCAAACGCATGCTGGAAATGAACTATGGCTGCGGCAGCACGGTGCATCCCCGCGACTTAATCAACAGTCCAACGATACTTTACGTAGGTGTGGGCGGAGGCATGGAGCTTCTTCAGTTTGCTTACTTCAGCAGGCGAAAAGGTGCGGTTATCGGCATTGATGCCGTGGAAGAAATGCTGATTGCTTCGACCGGGAATCTTGCTGAGGCCGAAAAGCTCAACAACTGGTTCAGCAAGGAATTTGTGGATCTGAGAGTTGGTAATGCATTGTCATTGCCGGTCGCGGATCAGTCCGTAGATGTAGCGGCACAGAACTGCCTGTTCAATATTTTTACTACAGATGATTTGCGCACAGCCCTGGCAGAAATGTACCGCGTGCTTAAACCACATGGACGTCTTGTCTTGTCGGATCCGGTGTGCGAGGCGCCAATGCCTGATGCGATGCGGGAAGATCAAAAATTGCGAGCGCTTTGTCTAAGCGGTGCGCTGCCATTGCACGAATATATCAAACTGATCACTGATGCCGGGTTCGGCACGGTTGAAGTACGAGCCAGACGACCCTTTCGTGTACTTGATCCCAACCACTACTCAACCGATAAACTGTTACACATTGAAAGCGTAGAGGTGTGCGCGATCAAAGACCCCATGCCAGCGGATGGGCCTTGTGTGTTTACCGGACGAACAGCCATCTATTTCGGCCTTGAAGAATACTTTGATGATAAAAAGGGCCACATCATGATGCAAAATCAACCACTGGCAGTTTGTGACAAAACCGCGAGTGCGCTGTCTGCATTAGGCCGAAACGATATTTTTGTTTCTCCCTCAACCTTCTTTTATGATGGCGGAGGTTGTTGTTAGGTCGGATGTAAAAGTTGTTTCTATCGTTCCTATTTTTAGGTCATGAGACCTTACATACTGGCAGAAAACAACTGGAAGAATATCAAGGACTCCGTGTTTGACCTGGGCATTCTTCCGTGGGGCGCTACCGAGGCCCACAACTATCACCTTCCCTACGGTACCGATATCATCGAAGCAGATGAAATAGCAGCCGCATCAGCGAAGATTGCCCATGAAGCAGGTGCAAAAATCGTTGTTCTTCCAACCATTCCATTTGGAGTGAACACCGGTCAGCAGGATGTGTTGTTGGACATAAATATGAATCCCAGCACCCAGCTGATGGTGTTGCATGACGTGGTTCAGGTTTTGGACCGGCAAGGCATTCACAAATTGATGATCCTCAACAGCCACGGAGGCAACGACTTCAGGCCAATGATCAGAGAGCTCGGATTGAAGTTCCCAAATATGTTCATCTGTTCTTGCGACTGGTTCAGGTCGATTGATCACAAAACATTTTTTGAGAACAAAGACGACCACGCTGGTGAAATGGAAACGAGCTTGTTGCTGCACCTAAAGCCGCAACTTGTGCGACCTCTCTCTGAGGCGGGTGATGGAAATGCAAAGCAATTTCGATTTGAGGCCATGCGCGAAGGCTGGGCCTGGGCGGAAAGAAAATGGACGCAGGTGACCAAAGACACTGGTGTGGGTGATCCCAGGAAGGCATCGGCCGGGAAAGGAGAAAAATATTTCAAGGCGGTGACAGAGAAAGTAGCCAGGCTGATGATCGAGGTGGCTACCGCAAATTCCAAAGACTTTTATTTATGATGGAGCGAATCCGGGAGGCTACCGCCTTCATTCAATCAAAAGGAGTTAAGGATCCAGCCGTGGGTGTGATTCTGGGGACGGGCCTTGGAAATCTGTTCGTGAAGGAACTGCAGGATGTGATTGTCATCGATTATCAGGAGATTCCACATTTCCCGGTATCCACTGTTGAGTTTCATCATGGCAAGCTGCTGTTCGGAAGGATTGGAGAGAAAAAAGTGTTGGCAATGCAGGGGAGGTTTCATTACTACGAAGGTTACTCCATGCAGGAGATCACGCTGCCTGTAAGGGTTATGAAAATGCTTGGAGTGAATCACCTTTTGATTTCCAACGCAGCCGGCAACATGAATTTGAATTGGGCTAAGGGAGACCTGATGCTTTTGGATGACCACATTAATTTACAGCCGGCAAACCCCCTGCGAGGGAAAAACCTGGACGAACTCGGCCCCCGTTTCCCCGATATGAGCCAACCGTATGACCGAACCCTTAATGAGCAACTGCTGGCTATTGCGCAAGAAAACCAAATTGTGTTGCGCACAGGTGTTTATGTGGCTGTGACGGGACCCAACCTGGAGACCAGGGCAGAATATCGTTTTTTGAGTCGGATTGGTGCCGATGCCGTGGGCATGTCCACGGTGCCTGAGGTAATCGTGGCAAACCACATGGGCCTTCCTTGCTGCGCCATTTCCGTACTCACGGATGATTGCGATCCTGATCATTTGCAGCCGGCCAATATCAACGAGATCATCGAAATAGCCGGGCGGGCCGAAAGCAAGCTCACCGCGCTATACAGGCAGTTGATTGAGAGGCTGTAAACCACCATTGGAGTTGCAACCCGGGCCCACCTTTTTGCGTCATACGCTTATCATCAACCCCTATGAAACAATGAAATGGCTTTTTATCCTCGCCCTGGCTGCCATTATTACTACCGGCTACAGCCAAAAAGATCAAAGTGGCACTTTCAAGCTGGATGAAGATTACAAAATGAGCCCTACCGGCACCATCAAGCTCAGTTCGTCTGATGCCAAAGTGAAAATCATCGGATCCAATCGGGCTACCGCCCATGTGAAGGTGGATAGAGAAGTGACCACAAGAGGCGTCACTTTTGGAAGCGAAGAGTTCACCGTGGAGGTGGAGGAACGGAGTGGAAACCTTGAAATTCGCGAACGGTCAGCATCGACCCACGTGGGAATCATCGGGTATCACTATGAGCGATACAATATTGACATCGAAGCTCCCATAGGTGTAAGCCTCATCATACAAGGCGATGATGGAGATTTTATCATCCGCAATATCAACGGAGAAATATCTATGGATGTAGATGATGGTGACATAGAACTGTATAGCTGCAAGGGAAATGCATTTTCATTCCGTCTGGACGATGGCGACCTTGCGATGGATGAAGGAGCCGGTAAGCTCGACATTGATGCAGATGATGCCGACATTCGAATAGCGCGGGGTAAATTTTCAAGAATCCTTGCCGATCTTGATGATGGTGACTTAATCATCGAAACCTCGCTGGATGATCGGGGAGAATATTCGATCCGCACGCAGGATGGATTGGTGGACCTTGTGGTACTCGGAGGGGGCGGCATTTTTGACATTCGGCATGATGATGGCCGCGTAACCACCGAAGGGGAATTTGACATGATCGAAAAATCTGAAGACTACTCGAAAATTCGCCTCGCAAAAGGTTCGGCAAGGATCGACATCCGAGCCGATGATGGTCGGGTAAGACTGGCTTCCAAATAGGACTATTCAGGCGGATACCGCTTCCGCACCACTGGTCCGGTTGTTGTCGGCCCAATAGGCCCACAGCACAAACAGCCACTGCAAATGGCCGGCCCATGCCACCGCTGAAACGCTTGGAGGCGGGGGGCCAAAGATGTTACTCACATGAATCAATGCCGTGAAAATGATGAGGGACCAGATGACGTAGATTCCTTTCTTGTTAATAGGCCGGGTTGAATTGAGGTAAAGGTAGATTCCGGTAATAAAGAGAATGGACTCGACAAGCTGGGCGCTTATCATCGAGCCCCACAACCCCAGCCCTACTTTGGGCGAAGCACCAGGATACAACGGCAGGTCCGGGGCATGGACAATGAAATCGAGCACCCAATGACTTGCCACGCACAAACCTACCACCAAAGCTGCTCTCGCTGCCCACTGCGTGAAATAATAGACGGTAGCAAACAGGGCACCCCAGCCCACCACCGCCAGGAGACTGTGTGAAATAGGGTAGGAATCAAAGTTGAGAGGTATCACCCCGCCTGGTTGAATGCTCACTTTCTCTAAGCCGAGCAGCAAAAGTGTTGGCCAAAGCAAGTCGAGGAATTGAACAGCCATGAAATAGGTGCCTAGCGAAGGCTTCTTCTCGATAGACTTGGCCGCAAGGCCCACTGCGAAATGACCTAAGAACATGTGACCACGACTTAAACGTTGCAAATGTTGATGCCGGCCCTTAGTGAGGCGAGCTTGTCTTTCCTGGCAGGGATAAATTCCTGCGCCACAAAACCCTGGAACCCATTTTTTACGATAGCCCGCATAATGGCGGGGTAATACAACTCCTGCGTCTCATCAATCTCATGGCGGCCCGGCACCCCGCCCGTGTGATAGTGAGCGATATAGTCCTTGTATTTGGTAATCGTGGCGATCACGTCACCCTCCATGATCTGCATGTGATAGATATCGTACAGCAGTTTGAAATTGGGTGAGCCCAATTTTTCGCACAAGGCCACTCCCCAAAGTGTATGGTCACATTGATAATCTTTGTGATCCACTTTGCTGTTCAGCAACTCCATACACACCGTGACGTTGTACTTCGCGGCAATTTTAAGAATAGGCTCCAGGCCGCGTGCACAGTTCTCCAAACCCTCCTCAGAAGAAAGGCCATTGGCATTGCCGCTGAAGCAAATCACATTCTTGAGGCCCGCATCTGCCGCTTTTGGAATGTTCGTAGCATAGTCTTGCAAAAACTTGGCGTGAAGCGATGGATCATTGAAACCCTTCGTTAATCCGAGATCAGTTGCATAGGCCATTGCACAAGTCAGTCCATACTTCAATGCAATTGGCCATTGGGCGGGTGTTAAAAGATCGATGGACGTGATGCCCATGTCCTTGGACGCCTCGCAGAGTTGTTCCAGCGGGATGTCGCTGTAACACCATTGGCACACAGAATGGTGAATGTTATCCTTCCATTGGGGATCAAGCGCATTCATGGATTTGGCCATTTGCGGCAGCATCATCACGCCAGCGGCACTTGCCGCCATGGATTTGATGGCTTGTTTTCGATTCATATTCAGTTTTCGTTTCTATAGATCACCCCATCCTTCATCACAAACTTCACTTTGCGCAGGTCGGAAATATTCTTGGATGGATCTCCTGTAACCAGCACGAGGTCGGCTTTCAAACCTTCCCGTATAAACCCTACTTCGTTTTCCATGTGAAAGGCTTTCGCATTTACGCTGGTGGCTGCCTTCAGCACATCAAAGGTTCCCATTCCATATTCCACCATTAATTCCATTTCCAGCACATTCTCACCGTGAGGAAAAACACCCACATCACCACCCATTCCAATGGCCACTCCTGACTGAAGTGCATCCTTAAAGCTTTGCTTCTTAATGGTAACACGCTCGGGTTCTGCAGTCTTTCCTTTCACCCACCCACGGTACTGAGAGATCACATCCACCGCTGCAATGGTTGGGAAGTACGTGACATTGTGTTCCTTCATCAACTGACCCAGTTCCACATCGATAAAATCGCCATGCTCAATGGTTTCGGCACCGGCCATCACCGCCCGCCTGATGGCTTCTTTGGACTTCGCATGACAAACCATCACCCTCCCGCTGCTCCTTGTCACTTCGTTGATCAATTTCAATTCATCGAGTGTGAATGAAGGCATGTCCTCTCCATTTCGTCCCCAACGGTAGTCTGCATAGATTTTGATAAAGTCGGCTCCCTTTCCGATTTGATCGCGCACTACCCGCACCAGATCGTTGCCATCTGCTGGCTCGGCACCGAGCATAATCTCCATGTCAGAATCGTAGCCTTTTGGCCCGTACGAACCTGTGGAGACGATCGCCCGCCCTGCCACCAGGAGGCGCGGGCCTGGAATAATACCTTCATCAATAGCTCTTTTTAGGGCCATATCCGAGTAGCCTGCCCCTTCGGTACCCAGATCGCGCGCGGTAGTAAAGCCGGCCATCAATGTATTTCGCGCATGAACCGTGGCACGTGCCGTGCGGTAAGAATCCGATTCCTTCAACACCTGCGTATCCCAGTCGGTAATGTTGTAGGGATAAAGGAGCAGGTGTGAATGCCCTTCGATAAGCCCGGGAATGAGGGTGGTATTGGGCTTGCTGATTTGCGTGGCCCCGGCAGGTGGCTTTACGCGATGGGTCGGCCCTACGGCTGTAATCTTGTTGTTCTCCACCACAACAGCCCAGCCCGCATGCATTTCTTCGCCATCGAACAGGCGATCTGCCGTGAGATAATATTTCGTTTGTGCCGAACACGCAAAGCCGATAATAACACCGAATACTAGAGAATAGAATTTCATGGAGTTTGGACTTCAAAGAGATTAATGTACCTGAAAAAGAACTGGTACGCAATGAAAATGCCCCCGGTGGTCAGGGGTTAACCTGATGTGGTTTTATACGAACTATTGAACAGCCCTGAGTGCTGCCTCATAATCTGGCTCCAGGCCGATGGCGGGAACCAACTCGGAATGTCTGATTTTTCCTTCCGGGTCAATGACAAATACGACCCTGGCCATCAAGCCGCTCATCCCTCCATCTACCATTTCCACCCCGTAGTCCCTGGTGAATGTTTTGCTTCTGAAATCGGAAAGTGTGACCACATTCTCAATTCCTTCGGCACCGCAAAATCGCTTGTGAGCAAAGGGCAGGTCTTTGGAAATGCAAAGCACCACCGTGTTGGCTAAACCGGCAGCTCGCTTGTTGAACTCCCGGACGGAAGTAGCGCATACGCGCGTATCAATGCTCGGAAAGATGTTCAGAATTAAGTTTTTTCCTTTGAATGTGGAGGAGTCTACTTCTTTGAGGTCGTTGCCCGTGAGTTTAAAGACCGGTGCAAGGTCGCCCACATGAGGCAGTTCTCCGTTTGTGTTTACAAGGGTCTCGCCTAACTTGGTTTGTGCCATCGTGGTGAAGGATTAGACTTACACAACAGTTGCCAACGAAAATTGTTTACCGTAGCCTGTCAGAATCACGGACCAGCTTTTCGTCTTTGCGAATGAACCGGTTGGCAACCAGGTTGCTGATGAGTGCCACACCTGGTAGGTAAAGGCCCAGGCCATATTCACCCACCAACTGATTGGACTTGATCAAACTTGAGGCAAAATAGGTGGCGCCAGCCATTGCGCCTGCCATCAGCAGCGAATTAAGCAAGCCCAACTTGATTTGAAGCATGCGGTTCTTAAACTTCCCGATTTCAAAGAACGCTACCGTAGCAGCTGCCACCGCCAGAACAGCCGTGAGTGAGTAGGGGAAGTACTGGGTTGTCTTTTCGCCTGCAGCAGTTACCGAATAATGAAGGGGAAATAATGCATAGCTGGTGGTTCCGTCACTCACCATCCAGATGGGAAACAGAATCATGAGCAACATAGACGCTCCGGTGATCGCCAGAAAGATGGTTTGTTTCCTTTGCCACATAGGGGGGTTGATTTAACTTGCGCAAAAGTAAGTAATTGATGCCTTAAGGGCGAACAACTTACGGGCGCTCACTAATCTTTCTTACCTCATGACTCAGGACGTTTTCATTGCCGATATCCTTCGCACGCCTATCGGCAAATACGGAGGGAGGCTTTCAACGGTTCGGCCCGATGACCTGGCAGCGCATGTGATTGTTGAGTTGATGAAAAGGAATCCGTCCGTTGATTCCGCTGCGATTGAGGATGTGATTTTTGGTGCCGCCAATCAGTCGGGTGAAGATAACAGGAATGTGGCACGCATGGCATTATTGCTCGCGGGCTTGCCTGAGGAAATAGGCGGTGTCACGGTCAATCGCCTGTGCGCCTCCGGATTGCAGGCCATCATGGATGCCTCGCGGGCAGTCAATGCGGGAGACGGAGACCTTTACATTGCCGGTGGCGTAGAAAGCATGAGCCGTGCGCCCTTTGTGATGGCCAAGGCAGCGGACGCGTTTTCCAGAAACGTGGAGGTGTATGACACCACACTCGGATGGAGGTTTACCAATCCCAAGCTGGCTGCCGCGTATTATCCTTACTCGATGGGTGAGACGGCAGAGAATGTGGCCGAAAAGTGGAAAGTAAGCCGCGAGCAGCAAGACGAATTCGGACTGCAGTCGCAACAAAAGTATTTCGCGGCCAAGGCCAAAGAAAGGTTCAAAGAAGAATTGATACCCCTCACTGTTCAGGTGAGTAAGAAAGACACAGCATTGGTAAGTGAGGATGAAAATCCGCGTGAGACGTCTCTTGAAAAGCTGGCTGCACTCAAACCGGCCTTCAAAAAGGATGGGACTGTGACAGCGGGTAATTCCTCCGGCATCAACGATGGAGCCGCTGCCAGTTTGGTCGCTGGCGCTGACGCGGTGAAGAGTTTCCGGTTGAAGCCCTTGGCACGCATTGTAAGCATGGCAGTGGCAGGCGTTGATCCCGCCTACATGGGTATCGGGCCGGTGCCCGCCACACAAAAAGCATTGAAGCGTGCGGGCTTGTCAATTAACGACTTGGGCTTGGTGGAGCTGAATGAGGCGTTTGCGTCTCAATCGCTGGCCTGCATTCGCGAGCTTGGGCTTGATCCCGCCAAAGTGAATGCAAACGGAGGTGCCATCGCAATTGGTCATCCGCTCGGATGCAGTGGCGTGAGAATCAGTGCCACGCTGATCCACGAGATGCGCAAGCAGAATGTTCGCTACGGTCTTGCCACCATGTGCATTGGAGTGGGCCAGGGTGCGGCAATTATTTATGAGAGATGCTAGTTACTCATCCCTCTCAGTTGTCAATTACAGATTGTCTAATTTGACAATTGAGTCGTGCGTTATCTCTTTCAAGTCTCCTACCTCGGCACCCGCTACCACGGCTGGCAATCGCAAGCGAATGCCGTTGGCGTGCAAGACGTGATTGAAGATGCCCTGAGCAGGCTACTACGGAAAGACATCTCAATTGTCGGCAGTGGCAGGACCGACACCGGTGTTCATTGTACAAAACAATTTTTCCATGCAGACATTGGTCATGAGATCAGGGGGCAAAGTTTGATGCAGCGGTTGAATGCTTTTCTACCCAAAGACATTGCGGTTCACGCCATTCAAAAGATCAAACCCGATGCCCATGCACGCTATGATGCTTTCGAAAGAGCGTACTTGTACAAGATCACCCGGGTTAAAGACCCACTGCAGGTGGGATTGGCATATCACTTCTTTAAAGAAATGGATCTGAAAACCATGAACAAGGCGGCTGCGTTACTAGTCGGTACGCACGACTTTCAGTGCTTCAGCAAGGTAAAAACAGATGTAAATCACTTTCTTTGCGAGGTCAAAAAAGCGCAATGGGCCGAATCGGAGCATCAAATGGTTTTCAGCATAGTAGCCAATCGATTTTTGCGGGGCATGGTGAGAGCAATTGTGGGAAGTTTGCTGGATGTAGGCACAGGAAAGTCCACCATCAATGGATTTAAGGAATTGATTGACAGCAAGGACAGAAAAAAAGCAGGCATGAATGTGCCACCGGAAGGTCTCTACCTGGTTGATGTTAAATACCCTAAGGGAATATTTCTTAAGTAGTTCGTGGAGAAGGAGCAGATTAGCAGCGGAAATATCATCGACTTCAGTGTTCTCAGACGAATACTCAAGTTCGTAAAGCCCTATCGGGGCCGATTTTATTTTTTGATCCTGCTCACGGTTTTGCTTGGAGTCCTCTCTCCGCTAAGGCCCCTTCTCATCCAATACACGCTGGATCGGCACGTGGCGTTTGGCAACTACATGGGCATGGTGTACATCATGCTTTTTATCCTTGGCTTGTTGCTGCTTCAGTCGGTGGTGCAATATGTACACACGTATATTTCAGGGCGCATCGGCCAGTACGTCATCAGGGATATTCGCGTCAAATTGTTTGAACACCTTGTAAGCCTGCGCTTAAAATTCTTTGATCGAACACCGATTGGGCGACTGGTTACCCGCACGATTTCGGACGTGGAGGCATTGGCTGATGTTTTTAGCGAGGGCCTGGCCGCGATGGCTGGAGACCTCCTTCAAATCATCTTCATCCTCCTGTTCATGTTTCTTACGGATTGGCGATTGGCGCTGGTGAGTTTGTCCACGATTCCCTTGATGCTGCTCTCCACCTACATCTTTAAAGAGAAAATAAAAGTCGCTTTTAATGATGTGCGAAATGCCGTATCGAATCTCAACGCATTCGTGCAGGAGCACCTTACCGGGATGAACATCGTCCAGATTTTTGGCAGTGAAAGGCGCGAGTTTGAAAAGTTCAAGGAAATCAACAAAGAACATCGTCATGCGCACCTGAAATCGGTGCTTTACTATTCAGTGTATTTTCCGGTGGCGGAAATCATTTCCGCAATGGGCATTGGCTTGCTGGTATGGTACGGGGCCAAGGGCGTGATCAACCCCGATGCTGGCATTACCGTGGGCACGCTCACGGCTTTCATCATGTACATTCAGATGTTCTTCCGCCCGATTCGAATGATTGCGGACCGATACAACACGCTGCAGATGGGTATCGTCAGCTCGTCTCGCATCATGAACTTGCTCGACAACAAGGAACACATCGTGGATAACGGGCAAGTTCACCTGGAAGACGTGAAGGGCAAAGTGGAGTTTGACCACGTTTGGTTCGCCTACAACGATTCGGACTATGTGTTGAAGGACATCAACCTCATCATCAATCCAGGGGAAACCATTGCGTTGGTGGGAGCGACCGGGGCGGGTAAGTCATCCATCATCAACCTGCTCAATCGTTTTTACGAGATCAACCGTGGCACGATTCGCCTGGATGGTACTGATATCAAAGAAATCGATCTTGCCTCACTGCGGAAAAATATTGGTGTCGTGTTGCAGGATGTGTTCCTATTTAGCAATACCATTCGCTATAATGTAACACTCGGCAACAATGAAGTGACAGACGATATGATTTGGCATGCGGCCGATTTGGTTGGAGCGCGAAAATTCATCGAACGCCTGCCAGGCCGATTGGACTACAATGTGATGGAGCGTGGCTCTACCTTGTCTGTTGGCCAGCGGCAGTTGCTTTCATTCATTCGGGCCATGGTATACGATCCTAAGATTCTTGTGCTTGATGAAGCCACAAGTTCTGTCGACCACGAGACAGAGGAGATGATCCAGAACGCCATCGAAAAGATGATGTCCAACCGAACAGCCATCGTGATCGCGCATCGTCTTTCCACTATCCAAAAGGCCGATAAGATCATCGTACTCGATCACGGAGAAATCAAAGAAGAAGGCAAGCATGACCAACTGCTGTCTCATGAGGGATATTATGCCCACCTTCACAGGATGCAGTACAAGGAGGTCGTATAGCTCTTTTCAGGTATTAAGCGCAACGCCAAAACCGTTATATTTGTCGTTATGCTAAACCTAAGGGCCATCTTTCTTGTGACAGGTGTAGTCTGTGCTGTCTCGGCAGTGGCTCAGGTGACCAAAAGCCCGCGCAGCGCCAAATTCAGCGTACCTAAAGTCTCGCGCAACAAGGCCCGCATCATGTGCCCCATCTTTGAGAACTCGCAATACCCTTATCAAGGTATTGGTATCAAGCTGGGCGATCCTTTTGCATTAACCTATAAATATTACCCGAATAAGCATTGGTCCTTCGCGGCCGATGCAGGGAAAGCGGCAAGCGGGTTGTACAATAAATATTATCGCAACGCCTATCTCACCTACCTCCCCGACACACTTAATCAGGAAGAGTCGATTACCTACCTCGCACACAAAGCGACAACCGACTGGTTTTTTGAGGCAAAATTTCTCTACCAATGGGAGGCCGAAAAGATTTCGCGAGGTCTGCAGTTTTATGCGGGTATCGGTTGGCAATGGCGCAGCACCACATTGGAGTATGACTATTTATACGAGGATGGATTCGTTGAAAGCCAATTTGGCAAATTCACGGAGAATCGGTTTACCTATGGCCCGGTCTTCTTAACCGGATTCGAATATTCCTATTTTTCACTGCCGCTCTCCGCATTTATTGAGGTAGAGTGGTTTACCGATACCCTGCTGGATCCGGGGTACAACCGGTTTCAGGGCGGTGTCGGACTTAGGTACGTATTCTAACGTTGCCTAACTGATTACTTCTGGCGTTTGGGTTTGCTTTTCGTACAACTCGCGGTAGGCCCCGCCCTTTGAAAGCAAGCTCTCGTGCGAGCCTTCTTCGATGATTTGGCCGTCATCCAACACTACAATCTTATTTGCGAGTTTAGCTGAGGATACCCGATGTGAGATGATGATGGTGGTGCGACCTTGCATGATCTTCTTCATGCTGTTCAGGATTGTATTCTCAGTCTTTGTGTCCACCGCGGAAAGCGCATCATCTAGAACCAGGATCTTAGGTTCACGCACAACAGCCCTGGCTATCGACACCCTTTGTTTTTGTCCGCCTGATAGTGTGATACCCCGTTCACCCACCCGCGTGCTAAAACCCAGGGGAAACGCCATAATATTGTCGTAAACGTCTGCGTCTTTGGCGGCTTGAATCACTTTGGCTTCCTCCGGTTCCGCGATGCCGAATGCGATGTTGTTAAACACCGTGTCGCTAAACAGAAATACATCCTGCGTTACGAACCCCATTTGGCTGCGCAACGCAGTGAGGTCATAATCCTTTATGGGAATGTCATCGATGAGCACAACGCCATCGGTTGTGTCGTAAAGTCGGCCTACAAGATTGGTGATGGTGCTTTTCCCGGATCCGGTGGTTCCAATGATTGCCAACGACTCACCAGGGCTTACTTTGAATGACACATGACTCAATGCCTTGATGCCGGTGTCCTCATAGGTGAACGAGACGTCTTTGAACTCAATTTTGCCTTCAATTGCGCGCACCAGGTTCTTGTCAGAAATGATATTCGTCTTCGTCCTTAAGAATTCGTTGATGCGTTTCTGAGATGCCTCAGCCCGTTGCACCAGGCTGCTCGTCCAGCCTAAAGACGCTACTGGCCAGGTAAGCAGGTTTACATAAATGATGAACTCGGCAATGTTGCCGAACGTGAGTGAGCCATTAATTACCTCCACGCTGCCCGCGTAAACCGTCAGAATCGTGCTCAATCCAATCAAACCCATTATCAATGGGAAGAACAGTGACTGTAGCTTGGTGAGTTTTAAGGATTGACGCTTGTATTCATTGCTTTCCACGCCAAAGTTCTCGCCCGATTCTTTTTCGCGCGTGAATGACTTGATCACACGGATACCTGAAAACGCCTCCTGCACGAACGTGCTAAGTCGTGATTGACTCTTTTGAATTTCCTCGGACCTTCTTTCGATCTTGTTGTTAACAAAATAGATGCTGAACGAAAGCAAAGGCAAAGGAATGAGGGAATACCAGGTGAGCGTGGCATTGATGCTGAACATAATGGGGATCAGCATCAGGAAAAGTGTGACCAACTGAAGACCATACATGATGGAGGGCCCGAGGTACATTCTCACCCGACCCACATCCTCGGAGATCCTGTTCATCAGGTCACCGGTATTGTTTCTTCGGTAAAAGCTTAGGGGAAGTGTTTGATAGTGTTCGAAGATTTCGTTTTTGAGATCATATTCCACCAAACGGCTCATCACAATAAGGGTTTGCCTCACAAAGTAGAGAAAGATCCCCCTCAACAAAGCCATCACTAAAATGAGGGAAGCATAAATAAGAATACCGGTCGCAAATACACTGAAGAAATCATCTTGCAAGGTCACCTTGTCAAAGGCTCGATAGATGCGCATATTATCTATTACCAGATCGATGGCATATCGCACCATCTGTGCGGGGATGATCTGAAAGGCGTTGGAGATGATGACAAAGACAGTACCCCACAGCAAATGCCATTTGTATTTAAGTAGATATTTATTGAGGTAACGGAGCTCTTTCATGAAATAAAATAGGGGCCGATTACATAAAAACGGAAGTTTATTGCTTTGGTTTATGCAAACGATTTAGACATTGAAAAAATGGACAAAAGAGATATTTTTGAGCCGGCTTTCAGAGGGGTTTTTGCACCCGAAGGACCCTGGCAAAAGTAGTCAAACCACATTTAAACAGAAGGTATGGAGATCAAAGAATTAGCGGCCGTTGAGAAGGCTGGTGTGTTCGCAACGGTTACGCAGATGGGTCACGAACAACTTGTGTATTGTTTCGATGAGCCCACAGGCCTTCGGGCATTGATTGGTATTCACAACACCACGCTCGGCCCGGCACTGGGCGGCACACGCATGTGGAACTACGCCTCCGAACAAGAAGCCACGACAGACGTGCTTCGTTTGTCTCGTGGCATGACATTCAAAGCCGCCATCAGCGGCTTGAACCTGGGCGGTGGCAAGGCCGTGATCATTGGCGATGCCAAAACAATGAAGACCGAAGCATTCCTTCGCAGGTTTGGAAAGTTTATCGAGAGCCTGAATGGCAAGTACATTACCGCTGAGGATGTGAACATGAAGACGGCAGACATGGAATACATTGCCATGGAGACCAAACACGTTACCGGCCTGCCAGAGTCACGGGGTGGAGGTGGCGATCCGTCACCGGTTACTGCCTATGGCACCTACCTGGGCATGAAGGCAACAGCTAAAAAAGTTTACGGAAGTGATAGCCTAAACGGTAAGAAAGTGGGTGTGCAAGGCGTGGGGCAGGTGGGCATGCACCTGGTAGAATACCTGGTAAAAGAAAATGCGAAAGTGTTTATCACAGATATCTCTGAAGAGAAAGTGAAGGACGTAGCCAAAAGGTTTGGCGCTCAAGCGGTGAATCAGGACAAGATCTACGATCTCGATATGGACATTTATGCCCCATGTGCCTTGGGAGCTACCCTCAACGACAACACCATTCCAAGGTTGCGCTGCTCGATCATCGCTGGTGCTGCCAACAACCAGCTAAAAGAAGAATTGAAGCACGGCTACATGTTGCTCGACAGGAGTATCACGTATGCCCCTGACTTCCTGATCAACGCGGGCGGCTTGATTAACGTGTACAATGAGTATCTCGGCAGCTACAACCGGGAGAATACTTACCGCCAGGCAGAGAAGATTTACGACACCTGCTTGAACATTTTGAATCTGGCAAGCCGGGAGAAAATAACCAGCCAGGAAGCGGCCATCCATCTTGCGGAAAAGCGCATCGCTGACGTGGGTCGGGTACGAATTCCCCGCTAACGGATAACCATACAAAGATTCCCGGAAACCCCGCAGTTGTGGGGTTTCTGTTTTTACAACATTCCACTAATTTTGCCCATTCAACGTTCATTGAGCACACCATGCTGAACAGACGCACGCTCCGGATTAAGATCATGCAAACCCTTTTTGCTTACGAGCAGTGCAAGGAAGCCAACTACCTGCTGTCACGCGATTTTATCGAAGACAAATTCAAGCCCGACCTCAATTCCATGGAGGTGCAGGATAAATCGGTATTGAATACCAAGAAGCGCGATTCGTTGGGCCTTTTTGAAAAATTGTTTCAAGGCGAGGAGGTGTCAACAAATGGTGATGTGGGGGCGGCCGCCAGGGAGGCCCTCAGCAAATATCAAAGTCAAACAAAAAAAGACTTCGACTTTCTGAAAAAGAACATGGTGGCCGAGGTCGAACAATTGAACGCCAGCTATCATTCAATTCTTACCCTGATTGTTGCGCTGGCAAACGTGGCCCGCAGCGAAAAGAAATCGGGGCTTACGTGTCTCATCAATCACCCGATCATAAAGGCCATTTCGGAAAATGACGAATTACGAAGAGAGTCGCTGAAAGAAAATTCCACCTGGGACAACCGCATGGACAAGGTACGCACCTGGTTTCGGGATGTGGTCAAGTCGGATAAAGCACTGGCTCAGTTTGAGGCTGCTCATGATTCCGAAGTTGAAACACAGAAGGCAATTCTCAAACACATGGTTCGAAAACTCATTCTGGGCGATACGATCATCAACGACCACTTCGAAGAGGAGAATATTCGATGGAGCGAAGATCGTGATGTGTTGAAAAGCCTGGTAGAAAAAACAATCAAATCATTCGACTCCGATGCCGGCACCATTGGTTTGCAAAAGCTCTCGTTGGATTGGCAAGACGATAAACTGTTTATGGACAAGATGTTCTCCTCAGCGGCCGATATCGATCCCTACTACAAGGATTTGATCGCCCGAAATACGCGTAACTGGGAAGTGGATCGATTGCCACTCACCGACCGCGTCATCCTGGAAATGGCAATTGCTGAACTTACTGGCTTCCCTGGAATTCCCGTGAAGGTTAGCATCAATGAATACATCGAGTTGGCCAAACACTACAGCACACCCAAGAGCCGTCAATTCATCAACGGAATTCTCGATGTAATTGCCAAGGAGTTGAAGGGCGAAGGAAAGATTAAAAAGAGTGGTAAAGGACTGCTGGACAACAAGTAATAGCCGTTCGCGGGCTGGAAATCTTGGGCTAGAAACGTTATCTTTGCCTTCCAACAAAATCAACTATGGGAAAAAAGAGCAGCGGAACACTCATGGCGTTTTTATCTGGCGCGGCATTGGGGGCGATTATCGGGATCTTGTACGCCCCTGACAAGGGATCGAACACACGCGAGAAACTTTCCTTTCAGCTGGACAAGTACAAGAAATTGTTGGAAGACTTTCTGGATGACCTGGTGACTGGAAAAGAAACCCCGCTGACTTCGGAGGCCAAATCTCAAGGCAATAAGATTGTGTCCGAGGCCAAGAACAAGGCTGAGCGCCTGCTGGAGGATGTGGACGATTTACTCACTCAAATTAGGGGCTCGCAAGGAAACCCAAAGAGTTAATGATTTGTTAACTACGCGCCACGCCATTGGTCGGGGTGGTTACCAGGAATAGTTTTGCATCATTAGTATTAGCAGTAAATAAATGAGAATAACCATGAAAACATTGATTCGATTGACCATGGGGGTAATGCTGGTGGCGGCAATCGCCAGCTGTAAGGACCGTGCTTCAGAAAAGAGAATTGCAGAGCTGGAAGGCAGGCTGGCCCAGTTGGAAGGAAATAAACCTGCAGCGGCTACGCCAACACCAACCACTTCCCAGCCAGCCGAGGAAAAACCCGAAGGCCCGCTCCCTGTGATTGAGTTCGCGACTACCGATCATGATTTTGGAACAATCGCGGAGGGCAAGAAGGTGTCTTATACCTATACTTTCAAGAACACGGGCGAAGCCCCACTCATTATCCAAAGTGCACAGCCTTCTTGTGGCTGCACCGTGCCAGAGTGGAGCAAAGAACCGATACCCGTTGGAGGCACTGGCTTTGTAAAAGCTGAGTTTGACAGCAATGGCAAACCCAACATTCAAAATAAGACCATCACCGTCACCGCCAACACTTGGCCCAAGACCACGACACTGCGGTTCAAGGCCATGGTAACTCCAAAGACTGAAACCAGCGGTCCGGTGAAACAATAACATCGTGACCTTTGTACGGCTTGCATCCCAAACCTCACCGGTTTGGGATGTTTGTTTTAATAGATAACTTTGCCGCCTAAATTTTTGATAATGACCTACGCAATTTTACTTCAGGCTCAACAGAGTAGCGGACTTGGCCAAATCCTCATCTTCGTTGCGATTATCGGTGTGTTCTATTTCTTCATGATCAGACCGCAACAAAAGAAAGCCAAGGAGCAAAAGAAGTTTACGGAGGAGGTAAAAAAGGGCGATTATGTGGTAACCATTGGCGGCATTCATGGCCGGATCGCTGAAATTGAAGGCGATACCATCATTCTCGAAGTCGAGCGAGGAGGACGTATTAAGTTGAGCAAGTCTGCCATTTCCATGGAATCGACCAGGGCAGTTGCGGGCAAAAAATAATTCAACCAACCGAAGGTGAGCGTCTTTCGGGTAATCGTTAATCTTTTTCAGTTCAATAAAACCAATTGGAAGGCGGTATCGCTGTGCATGGCGGCTGCCGCCATCTTCTGGCTATTCAACGCGCTCAACAAAAATTACCAAACCAACCTTCGGTTCCCGGTTGAGTTCCATTACGATCAGGATCGGTTCATTCCCGTAAAGCCATTGCCCGAGAGTGTTTTCATGAACGTGAGTGGCAATGGCTGGGATCTTCTAAGAAAAACCCTGGGTTTTCAGCTTCCTGCTCTCGCTTTGTCATTGGACAGACCGACAGAGGTAAAGAAGGTGGTGGGCAGCACCCTGCCGGCCCTTTTGGCCGGGCAACTGGGCAGCCTGGAGGTAAATTATGTGGTTACCGATACGCTGTACCTTGATTTCGATCCGGTGGATGAGCATCGCTTTAAGTTGGTGGTGGATGCTTCCGGTATCACTTTCGATAAAAGCTTCGGCCGATTAAGTCCCATTGTGGTGCTGCCCGATTCAATCAGGCTGCGTGGTCCGAAAAGCATTATTCACGCACTTCCCGACTCCATCGTAATTACATTGAAACCGGAACAAATCAATGACAATTATCGAAGGGAAGTTGAGATAGATGTTCCGCATGGTGAGCTGATTAACCGCACTCCGCCCATTGCGGAGGTTATGTTCGAAGTTGGGGAGTTTGTGGAGGTTGATCATTACTTGAAACTCAGCGTGGTTAGCAAAGAAGGAGGTCCACGGTTAAACCTGGTGCGCGATAGCGTGCGTTGCAGGGTGCTGCTCCCGGCTGGTCATGTGGCGGAATTCGTTGCGCAGGAATCAGTGCAAGCCCTGCTGGATGTTTCAAAAATTAAAAAAGGTGAAACCAAATTGCTGCCGAGCGTGGTCGGCCTTCCTCCGCACGCCAGACTAACAGCTATCGACTCAGTTTCGGTGCGGCTTTATTAACGCCACTTGCAAAATCCCATGAAAACATTGCAGGTCGGCATCACAGGCGGAATCGGATCAGGCAAGAGCCTGGTAGCCAGGATATTCAGATGCCTTGGGGTACCTGCATACGATGCCGATAGCCGAGCGAAAGGATTAATGACCACTGACGGAATACTGATCCGTCAAATCAGTGAAGAATTCGGAAACTTGTCGTACGATTCGGAGGGTGGTCTCAACACGGAATACTTAAGTCAGCGGGTTTTTAACGACCCAAAGAAGCTGGCTAAACTCAACGCACTGGTTCATCCTCGCGTGGCCAGCGACTATCAGGCGTGGGCCCTAGAGCATAAGGGTAAACCTTATGTGCTGAAGGAAGCAGCACTTCTTTTTGAAGCGGGTTCAGCGCAACACCTTGATAAAATCATTGTTGTAACTGCTCCCGAGCCAATGCGCATGGACCGCGTTCGCAAAAGAGACCCCCACCGAACCGAAGACGACATAAAGCGAATTATGGCCAGTCAAATGGACGAGGAGACGAAAAAGAGCCGGGCAGATTTTATCATCGTGAACGATGAAAGCCAGTTGATCATTCCTCAGGTCCTTGATTTACACAAGCGGCTGGTTTCTCAGAACTAAAAATTGATTTTCCATATTCTAGGTTAGATGAAAAAGAAGATAGTTACAGGTGCAGTGATTTTGGCAGTGGTGCTCCTGCTCGTGTTGCCCAAGCTAAGTATCTGGGGCAACGAAGAAAAGGGGGTGGGCCCGAGCAGGCCAAGCACGGGTTCGCTGCCTGTGGAGGCCATGGTGGTGAAAACTGCACGCCTGGATAATAAAGTGATTGTTACCGGATCAGTGCAGGCAAACGAATCGCTCGAACTGAAAAGTGAGTCGGCTGGAAAAATCACCGACATCTTTTTTAAGGAAGGAAAACCTGTAAAGAAGGGTGAAGTGCTGGTGCAAGTGAACGATGACGAAATTCTTGCTCAGATTGAAAAGCAAAAGCACAATCGAAAACTAAACGAGGGCATTGAGTTCCGGCAGCGAAAGCTGTTGGAAAAAGATGCCATTAGCCAGGAAGAATATGACAATGCGCTCAACCGGCTGAATACCACAGAAGCTGACCTCCGATTGCTGCAAGCGCAGCTGGACAAGACCAAGATCAGGGCTCCGTTTGACGGTACCATCGGCCTAAGGTTTGTAAGTGAAGGTGCCTTTGTGACGACCAGCACCGTAATTGCAACCCTTTACAGCATGCATCCTGCCAAGATTGAATTTGCCGTGCCTGGCCGGTATAGCACGCAGGTAAAGCCTGGCCAAAAAGTCAGGTTCTCAGTGGAGAGCGACTCCACACAATACATTGGTGAAGTGTATGCCATCGAACCTCAGATCGACCCCAACACACGCACGCTTCGGCTTCGCGCCATTGCTGACAATCGCAACGGCCGGTTGCTGCCAGGTCAGTTCGTTCGGGTGGAGCTTATACTGGCTACGACCAGCGATGCCATCATGGTACCTACCGAGGCGGTGGTGCCCGAATTAAACGGCCACAAAGTGTATGTAATGAATAACGGCAAAGCAAGTGAGGTGAGGGTGGAGACCGGCATTCGAAGTGAAACACAGCTTGAGATCATCTCCGGACTTAGCACACGCGACACATTAATCACGACCGGTCTTCTTCAGTTGAGGCCCGGAATGGAAGTACAGATCACGAAATTAAATTAAACATATGGCCAGTTTATCAACCATCAGTATCAACCGACCGGTTTTGGCGATGGTGTTTTCGCTCGTCATCATTTTGTTTGGTTTTATTGGGTTTAACTATCTCGGTGTCAGGGAATTTCCGAGTGTGGACCCACCTGTGATTTCCGTGTCCACGTCTTACGTGGGGGCCAGTGCCGAGGTGGTCGAATCTCAAATAACGGAACCCCTTGAGGATGCGATTAACGGCATTGCGGGCATTCGAACGATCACCTCATCGAGCCGCGAAGGACGGAGCAACATCGGCATTGAGTTTGAATTGGGCGTGGACCTGGAGGCGGCTGCCAACGATGTGCGCGACAAGGTTTCCGGGGCGCTGAACAGGCTGCCTCCTGACGTAGATCCACCCGTAGTATCAAAGGCGGATGCCGATTCCCAGCCGATCATTTACCTCACCGTAATAAGCGCCAGGCGCGACCTGCTGGAGTTGTCTCGATTGGCTCAGATTTACTTTAAGGAACGCCTTCAAACCATTCCTGGCATCAGCTCGGTAAATATTTGGGGCGAACAAAGATATTCCATGCGGCTTTGGATGGATCCCATCAAACTGGCCTCCCTTAAGCTCACCCCCTCAGATGTTTTTCAGGCAGTGAATCGCGAGAACGTTGAATTGCCCAGTGGGCGCATTGAAGGGCAGAATACGGAACTTACGGTACGTACCATGGGTCGCCTAAATACCGTGGAAGACTTTAACCAATTGATCATCAAGGAGGATGGAAGCCAGGTAGTACGTTTTCAGGACGTGGGCTATGCGCAACTCTATCCTGAAAATGATCGCACACTTCTGAGAAGAGATGGGGTGCCGGGTGTGGCCATTGCGATCGTAGCCCAGCCGGGTGCCAACAACATTGAAATTGCCGATCGTCTCTACGAAAAACTGGGCCAGATCGAAAAGGATTTACCCGATGATGTAAAATGGGTGATGAGCCACGACTCAACCGAATATATCCGCGAGTCGATCAGTGAAGTGAAGGAAACGATATTCATCGCCTTCTGTCTCGTATTGATTATCATCTTCATGTTTCTCCGCGATTGGAGAACCACTTTCATACCCGTCATTACGATTCCAGTGTCACTCATCGGATCCTTCTTCATTATGTACCTGCTTGGATTCACGATCAACGTACTCACCATGCTTGGGATCGTGCTGGCCATCGGCCTTGTAGTGGACGATGCCATTGTGGTACTGGAGAATATTTATTCGAAGGTGGAGGAAGGTAACGATCCGAAAGAGGCAGCCAGGAAAGGCGCCATCGAAATTTACTTTGCAGTGATCTCTACCACCATAGCGGTGGTGGCCGTGTTCTTGCCCGTTATCTTCTTGCAAGGATTAACCGGTCGTTTGTTTAGGGAATTTGGATTGGTTGTAGCCAGTGCAGTGGCCATCTCTTCATTTGTTTCCCTTACGCTCACTCCCATGATGAGTTCCAAACTGTTGAAGCGCAGGGCCGTGCAGCCGTGGCTATACCGTGTAACAGAGCCGTTCTTTGACTGGATGGCCACCGCTTACGGCAGGTCATTGCAAGCCTTCATGAAGAGACGTTGGATGGCCTTTGTCATCATTGCGGTGGCTGCGGGTCTCATCTATTTGATTGGAGCCAACTTGCAATCAGAGCTTGCCCCTATGGAAGATCGGAGCGAGTTCCGGTTCCAGGCCCAGGCCCCGGAGGGTGCCACGTTCGAGTACATGGATAGTTATGTGGTCGGAATGACCGACTTTGTACAAGAAGAGGTTCCGGAGATTCTAGGAATTCTCAGCATCACATCGCCCGGTTTTGGAGGCGGGGCTGTGAACAATGGATTTCTGAAAGTGATGCTGGTAGATCCCAAAGACCGAACCCGGTCGCAACAGGAGATTGTGGACGACATCACCCCAAAGGCGCGCAAGTTCACTGGCGTGAGAACCTTCATCACCCAATCTCAAACAATCGGTGATAGGCGAGGTGGATTTCCCGTGCAGTTCGTTATACAGGCAGCCGACTTGGCCAAGTTGAAGGCGGTACTGCCCGCTTTCCTGGATAAGGCCAACGACAATCCCAAGTTTACATTTGTGGATCTTGACCTGAAATTTAACAAGCCTGAAATCAATATTATCATCAATCGCGACAAGGCAAGGAGCCTGGGCGTGAGCATCATTGACATTGCCCAAACGCTGCAACTTGGTTTGAGCGGAACGCGATTCGGCAATTTTGTAATGGATGGGAAGCAATATCAGATCATCGGGCAAGTGGAGAGAATCAACCGGAATGAGCCGCTTGACCTGAAGACGCTTTATGTAAGGAACAGGAGGGGCGAAACGATTCAACTCGATAACCTGGTATCGGTACAAGAGCAAAGCAATCCGCCACAACTATACCGTTTCAATCGTTATTCTTCAGCCAAAGTGAGTGCACAACTCGCGCCCGGGGTTTCCTTAGGGGAAGGCATTGAAGAGATGCGAAAAATCGGAGAAGAGGTGCTGGATGAAACGTACAGCACGGATCTGGCTGGTGCCTCCCGTGAGTTTTCTGAAAGCTCATCCAGCATCTATACGGCATTCCTTATGGCGCTGGCCATCATATATCTTGTGCTGGCCGGCCAATTCGAGAGTTTCCGCGACCCTTTCATTATCATGTTCACCGTGCCATTGGCATTGGCCGGGTCTCTCCTGACCCTTTGGTACTTCGGACAAACCATGAATATTTTCAGTCAGATTGGTATCATCATGTTAATCGGTCTGGTTACCAAAAACGGTATTCTCATTGTTGAGTTTGCCAATCAGCGCAAAGAGAAAGGGATGCAACTGATTGAAGCTGTAACCGGTGCGGCTGAGTCACGCTTCCGCCCGATTCTGATGACGAGTATGTCAACCATCCTGGGTATCCTGCCGATTGCATTGGCGTTGGGTGCCGGATCGGAAAGCCGTGTGTCCATGGGTATTGCGGTTATTGGCGGCATGTTGTTTTCAACCGTGCTGACCTTGTATGTTATTCCAGCTATATATTCCTATTTCAGTGGAAAAGAAGGTAGAGTCACAATCGAATAATCTATCATTGGCTCGATGGGTGGGCGTATTAGCCTTCCTCTTTTGTTTGCAATTGGCTTGGGCACAGGACACCCTGAGCTTGAGTGGTGCCATTGCCCTTGGGCTAAAAAACAATTTTGATGTTCAGATACAGCAACTGAATATCGAAAACGCGAGGAATTTGAACAACTGGGGCCAGGCAGGTCTTTATCCCACCATCAGCTTCAATCCGAATTTCAACAACGCCATCATTCAACGTAAACCAGCCAACCCTTTTGCGGTGGCAGGTAGAAATATTTCCAACAACATCACTGGGCAGTTGGATGCACAATTCACCCTTTTCGATGGATTTTCGGTGCAACTATCCAAACAGCGACTCGAACAATTGGAGGCACTGAGTTACGGTAACGCCATGTTTGTGATGGAGAACACGGTACAAAACATCATTCTCGGATACTATCAGGTGTTGTTGGAAAAGGAGCGACTCCAAATCCTGAAAAACAACATGGAGTTTTCCAAAGAAAGATACAACTACGTGAAGCTCCGCAAGGAGTTAGGCGGGGCCATCACCTTTGACGTATTGCAGGAGCAAAACAACTATCTGACCGACTCTGCCAACGTCATACTTCAGAATATCACATACCAGAATTCCGTGAGGCGCCTCAACCTCCTGCTCAATGCGGATCTCCAAAAAACATACACGTTCACCGACAGCCTGTCTTATGAACACGAGGACTACGACTATGGTGATTTGCGGGCGAGGATGAGTCGCAGCAACACGACTCTGCGCAATCAATACGTTAATCAGGAAATTCTCCGTACCAGCACACGCCAGCAACAATCAAATCTTTATCCTTTACTTTCGCTAAACCTGGGTGCCAACGGAAGTTTGGACCAATTGAATGCGAACTTTAGAACACAAACAGGAAATACCATTGAGAACACAGTGGGCTTTGTTAACCGGGATCCTGGACAGCCGGTGTATAATACGGTAAATGAAACCGCATTGACTCCTCTTACTCAAAACGGGAATTCATATGGAGGTTACGCCAACTTTTCATTAAGGTTCACGCTATTCAACGGAGGCCAAATCAAACAGGCAATTGAGACAGCACGGATACAGGAGAAGATCGCACAAATTGGAACGGACCAATTGAAACTCTCGCTTGACAACGACTTATTGGTAAACCTTGACACCTACAATGCACGTAGTCAACTGGTGGCCATTGCCCAGACCAAACTCGAGGCCGCTACGTTAAACCTGGATCTTGCCAATGAACGGTATCGCAATGGTGGGCTGAGTGCCATCGACTTGCGCATTGTGCAGGAGAACGCCCGCAATGCGGCATTGGAAAACTACGAGGCAATTTTCAACAGCATCTCAAGCAAGATTGCCCTTGTCCGGATCACCGGTGGGCTTGTGGATCGCCCGGAAAATCAGTGATTGTCGGAGACTTCTGCCTCCTCAGGATTCATCACCCAGAAGTTGTTGTAGCCCTCTCCTACTTGAATGTTCAGTTGGCCGTTGGCTAACATCTCAAGTATCGCGAGAAAGTTAAAAATCAAGGCAATGCGCGTAAGTCCGGCTTCAAAAAGTTCAGTGAACGCAATCCGTGATTTCCTGGTGAGTTCGCTCTTGATGAAGTCCTTCTGCCCTTCGATGGTATACGGAAACTGGATTACCTGGTGAACAGGCTTGTTCTTTTCTTCCTCAGCCCGCTTCAAAACCTTCTCGAACACGGTCAATAACTTGAAGAGATCAACGTCCTGCAGCTCGGCTTCCACATTTGTAATCTCCGCCAGGCTGCGGAGTTCCTTCACGAGGTTGCCTCGCTTCTCTTTCATCAATTCCACTTCTTCCATTTTGTGGAATTCTTCTATCACGGATTTGTACTTTTTGTACTCAAGTAAATGTTTTACGAGCTCCTCGCGAGGATCAATCTCGTTGCCTTCCTCATCCAGTTGGGGGCGCGGGAGCAACATCTTGGATTTAATCCGCATTAGCGTGGCGGCCACCAAAATGAACTCACTGGCAACCTCAATATTGAGGTTTTCCATTTGATGAATGTACTCCAGGAAGTCGTTTGTGATCGTGGAAATGGGAATGTCATAGATGTCCAGTTCGTCACGCTCAATAAAAAACAAAAGCAGGTCGAAAGGCCCTTCAAACAAGGGTAGATGGACTTCAAAATTTTCGCTGGCCATAAAGGGGGCAAAATTATTCAAATCGATCGATAAATCCGCAGCCGGTCATTTTTGCTTAAATTTGCCCCGAATTGTTAATTCAGTCATGCTTAAACACTTATATTAAGTTTCTGTTAAAGGGATCATATACCATCCCAACCCAACCATGCTCATAACACCCGGCAAGTTACTGGCCCAAATTGATAGCCCTGCAGACCTGAAGAAGCTCAGCCAGGCACAGCTTGTGCAATTGTGCCAGGAGCTCAGACAGTTTATCATAGACAATGTGAGTGTGTACGGTGGCCACTTTGGTGCCAGCCTGGGTGTGGTGGAATTGACAGTTGCGCTTCACTATGTATTTAATACCCCCGATGACCAACTGGTATGGGATGTGGGCCATCAGGCCTATGGGCATAAAATCCTGACCGGAAGGAAAGGGTCTTTCCACACCAACCGCATGTACGGTGGCATCTCAGGGTTCCCAAAAAGGAAAGAAAGCGAGTACGATGCCTTTGGCGTGGGGCATTCTTCAACATCTGTTTCGGCAGCGCTTGGTATGGCCATCGCCTCCAAATACAAAGGGTTGAACGAAAAGCAGCACATTGCAGTGATTGGCGATGGAGCCATGACTGCCGGTATCGCCTTTGAGGGTTTGAATCACGCAGGTGTTTCCGACAGCAACATCCTGATCATCCTCAACGACAACTGCATGTCGATAGACCCGAACGTAGGCGCGCTCAAGGACTACTTAACAGACATCACTACTTCTCAAGCCTACAACAAGCTAAAGGATGAGGTTTGGAACTTGTTGGGCAAGCTGAGCAAGTTCGGTAAGAACGCTCAGGAGATCGTTTCTAAAGTGGAGAACGGCATCAAGTCGACTTTGCTGAAAGAAAGCAACTTATTTGAGTCACTTAACTTAAGATATTTTGGCCCGGTGGATGGACACGATGTGGACCACCTGGTGGCCATACTCAATGACCTGAAGCAAATCAAGGGCCCGAAGATCTTACACTGCGTAACGGTGAAGGGTAAGGGGTTTGCTCCGGCAGAAAATGGGAATAAAACCATGTGGCACGCCCCTGGCAAATTCGATAAGATTACCGGTGAAATTCACAAGAAGGTGCCATCCAAGCCACAACCACCCAAGTATCAGGATGTATTTGGACACACGCTGGTAGAATTGGCAAAAGAAAATGATAAGGTCATGGGTATCACACCTGCGATGCCATCGGGGTCGTCCATGAACATCATGATGAAAGAGATGCCTGACCGGGCCTTTGATGTGGGTATTGCGGAGCAGCATGCGGTCACTTTTTCGGCTGGCCTGGCTACCCAGGGATTAATTCCTTTCTGCAACATTTATAGTTCTTTCATGCAACGCGCCTACGACCAGGTGGTGCATGACGTCTGCATTCAAAATCTGCCGGTTAATTTCTGTTTAGATCGCGCAGGCTTTGCGGGAGCCGATGGGCCAACGCATCATGGCGCATACGATCTTGCCTATTTCAGATGCTTGCCGAACATGATTGTGGCGGCTCCAATGAATGAACAAGAACTCAGGAACCTCATGTACACGGCTTCGTTGCCAAGAACGGAAACAGCGTTCTCGATCAGGTATCCGCGTGGGCAAGGTGTAATGCCGGAATGGCGAACCCCGTTTCAGGAAATAGAAATCGGCACGGGGCGGATGGTGAAAGATGGCGAAGAGCTGGCAATCCTTACCATTGGCCACATTGGCAACTATGCAGTAACAGCCTGCGAGGAACTTCGCACCAAAGGCATTGAAGTCGCTCATTTTGACCTGCGTTTTGTGAAGCCTCTTGACGAGAAGCTGCTACATGGGGTGTTTCATCGATTCAGCAAGATCATCACCGTTGAAGATGGTTGCATACAGGGGGGGTTCGGGAGCGCCATCCTGGAATTTATGGCGGATAACCAATACCATGCCCAGGTTCGGAGATTGGGTATCCCTGACAGCGTGATAGAGCATGGTGAGCAGGAAGAACTTCATCACGAGTGTGGATTTGATGCCGCAGCCATCAAAAACGAAGCGTTGAAGATGCTCCAGCCGGTGTCAGGTGCATTAACCTAATGTCTTCCATTTCCTATCGGGATTCCGGTAGTGGTTCTCCACTGATTTTTTTACACGGTTTTTGTGAAACACACGAAACGTGGAGTCAATTCACGGCACAACTGAGCTCAAAAAGGCGGGTGATCGCACCCGATCTCCCGGGATTTGGCGACAGCCCACCTCTGACGGGCGATTTTTCTATGAGCGATGTGGCCGATGCAATCAAGGACTGGATCCTGCAATTGAATGTACCGAAGCCGATTTTAATTGGCCACTCGCTGGGTGGCTATGTTACGTTGGCGTTGGCTGAAAAACATCCTGATCTGGTAGCGGGATTTGGGCTGTTTCACTCAACAGCACTCCCCGACTCTGCCGAAAAGAAGGAGAACAGACTCAAAGTAATCGAATTTGTGGAGAAGAACGGAGTGCAGAAATACGTTGAGAGTTTCATTCCCGGCCTCTTCCATCAAAAAGACAACGCCTACATTCCAAAGGCTATTGCCATCGCGAGAAAAACACCACTTCAAACATTTGTGTCTTACACAAATGCGATGATGTCGCGGCCTTCCCGGGAGCATGTGCTGCGGGACACGAAAGTACCCGTTTTGCTGATTGCTGGTGACCGCGATTCCGGAATCCCGATAGCCACCATAGAGGCCCAGGCAGCCCTCAATAAACGAATCATACTGCAGGTGCTGCCCGACACCGGCCATATGGGGATGTTTGAGTCAGAAAAAGCCTCTGCAGACGCCATTTCGGCCTTTGTAACGGCCCTCTCCCAGTAGGCCGCGGCCATCCAAAATGCTGTCTTTTTGGCTCAAAAGCTGCTAAATTGTGTTAGATTTTGAGTTACTAGCTGTACATTGTCAGGTATAGATTATATATATTTGTTATCCTGAAAAAAGAAACGACTAAAAAATAGCGTCATGGTAGAAAATTTACCCTCTTACGATTCATGGAACAACCTTGCCGCCAACATCGCCTATGCATGTTGGGCCGTGGGGGTGCTGATTGTGCTGGGATACCTGGTCAGACTGGCAACAACGGGTGATAGCAAGAACAAGTATGATTTCATTAACCGTTATGAGATCAATGTTCTTTGGATTGCATCACTTATCGTGATTGTTGGCGCATGTTTTTATGCGAATTCCAACATTATCGAGCTCAACGCTTTGTGGATTTTCGTAAGAATTTTCACCACCGTTTCGATGGGGATGATTGTCGCCCTGATTGTACAGAACCTGCTCAAGTTTTACTACCCATTCTTCATTGAGAGACGTTTAAAGGTGCTGCGATTCAGACCTCGCATCTCCCCGAAGACGGGCAAAGCGATGAAACTATTGAGCGAAGAAGAGGAAGACGCGTATTTGGACGAAGGTATGCAGGCGGAGGAGAATGTTTTCTCTGTAGACTATGATGTTTGGAAAGATGAGGAGACTGGTTTCATCAAAATCGAGAAGTATGCAGGACATTTGCATGCACTTCAGTGTCCTGAGTGTAACTACCAGACATTTAAGGTCGTGAAGGAAGAGATCATGAAGCAGCCTACCGAGACAGAGGAAGGTGAATTGCTAAAGCATTATCTGTGCGGCTACTGTGGCCACAAGGCAAAGAAGACGGTACACCTGAAGATGCAGGCAAAAATGGAGGAGTCGCAGGCGGCTACTGCTTAGAAAGAAAATATTTTAGGATGAAGAGCCCCAAACGGGGCTTTTCTTTATTACAGCAATTTCATTCAGGCGGCCAACTCCTTGGGCAGCTTAATCTGATCAAAGTAAAACTTCATCCGCGTGTGGCTGGTATCAAGCCGCGTAATCTTTTCTACGCAATCTCTCCTGGGGTTGTAGAATACCTCCACATAAAACGAGCCTAGCAAATAGAGATTGACTTTGTGGCTATAGTAACGAATGCTAACCACAAAGCTACCCTCTCGGTAAAGCCGGTTTATTTTTTGCTCCTTGCTTAGTTCGCTGAAGTCCTTCCACGTAATCATCAATTAAACTTACAGAAATTCGTATGGCATTTCAAAAAATGGAACACGCCAAAGGTTTAGTAAAGTACAGTCGGGTGTTTGCAAAAAAAGAAACCCAGGTCATTGACGTGGCTTTTTGGGTGGAAGATGAGCGCCAATGCTGACAATCACTCACGCTTCCGGTCAACACGGTTTCGATGCGCGTTCTGATAGTCGCAGGCTCGTCAGAGCCCACGACAATCAAAGCCAGAAGAATTTGGAGAGGGTGGAAGATGGGGCTCGAACCCACGACCCCTAGAACCACAATCTAGTGCTCTAACCAACTGAGCTACATCCACCGTTTAGGGGATGCAAATTTAGACATGCGGTCAATATTTACAAAGGCCCCGGCATTTAGACTGTAAATTGAAGTCTCCTGCCCATTTGGCTTTCATCGAAACGGCCTTCATGGTAAACACATTGGCCGGAAACCCATGTCCTGACCACTTTGGAGGAGAACCGGTGGCCTTCAAAAGGCGACCATCCACACTTGGCTATGATATTTGATTTTTCGACCGTCCAGGGGCTGTTCGGGTCAACAAGTACCAAATCAGCAAACCCCCCCTCACAAACAAATCCCCGATCCACAATCCGAAATAAAAGAGCCGGATGATGGCACATTTTCTCTGCAATCTTTTCCAGGCTGATCTGTCCTTTCTTAAAAAATTCGATCATCGCCACCAGGCTGTGCTGGATGAGCGGGCCACCAGAGGGAGCTTTGAAATAGGTGTTGTTCTTTTCTTCCAGCGTGTGGGGCGCATGATCGGTTGCGATTACATCAATCCGGTTATCCAGCACGGCACGCAGAATCGCCTCTTGGTCCGACCGCTTTTTGATGGCTGGATTCCATTTGATGAAGCTCCCCAATCGCTGGTAGTCTTGGTCATTGAACCATAGGTGGTGAATGCACGCCTCCGCAGTGATCTTCTTTTCCATGAGTGGAATCGAATTGTCGAACAGCGCGAGCTCCTTTTCGGTAGAAATATGCAACACATGCAGCCGTGTTCCGTGCTTCCTGGCCAATGCTACCGCCATGGAGGAAGACTTATAACAGCCCTCTTCACTTCGAATTTGAGGGTGGCATTCCATGGGCACTTCTTCACCATAGCGCTCCCGAAATGAGGCTGCATTTTTTAGGATCGTTGCCTCATCCTCACAATGGGTGGCTATCAATCCGGGAAATCTGGAGAAAAAACTTTCCAACGTGTGCGGATCGTCTACAAGAAGGTTCCCGGTAGAAGAACCCATGAAGATCTTTAGTCCACAAACCCGGCTCAGGTCAGTCTTCAACACCTCTTCCAGGTTGTCGTTGGAAGCGCCCATGAAAAATGAATAGTTGGCAAGCGATGTTCGTGAAGCAATCTGGAATTTTTGTTCCAATAATTCCTGTGAAAAAACAGGCGGCACGGTGTTAGGCATTTCCATAAAGCTGGTAACGCCACCTGCCACCGCGGCCCTGCTTTCGGTAAAGATGGTCGCTTTGTGGGTAAGGCCCGGCTCCCGAAAGTGCACCTGGTCGTCAATCAAACCCGGAAACAGCCAGTTTCCTTTTGCATCAATCACTTCGCGGGCCGTACTCGACTGCAAATCGCTCCCGATCTTGCGGATGCGCTCCCCCTCAATGAGTAAATCGCTTTCAACGACTTTTCCTTCATTGACAATCTTCGCATTAAGGATTAGCGTGGAACTCATTATCTTGTAAAGATAGGATAGATCGGATGGAAAGCACTGGAAAAAAGACTTGGGGTGATCTAAAATTAAACAAGCAGATCTTGAATGCGGTTGACGAGTTGGGATATGCAGAGCCCACCGAGATTCAACAAAGGTGTACTCCGCTGATATTGGGCGGACAACAATTGATAGGTATCGCCCAAACCGGAACCGGAAAAACGGCAGCCTATTGTTTACCACTGATCATGAAAATAAAATTTGCCCAGGGCAATGATGCACGCGCGCTGGTGCTGGCTCCAACCAAAGAGCTTGTGTTGCAGTTGGCAGAACAGACCAGGCTTTTTTCAAAGTTTACCGATATACGAACTGTGGCGTTGTATGGCGGTGTAGGTATAAAACCTCAACTGGAGGCTTTGACGGCCGGTGTGGATATCATCGTATCCACGCCTGGCAGATTCCTGGAGCTCTATGGAAGGGGCGATCTGGTGGTTAAGCAGATAAAAACACTTGTCATTGACGAAGCAGATCGCTTGATGGACATGGGTTTCATGCCACAATTGAGAAGAATATTTGAGGTGATTCCCCAAAAGCGCCAGAACCTGCTTTTTTCGGCCACCTTTCCACCGAAGGTTGAACGATTAGCGGATGAGTTTCTGGAATTCCCACATCGGATAGAAGTGACCCCTCAGGCCACGGTGGCATCAAAGGTTAAGCAACTGGTGTTCAAGACGCCCAACATGAAGACCAAAGTCAACCTGCTTGAGTTCTTGCTTCAGCAACCCGGCTTCGATCGGGTGATGGTTTTTACACGCACAAAGGAAGCGGCCGACAACGTTTTTAAGTTCATTGAAAGAAAATCGATGGGACCGGTGCGGGTCATCCATTCCAACAAAGGTCAAAACAGCCGGATCAATGCAATGAGCGAATTTAAGGATGGTACGCTTCGGGTACTCGTGTCAACGGATGTATCGGCCAGGGGCATCGATGTGACCAACGTAACGCACGTGATCAATTTTGATGTGCCGATCGTGTACGAAGATTATGTTCATCGTACTGGTCGAACCGGCAGGGCCTTTCAGAAAGGAACAGCAATTACCTTTTGTACGGTAGCGGAAGGGTATCACCTTGATAAGATTGAAAAGCTGATCAAGGAGAAAATCACCGTGGAGAAACTTCCGGAGTCGGTAGAGGTTCCGTCTACCTCGTTTGAGGAGGCTCAGGAAATGGCCAGGGAAATTGATCGCCAAAAAAGAAAAGAAGATCCCACCTTTGGAGGCGCGTTTCATGAGAAAAAGCACAACTAACACAACTCTCTGTCTATTGCTATTGGCGCTTCTTCCGAGTGTGTATGCACAAGGGCCAAATGATTTAATGATTAACCGAATCATCCTGCTGCCCGACCAGCCGCCATCGCTGTCATCCACTGCAAATAATGGAGTGGAGTGGGACTGTGTAAGTAAGACGTTAACAAAAACCTGTCTGGTCTACCACAACGATCAATGGTTTACCTTCATGATCGATAAACCCGGAAGGTATTTTTTGAATGCCATGGGCCAACAGTGTCGCGACAAATTGGGAATTCAAGTGATCGTCATTGAGGGGGATCCTTGCAAGACGCAGACCTATAAGCTGTTGCAGTGCATACCCAAATCGCCACATGATGACTTTTTTGTTGAGTTGGAAGGTTTGAAACCGGGCATCCCCTACCTGGTTAACATCGATGGATTTTTAGGTGACTTCTGTTCATTCGGTCTTCAGTTAAGCACACGGCCGTATGGTTTGCCTCTCAACTTGAATGGGATAGAATCACTTGAGATGAAGTCGGTAGTCAAAGGAAATGTCGCCAGGATCCATTGGAAAATCAGCCAAGTGGAAGACGCGGAGTTGGAGAGCTTCCAGATTTATCGGGCAACGGGTCGTGGAAAAGCAACTTTGGTGGAGGTGCGACCGGTGATAAGAAATACGATTGGAGTAGTGCAAGAGGACTACGAGCTTATCGACACACTTGAGCTTTTACAAGCATATCGGTACCAAATTCACGGCATTGATCAACAAGGCAGATCACGCTACTGGAACGAGGTCGTGCTGAAAGGAAAAATTCCTGATATACCGTATGAGCCTCGCATCGTGTATTTCTACCCCGATTTTAGATCCGGAGATCTGTATAAGGTTACTATTATGGATGACGGAAGCAAGAAGATAATTCTGGAATATGCCAGCCGATTTGACGGCTCAACGCGTAATTCCCTAGCCGTTGACCTTGGCAAGCCAATCGCGCTCGGCTACACAAACCTTCGAATCCTGGTAACAAACCCGAGAACAAAGCAGGTGCTCCAGTCAGCGTATGCCGCGGATCAACATGGAGAATGGTACAAAAAGCGATAAGGCAACCATGGGTCGCCTTATTGCTTTCTTGTAAAAGAGGGTTACCCGTTCATCGAGATCAAAAATTCCTCGTTGTTCCGGGTTCCCTTCATCTTGCTGAGCAGGAATTCCATGGCCTCGTTTGAGTTCATGTCTGACATGAACTTTCGAAGGATCCAAACGCGTTGAAGTTCTTCCTCTTTCATCAGGAGGTCTTCCCTTCTGGTACCGGACGCTGGCACATCGATGGCGGGGTATACTCGCTTGTTTGACAACTTGCGGTCCAACTGCAATTCCATGTTACCCGTGCCTTTGAATTCTTCAAAGATCACCTCGTCCATTTTCGAACCCGTTTCAATCAATGCCGTAGCGATAATGGTAAGAGAACCCCCGTTTTCGATGTTACGAGCCGCACCGAAGAAACGCTTTGGTTTATGGAGTGCATTGGCATCCACACCACCGGAAAGGATCTTGCCTGACGATGGCACCACCGTATTGTATGCGCGGGCGAGACGGGTAATGGAGTCGAGAAGAATGACCACATCATGACCACACTCTACCATGCGTTTTGCTTTTTCAAGCACAATACTGGCAACCTTCACATGGCGCTCTGCTTGCTCATCGAATGTGGACGCGATCACCTCGGCTTTTACGCTGCGTGCCATGTCTGTTACTTCTTCCGGGCGTTCATCAATCAACAGCACCAACAAGTAAACTTCAGGATGGTTTTCGGCAATCGCATTGGCGATATTCTTTAACAATACTGTTTTGCCCGTTTTTGGTTGCGCCACGATCATACCACGCTGACCTTTTCCAATCGGGGCGAACAAATCTAAAATTCGGGTTGAAAAATTGTCAGGAGTTGTGCTGAGCTTTAGTTTTCTGTCGGGGAAGAGGGGCGTGAGGTATTCAAACGCTACCCTGTCGCGAATTTCTTCGGTTGTCTTTCCGTTTACACTTTCCACCTTCAGCAAGGCAAAATATTTTTCCCCTTCTTTCGGTGGCCGGATCAGGCCTTTCACAGTGTCTCCGGTCTTCAACCCGAAAAGCTTGATCTGAGAAGGCGATACATAAATGTCGTCAGGACTTGCAAGGTAATTGTAGTCGGAAGAACGGAGGAAACCGTAACCATCTTGCATGATTTCCAATACGCCTTCGTTGTCAATCACGCCATCAAACTCGCGAATGTTGTTCTCCTTCTTTGGCTGTTGACCTCGGTCGTCCCTGTTGTCCCGGTTCTCACGGGCCTCCCGATTTTCTCGGTTCTCGCGATTTTCGCGAGCTTCGGGTTTGCCAGTTGTATCCTTATTTTCCAAGGGCTGTTTGCTGTCGCCAGCATCATCGAAGCTCGTTACGCTCGCATCAACTTCTACGTTGATAGACTCCAGCAACTGGTCTGACGAAAGCTCCTTTTCTTCCTTGGAGGGCGCGACATTTTCTCTTCTTCGCGGGCGCATCTTGCGTTCGCCTGAGTCACCACCTTTCGATTTTGCCGGGGCTGGCTCTCCCGTGATGGCTTGTTGGTCCAGAATCTTGTAGACCAACTCTTGCTTGCCTAGTTTTTTGGCGTTCTTCACGCCCATTCCTTCGGCAATTTCTTTCAATTCAGACAGGAGCCTGACATTGAGATCGTCAATTGTGTACATGGGGGTTTAAAAATGAATCGTTTTAAAAAGTAATGGTTTCAAATGATAAGTACTGAGCAACCTGTGAAAAGCAGCCCAAACCGCTGAACATTCAGTTTTGGTTGATTACTGGCAGAATGTAAGTATTGGCTTAATCTATAAATTCAGAAGGCCTGGGAGGGCCTTGATGACTCTGCAAGTATAAACCCAAAATTGAATAATATCAAATCAGGGCTCAAAATTCTGGGCGGATGGACTACTTTTGGAGTCCAAAAAAATCGCTGCCATGCTTGAACTTTCCCGATTGAAGGCTGACGCGCAACTCATCATTGAAGGCTTGAAAAAGCGCAACCTGAAAGAGGCCCCCGACCTGGTAAACAAAGCCATTGAACTCGACAAAAGCAGGCGGGAGATTCAACTGAAATCGGATAATCTTGCTGCCGAGGCAAACGCCTTGTCGAAAGAGATTGGCGCGCTGATGAAGGCAGGGAAGAAGGAAGAGGCAGAGGCGATAAAGACCAAATCAGCAGAATTGAAAAAGGCGTCTAGTGACCTTGCTGCAGACCTGGCGCAAGTGGAGGAAGAACTGAAGAGGGTTCTTTACCTCATCCCGAATGTGCCGCATGAAAAGGTGCCTGCAGGGGCAGGGGCAGATGATAACATCACCGTGCACAGCCACGGTACCATTCCGGAGTTGGCCGAAGATGCCCGGCCACACTGGGAACTCATTAAGAAATACGACATCATCGATTTCGATTTGGGAGTGAAGATCAGCGGAGCGGGATTCCCTGTTTACAAGGGGAAAGGAGCCAAGCTGCAGCGGGCACTGATCAACTTTTTCCTCGATGAGGCCGGGAAGGAAGGATACACAGAGGTGCAGCCACCCGTGGTTGTCAATGAAGCTTCCGGATATGGTACCGGGCAGCTTCCGGATAAGGAAGGGCAGATGTATCATATTGCAATCGACAACTTGTATCTGATCCCAACTGCTGAAGTGCCGATCACTAATCTGTATCGCGATATGATCTTGTCGGACAAAGACCTGCCCATTAAAAATGTGGGCTACACGCCTTGTTTCCGAAGGGAAGCCGGAAGTTGGGGCGCGCACGTACGTGGGCTTAATCGCTTACACCAATTCGATAAAGTAGAGATCGTTCAGATTCGGAGACCTGAGGAATCCTATCAGGCATTGGAAGAGATGTGCGCTTATGTTCAGCGACTGCTGGAAAAGCTTGAGTTACCCTATCGCAAGCTGTTGCTTTGTGGTGGCGATATGGGTTTCAATGCGGCAACTACCTATGACATGGAGGTATTTGCTTCGGCCCAAAAGCGCTGGCTTGAAGTCAGCTCCGTTAGCAATTTTGAAACTTATCAGGCGAACCGCCTGAAGTTGCGTATGAAAGGGAGCGATAACAAAACGACTTTGCTTCACACGTTGAACGGAAGTGCCTTGGCGTTGCCGAGAATTGTGGCAGCGATATTGGAAAACAACCAGACCAAGTCAGGGATAAACATACCCAGGGTGCTTCACCGCTACACCGGTTTTGAGGTGATTTAGGACTTAGGGCTTTTATGGAGAGCAGGGGCCAGACCTGACGCAAGATTAACCCGCCCCCGGACAAAACTGGGTAGTTGTTGATAAGGAACACCAACTGATGACAAAAATCTGACCTGGATTTTTTAGTAAATTATTGGGGGAAATCCAGGCTTGGACTAGCAGGTGGTGGATGTTGACAATCTAAATTCACGGGTGTTGCACAGATGCTTCCGGCAAGCCGCCTATTGAAATTATGTCACCGGACAAAGAGAGAAAGATAAGAGACCTCATACCAGTTGAGGCAGTCCAAGAGAGGGACACGGACTTATTAATTCTTGAGGAGATAAAGTGTAACCGAAACTTTACCGACTGGTTATTGGAAAAAACTATTGGGCTTCCCGACAATTACGACTTAATTGGAGCTTGGCATTCACTGACGCAAGTTGGACTCGGTGAAAGTGATTTGGCCTTCAAACTTCGAACAGGTGAAAGAACGTTATTGTTTTTTATTGAAAACAAGGTGGACGCAGACTTTCAACCAAACCAAGCGGACAGATATAGACTGAGAGGAAATCAAGAAAAGGATAATGGCGAATGTGATGAGTTTCATACTATTCTCTTTGCACCGAAAAGATATATAACAAAGAATAAGGACTTCGACTTTTATTTAGAATATGAAGAAGTACGGGACTGGTTCTTAAAACAAACCGACCTCGGACATCGGGCAATTTACAAAGCCGACATCTTGGAAATTGCAATTGAAAAACTAAGACGAGGATATACGCCAATTATCAACGGTGCGGTGACAGACTTTAGATGGGCGTATTTCAATTATTCAAATAAGTATTTCCCACATCTGAGAATGACCGAACCCAAAAAGGAGCTGCCCAAGAGGACTGGGTTCATTAGATTCAAACCGACAGACATGGGACTCATTAAAAATGAATTTATTATCCACAAGCAGCGCGGAGATGTAGATTTGCAGCTAAGGAGACATATTGGCAACGTGGACGAGTTGATAAATAAATATCAGCAAAAGTTAACGGGCGACATGGAGATTGTTCAAACAGGAAAGTCGACATCAATTAGAATCAGAGTTCCCAAAATTGATATTGAGGGGAATTTTAATGACCAACTGGAGAACATCAACATAGCTTTAAGAAAAGTTGAGGCCATATACGAGTGGGGAAAAAGGAACTTGTGAATTGGGGCCAGCCTCGGGCCCATGGTGTTCTTCTCCAACATGTAAACGATCCCCTGCCCCTGTTGGTGTTGTTCACCAACTAATTCCGAGTTACCTCGCTTATCCCGGGCGATCAGCCGGCCCAAAAAAATAGCCTTGCCATTGCGTGGCGCGCGGCTTATCTTCGGAACCCTTAAGAATCCATGCAAATGAAAAGAATCATCCCTATCGCATTGCTGTTTTGGTTGTTAATCAATTGCACCAACAATCCGGAAACTGCATTCGACTATCCTGAAACGGCTAAAGTCGATACCATTGACCATTATTTTGGCGAGCAGGTGGCCGACCCTTACCGCTGGCTGGAGAGCGATACGAGCAACGCCACTGCCGAATGGGTAGCCGCACAGAATGATGTCACATTTGGCTACCTGAGCAACATCACCTATCGCGATGCCATTAAGCAGCGATTGACTGAGCTGAACAATTATGAGAAACTTGGCACTCCTTTTCGCAGAGGTGAGTATTATTATTTCTATAAGAATGACGGGCTTCAGAATCAGTATGTTTTATACCGTAAGAAAGGAGACAACGGTGAGGCCGAGTTGTTTCTGGACCCCAACACATTTTCAAAAGACGGCACTACCACCATGCGTGGGTTATCGTTTTCAAAAGATGGTTCTTTGTTAGCCTTTCAAATCGCTAAAGGAGGTGCAGATCGTGCGGAGGCGGTGGTGATCAGAACATCCGACAAATCGCTGGTGGAAGATACTGTTCGCAACATGAAGCAAAGCTCCATTTCATGGAAGGGCAATGACGGTTATTACATCAACCGGTTTGCAGAGGGGCTGAACAAAAGTCTTGGGGCAAAGAATGAGTATCAAATACTCTATTACCATAAGCTGGGCACTCCCCCTTCACAGGATAAAATCATTTTTGGTGATCGGGAGAAGCGCAGATTTGTTGGTGGATTTGTTACAGAGGACGAACGCTACCTCATCATTACAACGGCCGAAGGTACCACGGGGAATGAGTTGTATGTTCAGGATATTTCCAAACCGAACAATGAAATTCTGCCCATCAAAACAGGTTTTGAAAGCGATCAAAATGTAATTGAAACGGATGGATCCAGGTTGTTTATCGAGACAAATTACCAGGCGCCCAATTCAAAAGTAGTTTGGGTGGATGCCGGTAACCCTTCGTATGATAACTGGAAAGACCTAATTCCCGAAACGGAACACTCCCTCAACACTTCCGCAGGCGGAGGAAAAATTTTCGCGCGCTACCTCGTTGATGTGAAGACTCAGGTTAAGCAGTATGATCTAAACGGAAGGTTTGAGCGCGAAATTGAATTGCCCGGCATCGGAACAGCGAATGGATTTGGGGGATGGAAAGATGATACAGATTTATACTACACCTTTACTTCATTCACCTATCCGCCAACCAGTTTTAAATACAACATTGCTTCCGGTGAGTCAACAGAATATGCGCGGCCAAAAATTGACTTTAATCCTGATGATTTTGAGACCAGGCAAGTATTCTATACAAGTAAAGACGGCACTAAAATTCCGATGTTCATTGTTCACAAAAAGGGGATTGAGCTGAATGGAAAAAATCCCACCTGGCTTTATGCGTATGGCGGATTCAATATTAGCTTGACGCCATCATTTAGTGCTTCCCGTATGGTTTGGTTGGAGAACGGTGGCATTTTCGCACAACCGAACCTGCGGGGAGGTGGTGAATATGGTGAAAAGTGGCATTTGGCAGGAACAAAAATGAACAAACAGAATGTGTTTGATGATTTTATTGCGGCTGGCGAATACCTGATAAGTGAAAAGTATACTTCGAACGAATACCTGGCGATAAATGGAGGGTCGAATGGTGGCTTGCTTATCGGAGCGGTGATGACCCAACGACCCGATTTGGCCAAAGTGGCTCTCCCCGCGGTGGGTGTGATGGATATGCTGCGCTATCATAAGTTTACGATAGGCGCGGCCTGGGCTCCGGACTTTGGAACGGCCGATGACTCAAAGGAAATGTTTGAATACCTGAAAGGTTATTCACCTCTTCACAATATCAAACCTGGCGTTTCCTATCCGGCCACGTTGGTAACCACAGCCGACCACGATGATCGGGTTGTGCCTGCACACTCATTCAAGTTCGCTGCAACTTTGCAAGAGCATCATCGTGGTGACAATCCTGTGTTGATCAGAATCGAAACCAAATCTGCCCATGGTGCTTCCAACCTTTCCAAGGCCATTGAAACGGCTGCGGACCAATATGCATTTGCATGGTACAATATGGGCTTTGTGCCTTTTATGGCAAAAGAGGCGATGTAGCCAATGACAGTTAAGATCAGGCGCGGAACAAAGGAAGACCTGCCCAGGGTACTTGAATTGGTGAAGGAGCTGGCCGAATACGAGCGCGCCCCAGAGGAAGTGACCAACACCTTGGCGATGATGGAGAAAGATGGGTTTGGAGATCACCCCATCTTTGGTTTTTTCGTGGCGGTTGAGAACGGAATAATCGTAGGTATTTCGCTTTATTACTACCGGTACTCCACGTGGAAAGGAAAGCGACTCTACCTGGAAGACATTGTGGTGACTGAGTCGCAACGGGGTAAGGGCATCGGTAAATTGTTGTTCGATCGCACCATGCAGCAATCCTTAGACGATGATTGCACAGGTATGATGTGGCAGGTGCTGGAGTGGAACAAGCCTGCCATTAATTTCTATGAAAAGTATGGCGCACGACTGGATGGAGAGTGGACCAACTGTCATCTGGAACGCGATCAAATTGCCAATCTCTGCACGAAAGCGTAATTATGTAACTACCGGTTGTGGTCAATAGTTGGGAATGTTTTTCCCTAAAATAATATCACGCCTGCCAAGCCAGCTCCCGTCATCAAGTTTGGTCAATTCAACGATGCCATTGCCTCCTCTGCGTTGTTGATTGCTTCTCACTCCCTGGGTCACGAGCGGATCATCAGCAAAAAGAAACTCATCAATCCAATACACTGACTTTCCCTCTTCTTTGATGAGCGGATGAATGTGCTGAGGATCCTTGCGGTTTGGATAAGCAGCTGGCCTGATGGTCGTGAATTCATAGCGGCCTTTCGAGTCTGTTTTCATCCACCCCCTCAGTTGCCCATGCCTCCGGGCGTGTGTTTGCCCTGGGGCAGGTGAGTATCTGCCGGTGTGATCAGTGTGATAAACGTATAGAATTACACCTACCGCAGGTGTTTTACCATCCGGGTGGTACACGGTGCCCCGCACGACCAGCTTTTCGCCTGGCTCGGCTGGTGACGCCAGTTGGGTCTGCCAATCTAAATTCTCGGGCATGCCAGCAAAAATCAAATCGCAATCCTCGCAAGGGCCGCCCACCTGCCTATCCTTGCCGGTTTGCCGCTGGCCGTAACAACTGGTCATTGCCAGTATGAAAATCACATAATGGAAGCTTTTCATGAACAATGGGTTGGTTTAACTCTCCTTACGTAAAGGTCGGCCGCTTGGAATTTTAGTTTCGGAAGATACTGACCATTGGTGCATGTTTCTTGACGAAATGCGGCCACGCAGCTGGCCGAAGGTTAAGAATAGCTCTAAATTCGAAGCATGAGGCGTCTTCTTGACTATAAGATCGATCATATTGTTTTTTGGACTGCCACGGTGGGGTTCCACGGCTATACGAGAATTGACATTGTCGATCAGGTGGGCCTGGGTGCCTGGGTTACCGAGGTGGTGCTTCGAAATCTCCTTCTTGCAGGCATCATCTATGCCAACTTTTTGTACCTGGTGCCGCGCTTCCTGCAAAACAAAAAGCACTTGAGCTACCTGGGTTTCCTTTTGATTTTGTTACTCGGCTATGTGGCGTTAAAAGACTTTCATGATCAATATTACTATCGAGTGTTGCTGAAGGATTCGCTGAAAAGCAATTGGTTATCGAGTTCAGTTTACAATTTTTCGATAGGACTTTTCTATCTCGCTTTCAGCACAGCCTTGCTGCTGAGCCGGGATTGGTTTGTGCAACGCGATGAACTCCAAAAGCTACGCATCGAGAATCTGAATACGGAGCTCCAATATTTGCGGCAACAGATCAATCCGCATTTTCTGTTTAACACGCTTAACACTATTTACTTTCAAATCAGCAAGGAAAATGCCGAGGCACGTGAAACCCTCCATAAGTTTTCCGAGATGCTGCGATACCCGCTGTATGAATGCAACGGAGCAACAGTGCCACTGTCGAAAGAAGTGAGCTACCTTAGCCATTATGTGGATTTACAGAGACTGAGAAGAGATTCAGGCTATGAGGTAACCTTTGAACATGACGTGTCGGAGCCTGACGCTCAAGTATATCCACTTCTTATGCTGCCTTTTGTTGAAAACGCCTTTAAGCATGGTTCTCATTTTGATGACAAGCCAAATGTGGTCAGGATCTCGATCGTACAGCGGATGCAGAATCTTGAATTGGAGGTTGTTAATACCAGGCCGTCAGGAACTCCTGCGGGAAGCGGAGGCATAGGTTTGGCCAATACGCGAAGAAGGCTGGAGTTGCTGTATCAAGATCGATTCCATCTTGACACGCGAGATGAAAATGGAGTATACCATGTTAAATTGAGAATACCTCTGGCATAATGAACTGTTTGATCGTTGATGATGAACCGTTGGCTCGCAAAGGGTTGCGCGAATATGTTGATGAGATTCCGTTTCTTAAACTTGTCGGTGAGGCGGAGAGTGCGATTAAGGCATCAGCAATCCTGCAAAATCAACACATCGATTTGATGCTGCTGGACATTCAAATGCCAAAAATGACCGGACTGGAGTTGCTTCGCACGGTCAAAACACCACCTTTGGTGATTATTACGTCTGCCTATACCGAATATGCCCTTGAGGGATTTGAATTGGATGTATTGGATTACCTGGTCAAGCCGATTTCATTTGAGCGTTTTCTCAAGGCCGTTAACAAAGCAAAGGAGTATGCCGACTACAGGGCCCAGCCGAGGGACGCGGACTTTTTCTTTGTGAAATGCAATCAGAAATTCGAGAAAGTAAGATTTGAAGAGGTCTTGTATTGCGAAGCACTTCAAAACTATTCAGTGATTCATCTTCCAAAGCGAAAGTTGATTACTTACGTCACCTTTTCGGGATTGGAAAGTCAATTACCGTCTGATCAATTTCTGAAAACTCATAAGTCCTACATCGTGTCCGTTTCAAAAGTAGCAGCGGTGGAGGGAAATGAAATCTTTGTTGGTGAAAGATCGATTCCCATTAGCAGAAGCTTGAAGGAGGTGGTGATGAGAAAAATTGTGGATCAAAACCTGCTGAAGCGTTGACTTATTCAATCTCTTCCAATAAAGTCCGGAAGGCAACGTGTCGATCTTTGAATTTTCTTTTGTGTTCTTCAATCAAGGCGGGGGCAAGTTCCTGTATGTAGTAATTAAACTTCTCAATGGAAGGCGTGAAGTACTGAATGCAATATGATTCTGTATGTTCATCATCATGCGACAATACCTTGTAGAACTTAAAGCTCTCGAACACGCCTGTTTTCATTACGTCCGGTATATGTTCAAGTCTCATCCACTGCACCCATTCTGCTTCAATGGACTTATCTATTCCGATCGTAACGTTATATAAAATCACGGCCTAAAAGTAGCAGGTAGGTATCGGGTTGCCAATCATTTATGTGTGATTAATCAGACAATCGTTCGTTCTTGATTCACATAATCCTGCAGATATCGGAATCCGTCTGTCAGTTTGCCATCCTTCGCCACGGTGGCGCGTTCAATTATGCCCTCCTGGTCGTGTTGCAATAGCGGCTTCAGAATTTTGTCAATCAAGTCCCGTCCGAACTCTTCCGATGCATTTCTCGGAAGCTCACAAGGGAGATTATCAACGGCCATCACTGTGATGTATTTTTCACCGCTCAATGGCGGTAGTACTTCGTCTTTGGCGGCATCGTAATCGTAGATCGGATCAGTGATTGTACTCGCTCTCTTCGTACTTGGAATCGAGCCTGCGATGTCGCAGGTAATATCTGCGATAATGCGAATTTTAAAATCGGGGCGTTGCATCTCTGCTCTTGTGAAAAGTACCGGGGCGGCCGGATTCCAATAAGCTCCTGCCATCAATATATCGGCTACGCGTGTCAATTGTACAAAGCTGGATTCATACCGTTCCGGATGGTCATGAAATTCTTCGCGGTTGAAGTGGCCCCCCTCTTTTCGTGAGTGATAATCCGAACTTCGCAGCTGAATGTAAACGGGGTGGTCAAATTCCTTAGTGATGAAATCCAGCAGGTTAACCTTTCTGATGCCGGCTGTGTCCAGTGTTTCCATTGCGCCCTTCGCTACGCGCCCGCCCCCGGTCAGGATAATCTTCACTGGCGGTAGTTTTAGCCCACGCAATTCGATTTTGAGGTCGTTCATGTCGAAGCACTCGAATGCCCGTTTAAGATTGAACTTTTCAAAACGCTTACCGTATGCCCACAAACCGTTGTATGCGCCCACAATACCCGCATATCGTCCAAATGCAACGAGCCGATTCCCCTGCGTGTCTTTCAAGGCCTCATAATCAATCAACCTGATGCGCTTATTGAGGATTTCCTGAAGGAGCTTCCTGTTGTAAGGCTGCTTTTTGATCGTGTGTGAGAAAAAGAGATAGGTTTTGTTATCGATAAGTTTTGAAATGGGCACCTCTTTAATGCCCATGATAATGTCGCAATCGCCTAAATCCGAAGTCACCTCAAAACCCAGTTCTCGGTATTCATCATCGCTATAGCATCGCACATCACTTTGTTCGCACACGACTTTTACCGTAGGAAAGCGTTGCTCAATTTCCTCGGCTTGCGCAGGCGTAAATGGCACGCGTTTGTCAGGAGGTACTTTGCCTTCTTTTACCAGACCTATTTTAGTGGGCATATTAAAATTGGTAAGTATTCAAAAATAAAGGAATCGTATTTATCTGGCCTATGGACATCAAGTTATATTCCTAAATTGATCACATGAATGCATACTTGTGGCTCGTCATTGGATGGGTGGTTTACTTTTCGTTGCACAGCGTGATGGCCGCACCCGCGATCAAAAGCCGCTTTAAAGCAAGGCCTTATCGAGTTTTTTACACGATTGTGGCCTCGGTCGGTTTGTTGTTCATGCTTTTTTTGAATGGTACGATCAAGGCCGAACCGTTTTTCTTGAGGGAGGGGATTGTCAGGTACTTGAGTTTAACTCTAACAGCCTTTGGCGTTATTTTGATTCAACTTGCTTTCCGACAGTACAGTTTAAAAGGCTTCCTGGGTTTGGCCGAAGAAAAGTCGAATGAACTGCGAAGAGAAGGCATCCTGCAATCAATCCGCCATCCGATCTATGCCGGTTTGATATTAATTGTGTTGGGCTATTTCTTATTCTCGCCTAACCTGCCTACGCTGGTTTCATGCCTGTGCATCTATGCCTATTTGCCGATCGGAATCTACCTGGAAGAGAAGAAGTTGATCGCCCACCATGGTGACGCTTACCTGAAATACAAGGCGGAGGTGCCGGCCCTTATCCCGAAGATTAAGTTTTAGCTTTCGAGCAGGCCGCCCAATAACGAGCTTGATTCTTTTCGGGTGTTCTTACCGTATGGCGACAATGCTTGAACCAGCTTCCTAATAGGCATGGACTGAAGCCACACGCGTCCCGATCCTTTAAGGGTTGCAAGAAAAATTCCCTCGCCACCAAAAATCATTGACTTCAGACTGCCAGCTGTTTCTACATCGAAGTCGATTTGGGATTCAAATGCAACCACGCATCCGGTATCAACACGAAGGGTTTCATTGTTCAGCGTTCTTTCAATGACCGTCCCGCCCGCATGAACAAAAATGTTCCCATCACCTTGCAGTTTCTGAAGAATGAATCCCTCACCACCTACCAAACCACTTCCAATCTTCCGGTTGAAGACGATAGAAAGCTTAGTACCAAAGGCCGCACAAAGGAACCCGTCTTTTTGAACAATCAGTTCATTACCCGGACTCTTTGCAAGATCAACTGGGATCACGGTGCCAGGGTAGGGTGCCGAGAAGCCAACCTTTGCTTTTTTGCCGCCACGGTTGGTGAAGTGGGTCATGAACAACGATTCGCCAGTCAAGATTCGGCTTCCGGCCGACAACAGCTTGTCGAATAATCCTTGATTGGGATTGGATCCGTCTCCCATTTTTGTCTCAAAAGAAATTCCCTCCTCCATGAAAAGCATGGCGCCTGCCTCGGCAATCACAGTTTCCTGAGGGTCAAGTTCAACTTCAACAACTTGAATGCTTTCACCCTTTATTTGGTAGTCGATGACGTGCGATTTCATTTCTTCGGCTTTTTCTTTTTTTTGTCCGACTTCAAGTCATCATAGTCCTGCCGCTCGGCAAGTTTCTTGTCGTCCACATTCTGATTCAGAAACTCGTTGATCTTCTCAATGTTCATGTTGGATTTAATCTCACCGAACTGATCCACAGAGATTTCGAACCCGGAAAGATCCTTGTGAACCTTTGGCTTTCCCTGCTTTTTGCTTGGCTTGTCTTTCTCTTTGCTCATGATCTTATAACGATTCGTGCTGAAAACGGTTTAATCGGAACGTACTTTCAAGGCCTTAACCGCATGGTCGATCCGTTGGCTGGTTTCGTCTGGCCCCAATATTTCAATGCTTTCCATCAGGTCTGGCCCGGTGGCGCCACCTGTAATTACCAGCCTTAGTGGTTGCATCAGTTTGCCGATGGCCATGCCCTTATTGGCAGCCACCTGCTCCAATAATTCCTTAGCCTTCGCTGCAGATACAGCCGACTGATCCTTTAACTTACTGCCAAATTCTAATAGCACTCCCGCTATCTCATCATTCCATTTTTTGGCTGCAATCTTTTCATCGTATTGGGTAGGTGCTTCAAAGAAAAACCGACCCGCTGTCAAGAAATCACTGGGGAAGGTAATTCGCTCCTTTAAGATACCAACGATCAACTCCGCCTTTTCGGGATCACAGCTAAGATCTTCGGAGGACAGGACCTCATTGAGGTAGGCCACCAGTTCGCTATTGCTTTTGGCGCGCAGGTATTGCTGGTTGTACCACTCCGCTTTTTGGATGTCGAATCGGGCACCTGCCTTGTTGATGCGTGGCAACTCAAAGGCAGCTATCAGCTGCTTTATCGAGAATATTTCTTGTTCCGTGCCGGGGTTCCAGCCAAGGAAAGCAAGGAAGTTCGCAAGTGCTTCGGGCAGATAACCCCGTTCTTTAAAGCCTTCGGATCGCTCGTTGGTTCGTGGGTCTGTCCAAGTCAGTGGAAAAATTGGGAATCCTAACTTGTCGGCATCGCGCTTGCTCAGCTTTCCGTTTCCATCGGGTTTAAGAAGCAACGGCAAGTGAGCGAAATGTGGCATTTCGGTTTCCCAACCCAACTTTTGATACAATAGAATGTGTAGTGGTGCGGAGGGGAGCCATTCCTCACCACGTATCACGTGTGAGATTTTCATCAGGTAGTCGTCCACCACGTTTGCAAGATGGTAGGTGGGCAGGCCGTCCGATTTCATCAATACTTTGTCATCGAGTTGTGAGCTGTTCACAATCACTTCCCCACGAATGAGGTCGTTGAGTTTGATTTCCTGGGCTTCCGGAACCTTGAACCTGATGACGAACGGATCTCCGGATTTAATTCGCTGCTGAACTTCTTCACCCGGTCGGGTCAACGAATTGTTCATGGACATCCTGGTGGATGGTCCATATTGCTGATGGTCTGATCCTTGTTCCTTCAGCTTCTGCCGCATGGCATCCAGATCAGCTTCTGAGTCAAACGCATAGTAGGCATGCCCGGATTGGATCAATTGATCAGCGTATTGCTGGTAAATCGTTTTCCGTTCAGACTGGCGATAGGGTGCATGGGGACCTCCCTGAGATGGCCCTTCATCAAACTTTATTCCGATCCAGTCGAGCGACTCAATGATGTATGCCTCGGCACCTGGCACAAATCGACTTTGATCTGTATCCTCAATGCGCAAAATGAGCGTGCCATTGTGCTTTTTGGCCAGCAGGTAATTGTACAGTGCAGTTCTAACTCCGCCAATATGAAGTGCACCAGTTGGGCTGGGTGCGAATCTTACTCTCACATCCTTCATGAAGGTTCTTTAATCTCCTTTCAAAGGTACAAATTCGAGATCGATCGGTCGGATTATGAAAGTACTTTCGTGAGCGCGTCCCGTGTCTCTGTCAATTGAATCTGGAAGTTAGACCACGCCACCCAAAGGATGACCACCAGGAGAAGAAAGGTGCTGGCTGCGTATATCCACTGCTTGTACTGAAAAGTGACATACATGCCAACAAGAAGTGCGAACATGCACCAAAATGTGAGAAACATTTTTGTAGATGGGAATAGTTCGTAGCGAACCAGCACAATGCAACCCTCGGAAGTAGACTCAATCAATCCCTTTGCGATGGGCAAAAAACTATTGGGTCGCTTGATTTTTAGGGATATCCTAAAATGATCACTTTTCACCCAACCCGTAAAAAGGAAGTGATCCACTTCCTGATTTTGAAGAAGCAACTTGTCAGTGGTAACGTATGCTAAGCGGTCAGATACTTCTTTCGGAGTGTGTGTGATCTGATAACTTTCTACCTTTGATGGCAGAGGGGAAATCATTTCACTGCGATACAGGAAATTTCAACGTTCACATTCTTGGGAAGGCCGCTGACTTCTACCGTCTCGCGGGCCGGAGGGTTGTTCTTGAAATAGCTGCCGTATGCCTCATTGACGATGGGAAAGTTTCCCATATCGGTTAAGAAGATGCTGCTTTTCACTACGTGCGAAAAATCCATGCCCGCTGCGCTCAAAATGGACCCCAGGTTCTTCATCACTTGATGGGTCTCCTCTGGAATAGAGCCGGTAACCATGGCACCAGATGGTCGGTCAATGGCAATCTGACCCGAGACAAAAAGCATATTGCCAATTTTTGTGGCTTGGCTGTAAGGGCCAATCGGTTCAGGGGCTGTTTCCGAGTAGATGATTTCTTTTGACATAGGATGTGGTTTGCTACTTTTGGTCAAATATCCTTAACAGAACGTAAGTACCCTACCCTTTTTTCATGAAAATTCTTTTGGTTGGAGACGAGGGCCAGTTCTTGGCGTGCAAGAAAAAACTTGGAAAAGGTAATGACATCTCCCATTGTTCAAGCCGGAGACAAGCCAGCGCATTGGAGAATTATGACCTGGTGATCGATTTCACTTTGGCAAAGGCAAAAAGCGAACTAGGTGTCTATGCCAACCACCCAAAGCTGGCGTTAATGATCAATTCTGTGACCACCAGCCTGCAGGAACTAACGTTAAAATCGGAAAAGGTGATTAACAATATATTAGTCGGATTCAACGGATTGCCTACGTTCTTTGAGCGCGATGTCTGGGAGATCACTGCGCTTGATTCGGACAAGGCGTCCAGGTTCATGAAGTCGTTAGATCAAAGCTTTGCCATTACCGATGATCGCGTGGGCATGGTTACACCCAGAGTCGTTTGTATGATCATCAACGAGGCCTATTTTACGCTTCAAGAGGGTACTGCCACGCGCGAGGATATTGATATGGCTATGAAGCTTGGAACGAATTATCCCTATGGCCCATTTGAGTGGAGTCAACTGATTGGCATTAAAAACGTATATGACGTACTTTCTTCGGTCTATGAAGACACTAAAGACGAGCGCTATAAGATTTGCCCGCTATTGAAAAAAGAATACCAGAGAAGCCTTACTCAACGGTAACCGACTTTGCGAGGTTCCTGGGTTGATCCACGTTGCAACCACGCATTACCGCGATGTGATAAGAAAGCAGCTGAAGCGGAATAACCGAGATCAGCGGCATCAGTGATTCGGTGGTGTTGGGTACTTCGATCACGTGTTCCGCCATCGAAGGTATCAATCGATCGCCTGATGTAACGATGGCGATGACTTTGCCCTTGCGAGCCTTCACTTCCTGAATGTTCGAAACGATCTTTTCGTAAGAACTATCTTGCGTGGCGATAAAGGCAACGGGCATCTCTTCATCAATCAATGCGATGGGTCCGTGTTTCATTTCGGCCGCTGGATAGCCCTCCGCGTGTATGTAAGAAATTTCTTTGAGTTTCAGCGCACCCTCCAAAGCCACCGGGAAATTGTAACCCCTGCCCAGGTAGAGGAAGTTGTTCGCATCCTTGAACTCAGAAGCGATTTCTTTGATCTCATCATTAAGTTTTAGGATCTCCTCCACTTTGGCCGGAATTTGTTCCATTTCCACCAGCATTTCATGATACTTCTGCTCTGTGATGGTGCCTTTGCGATGGGCCACGATCAAGGCGATCATGTTGAGTACAGTTAGCTGCGCTGTGAAAGCCTTGGTGCTGGCCACGCCAATTTCAGGCCCTGCGTGTGTATAAGCCCCCGCATGGGTGGCCCTTGGAATTGAGGAACCCACCACGTTACAAACGCCAAAAATGATGGCACCTTTGGATTTGGCAAGTTCAATGGCCGCGAGGGTGTCTGCTGTTTCGCCAGATTGGGAGATGGCAATTACAACATCGCCTTCATGGACAACGGGGTTGCGATACCTAAACTCCGATGCATACTCCACCTCAACCGGTATGCGGCAAAACTCCTCAAAAAAATATTCGGCTACCAATCCAGCATGCCAGGATGTTCCGCATGCGATAATGATCACCCGGTCGGCATTGATAAGTTTGTTGACATACTCCCTGAGGCCACCGAGCACCAGTCGCCCGCTGGTCGAGTCAAGTCGCCCGCGCATGCAGTCCATGATAGAGCGAGGCTGCTCAAAAATTTCCTTTAGCATGAAATGCTCAAATCCCCCTTTTTCGATCGCTTCCAGCTCGATGTCGATTTTGTGAACATAGGGGGTGAGCGGCAAATTGGCTGTATCTCGAATGATTAATTCTCCATTCTTCACAACCGCTATTTCCTGATCGTTGAGGTAGACGACTTCGTCAGTGTATTCAACAATGGGTGTAGCGTCTGATGCCATAAAGAACTCTCCCTTGCCCACACCAATGACAAGGGGACTGCCCTTGCGCGCAGCGATGAGCAATTCCGGATCTTCAAACGACATCACCACGATGGCGTATGCCCCAACAACCTTGGTTAACGCAAGCCTTACAGCCTCATCCAGCGAACATCCTTCGTGTTCTTTAATGTCCTCGATGAAGTGAATAAATACCTCTGTATCTGTGTCGCTTAGAAATTGATGGCCACGACTAATCAACTCTTGCTTAAGGGTGCTGTAATTCTCAATGATGCCATTATGGATAATGGCCAGTTTCTTTGTGGCCGAGTAGTGCGGGTGAGCGTTCTCATCATTGGGCTCTCCATGGGTAGCCCAACGCGTATGCCCCATACCAATGTGACTTTCTAATTGAATGTCACGGATGTGATTTTCTAGTTCCGATACCTTGCCTTTCTTTTTGTAAACATTAAGGCCACCATTCATCAATGCAATGCCTGCACTGTCATAGCCTCTGTATTCAAGTCGTTTTAAACCTTTGATGATGACATCGTGAGCCTGGCGCGGACCCAGGTAAGCGACAATTCCACACATAGGAGGTTACTGTTGTTGGGTTTTTGTTGGCACGGTATAATACAAGCGCAACTTAATATTGTCCTTGTCAAAAAGGAGGCGATTCACAGACTTGCCAAATTCCGGATCTACCGGAACAATTCCATAGTGCCTGAATCGAAGACTATCGGCCGATCTAATGCTATACAGCAGTTGAAGATAATTGGTAAGAAAACCACTATACTGATACTGTCCGTTGCTTTCGGATAACGACATGGTGAATTGTTCAGAGTTGTCTCCAGCGAAGACCAACTTGCGTTCAATATCATAGGCCACCCTTCCTGCATAAAGGGCAGATACGGCCGTCCTGTTGTCAAATCGATTGTTGGGTCTCAGAATTCGTAATCCAAGTTGCTGTGGTGGCTTGTAGCCTGTTGCCTCAATCCCAGTGATCACTAACTCAGCTGCACTGATCGACATGGTGCTGATCGTGTCGGAAAACTCAAAGTATTTGCCGAAGTCAATTTTCGTCACAATCGGATTCCCGGCTTGCACATATCTCTTCTCCGGATCAACGGTCAAGTCCTGATACACACCTGGCAGTGCATCCAGCGGGGTTCCCGATCGATCCGCAGCAATGTTGGTGAAGCCAATTTGATAGGATGGAGCCGCTCCAGCAACAGCGGTGAACTTGAAAAGGCCAAATATAAGTTGCCTTGTCACTTTTGTATTCGTTTCTAGGTCAGTGGTTTCATAGTTCAAAACAATTCGACTTTCGCCGAGGGTCGCTGCGTCATTGTCAGGGTTAATCCCTGCGATTGCCTGACTATTGGTTGGAACAATCGCAAGTCCCTTGAAGATTTGCCGAAAGCGGGAGAACACTGTATAGTCATTTGTCTTCTCTTGTGCCGCCAGAAACAGCCTTGCAGCATAGTTTTTCTCCAATACTGATCGCAACGTGAGAATATTGCGCTTGGTAGTGTCTTTGGTGATCAGGTATTCCAGATTGTTAGCCCGTTGCAGATCGAAGAAAGAGGGATTTACTTCCATGGAAAATGAAGCAATCACTGTGGGGTCGTAAGAGGCAGTAGAGTTGAAAAAGAACAAACGAGAATTGAGTCCGTCATCTGAGAATGGAGGCAGACTATCCAGCAGTTCGTGAACCGTGAAGTTATTGGATGCCACGCTGGTAGTTCCATAGTGGTAGTAGTCCATCGTCAGAAACAACTCTCCACTAATGAGGGTTGCATCATCGGGCAACGTGAACAACGGTGCGCTCGGTCTGATCTGCGTGAAAGCTGTTGCGGTGATGTCGCCAAATTCGGGATCGACATATTTGCCCACCAGCAGGCGCTGGGTGCTAGAAAAATTAGGTGAATTGTAGGTAGGTAGAGAATCAGTCATCATCACCGAAGTGGGGATGTCGATTTCCTTGTATGCTACTTTGAACTTGCCAATGGGATTCCTGAACCCGAGGGTGCTGAGTTCATCCTTGCAAGACACCAACAAAACAGAAAGCAGGAGCAGAGCTCCGGCAATCTTACCCCACAAGCTCATTATAGAGGTTGAAATACGATTCGGTATAGTCCTCGTTCTTTTCGATGGTCTCAATCTTCTTCTCTTTAATCTTCTTAACCAAACCCTCCAGCTTCTTATTGTCCCCGGCCGCGGAAACAATGTCTGAAAACTGAGCGCCCAATTTAATAAAGCCTTCGTAATCCCCCGTCTTGAGGTGTCCCAGCATGTTGTCTTCAATATCCATCATCTTCACCTTGCCCATCAGGTCGCCTTTGAATTTGTGGGTAAAGCTGTTGTTGTAAATGGTGAATACTGTCTTTGCATTCTTGAACAACGGATCGTTCTTGTAAGTAGTCTTCAGGTAAAGCGGAATGAAGCTGGTAATCCAGTCGTTGCAGTGAACGATATCTGGCGCCCATCCCAATTTCCGTACTGTTTCGATTACACCCTTACAGAAAAAGATCGCACGCTCGTCATTGTCCTCATAAAATTTGTTCTCCTTATCGTGAAACACCGATTTTCTGTGGAAATAGTCTTCATTATCGATAAAGTAGACCTGTAGCTTAGCGTTCGGAATGGATGCCACCTTGATAATCAATGGCTTCTCCTCATCCCCGACTGCAATATTGATTCCAGACAACCGAACCACTTCATGAAGTCTGTTTTTTCTTTCGTTAATGAGGCCAAAACGGGGTACCAGTATCCGGATTTCCATCCCTTTCTCCTGCATCGCCTGAGGCAATTTTCTTACAAAATCTGACACCTCGGAGGTCTGTAGAAACGGATTGATTTCACTGGCTACATAGAGAATACGCAATTTTGACATATACTTTGAGTTTTTGAGACAGATTGGAAAATGGAACCACAAAAGTACGCAAATTTTGCCCCATTTTCAATTTAATTTTAAACATGGGGACTATCTTTGCCCCCCTCAAAAAGGGCCCTAAATGGAGATTTTCAAGGAAATTAAGCCTTTAAGGGCCTACCTGAAACGACAACGCGTGGCGGGCAAAAGTGTGGGGTTGGTTCCCACAATGGGCGCGCTTCATGACGGGCATCTTTCCCTTCTGAGGGCCTCTCAAGCCGAAAACAACGTTACAGTATGCAGCATCTTTGTTAATCCAACCCAATTCAACAATCCTTCCGATCTTGTTAACTATCCCCGAACGCCTGACAAAGACGCGGGAATCCTGGAGGGCCATCACTGCGATGTTCTTTTTTGCCCGAGCGAGTCTGAAATGTACGGGGGCGGATCTATTGTTCGCTTTGACTTTGGCGACCTCGACAAAGTGCTGGAGGGCCAATTCAGACCGGGACATTTTAGTGGAGTAGCCCTGGCTGTATCAAAATTGTTCAACATCGTCACGCCTGATTCGGCCTACTTCGGACAAAAAGACTATCAGCAGTTCCTGATTGTGGAGCGCTTGCAACAGGATCTGAAATTTGACGTGCAACTCAGGTGTTTACCAATTCACCGGGAAAAGGACGGCCTCGCCATGTCGTCACGCAATCTTCGGTTAACCGCTCAGCAACGCAAGGGTGCTAATGTGTTTTATCAGGCCCTTCAGCTTGCCAAAAAACAAATTCTGGCTGGTATAGATATCAACGCTGTAAGGGATCAACTACGGGTCAAGTTCAAGGCATTGGAGGATGTAAAGCTCGAATACTTCGAGCTGGCCGACAGGTCAAACTTAAAACCCCTAAATGACGTTACAAATGCCAGCCAATCAATCTTATTGATTGCGGGCTATGTGGGCGAAATACGTTTGATTGACAATTTGATGTTGAGTGATGAGGATTGAAGTTTTGAAATCTAAAATACACCGGGTAAAAATCACCCAGGCCGAATTACATTATGTGGGAAGCATTACCATCGATGAGGCGCTGATGGAGGCTGCGAATCTCATTCCCGGTGAGAAAGTTCAGGTGGTAAACATCAACAACGGTGAACGGCTGGAAACTTATGTGATCAAAGGCGAACGCGGAAGTGGGACGGTATGCCTGAATGGCCCGGCTGCCAGGAAGGCCCAGGTTGGTGATGTGGTAATCGTAATCTCCTACGCCTCCATGGAGTTTGAAGAGGCCAAGCGGTTCAAACCGTTCATTATTTTTCCAAATCCCGACAACCAGCTTGGATAGTACTTCTCCTGCTTATCAAATCGCATACAAGTGACCAAGCGACTCAAATCTCTTCTGCAATATATGTTGATGATCCTGCTTGCAGCGATCTTGCTGTGGCTATCGATGAGGAGCCTTAACGTAGGGGACGGGCAAAGCAAGTCGGAATTTCTCTGGCACACGTGGCAGCGGTCAAACAAATTCTATTTGTGGGTAATGGCGGCCATTGCCATTGCCAGTCATGTACTCAGGGCATATCGATGGAAAATGTTGTTGGCGCCAACCGGCCGCGAGGTGGGTCTGGGAAACAGCTTCCTGTCGCTGATGGTCGGTTACCTCGTCAACCTGGCCATCCCCCGCGGGGGCGAAGTGTCACGTTGCTATAACCTCTTTAAACTTGAAAAGACGCCCGTGGAGGTTTCGTTTGGAACAGTCGTGGCCGAACGCGTTGTGGACGTGATTTGTCTGATGTTGCTGATAGCCATTTCCTTTGCAGTTGAGTGGACTCGGCTTTGGGCATTTATCGACACAATCGAACTGTCAAGCGAGGGTTGGCAAATTCCTGGCTGGTTGATTTTGGCGGGGTTGGGTTTGGCCGGACTGCTGCTTGGTGTTTACCTGCTCCGCAAGAACCATCGGCTGCAAAAGATACTTCAGGGATTTCGTCAGGGACTTGTGGCAGTATTCCGGATTCGGGACAAGACGCTGTTCGTATTCATCTCCATTGTGATCTGGGCGCTTTATTTTGCCATGAGCTACTTCGTAATCAAGGCATTTCCCGAAACAAGTCAACTTGGCTTTAGTGCGGTGCTCACCTTGTTTGCGGTGGGCTCAATCGCCATGGCTGCGCCACTTCCCGGGGGTGCAGGCTCTTATCACACCCTGGTACCCCTGGGGCTGGTGATGTTGTACCAACTTCCCCAGGCCGATGCGGTCGCATTCGTATTTGTATTCCACGCCTGGCAGACAGCCATCATGATTGTGGGTGGATTAGTATCTTTGATTGTGACTTACCTGTTAGTGAAATGGGCCTTGCCAGAGAGAAAATAAAGTCGTTGGATCAAGCAAAAAAGCAAGTTGCCGATTGGCAAAAAAGCGGCTTGAGGGTGGTGTTTACCAATGGGTGTTTCGATATTCTTCACCTCGGGCATGTCGACTACCTCGAAAAGGCCAGGAACCTTGGAAGTCGGCTTGTGGTTGGGTTGAACACCGATAATTCTGTCGGCCGATTCAAAGGACCGAACCGACCGCTTCAGGATCAACAGTCGAGGGCGCGGGTGATGGCAGCTTTAAGCTTTGTGGATTTGGTTGTTTTGTTTGATGAGGACACGCCCAAAAACTTGATTTCTGAGCTTCTTCCTGATATTTTGGTGAAGGGAAGTGACTATTTGGCAGAAAACATCGTTGGCGCAGATGTTGTTCAACAGAATGGAGGTGTGGTGAAAACGATCGATTTTGTTCCAGGTTATTCCACGTCCAGGGTGATAGAGAAAATCAAAACGACTTAATCCCAAGAGATATGATGATGTATTATGTGATCATTGGATTTTTCATGCTGCTGAGCTGGATCGTCAGTTCTCGCTTGAAAAATAAATTCAAAAAGTATAGCCAGATTCAGCTGGCAAAGGACCTGACGGGTGCAGAAGTGGCCCGGTTGATGCTGGCAGACAATGGCATTCAAAACGTTCAGGTTACTTGCGTGGCCGGCCAATTGACCGATCACTACAATCCGGCCAACAAGACGGTGAACTTGAGCGAGGAAGTATTCTACGGCAGAAACGCGGCAGCAACCGCTGTGGCTGCGCACGAATGTGGCCACGCGGTTCAGCATGCAAAAGCTTATAGCATGCTGCAGTTCCGCTCGGCAATGGTACCACTTCAAAACATCAGCGGTACTATCCAGCAGTTCTTGATGCTTGCATTATTTTTCGGAGGAGCCTTTATTTACAATGCGCTGCCCACCGCCATTCTGGCGATCGTGGCCTGTAACATTGTTTTCACATTGTTTGCTTTTATTACACTGCCTGTCGAATACGATGCCAGCAACCGTGCACTGGCATGGATTGAATCAAGGGGAATCGTGACATCAAAAGAGCACGACATGGCCAAAGATTCCTTGAATGCGGCAGCCCAGACCTACGTGGTGGCGGCATTTGGAGCGCTTGCCAGCTTGTTGTTCTGGGTGCTGATGTTTCTGGGAATGAACCGAGACTAACGTCCAGAAAATATTCGATAAATTGCGGCCCTGACCGATAACGTCAGGGCCTTTTTGTTGTTAAAAACCCGAATGATTTTCCAGTCCGATGAATTTTCAACTTACAGAAGAACAAATTGCTGTCAGGGATGCTGCCCGTGAGTTTGCGAAGGCCGAGTTGTTGCCTGGCGTGATCGAGCGCGATCGGGCGCAGCAATTTCCTGCCGAGCAGATAAAAAAAATGGGCCAACTCGGATTCATGGGCATGATGGTGGATCCCCGATACAATGGTGGTGGAATGGACACGGTATCCTACACCCTCGCCATGGAGGAGATTTCGAAAGTTGACGCCTCAGCTTCTGTGTGCATGTCGGTGAACAACAGCCTGGTATGTTGGGGCCTTGAAACCTTTGGCTCGCAGGCGCAGAAAGAAAAGTATCTTAAGAAGCTAGCCACGGGTGAGGTCATTGGCGCCTTTTGTCTTTCTGAGCCAGAAGCAGGCTCGGACGCAACAAGCCAGCGAACAACAGCTGAAGACAAAGGCGATTATTACTTGCTCAATGGAACCAAGAATTGGATTACCAACGGAAACAGCGCTGGTATTTACATTGTGATTGCGCAAACAGATGCCACTCAAAAACACAAAGGGATCAACGCATTGATTGTTGAAAAAGGCATGGCTGGTTTTGTGGTCGGTAAGAAGGAGGATAAGATGGGCATTCGTGGATCTGATACACATTCCCTCATGTTCTCTGACGTGAAAGTGCCCAAGGAAAACCGAATCGGTGAGGAGGGATTTGGATTCACTTTCGCCATGACCACGTTAAACGGTGGAAGAATTGGCATCGCTTCGCAAGCATTGGGCATCGCCTCGGGAGCGTATGAGTTGGCGCTTGCCTATGCCAAAGAACGGAAGGCGTTCAATAAAAAACTTTCGGATCACCAGGCCATTCAGTTTAAGCTGGCCGACATGGCTACAAAAATTGATGCCGCGCGTCTGCTCATTTGGCAAGCTGCTTCCTTGAAAGATCGCAAGCAGAACTTTGTAAAGGCAGCCGCGATGGCCAAGCTCTATGCTTCACAGATTGCGCAGGAGGTGACCACTGAAGCGGTGCAAATCCACGGTGGATATGGATACGTAAAAGAGTATCACGTGGAGAGACTTATGAGGGATGCGAAAATCACACAGATTTATGAGGGCACTTCTGAAATTCAGCGCCTGGTAATTTCCCGAGAATTGCTTCGCTAGTCGGCTTTCTTTTCCAGGCTTTGATTCCAATCGTACACCTGATCGGAGATTTCAATTAGCAGGTCAGGATCTTTTTCCAGCGCATTGCCAATCACGATCATGTCGGCACCGGATTCCAGCGCATCAATGGCCTTTTGCTTCGTGTCGATGCCACCGCCCACGATCAAAGGCACTTTGATGGCTTTTCTCACCGCACTGATCATCCGGGGGCTAATGGACACTTCGGCTCCGCTGCCTGCATCCAGGTAGATAAGGCGCAGGCCAAGCATTTCGCCTGCCAGGGCTGTACAGGCTGCAAGTGAATATTTGTCGTCAGGGATGGGTGTCGTATTACTGATGTACGCAACCGATGTTGTTCTGCCGGAATTGATTAGCATATACCCGGTTGGCATCACCTCCAATTGATTGTTTTTGATGATGGGTGCCGCAACCACGTGTTGTCCGATCAACAAATCCGGATTGCGCCCTGAAATAAGGGATAGGAATAGAATGGCGTCCGCGTTCGAGTCAATTTGGATTGAACTTCCCGGAAAAATGATGATGGGAATGCTTACCTGATCTTTGATGTGCTTAATTACCTCCGATAGATTTGTGGTGGTGATGAGGCTGCCTCCTACCAGGAAAAAGTCGATGCAATTTTCGTTGGAAAGATTTACAAGGTGATTAAGTTCATTTGGATCGCGAACTTTATCTGGGTCCACAAGCACACCGATGGATTTCTTACCCAATCGATTTCGTTCTTCCAAGGCAACCAAAATGTTCATGCAGAAGCGGGGTGAGTCAATAATCCGGTTGAGATTCCTTTTTTTCATCAATCTCTTTTTTGCGCGACTGTAAATACTCGCTCAGCTTGGCCTTGGCAATATCCAACAACAAAAACGTAGCCTGTGTGATTACCTGTTCGCCAATTTGTGAAATCAGAGAAGGTGCAACTGGCTGAACCTCGTATTCCTCTTCTCCCGGTTTTGCGGCTGATTTAATCTTTTTCTTCTTTTTCTTTTTTCCATCCGATAACGTGGTGAAGGCAAAATAGGCCAGCGCCAGCGCACCGCCAATAATCAGGGCATTGGTGGCAATGCGTTGGGTTCGGTCTGAAACAGCCTGAATTTCTTTTTCGATTTCCTTCCGATGCCGGTTGGAGGATTCGATCAGTTTTTTCTTTTCGGGATCGTGTGTTTCCAGCAACTCCATATTCGTCAAAGTTCCTTGTTCTTGATAGCCCGGGCCATATAGCCGCTCATCACCTGGTGAATTTTTTTTCTGAAAGCGAACAACAATGCCAGGATGAATAAATAAAATCCACCAACAATCCAGAAACCAGCATAGTTTGCGAACCAAAGGTTAAGATAAAGTGCAACGCCAATGCTAAGGAACAATAGGCAGAGGAACATGAAAAAGAAGAGGGCGCCCATCACGAGACCTTTGGAGATGACCTGGGCCAGGTCTTCCTGAATTTCTATCTTAAGCAACGCCACCCTCGACTCTACGTACCCCGACACGTGCTCAACCAGGTTGTCGATTCGCAGAAACTTGAATATAAAATCCTTGATGTTTTCCATAGAAATCAAATACAATATAGTCAATAATAGAGGATTCGGTATGAAGAGGGTGGTAGCTAGTTGGGTTCAATTGACTCCAACTCGGTTGCCTCAACCACCTTCCCATCTTTACCAATCTTGGTCTGCTTCAGTATCAGATTGTTGATGGCGCTGATGTAGGTAATTTGGGCAGCAGAGTCCTTTCTTGGATTCGAATAGGGCCTCTTTACAAACACGTATACTGAGTCGAATGTGAGATCATTTAGCTCCAGCCGGGGAAGGATTTGCCGGATACACATTTGTACACGGCCCTCGTCATCCTCCCAGTTTCGGCAAGAGCCAGCCGCGTTGAATTCGTAAAGTTCATTGTTAATCAGCAGGTTGCGGCCTCTTCGGTAGACATAGAATATCTGGCTGGGTTCACCACTTCCGCTTTCATAGATGGTCCAACTGGAAGTAGGCTGGTTTTGAAAACGTTTGGTAATGATCTGATAGGTATCGCGTGCATTAACCTCAGGTTTCACCCTTACGTACGTGAGTTGCCGACTGTCTGAGGTATCGCTATTGAGGTATATGAGTGAAAATGGAACAAAGAAAAAAGTAGTCAGCAGATATAAGAAACCTGCAAGGCGGTACTTTCTCGTGATTTTTCCTAGCCGAGTGGCCAGCCCCAGGGGGATTCCCCTCAATATGGGGATCGGATAAAAAACGAGAACGCCAATCAAATTGAAAAGAAAGTGTGCAATCGCGATACTGATGGCCGCATTGGAATTAAAAAGTGCAGCAATGAATGCAGTAATCGTGGTGCCAATGTTTGTACCCAGGATAAAAGGCACGGCTGCTGTAAGCTTTACAAACTTTTTTGCAACTAGTGGAACAACCAACGAGGTGGTAACGGTGCTGGACCGGATGGCTGCGGTAAAGAGTAAACCCCATCCGAATGATTTGAGAGGGCTTCTGAAGAAAAAACGTTGCAGCTTCTCCTGAGATTCCAGGCCCAGCATGTCGGTGATTACCCTCCTGAAGAACAGGATAGACCCGAACAACAATGCGAAAGCAACCACTGCCAGCAAGAAGCCACTGCCGATGAAGTCAATCAGGAAGCCAATGACCGGGTCAAATCCGGATCCGAGAAAAGAGAAATCGGCATGCACGGGGCCAATGGGCTGATCAAAAAAGGTGGTTGCAATCTGTTGCGACAAACCGGAGAGGAACCCGTAGTAGTATTCCAGGGGAAACAACAGAAAAACGGTAAGCAGGTTAAAGAAGTCGTGGTAAGTTCCTGCAGATACTGCACGAACAAATTCTTTTTTCCTGGTAATAAACCCCAATGATACGATGGTACTCGTAATGGTTGTGCCCACGTTGGCGCCCATGATGATGGGCACCGCGCCTTCCAGCGAAATCGAGCCGCTGGCTACCAGTGCTACCACCATGGAGGTGGTAGCTGAACTGCTTTGAATAATGGCGGTGATCAACAAACCGATGAAGAGGGCTGTGAAGGGATTGGAGGTGGCAATGATGATCGTCTCAGCAGCTGTTTTACCCAGGTGCTGCAACGAGGAGATCATCAAATCAAGCGCAAAAAGGAAAACGAGCAACGTGAGCAGAATGACGGCCGTGTTCCTGGCGATCGTTCCCCACCGGGGTGCGGAACCCTGCCCAGGCGGGTGTTCTACTTCGTCATGCTTCATTGCGTGCAAAGATAGCCAAGTATTGGCTGGGGGCGGGCCATTAACAAATTCATAATAAAGGCTAGGCGCGGAGTTCAGCAATGGCCAGCCAGGCCATTAACCCCGGGCCAATTTTGAGGGCATCTTCATCGATGTCGAACGTGGGTGTGTGCACGTACGAAGTGATTCCCTTTGCTTCATTGCGCGTGCCCAAACGGTAAAATGATGCCGGAACCAGTTGCGAATAATAAGCAAAGTCTTCCGCTCCTAGCGTGAGGTCGATATCGACCACATTCTCCTGGCCGACATACGCCTGAGCGGCTTGCCTGATTCTGCGCGTAAGTTCTGGGTTGTTCTGCAGATAGGGGTATCCCCTGGAGATCTCCACCTCACATTTGGCGCCCATGCTTTCCGCGATACCTACCGCCATTTTTTGGATTCTGGCCAATGCGGATTGACGCCATTCTTCATCCAGCGCCCGGAACGTCCCGGCCATGTTCACTTCATTCGGGATAATATTCGTGGCGCCTTCCCCAATAATACGCCCGAATGAAAGTACGGTGGGCGTCTTTGGGCTTGCGTTTCGACTGATCAATTGCTGCAACGCAATGATGATGTGCGAGGCGATTACCACCGGATCAACCGTAAGCTCCGGTGCAGCGCCATGCCCTCCCTTGCCAATCACCTTCAGGTACAGCTCGTCACAGCTGGCCATATACATGCCTTCTCTGAATCCGATCTTACCCACTGGGAGCAGCGGCATCACGTGCTGGCCCAGGATGGCGCTTGGCTTGGGATTTTCCAACACCCCATCGCGAATCATGTAGGAGGCGCCTCCAGGATTTTTTTCCTCGCCTGGTTGAAAGATAAGTTTTACGCTCCCTTCAAACTGGTCTTTCACCTCGTTTAGGATTTTTGCGGTGGCCAGCAGCGAAGCAGTATGCACATCGTGGCCACACGCGTGCATCACACCGTCAATTTTGGATCGGTAAGTGGTGTTGGATGCTTCCTGAATGGGGAGCGCGTCCATATCGGCACGGAGCGCTACCGTTTTTAGTGTGGGATTCTTTCCTTCAATCAGGGCCACCACTCCGGTGCCAGCGATTCCTTCGGTTGGCTGTAAACCGGCATCGCGGAGTTGGCGGGCCACATACCTGGCTGTGTTAACCTCCTGGTAAGATAATTCCGGATGCTGGTGCAGGTGCCGTCTGGTGGCGACAGTCTTCTGGTGAATGGCGAGAGAAAGTTGTTGGATGGTATCTACCAGGGACATCGGATTCGTTAACTGTTGACAAAAATAACGAATCCTGTTTTCTATCTAGCGAATGGCTACCCGCTCGGGAACTAAGATGGCATTCGGGAAGTGCTTCTTTAAGGAATGAAGGTCCTTTTGTGCCTCCAACTGCGTGAAGTAACTACCGAGCACCACCCGAAATTTTGGTTGGGTGTATTCGAGCCGGGGCATGATGTGAGCCACATCCAACACTTTGTTGCGGGCATTTACGGCTTCCTCCCGGTTTTGACCGGAATAAAGTTGTATTGTGTAACCATCCACAAAGCGTTTTGTCTCGTTGAGCTTGTCCAAGCTATCCAACACGCCATCCACCTTTTTATTCACGCTTGCACGCGGTTCAATAGGCGGTGAAAACTTGTTGTTCGCAGCGGTAGCAAGCGTTGATGAGTCGCTATGCTTTGGAAAGTCGGGTCGCAACGAAGATAAATCTTCATAATATCGTCCATTGCTTGACCCCACCGTTTGTGAGGCACACGAAAATTGAATGAGCAGAAGCGCTCCAAGTATGTAGCCACCAAGCCTAACCATAAACCGATAAACAGCGGTGAATCTCATCATTCCTCGATAACAATACAACGTCCATTCTTTACGTCATCCTCCACTTTCTTGAATTTCACGTCTTTCAGTACGCGTCCGTCCGGGTATTGAACGCTCACTTTGTCATTACGGCCTGCAATTTTCTCACTCCTTGCAGGCATCACCTTCTCTTCCACGTGGCGCTGCGGGCCCTGCGGTTGCCCACCACCCTGAAGCAAAGATCTCGACTCCTCCTTTTGCTCGTTGAGTTGAACCCTGCGTTGAGAGCGTGCCTCTTGTACTTCGCCCGGTTCCCGAACTGGAATATCGGATTTCATAAGGAATGAAACAATCTCCTCGTTTACGCGATTGATGAACCGCTTGAACGCTTCAAAGCCTTCGAACTTATAGATCAACAATGGATCCTTCTGCTCATACACCGCATTTTGAACAGATTGCTTCAGATCGTCCATATCCCGCAGGTGTTCCTTCCACTGCTGGTCGATGATGGCCAGTGTGATGATTTTTTCCATGGAACGAATCAATTCCGCATTGTTCGTATCCACGCATTTCTTCAGATTCGCTGATACTCCGATTTGTTTTGTACCATCTGTAAAGGGGACGAGGATATTTTGAATGGTTGCCCCACGAGTCTTGAAAATATCTTTAATGACAGGCATCGCCTTTTCAGCCACCATTTTGTTCTTCAATTCGTAATGCTGAAGGGCCTGATCGTACAGTCTCTGGGTTAAATCCTCCGGCTTGGATTTTTCGAGCTCCTCTTCCTTGATACTAAAGTCAAATCCCAGTGAACTCAGCACGTTGAGCTTCAGATTTTCGAGATCGTTACTCACTTTGGCACTGGCGACAATCTCCTCACAGGTGTCATACACCATGGTCAGGATATCCAATTGAAGTCGTTCGCCAAACAACGCGTTCTTTCTTCGCTTGTAGATTACCTCGCGCTGGGAGTTCATCACGTTGTCATACTCGAGCAATCTCTTTCTGATGCCGAAGTTGTTTTCCTCTACCTTCTTCTGCGCACGCTCAATGGAGCTGGTTACCATAGAATGAGAAATCACTTCACCTTCTTTCAAGCCCAGGCGGTCCATTACCCTGGCAATGCGCTCGGGCATGAACAACCTCATCAGGTTGTCTTCGAGCGAAACATAGAATTGCGATGAACCGGGGTCGCCCTGACGGCCAGAGCGCCCGCGCAACTGCCGGTCAACCCTCCGTGATTCGTGACGCTCGGTACCGATGATGGCGAGGCCACCCGCAGCCCTTGACTCCGGTGTCAGTTTGATATCGGTACCACGACCGGCCATGTTGGTGGCGATGGTCACAGTGCCGGGCTTGCCGGCTTCGGCCACAATCTCGGCCTCGCGCTGGTGTTGTTTGGCATTGAGCACATTGTGCTTGATCTTTCTTATTTGAAGCATCCGGCTCAGCAACTCTGAAATTTCAACGGAGGTAGTACCCACCAAAACCGGTCTGCCTTCGCCCGTGAGCTTCACAATCTGATCCACCACGGCATTGAACTTTTCTCGCATAGTCTTGAACACGAGATCGTCCATGTCATTTCTCACTACGGCCTTGTTGGTGGGAATGACAACCACGTCCAGCTTGTAGATGTCCCAGAGTTCTCCGGCTTCCGTTTCAGCCGTTCCCGTCATGCCCGCAAGTTTGTGGTACATGCGGAAGTAGTTCTGCAAGGTAATGGTCGCGTAGGTTTGGGTGGCGTCTTCTACTTTCACATTTTCCTTCGCTTCGATCGCCTGGTGCAGGCCGTCTGAATACCTCCGACCTTCCAATACCCGGCCGGTTTGTTCGTCTACGATCTTCACCTTGCCATCTACGATGATGTACTCCGTGTCTTTTTCAAACAACGCATACGCTTTCAACAATTGATTGACGCTGTGGATGCGTTGCGATTTGGTCGTATAATCCCTGATCAACTCTTCCTTCTTGCGCAGGCGCTCTTCCGGATTCAAACCACCGTTTGTTTCTATCTTGTTAAGCTCGACTCCGATTTCAGGCAGAATGAAGAAGTTGTGGTCTTCGCCTTCACCCGTAATGAGATCGATGCCCTTATCGGTAAGTTCAACGCTGTTGTCTTTTTCTTCGATGACGAAAAACAACGGCTTATCAGCCTCTGGCATCATCTTCTTATTGTCCTGCAGGTAGAAGTTTTCGGTACGCTGCAGGAGTTGCTTCATGCCGGGTTCGCTAAGAAACTTAATCACGGGCTTGTGTTTGGGCATGCCCCTGTGTGCACGGAATAAAGCGGTTCCACCGTCTTTATCGTTACCTTCTGCAATAAGCTTCTTTGCGTCATTGAGCAGCTGAGTCACCAGCTTCTTCTGGGCCTCCACCACTTTTGAAATTCTTGGCTTCAGGTCATAGAACTCATGCTCGTCACCTTTTGGAATGGGTCCCGAAATAATAAGGGGAGTTCGGGCTTCGTCCACCAACACACTGTCTACTTCATCGACCATGGCATAATGATGACCGCGTTGCACCAATTCCTGCGGGTCCCGCGCCATGTTATCGCGGAGGTAATCAAAGCCAAATTCGTTGTTCGTGCCGTAAGTAATGTCTGCCAGGTAGGCGTTTTTACGGGCCAGCGAATTCGGTTCGTGTTTGTCGATGCAGTCGATCGTCAGTCCATGAAATTGGAACAAAGGTCCCATCCATTCGCTGTCACGTCTGGCCAGGTAATCGTTCACGGTTACGATATGCACCCCTCGCTTGGCAAGCGCATTAAGAAATGCCGGGAAAGTAGCCACGAGGGTTTTTCCCTCACCGGTTGCCATTTCTGCGATCTTTCCTTCGTGCAACACAATGCCACCAATGATTTGAACTTCATAGTGGACCATGTCCCACTTAATCAGGTTGCCAGCCGCCATCCATTGGTTGCGCCAACGGGCCTTGTGGCCGGCAATTTCAACGTGATCGTATTTTGCGGCCATCTGGCGATCGAAATCCTGCGCAGTTACTTCAATAAATTCATTCTCTTTGAAGCGCCTGGCCGTTTCTCTCACGATCGCAAATCCTTTTGGAAGCACCTCCATCAAAACTTTTTCAAGCTCTTGGTTGCGGTCTTTTTCAAGCTTGTCGATCTGCCCGAAGATGGTCTCTTTTTCGTTTAGGTCTAGTTCAGGATGATCTTCAATCTGTTGGTGCAACGCATGCAATTGATCATCGATGGATTTAAGGTGGGCATCGATGGCATCCTGCACTTCCTTCGTCTTTTGGCGCAGTTCATCGTGGGATAGGCTCTTCAGTTTCTCGCCTTCGGCCACCGTAGCCTGCACCAGGGGCATCATGCGATTGATGTCTTTCTTGGATTTGGAGCCGAAAATCTTTTCTATCAGTTTGAGCATAAACGAATTCGAATACCAGGTTAAGCTTGATGGCCGCTCATCTACACGATGGGGCCAAAAAGGAGTGCAAATTTAAGGATTTAGGGGGTGCAATTATAGCTCCAATTCCCCCTGGTACACCATTTTGGCAGGTCCGATCAGAAAAATGCCGTGAAACCTGTCGGCTTGGCCGGAATTGGATATTGTAGCTCGGAATTCGACTTTCAATTCGCCACCGCGTGCCTTTACGCGAACAGGGGAGTGGAAGCCCCTGAAATGTGCCGCCAGTGCGGCTGCGGTAATGCCCGTGCCGCAGGACATCGTCTCGTCTTCAACGCCTCGCTCGTAGGTCCTGATGGCAAGCGTGTTTCCCTCAAGCAGTTCCACAAAGTTAACGTTGGTTCCTGCGGGCTGAAAGCGCTCGCTGTAACGGACGGTGCGACCTTCTTCAACCACCGGGTAGTTTTTCAAATCGGAGACAAACCGGATCACGTGCGGGGAACCGGTGTGGATGAAGAAATCGTCACCCAACCTTTTCACTTCAGTTACATCGTTCATCTGCAAGCGAATCAGTCCGTCCTCAAGAATTGAGCCGTGATGAGGGCCGTCATACGCTGAAAACCGGGTACTCCCATTGATCATCTGGAGTTTGGAAGCGAGGTCGATGGCAGTTCGGCAGCCATTCCCGCAAAGGCTTTGAGATCCATCGCTATTGAAGTAGACCATGTTGAAGTCGGCCGAGGGATCCTTTTCCAGCAGGATCAATCCATCACCGCCAACACCAAATCTTCGATTGCAGATTTGTTTGACCTGTTCGATGGAGATATTCAGGCGGCCATCTCGATTGTCAATCAGGACGAAATCATTGCCGGCCGCCTGGTACTTGTAAAAGTGAACTTTCACCTTCCGGTTATTTTACTTCCTCGTAGTCGATGTATTCCCCTCCTTTAAACTCTTTATTTTTTTTGGAGGAGTTAGGATCATTGCGTTGTTGGAATCGGGTTTGAGAAGCCGCCCCCGCCTTGAAGAACAGGGATCCTACTTTGAAGATCAAATAAACGATAATTGAAAGGATTAACAGGAATTTAAGCATTGCTAGGTGCTCTTCTCTTTTGTCTGACAAAGGTATAACAAACTGCCCAACTTGGTGAATGTATGGTCGTCAAATGGGCATGGCTTATTTTATGATGGGTAACTGAATCGAATAGAGATAAGTTCTTTACTTTGTCGACATCAACCCATGACGAGCAAATCACTAACTCAGATACAAGAAAAAACGAATTCACTTCCCTGGTGGACATGGGCTTTGCCATTTGTTGTATCCTTTGCAGGCACGCATTTCGCGGAGTATTTCCGCATTCTTCCAGGTGTTTCCCTGTTCTACTTGCCAATCCCTCTTGGCATTGTAATGATCAGTTGGTGGGGGCCGCGTGTACTGGCGGGATTTTTTCTGAATGCCATTTTGAGCGCCTATTTGTGGGGATTTACCGATCCAGTTTCGATCATCCTGTTGGCAGGGCATCAGACATCCACGGTGTTCTTGTCCTGGTTTCTCTGCCGAACGGCCAAGTGCGATGTGATTAGCCTTGGCAACACCCAACATCTTATCGAATTTATCGTACTGGGTTTGGCGATCCCCATAACCAGTAACTCACTTTATGCCTATTTCTTTGGCAGGTCTCACGATGAATTATGGACCGACACGGTCATCATTTGGTTTGTCGACTTCTTCACGGTTTTTGTAATTGTCCTTCCCTTAATTATTTTGATTTCGCCCCTCCTGGAACGAAAGGGGTGGTTGTGCTATCCGCGTCCCAACCTGTTGAAGGCCCATCCGTTGAGTGGTTTTTCAAGGGCAGACTGGTTGGAAATGACTTTGTTTGCCATTGCGTTTGTTATTGTCAGTCAAACCCTGGATTTCGAAAAGTACTGGTTTGCCTACGGTGCAGGTTCTGTCATGGTGGCGGTGCGCCTTGGTTTCAACGCCATCGTGCTGATCAACTTCCTGGTTTATGTGATTACCTACCTAATGCCGTTCTTCAACCTCGTCAACAGCCACGTGAGTGTGGACGACATGCGGCTGATCAACCTGCACATAGGCATGAGTTTACTAAGCGTTTCAGCTGCCGTAATCGGCCGCGTAATTACCGACTTGAAGAATGCAAAAGAGGAGCAACTGATGGTAAACCGGCAGTTGAAAACGATGAACCAGGAGCTTGATAGCTTTGTATACAGCGTTTCACATGACTTGAGCTCGCCACTGAAGTCGGTGCAGGGTTTAATCAATGTCATGCGGCTGGAGAATGATTACTCCAAAACGCCCGAATACATGGGTATGATCGAGAAGTCGGTTACCAAACTGGAAAAATTCATTCATGACGTGCTCGACTACTCACGGAGCAGCCGCAAGGAGGTAGCAGAAGAGGACATTGACTTGAAGGCATTAATCGATGAGATTCTTGAGAATCATCAATTCATGGACTCTTTTGACAATATTGACTTCAAGATTGCCCTGGCCCATGAAAGCATCAAATCCGACAAACTGCTGGTGAAGACGATCTTAAGCAACCTGATTTCAAATTCAATCAAATATCAAAAAGGGAACGGCTATGGCCGGTCGAGCGTAGAAATAAGTGCGCGCAAAAATGGCAAAAGTGTTGAAATCAGAATTGCAGACGATGGCGAAGGGATTCCTGCCAATATGGTCCCCCGGATTTTCGAAATGTTTTACAAAGGAGATCAGATTGCCAGAGGATCCGGGTTGGGTTTATACATCGCCAAAGCGGCATCGGAAAAGATCAGCGCCCGGCTCAAAGTTGAGTCCGTTTATGGCGAAGGCTCCACCTTTTACCTGGAGATCGATCAGTAACGCTACCTGCTCAAATACAGGTTTCGCTCTGCGTAGATGTTCATGAAGTAATCATCCATCAAGTCATCGATGAAGTATATCGCCTCGCCCGTTGATTTCATCTCAGGGCCAAGCTCTTTGTTCACATCGGGAAACTTGTTGAACGAGAACACAGGCACTTTGATGGCATAACCGTTCCTTACGGGCCTGAAGGAGAAATCTGATAACTTCTTTTCACCCAGCATAATCTTAGTGGCGTAGTTTACGTAGGGCTCGTCATACGCTTTACAAATAAACGGTACCGTTCGGGACGCCCGTGGGTTCGCCTCGATTACATACACCTTGTCATCTTTGATGGCATACTGGATATTGATCAACCCTACTGTCTTTAGTGCCACGGCTATCTTCCGGGTATAGTTCTCAATTTGCTTCATCACCAAGTCACCCAGATTGTAGGGAGGAAGCACGGCATAAGAGTCCCCGGAGTGAATGCCGGCAGGCTCAATGTGTTGCATGATGCCGATAATGTACACGTCTTCGCCATCACAAATGGCATCCGCTTCTGCTTCGATGGCGCCATCGAGGAAATGGTCAAGCAGCACCTTGTTCTCCGGCATGTGCTTCCAAATTTCCACAATGTGCGACTCCAGTTCTTTTTCGTTAATGACGATCTTCATGCTTTGCCCACCCAATACGTAGGAGGGCCTTACCAGCAATGGAAAGCCAATCTCCTTAGACACCTCCAGGGCTTCATCGGCATCGCGTGCTACCCCAAAAGGAGGATAGGGAATTGCCAATTCCTTGAGCAGGTTGGAGAAGCTGCCGCGATCTTCAGCAAGGTCGAGCGCTTCAAAAGAGGTGCCGATGATTTTGATCCCGTATTTGTGCAGTTTCTCCGCCAGCTTTAGTGCCGTCTGACCGCCCAGTTGAACAATTACCCCTTCGGGTTTTTCGTGCTGGATGATGTCGTAGATGTGTTCCCAGAATACCGGCTCGAAATACAGCTTATCCGAAATGTCAAAGTCTGTGGAAACTGTTTCAGGGTTACAGTTGATCATGATGGTTTCGTAACCCATCTCCCTGGCCGCCAACACGCCATGCACGCAGCTGTAGTCAAATTCGATGCCCTGCCCGATACGGTTTGGGCCAGAGCCCAACACAACGATCTTTTTGCGATCGCTGCTCGTTGATTCGTTTTCCTGATCGAAAGTTGAATAGTAATAAGGTGTTTTTGCCTCAAACTCGGCAGCGCAGGTGTCTACCAGTTTGTATACGCGGTGAACACCAAGTTCCTTGCGTTTTTTGTGAACCTCACTTTCCAGGCAACCCAACACGTGCGCAATTTGCCGGTCGGCATATCCTTTCTCCTTTGCTTTTCGCATCAACTCAGCAGGGATGGTGCCCAAATCGTACTTTTCAATTTCTCTTTCCACCTCGATGAGTTCCTCAATTTGCTCCAGGAACCACTTGTCGATTTTGGTCAGATTTTGAATGGTTTTCATCGAGATGCCCAGCTTCATGGCGTCATAGATGTGGAATAGCCTGTTCCAACTCGGACTGCCCAGGCTTTTGAGCAACTCTTCCTGATTCTTCAATTCCTTTCCATCGGCACCCAGTCCGTTTCTGCGTATCTCCAGCGACTGACATGCCTTTTGCAACGCTTCCTGAAAATTTCTGCCGATGCCCATCGCTTCGCCAACGGATTTCATCTGCAAACCAAGCCTGCGGTCGGCACCCTGAAACTTATCGAAGTTCCAGCGAGGGATTTTTACAATTACATAGTCTAATGCGGGCTCAAAATAGGCGGTGGTGGTACCGGTAATTGCGTTCTTAAGTTCATCAAGATGATAGCCGATGGCCAGTTTGGCTGCGATCTTGGCGATGGGGTAGCCTGTGGCCTTGGATGCCAGGGCCGAAGACCTGGAAACGCGTGGGTTAATCTCGATGCCAATGATATCGTCTGTCTCGGGGTTAACGGCAAACTGAACATTGCAACCTCCAGCAAACTGTCCGATCCCATTCATCATGCGAATGGCCAGGTCGCGCATCCGCTGATACACGGTGTCTGGCAACGTCATGGCGGGTGCTACGGTGATGGAGTCGCCTGTATGCACACCCATTGGATCGAAGTTTTCGATGGAGCATATGATGATGATGTTTCCCTTGCCATCGCGCAGCAACTCCAACTCGTACTCTTTCCATCCCATGATGCTCTGCTCCACCAGCACTTCGTGAATGGGAGATGCGTGCAAGCCGCGGTTGAGGGCTGTGTCAAAATCTTCGGGTTTTTCTACAAAGCCTCCACCCGTTCCGCCAAGGGTGTAGGAGGGGCGGATGACCAGGGGGAAGCCTATTTCCTGTGCGATTTCCTTTCCTTCCAGAAAGCTGGTGGCTGTGGCGCCACGGCATACGCCCACGCCCAACTCGTTCATCTTCAGGCGGAATTTCTCTCGGTCCTCGGTGGTCTCTATGGCGTTAATGTCTACACCGATAATTTTCACACCAAAATGATCCCAGATGCCGGCTTTATCGCAATCAATGCAAAGATTGAGTGCAGTTTGGCCACCCATGGTAGGCAGTACGGCATCGATGTGGTGTTTTTCCAGGATCTCGCGAACGTATTTTTTCTCCAGCGGTTTCAGGTACACGTGGTCGGCTGTCACCTTGTCTGTCATGATGGTGGCCGGGTTGGAGTTGATGAGAATGACCTCAATTCCCTCCTCGCGCAGCGAACGTGCCGCTTGCGAGCCCGAGTAATCAAATTCACACGCTTGCCCAATAATAATGGGGCCGCTTCCGATAATTAGTACGGAGCGGATACTTCTGTCTCTAGGCATCTAATTGGCTGTGGATTTGGTAAACCGGACGCAAAAATAACGACTGAGTAAAAACTCTCCACCCCGTTGGGGAAATAATAATTCAGATCAATGCTGTACGGAGACCTTCTTTACGTGGCGATGCTGCCCCACGGCAATTTGCAGGATGTAAATGCCCGTTGACCAACCTTTTACATCGATTGAAAGGGATGGATTTGAAGGCACCAAAGTTGTTTCAAACACGGTTCGGCCGGCTAGGTCTATCATTCGAACACTGGCGGTCTCGCTGCTGTTGGGCCACATCACATGCAAGAAGTCGGTAGCCGGCATCGGAAAGGCTTCAACTGAGATGCCCGGGAGCTCATCAACGGCTGTCACCGGCCCTTGAATGCTGAGGTTATCCATCGCCCAGCCCCATCCCGTCACCGATGCATTGGAAAACAACCTGAATCGGATCAATAACTTGTCATTGGCCGCGAAATCACCAGACTCCAGTAAGTTGAGTGTCCTGTTCCTGAACATGGTTGGCGCGCCCGGTAACTGATTAAGCCAGGGCGTGATCCACGCTGCTTTGCCCTCGGAGTTGTATTCCTCAGTAAGCGGAATCCAAGTTTCTCCCTCGTCTTTGGATGCCTCCAGCACGATGTAATCGTTGGGATCGAGCAATGCAATTTCGTCATAGGAAATGTAGGGATTATCGGGATTGATTACCAGCGGGCTCTTGAGAATGCAACTGAAATTGGATGTGTGATCGAAGCCAAACCCTTCCAGTTATTCATGTGATGTGCTAAATACCCCATTTGAGAACGAAGGGGGTGTCTTCACTTCAAACAGGCTGCCGGAAAAGTCATTTGCAGACTCGTCAAAAGTTGAAAAGTAACTGGTGATGGTTGTGGACAAGTCGAGATAGGAAGCTCTAAAATAACCAGTGGCCGGAAGTCGTGACTCATTTGAGAATTCATCCGCGGCAATGATCTGGTAACTCAACTCATCACCTGGCGAAAGCTGCGAAAGATCAAGATCCAGTGAATACTGGTCAACAAATTCATTGATCACAAACTCATACGTCTCTTCTGTCTCGCTGTTGATAAAGTACTTTATAGTCATGGTCTCCACGCGACTGTCGTCCGTTACCTTAATGTTGATGGGTAGCAGCGCTCCGTTGGATAGAATGTAGTCGATTTGATTGTGTAGCAAATTGGGGCCGGTCTCATCAATTTGAATTCTCAGTTTGTCGATTGCCCAACCCCACCCAGCCGCGAACGGGTCGCTAAAGAGGCGGAAGCGAATAATGACTACATCATCGGGGCTGAATTTTTGAAGCAAGTTCAGCTCACGAGGGCGATAAAGAGATGGATCGCCCACGGCTGTGGAAATATTGCCATCAAGGGAGCTGTTATATTTAGTTAACCAGGGTTCAAAATCCCTGGAGTCATAGCCATTACCGATATTGAGCCAGGTATTGCCACCGTCTTTTGACGCTTCGGTGACCACATAGTCATAAAAATCGCTGCTGCCGAAAATAGCGTTATTCTCGCCCGGCTCCACCAACACGATTTCGTCAAATCGAATCGTGGCACCAGATTCCTTTACCCTGATGGGAATCCGCAATTGATAAACAAAATTCAATTCGTCATCCGGGAATCCATTACCTTCCGAATAAGGATGATTCGTGTGGATGGCTCCGTTCGAGAAACCTGATGCTGTGGTGATAGAGAATCCATTTCCAAAAAAGTCACCCGAAGGTGCATCAAAATCATTTGCGTAGGAGTCCTGCGTCTCTGCGAGGCCCTCTGCTTTTAGCTCGGTATAACCCGACAGCGGGAATTGGCCCACGTTCTGGGCCATGGAATTGTCCGTTGCCACAATCTTGTACTTCACCACATCATTGGTAGCTAACGGACCAGGAAAATTGAGTGTTGCCGAGTACAAAGAATCCTCTGAGGTAGTTAGTGTCATCGTTACCGGTGCCTGGGCCACATCGTTCACGAGCCATTCAATGATCACGCTTTGCACGCCAATGTTGTCGCTCACAATCGCGTGTACACCAAGGGTCTGGTCTCCATCGCGCAAAAAGGGAATCGGCTCATGCAGTATTTTGGAGGGCTTGTGATCAGGTCCTGCTTCAAAACGAAAAACGTGCTGCGAAACTGGTTGTCCTTGCTGGTAGTTTTTTCCCGGGTTTGTTCTTTCAATTTGCAAATTGTCCCTCACTCCCACATAGTATTCGTAGACCTTCGCTGTACCTGGCGCGGGAATCGTAGCCTGGTATTCGTTCGGTTGGCCGGTGGCCGTCATATTCACGCTGGCAAATGCAGACTCACCTGCCGTTCGGTATCGCAACGCAATGGTGTTCTCCTGCACGGGATCATCGCTAACCAACTCCATCGTAACATCAAAAGGGACATCTATCGATTCGGTATTGGACAGTGCTTCATGCTTCAACAATGTTCTTGTCCAACCGATGTCCTTCAGAATTCCCATCACAATCGGACCAGGGTTGTGTGCCGATTCGGCAAACCCAATCTGCGGTGTCATAAGGGAATTGGGCGTTCCTGCCGGATATTCAGTTTCATCCAGGTGGGCGATGCTGGATCCGCTGCTGTAGGTCGAAGGGGCATATATTTTTGCGCGCGATCCGTTAGCGGAAATCAAATGAGGGCCATTGAAGAAGAGCGCGTTGCTTGTAAGTTGCGTCTGCAGCGCAGAGGAGGGCGCGGTGAACCCTGTTAGCAGATTTGTGGAAGAGGCATTCTCGGCAAATGATTCAAAGACAACCGGAAAGCTTCCAAAGAAATCGGATATGGTTCCTACATTTCCCTCCACGGTGTAAGCATGGGTGAGTCCCAGTCCGTGGCCGATTTCATGCAGCACAATGGTCACAAAGTCGAAGTTGCCGGATGGGGTTAGCCCATCGGTACCAAAATACCAGGAGCCGAAGCTGCTGTTAAAAAATGCGAGAATGTCGGGGTTGGCAGCATCGTTCAGGTCTTCGCCAACAATTTTTTCAGCCAACGCGATGGGATACCACACTCCTCTTCTTTGGGCACCCTCTGTGTTCAGTCGGTACGTGGCCGGGGTAGCCGATCCAAGTACGCCAGTGCCCATGGGTTGCCAGGAGGCTCGAATCCTAATGGTGACGTCCGACTGAATGAGGGATTCCCAGATATCTACGGCCGCCTGGAAGGCCGTTTGAGCTTCCGGGGTGAAATTCACATATTGAACTTCGATGTTGGCTGTCTTGGTCTTGGCGTGGTTTTGCCTCGATTTAACGAATTCGGGGGGAGGCGGAACGAAAGTATGCTGATCTTTCTGCAGTGCGTAACAGACCACCGGGCCGGGCGCATCGATTGATCGACCAAAATTCTTGAGCTGTCCATACGTGCAGGTAGATGCAAACGCTGATACTAAAAACAAAACCTTGGGGATATTATTCATGCAAATGATCAGTCAATGCGAAATAAGTCATTTCCTCCCTAATGTGGCAAAAGTGGTTTTCACAAGGTGGCTTCTCTGGCTGGTGCCAATTTTGTTATTCACCAATTGCAAGGCGCCTGAAAAGATAATTAGTTTGCAAAAAACCGCTTGTTTCGGAGCCTGCCCGGTGTACACACTGGATATCTATACGAACCAAAAAGTAAGCTTGTCGGCAGAGCGCTTTGTTGAGGTTGGGCAGGGTGCTTTTCAGCGAAAGCTAACCCACAGCGAGTATAGTCAAATCGTTCAACAATTTAAGGAAAGTAACTTCTTTGGATTTGAAGATCAGTACCGGGCCCAAGTAAGCGACCTGCCAACTATTTTATTGACGTTCAGTGATGGTGCCAGAACCAAAACCATTGAGCTGTACGGTGCTGGACCAGCCGTTTTGCACCAGTTGGTTGACTCACTCCAAACAATGGTGGACAACGCGAAGTGGAAGCGGTTAAAAGTCAAATGAGGTTTCGGGCCTTCAATTCAAGGTATTTGTTGATCGTGTTTACGGTGAGTTGCTCCGGTGAGGTGAGCAAGGCCTGAATACCGTGTTTCATCAGCTCTTTTACAATCAATTTCTTTTCCAGATGTAGACGCTCGGCTATGCCCTTATGATAAATCTGCTGCAAAGTTTCAGCGGGCTGGTCAATCAACGTTCTCAACTCTGTGTTCTCAAAAAAGACAACCACCAGCAAATGTTGCCTGGCCAAGCTGGCTAAATAGGGGAGTTGTCGCTCCAATGCAAAGAGACTCTCGAAATTTGTAAACAATAACAGCAGACTGCGCTGCGAAATTTTTCGTCTCACCGTGATGTGCAGGGGCGAATAATCTGTCTCCAAAAAAGCAGTCTTCTGGTTGTAGAGGAGTTCAAGAATCTGCGACATCTGGCCATTGCTTCGGCCGGCCGGAAGAACTGAACTGACTTGATCTTGAAATGTAACGATGCCTGCCTTGTCGGATTTTTTGATGGCGATGTTAGAGATCACAAGACTGGCGTTGATGGCGTAGTCGAGTAAACTCAAGCCATTGAAGGGCATTTGCATCACGCGGCCCTTGTCGATGAGCGAATAAACCTGTTGCGAACGCTCGTCCTGGTAGTGGTTCACCATCAATCGGGACTTCCGGGCGGTGGCTTTCCAATTGACCGTGCGGAAATCATCTCCCGACACATACTCCTTAATCAGTTCAAACTCCTGGTTGTGGCCAATCCTTCTGATCTTTTTGATGCCTGCCTCCTGTAGATTTCTGCTGATGGCAAGCAGCTCATATTTTCGCATTTGTATGTACGAGGGATAAACAGGAACGAGCTTATCCTCGGAAAACCGAAACCTCCGAGCAATCAGTTGCAATGGAGTGGTGGTAAGCGTGTTTACGGCACCGAAAGAATACTCCCCGCGCTTAACCGGCCGCAGCCAATACGAAGTCGTCCTTTTCTCCCCGGGTTCTAAAATCAACTTAAACTCCAAGTCCCTCCGCTGAAATTGATGGGGGATTTCATCAAAAACACGCAGTGTAATTTTGAATAGGTAGTAATTCTCAAAGTACAATCTGATTTCATTTTCATCACCGTTTGAGAGCTTGTCGGGCGTGAAACGCACACCGTGAAGCCCTTTTCGTACACGATAAAGAAGGAGGAGGTCCGTGAAGAAAAATCCGACCAGTAAAAAGAACAGAATCTTTGCAACGATGAGCAGGGGGCTGATCAGGAAGCTGAGGATGAACAGAAAAACAATTCCGCCAATGACGGCAAAGAGCCTATTTGTCAAATACAAGGATTTGATGATCCTCATCATCGCGGCACTTCGACTTTGTCAATGATCTGCTTAATCACTTCGTCTGGCGAGATTCCCTCCATCTCTTTTTCGGGGCTGAGCATGATCCGGTGTCGTAATACGGGGTATGTGACAGTCTTGATGTCTTCAGGGCTCACAAAATCGCGACCGCTGATAACAGCGTAGGCTTTGGCGCTGGACAAAATGGCAATCGATGCCCGCGGGGAGGCGCCCAGAAAAAGCATTGGATTGTTGCGGGTGGACTGAACCATTTCTGCGATGTACTTCAACAGATTCTGCTCGCAGTGTACCTGCTGCGTGAATTTTCTGAACACTTCGATCTGCTCTGCCATGAGGATGGGCGTAATTTCGTCAAGCGGTGCTGCGCCCGTTCGTTGATGTTGGCGAGCGAGGATGTCAACCTCTTCTTCCAATCCGGGATAGCTCACCAGCACTTTAAACAGAAAGCGATCAAGCTGTGCCTCGGGCAGACGATAAGTGCCTTCATGCTCGATGGGATTTTGAGTGGCCACCACAAGGTAGGGTGATTTCATGCGATGGGTCGCGCCATCGATCGTCACCTGCCGCTCTTCCATTACTTCAAATAAAGCCGCCTGGGTTTTTGCGGGGGCGCGGTTGATTTCATCAATCAAAATAATATTGGAAAAGATGGGTCCTGGCTTGAACTCAAATTCAGATGATTTGAGATTGAAAACGGAGGTCCCCAGCACATCCGAAGGCATGAGGTCGGGCGTGAATTGAATCCGGGAAAACCCGACTTGTATGACCTTTGCGAAAAGTTTGGATGTAAGCGTCTTGGCTACTCCGGGCACACCTTCAATAAGTACATGGCCATCCGCCAACATGGCGGTGATTAGCAGGCTCACCATTTCATCCTGGCCTACAATTACTTTTCCCACCTCCTGGCGCAGTTGACCGACTTTTTCGCTGAGGGCTTGCAGGTCTATCCTGCTGTGAAATATTGATTCATCCATAATTTATTTCGCTAAAAATGCTTCAATTTCCATATTCAAATTCTTCAATTCATCCGATGAAATGTTCGCGCTCCTGTGAATGCGGTCAATGTGGTTGAACAATGTGGCGGTGGTGTGCAGGTTGTTACCTGTTTTGCGGGCGATGGCCTCCACGGCATGCGAGTGGATGGCAGTTTCAATCCAGTATTTCTCGCGAAGTTGGTCAAGAAAGAATGCAATGCGCTTCTCGGCCATGTTCTTGTGATCGCCACGTTGGTAGTAAAGATTCCCGATGGTGGTGGCAAATTCCAAAGTGGTGTTGGCGAGTGGCTTCACAACGGGAATGATTCGTTGCTTCCGCTTCGCTTCGAAAAGGATGAAGAGGAGAAGTGAAACTACGGTAAGATAGTAGGCCCATCGCAGTGGTTCGGTAGTGAGGATGAACCTGAGCGGTGTGGCTGCCTCTCTTCGGCCCAAGTGGTAGAATTCCGACCAAAACACGTCTTGGGCAGGCAGCAGTGAAAGATTCTCGGCCACAAACCGATGGTTGTTCCCATCCAGCAAGTTTATGTTGGTAAAGATTAATGGCGTTGTATTTAAAAAAAGGTTGCCAGCACCCCACTTAACTTTGATTAATACGGGCTCGAGAAATTCATTCACAGCCAGCACTTCGCTCCGGGTTGAATCGAACGAATCAAAATAGTTGTGAATGCTTCTTTGGCTATAGAAATACTGTGCTGTGTCGTTGCCGTTTAGAAAGTACAGCGAAAGAGAGTCAGACAGCCTGGTGTCTTGGGCAGCGCGAAACAAGAAATCATAAGTGCTCACTTGCAGGGTGTCCGCGAGTGGCCCGCTAAATGTTTGCGCGGAAATGATGGCTGAATTTCCCCTCGCAAGGTGGTTCAATAAGATGTCAACATCTTCCTTGCCGGCTGCAAATCGTGCAGTAAGAATGAGGATATTGGCGCGGGTGTGGGTTGTGTCGAGTTTTTCGTAGAGTGTTTGATAGGAATTCTCTATCGCATGACCTTCGAAAAAATTGGGCAACAGTTGATTCAGTGCAAAAGTGCCATACGGTTCTTTGTCCTCGTGAGCGAGTGTGACCTGCCAATTGTGCTGCTTGGGGCCAGTGAGCGTAACTAGCAAATACACGCCAATAATCGCCACCACGTAGAACAAGTACTTCCAATCCCTACGCATGCGAACTCAGTTTTGATTTCAAAGCGCGAAATGTGTTTTGCGTTCGTTGAAAAATTTCTGAGTTAATCTTGAAGTTACCGTACCAGGCATAGTCAAAGTAAAAACTCAGTTCGTTAAGTTCGGCCTTCAGTTCGCTGGCCTCGATCTCATCCACATAGTCGTGGTTTGTTTTGCCGGGTTTCCATTCAATCCAATGGCCGTCAGCCAGCATCTTGAGCGCATGGAGGAACGTTAGGCGCGTAGCCATTCGATATTCACCTTTTTCAATCGCTTCGCGGATGAGCCGATCGAAGTCCAGTTCGTGAATATTTTCATGTATGCCGTGGCTGCCAATGCTTCCTTTGTCGGCACCTGCATAAAATACGCGGAGGGCATCCACGCGCATGATCATCATGATGATGAAAGCCAGGGCGGCAAGCCCGAGGCCATAAAGGAATAGCCGCCCGAAATGCGTTTTGGCGGCACCCTGGTAAAGATTGTAAAAAAAAGTTGTCAGTAGTTCTTTGAACCGGTCCCACAAGGTTTCGGCAACAGTTGGAGGTTGTGAGTAATCGAACGTTGGATCTTCCTTCAACTGCTTGAGTTGATTCGAATCAAATGAACGCGATTCAACGGCAACAGAATCTGTTGGCTTGGGTGGTTCAATATGTGCCCTGCCCGGCACAAAGATTAATCCCATCAATAACGCAAATACGATCTGCTTCACTAAAAATGTTCTTCAGGTCTTTGATGGCCCGCATCTGGTTTACCGAGGGTGTCAATCTTTTGCATCAATCCTTTCGCTTCTTTGAGTTCCACCAGGTTGAAGTATTGAAAAGCAATGCCAACATTTGGCAGCGTATACAGAATCGTCTGTGCCAGGTAGTAGAGCATGAAGGATAGCGTAGCAAAGATTTGCGATTGCATCGTAGGTTCTTCGAACGAACCTGTCTCAATCGTATGCATGGCGCCCACAACCGTTGTGATGTACCACGGCAAGATAAAGATGTAAGAAACGGTTGATACAATCAGGTAAAGGATGAAGAGCAACCCGAATGTACTCCACCATTTTCCTTGAACCAGCTTAAAGGATCTTGTTATCGCCTCGAAGAAGCCATTTTTTTCATATGCACGTACAAAAAAGGTGAGGCTTGAACTGATGAGCAGATAAAAGAAGCCCCCCACGATAGCAATGAAGCCAAAGAAGATCAGGAAAGGAGAGATGGCGCCCAATACAATCACAGGCAGAATCATGAGTACATAGGCCGCAATGATCAGCAGCGTAAAGAAGATCATCGTGCCGAAATACATCCAGAAAGTCTCCTTCACGCGTTCCCACACTTCGGCTACCTCAATCTTGTTCGATTTTTTTTCGCCATACAACAAGATGTAGTTGTTGATGGCAGAGATGGAAACGATGCCGCTAATCAACAAGAACAGGAACATCAAGCCCAGTTGCAGCCAAAAATTGGCTGAGGTGAAGAAGTTTTCGGCCAGGGCTGGGTTGGAGCCTGCCCCAAGCCCCAGGGTGAACATGCTTCCAAAAAAGTTGCCAAGCATTGCACTGCCGATCAGCACGGGCGGGCCGGCAATGAACAGGATGCTCTTTGACAGGGGTAGGAAATTCTGTTTGATGAACTCAAATGTGGCGTTCAGCTTGTTGCTGAAGTCGCGCTCCTTGTGAAATTCGATCGCTCTAAAATTTTCCATTCTTCTTCAGTTGACCAGGATAAATGACAAAATAGTAAATCATCAAAGCGGCTGATCCCAAGATAATGGCAGCCTTAAAGGTGGAAGGCATGAAGGCATAGCGCGTCACATATGACTCAATCAATGCAGCCAGCACAAAAAAGGGAACCAGGCCCATCGCCATCTTTAACCCCAACAGCGCTCCCTGTTTAAAAGAAACCAGCCGGGAATAGGTGCCCGGGAAAAGCAGGGCGTTGCCCATCACGAAGCCAGCGCCACCTGCGATGACAATCGATGTTAACTCGATCGTGCCATGCAGCATAATGACAGGCAGAGCCTGCTCCAATTGGTTTTCTCTGTAAAAGAGCATGATGAAAGTTCCTACCATCAGCCCGTTGTAAAACAGGAAAAAGCCGGTGCCGATTGACGCAAATACACCAAAGACAAAGACCTTAAATGAAACCATGATGTTGTTCACCATGATGTTGAGAAACATCATCAATTCGTTGCTTGAGGCATACACACGGGTGGGATTGCCCTGCTTGATGTTTTCCAACGTCATGTTTACGTAGGCATCGCCCAGTATTAGCCGCACAAATGTGTCGTCATTAACGGTTGACACGGCACCGACAATGCCTGCCAAAATAAAGATGATAAAGGCGTAAAGCAGTTGTTTGCGAACACCGTACATCACCTCCGGCAATTCGTATTTCCAAAACGTGACGAAACGGTTGGTTTCCTCTTTCTTATTTTGATAGATCTCCAGATGAACTTTGCCCGCCAGTGAATTGAGGTATTGGGTGGTGCGGCTGTTGGGATATTGCGTACGGGCGAAAGAGAGGTCGTCTGTAACCTGGATAAAAAGCTCCGCGAGCAGGTCGGGCGAGGCCCTTTTTTGGTCTGCTACCACCTTTTCAAACTCCTCCCAACGGCTCCTGTTTTTCTGGATGAATGTAGCTTCCCGCATGAATCGAATCTGAGGCTGGAAGTTAGAGCAATCCGTAGTTAGCTCCAACCGCCAGCTTCAGATTTCGGACGGCCGTTAACTCCCGGCTTGCAGCCGGCTGGCTACTTCGGCCACTTGGTTCCAGATTCGGAATGTGTTGCCGGAGCATATTTTTTCGATGTCCTCTTCCGAATACCCGCGCCTTAATAATTCTGCAATCAAGTTCGGAAATTGGGAAACATCTTTCAGGCCGGTTGGCAAACTGTCGCCCACGCCATCGTAGTCTGAGCCGATGCCCACATGGTCGATGCCCGCAAGCTTTACAACGTGGTCAATGTGATCGGCCACGGTTTTTACGTCAGCATAGCGCTTAGGATTTGCGGCAAAGTAAGCATCGATAACGGCCTTGGCTGCTTCATCCGATTCCTTTAATCCCTTCTCTTCCAGTTGCGTTCGAAGGGCAACCTGGTTGGCTCGGTTATATTTAACCACCGCTGAATCCAGGAACGATGATCCAAAGTTGATTTGAATCACCCCGCCATTGAGCGCGAGCTTTTGAATCATGTCATCGCTCATGTTCCGTTCAAAGCCTGGTGTGAAGGCGCGGCACGAAGAGTGTGAAGCAATGGCCGGTGCTTTTGTGATTTCCATCACCTGATAAAAGGTGCTATCGGATACGTGGGAAATATCAACCATGATCCCAACACGATTCATCTCGGCCACCACGTCTCTGCCAAATGGGCTCAGGCCGTTCCATGTACGCGTGGTGTCATAGGAAGAGTCACAAATTTGGTTGTCTTTGCCGTGGGTAAGGGTTACGTATCGAATTCCCTTATCGTAGAAATATTTTACGTTGGCCAGGTCATTTCCGATCGGTGCTCCGTTCTCCATGCCCATTGGCAGCGCAATCTTGCCTTCACGGAAGAGTTTTTGAACGTCAGCAGGCGAGGTGGCCACACCAAACTTTTCGGGCAGTCCATTGGCAATCCAATTCACCATCTGTATCAGGGAGTCTGCGAGGGATTTTCCCATCCCTGGCTCATTCTGATAACTCGAAGGAATGTAGATGGACATAAAGGGCGCATCGAGGCCGCCCTTCTTGGCGCGGTCAAAATCGAAATCGCCTTCTGTTGTAGCGATAATTCCTTGCAGGTTGGCGTCAGTAAACTCAACTTCTTCTTCAATCAGGCGGTACGGCAAGTCTACATGCGTATCTGCAATTATAAAGCGATGAGCCAGTTCGCTGGCATAGGCGTTCAATTCTTCATCCGACATTTGATCCACGGATTTCTTTTGACTCGGTTGGCAGGAGATGAGGATGAGACAAGCCACAAGGGATAAGAAAGATTTCATGTGTAAGGTTTAGTTTTTTGTATCACAGTTCAAGGCATGCAAATATCCATCACTTTGGGAAATTTCGGACAATGCCATCCTGGTTTTGAATTTAACTTTGGCGTTAATTTACATGTTTAGAACCGGGCAAAAGGTGGGGAATTGAACAGCGGTTACATCTGCACGTTAACGAACCGCACAATCAGTCAAATGGTATGTCGATGTACGTGATTAAGGTAAGGACCGCTCAAAATGTATTTATCTACTATCCGGTTGCCAGCGTGGGCGACCGCATCCTGGGTCACCTGCTTGACCGTATTCTACTGGTGCTTTACGCCCTGGTGGTGCTTTCCATGCTGATTTACCTGGAAATAAACGTGGATTGGCTTTGGTTCGTGCTATTGGTGACACCGTTTTTGTTGTATACCGTGTTATTTGAAATCTTCATGAACGGGCAGACGCCAGGGAAACGAGTAATGAACATCAAGGTGGTGAGGTTAGACGGCACGCAACCCACCGTTGGCAACTACGTAATGCGATGGATTTTTGCGTTTGTCGACTTTGCCATACTCTCAGGGGTTGTGGCTGTGATTGCGGTTACAGCGGGTGGGAAAGGCCAACGGCTGGGCGACATGGTGGCAGGCACATCGGTTGTGAAGTTGAATCCTCAGGGCGAGGTAACCGCGAAAGAATTATTCGTACCAGTAGACCAAACCTATGAACCGGTCTTTGCACAAGTCATTCAACTAAACGATCGGGATATTGAGTTGATCCAGCGCGCATTGGAAGTGGGCCGTGACCACGGCAATGCCGAACCTTTGATGGCCGTGGCCGAGAAAGTCAAAAATCTATTGGGCATCAAAACCGATCTTCCGCCAGTTAAATTCTTATACACCATCATCAAAGATTTCAATCACCTAACGTCTTTGAATCGTCAATGACGCTCCCTCCCATTACAAAAGCGCAGCTCGCCTTGCGCAATGGTCAGGACAAGTCGGAGGTGTGGATCGCGTACAAAGGGGTGGTTTATGACGTAACCGCTTCGCGCTTGTGGCGCAAAGGGATGCATTACGAACATTGGGCCGGGCAGGACCTTACCCACGAACTTCCCGATGCACCCCATACCGATGAAGTGTTTCGTAAATTTGCTGCGATAGGTAAACTGACGGTATGATTCTGATTGCTGATAGTGGGAGCTCCAAAACGGATTGGCGCTGGATTGATGCCGGTGGGGAGATTGGGCAAGCACAGGGGCCCGGGTTCAATCCATATTATCAGCCCATTGAACACCTGCGGTCGGGTATCGCGGATTCACTGGCAGACAAGGTGAATGGCAGTGTGAGTAAGATCTATTTCTATGGCTCGGGTGCTTCCTCCGAGAAAAACCAGCAAGCGATTCAATCGGTTTTGAATGAATTTTTTCCGGGGGCAAAGGTTGAGATTGGTTGGGATCTGTTGGCTGCGGCCCGCGCGCTTTGCGGAAACGAAAAAGGAATTGCCTGCATCCTGGGCACGGGCTCCAACTCCTGTTTTTATGATGGAGAAAAGATTACTGATAACGTGGCCAACCTGGGGTGGATTCTCGCTGACGAAGGGTCCGGGGCGTACTTTGGCAAGCGGTTGATCGTAGATTACCTGCGCAAGCAAATGCCGGAAAAACTATCTCGGCAGTTTAAGGAGAGATTTCCCTGGAGCCGGGAAGAGATGCTTGAAAAAGTATATCAGCAAGAAAAGCCCAGTACCTTCCTGGCAAGTTTTACGCGGTTCATATTTCAGCATATCAAAGAAGCGTATTGTTATCAACTGGTATATAAAGGCTTTGAGGAATTTTATGAGAACAACATTATGAAATACGAGGCATACGCGGAGGTAAAGGTGCACTTTGTTGGATCGGTTGCGTTTTACTTTAGCAACATCCTCAGGCAAGTGGCCAACGATAAAGGAGTGACGGTAAAGAACATCCTGGAGACACCGATCGCTGGCCTGGCGCTCTACCATCAAAAAGATTTGCAGTAACATGTCAACGACCGAATCTTCATCTTCATACGATCGCCTGGAGCAAATGAGCGTGGAAGAATTGCTGCGCAACATCAACCGCGAAGACCAGACGGTTCCGTTGGCCATCGAGAAAGCGATACCGGCCATTACGAAGTTGGTAAACGCAATTGTTGATAAGATGATGCAGGGCGGTCGGCTGTTTTACATTGGCGCAGGCACCAGCGGACGATTGGGCATCGTGGATGCCTCGGAGATACCGCCCACCTACGGCATGCCGCACGGCCGCGTGATTGGATTGATGGCCGGGGGTGATGCGGCCATCCGCAAGGCGGTAGAACATGCAGAAGATGATCCGATGCAGGCATGGGCCGATCTTCAGGAATTTCAGATTTCAGCAAAGGACGCCCTCATTGGCATCGCTGCGTCTGGCCGAACTCCCTATGTGATTGGTGGTGTAAAGGAGGCGCGGAAGAATGGCATCATCACGGGTTGTATCACCTGCAACAAAGGGAGCGAGCTTGCTACCCATGTTGATTTTCCCATTGAAGTAGTGGTAGGACCAGAATTTGTTACCGGCAGCACGCGGATGAAGGCAGGCACTGCACAAAAACTGGTATTGAACATGATTTCTACAGCAGCGATGATTCGACTTGGCCGCGTGCGGGGCAATAAAATGGTAGACATGCAGTTGACCAACAACAAACTCATTGACCGGGGTACACGCATGATCATGGATGAATTGGGCCTGGGCGTAGAGGAGGCCAACAAACTGCTGAAAGAGTATGGCAGTGTGCGCAAGGCAATCGACAGCAGGAAGTGATGCATGAAATAGAGCCGTACTACCACTGGCTTAAGTACTACGATTCTTCCCTCGACAGCCAATCACCTTTTCATGGCAAAGAATACAATTACGATTTGTATTCTGAATCGATCTATGGGTATTACATTGATCCCGCCTGGGATTCGTTTGGTTCAGAAACACTGTACGCAAAAATTCTTTTTGCCGATTACAACGAAGGCTACGTGATCATGGAGTTCATTGGGGAGTGGAATGACGCGATCAACAACGACATCATGACACTCAAACGCAGCCTTATTGAGCATCTGCAATCGGAGGGCATCAGCCGGTTTATTCTGATTGGCGAGAATGTGATGAACTTTCATGGTTCGGATGATTCGTACTACGAAGAGTGGTACCAAGAGGTTCATGATGAAGACGGCTGGATCGTGATGCTGGGATTTCCTGCACACGTAATCTCGGAATGGAGAAAATACCACTTGGATCGTTACACCGAATCAGGCGAGGATTTTCAGGTGAAGAATTGGCGCACGCTTACCGCCTGGCAGGTGTATGACCTTTTGCGAACAAGGTTTCAGAGGAGGCTTAACTGAGCATGCTCCACCGGGGCATCGATGGGTACCAGGTATTTTCGCCTCGACTTCATCTCGCGGCACTCCGCACGGGTTCTGCGCACTTTCCCCTTTTTGAACCAGCGGCCCTGGAAAACGAAAATGGTTCCTTCAGCCAACTGCGAAAGCAGTACCACATTTTTCTGCCGATTGTCATAAGCGCGCAGGGCGGCCGTAAGCTTGCTGTCCGAAAAGGTCGAAGCTTTGGGATTAATCATGTGGGCACGCAATGGCACTAGCACATCGCTGGGAAAGACTGCATCGTGCATCACCGGGTTCAATAGCTTTTGGAAAGATCTCTTCCATTCTTCTCCATGCGATTCAGCCCGGTTGCCGAATTGCAGGTGAACGTCAAGGTGTGCCACTTCATGAATGAAGGTGATGAGAAACGAGAACGGATCCAGGTCGTGGTTCACCGTAATTTGCGGAAGCCTTCCCCGGTGGGCGGTAAAATCACCCACTTTCGTAATCCTGGTTTTTCGCAGCTTGAAGTCAAAGCGATAAACTTCCATCAGTTGCTGACAATACACGCACGAGGTTTCAGGAATGTGCGGCAGAATTTTGCCTGCGTTGGTGGAATTGTTCATCAAACAAAAAAAAGGCTTCACAATGTAAAGCCTTTTGAATGGTGTTTGCAACGCGCCATTACATGGCGGTGGTGTCAGCGGCCACTGTGTCAGCTGCTACCGTATCGGCAGGTGCTTCCGTTGCAGGTTCCGTTGTTTCAGTGGCTTCTGTCTCAGTAGATTCAGTTTGGCCACCACACGCTGCGAAGGCCAGCGCAAAGGCGCTCACCAACATTAGGGCAAATAGTTTCTTCATAGTTTACAGGTTTAGATTCGGCTGCAAAGATAGAAGGATAGGTCTTGCAGAAGCCTGTTTGTAAGGAAAAATCACTTTTTGCGGAAAACGAGCCTCACAGGAACCCCCTCAAAGTCGAAATGGGCCCTTATTTTGTTTTCAAGGAACCGTTGATAAGACTCCTGGATGTACTGGGGCAAATTGCAGAAAAATGCAATCGTTGGAAATCGCGCGGCCACTTGGGTCACATATTTTATCTGGATCAGCTTGCCTTTGGTAGAGGGAGGTGGGTAGCGGGCAATTTCTGGCAGCAACAAGTCGTTGAGCTGGGAGGTAGGAATTTTCTTTGTTTTGTTGTGATACACCTCCACGGCCTTTTCAATTACCTGAAAGATGCGTTGCTTGTTCAGCACCGAGGCAAAAATGATGGGAATGTAATCGGCAGGCGCCAGTTTCTCCAGCATTTCCTTTTTCAGCTTGTCGGCTGTCTTGCTGTCTTTTTCGATCAGGTCCCATTTGTTCATCATAATTACCATGCCTTTGCCCTGTTTTTGCGCAAGGTTAAGGATGCTGATGTCCTGCGACTCAAGTCCGCGCTCGGCATCGATGATGATGATGCACACATCGCTTTCTTCGAGGCTGCGCAAAGCACGCAACACTGAATAGAATTCGATGTCTTGCTTCACTTTGCTCTTCTTTCGAATGCCCGCGGTGTCGATTAAAATAAAATCCTTGCCGAACATTTTGTAGCGCGAGTGGATAGCATCGCGTGTGGTGCCGGCCTCATCGGTTACAATGCTGCGATCTGTGCCAAGCAACACATTGAGAAACGAAGACTTGCCCACGTTGGGTCTGCCCACAATCGCAATCTTGGGAATGCCGGCTTCGGGATCTTCTACTCCCTCTGTTTGAAAAGTTTTGATCACGTCATCCAGCAATTCACCGGTACCACTCCCGTTCTCTGCAGAAATGGGATATACTTCGCCCATTCCCAACTCGTAGAACTCTGCGGCCAGCGCAGTCTTATCAGGGGTGTCTGCTTTGTTTGCTGCCAGGAATACCGGCTTCTTAGACCTGCGGACGATATTGGCAAATTCCTTGTCGTAACCAGTAAGGCCAGCGCGGCAATCCACCATAAAGATGACGGCTGTACATTCTTCAAGGGCCAACTCAACTTGTTTGCGAATCTGCGATTCAAATTTGTCGTCCGAGCCGGTTACATAACCCCCGGTGTCAATCACAGTGAAGAACCGGCCCGTCCACTCGGCATATCCATAGTGACGATCGCGCGTTACCCCGGGAATATCGTCCATGATGGCCTGGCGTTTTTCAATCAACCGGTTAAAAAAGGTCGACTTACCTACGTTGGGCCTCCCTACAATTGCTACGATGTTTGCCATGTTACTCGAAGTACCCGAAATGTTTGAGTTTATCTTTTTGCTTGCGCCAGTTGTCCGCCACCTTCACATGCGTTTCTAAAAAGACCTTCTTGCCGAAGAATTTTTCCAGATCTTGCCGGGCTTCGGTACCTACCTTCTTCAGGGCACTTCCTGCTTTTCCGATCAGGATGCCTTTCTGGGAATCGCGTTCTACATAAATGATCGCCCGGATGCGAATGATATTTTCTTCGTCTTTGAAACTCTCGATGCCGACTTCTGTGCTGTACGGAACCTCCTGCTCATAATTCATAAAAATTTTTTCGCGCAGGATTTCTGACGCAAAAAATCGTTCGCTGCGGGTGGTGAGGTCTTCTTTTGGGAAATACTCCGGATGCTCGGGCAGGTATTTCAGAATAACAGGGAACACTTTTTTGATGTGTGTGCCCTTTAATGCAGAGATGGGGATGATCTCAGCCGGCTTTAAATGCGATTGCCAGTGCGCAATTTTTTCCTCGATCACATTTTCTTTGGCCTGATCAATCTTATTGATCAGCAAGATGACGGGCGTATCCTGGTTAGCCAGCCGGCTGAACATTTTTTCGTTGAAGCTTTCTCCAAGCTCAACCACCAGCAATATCACGTCCGCATCCTCCAGAGAAACTTTCACATAGTTCATCATGGCCTGGTGCAGTTCGTACTTGGGCTCGAGCAAACCAGGGGTGTCGGAATAGACAATCTGAAAATCGTCACCGCTTAGGATGCCCATGATGCGGTGGCGTGTGGTCTGTGCCTTGGCGGTAACAATGGATAGGTTTTCGCCCACGAGGCGGTTCATCAACGTAGACTTACCCACGTTGGGTCTGCCCACGATGCTTACGAATCCGGCCTTGTGAACTTGGGACATGTTGCTATTTAAAATACACAAAAAAAGGCGACAAAAGTCGCCTTTTCAGTAGCGGGGGCAAGACTCGAACTTGCGACCTTTGGGTTATGAGCCCAACGAGCTACCAACTGCTCCACCCCGCGATATGTTTTGCTGGAAAGAACGATTTCTTTCCCTAAGTTCTCGATTATCGACCCACTTTTGCAGATCAGGCCACAAAAGTAGAAGGTCACCAAGTAAAAACCAAATGAGCCCCGGATTTATCTGTTTGGCCAGCAGCATGCAAAGTCTGGCATCGCTCGCATGCCAACGCAACCAAGACAGGTGGATTTTGTAATTTTCAAATCTGAATTTTCTGCTATGCTGGTAGACTTACGAAGCGACACGGTAACAAAGCCCACGAAGGCCATGCTGGATGCGATGATGCATGCCGAAGTGGGGGATGATGTGTTTGGCGAAGATCCCACCGTAACCAAGCTGGAACAAAAGTGTGCCGCGATGTTGGGCATGGAAGCCGGTGTTTATTGTCCGTCAGGTACCATGACGAACCAGATCGGAATCAAGATTCTGACCGAACCCTACCAGGAAGTGATCTGCTACCAGGGTGCACACATATACAAATATGAAGGAGGCGGGCTCGCAGGCAACAGCCTCGTCAGTGCCAGGCTTTTACCAGGCGACCGCGGTCGGCTATCGGTAAAAGACGTGGTTGAAAATGTGAATAATCGAAATGATCCGCATCTGCCCTACACTTCGGTGGTGGCGTTGGAGAATACGGTGGTGAGAGAGGCTGGAAGCTATTACACATTGGCACAGATCAGACCGATCAGCGAAGAAAGCAGGAAGCTGGGTTTGAAGACGCACCTGGATGGGGCACGGCTTTTTAACGCGATCACCGCCACGGGAGACGATCCGGTTGGCTACGGTGAGCATTTCGACACGATTTCCATTTGCTTGTCCAAAGGCCTTGGTGCTCCGGTAGGATCGGTGCTGTTATGTTCCAAAGCATTGGAGCCGAAAGCCAGAAGAATGCGGAAGGTTTTTGGTGGGGGGATGCGTCAGGCAGGCTACCTGGCAGCAGCTGGTATTTTTGCCCTCGACCATCACATCCTGCGGTTGGCGGATGATCATAAACGAGCGAGTATACTGGGCCAGGAGATATCCAAGATCGCTTGGGTAAGGTCGGTGATGCCTGTGGATACCAACATCGTTATTTTTCAGGTGCGAGACGGGCTGCAACCGGAAGTTGTGTTAAGCAAGTTGGAGCAACAAAACATCAGGGCGATCAAGTTTGGCGCGCAGGAAATCAGAATGGTAACCCACCTTGATTTCAACGACCTGATGCTGGAGCGGACGGTTGAGGTGATTCAAAAAATTTCGCTGTAATGGACGAGTTGGGAAAATCCTTACCGCTATCGGAAGGTTACATCGATGCAGAGCACAACGCCAAGGCCCCCGTGGGGGATGGGCCGAGGAAGTGCCTAAACTGCGGAACGTCACTCACCGACAAATACTGCCCTCACTGCGGACAAAAAGACATTCCGAAAAGACAGACCCTTGGCGAGCTGATCGAAAACTTCATTGGTTCGTTTTTCAGTTTTGAATCAAAATTCTTCAAAACCATTAAGTACCTTCTATTCAAGCCTGGTTTCCTGGCCATTGAGTACAATTCGGGCAGACGTGAGAGCTATTACCATCCCGCCCGGATGTACGTATTCTCCAGCTTCGTTTATTTTCTGCTTTTCTTTTCCCTCCCGGAAAATCCCGAGGAACGTAACGACACCATTCAAAACGACAATATTGTAATTTCAGACTCAATCGCGCAAAACGGCAACGATTTCAATTTTTCCATTAGCGAGAATGATTATGAAACACGCGAGGCTTATGATTCAGCACAAGCGGCATTGCCTCCGGCCGAGCGCGATGGATGGATCGTGAGGAAACTTAACTACCGTGAAATCGATCAGTCGCAAAAGTACGAGGGCAGGAATGAAGACTTCGGCACTGATTTTGGAGACGCCTTCACCGCTAATGCGCCCAAGGTGTTCTTCTTGCTGCTCCCGGTTTTTGCGTTACTGCTAAAGTTGTTTTACTTGAGGAGAGACTTTTACTACAGCGAGCACCTGGCTTTCACCACGTACTTCTACAACTTCTTCTACTCGGTGGGCATTGTCACAATGCTTATTGAGCTGATCCCAGGTATGACCTGGTTTTCGTTGGTGACATTTGTCGGAGTCAATGTGTACCTGATTGTGGCAATGAAGAGGGCATATCAGCAACGATGGATGAAGACAATATTTAAGTTCATGTTGCTGACATTCTCGTTTGGCTTTTGCATTGTGTTGGGATTGTTCGCCAACCTGCTCATCACCTTAATGCAGATCTGACGTGTTGTTGAACAGTCAAATTCCACTTGCCGAGCGCATGCGTCCAACCCGATTGGATCACCTCATTGGCCAGGACCATCTTGTTGGAGTGAATGGGATTATCCGCAAAGCGATCGCAACGGGTAATGTGCCTTCGATGATCCTTTGGGGACCCCCGGGAGTGGGGAAGACCACCATCGCCAATATCATTGCCAACGAAGTGAAAAAGTCTTTTCACACCTTGAGTGCGGTAAGTGCGGGAGTGAAAGATGTGCGAGAAGTGATAGACAAAGCCAAACGCTCGGGCAAGTCCATCCTCTTTATCGATGAGATTCATCGCTTCAACAAAGCACAACAAGATGCGTTGCTCGGGGCAGTAGAAAAGGGAACAATCACTTTGATTGGCGCCACCACTGAGAACCCATCATTCGAAGTGAATTCAGCTTTGCTTTCGCGATGCCAGGTCTATTCGCTGAAACCACTCACTGAAGTGGAGCTGCTGAAGCTGGTGACCAATGCCCTTGCACAAGATTCGCAACTCAAGCAAAGGAAGATCACCATCCAGGAACACAATGCCCTGCTTAATATCTCAGGCGGTGACGCGCGAAAACTACTGAATCTGATTGAGTTGATTGCCGAGTCAGTAGAAGGTGATATCCAGATAACCGATGACCTTGTCATCAACGTGGCGCAGAAGCGCATCGCGATTTATGACAAGAATGGCGAACAACACTACGATATTATTTCAGCTTTCATCAAGTCGGTGCGCGGCAGCGACCCCAACGCGGCACTATACTATCTGGCCCGCATGATTGAAGGTGGGGAGGATGTGAAATTCATTGCCAGACGCATGGTCATTCTGGCATCAGAGGATATAGGTAATGCAAATCCCACAGCCTTGGTGATGGCCACCAGTACGTTTCAGGCTGTGAACCTGATTGGCTATCCCGAAGCACGAATTATTCTGTCGCAATGTGCCATTTACCTGGCTTGTTCACCGAAAAGCAATGCTAGCTACACGGCCATCGAGAAAGCCATTGGTAAAGTAAATGAAACCGGAGATCTGCCTGTGCCGTTGTCGATCAGAAATGCACCGACACAGCTCATGAAAAAGATGGACTACGGAAAGGGCTACCAATACGCACACGACCACGCCAATAATTTCGTTGATATGGAGTACTTGCCCGATGCGATAAAGGGCATAAAGTTTTATGATCCGGGGTTAAATGCGCGTGAGGAAGAATTGCGACAGCAACTGAAGAAACTGTGGGGAAAGAAATACGACTATTAAGTGAATCACCAGCGACTCCTTTTTGAATATTCACCCCTTTACATTGTGCCGTGCATCTTGTTGGGCGTTGGCTATGCCTACGTCCTTTATCAACAGCGGCACTCCTGGAGCCTTCGAACCAATCAATTCTTGTTTCTGCTGAGGGCGGTGCTCGTTTCGCTGCTGGCAATTTTGTTGATTGGCCCCATCTTAAAGCTTACCACCAACCAGTTCGAAAAGCCCGCCATGGTGGTATTGATCGACAATTCCTCTTCCCTGGCAGAAGCAATCGACTCCGTGCAACGGAGGGAGCTGACTCGGGAGCTTGGGGACCTGGTTGAAGAACTTGATGATGCAGGCTATGACGCCAAACTTCATACACTGACAGACACCGACCCGACCGAGATTGAGTTTACGACAAGGTCTTCAGATCTGGCAGGAGCTGTTCGGCAAGTAGCCAACCAATATGAAGGGCAACGTTTGGATGGGCTGGTCGTGTTGACCGATGGAATCTACAATTCGGGATCATCACCTCTTTATTATTCCACCAAAATGCCGGTCTACACAGTCGGTATTGGCGATACGACCGTGCGAACCGATCTCATTCTGAGGAATTTACTGTTCAATAAGATTGCCTACCAAGGCAATAAGTATCCCCTTCGTGCAGAAGTTATTGTGCAGGGACTAAGAAATCAGAATGTGGAGATTTCGCTCTACCAAAAAGGCAAACTCATCGCGCGCGAGAACAAGAATTCTGGCGAGAATACCCTTGTGAATTTTGACTTCCAGTTGGAGGCTGCAGAGCAAGGTCTTCAGCGGCTGGATGTGGTGGTCACAACCTTGAATCAAGAGCGAAATCAAAAAAACAATCGGGCCAGTGCCTTTGTGGAAGTGGTGGAAGGAAAAAAGAAGATTCTGATTGTGGCCCCTGCGCCTCACCCCGACATTAAGGCACTGCGGTCGGTGATCGAAAAGAACACGAACTACGAACTCACATTGCATATACCGGGCGTCAGGGAGAACGGGTCAGTACCCGGCCCGGCCGCGACAGATCTTGTCATCTTTCATCAAGTGTTGGATGCCGAAGGCAAGACATTGCCCATATACAACCGGTTTGTCAATTCGAATACATCGGCCATTTATATGATTGGCAGCAAAAGTAATCTCAGGCGATTGGCTTCTGCAGGCATTCCCATCACATTCGAAAACCCCGGCCAGTGGGATGAAGTGACACCCGTGGTGAACACGGCCTTCCGCGACTTCACATTTTCTGAGAACACCAATGCCATTTTTTCGAGATTTCCACCTTTGAACGTTCCGTTTGGTAAGTTTTTGTATCCGGCACAAAGTAATATTTTACTTAACCAACGCATTGGGAGCGTGGCCACAGACAGACCATTGCTTTTTACCTTGCAGGAAAATGAAAAAAAGATTGCCCTCTTGATTGGAGAGGGGATTTGGCGTTGGCGATTGGACGAATTTGCCGAGACCCGGTCAACCGAAGTCTTTGATGAAGTATTCGGAAAGCTGATTCAATATGCGAGTACGCAGGAAGACAAGAGACGTTTCAGGTGCTTTCCCATTCAAAGTGAATTTACTGATGCGGAACCGGTAATTTTTGAGGCGCAGGTTTACAATGAGTTGTTCGAGCAGGTTTTTGGAAATCGAATTGATATCCAGGTGGTGGATGATCAAGGAGAAATTAAGAACTTCAATTACACCACCGGGGAAGGCAATACACGCTATCGAATCGGTGGATTGAGCCAGGGTGTGTATCGCTACACGGCATCAACTACCCTTAATGGCGCAACCGAACGCAGCACAGGGGAGTTTCTTGTGCGCGAACAAAACCTGGAATCTCAAAACCTGACAGCCGACTTTGGCTTGTTGCGTAAGTGGGCGGATAACACAGGTGGCAAGTTTTATCGTGCCGCTGAGATGGACCAACTTAAGGCTGATTTGGTTTCAAGGGAGATAAGGAGTGTTGTTCACAGCGAAGAGTCTTTTAACCCGCTTATTAACCTTAGGCTGTTCTTCTTCATGCTCTTGCTGTTTATCAGTACAGAATGGTTTCTTAGGAAATATCTCGGAGCCTATTAAAAGAAAATGGCGGACTGAATGTCCGCCATTTTCTTGAGTGCAATAAAATTTGAATTACTCCTTCTTCGAAGCTGCTCGCGGCTTCTTATGCTTGATGGTGAGGCTATCGCTCTTGCCGTCATGGTCAGCCAGGATGGTGCCACCCTCTTCCACTTCGCCTTTCAAAATTTCCTCCGCTACTGGATCTTCCAGGTATTTTTGGATGGCCCGGTTGAGTGGTCTTGCGCCAAACTGGTGGTCGTAACCTTTTTCGCCCAAGAAATCCTTGGCCTTGTCGGTAAGCTCCACATTGTAGCCCAACGCAGTAATGCGTGCAAACAACTTGCTGAGGGTAATGTCGATGATCTTGTGGATGTGTTCGCGTTGCAAGGAGTTGAACACGATCACATCATCCAACCGATTGAGAAATTCAGGACTGAAAGCACGCTTCAACGCATTTTGAATGGTGCTTTTCATCACTTCCTCTTCGCTGTCCTGCTTCGATTTGGTGGCAAAGCCAATTCCCGCTCCGAAGTCCTTAAGATCACGCACACCAATGTTGGAGGTCATGATGATAATCGTATTTCGGAAATCAACCCTTCTACCAAGTCCGTCTGTGAGAATTCCATCGTCCAGCACTTGCAACAAGATGTTGAATACGTCTGGGTGTGCCTTTTCGATTTCATCCAACAGCACCACGCTGTATGGCTTCCTCCTTACTTTTTCAGTCAGCTGACCCCCTTCTTCATATCCCACATAACCGGGAGGCGCGCCCACCAGGCGAGACACGGAGAATTTCTCCATGTATTCGCTCATGTCAATCCTTACCAAGGCGTCATCTTTGTCGAACAGGTAGGTGGCAAGTACTTTGGCTAATTCAGTTTTTCCTACACCCGTTGGCCCAAGGAAAATAAATGAACCAATGGGCTTATGTGGGTCTTTCAATCCGACCCGCGTCCGCTGGATGGCCTTGGTGAGTTTCTTGATCGCCTCTTCCTGGCCAATCACCCTGCCACTGAGTTCATCCGACATGCCCAGCAACTTGTTGCTTTCCTTCTGGGCGATGCGCTTGGTCGGAATGCCCGTCATCATCGCGATCACATCCGCCACGTTGTCCTCATTCACTGTGTACTTTTCGGTACGCGTCTTTTCTTCCCACTTGGCCTTGGCTGCATCGAGTTGTTCGATCAGCTTCTTCTCCTTATCGCGCAACTGGGCGGCCTCTTCGTATTTCTGGCTCTTGACCACCCGGTTCTTTTCTTTCTTCACATCTTCAATGGCCTCTTCCAATTTGATGATCTCTTCAGGCACGTGAATATTGTTGATGTGAACCCGGGCCCCCGCTTCGTCCATCACGTCAATGGCCTTGTCCGGCAGGAAGCGATCTGAGATATATCGGTCAGACAACTTCACACACGACTGTATCGCCTCGGGCGTGTACATCACGTGGTGGTGATCTTCGTATTTCTCCTTGATGTTGTCCAGGATTTGGATCGTTTCCTCCACGGTGGTGGAATCAACCATCACCATTTGGAATCGTCTTGCCAGGGCGCCATCTTTTTCGATGTACTGGCGGTACTCGTCTAGTGTGGTGGCACCGATACATTGAATTTCACCGCGCGCCAAAGCGGGTTTGAACATGTTGGAGGCATCCAGCGAACCAGAGGCACCGCCTGCTCCCACGATGGTATGCAATTCATCAATGAAAAGGATTACATCCGGGGATTTCTCCAACTCGTTCATCACGGCCTTCATTCGCTCTTCAAACTGACCACGATATTTTGTGCCTGCAACCAGTGAAGCGAGATCCAGGGTAACGACCCGCTTGCCAAACAATACGCGCGACACCTTCTTCTGAATAATCCGAAGCGCGAGGCCCTCAGCAATGGCGGTTTTACCCACACCGGGTTCGCCAATCAAAATCGGGTTATTCTTCTTCCTGCGGCTTAGAATTTGCGCCACGCGTTCAATTTCTTTTTCCCGACCTACGATAGGATCAAGCTTGTTGTCCTCCGCCAGCTTGGTCAGGTCGCGGCCAAAATTATCAAGTACAGGTGTGCGCGACTTTTCTGCTCCTTTCTTTTCTTTTCCGGCCCCGCCTGCTCCAGCACTAAACATTTTTGAGGAATCTTCATCGGGATCATCGGTATCTGATGATGCCGAGGGTTGTTCGTTTTGATATTCTAACATTTCTTTTACGACATCATAGGCTACGTCAAACTTGTTAAGTATTTGCGTGGCGAGGTTATCAGGATCGCGAAGTATGGAAAGCAATAAATGTTCTGTTCCAATCAGTTGGGCTTTGAAAATCTTCGCTTCCAGGTAGGTGATTTTCAACACCTTTTCGGAAGCTCTGGTGAGCGGGATGTTGGCCAGATTTTTTACATCGTGCGTGGCCGTGCTCTTCGAAACCTTCTCAATTTCACCCCTCAATTCATCGAGTGGAACGCCTAATTTCTTAAGCACGCCAACCGCCACTCCTTCGCCCTCGCGGATCATTCCTAGCAGGAGATGCTCCGTTCCAATGTAATCATGTCCCAGTCTCAATGCTTCCTCCCGGCTTAGCGAGATCACTTCTTTGACCCGGTTAGAAAATTTTGCTTCCATATTGAGCGTCTCCTTTGTGTAAATGTAAAGTTTTAGCCTTGATTATTCAAAGTTGCAAGGCCTGCCGCCTTAACGGATTTAGGGTTCCGACTTGGTACTCCGGTTAGAAAAACAACATCCAAAATCTAAATGTTCAAATCCCCCGCATAGGAGGATCTCAGCACTTCTATGGCATGGGGTCCCTCGCAAAACAGCAAGTCGATGAAGCTTAAGTTTGGAACAAACTTGTTGCCAAACACTTGTTGATAGGCAACCGGTTTATAAAAACGCCTTTCCGCGTAAGAAATTTTGGGAGAAATTACGGATCTGAGATCAACTGTCCCCATCGGTTGCGCTTTTTGATACGCCACAGTTGCCGATAATGGCTTCATCATGCCAACGGCACGCAGACAGAATGACAGCAGGCGTTGATTCAGTTCAAATAAGAATGGCTGGTCTTCAAAGAGAATTGATTCGAGTTCCGGAGCATAGTGTTCGAAGTAGGGTGCCTTGCGGTAAGCAGATGCAATCGTGCGCCAATGGTTGTGTTTCCAACGGGTGCGCTGGTCGAGCTGCACTTCGTGAATGGGCACCTTGCCGTGCTTTTCAGTCACGGGCACATTAAGTTGGATGATTCCATTGGCTCCATTTACGTATGCCCGGGTTCGATAGCTCTGCTTAATGTAATGCTCGTATTTCTCCAGTTCTATCTGGCTGAATGGAAGCAGGGCTGAAAAGTATTCGAGCGAGGGGAGGTAGTGAATGTCAATGATGCAATTCAAGGTGCAGCAACAGCAATTTACAAACGAGGTTCTCCCAGGCCTTGTCGTGCAATAGTCAGTTCAGCACCGGTGCAGTCAATAATGGTTGAGGGCACGTTGCCACCCGCACCGCCATCGATGAGTACGTCCACCTGGTGTTTAAAGTCGTCAAAAATTTCATCGGGATCGGTTGTGTACTCTTTGATCTCATCCTCGTTTTTGATGGAGGAAGTCATGATGGGATTTTGCAGCAACGCCACAATATGGTTCGGAATCGGGTGATCAGGAATCCGGATGCCCACCGTTTTTTTATTTACGCCCAGTATCTTCGGTACTTTGCTGCTGGACTCCAGGATAAAAGTATAGGGACCAGGTAAAAGCCTCTTCATTATCTTAAATACCGGAGTCTCCATCCGCTTCACAAACGTAGCCACCTGACTTAAATCTTCACAAATGAAGGAGAGGTTGAGTTTTTGAGGCTTCAGGCTCTTGATCTTGCAGAGCCGATCTACTGCTTTGCGATGGAATAAGTCACATCCGATGCCGTACACCGTATCCGTAGGATAAATGATAATACCACCCTCTCTTACGATGTCCACTACCTGCTGAATTTTCCGTGGCTCCGGATTGATAGGATGAATTTTAAGGTGGATGGCGGTCACAATGAAATGGCTACGGGCATGTGAAGGTAGCCTGATTGTATGCTGAAACCAATTTGCAGTAAAACCATTTTTGTAATTTTGAAGTTTAAATCCTACCATGGCTGACGTTTCGAAGAAGAGGTTGATTGTTTTCCTGGTGGCTTCGATGCTGCTGATCACTTTCTCATTTTATTTCTACCAGATATTCTATACACCCAACATCCTGGTGGACAAAGATGATCGCATACTCATCATTCCTGCAGATGCCACTTATCGCTCTGTTCAGGAGAGCCTCGGCAAGGGTGGATTTGTGAACGACTTGGTGTCGTTCAGCTTTCTGGCTCGTCTTTATGACTATGATAAGTCCATAAAGCCTGGGCGATATCACCTGCATCGGAACATGACCAACTTGCAGGCGATTAAGCTGCTTCGTGCGGGTGTGCAAGAGCCCGTGAATATCACTTTCAATAATGTGCGACTCATTGACGAGCTTGGCGAAAAGATCACGAAGAACCTGGGGATTGAGGGGCCGGCGTTTGACTCTGCGTTGAATTCGTTTGTGAGAACCAACAGCGAAGGCTTCAACCAAAAGAATATCATCGGTATGTTCATTCCCAACACATACGAAGTTTACTATAATGTGTCGGCTGACGACCTGGTAGAGAGAATGCACAATGAGTATAACCGCTTTTGGAATGATGAGCGCAAAAGGCAGGCGGCAGCCCTTGGGCTTACACCCAAGGAAGTCTCAACGCTTGCTTCCATTGTACAGGCCGAAACCGTGAAAGAAGAAGAGGCACCCATTATCGCAGGGTTGTACATCAACAGGTTAAAGAAAGACGTGGCTTTGCAGGCCGACCCTACACTGGTGTTTGCGGTTGGTGATTTCACATTGAAGCGCGTCCTGAATGAGCACAAAGAGGTTGACTCGCCTTATAACACTTACAAGTACCGTGGTTTGCCCCCCGGGCCCATCAATATGCCGCGCATTGGTATGATTGACGCAGTGCTCAATTACCAGAAGCACAACTACCTTTACATGTGTGCCCGGGAAGATTTCTCCGGCTACCATAATTTTGCGGCTACGTTGACTCAGCACAATCAAAATGCAAGGCGATATCAGCAAGCACTGACCATTGAACAGCGCAGGGGCAGGGCGCTTCGCAACAGGTAAACAGCAATCATGTATCAATCTGAGACAAAGATTCGCGTGCGTTATGGTGAGACAGATCAGATGGGATACGTGTACTACGGCAACTATTTATCCTATTATGAGGTAGCCAGGGTAGAAAGCCTGCGACAACTGGGGCTTAGCTATAAAGAATTGGAGGCCATGGGCATTATGATGCCCGTATTGGAGAATCATTCGAAATATATTGAGCCCGCCCGGTACGATGATGAAATTCGGATTGTTACGACCATTCGGGAAAAACCGGGTGTTCGCATCCGATTTGAATACCAGATTTTTAGTCAATCGAACAAGTTGATTCATGAAGGCGAGACGCGTTTGGTATTTATCCAAATGAGCAGCGGCAAGCCTTGCAAGCCGCCAGAGATTTTCATGAAGGTGCTGCAACCCTATTTTCCATGACGTTCTCAACGCGAAAGAGGATCCTGCAGATACCTACGCTGAGAACTCTCCGTACATGGATGAAGCGCATCCGCTTGAAGCGATACCAGAACTTATCGCTGTACCGGTTTGTGAAAATTTTCATGAACAACATCCAGAATGACGAAATCATGGACCGGGCCAACAGCGTGTCATTCAATTTTATCCTGGCGATTTTTCCGGCCATCATTTTTTTGTTCACGCTGATCCCCTATGTATCGAGCTTTTATCCGGAAATCACTGCGGAGGCGATCATGGAATTCATGGGTGAGCTGTTGCCGCCATCCATGTACGAGGTCATATCTTCCACCGTGTTTGATATTATCAGCAATCAACGTGGCGGACTGTTGACATTCGGTTTTTTATTTGCCCTTTATCTTTCTACCAATGGCATGATGGCCCTGATGAGGGCATTCAATGCCTGTTACAAAACGGTAGAAAAGCGTGGGGCCTTTAAAATGCGCATTACGGCTACCGGTTTAACTTTCATGCTGGCCATCGTAGTTTTCGTTTCTGTGACGCTGCTGATCGTTGGACAATTAACCATTGACTACGTGACGGAGAACATTTCAGAGCACAGCAGCCTGAATTTAGATAACTATACCATCTACCTTCTTGCATTGGCTCGCTTCCTGGTGATCTTTATCGCATTCTTCGTGGCCATTTCCTTTATCTATTATTTTGGTCCCGCAGTTCACTACAATTGGAATTTCTTTTCCATCGGGTCATTCATTGCTACGCTCGGAACGCTCACTATTTCCTATGGATTCTCCTACTACATTACGAACTTTGGCACGTACAATAAGGTCTACGGTTCCATTGGGGTGTTGATTGCCTTGATGATCTGGGTTCAGCTGATCACCATCGTGTTGTTGTTTGGCTATGAGATCAACGCCAGCCTCCACCACGGCATCAAGGTAGAAGCCATCGAGGAATACAAACGCAGAATCCGAATCGCCAATTTTGCGGGAGATAAATAACCGTCATTTTATGTAACCATTAGGTCGGGGATGATGTATTATTACTCATTACCCTACATGCCATGATTCGAAACTACTTCCTCGTTGCCCTCCGCAACATCCGTCAAAGCCCTCTTTATTCTTCTGTCAACATTTTAAGTCTGGCCATCGGGTTGGCTGCCTGCGTGGTCATCTTCCTGTTTATCAAAGACGAGCGAAGCTTTGACGCGTTCCACAGTCGGAACGCGAACCTTTACAGGCTCGATGAGATTCAAAGTTTCCCGGGCACCCATGTGCAGAAAGTGGCCTTGAGCATGCCTGGGATGGGTCCGGCCCTGCAATCCGATTTTCCAGAGGTAGCACAATACACCCGTTTCCTCTCAAGGAGCAATTTACTCGTTGCCAAAGATGAAAGGCGGTTCATTCTCGATAACGTGGCACGGGTTGACAGTACCTTTCTTGAGATTTTCGATTTTGAGGTGCTTGAGGGCGACCGTGCAACGGGACTGGACGCCCCCTATTCCATGATGATCACTGAGGAAACGGCCTTGAAGTTCTTTGACGGGACCGACAACGTAATCAACAACACCCTTACCTTTTCCGATCGTGAGTACAAGGTCACAGGAATACTCAAAAATGTCCCCGAAAATTCACACATGCAGTTTGATGTCTTGATTTCCCTCACGACTACGGTCAGTGAGAACCCGGAATTCAATGACCAATGGGGAAGCAATTTCCTGAATACGTACCTGGTGTTGCATCGGGATGCGGATGTGAAGGCGCTCGAGGAAAAATTTCCTGCTTTCATGTCACGTCATATGGACGACCCGCAGATCAATGACTACTACAAGTTATTTCTTCAACCGCTTAGCGAAGTTCACCTGGCCTCAACGGACATCGAGCATGATTACAACAACTACCGCAAGTTCAATGGTGCTTACCTGGAGGTATTCTTTGTTGTCGGTATCTTTATTCTGCTGATCGCCTCGGTAAATTTCATGAACCTGAGTACGGCCAGGGCCTCGCACCGTTGGAAGGAATTGGGCGTGAGAAAATCGGCAGGGGCTAGCAAAATCCAATTGTTCAATCAGTTCATTTTTGAATCGGTACTCATGGCCGCTTCTGCGTTGGTGCTCGCGCTGGCGTTGGGCTTCGTGCTAATTCCGATCCTCAACGACCTGATCGGACGACAACTTTCATTGGTTCCTATTTTTGAACAGCCGGTTAACCTGCTTGCGCTGGTGGGCATTACACTTTTGCTTGGATTATTGTCTGGCATTTATCCTGCCTTTTACATGACTTCCAGGCGCTTGTCTTCCATGTTGAAGGGCGGTGACAAGGCCGAAGGCAAGTCGTTCATGAGAAGTTCGTTGGTGGTGGTTCAGTTTGGCCTTGCCCTGGCAATGATCGTGAGCACGATGGTGGTGGTGCAGCAGCTCGACTTTATGAAGAATAAGGACATCGGCTTTAACAAGGATCAGATCCTGCTGGTGGACATGAACCGCGATGCGAACCTGGCATTCGTGTCGTTGAAAACTGAAATGCTGCGGAGCCCGCACGTGGAAGGTGTTACAGCATCCGGGCAGCGGTTGGGAAATAACTTTCATCAGTGGGGTTTCAAGGTAAAAGGCGATACGGGCATTGTTGGCCTGACTCCGTCCAACGTCAATGTGGACTACGATTACCTCAACGTGTACGGGATCAAGGTAAAGGAAGGCCGCGGCTTTTCGAAGGAGTTTCCTACCGACAACGGGATGGCCTTTATCATTAACGAATCGCTTGCCAAAGAACTGGCATTGAAAGAACCGATTGGAACACCAGCCGGACATAGTTGGTATCACAACGATTCGCTAGGCACCATCATCGGCATTGTCGAAGATTTCAATTTCAACTCACTGCACTATGCAGTGAACACGCTGGAGATGGTAGTGCACCCGGAGTGGGGATATGATGAGATGTCGGTGAAAATAAGGGGAGGCAACATTGAGGCGGCCATTGCCGATGTGAAGAAGGTTTGGGAATCGCAGGTTACGAACTATCCTTTTTATTATACCTTCCTCGATGATCATTTTCAGGATTTGTACCGTTCCGACCAACAAATGAGTGCCGTGGTGGCCATCATGGCGGGCCTGGCAATCTTAATTTCTTGCATGGGATTATTTGCGCTGGCTGCCATCACCACCGAGCGCAGGGTGAAGGAGATCGGCATCCGCAAAGTGTTGGGTGCCACCGAATATCAAATCACCTACATGCTTTCGAGGAGTTACGCAATTCTCATTTTCATTTCTTTCCTGCTTGTGAGTCCTGTTACCTACTGGCTGCTGCAGGGCTGGCTTGAGGAATTTGCCTACCGAATTGAAATCAATCCGGCTGTTTTTCTGCTGGGTGCGATGCTGGCCTTTGCGGTGGCGCTGATCACGATCAGTTATCACACCATCCGGTCGGCCCGGACCAATCCAGTGAACACGCTGCGGTATGAGTAATCGATGGACCTGAGCGTTGCCGTAGACCTGATCCGAGAAGGGGTGTCCCCATCACCGGGTCAGCACTGGGCAGACTTGGGTGCAGGTGATGGATTGTTCTCGCTTGCGCTGAAGAATTTGTTGGGCGAGGACAGCACCATTCAAGCCATTGACAAACGGGCGCCCAGCGCAAAGCTCGATGATCCGCGCATCACCCAGGTGAGGTTGGATTTTGAGCATGACGAACTGAACCTCTCTAACTTAGATGGGATCATGATGGCCAATTCGCTTCACTTTGTAGAGTCAAAGTCAAGTCTCCTGAGCAAGTTGATCGCCTGTCTAAAGGGCGATGGACGGCTTATGGTTGTGGAGTATGACTTGCAAGCCCCGAATCCCTGGGTTCCCTTTCCCATCACCAGGTCAGCGTTGGAAAAGCTGTGCGTGACGTTGGGCTTTCGAGAGATGATTCAATTGGGCGAAACGCCATCGCGATTCAACAGGGCGAATATTTACTCTGTTTGCTTCATCCGCTAGACAAAGCCAAATGTTTTCGCTTCCCTCATCTTTTTGCAGGGACACCTCCTCCGCAAAACGAAACGTTTTGGCTCGGAGCTAGCCAACAAAAAAGCCCTGATAACTCAGGGCTTTGGCTTTGCTGCTTGCAGAGGAGGAGGGTGTTTGTACCCCTCTAAATTCCACTGTTTTATAACTTTTTAGCGATCTGTGAAGAACAAGTGCACCGATTCTCCACCTTGTCAAGTCAAATAGTATCAATTTCGTAAGGCTCTGTAAAGATATATATATTTTTAGTGCAATAAGATTTAGGGGTCTAATACTTCCTCCTCCGACCCCTGGAGGGTTTTGTCAACAAGATTTGTACGAAAGTTGGATTTCTGCTACCTGAAATTGTTTTGTTTGATCTTTTAAGTTTTCCATAATCGTAAGAATTAATTATGGAGCACCCCATTGCTTAGGGTGGAGAGTGAGCACAAAAGGAAAAGGAATAATTGGGGGTTCCTTGAATGAACAACCAAACTGAACCTTGTTCGGAAAATAATAGAGCCGATCCAACCTGGCTACAAAATATTCGACCGCAAACGACCTAATTTACTCGCTTTTACCTACTGTACAGCATTTTTCCACAAAAAATTGAACTTGTACAGCATTTTTCCGTTATTTGCATATATAAAATGTAGAAGATATGGCAACGAAAGAAGTAACCAGACTTGATCTGCGCATTCCACGGAAGCAAAAGGATTATTTTGAACAAGCATTCGAAATAGGCGGCTTCCGGTCGCTTACTGATTTCCTGATTAGCGCTGCCTCTGAAAAAGCGGAAGCTATTATGGAAAAGCACAATAATTGGTTGTCGTCTGAAAAAGATCGCAAGGTTTTCTTTAATGCACTTATGAATCCTCCTGCTCCAAACAGCAAATTGAGGCAGGCCATGAAGAAGCATAGTGAATTCAAGTCGAAAAAGTAGATGCTTCACACGGTAACTCTTGGTCCTTCACACAAAAGGACTTCTTTCGCATGTGAAGAACCATCTTTGGAAAATTATCTCAGGAAACAGGCTGGGCAAGATGTTAAGAGACAAATTGCAGCCTGTTTCATTTTAGAGGGCGAAGGAGGGGCAATTAAAGGCTACTATACACTGTCATCCGATAGTATTGATCGAACTTTGATTCCCGAACAGCTGCAGAAGAAAATGCCCTACAAAAACTTGCCGGTCACTTTACTGGGTAGACTTGCTCGTGATACCAGTTATAAGGGACAAGGTATCGGGGAAATATTATTGGCTGATGCATTAAAGCGCGCATATCAGGCTAGCGCTACTATTGGTGCATGTGCTGTCGTAACTGACCCAATAAATGAGAAAGCCCGAGCATTCTACGCAACCTTCGGTTTTATTTCATTGGAGGGTGGACGTATGTTTATCCCGATGGAAACCATTAAGGCATCTTTTCCATAATAACAGGTATCCATCAAAAACGTTGAAAAATCAAAATGTATACACCGTGGCCCAAAACCGGACAAGCATCACGCTATCTTCTCCTCTAATTGATCCCTTCCAAAGAATAAACCCCTTTCGTGCCTCCGAATAGTCGTGAATGATTCTCGTGAAATTTTCAGGCAAAGCATCTATGAATGTCTGTCGCCCCTTCTCCCGGATGTAGCCTAATTCCTTGTCTATTTGTTGAAGTTTTGCTCTCAACAATTCGATACTCTTTTCAATATGCCAAATGTAGGTTGCCTCCTCTGTATCTAAAGTTTCCCATACGATGTGGTATTGGTGCGTACCCGAAAGAAGGAATACAAAAGAAAATGGCATCAGTACAAACCTGATTTTAAGTATTGATCGGTCGTGATTAGAGGCAAGGTAACGAAGGTGTTCATAGTGTTTTGCATGGGTTAGTTTTAACAATTCCTCGACCAGTTCATTTTCATTGTTATATAGAGCTGTTGCATCACCGACTGTATTTTGCAGTTGATCAATGTTGAGCATGTTTGGATCACCATTGCCTGGTGGCACTCTACCGATCAAATTTCTTTTAACAAACCTGAACCTTACACCGTCAATCACCTCTTTGTTGATTCGCTCAATGTCCTGAGAAAAAGCTGCAAGGAAATTAGGTGCTAAATCCTGAATATATCCTTCTCCCAAAAAAGTCAATGGCAAGTCTCTTCTGCCTGCGGCTCCGGAAATTGCAAATGCCATTGCCCGAAGAGATAAGGCCAAGATCATACCAACAGGCGAAGTGGCTCTTTCTCAATTGGGCCTGTCAGAATAAGTCCCTTTGAACTTTGTCTACCTGACAGATGGCCCCACGAGGGTTATCAAAATCGAAAACAACGCTGGAAGAAAAGGTTATTCAATCAAGTTCAAGCATGCAGGCCCAAAGAATTTTGCTTATACGGGCAAGATCAGTGGTCCGGTTATCCAGGCTCTCCGGGCTTTGCGCAAGAAGGAGCTTAGTGACAAGACAAAGGACAAAGTCAAATCATTGCTGATGCGGGAAGATCAGACAGATCTCAGACATGACATGGCCCTGGCTCCGGCATGGATATCAAAATTAATACTGACCCTGCTCAAAAATTAAAGGATGAAAGACTGGATTTCAAGAAAAGAATCGGGACGACTTGAGGTGCTTCAGATAGTAGCACAAGAAACCAATTTACCAGACTACATGGTGGAGAAGGATTGGTGGGTAACAACGATGCTCAAAGCCATATTCTCCAGCAAGCTAAAGGAGCATTTCGTATTTAAGGGAGGGACATCTTTGAGTAAATCATGGAATATCTTGAAGCGCTTCTCGGAAGACATCGACATTGTAATCGATAAAGGGCTATTTGGTGTTAGCGACAACGACAAGCCTGGACGGATGGATAGAGAACGATTAAGGGATGCAGCGCATAAATACATTGGTGAGACCGTGTATCCGATACTAGCTGAGAGGCTTTCAATGATGGAAATACCGCAAGCGAGCTATCAATTCTATTTGGACAAGAGTAAGAGTTCTGATCAGGATCCCACTATTATATTGTTGGATTAAACGAAACGTTTTGGCTCGGAGCTAGCCAACAAAAAAGCCCTGATAACTCAGGGCTCTTTGGCTTTGCTGCTTGCAGAGGAGGAGGGATTCGAACCCCCGATCCGCTATGAACGGATGCCGGTTTTCAAGACCGGTGCAATCAACCACTCTGCCACTCCTCTGTGTATTTGCGGTTGAAGGCTGCAAAAGTATACTTTATCTCTATTTCAGCCAAGCTCCGGAGAAAATTCGGTTAGTAGCCGGCAACCGGGCTCTTCAGCCTTTTGCCAAATGCTTTTTGAAGAAATCAACCGTGCGCTGCCACGCCAGCTCTGCTGCGGCCTTGTCGTAACGCGGGGTGGTGTCGTTGTGAAAACCGTGATTTACGTCCGGATAGATGTAAGCTTCGTATGTCTTCTTGTTTTCCTTCAACGCAGCTTCATACGCTGGCCAGCCTTCATTAACGCGCGTATCAAGACCCGCATAATGAATGAGCAAGGGCGCTTTGATGTTCGGAACGGAATCGGTGGGTGGCTGACCACCATAAAAGGGAACCGCGGCCCCCAGGGTTGGGATCCTTACCGCCATCATGTTGGTGATCCATCCGCCAAAGCAAAATCCTACTGCTCCTACTTTCCCAGTGCAATTCTTGTGTTCAGCTAACGCACCATGTGCCGCAATAAAATCTTCAAGCATCTCGTTTCGGTCTCTCTTTGATTGCAATGTGCGGCCTTCGTCATCAGTTCCGGGGTAACCACCCAGCGGGGTGAGTGCATCCGGTGCGAGTGAAATGAATCCCGCAAGTGCGGCACGCCTTCCCACGTCCTCAATGTGAGGGTTAAGTCCCCTGTTTTCATGAATTACCACGATGCCGGGAAGTTTGCCTTTGACTTCCTTGGGCCGGCTGAGAAGTCCTTTGATTTTCCCGCCACCTTTGGGAGAATCATACGTGAAGTATTCAGTCACCAGGCGGGGGTCGTCTTGCTGTACCTGAATTTTGTTCACATAGTCGGGCATTAGAAAACTCATCAGCGAAGCCACCGTTACTCCGCCAACGGCATACATGGAGAGTTTGTCAAAAAATTGTCTGCGGTCAATGCGGTTGTGGGCGTAGTCATCGTACAGGACAAAAACTTCCTGGCTGATGTTTTCTTTGGTGAGCTTTTTCATAGTCACTCAATTTAAAGATTTCTCCAGAATAACAAGTGGCATGAATCCACCATTGGAGGATCAACAAGTTCAGCGGGCTCATGAAAGGGCGCTAGTTCTGTTCGCTGAAATCCGGAAAGGTCTCCTTGATCTCTTTGTTGGAGTAGTCTTGATAGGCTGGCTTGCTTGCGTCCAATTCGAGCAAAACCAATTTCTGATTGTTGATAATCGGAAGTAATTTGTCCCGGTCAGCTTCAAAGTCTTTGCCCCTCCGAGCCGATTTTAGCGCGTACTTTCTTGCAAAATTGTCGCCTTCAATTTGCAGCTGATTCCTGATCTCTACGTTGATCTTCATTTTTTCCAGGATATCTGTCTTGGACTTTCCGAGGATTTCTGTCGCCTCGAGCGTTCCCAGCGTCAACACGGTGGTACCGCCCACGGCAGAAACAACCTTTGACTGATCCGTGGGCAGGACTACGGGTGAGATGCCGGTGGTAGCACCCAACGAAGCGTTTACAATCGCCCTGTGTTTCTTCCCTCGTTTTGCTTTTTTGTATTCCTTGGTGAGATACTGATGGTTCTCATCTAACCGGTCAACGAGGCCCTTTGCCTGGATGAGTGATGCGCGATACTTCTGATAGAGGAGTTTGTCCTTCAGGTCCAGGTTTTCCGCATCCTTGACTGTGATTTTCAGATCCCGTTGCACACGGTTGTTCGATTTGTCAATTACAAAAAAGGTCAGGTCGACTTCCCTTTGTTTTTCAACCTCTTCTACAAATTCGTACCCGGGCGACCACACAAACTCTGCTTGTTGGGGCGAGTTGATCTTGAGTACAGACTGCGGTACGCGCGCGTCCTGACTTACAAATCCAAGTTGGGCGAGGTTATCATCTCCATTGGGATCAGAGGTGTACAACTTGATGCTCACCACCTCATCTTCCTTGATGGTGAAGAGCGTATCGGATGGAACCATCAGAATTTCGGGAGGAAGATCGAGTTGGGTTTGCATCACTCGGATTTTTCCCCTTGTCTCTGATTTCGCGGGCTGATCCTGCACCAGGAAATCGATAGACATAGCGCTTTTCTTCAATGAGTTAAACTGGTTGCGCGAAACCTCCCAGGTAAGCAGGCCCAATGAATTGAGTGTCGCCCCTTCGGGCATTTGAGACGGTATTGCCCGGAAGATGAACGGATCTTCATCGGGATCGTTGATGAAGTCTTGCGAAATCTGATAGCGATTTTCACCCAGCCGCACATAAAACACAGGCAGTTCATCTACCACCGGAGGCCGGTTGCAGTGAATGACGGTAAAGGTGATGGGTGTTCGCGCTTTTCTCCCATCTGGCCATGTGCCCTGAAAGATTACGGTCAATTCTTTCTGCCCTTCGAGACGGCTCACGAAGTCGAAATCAGGCCGCCAAAAGAAATGCCCAAGCGTGTCGAAGGAGATACCTGAACCGTTACGCCCTTCAATGGAGTATCGCGTAGGCGCAATAGAGTCCAGGTAGGCAACAGTAAACTCCAGGCTGTCTCCCTCCGATACCACCTGCCAGTTGTATCTGTCTGGGAACACCAACTGCTGTGAAAATCCACTCAAAGCCAACCAAACGAAGACTGATAGCAAAAAAGATCTCCTCATCATCAAATTTTCGGAGTGCAAAGATAGCCTCATGTCCAGAACTGAGCCTTTCCACAACTTGGAAATCGACACGATTACTTACATTCAGGCCGTGGCAAAGAAGAAAAACCAAAAGGCAGAGCGCACATACAGCTTTTTTGATGATGTGTATGCGGTGGTGAGGCTCATACCAAAGGGCCGCGTGACCAGCTATGGTGCCATTGCGGCCTATCTCGGTACGAAGATAAGTGCCCGCATGGTGGGTTGGGCCATGAATGCCGCCCATGCTGACGCCAGTATCCCCGCCCACAGGGTCGTGAACCGAAATGGATTGCTCACCGGAAAGCACCATTTTACCCCACCCTCATCCATGCAGGCCCGACTTGAAAAAGAGAAGGTCAAGGTTAAAAAGGATCAGGTGCAGAACTTCTCTTCCGTCTTCTGGGACCCCGCCAAGGAACTTCAATAATCCCGCATTGGGAATTTTATCCCACTATTGGAATTAAGTAAGTCACAAATCTTTGAAATTTGGCTGAAATAGAGGGTTGGAGGCCTGGCACGCCTTTCGTCTCAATGTTAGGAAACGAAACGGAATATACCCAAATGAAAGCATCTAAGAACATATTGCTCGGAGTGATGATGATGATTGGATCTGTGGCCATCGCGTCCACACCTCCTCAAGACTCCATTGAAGTAGTTGAAACCAAATACAGGAACCTGTTTGTCTTCAAAGCCGACAGGTCGTTGCTCGGTTCAGAAGTAGAAGTGTACCACAGCAATGGCGACCTTGTGAGCAAGCAAGTGTTAAGCAAGCGGAAGATGGTGATCGATTTCTGTGATGTAAAGTTTGGCAACTATGTGATTAAGGTTGTGAAGGATGGGATTGCCCGCGAGTTCAGCTACGAAAAGAAATTGATTATCAGCGAAGTAATTAGGTAAAAACAGAATTATGAAAGTGTTCATTGTTGTCATGCTATTTTCTTTCGCTGCTCCCCTTTGTGCTGAGGTTGTGCCTGTCAAGGAGGAACAGGTGAAGGTACTTTCTACGAAGAGTGACATCTTTTATTTCAAGGTGTCCGACCGGATGCTGGGGGGCGAAATCGAAATCAAGGCAAGCGATGGTGAACTGTTGGGAAGTCAGTCGATTGCACAGAAGCGCAACCTCATCGACTTCTACTCACTAGAGCCCGGGATGTACACGGTAATCATTTCAAAGGACGAAATAGTGAAGGAATTTCACTACGAAAAAAAATAAACCCTCTATCTGGGGGCTTTAATCGGAAGGGAGGTCACCCGCAAGGTGGCCTTCTTTCTTTTTGGAGATCAGGTAAAGTCCGGCAAAGGTGAAAAAGCCATTGAACAACAGCAATTCGAGACCAATCTGGTACCCATTGAGGAGTTGTGCCCGCCAGGTGATGAAATCGCAAAAGATGCCCGGGAAAGAACTGCATACCTGATCGGGATAGGGCGGATTGACGATTAGCGACAGGATTACCGCCAGCACCGTTACCAATGGAACCCAGCGATCGTTTACCTGCCGCTTTGTCAATAAACCGAAGGTGAAAAGGCCCAGCAAGGGTCCGTAGGTGTAGCCGGCTACGATCAGCACGGCATCGATGACTGACTTTTCGTTGATCTCTTTAAACACCGCGATGATGATGAAAAATAAGATTGAGAAGCCAATGTGAACGATGAATTTTTGCCTGCGTTTTACTTCTTCATCTTTTCGCCTGAAGTTGAGAAAATCGATACAGAACGAGGTGGTTAAACCGGCCAACGCTGAATCGGCACTTGCGTAGGAGGAGGCGGTGATTCCGAGTAGGAAAAAGACGCCCACCAGAAGGCCCAGGTGATCAAGTGCCAGGGTTGGGAATAGTTCGTCTGATGTGGCCGGAAGCGGAATGCTATTTTGGATACTGTAGATGTACAACAGTGCGCCCAGCGTGAGAAAGAGGAGATTTACAAAAACAAGAATCAGGCTGAACCAAAACATGTTTTTCTGGGCTTCGCCCAGGTTCTTGCAGGTCAGGTTTTTTTGCATGATTTCCTGGTCCATGCCTGTCATGGTGATGGCAATAAATGCACCCCCAAGAAACTGCTTAGGAAAAAACATAGAAGATTTAGGATCCTCAAAATGAAAAATCTGGCTGTACCCATGATCGCCTATGGCGGATAACATTTCGCCAAAACCCAATCCCAGCTGCAGCGAGATCTGCCATACGGCAATGGTGGCAGCTGCAACCAGAAAGAATGTTTGAAAGGTATCGGTGTAGACGATGGTCTTGATGCCGCCCCGAAAGGTGTAGATCCAAATCAATACAATGGTAACGGCCACCGTGAGGTAGAAAGGAACTCCCCAGGCATCAAACAAAAACAGCTGCAACACGGTTGCCGCCAGGTAAAGCCGCAATGCTGAGCCAATGGACCTCGACACCATGAAGAAAAAGGCTCCTGTCCGGTACGACCATTTGTCAAACCTTTGCTCGAGGTATGTGTAGATTGAAACGAGGTTAAGCTTGTAGTAAACCGGCATGAGAATTCCAATGATCACCCAATAACCGACCAGGTATCCCAGTACAACCTGGAAATAACCAAATCCAATCTTGCCCACATTGCCTGGTACAGAAATGAAAGTGACACCCGAGAGCGAGGCACCGATCATACCAAAGGCCACCAGGTACCATGGCGACTGCCGGTTGGCGATAAAGAAGGTGTCGGAGTTGGCACCTTTGGAGGTAACGTATGAAATGGCAATCAGCACAAGGAAGTAGCCGAGCAGGATCAATAGAACCAGTTGTGGACTCATGCGGCCAAACTTGCTATTTTTTTTTACTTTTGAAACTAGAACGAAGGAAAACGAATGAGTCTCAAGAACAGTAGCCGCCAAACTACTGTTGATTAATGTGAATCTTTGAATCGAAAGGGAGGTAACATGTTACGATCACACCTTGAGGAACATCAAAGCGAAGTACTGGAAGCTGTTGAAACTACAGATCTGAAAGATCTTGTGGTGTTCAACGATGATGTGAACACCTTTGAGCATGTGATTCATACCCTGGTGCGCGTGTGCAAGCATACGATGGAGCAGGCTGAGCAATGCACCTTAATCATCCACCACCGGGGTAAATGCTCAGTTAAGAATGGTACGTATGACGAGCTCAACCCGATGCGCAGAGCCATTTGTGATGAAGGCATTGATGCGCGCATCCTTTAGCCAACCGAATGCAATACCCATCCAAGCTGATCGAAGAGGCGGTAAATGAAATCTCCAAGCTGCCGGGCATTGGCAGGAAGACAGCGCTGCGGCTTGTTCTGCATTTAATTAAAGAGCATGAGAGCAGAACCTACGCCCTTACCGAGGCATTGAACAAGCTGCGCTCAAGAATCACCTTTTGCAAGCGATGCCACAATATCTCAGACGAACCTGAATGCGCCATCTGCAGGAGCCATCGCAGAGATCGATCGGTTTTGTGTGTGGTAGAAGAAAGTCGGGACGTGATTGCTATTGAAAACACATCACAATACACAGGGCTCTATCATGTATTGGGAGGCGTAATATCACCGATGAATGGCATCGGTCCGGCCGAGTTGCAGATTGAATCGCTTGTGAGCAGGGTGGCGAATGACAATGGAGAAGTGAAGGAGGTAATACTAGCGCTGAGTCCCACCCTTGAAGGTGACACAACCTCGTTCTACATAAGCAAACGATTGAAAGACCGCCCGATCAGACTAAGCACGATCGCGCGCGGGATTCCCATTGGCGGAGATCTTGAGTATGCAGATGAGATTACCTTAGGGCGAAGCATCTTGGGCAGGACGCTTTTTAGCTAGGATCGCACCAAACCCACGATTAAACTCAATTCCCTTTTTCTTCTTCATGGTTGTATGCTTTCTTTGCTCAACCATTGCCACCTCATGAAACCTAGTTTATCTAACCGCATTGAAGCCATCGAAGAATCTGCAACCCTGGCCATGGCCGCCAGGGCACGCGAGTTCAAAGCCAAAGGCATCGATGTGATCAGCCTCAGCCTGGGCGAGCCGGACTTCAAGACGCCTCTACATATCTGTGAAGCAGCAAAGAAAGCCATCGATGAGGGGAAGTACTTTTCCTACCCGCCCGTAGCCGGTTATGCTGACCTGCGAGAAGCGTTGGCCACCAAATACCAAAGGGAGAACAACGTGCCTTACAAGGCGGAAAACATCGTGGTGTCCAATGGTGCCAAGCAGTCGATTGCCAATGTGATGTGGGCGTTGCTTAATCCCGGTGATGAGGTGATTGTGTTTTCTCCTTATTGGGTAAGTTACGATGCATTGGTTCGTCTAACAGAAGCCACACCGGTGATCGTAAAAGGTGAAATTGAGAACGACTTCAAGGTAACGGCCGCGCAGGTCGAAAAAGCCATCACCGCAAAAACAAAAGCAATTATTTTCTCTTCTCCTTGTAATCCAACCGGCTCAGTGTTTTCCAGGGCGGAGCTGGAGGCGATTGCCAAGGTAGTCTTAAGTCACGAGAATTTGCTCATCATTTCAGATGAGATTTATGAGCACATCAATTTTACCGGTGACCAGGTGAGTATTGCCTCGCTGCCCGGTATGTTTGAAAGAACCATCACAGTGAACGGCTTCGCAAAAGGTTTCGCGATGACAGGCTGGCGGGTTGGCTACATCGCAGCGCCCAAGTGGATTGCAGACGGGGCCATTAAAGTTCAGGGGCAAATCACCTCAGCCAATTGTTCCATTTCGCAACGCGGAGCGTTGGCTGCAGTCACTTCAGACCTTACGCCAACCAAAAAAATGGTTGAGCAATATCACAAACGAAGGGATATCGTGTATGGTGCACTCAAAGAGATGCCTGGTGTTAATGCGAACTATCCGCAGGGCGCATTTTATTTCTTTCCGGATGTAAGCGCTTACTATGGAAAATCTGACGGAGACCGGACCATTCGCAATGGCGATGATTTTTGCATGTACATGCTTGAGAAGGCGCACGTCTCGCTGGTGCCTGGTGCCGCCTTTGGTGAAGAGAAATGCGTAAGACTATCTTATGCGGCTTCAGAGCAGGAATTGAACGAAGCCATGAGAAGAATGAAACAGGCATTGGCTCAGCTGAAATAATCGCATGCAAGCTGCCGCGGCAAAACGTATCATCGAATCCTTTAAGGATTTGCCTGTCCTTGTGATTGGCGATGTGATGCTGGACAGCTATATCTGGGGCAGCGTGGACCGGATTTCCCCGGAGGCACCGGTGCCGGTGGTTCGGGTGAAGAACCGCGACTTGAGGTTAGGGGGTGCCGCGAATGTGGCTCTCAATCTTCAGTCGTTGGGGGCCATCCCCACAGTTTGCGCGTTGATCGGGCGCGATGATGCTGGATCGAAGCTGAAAGAATTGTTTGGCGCACGCAAATTACCCACCGTGGGTTTAGTCGAAAGCGCATCACGACCGACTACCATTAAGACACGCGTAATCGCCAGCCACCAGCATGTGGTGCGCGTGGATGAAGAGTCTGATGCTGAATCAACCGATGAAGAGGTGGAGCAGTTGTGGCGCGCTATTGAGCCGATCCTTCGCAAGAGCAGGGCCGTGATTTTTGAGGACTACGACAAGGGCAGCATCAATCCTGCGTTGATAGAAAAGACGGTTTCGCTTGCGAATCAGTTAGGAATCCCTACGATCGTGGATCCGAAAAGGCGCAACTTCCTGGCTTATAAGAATGTGACTTTGTTCAAACCCAACCTGAAGGAACTGCGTGAAGGATTGAAACGCGATGTTTCGGGAGCCAACCCAACTGATGTGAGGAGTGCGGTTGGTCAGTTGATGAATGAGATCAATGCAGGGGTAATGGTGACATTATCTGAGCATGGGGTGTATATCAATTATAGAGGCGAGGAAGCCCAACTGCCGGCCCACCCGCGTGAGATTGCAGATGTATCGGGTGCAGGAGACACCGTGGTGAGCATTGCGGGCCTGTGTGTGGCGCTCGGCCTACCGGCCGCTGATATCGCTTACCTCTCCAACTTGGGTGGGGGATTGGTTTGCCAACATGTGGGCGTGGTGCCGATAGGGAAAGAAGAACTCATCAGCGAGACGGGCTCATGATCCGACTTTTTGACCAGTCAGTTTGAGCCCCAAGATTTTTCCTTTTTTTTCCGCAATAGAACTAATCAAGAATGAAGACGCCCAATTGTCTTTGGGCCATTTCTTCTTCGGGCTTTTCGAAATTCACAAGTCTGATCTCCCTGAAAAGAGGGAGGCGAGAGACTTTTCAAACTCTTAAATTGTCAGCAGATGGTGAACCAAATGGATGTGTACGAGATCGATGTGAAAAAGGCCACCCCGGCCTTAACGGGAGAATTGGAATGGCTTTTGGGCAGTGCCGTTCGGACTGAGTTGTTGGGGATGACCCACCTGGCCGCATTGGCGGTCCCGCTGCCGAACGAAAAAGGCATGAAGTACCTGTCGGATGCCAACGATAAGCGGCTGAGAGCGGGAAGGCTTATGAGTTGCTCAAACAAAAAGCCGACTGAAGTAGAGAGTTGTGCCCATTTGCAAATCCTGCAGCGATACTTTCAAAATCATTTGAACAAGTGTGATTTTTTCAGCTGCACCCTGATAAACCACGTTGTGCTTTCGTCTTTATTAATAGCCCTCTATGGTCGTGTGATGGCCACCGCGGATGGTGACCTCCGACAAATGGCATGTGCCAACCTCAAATTGGAGGAAATGCAAAGCCAATCCTATATTGGGGAACTATCGGATCAGTTTTCGATGGATGAAGCAGCATTGACGCTAAAAGCAAAGCGGATTCATTTCGAGTGCATGTCCACCGTTTCGATTGCCATTTCCAACAACGCATTCGCAGGCGGCCCTTCAAAAAATTTGGCCGGCAGCGTGTATCCCGTTTATCTTCGAATGTTGGAGGAAGTTGGAATCCCATCTGAATTGTCATTGAGTTGGATGGCATCCTTGCTGCAGTAGTAACGTCCGGAGTTTTTCATTAATTTTCCTATGGGCTGCGCCAGCCTATCCACATTAATGCATTCCACGAAAAATGTTGCCATCCTGCTGATGGCACTTTGCTGTAGCGGTTCGTATTCGCAAGTAATCACGCAAGTCGTGAGAGGAAGTGTGGTGGAAGCGGAAACGCAATACCCGTTGATTGGCGCCACGGTTCAGCTGATCGATAGTAGCCGTTTGATTGGTGTGACCACTGACGCTGACGGCCAATTTAAACTTTCAGATGTTCCCATCGGAAGACGCTCCATCAAAATTTCATTCATTGGATTTGAAGACGTATTGATCGGCAACGTGATTGTCACCTCGGCAAAAGAGGTCGTGCTAAACATTTCCATGAGAGAGTCTGCCGTTAGCCTCCAGGAAGTGGTAATCAGCGCTCAGTCGCAAGGCGATGCAGTCAACGAATTGGCCAGCGGCAGTGTCCGTTCATTTACCATCGATGAGACAGAACGGTATGCAGGAAGCCGGGGAGATCCGGCACGCATGGCTTCAAACTTTGCAGGCGTGCAGGGGGCCGATGATTCAAGAAATGATATTGTGATCAGGGGGAACTCTCCCCAGGCTGTACTTTGGCGGATGGAAGGAATCAACATCCCCAATCCCAACCATTTTAATATTCCTGGCACAGCAGGGGGACCGGTTTCCATGATCAACAACAAAACGCTGGCAAACTCTGACTTCTACACGGGCGCTTTTCCGGCAGAATTTGGAAACAGCGTGGCCGGGGTGTTCGACCTGAAACTAAGAAATGGGAATAAGGAAAAAACGGAATGGAGCGGACAGTTCGGCTTTTTGGGAACTGAGATTTTCGGAGAGGGGCCACTGAATGGCAGGCGGAGATCGTCATACCTTGTTTCGTACCGATACTCCACGCTTGCGTTGTTTGGAAAACTTGGCATCGATATCGGTACTACGGCTGTGCCACGCTATCAAGACATGGCATTCAAGTTTAACTTTCCGGCAAAACGCCATGGGGCCTGGTCATTTTTTGGAGTGGGTGGCACAAGCCAGATTGACATCATCATCTCGGATCAAAAGAAACCAGACCGGAATCTGTACGGTGAAAATGATCGTGACCAGTATTTTGAATCGCAAGCCGGTGTGGTGGGTGTTCAATATAAGCAGCCTATTGGAAAGGCGGCTTTCTTTTCAACCACGTTGGCGGCTTCATCCGAAGAGGTGAGTGCGCACCACGAACTCATTTACCGACACTTGAATACGAATCAAGAGTATGTCCTTGACTCGGCACTCTTGCCAATCCTGGGCTATCAGTTTCGCCAGTCCAAGGTGTCGCTGTCAGGCTACCATGTTCGTAAAATCAAAAGAGGCACGCTGAACATGGGTGTGAATGGTGATCTTTACCTGTTCAACTTTCTTGACAGTGCCCGGAATATTGTTGCAGGTGATCCGGATTATTATCGGTGGAGAACCCGATGGGATAGCAAGGAGAACGGTTTGCTTATGCAACCGTACGTGCAATTCAAGTTCCAGTTGGGCAAAACAGCCAGTGCCGTAGCGGGCGTGCATAGTCAATATTTCTCGCTGAGCAACAGCTTGTCGGCAATCGAGCCACGAGTAGGCATCAACTGGAAAGTGTCACCTACCGAATCAATCAACCTCGCTGCCGGATTGCACAGTCAAATTCAACCAACTTATCTTTACTTCTTCGGGCGAACCAACGATGCAAATGGACAGCCCATCCCTGAAAACAAGCAAATGGGTTTCACAAAAAGCACCCACCTGGTCGGTGGTTATCAAAAGATTCTACCAACTGGCATTCGAATCAAGACCGAGGGATATTACCAGTACCTTTTTGATGTGCCCGTGGACAAACGAACCTCTTCGTTTTCTTTAGTCAACACAGGGGCGGGTTTCTCGAGGTTTTTCCCCGATTCCCTGATCAACGAAGGAATTGGTCAGAACTATGGAGTGGAATTAACCATTGAACGATTCTTTTCACGTGGATATTTATTTCTCGTTACCGGGTCGTTGTTTGAGGCCCGCTACCAGGGCAGTGACCGCATTTGGCGCGATACAGACTTCAACGGCAACTATGCAATCAACGCATTGTTTACGCGCGAATGGAACACTAAAAAGAATCACCTGCTATCGGTGGGCACCAAGTTAACCACAGCGGGCGGGCGGAGATATGGTCCCGTAGACGAAGCCGCCTCGGAGCGCGAGAAGGACGTAGTGTTTGTAGACGCCACCCGCAACACCCTTCAGTTCGATCCCTATTTCCGGTTTGATATGAGGATGAACTACAAGATCAATCGACCTAAGGTTACGCATGAGGTTGCCCTCGACCTGATAAATCTTTTTGGGACACGCAACGTTTTGAAATTGACTTTCTCTCCAAATGATGCGGACCCATCGGGAAGCTCAGTGCGGCAAGAATATCAGTTGGGGTTCTTGCCACTCTTTTATTATCGGGCAGACTTTTAATTATTTTGGAATTGTTTTTCCAGTGGCATCTCCTTTTCCAGGTCCTTGATGATTTGCCTGTCGAGCGGGCTTTCCTTAATCACGTTGTAGTCGTCCCAGAAAGTCTTGTTGTACGGCAGGTCTTGATACTGCAGCCCGTATCCTTTCATTTTTTCAGTGGTTCCGATGCGTTCGTCTGTGTCCGGTTCAATGCGATTGATTAGGAGGTTTTGCATCAACTCGGTTTCAAACCTGAGTTCATCGGTGCGGAGATCGTACCAATTGACCTGTGAGTTCAGCGAGATGTAGTTTAGGAACAACTTCCCTTCGTACGAACGAAAATCGATCATGCGCTTTAAGTAGACAAACTTGCTTACCAAGCCCTTTCTTTTGCGAATTACTTCTTGTTGTGGGTTCTCGTATTCCAGGTGAACGATGCCGTAGGTTTGTTTGTCGATGTAGAGCTTGAGTTGGTAGGTGGACTTGTGAGTCACCACGAAAATATCGTGTCCGTTGTAGTATGAGTCATATTCTCTTTTCAGCGAGGCAAAGAAGATATCTTCTTCCGGAAACTGACGGTATCGAATGTTGTTGTGCAAGAGCAAATCTTCCAACAAGTTGCCTTCATCGAAATACGCTGTAAAGCGGTGAGAGTAACCCAGGCTACGTCTTACCTCCAACAGTGCCACCCGCTCGCGAAGTTTGAACTTGTTCCGGGGCTCGGCATAGTCTTCATCATAAACCTTTACCGCGGCTTCCAACAAAGAAACGTACGTGCCTCCAATTTTTTTCACATCGCGATAAAAGCCTTCCATCATAAAAGGATTCATCGGATAGTTTTCCTCAATACGAGACAGGGCGATGCGAAGTATTTCTCCTCCTCGCAGGGAATCTTTCACGATAACTTCATCGAGCACGGTGGTTGACTTTCGCATTTCGATTGCTGCGGGTGTGTTGTTGATCAAACTCCAAACGGGAGCCTCAAAGTTTTGATACCCGAGCATGCTGATCACCAAAATGTCATTTCGATATTCATTGGGGATGTGAAAGTCGAATTCACCCTGGAGGTTAGTAATGGTACCAATGGGCTTGTCCTTGATGCCAATCGATGCAAAGGGTAATGGTTCTTTCGTTTCGAGGTCTACCGCTTTTGAACTAATGGTGATCGTTTGACCATTGGCGGTAACTTGAGATGAAAGGAGAATGATTAATAGCCAACCAAACCAACTGCAATCCAACTGCTTTGCCATGCTTTTCAAAGATACTCGACAAAAATTGGGATCAAACTCAGCGGGAAAAATCTTTGTTTTAGCGGTGAATTTGACGCTTTGACCGCCTTTGTATTCAAATCGTTAATTTTATAGTTCAATTTTCCTCCCTTTGACATTCCTCAGCAACATACCAAAGATATGGAAGCGGGCGTATCTTCTCATCTGCTTGTGGTATGGCATTAACTACCTGGTGAGTGTATTCTTTGAGTGGAAATTTGTAACGCCCGAATCGTATGTTTTTTGGAATGGCTTGTATCTCTACGAAGCGCTGATTATTTCCATTCTGCTTATTTTCTTCTGGTCGCATTGGCTTTCGCGATTTAAGGCCACCGTGCAAATCGCAGGACATGTGCTGGGGATCTTGATTTTCTTTTTTTTAATGGGTACGCTTTGGTACTACTTCACCGACTACATGGACGGATTCGTGTACTTTGAGCACTGGAAGGAATACATGACCGGCTTGCTTAGCTGGGACGCGCTGCGGTTTCACGATCAGTACATCATTACCGTGGCGGTTTACTATGTCATTCGTTACTTCCAGGGGCTGCAACGACAAGAGCAAGAAAAGAGTGAACTGGCGTTGAAGAACAAAGAGATGCAGATCTCCTTGTTGAAATCACAGATTAACCCCCACTTTCTGTTCAACACTTTGAACTCGATCAGCACATTGATGCACTCTAGCAAGGAGAAGGCCCGCAAAGTGATTACCCAACTGTCGGACATTTTTCGCTATGCATTGGATTCGCACAGCGATACGATGGTAAAAGTTTTTCATGAAGTGAATTTTATCGAGAACTATATTCGCATTCAGCAGGTGAGGTTTGGTGATCGGCTCCGGTTTGAGAAAGACATTGATCCAACGTGCTTGAGTGTGGAGATTCCGCCCATGATTCTTCAGCCCCTCGTGGAGAATTCTGTGAAATACGGGATTGCCCCGAAGGATGATGGCGGTATTATTTCCCTAACCATTAGAAGGTCGGGTAAAATCATTTTTTTCGAAGTAAGGGACAACGGCCTGGGATCGAATGCAAAAAAAATCATGGATGGCAGTTCCAGTGGCGTGGGTATGTCCAACACCGATCTAAGATTGAAGAGTTTTTACGGTCCCTCTTCTACCTTGCGGGTGCGTTCCTCCGAACGCGGCTACGCAGTAAGTTTTTTCATTGAAGACAAAAATCAGCCAAGCAATATTTCGGTTGAAGAAGCCAAAGAGTTGATAAAAGAATCTCAAAAACAAGCGGTATGAACGTAAAATGTATAGTCATTGATGATGAGAAATTGGCCAGGGATCTGTTAAGCGAATACCTTGAAGGATTTCCACAGATTGAAGTGATTGCCGAGTGCGGCAAGGGCCAGGAGGCGATTGACCAGATCAACAAACTTAAGCCAGATTTGATTTTTTTGGATGTGCAGATGCCGGGCAAGAACGGATTTGACGTGCTGGAAGAAATCGATCACGACCCTTATGTGATCTTTTCTACTGCTTACGATCAATACGCGATCAAGGCATTTGAAAAGAATGCAGTCGACTACATGCTCAAACCTTTAGATGAAGAGCGATTTCGGTTGGCTGTGAACCGGGCTTTGGATCGCATCAAATCAGAACAGAGCAACCTGGAGCAGTTGCTTAGAAGTTTGAAGGTAGAACGCAGTGGCGGATACGAGAGTCACATCTTCGTTCAGAAGTCTGAAAAGCTTTTTAACCTGCCGGTAGAAGAAATTGTCTACCTCGAGGCATCAGGCGACTACACGATCATCACAACAAAAAATGATCAGTTCGTTAGCTCCTCTGGCATTGGCAAGTTGGAAGAGATCATGAATCCTGAAATATTTATCCGGATTCACCGGTCTACCATCATCAACCTCAACTCATTGAAAGAAATAGAACGCCACTTTAACGGAGGCATGATTGTGAAGATGCAAAATGGCAAGAGCTTTCCGGTAAGTCGCACTTATGCCAAGGCGATCAGGAAAAAGGTCGTGTAGCTAATTGGCATATCCTTCTAACCAATTATTCGACCTCAAAACTTCCATGATGTGTTCGGTAAATCCGGGTACATCCCGGGGCGTGTTGCAGAGAATGGTAAAGAAGATTCTCTTTTCCGGGATGGTCACATAGTTGCACAGGAATCCACCCTGACTTCCGGTATGGCCAACGGTTTTTGGATCGTCATCGTGTTGGTCAATAAACCACGACCACCCGATAAAAGGTGGCTGGTCGCCTTGCCAACTGTCAAACGGGGTGGTGGTTCTCGAACGGTCGATCACCGCTTTGGGCAGGAAGGTGGCTTCCCGTAAAGCAAGTTCGTACTTGGCGAGTTCCCGCACCGAACTCCACACTCCTCCGTTGCCAGCTGCTGCAAATGTGGGTTCTTCGCCATAGTCCTTTTCACGCCATTCACTGCCTGTCTTAATGTAGCCGTGCGATACACCATTCTCAGGATAGGGTCCGTCTGTGATGGTGCTAAGCGTCATGCCGGCCAGTCGGAATATTTCGTTCTGCACGTATTGTTGCCATTTAATGCCGCTCACTTGCTCCACGATCAAAGCCAGGGCATTGAAGGCGGGATTGGAGTATTCGTATTGAGTGCCTGGTTCGAACAACAATGAATCGACCTGCGTGATGGGATACCAGTTCTCTGCATCCTTGGCTGTCAGGTAGAAAACAGAGTCTTTCCTGGTTTCTCGTACGTCTGGAAGCCCGGAGGTGTGTGTGAGCAAATGTTTGATCCGTACTTTTTTGGCGATTTCGGAATTTTTGAAGTTTGGAAAATATTTCAAAAGGGAATCATCTAATGAAAGCTTTCCTTCGTGCTCGAGTATCAGGATGGCATTGGCGACAAATGTTTTGGAAATGGAGCCCAGGTTGAAGAGCGTCTCATCCGTGATTTCCTCAACGGTTTCCATGTTGGCCAATCCATAACCTTTTGAGAAAACAATCTCGTCATCCTTCATCACCAGAACGGCACCTCCGGGTTCATCCGAGGGAAGTTGTTCATAAAAATATTCGTCCAGTGAGTTTCGGAAGTCACTGTACTGATCATTTCGTGGTGCACAAGCAGCCAGAATGACCAGAAGGAACGGCATATACTTCATGATTTGAAGTTATAAAACTTTGCATGGAAGGCTAAATTGAAACAGCGCAAAATAAAAAAAGCCAGGCCCGCATGCAGCAGGCCCAGCCAACCAAACAACTCAAACGAAATGTTTAGTGTCCTCCCACCTCGTATTCCCAGCTTCTTCCGTTCTTGTTGGTGATGGTTACTATGTTGTCGCAACGTCCGTCTCCATAATCTACGGTAATTTCGCGTTGGCCATGTTTGATCAACTTCACGCCTTCCACAGGAATGAACACACCCTCTTCGCGGCATTCGCGCTTATAAACCAGAGGCTCTAATATCTCAATATAGAATCCGCGTCCGTTTCGGTGATTGCCTTCCGCGGTACCATACACAATCAGGCGATCGAGCAGGTGGTTTTCATCGCGATGTTCATCACGTCTGTGGTGCACCCTGCGTGTGGCTTTTCGTCCATCCGGCCAGGTCATGGCACCGTCTTCCATCACCACGTCAAAGGTGAAAAAATCGTTGGCTTCATCAGTGATGTTGGTGACGTTGCGTGTACCCTCCACTTTCACGCTGTCAATGGAGTAGTCTTCGAACGAAGTGGTCCAGCTTGACCCGGGCACAAAATAGCGGCCGGTGTACTCAATTATGATTTTCCCTCTGCGGATGTGACCCCTCGGACCGGGACATCCGTCACCAAAGTCAATCACAATGGTGCCTGAGTTGTCATCGCCAGTGCGTGTTACCACCGCACAATCAAATCGCCTGTCGGTTGCTACTTTGCCGCCACTGCTACTTTCCTGGGCCAGTGAAAAGCCTGCCATGTCGTCCACATCTTCAAGGAAGAAGTCATCCTCAGCTTCAAACTGAGTGCTTTCATCATCCAGTAAATCGTTGTTTAACCCCACTTCGTTGTTGTCACACGACACCAGGAGCCATGCAGCCAAACCCACAATAATGTAAATCAGTCGAAGGTTGAGCCGCTTTGTTTCTGCTGAAACTGCACTAAAAGTCTTCATCTCTCTTCATGTTTGTTTTTCCTTTGACATGAGGAGAGACGCTGGGTTTAAAGTGAACCCTATTTTTTCTTTGAAATTACCTTTGTGAGGCTGCGAATGAAGTCCACTTCGCTTGAACGGTACGGTGTGCCGTCTTTTCTGAAAATATCGTGAAACCAGGTTTTGGGCTCTGGACTGCCCTCTTTGGAACCCCAGGGAAAGATGGTATTCGTCTTCCCGCTTACCAGCCCCCAATTGATGGCGGCTACGTTGTATTTCTTGAAGATCGGCAAATGGGTTTCGAATCGACTGTTGTTGGTTCGGGCCATGTATTCGGTGCAAATCAACGGACGGCCGAGTTCTTTGAGCTTAATGATTTCAGCCTCAAGACTTGCGGCATCCTGGTAGTTGTGAAAGGAAATTACATCTGAATTGGCCAACTGAAATGCATTGAGATCGTCAAAATCCTTGGAATGATTCCAGGTGGCAGCCGTGACGGGCTGCGTGGGGCGGACTTCAGCGGCCCAACTGAATACTGTTTTTAGCAGCGGCAGTGATTCGTTCAACATGCCACTGTTGCCAGGTTCGTTGTACAAATCCCACATCAGCACACGCTTGTCTTTTCCAAACGAGTTCAATATATCTTTGGTGTACCCCTCCAGTGGTTTCCAGGTGGAAGAATCGACCACCCGATCGGGTCCGGGTGCTTGCATCCATCCCGAATTATGAACACCCGGAATGGGATCCGGCTGTTTTCCGATTTTCGGATTGTCGTTCCAGCAATCATCAAAAAGCACAAAAATGGTTTTGATGTGGTGCTTTTCTGCGATTTGCAGATATTGATTGATTCTTTCTTTGAATCCCCTGGCATCATGCTCCCAAACGAGATTGTGCAGGTACACGCGCACCGTATTAAAACCAATGCCTTCCGCCCAACCTAGTTCTTTATCAATGGTTGCCGAATCGAAAGTTTCAGCCTGCCACATTTCCAATTCATTGATGGCAGTGCTTGGAATGAAATTGCAACCGACCAGCCAGGGTTGTTTTTCGTACCACGCATTTGCCTTGCCTTCTGTCCACTTATTGATTTGACTGAGGCCGTTGAGGTACAAAACAAATAAAAAGCATGGAAGCAGGGTCCGGAGCATGTCCTAAGTTAACATAAGTCTTGCGGCTTTGAAATCTGCCTTGCTACTTGTTTTCATCATCACCTCCAGTCGATTCATTTCGGGAGTTAAAAAGCTACCCGATCTCCCGAATTTCAAAATCGGCACCTTTCCCAAGACGAATCGTGTCTTTAAGTAAAAAGCGCTCAAGGGTGTGAATGTCCTTCACTTTAAAATCCATGGCTGCCGTGATGGCTTCAATCTCGAATTCATATTTGTCTCCGTAGTTGGTAAGCCGGTATCGCTTGCCCACACGCAGTACATCAAAGGATAGCCCGGCCATTACAGGTCTTCTTCACGCTCCAACATCAGAATGGAGGCCTGAGGCACAATAAAGTATTTCTCGCTTTCGTACAGCACTTCGATGGCACCCTTCTGCAGAAATATGGCAAGGTCGCCTTCTTGTGCTTGCAACGGCAAGTACTTGATGGCCTCCTCTTTGCCTTTCCAAATGTCATCTTCGTCCGAGGGAATGGGCAACGGGTAGCCTGGGCCCACTTTGATTATAAAGCCGCTTTGGATTTTTTCTTTTTCCTGGACGCCCGGAGGAAGATACAATCCGCTGGCTGTCTTATCTGATTGCTTGGTAGGCTTAATCAACACGCGATCGCCAACCACAATCAGCTTCTTGAGTTTATTCTCTGCTGTAATTTTCATTCTTCCGGAAATGTGAGCACCATCGCCTGGTCCACAGGTAAGAAGGTCCAACGATTAAGGAGATCATCAAGTTGCTTTCTGATGCTCGCGATTTTTTGGTCTTCGATGGATGGTAACCTGCTCAGGCCTCTTTGTGATGCGGAGGCGCGCAGCGTTTCGTTGAAGTTTTCAATCACGCGGTTGTCAGACCTTTCCGTGAGGATCAAGTTGACAATAAGTTCGGCCACCATCGATTCTTCCGGCAAATTGCGGGCTCTGATTTTCTCCTTGTTTTCGAAATCTGTCACATCAATGCCAGAGGCAACCAGCCCATAGAATCCCTTGTCCATACCAAGCTCGCATTCAACACAGAAATGGGCGAGATCGTGGATGGTCATAAAGCGGTCTTTCCGCATCCACGTGGATGAACCATCGGCACGCTTGCATGCCATCACATCTCTCGACTTCCCTTTCTTGAAGAGAATCTCCATGGCACCAATGTAAACAAATTTTATTGACTAAAAAGATCGCCCTGGTCTTCGGCACGCCTCAACAAACGCTGATCAATGGTCTTGTCGGCTTTTGCCCCCAAGGTTTTCAAGTGTTCCACCTTACTCACCAGGTTGCCACTGCCTACTGATAACTTCTTCATCGACTCTTCGTAGTATTTTTTCGAAGACTCCAGGTGCTTACCCAGCGTCAACAGGTCGTCAGTAAATCCTACAAACTTGTCGTACAAATCTCCAGCGCGCTTGGCGATTTCAATCACGTGGCGATTTTGATATTCTTGTCGCCATACGCTTTTGATTAACTGGAGTGAGGGAAGCAGCAGCGTGGGGCTAACAAACACGATTCGCTTGTCGAACGCCTCCTCATAGAGATTGGGATCGGTTTGAATCGCCAGCAGGTAGGCCGTTTCGATGGGAATGAACATGATGACAAAATCGAGGCCGTTGTCGCTATAGTTTTTCTGATAGTTCTTATCGCCCAATATGCGCATATGCTGGCGAATCGACTGCATATGGAGTTTCAACTGTCCGTCACGCTCATCGTCTTGCTCGGCATTTACATAATTATTGTAGGCAGTCAAACTGACTTTGGAGTCAATGATGATGTGTTTTTGATCGGGGAGGTTCACCACTACATCCGGCCGTTGTCTGCGGCCCTCGTCTGTATAATAGGTTTCCTGCACCACATATTCCCGTCCCTTTTCCAATCCCGATTTTTCAAGAATGGTTTCCAGAATCAGTTCACCCCAGGAGCCCTGCGTTTTTGTGTCACTCTTCAGCGCCCGCGTGAGGTTGCGGGCATCTTCACTCATCTGCAGATTCAACTCTTTCAAATTCTTGAGCTCATTGAACAAGCCGGCATTTTTCTCGATGGCGTCTTTGTGGGTCTGGTCGATCTTCTTCTCAAATTCAATGATCTTTTCGCCCAATGGCTTTAACATGTCCACCAGGTTGCTTTTGTTTTGTTCGGTGAACTTCTTGCTCTTTTCCTCAAAAATCTTGTTTGCCAGCACTTCAAACTGCTGTGAAAACTTCTCCTGCAGTGTTTGTAACTCCGCTTTTTGATCGGTTAGCTTTTCTTGCAGGTTGCGATAGTCGGCCTCAGTGGCGGCCAAACTATTTGTTAGTTCCAGGATCTTGTTTCGTTCGGCCTGGAGGGAGTTCTTCAATTCAGCGTTTTGCTCTTTTTCAAGTGCCAGACGTGCCACACTGTTCGACCCTTGCGTACGCGCCAGCATCCAACCCGCGCCTCCACCTATCACCAGGGCCAAAAAAATGTACACGATTTCCATTGGGGCGTAAAGTTACCCAATAGCGGTGTTCTCACAACAATCCTATGTTTCCTTAGGCGGTTCATTTTGAATATCTTTGTTATCGACTCCTCGATAACAAAAAATCATTATGATAGACGTGATTTCCAACAGCAAGGAAGCGATTGCGCTCGAAGAAAAGTATGGTGCGCACAACTATTCACCGCTGCCCGTGGTGCTCTCCAGGGGCGAAGGCGTTTATGTGTGGGACGTAGAGGGCAAAAGATATTACGACTTTCTTTCTGCCTATAGTGCGGTTAATCAGGGTCACTGTCATCCAAGGATTGTCCGGGCGCTAACCGAACAAGCCAAAGAACTTACCCTTACGTCTCGTGCTTTTTACAACGACAAGCTGGGGTTAGCGGAAAAATACATATGTGAAACGTTTGGCTATCAGAAGGCCCTTTTTATGAACAGTGGTGCGGAGGCGAACGAAACCGCCATTAAGCTCGCTCGGAAGTGGGGCTACGAAAAAAAAGGCATCCCTGACAACCAGGCGGTAATTGTGGCGGTGAAGAAAAATTTTCACGGTCGCACAACAACCATCATATCCGCTTCTACGGATCCGCTGGCCAGGAAGAATTTTGGTCCCTACATGCCCGGTTTCGAAATAGTTGACTACGACAATGTGGAGGTGTTAGAAATGGCGTTGTCCAACCCCAATGTGTGTGGCCTTTGGATCGAGCCGATACAAGGGGAGGCCGGTGTGTATGTTCCCCAGGACGGATACCTTAAGAAAGCCGAGTCAATCTGCAAGAAGCACAATGTGTTGCTGATGATGGACGAAATCCAAACCGGAATTGCCCGCACGGGTAAGATGCTGGCCTCAGACCACGAAGGGGTGCGTGCGGATTTGTTGATATTAGGCAAGGCACTTTCAGGCGGGGTGTTGCCGGTGTCGTGTGTGTTGGCCGATGACGAAATCATGCTGACCATAAAGCCCGGTGAACACGGGTCAACCTTTGGAGGTAATCCCTTGGCAGCGGCCGTTTGCATCGAAGCCCTTCAGGTGATCAAAGACGAGCAACTTGCCGACAATGCGCACAAACTGGGGATTGTATTTCGCGAACGGATGAATGCATTGATCAAAAAAACAAAGCTGGTGACCCTCGTTCGTGGCAAAGGATTATTGAATGCCGTTGTAATCAACGACAAGCCTGAGAGCGACACGGCATACCGGATATGTTTGGCAATGAAAGAACGTGGTCTGCTTGCCAAGCCAACACATGGTAACATCATTCGATTGGCTCCACCGCTGGTTATCATGGAGGAACAGCTTCATGAATGTTGTGATATTATCGAAAAAACAATTCTAGGTTTCAAGAGCAAGTAACGGTGAGAATCGCAGTTGTAGGAGCAAGCGGCACGCTTGGTCGCACCGTTGTGGCCGAGCTGGGCAAAACACATACGGTAGTTACTGCCGGATCAAAGACAGGCGATCTGCAGGTGGATATCACCCAACTCGCATCCATTCAATCTTTTTTTAAGAAGTTGGGTCCGTTTGACGCATTGGTGAGCGTTGCGGGGTCTGGTCATTTTGGTCCGTTTGACGAAATGGGCGAGGAGGATTTTTATAAAGGCATCCGTAGCAAGATGATGGGTCAAATCAACTTGGTAATGGAAGGAAAGAATCATGTCAGTGATGGAGGTTCGTTCACGCTCACTTCCGGAATTCTCTATCGCGATCCTGTGAAAGGCGGTGTTGGACTTAGTTTCGTAAATGGTGCCTTGCACTCATTTGTAATCAGTGCTGCCACGGAGCTCAAGCGCGGTGTTCGCCTTAATGTCGTGAGCCCTGGTCTCGTTGAAGACTCCTACGAGTCGCTCGGCAAATTTTTTCCAGGGCACATCCCCGTACCCATGCATCGCGTAGCGCAGGGATATCTGAAAAGTGTAGAATCTGCACTAACTGGACAAGTTATCGAAGTGCTTTGAACCCCCTTTACAGCAACCCCATTAATACCATCTCATTTCGAAGTCGTTGGGGATCTTTGAATTGTATCGTGTGCAAACCAAGTGACTTCCCCGTGACGATGTTGGCTGGGTTATCGTCAATAAAAAGGGTCTGTTTCGGGTCAATTTGGTAGCGATTGAAAAGGATTTGATAAATTTCAGGAAAGGGTTTTCGCGTGTTCTCGATTCCTGAGACCACAATTCCTTCAAACCAATGCAAGAAGTCGAATTTCTTAAGTGCGACCGGAAAACTCTGTGCCGACCAATTCGTGAGCGCATAAAGGCGATGTTGCCTGGCATTGCGCACCTCTTTCAATAAGTCTACCGTGCCATGCACTGGTCCACTGATGGTTTCTTCCCATCGGCCATACCAGGCCCGAATCGGCAATTCCCATTCGGGATACTTTGCTACGAGCAGATCGGTGGCTTCTTCAAAAGTTCTGCCTCCGTCTTGTTCATCGTTCCACTCCGGGGTGCAAATGTTTTCCAGAAACCAGGTGATTTCTTCTTCGGTGTCGAAGATTTTCCGATAGAGGTAGCGAGGGTTCCAATCGATTAATACGCCTCCCAAATCGAAAATGATCGTATTAATATTCGCTTTCATTCTTTGGCTGTCATTTGAGCGGGGAAGGCCCATTGCAGAAAGTTGGGCATCACTTTGCTCCACGTTTTGAAATTGTGTTCACCATCCTTCACCTCCAGATAACTTATGTCGTGGAAAGGGCGGTATCCTTTTTTGGTAAGCTCAACGATCAAATCCAATGTGTCATCGATCGAGTCGATGATTCCGTTCCTATTCCGATCGCTGGTTTCATCCTTTGTACCGGTTTGAAACCAGAACTTCATCCCCGGCTTGCGCTTACCTTTTCTAATTAGGTAATGCATGAGTCTGTCGCGGTGGTCGGAATAAAACCGGCTGGCCGTGTCTCGCTTTCGCCACCAAAACGAACCACTAAAAACGCCAATTCTCGAAAACAGGTGTGGATGGTTCCAGGCAATATCAAGTGCAGATAATCCACCTAGCGAGTAGCCGGCTATCGCATGGTGCTTTGCCTCCGCGGCAATCGGGTATTTGTGAAGCAGGAAGGGCATCAGCTCTTCTACTATAAAATCAACATACGCCCGGGCTTTTGCCCCACGGCCCTGGTAATCCTTCCGTGCAGAGACACCGTACTCTTGCATGCGATCACCGGCAGTGACCCCGACCACCACCAGGGGTTGGATGAATCCGGCACTTAAGAGCTTTTCCACGGTGGCCTTAATCTTCACGGCCTCGTTGTCCTGCCCATCGTTCAAGATCAGCAGCGGAAGATTTCCTTTTTTCAGAAAAGCCGGGGGCGGGAGCAGAATTTCCAGTTCAACATCGCGTTGCAACTTTTCTGTGAAGATTTCCCTTAACATGTCCGTTTGGTACGTCAATTCCCTCGCCCCTGCACTTATTTTATTTGCCACGTAACGACTTTTTGAATTAAATTCCAGTTGCTGTTCGCAACGAGGTGCAAAAATAAGGATTGATACCTTAACACAAGCGCTGTCAGCCATGGCCCCAAATGATGAACGATGCACGAACACTATCATAAGTGGTACTCACCTAGTCTTAGTAAAGACATTGAAGTATTGTCCTTTGGACACAGGGGCTATCCGGTTATCCTGTTTCCTACATCCATGGGGAGGTACTATGAGAACAAAGACTTCAAACTCATAGATAGCGTGGCCTGGTTCCTTGATGAGGGACTGGTAAAAATCTACTGTCCGGATAGCATCGACACCATGAGTTGGTATAACAAAAACATTCATCCGGCCGCACGGGTGCGAAACCACATCTGGTACAATCTGATGATATTAAATGAATTGGTACCACTCGCTCAAAGAGAAACGGGCGTGGGCCGTGTGGCTACAGCGGGTTGCAGTTTTGGTGGTTATCACGCGATCAATTTTGCTTTCAAACATCCGGAAGTAACCAAGTACGTTTTTACCATGGGTGCGTCCTTTGACATCAAATCGCAGGTGGATGGATACTACGATGACAACATTTATTTCAACAATCCACCCGATTTTATTCCGCAGGCCGACAACCCCCTCTTTCGCGACATGTTTATTGTATTGGGTACAGGCACACATGACATGTGTTGGGATGCCAATGAGCGCATGGCGCGCATATTGAAAGAAAAGGGAATAAACCATTGGCTGGATGTGAGGAATGAGGCCGATCACGATTGGCCGGTTTGGAGACAAATGTTCCCCCACTACTTGTCGCTGATTAAATGATTTTGGACCTAAACTAAAAAACTATGAAAAAGATTGGCGTACTGCATGGCATGGAGCGTTCATTTCCACAAGCGCTCGTTGAGAACATCAACAAGTTAGGTCTTAAAGATATCAAGGCTGAGCCGGTGATGGTTGACGTGGTAGAGCAAGGCAAAGACTCAGGCTATGCGGTGATCATCGATCGGATTTCTCAGGACGTGCCATTTTATCGCGCCTTCTTAAAGAATGCGGCATTATGCGGTACCACGGTGATTAATAACCCCTTCTGGTGGAGTGCAGACGAGAAGTTTTTTAACAACGCATTGGCAACCCAAATCGGAGTGCCGGTTCCGAAAACGGTAATCCTGCCATCGCACGAACGACCAACCGACACTTCTGAGAATTCGTTCAGCAACTTGAAATTTCCCCTCAGTTGGGACGACATCTTTGAATACATCGGGTGGCCGGCATTCATGAAGCCCCACGCAGGTGGCGGCTGGAAAAACGTATACAAGCTTCACAACATGGACGAATTTTTTAATGCCTATCGGGATACAGGTCAATTGGTCATGTTGCTGCAAGAAGAGATAGTGTTCGATGAATACTTCAGATGTTATTGCATTGGGGGAAAGCATGTGCGCATCATGCCCTATGAACCTCGGAATCCATTTCATCTTCGCTATCATCCCGATCGCGGGCCGGCTGCACAAAAACTATTGAAGCTGGTGGAAGACTATGTGCTGCAATTGAACCATGCGTTGGGATATGATTTTAATACGGTTGAATTTGCGGTGAGAGACGGTATACCCTATGCCATTGATTTTTGCAACCCGGCCCCTGATGCTGAGGTGACTTCTGTGGGGCAAGAAAACTTTGATTGGGTGGTGGATGCTGCCACCAAGATGGCAGTGGAAAGGGCACAGGCACAGAAACCAGGTGCCGACAACCTCACCTGGGGAACATTCGTGCAACGGGGATTCAAGACTGCACCGTCAAAGAAGACCGCATCCGCAACACCGAAGAAGGCAGCGAAGAAGTCAACTAAGAAGTGATCCATGGAAGCGTTCACCCTTGGCGTTGAGGAAGAGTACATGGTGATCGACCCCAGTACGCGGGAATTGAAATCACATGATCAGAAAATTGTTGACATGGCCCAAAAGATTTTGGGCGATCATGTGAAAGCGGAGATGCACCAGGCCGTGGTGGAAGTGGGCACGGGCATTTGTAAAAACGTAGATGAGGCGTGCAGGGATATCTCGAATCTTCGAAAGGTGGTTGCAGCGGTGTCCGGTGAATTGGGCATGAAGATCGGTGCGGCAGGCACACACCCATTCTCGCACTGGAGTACGCAAATGATCACCCCGAATCCGCGTTACGATGAAATTGTGAACGAAATGCAGGAGGCAGCTCGTTCAAACCTGATTTTTGGATTGCACGTACACGTAGGCATCAAGGACAAGAACATGGCGATCCATATCATGAACACGATCCGCTATTTTTTACCGCACATCTACGCGCTATCTGCCAACTCGCCATTTTGGGAAGGACGAAACACGGGATTCAAATCATTTCGAACAAAAGTTTTCGATAAGTTTCCAAGAACAGGCCTGCCGGATTTTTTTAACGATTGGGATGATTTTAAGAACTATGTCAATCTGCTGATCAAAACGCATTGCATTGACAATGCCAAGAAAATCTGGTGGGATGTTCGTGTCCATCCATTCTTTGATACGATTGAGTTTCGGATTTGCGATGTGCCCATGCTGATGAAGGAAACCATGGCGATCACCGCCTTGCTTCAGGCACTTGTGGTCAAATTGTATAAATTGCGCCTCCAAAACATAAGCTTCATTGTTTATACCAAAGCACTGGTCAACGAGAACAAATGGCGTGCGTCCCGCTACGGCATTGACGGCAAGTTGATCGATTTTGGCAAACAAGCCGAGGTTGAAACAAGGGCGTTGATTTTGGAACTGCTGGATTTTGTGGATGATGTAGTGGATGAGCTTGGCAGCCGCGAATATGTGAACTATGTGCATTCCATTTTGGAACACGGTACGGGGGCTGATAGACAGTTGGCGGTGTTTCAACAAACAAACAGCCTGGAGCGCGTGGTAGACTACATTACCGACCAGACCATTAAGGACCTGTAAAGGAAAAAGTAAGTTGAGTCAAAAAATTCGAGTAGCTATTCTTGATTTGTACGCTGGCGAAGCCAACGAGGGCATGCGCGGTATCCGTCAATCCGTGCATGGATTCATGGGGCAACACCAGTTGGAGTTTAACTACGACATATTTGATGTGCGCTTGAAAGCGGAGGTGCCTGACTTATCATACGACATCTACATTTCTACGGGCGGCCCGGGTGATCCGATTGAGACGGCCGGCTCGGAGTGGGAACAGAAATATTTTGATTGGGTTGAAGATGTGCGCACGCACAATCATGTGCATCCGGATGACAAAAAGCATATCCTTCTCATCTGCCACTCCTTTCAAATCTATTGTCGGCAGTATCGTTATGGAAAAGTTTCCAAACGCAGGAGCACGTCTTTTGGTGTGATGACGGTGCACAAGACGGCTGAATCGGCATTCGAACCCTTGTTCAAAGACCTGGACGATCCTTTTTGGGTGGTAGACTCCCGTGATTATCAGATCACAAAACCAAACCTCAGGAAGATCAACAAGCATGGCTCATTGCTTTGCATTGAGAAGTACCGACCGCACGTGTTGCTGGAACGAGCGGTGATGGGCATCCGGTTTGACGATGCCATTGTGGGATTTCAGTTTCATCCCGAAGCTGACGCGGAGGGTATCAGAAGATATTTGCTCCGTGACGACAAAAAGAAATTTGTTATCAAAAAGTACGGCAAAGAGAAATACCAAAACATGATCGAGCACCTCGAAGACCCCGACAAGATCGCACGTACATACGGAACGGTGATACCCAGATTCCTGAAGATGGGTTTGCAGATAAAGATGAATCGGGTGGCGGTATGATCGCTTCCGCGCGTCAGCGATACAACCAATCGTTCTCCGAATCGCGCTATCAGGAGTTTCTCAATGACCTGGATCGATCGGCAGGATTGAAGATCAGCTTTCGCGTTGCCGAAAGTCCTGTTTTTATCGATCGCCACTTTCGGAAAAAGCTGATGGAGGCATCGGCCGAGGTCATAAAACTGCTCCAAACCCCGGACGTCAAGGATGCATCAGCCAGGGCGGTACCTGACGGACTGTCGGTTCCCAATGAAACAGATCACACCCTCTTCTTAGCGCTCGACTTTGCCGTTGTAAAGGATGATCTCGGAGGATTCATCCCCCAATTGATCGAGTTGCAGGGTTTCCCATCCTTGTTCGGATGGCAGGATTTCTTACCCAACAAATTTCGTGAGCATTTTGCGATTCCAGATGATTTCCAAAATCACTTTGTCTCACAGGCAGATTATCAGACCATCCTGAAAAAGGCAATCCTTGGAAACGAAGATCCTGAGCATGTGGTTTTGTTGGAGATTGATCCCCTTAAGCAAAACACCGCTGTCGACTTTCTGATTACAGAAAAAATGTTTGGCGTGAAACCTGTGCACATCGGTGATGTGGTGAAGGAGGGTAGAAAGCTTTTCTATAAAAGAGGAGCACAGCGAGTCCCGATTCATCGCATTTACAACCGGGTGATTTTCGATGAGTTGGTGAAGAGAAGTGATTTGCAACTGTCATTTACCCTTACTGATGAGGTGAATGTGCGGTGGGCGGGCCATCCAAATTGGTTCTTCAAGATCAGCAAGGTGTTAATGCCACATTTAAAAAGCCGATTTGTGCCACCGTGTTATTTTCTAAGTGAACTCACCGAGTATCCACCCGACCTCAATAACTATGTGCTCAAGCCATTGTATTCGTTTTCTGGAAGCGGAGTGGTCTTTAACGTTACACGCGAAGACCTTGACGCCATTCCAGTCAATAGTCGGACTGACTTCATTTTGCAACGCAAGGTACAGTACGAACCGGTCATTCAGGCTCCGGATGGTTTGGTAAAGGCAGAAATCAGGCTGATGTTCATTTGGGAGGAGGGGAAACCCGAACCCACGTTGGTTACCAACCTGGCGCGACTGAGCCGCGGGGAAATGATTGGCGTGAAATACAACAAAGACAAGACCTGGGTGGGTGGTACGGTGTGTTTTTTCGAGCCCTAGTCTTTCGTAAAACCCAGTATCAGATTCGCAAGTCGAGTAACGTCTACTCGTTCGATGGGGTGCGGTGTGCGATCCAGCGTGATGAACGTTCCATGCGGCAAGGCCAATGCAAAAGACTTCGAAAACGAGGCATCCGCCATATCATCCTGATCGCCCAACAAGACCAAAGTGTTGTTTGTGATGTGTCTTGCGTTTTCTAAAGTCAACAAAGGCTTGGTGCCTAAGGCAAGCATCATTTCGCCTGTCTTCGACATCAATTCTTTCCAATCCAGAGGCTTGTGCCGATGTTCCAGGATTCGCGCAAACGCGGGGATTTTCAGCAATATTTTTTCTGGATTGAGTTTGTTTACTTCGCGCTGCGCGGAGGTGGAGTCCCAATCAAACTTGGTTCCGAGGGTGATGATACGACCGAGTTTGCCCGGTTGATTGAGCGCAAGCCACAGGGCCACGTAACCGCCCATGCTGTAGCCGAATACATCCGCACCGTCAATTCTATGTTGCCCGATGAATTCGTTCAGGTCATCAGCAAACGCCTCGATGCCAAAACCAGTTGACCGAAACGGCTTGCCACCGTGCCCCGCCAGATCGATCAAGAAAGCACGTTTGCCTAAAGCAGACAATTCATCGGCCAGCCCTTTTAATTGCGATTGGGCTCCCAAAGCACCGTGAATGAGGATGATGGGGTTCATAAAGTGGCAAGCACAAATCGATCTTTCCGATTGATGTCTTTCATGATCTCAGCGGCCGAAAAACCAAACTGCCGAAAGACAGCTGCAGTCTCTGTTCCGAATTGTTCGTTTATTTCAACCAGAACACGCCCTCTTTCATTGAGTGCCAGCCTAGATTTGTTGGCGATGGCCTCATAGAAAATAAGGGGTGCTTGATTGGAGACAAAGAGTGCCTCGTGGGGTTCATAGTCAATCACGTTCCTTTTCATGGTCGACCGATCAAGTTCTGTAACGTAAGGAGGGTTGCTGACAATCAGGTCGAGACCTTTTAAGGGTAGTTCTTGATGGAGAATATCATGCTGGAGGAATGCAACATCTGCACCTAGTCGACTCGCATTTTCCCGGGCTATTTCCAAGGCAGCATGGCTGATGTCGGTACCCGTTACTTCGCATGATAGTTCAAGTGCAAGTGTGATGGGTATGCATCCACTGCCGGTGCCGATGTCCAGAATTTTTTGGTTTGACTGAACATAACGAAGCGCAACAGAAACCAACTGCTCTGTTTCGGGTCTCGGAATTAACACCTTGGGATTTACCTTGAATGATCGACCGAAAAAATCTGCTTTACCTACGATGTATTGTACTGGCTCATGCGAGTTGATCCGTCTAATGGACTCTCCAAAGTCAGGAGGATTCCGGATTTCAGCGTTTGCCAAGATTTTGGCCTTTGAAATTCCGATTCGATTCTCCATGATTGAGTAAACCATTTCACTCAACTCATCATGGGGCTCATCGAGGGTAATTTCCTCCAGCAGCATCTTAAACAAATCCCTGGCTTTCAATGTGATTGATTGTATGAGTAATAATAAACACATTTACTGTTACATTGAGGCAGAGCCATGAATAAAGACGAAGTGTACATGCAGCGTGCCCTGGATCTCGCTGAGTTGGGGCGAGGACGTGTAAGTCCTAATCCCATGGTAGGCTGTGTAATCGTTCATGGCGAGACCATCGTTGGCGAGGGCTGGCACCAGGTATTTGGCGGACCGCACGCAGAAGTGAACGCGATTCAGAGCGTGGTAGATCCATCCATTCTTAGCGAGTGCACACTATACGTAAGCCTTGAGCCTTGTGCCCATTTCGGCAAAACGCCACCCTGCGCTGACCTCATTGTAAAACATGGATTGAAACGCGTGGTGGTTGCGCTGGAAGACCCCAACCCAAAAGTAAAAACCCAGGGCATCAAAAAGCTTCGCGATGCCGGTATCGAGGTAACCGAGAATGTGCTGGTAAAAGAAGCCGCCAGTTTGAATCGGAGGTTCCTGACAGTCCTGACAAAGAAACGTCCGTACGTAATCTTGAAATGGGCTCAGACTGCCGATGGGTTTATCGCACGCGAAAACTTTGATTCGAAGTGGATCAGTAACGAATTATCGAGAAAGTGGGTGCATCGGTGGCGAAGCGAGGAAGATGCCATATTGGTGGGAACCAATACGGTGAAATATGACAATCCACAACTCAACGTCCGCGACTGGGTGGGGAGAGACCCGGTTCGGCTTATCATAGATCGAAACCTGGTCCTTCAGGGAAATGGCTATAATATTTTCGATGGTAGTCAAAAGACCATCTGTTACACCCTGAAGCATGTTGATTCAACGGACGCCTGTGAGTTTGTTCGTGTTGATGCTGAAGACTTTCTTGGCAGTCTGCTTTCGGATGCGGAAAACCGCGCCATTCAATCCGTTATGGTGGAGGCGGGTGTCACGGTGTTGAATGCCTTTATGATGCAAAACTTGTGGGATGAGGCCCGTGTGTTTGAATCTACAAAAACATTTGAACGTGGAATTGTCGCTCCAAGGATCAACGCTGAGGTTTCGGAGACGGTGAATGTGATTGGTGATGAATTGAAAATCTACTATCATGAGCAAAATCAATATCGCTGAAAAACTTTCTTTGTTTAACGATCATTGGAATCCCAGAATCATTGGAGCGTTGAACGGCCAGCATGTGAAGCTGGCTAAAGTAAAAGGTGAGTTTGTATGGCATCATCACGAGCATGAGGATGAGTTGTTCTATGTATTGAAAGGTGAGTTAAGGATGGAGTTTCGTGACCGAACGGAGGTGTTGCGAGCGGGGGAAATGATTATTGTGCCGCGAGGCACAGAACACCGCCCCGTGGCCGAGCAGGAAGTTCACCTCTTGCTTTTTGAACCAGCCACCACACTCAATACAGGCAACGTGGTGGATGCTAAAACGAGAAGGGATCTCGAGTCTATCTAAAAGTAAATCGTGACATTGAACCCGCGGGTCGAGATTCCAGCCTGCACTTTCATTTGCACATTATAGTGGCCATTGTAGATGTCGAGCGCATTTTGTGCACGCACACGAAATGACTTGCTAATTGGTACGGATGCCAACAAGAGCGCGGCACCGCCTGCTGCCAATGCCCATTCCGGATCTCCTCCAGCCAGGGCGGTTCCGAGCGGAAAGCCAATCAACACACCACCGATGGCGCCCATGGCTCCTGCAATACCATAGTTCGTTTTTGCTTTCTTAAATTCCTGGTATGCAAGCGGCACATCGGTCATAATCTCAAGCACCTGTTTCGGGCTGTAGGCGGCCGTGTCGCTTTCGAACCGAACACCGCCAAATGTTTTGACCATTCGCAACTCTTGTGCTTGTGTGGTGACCAGGGAAATTAGGAATACAAGCGACAACAGTATTTTCGCGTGTACGTGATAAGAAGAGGTCTTCATGGTTATGAATTTGGAACCCTGCATGGGACCAAAGTAAAATTAATCAAAATTGGTTAGCTTGCATGGTTCCAAAAAGTGCACCATGGCCGACATTCTCTATGATGAAATCCCTTCGCTGGATCTCGCTGATTTTCTTTCCGGGGACGCCAGGAGAAAGCAGCAGTTTGTTGAAAAGTTGGGCACCGCATACAATAACATTGGCTTTGTGGCAGTTCGAAATCATTTTCTATCTGATGAGTTGTCAGCCAAGCTTTACGCGGTAATCAAGAAGTTTTTTGGCCTTCCGGATGAGGTAAAACAGCAATATGAGATTCCCGGGTTAGCTGGTCAACGGGGGTACATTGGCAAGGGTAAGGAGCATGCCAAGGGAAGAAACACCGGTGACCTGAAGGAGTTTTATCATGTGGGACAGGAAGTGGAAGATGACGATCCCATAAAGAAGGAGTACCCCGCCAACATTTGGCCCAAGGAGCTTTCTGAATTTCGACCTATTGCATTGGAGGTCTATCGCAGCCTGGAGAAAACCGGGGTATATATGCTTCGCGCCATTGCCTTGTATCTTGGGCTGGAAGAAAACTACTTTGACGCCAAAGTAAGGCACGGCAATAGCATCCTGAGACCCATTCATTATTTCCCTATTTCAGATCCGGATTCAGTGCCGGCTGATGCCGTGCGGGCGGCTGAGCACGGTGATATCAATCTCATTACCCTCCTGATGGGCGCGAGCGCTGACGGATTGCAAGTACTCAGGCGAGACGGGAAATGGATACCGATTACCGCTTTGCCGAACCAACTGGTGGTGAACGTGGGTGACATGCTGGAACGGTTGACAAACAAGAAATTGAAGTCGACCATTCATCGGGTGGTTAATCCGCCACGCGAGCTAATGAACACACCGCGCTATTCGATTCCGTTTTTTATGCATCCTCGCTCGGAAATGAGTCTGGCAGCGTTGGACTCCACGATCGATGCCTCGCATCCCAAACTGTGGCCCGATACGACAGCCGGTGAATTCCTTGACGAGCGTTTGAGAGAGATTGGCCTGAAAAAATAAGTTCACCCGTTCACGTTTTGACAAAACGCGTCCGTCATATCATTTTTCTCCGCGATGTTATCTGGCTCTCGCTAAGTTGTTTCGGAGGTCCACAGGCCCACCTCGGGCATTACCAAAGAGTGTTGGTTGACAAAAGAAGGTATCTCACCGAGGGTGAGCTGTTGGAACTTTATGCCTTGGGCCAAATCTTGCCTGGGCCAACTTCAACGCAGACATTGACTGCAGTGGGTTATCGCCTGGGTGGAGCCAACCTGGCATATCTTACCCTTTTTCTTTGGATGCTGCCATCGGTTGCGATCATGACAACGGTTGCCATTTTAATAGGGAGTTTTCAGGCCAAAGATATCTCGTTGGAGTTCACACGGTTTATTCAGCCGATGGCTGTCGGATTTGTGAGCTATGCCGCCTACACCATCAGTGTGAAAACGGTAAATACCACTGCAGGATTTGTGATCATGTTCGTGGCCGGAGTCACCTCTTATTTTGTGAAGACCCCCATTATTTTTCCTGTCATCCTTGTGCTGGCCGGTGCGCTAACCGCACTTAACTACAGGCGGCATCCCAAAGAGCCAAAGAAAAAGTTTGAAGTGCCGTGGGCTAACTTCCTTTTGTGGGCGGGCGTATTCATTGCAGCCGCGGCCCTGGGTGGTATCACCTTCGCCTTGCCTGTGAAGATTTTTGAAAACTTCTATCGAAATGGAAGTTTAATTTTTGGGGGAGGTCAGGTACTCGTGCCGATGATGTATACGGAGTTTGTTCAGTATGCAAAGCCGCTTCACCATCCGATGTCGCCAGAGGAGTTTCTTTCGGGGTATGCCTTGGCTCAGGCGATCCCCGGTCCGGTGTTTTCTTTCAGCTCTTACATAGGCTCGCTTGCCATGCGCGACTATGGAATTGGTGGCCAGTTGCTCGGTGCTGCGGTGGCTGCGGCAGGCATTTTTCTTCCGGGCACCTTTCTCATTTTTTTTGTGATCAGGATTTGGGATAGCTTAAAAAAATATCGACCCATTCGTGCCTCGCTCGAGGGCATTAATGCTGCCAACGCAGGGCTTGTCGCTGCGGCTGCAGTGCTGTTGTTTCAGCCGTTAGATAATACGCTGGTCAACTTTGGGTTTACAATTGGCACCTTTTGCCTTCTTGCTTTTACAAAGTTGCCATCCTGGGCGATCATCCTATCCGGACTTGTGTTGGGCTTCGCGATGCCATAAAGCAAAAAACCCTGCCGAGGGGCAGGGTTTTGAAATCTTCACGTCAAGACTATTAACCGAGCTTGAAGGTAATGGGTAAAACCATTCTTTGCTTCACCGGTTTGCCTCGCTGTTTACCTGGATTCCAGGCGGGGGCTGCTTCGACCACGCGAATGGCTTCTTCATCGCAACCTGCGCCAATCCCCTTCACAGCACGTACGTCTGTGATTCTACCATCTTTTTCGATGACAAACTCAACAAACACGCGGCCTTCGATACCCATCCTGCGGGCCTGAGCCGGATACTTCATCTTGTCTTGCACATACTTATAAAACGCGGTCATGCCGCCCTTTGGCGAAGCAGGGTCTTCAACAATTGTGAAGATCTCATCAACTTCTTCCTTGGGCTCTTCAGCCTGAATCACAATTTCTTGCACTTTGGTTTCTTGAGTAACCTCCACGTCAAGGTTCACCTGGATGTCTTCCTCAATTTCCTCCTCATCGGGTACTTCCACAATCTGTGGCTGTTGCACCTGTGGCGGTGGTGGAGGTGGAATGTCCGTGGGCGGCACTTCGATTGTTTCCTCGAAAGTATTGGTGCTCTTGCCCAACAAATCGACATCCGACACTTCGGTGTCTTTCCATTCAAAGGCTGTCACCACGATGGACATGGTAATCAACAACCCTATGCTGAAAAAGAAGGCCGACTTTTGGGTGAGATCTGCCTTATCTGTCTTTTTAGCTTCCATAGGTACTTTGTTTCTGTTTAGGATTTCAAATATATGAATAGAATTACTTTGGGGCCAGAACGTCACGGAAAAACGCAGAATTTTATTTCCCCAATTGGGGAAAATTCGGGAGAATTTACTTCCGGCTGCCGTAAAATAGGGTAAAGAAGATGGTGGGAAATACGCCCGTATTATTGCTTGAAGGCATGAGCACAACCTGGTTGAAATAGGCGTCAACCAAAAAGCCGACTTCAAAACCAGTTACCTGGTTTTTGGTGGTCCCCAATTCAAAATTAAATGCTGCTTTTGCATTGCCTCCCAACTGCATCCTGGAGTCACCGATGCCCTCGAATAAATAGCCGGTGCCAAGGATGTTGTTAAAGGTATGGGAAGGATTGTTGGGACTGTACTGTTCATGCACGGTAATGAATGCACTATTGTCAACGGCACGTTCGATAAAGTAGGGAGCTACCACACCAATCGAGGGGCCTGCTGCCAGCACGGCTTTTATTTCAACGCCCTGCTGTGGCGCTTTCTTGAAGAAAATAAAATCGCGACCGTATTGAAATCGCAACGCATACAGGTAATTACTCTTTCCGTAAATAAAGAAGTTGCCGGTATAGCGGGAGTTGGTCCTGGTTTCCTGGGGGTGTTTCACATTCATCACCTCCAGGCCGTATGTTTCAAGAATGCGCTCGGTAAGCTTTCTCGACTTTTTCAATACAAAACCTCCGATGAGGCCGCCTGACGAATTCTTGTTGACACCCCAGGTAAACTCAGAATTGTAGTCATAGCTGTCCTGCGTTTGACAAAACATTTCTGTTTGCAAAACGAGCAAAAACAAAATGGTCAACCATATGGATCCTGAGGTCCTTCGCATTACCCGTTCATAAATTTAGATCATCCCGTCAACAACGCAAAAGCCGGCCGATGGTTTGGGTTCGGCAATATATGCTATTGGGCCGGAGCTAAATATTTCTTGATCTCCTCGTAATTAATGCCCAAATGAGATTCATCGTAAACAGCAGAGGCATTCCTGATGACGATCGCCTGGGGTGATTCGTGCCGTATGCCAAACCTTTGCGCGATTGCATTTGAGATGCCCCGGTTGGCCTGGATATTCAAAAAGTACGTGGGGGCCTCACTTACCTCTTCACCGTTCCACCTCCTCTCCAGGCGGTCCAGTGCGGCCCTGCTCAGAGAGCAGGTAGTGCTGTGTTTGAAAATTAACACGGGCTTTTCAACTGAATGGGCCGCCACTTCATCAAGCTGACCCAATTCTTTCAATTCAATCCATTTCATCATCTACCTAGTTATACCATAAACCCTGCTCACGTTTGTCGTACCGCGGTTTGCGATCTTTATCTTTCAGATGGTCGGGCTGGGTACTGCTCCTTCTGAAAAGTTTCGCCCAGAATAACTTCAGGCTGGTCAAAATGGTTCGTTCTTCCGCAACGTTGTCCTCTGGTCCGTGTGCAAACTGGGCATCCGGGTGTAGGTCTGCCCCTTTGTATTTACGCATTTTGGTATTTCCCTGAAAACTTTTGGCCAGTGCACTGGCCTTCCCTGGCGTGCGCACCTTCATGGCCTCTTCATCGCTATTGGGGTTGTGTTTGTAGTTCCAATTCATTTTTACCCCCCGGGCATACTCCCCGGCTTTTACAGAGCCTTTGCGGGGGGCTACACCTGGCAATGAACCTTTGGCAGCGCTGCGTTTGGTTTTGTAGTCGCCTTCCCTGACCTTAATTTGCAGGCCGGCCACTTCAAATGTGCTCTTGTCAGGTTTTTGCTTCCGCAATGATTCGTCTGCTGCGTTGGGGTTCTGAACATAAGCCTTCCTTGATGACTTCCTCCTGCCCGAATAGTTTGCCGCCTTGGCATCCTCGGCAAGGGGTGTGCGTACTGCGATTGGCGACTCTTGATTGTTCCAGAGCTTTCCACTAACACTACCGCCACCTTTTTCAGGTCGCTTGGCCTTGATGTTCCCCTGGAATTTGCCGGCACCAGCCGCATCGCCCGTTGGCGACCTGACCGCGATGGGAGTCTCATTATTGTTCCAAAGTTTACCACTGACGCTGCCGCCCCCTTTCAGAGGCTTTCTTGCTTTGATGTTGCCGGTGTAGTCGGCCCCTTGCTTGGTGAATCCGGGTGAGAGTTCGCCCCTTCTAAAGGTACCCTGAAATTTGCCTGCCCGGGCCGCATCGCCAGCCGGGGTTCTTACAGCAATAGGCGTTTCCTGGTTGTTCCAGAGTTTACCGCTGACGCTGCCTCCCCCTTTTAATGGCTTCCGTGCTTTGATATTTCCGGCATAGTCTGCTCCCTGTTTGGTGAACCCGGGTGTCAGCGTTCCTCGCCTGAAATCGCCTTGCCATGTACCGGCCTTAGCTGCACCAGCATCGGGGCTTCGTACCGCAATAGGGTTACCGTTGTTGTTCCACATACCACTCACACTTCCTCCTCCTTTTAGAGGCTTTCCGGCTTTGATGTTCCCAGCGTAATCTGCTCCCTGCTTTGTGAACCCGGGTGTCAGCGTTCCTCGCCTGAAATCGCCTTGCCAAGTGCCGGCCTTCGCTGCACCACCTGCGGGTGTGCGCACCGCGATGGGATTGCCCCGGTTGTTCCAAAGCTTGCCGCTCACGCTTCCACCTCCCTTCAAGGGCTTCCTGGCCTTGATGTTGCCCGCATAGTTGACACCCTGCGGTGTGAACCCGGGCGTCAGTTCGCCCCTTTTGAAGTCGCCCTGGTACCGGCCTATGCCGCTGCCTCCGCCAGGCGTTCTGGTGGGGATAGGGTTTCCCTGATTGTTCCATCCTTTGCGACCCACGCTTCCACCGCCTTGCACCGGCTTGCGACCGGTAATCCTGCTCAGGTATTTGGAGATGCCGCTCGCACCCATGCCGGGCACCTTGGCGGGAAGGGGACGATTGCTCACCCTGCGGCCTGAACGTGTTTGAAAGCCGCCCCCGGGTAAAGGTTCGCCTGCTTTGCCCGTTGAGGTGATTGAGAGTTTTCTTGGGAAAATAAATTTTCCAGCCTGTTCTCCCTTTTTGCTGGCGTAGTTCCGGCCGCGGATGGCATGGCCGGAAATATTGCCTCGCCAGGCTCGCCCGGAGGTGCTTGCGCTTTTGAAACTTCTTGTCTTGCCCGAAAAAGAGCGATCGCCACCCGGCCTGCGTCCAAAAAAGGCAAGGGTATCCCGGGAAATGAGGCCGGCAGGCATTGACCTAAAATTCTTCGTGCGCAGGGGTCGCCCGGTGATATCCCGAGTAATCGGGCGCTCGCCTTTTGAAAACTTACCCCAGTAAACATTCTTGCGGCCGCGGGTGACGTAGGCCCCGGAAGCCGAGAATGGCGACACTCGCCATTTTTTTGCAGGTGGCTCCGTTTTCTCGCGCTTTGCCGCCCTTGCAATTTTCCAACTGTTCCGGTAGGTCCGCCTGACGGTTTGGACACGCTGGGTTCTATGATTAACAAACCGGCCGTCTTGCGGATAAACCTTTTTGAATTGTGCCGTTCGACTGGGAGTACCTACCCGGCCTCCCTTGATATTCCCTTTCCAGGGGCGTTCCCGGCCAACTGGTTTTAGTCTTTGCGGAAGAGCACCTGAAGCTGTTCGCGCGAAGACCTTTACCTTGGTTCGAGGCTTTTTTGAAGGATTGTTGACAAATGGACCCCGTTGTGGGTACACGTTGTCTCGGACCCGCTGACCGCTTCTTGATTGCACCCGCAGCTTGTGCCCTGAGATGTTGCCCTTCCAGGCGCGGCCTCCAGTTTCCCGAGGCGGCTTATTGAAAACGCGACCCAACGGTTTGGCCGACCGCTCAGGCTGCTTGAATTTCGTATCTGGATAGGGGCTGGGTTGTGGCCAGTTCCGGTTGGCGCGGTTGGCAGAGGATGTATTTTTCGTTCTCAGCCTGCGGCCCGAGATATCGCGGGTTTTTAACCTTTTCTTCTTTTTAACGCTCTTGAACTTCGTCTCACGGACCTGGCGCTGATTGGGAATTGGGCGGTCTCCCTTCGTATTTTGCCCATAGGAAAGGTGCGCCAGGAGGATGGTCAGGATGACCATGCCCAATTTCAATCCTGTTGTTATCGTGCTCCGGTTTTTCAAGCCCCTGAAACAGGCTAAGGTAGCAAATTCTGCTCATTTTGCCCTGGATGTGAAGCCCACCATTCAAACGAACCGGTTGCCCCAAACTTGTGCGGGCGAAATGTTCTTCAATAGGTGAGGAGCGCTTCCAGGCTTGTTTTCAGGCGAGACTTGGGCAAGAAATTTTGTTCAAGTGTGGGGGCGAATGGAATAGGGGTATCCAGGGCAGCCACTCTCACCACTGGCGCATCGAGATCGGAGAAGTGATGTTCAGAGATCCAGGCCGCGATTTCTGCACCCACCCCACCGGTCAGGGTGTCTTCATGCAAGATGAGTGCACGGTTGGTCTTTTTAACGGAAGTGGATACGGATTCCTGATCCCAGGGGAGCAGCGTCCGCAAATCAATCACATCCGCGCTTACCTCGGGCAAGGAAGCAAGCAACTCCGTTGCCCAATGCACACCCATGCCGTAGGTGATGATCGATACGTCATTGCCTTCCTGCACGAGTCTGGCTTTTCCTACTTCCAATGTATAGTAATCGTCTGGGATGGTCGCTTTGATGGACCGGTATAAAAATTTATGCTCGAAATAGAGATAAGGGTTTGGATCGTTGAAAGCCGCACACAGAAGACCCTTCGCATCGTACGGGTTTGACGGGTAAACTATTTTCAGTCCGGGCGTGTGAAAGAACCAGGCTTCGTTCGACTGACTGTGAAACGGCCCGGCCGCTGTACCGGCACCGGTTGGCATGCGTACGACCACGTCTGCAGGTTGGCCCCATCGCCAGTGAATCTTGGCCAGGTTGTTCACAACTTGATTGAATCCTTCGGAAACAAAATCAGCGAATTGCATTTCTACCATGGCCTTCATGCCTTTGATGGACAATCCCAATCCTGCGCCCACAATGGCCGACTCACAAATGGGTGTGTTTCTCACCCGTTCTTTTCCAAACTTTTCCACAAAGCCCTCTGTGATCTTAAACACACCTCCGTACTCTGCAATGTCTTGCCCCATGAGTACGAGGTTGTCATGTCGCTCCATGGATTGTCTCAACCCATCGCTAATGGCATCAATGAATCTTTTTTCAGTTTGCTTTTTTGACTTCGGCTCAATCACATCTTGTTCGAACGGGGCGTACACGTCATTGAGCTCTAATGAGGTTGAAGGCTGGGGATAAGTTTCGGCAAATGCGATTTCAAGATTTTGGTCAATGGCCTGTTTGAATTTTTTTCGCGTCTCGGCAATGGAGTTAGTGCTAACAACACCCTCCTTTAGCAAATATTTTTCGAAGTTAACAAGCGGATCTTTTTTGGCCCAGGTGTCCATAAGCTTCTTGGGAACATACCTGGTGCCCGAAGCCTCTTCGTGACCGCGCATGCGAAACGTCATGGCCTCCAATATAACAGCCCCCGGCTTTTTCCTAAGCTTGGAAGCCAAGTCGACTACGGTATCGTAAACTTCCAGGACGTTATTGCCATCCACTTGCACACCTTCAATTCCGTAGCCGATGGCCTTGTCGATAAATTGCTTGCATCGGAACTGCTCCGCACTTGGTGTGGATAGTCCGTAGCCGTTGTTTTCGATCACGAAGATTACGGGTAAATCCCAAACCGCAGCGACATTTACCGCCTCGTGAAAGTCGCCCTCACTGGTACCGCCATCGCCATTGAACACCACGGTCACCTTGTTTTCTTTCCGAAGTTTTGTCGCGAGGGCAATCCCATCGGCAATGCCATTTTGCGGCCCGAGGTGGGAAATCATACCTACGATATGATGTTCATTGCTTCCAAAATGAAATGAACGATCGCGGCCTTTTGTATATCCGTGCATTGTGCCTTGCCATTGCGCAAACAATCGATCGAGCGGCATTTTTCGGGAGGTAAATACACCCAGGTTGCGGTGCATGGGCAAAATGTACTCATCGGGTGCCAACGCTTCCGTGATTCCCACTGCGATCGCCTCTTGCCCGATGCCACTGAACCATTTGCTGATCTTGTTTTGCCTCAATAAAATCAGCATTCTCTCTTCGATCATCCGTGGCAGAAGCAAGGCCTCATACAGCGCGATAAGTTTTTGATCGGAGTACTTTTTGCGGTTGAACTTCATGTGCTTAGCAAACAGGCCGCCAATTTAGCAAATAGGGTTTGAATTTGATTTTTTCTTGTGTGGCGCGCCGTGGCCACACTTTCGTTGCGGAAAGCCTATTTTTGGTGCCATGATTTCTTTCCAGCAGTTTGTGCTTGAGAATGGGCTTCGGGTATTTGTGCACGAAGACTCAACCGTTGAGATTGCCGTGGTTAATATCCTTTACGATGTCGGGTCGCGTGATGAAGAGCCAAATAAAACGGGCTTTGCCCATTTGTTTGAACACCTCATGTTTGGAGGTTCGATGAATATTCCGAGTTATGATGAACCCCTGCAACGCGTGGGTGGCGAAAACAATGCCTTCACCAATACGGATATCACCAACTATTACCTCACGGTGCCGGCCACCAACCTGGAAACTGGCTTCTGGCTGGAAAGTGACCGCATGTTGAGCCTGTCCTTTGATCCGAACGTATTGGAAGTTCAACGCAAAGTTGTCATTGAAGAATTCAAGCAGCGATATCTCAATCAGCCTTACGGTGATGTTTGGTTAAAGCTACGCCCGCTTGCCTATCAAACGCATCCATATCAATGGGCCACGATCGGAAAAGAGATCTCGCACATTGAAGGAGCCACGATGGACGATGTGCGGTCTTTTTTCTTTACGCACTATGCACCGAACAACGCGATATTAACTGTGGCAGGTAACGTGAAGATGGATCACGTGAAGCGGTTGGCGGAGAAATGGTTTGGACCGATTCCCATGAGGGAAAAGAAGCAACGCAATCTTCCGCAAGAAGCCAGGCAAACTTCCAAAAGGACGCTGACTGTCGAAGCCGAGGTACCGGCAACGGCATTGTACAAGACTTATCATACGGTGGGGCGCTTTCACAATGACTTTCATGCTACTGATTTACTGAGCGATGCAATTGGTCGAGGGCATTCCAGCCGCCTATATCAAAGACTTGTACAGGGTCAAGAACTGTTTACATCTCTTGGTTCGTTTACAATGGGAACCATTGACCCGGGACTGATGGTAGTGAGCGGCAGATTGAAGCCGGATGTGACGATTGAGCAAGCGGAAGACGCTTTGAACCGGGAGATTAACCAGGTGTTGGCACAAGGAATCAGCGAAGCAGAGTTGGAGAAAGTGAAGAGTCTGGCGGAGTCAACCATTCAGTTCGATGAAGTGGAGGTGATGAATCGTGCCGTCAATCTTTCTTTCGCGGCACTTTCGGGAAATCCTGATCTTGTAAACGAGGAAGTGAATCGTATGAGGAGCGTTTCCAGGGACGACCTGACCCGCGTGGCAGCGGACGTGCTCAGGGAGACCAACAGCTCCGTATTGTACTATCAAGCGAAAAAAAACTAACATGAAAGTTCGAGTCGGACTAGGCTTTGATGTGCACCAACTGGTTGAGGGAAGAGATTTCTGGCTGGGAGGTGTTAAACTACAGTCGGATAAGGGCGCTGAGGGCCACTCCGATGCCGATGTACTCATCCACGCCATTTGCGATGCGCTATTGGGTGCTGCCAACATGCGTGACATAGGCCACCACTTTGCCAATACGGACCCACGGTGGAAGAATAAGGAAAGCAAATATTTCCTGATCGAGGTAGTGAAGATGATTTCGGCCAAGGGCTGGCAGATTCAAAATATCGATTGTACAATCGTACTCGAGCGACCCAAAGTGAATCCACACATTGATGAAATGTGCCGCGTATTGTCAGGCTATTGTGGCATTTCAACCGATGACATTTCCATCAAGGCGACCACCAACGAAAAGCTGGGTTACGTGGGTCGGGAGGAGGGCGTGAACGCCATGGCCGTAGCATTGATCGGTAAAGAATAGCGCGTGCTTGACCTCATCATCACAGGGGACGGATCACATTCGCTTTTTCATACGGAGCTGAGCGAATCTTACCATTCCATACACGGGGCCATACAGGAGTCGCAGCACGTATTCATCGAGCAGGGCTTGCGTCACCAATGGAATGCACACCCTCGGGGAATTCAGATTCTGGAAATTGGTTTTGGCACCGGCCTAAATGCGCTGCTGACCCTGCGCGAGACGTTGACCAGGCAGCTTAAAGTCCGGTATGTCACTTTCGAAAAATTCCCGATCGGGATTGAACTGGCTAGCAGGCTAAACTATCCCCAATTATTGGAATGGCCCGATGCGAATCATTGGTTTGACCAACTGCATCGTGCGCCCTGGGAGCAGGGGGTCACAGTGCATCCTTTATTCCAACTTTTTAAGTTGCAGAGAGACCTCACCCAATTGCCACCATTGGGCGAGGAAAAATTTGATCTGATTTACTTCGATGCTTTTGCGCCAAGCCGGCAACCGGAGATGTGGACATTGTCGTTACTGTCTCACGTAAAAAGGGCGATGGGCACAGAGGCTTTTCTTGTAACCTATTGTGCGCAAGGTCAGTTCAAGCGAAACCTGAAAGAACTCGGCTTGATCGTAGAAACCTTGCCGGGCCCACCCGGCAAAAAGGAAATGGTGAGGGCCCTGCTGCCCTGATACCAACCACCCAAAAGCTTTGCCCTATGAAGTTTCGATATAAAATGTATTTTTAGCGCTTTATTTTTTTGCAAGCCTTGAAGAGACTGCCTTTCATCCTGTTTTTTATGATGTGCATCGTTGGACAATCGCAATCCATACTGCAGGAGCGCCTCGATGGAACTGAGCAGGGCAAAAGTCTGCCTGAGTTGCTGGAGTCTTTGGAGAAGAGCCATGCAGTAAGGTTTTTCTTTTTACCACAGTGGATCGAATCGATCACGATCAATCAAAGTTATGAAGGGCGGACTGTAGAATATTTGCTCGATGATGTCTTTAGAGGCACCAGCATCGAGTACCAGCTCATAAGCGACTACGGAGTAATTATAGTGAAAGACCCCTCGCAAGCCCTGTTAAGAGACCGCCTTTTACAAACAGCCACAAGAGAGAAGAAAAAAGTAGAGAAAATTTCGATTGGAGATCCGGCAGGCGGGAAAAATGGCGAAGTGGTGCTTCGAGGTATGGTGATGGATGTAAAAAATGATGCACCACTGGTGGGCGCATCAGTGGTTGTAAAGGATATTGACAAGGGAATCACCACTAATGCACGGGGTACCTTTGAGATGTCAATACCGGCCGGCCAACATGTGGTGACCATTAGTTATATCAACTATGAGGAGAAGGTCGTTGATCTTGACATATATGATGATGGGGAGCTCAACGTGAACCTGGACGAAACTCCCACCTTACTGGAGGAAGTGGTCGTTGCTGATAAGGCCTTTTCGAATGTGATGGGCAACCGGGGCGGGCAAACGAGCATCAAGCTAACTGAAGTGAAGCGGATGCCTTCCTTCATGGGGCAGGTGGATTTGATCCGCCAGGTGCAAACATTGCCGGGGGTTACTTCAGTGGGAGAGGTGGCAACCGGTTTTAATGTGCGCGGTGGTGGCGTGGATCAAAACCTGGTGCTGTATGATGGTATTCCTGTGTTCAACATCTCACATGTTTTTGGTTTCTTTTCTTCCTTTAATTCCGATGCACTAAAGGAAGTGAATTTTTACCGCGGTGGCATTCCTGCAGAATTTGGTGGACGTGTTTCCTCGGTACTCAACATCACGGCTAAAGAAGGGAACTTTCAGAAATGGGAGGGTACGGGCGGTATCGGGGCCATATCAAGCAACTTCACCGTTGGCGGCCCGATTTTGAAAGACAAGACTTCGATGATTGCTTCGCTTCGTTCATCTTACTCAGATTGGATCCTCAACACCATCAAGACTGACTATCAGGATATCCAGAATAGCACCGTTTACTTCTACGATGGTTCGCTTAAACTCAGTCACCAGTTTAGCAATAAAACAAAACTCCAATTCACCGGCTATCTGAGTAAAGATAAATTCGGGATCTCTACCGATACAGTTTACCGATGGTTCAACCGCATGGGCGTGATGAGACTCGACCATTCTTTCAATGAGAAGTTTCTCTCGACCATCACAGCAGGCGTTGGCAGCTATGCCTACAGCGTGGAGGATATTGAACCTGGAAATGCTTATGAGCTTGATTTTGGTGTAACCTACCCTTCTGTAAAAGCAGACTTCAGTTACAATCTTGAGAATCACAAGATCTCTTTCGGGGCGGCATCAACGTATTACCAATATAACCCAGGGTCAATCCGCCCAACAACCGGATTATCGTCCATCAGGCCACAGGCCTTAGCGGAGCAGCGCGCTTTTGAGCACGGATTTTACCTGGAGGAAAATTTTCAATGGCGAGAGCGATTTAATGTGGAAGTGGGCCTTCGCTATTCGTTGTACCAGGCCTTTGGGCCTTCGTCAGTTTACCAGTACGATCCATCGCAAGCCCGTGAGGTGAAGGCCATCATTGACACCGCACAGTTTGCGAGCGGAGAATTGGTTAAAAGCTACAGCGGTCTTGAGCCTCGGGTGAGTTTGCGATACTCTTTCACGCCCAACGCTTCAGTGAAGGCAGGCTTCAACCGAATTTATCAATACACACACTTAATCTCCAATACCGCAGCGGTTGCCCCCGTTGATATCTGGCAGCCGAGTAACTTCTATTTCAAACCTCAATATGCCGATCAGATTTCCTTTGGCTTCTTTAAGAACTTTAAGGAAAACATGTATGAGACGTTTGTCGAGTTTTACTACAAAAACATTTATGACCTGCTCGATTTTAAGGACGGTGCGCAGTTGATTTTGAATGACCACCTGGAGACGGAGCTGCTGACGGGCAACGGCCTCGCCTATGGCGGAGAGTTATCGATTGTTAAGACCAAGGGAAGGCTCAATGGCACGTTTAACTACACTTATTCCCGATCATTCAGAGAGATCAGCGGAAGATCTTCTGATGAAAGCATCAACAACGGCAAACGGTATCCGTCCAATTTTGACCAGCCGCATGTGTTCAACTTCAATTGGAAGTACAACCTCTCGAGGCGATACTTCCTGTCCAGCAACTTCACTTACCATACAGGGCGGCCGATTTCTGCGCCTACATCTGCTTATTTAATCGACAATGTGGCGGTAGCTAATTTTTCGGATCGCAATCAATATCGAATTCCTGATTACCATCGCCTGGATTTGGCTTTCATTATCGAGGGAAGTCACAAGCGCAAAAAATTCTGGGATGGCACCTGGACGATTTCCGTGTACAATGTGTACGCCCGCAAAAATCCGTACACCATATTCTTTGCCGACAATGGACGGAGTTACATTGAGCCATACCGGATGGCAGTTATCGGTACAGCGATTCCATCAGTTTCCTACACATTCAAATTCTAGATGGCGTGATGAAAAGGATTTGGCTATTGACTTTTTTTCTTCTTGCGATGATCGGGTCTTGTATTGACCCGATCCAACTTGATGTGGCCACGGAAGAGGGGCTCATCGTGGTGGAAGGCGGCCTTACCGATCAACCGGGCCCATACGTGGTAAACCTGTTTCGTTCGGTGAAGCTTTACAACGACTTGGAGAAGCGGCCCGCGGTAACTGGCGCGTTTGTCTATATTATTGACGAAGACGGAAACCAGGAGCGACTCAAAGATGATGTACCCGGTGTGTTTGTTTCGAGTAACACGTTTAAGACAGAATACGGTAAGAGTTATTACCTGCGAATCGAAGCCTTCGATGGGCGGATTTACGAGTCAGCACCGCAAACGTTGGTGCCGATCGACAACATAGACAGCATTTACTTCGAATTTCAGGACAAGGTGAATACGGGCAACCCGGGCGAAGAGAACAATGCGGGATTTAATGTGTATATCAATGCCACAGTTAACTCCGGTGCGGAGTATGTCAGGCTGAAAAGCACTGGCGTTTACGAGGTGTTCACATTTCCGGAAAAGAGAATGGTGAATGCAGGCGAAGCGGGCCGGGTTCCCGATCCAAGACCTTGCAGTGGCTACCGTGTGATTCAGGGGATACTCACCCAGGTTGGCCCGTGTGCCTGTTGCAATTGTTGGGTTACAGCATATGACCGATCTCCTGAAATAGCAGATATGGATTTTTATGGTGGCAGTTTGGCCGGCTTTAATGTGGGATATGTACCTGCTACCAAAGGCCTGTTTTACAGCAAGTACCGTGTGGAAGTACAAATCGAAAGCATCTCCAAAGAGCTTTATGACTATTGGCGATTGGTTAAGATTCAGAAAGAAGGTGGAAGCAGTCTTTTTCAACCCGCCACGGCCAAAATCCGGGGGAACCTCAGGTGCATCAATGACGAGTCTGCTGAAATATTTGGTCTGTTCAGCGTATCTGCAGTGAAAAGTAAATCAATTTTCATTGACAAGGAGGATATCCCATACAAACTGCTCCCCATTGACACGCTTGCCGATGATTGCAGATTCTTATTTGACAATTCCACAACTACCAAACCTGAAGACTGGTAATGCGGGCCTTAGCGAAATTGTTGGTGATCACAACCATCACCCTTGGCTTGATGGCGGTCAGGCCAAAGTCAGATGCTGATTTCATTGCTGAACTTACGGAGAAGCTCGAGAGTTATAACAAACGCTTTCCGCATTCGAAGTTGTATCTTGATTTTGATCAGCCGGGCTATGCGCCAGGCGACACCGCTTATTTCAGGGCCTATCTTTTGAACGAAGATCTCACCTTCACCAAAGGCCGCCAGGTAGTACATTTGGTTTTGGTCGATGGAGATGGAAACGAAGTACTAAGGAATGCCATATCTGTCGACAATGGAATTACAGAAACTCAATTTGTGGTCGATCGGGAAATTCCGCCTGGTCGCTATTTGCTGGTGGCATACACCAACTGGATGAAAAACTTTTCCCGGGATTTGTATTTCACGAGCCCCTTTACGGTCAGCGGTGAGTACATTTTTACGGCTATTCAGGATGGTGACGTAAACATGGATCTACTGCCCGAGGGCGGAGCGCTTGTGGCCGGTGCCAACTCGCGCGTGGTGGTCTACAGCCAAAGGCAGAAAAAGCCGGTCGCTACAAGTGGCCGTATGGTGGAAGGCAACGGCACGGAGGTTCAGGCATTCTCCACCGGCAGCCATGGGTTGTTCACTTTTGAGTTCACCCCCAAACCCCAGACAAGATATTTTCTCGAGTCGGCCTCCGGTAGCAGAATTGAAGTGCCGGTTCAAGAGGAGGGTTGGGCATTGCACGTTGCACACGCCAAAGATCTCATCCACGTCAAGATTGAGTACCAATCTTCAAGATTGAGAGCAGAAAGTTTGACTGTGGTGCTTACCAGTCGAAGCAAGATCGCCTATGCATCAATGGTCCGAACTAACACTGGAGAAACGATTGATGTGATCATACCCACGCGCACGATACCAGAAGGCCTGGCCCAGCTTGCCTTGTTCGACTCAAAAGGAAACCAGGTTGGAAGCAGGGTTCTTTATGTTCGCCAGGGTGAAGCCATGGTACCCAACCTGACGCTCGCCACGAAGTCGGTGAACACGCGGTCGCCCATCGCCTTCGACCTCGACTTGAAAGATAGCTACGGGGCAGGCCGACAGGCGGATTTGCTGATTAACAGTTATCACCAGAGTTTGTTTGTGAATGCGGCTCCCGACCTGCGTTCACAGCTACTGATTGGCCTGGACCTTCCCGATGCCAGACCACTACTTGAGAGGATTGACCCATTCACTGATGAAGGCTTTCAGGTACTTGATGATTTTTTGATTACACAGAAATGGAAACGGTTTTCGTGGAATGAAATACTTGATCTAAAGAAGCGGGAGGCTGAGTACCCCGTTATCAATTCATTGCATTTCACCGGTGAGGCGGTGTTTAGGGAATCTGGTAAAGCGGTGCCAGATTCCACGATGATATTGTTTCTTCTGCAAAACGAAATCTTCGGTTACGAGGTGTATGCCGTTGACGGAAAATTCGAATGGCCTGTGTTCTTCAATTTTTATGGAAACGACAACATCATGTATTCGATGGAACACAAGGGCAAGCGACTACAGAATACAATCATCAAGCTGGCAGTAGATTCTCTGACAGGCTTTCGAGCCGAACCGACCGTGACTACGCGTCAGAAAGATCCGTACTACGCATTCAGTACACTTACTGACGTTGTCAACAATTCGTTTTCGTATAGTTGGTCTGCTCCCGAGCTGAAGAAGGCCATCGCCAACCCGAATGCAAGTTTTGAAGATGAACTCTACGGTGCGGATGCTACGATTCGGGTGGACGAGTACGTAGTGTTTCCCACCATGGAAGATCTCTTCCGGGAAGTCGTGAGGTTCGTGCAGCATCGAAAGATTGGAGGCAAGCCGACTTTGAGGGTCCTGTCATCGGACAGCAATAACCCCATTATGGGCGAACCGCTTTATGTTATTGATGGAATTGCCACCCGCAATACTGACTTTGTATTAAAGATGAAGCCTGGTGAAATCGCAACCATCAAGGTGATTAACGATGTAAAGAAACTCAAGACCATGGGGCATATTTCAAAGAACGGGGTGGTCTTTTTTCAAACGAAGGTGGCAGACATGGCTTCCCGCATACCCAATGAGGATATCCTGGTGCTACGGGGTCTCAATAAGCCCATCAATTTCCCGGTCAACAAGTTGAGTCCTACCGCATCGCTACGCATTCCCAATCTTAAATCTTCCCTTTATTGGAGAGCAGATTTTGAGCGCAACGAAAGGGGCTTGATCTCAGATGAGTTTTATTCTTCCGACAACACCGGTACGTTAACCGTCCGTGTGAGTGGCCTTGCCGAAGGCGGAATACCATTTGATCACCGCCAGACCGTTGAAGTCAACTTCGTGCAGGCCCAGAAATAGTCTTTAGCAACTTCCTCGTTCATTGCTATTTTTGCAACCGAATCAAAACTTGATATCGTGAGCAAAAAGCTGGTTAAGATAGGCACGGTTCAGATGTCGTGCACTGCCAATCCGGATGAGAACCTTGAAAAGGCCATGGCGGGAGTGCGGGAAGCATCGAAAAAGGGGGCACAGATCGTCTGCCTGCAGGAATTGTTTCGATCATTGTATTTCTGCGATGTTGAAGATTACGAGAACTTTAAACTGGCAGAGCAAATCCCTGGCCCTTCGACCGACCGGCTGTCTGCTTTGGCGAAGGAACTTGGCGTTGTGATTGTGGCATCGCTTTTTGAAAAGAGAACAAACGGTATTTACCACAACACGACTGCCGTGCTGGATGCCGATGGCAGCTACCTGGGCAAATACCGGAAGATGCACATTCCGGATGATCCCGCTTATTATGAAAAGTTCTACTTCACGCCAGGCGATCTGGGTTATAAGATCTTCAAGACAAAATTTGCTGACATTGGGGTATTGATCTGCTGGGATCAATGGTACCCGGAGGGAGCGCGAATCACAACACTCATGGGGGCGGAAGTTTTGTTCTATCCCACGGCCATCGGTTGGGCGACTTCGCAGGATGAGGCCACCAATACGGAACAATACAATGCCTGGCAGACCATTCAACGCAGTCATGCGGTAGCCAATGGTATCCACGTGGTGAGCGTCAACCGGGTTGGCTTCGAACAAAATGGAGCGATGAAGTTTTGGGGGGGCTCTTTTGTCTCCAACCCCTTTGGCTCAATCATCTACCAGGCCTCGCACGAGAATGAGGAGGTGAGTGTGGTGGAAGTAGATTTGAACTTGTCGGACCGTTATCGAACGCACTGGCCCTTTTTGCGAGACAGGCGCATCGACTCCTATCATCCTATTACAAAGCGGTTTATTGATGAGTGATATTCCACAGAGTTCCACGGAGGGGTACAGAGTTGCACCGAGTTGATGGTTGAAGATGAGCTTTCTGGAAAGATAATAGGTCACGCCATTGAGGTTCACAGGGCGCTGGGCCCTGGTCTGTTGGAGTCGGCTTATCGTGAGTGCTTGTACTTTGATTTGGTGCAAAGCGGACTTTATGTGGAGAAGGAAAAGCCAATGCCTATTGTGTACAAGGACGTCAAGCTTTGACCACGGGTATCGAATGGATTTGCTAATCGAGAATAGGATCGTTGTGGAAGTTAAGACGGTCGAAGCTTTCACAGACGTTCATCTCGCTCAAGGATTGACCTATCTGAAACTGGGTAATTACAAACTTGGCTTGCTGATAGATTCACGTAAATGTTCTGAAGAACGGCCTAAGGCGAATAATCTTGTAAAAATCCTCTGTGTCACTCTTGTTTCTCTGTGTAACTCCGCGTAATAACTCATAAATGAAAACTCCAAAGGAATTAGGATATCGCTTTCCTGCTGAATTTGAGAAACACGATGCCACGTGGTTGAGTTGGCCGCACAAAGAGGCCTCATGGCCGGGTAAGATTGAGGCGATCTATCCGGCATATGCCCATTTTGTCAAGCTATTGGCCGAGGGTGAAAAGGTCCGGATCAACGTGAAGGACGAGGAGATGAAGCAGTTTGCGCTTCAATACCTCCATGAGGCACAGACCAATCTTAAGCAGGTTGAGTTTTTCTTCCATCCCACCAACGATGCGTGGTGCCGTGATCATGGCCCCGCATTTCTCATCAATCCGAATGCATCGCAAAAAAAGATAATCGTTGACTGGGGCTACAACGCCTGGGGCAACAAGTACCCACCTTACGATTTGGATGATGTGATTCCTACCCTGATTGCCAACCACTTCAAACTGCCTGTTTACAATCCGGGAATCGTTATGGAAGGTGGTTCAGTTGAGTTCAATGGCAAGGGAACGCTGCTTACCACCACATCTTGTCTGCTGAACAAGAATCGCAATCCGAAGTTGAATCAGCAGCAAATTGAAAAGTTGCTTGTGGATTACTATGGTGTATCACACATACTTTGGCAGCGCGATGGAATTGCGGGAGACGATACGGATGGACACATCGATGATCTTACACGATTTATCAATGCGGATACGGTTGTTACAGTTGTTGAGTCCAACAAGCAAGACGAAAACTACGCACCCCTTCAGGAAAACCTGAAGCAATTGAAGGGAATGCGGCTCGAGGATGGAAAACAAATAAGCATAGTAGAGTTGCCCATGCCGGCCCCCGTTATTTACGAAAACCAAAGATTGCCCGCTTCATACGCTAACTTCTACATCAGTAACAAATATGTGGTCGTTCCAACTTTCCGCGACAAGAACGATCACCCCGCACTCATGACGATGCAACAATGTTTTCCCGACAAGGAAGTCGTTGGAATTGATTCGCTCGATATCATCTGGGGACTTGGATCATTCCACTGCCTGAGTCAGCAGGAACCCAGCGTGGACTAGAATACGTGAACGCGATCTGGCGTAATGCATACGTCCAGTGGAACATCATGCGCTTCGCGAGGTATAGAATCTTCCAGGTCGAATAACGATAAACCTACCTTTCTGCAGTCAGGCCGGCATTCAGACAGAAAACGGTCGTAGTATCCTTTTCCATAACCGAGCCGATAGCCCTGCCGATCGCATGCCAACAGCGGCACAATCACCATGTCGATTTGCGAGGGTATCGCTGGAACACCGCTTTTGGGTTCTTGAATACCCCACCCGTTGGTCTCGAGCTGGTGAAGGCCTTCGAAAAAGATGTGGATAACTGCACTGGCTTGCTTGTCGACCCTGGGTAGTACGATTCGAACGTGAGGGACTTCCCTCCGAATGCGATCAAGAATAAGCCAGGTGTCGGGCTCGTTAAACCTGGCAACGGGAAGATAGACGTGTAAAACCTTTACAAAGGAGAGGTCGATGTGCGCAAAGAAAAGATCACAAAGCTGCTGACTGCGCTGGAGCACTTCGCTGGCCGGCAGCGCCTGCCTCCTGGCGAGGTATGCTTTTCGAAGCTCTTCCTTGGTCATCTTCCGCTTGTATCAGGTGATGGGATACCTAAGCACGTTGAATTGATAGTCGAAGGGATCAAAAGCGGCAAGTATCTTTTCAATGAATTGCTTATCCTGCTGATAGAAGTTCAGAAAATTGTCTGTTCTTTCTTGCAAGCTACCATTTGGAAAAAGAAAATCCTTCACCTCTTCGATCTGCCTGAGTTTGTCGCTGTGCAGTCTCTTTTCAGCCTTGAGCAACTTCTTTTCAATTTTTTCCAGGCTATTGCTCGCGCGTTTCTGTTCGGCACCGATCATGGGTGCCAGCGTGGGGTCTATCTCCGCGGCACGCGTCTTGATCTCGTTGAAGCGCTCGGACACAACTTTGATCTCGTTGGTGAGGGTCAGGTTGTGGTGGGTGTTCTTGAGCACCCAATCGTTGAAAAGAAAATTCTTGTCTTCGAAGAGATCTTCCAGGCTGAGGCCGATTTTCTCAAACTTGCGTGCCATCGGGCCGTTGAATACCATCGCGAAGTTGCGCGGCATTAGCATGGGGAAGGGAACCTTAAAAAACTCGAAAACCGATTTCAGCTGCAGCCAGTACACCACTTCGGCCGGACCACCCACATAGGCCAGGTTGGGTAAAATCATTTCCTGATACAGTGGCCGCAAGATCACGTTCGGGCTAAACCTTTCCGGCTGTTCTTCAATTATTTTTTCAATTTCATCTTTGGAGAACTTCAAGTCGGTGCCCACTACCTCAAAGTGATTGTCTACTTTCTCCAGCCGTTCCCTCAGGTGCTGGTCGAGGTAAAAGAAATTAATTTCTCTGGCATGCACTTGGGGCGCGAAACCGGCCTGGGTTAATGCTTCATCGGTTGCCTTTACTCTTTGATGGGGACTGTGCTCAAATAAATCATTGGTGATAACCGGCCGTAAAGAATTCTTGAGTTGGCGATCATCTGCATCAACCACCACCAGGCCCTGCTCGTTGAAAAGCCCATCGACATAATAACGCACCGCATCGCTTAGCGTGTTGTGTTTAAGGTATGCCTGTTTGAAGAGGCCTATGTCACCCGGTACCTCTTTAATGAGGCTTTCCAATTCTTTCGGATTGAATCGTCCAACTGCTCCGGTTTGTGCGGTCGTCCATTTGTATTTCTTGCCGTCCAGCTTGAAGTAGCTGATCTCTTCAAAATCGTGATCTTCAGACGCCATCCAATACACCGGTACAAAGTGATATTTAGGGTATGCAGACTTTAGTTTCTTGCAAGCATTGATGACAGTGACAATTTTGTAAATGAAATACAGAGGGCCGGTGAAAATATTAAGCTGGTGGCCGGTGGTTACGGTAAATGTATTTTCCTCACCAAGCGCTTCGATGTTGCCAGTCACCAAGTCGGTTGTCTTCAGCGATGCATATTGTGCTTTCAACACACTCACCAGGGTATTTCTATATTCCGGGTTGAAGGATGCTTGTTTTTCTTTGATTTGATCTTCAAAGTTTTTGAGGATAGGAAAACGATTGTAAAATGGCTTAAGCGCGGGATTTTGCTCTATGTAAACGATGAAAGTTTGTGAGAAGGACTTGGTTTTCCGAAAAGGGACAAGGTGGTGCTCCATGGACTCGAGGATGGCAGTTCAGATTTTACACATAAACCCAATAACGTCTAATTACCCGATAAGTTCGAGGTTTTTGTCGGCTGTTACACAACCGGTTCGGCAACCAAATCAAATTCCGTGGCATCGGTAATCCGCGCGTTTACAAAATCACCAATCCGAAGGTATTCCGCCCTGGCATTGATGATCACCTCGTTGTCCACTTCCGGTGAGTCGAACTCCGTTCGTCCCACAAAGCTGCCTCCTTCCTTTCGGTCCACCAGTACTTTGTAGGTATTGCCGATTTTTTCCTGATTGAGTTCAAGAGAGATTCCTTGCTGCAGATCCATGATGGTATCTACTCGCTGCTGCTTCACCTTGGCTGGCACGTCATCCTTCATCGAATGGCTGTGGGTGTTTTCTTCGTGAGAGTAAGTGAAAACACCCAACCTGTCGAACCTGGATCGTTCAACAAACTGCATCATTTCATCGAAATCAGCCTCGGTTTCTCCGGGGTGCCCTGCAATGAGTGTGGTGCGAATGGCAATGCCCGGCACACGATCTCTCATCGCGTGGAGCAGTTCCTCCGTTTTTTCCCGCGTAGTTCCCCTTCGCATCAACTGCAGCATGCGGGTTGAGCCATGCTGAAGCGGTATGTCAAGATACTTGCAGATGTTTTCGCGTTCGTTCATCACGTCCAGCACATCCAATGGAAAACCAGTTGGAAAGGCATAGTGAAGCCGGATCCAATCGATACCTGGAACATCCGAAAGATTTTTTAATAGCTCTGCGAGGTTTCTCTTCTTATAGAGGTCAAGGCCATAGTAGGTGGAATCCTGTGCGATCAACAACAACTCCCTGGTTCCATTTTTGGCAAGGTTGGTCGCCTCCTTCACCAGTTCCTCTATCGGCCGTGAGATGTGACCACCGCGCATCAAAGGAATGGCACAAAAGGAACAGGGACGGTCGCACCCTTCTGAAATTTTTAGGTACGCAAAATGACTTGGGTTTGTGAGAATGCGCTCACCGACCAACTCGTGCTTGTAGTTGGCGTTCAGTTGTTTTAGCAGTCGCGACAGATCCCTTGTGCCAAACCAGGCGTCCACATCCGGAATTTCTTTCTCCAGGTCGTCCTTGTATCGCTGCGAGAGGCAACCGGTTACATACACCTTTTCTACCAGCCCTTCTTCCTTCGCATCCACATATCGCAGAATGGTATCGATCGACTCTTGTTTGGCATTGTCAATGAACCCGCAGGTATTGATGACAACAATGTTGGAATCGTCTCGTTTGTCTTCGTGTACGGCCTCGATCCCATTGCCACGCAACTGCGTCAACAGTACCTCGCTGTCGACTGTGTTCTTGGAACAACCGAGTGTAACGATGTTAACTTTTGATTTGCGGGTTCTTTTGGTTTTCACAACGTATTTTGAAGGGTGCAAATTTAACAAAAATACTTGCCAGGGCTCCGGTCGCCTGAAAGTCAAAAACCTATATTTGGAGCTTCTAAAATCATGCATAGACGGGTTTTTATATTGTTGGTGCCGGTGTTGATGTGGGCATGTTTTGATGAAGGAAACTGCATTGTCAATTTTACCGATGTGGTGAATGTGGCTTTCAAAAACATGAACAATTCGGCCATCACCATCAATTTTGATTCCGTCCAGTCTGATGGCATTACGCTTCAGAACTACACGGCCCAGGCCAGGTCAACGCTGGAGCTACCGGTAAATCCCCACCGCGACACCACGCGCTTCTTGTTGTACTACGGAGGCAACATCGATTCGCTGGACGTGACCTACAAACGCGAAGCAGTGATCCTCACCTCGGATTGCGGGGCCAACAACTATGTCACACAATTGAAGATTGCTTTTACAAGCCTGGACAGTGCGCGGGTGATCAATGACAAACTGTTGAAAGACGTACCCACCCATGTTGAGATTTTTTTCTAGTTGCTTGCTGGTGGCGTTGCCTTGGGTGGCGTGGGCGCAAAAGACCGATGCCGACACCACAGATTATTTGCCAACCGGAATTCGAATTGGGACGGATCTGATTAGCCTGGGTAAGTCGTTTGCTGGCGATAAGTTTGATGGCTGGGAGGTGAATGCAGATATCGACTTCAGGCGATACTATCTCACTGCAGATTACGGTAACTGGGCCAGAAACGTGAGCATCGAGAACGGGAGCTACACCAACAATGGCACCTACGTTCGAATTGGGGCAGATGTTAACTTCTTACTAAAAGATCCGGATCGCAACATGTTTTTCCTGGGCATGCGGTACGGAAGGGCCAGCTTCAACGAACAAGTGGTTTACCAGGTTCGCGATACCATTTTTGGCGATGCGGGCTATGCACTTGAAAACGCTGACCTCCGGGCAAGATGGGCTGAGCTCACACTGGGATTGCGGGTTAAGATCTGGAAGCACTTGTGGATGGGTTATACTGCCAGAATGAAATTCTTTCCGAAGGTCAACAATCAAACGGAAATCACCACCTACGACATCCCCGGCTACGGGCTGGCCGCCAAGCGAACTTACTACGGGTTCAATTATCAGATCTTTTGGAAGATTCCCTTTCGAAAAGACGACTAGTGATGCTCTGCAACCAACATTTCACGCAAAGAAATTGCAAAGGCTTCGCAAAGAGCCGCAAAGTGGTGTTTAAATGGAACTAGAACCCATCTCAAAAATACCTTTGGAAATTTTCTGCGTCTTTGTCCATTCTGCTTCGTTGGCTTTCTTGCCCAGACAACCTCCAGTATGGGCTGCAAAAGCCGCCTTGCATAATGGTCAAATACTTGAAAATTTCGTCAAAACTTATTTTTGAGATGGGTTCTAGTGATTCTCAAAAAGCGAGTCGACAAATTCCACTTTGTTGAAGACCTGGAGGTCATCCACTTTTTCTCCAACCCCAATATACCGGACAGGTATTTTAAACTCATCTGAGATGCCGATCACCACACCGCCTTTGGCAGTGCCATCCAGTTTGGTCACCGCCAGGCATGTTACATCCGTAGCTTTCGTGAATTCCCTGGCTTGAATGGGTGCGTTTTGGCCGGTACTTCCGTCCAATACCAGCAATACATCGTGTGGAGCATCAGGCAGCACTTTTTGCATCACCCTCCTGATCTTCGAAAGCTCATTCATCAGGTTCACTTTGGTATGCAAGCGCCCTGCTGTATCGATAATCACGATATCAGCTCCAGTATCCACGCCTTGTTTAACGGCATCGTAAGCGACTGCGGAAGGGTCGGTGTTCATGCCTTTCGCCACCACAGGCACGCCCACGCGTTCGCCCCAAAGTTTGAGTTGGTCAACAGCGGCAGCTCTAAATGTATCGGCCGCGCCCAGCACCACAGAATTGCCGGCCTTCTTGTATTGAGAGGCAAGTTTTCCGATGGTAGTGGTCTTGCCCACGCCATTTACACCCACCACCATGAGCACATAGGGCTTCGCCCCTTGAGGCACCTGGAAATGGGCAATTTCTTTTGAGTTGCTTTCCGTAAGCAAGGCCGCAACTTCTTCCTTTAAAATCCGGTTGAGCTCGGTGGTGCCCAGGTATTTGTCGCGGGCCACACGGGCTTGAATGCGTTCGATGATTTTGAGGGTGGTGTTAATGCCCACGTCAGAGCCAACGAGCACTTCCTCCAGGTTGTCCAGCACCTCATCATCCACCGTGGATTTGCCTGCAATGGCCTTACCAAGGCGGCCAAAAAAACTCTCCTGGGTCTTTTTAAGTCCCTGGTTGAGCGCCTCTTTTTTTTCTTTGGAAAATAGATTGTTGAAAAGTGCCATGTGCCAAAATAAAAAAAGTCCCGCCTGGGACTTTCATTAAGTCTAATGCGCCAGAACTTATTTCTTCGCCAACGTTTCTTTCACCAATTCGGCCGGAACGATCTCTTCCTTAAAGGTATAGGCGCCAGTTTTCTCCGAACGAACGGCACGGATCACCTTCGCGAAGTTCTTGCCTTCGCCTTTCTTCAATGTAGCAACTACCTTCTTTGCCATGGTTACTTAATTTCTTTGTGAACGGTATATTTCTTCAAAATCGGATTGTACTTCTTGAGCTCGATGCGCTCGGTGGTGTTCTTCCGGTTTTTGGTGGTGATGTAGCGGCTCATGCCAGGCATGCCGCTGTTCTTGTGCTCTGTGCACTCAAGAATCACCTGGATACGATTTCCTTTCTTTGCCATTGTGCTATGCTAATTAGAGTACAAGATTTCCGTTGGCCCTGGCCTCCTTCAACACGGCCGTAATGCCTTTCTTGTTGATGGTCTTGATGGCGTTAGCAGATACTTTCAAAGTGACCCACTTGTCTTCCTCGGGAATGTAAAAGCGCTTCTTGTGCAAATTGGGATAAAACTTGCGCTTGGTCTTATTATTTGCGTGGGATACGTTGTTGCCCACCTGAGGCCTTTTTCCAGTTATTTCACAAACTCGTGCCATACCTTTTCCTTTAAAATATCGCCCTTTTCAAAAAGGGACTGCAAATATCGGAATTTCAGGGTCAATTATCCAAGTCCATCTGAAAATTATGAGGTGATCGTCCCCCAGGTCAAAACCGCCTGCCTTTCAACCCATTAAGCTTCGAACAAGGCAGCCAGTTTGGCGAGGTTCAGATCCACAAAATCGGGTATGGAGAATGAGATTCCGTTCATCTCGGCAGCCGTGTGTGTGGTTGCCACACCCACGACTTTCGCGCCAGCGGCCAGTCCCGCTTCAATACCCGAAATCGAATCCTCGAACACTACGCATCGGCTTGGTGGGAATCCCAGGGCGGCAGCGGTCTTGAGGTAGATTTCAGGATGGGGCTTGCTATGGGTAATATGGGTGTCGTTCAACACCGTGGCGAAATATTTACCGATACCCGTCTTCTGGAACGTAAAATCCACATTGCTCCTTGGGGCAGAGGTAGCTATGGCCCTGGCGATTTCGTGTTTATCAAGGTCATTCAAGAATGGAATCAAACCCGCCATCGGCTTGATGTCGTTGGCAAATAGTTTCCGAAACAATTGTTCTTTTTCCTCCGCAAACTGATTCACCTTTTCTTCGGACAGGCTGCCAAACAAGTTGGTAAGCCATTCCTTATTCGTGCGCCCGTAGATTTTTTCCCGGAGCTGCGATTCGGTGAGGTCGTAGCCATGTTGGCTGCAGAATTGGCGGAGTGCAATCTTGTGGTAGGGGTTGCTGTCGATGAGCACTCCGTCCATATCGAAGATGATGGCGAATTCGGTGGTCATAGGGCCGTAAAAGTAGGCTCAATTAATGAATGATGAACCTGTGACCGTATCGTTTTCCATTGTGAAAGAACACGGCCACATACATGCCGGGGGTAAGCCCCTGAATGTTGAGTGGGTATGGCTGGTTGGCGGTGACGAAAAGCTGCTTCGACATTTTTTGGCCCACCAGCGAGTAAAGCTGCATGAGGATGTTTCGGTCGGCTTGGATATTTAACACCTCCCCGTTCGGCAACGGATTTGGATACAACGTGACCTGGGGCTCATCGGGCAGGTCTTTTCCTCCATCGTTCTTCAAGAGAACAAGCCCTCCCATCACCGTGCCAACCACGATGGCTGCGCGGTCGCTTCCAAAAAGATTAACGCCCACTGCTTTGATGCGCCCTCCCAAGTTTGGTGAGTGGTAACTTTCTGCAAAAGGATCAAACACCACATCGGTAATGGGCTGCGGATTGGCGAGGGTGTTCCTGAAGTCACCAAAAATGGTGAGGTGCCCTTGCTGGTCCGAAACAATGAGTTCTTGTCGATTGTCGCCATCCAGGTCGGCCACGGAGGTATTCACGTATGCCCGGGTGATGCTCGGGCCTAAGCCCATGAACGCATCGTCTTCCAACTGCAGGTTGAAGGAACCGGACGGCCCATTGTTTTTCCAATACTGAAGCGAACCATCGGACTTGCCGACCAAAAGATCGACCGCACCGTCAAGGTTTATATCGACCCAAAACGTGTTTTCATTTAGCTCAATGAACAGGTTCGTATTCACAACAGTTTGACCTCCCAAGTCAATGGACATGCTGCTCTTGCTGGGGATGTAATACAACCCGGTATTGAAGTTCTGCAAATCTGTTGAAGAGAATGCCAGGTCAAGACTGCCATCTCCGTTCATATCCACAAACTGCGGCTTGATGTTAAAGTTGTTGAAGTTGCGGGCACTGAGAAAATCGTCTGTAATCAGCGTGAAGCTGGGCGATGATGAATTGCCTGTGTTTTCGAAATAGTACATTCTTCCTACAAACCCCTCGCCTGCATAGTTGCCTACCACCAGGTCTTCATCACCATCACCATCGTAATCGACAAAAGCGGGATAGGCATAGTCGCCCACATCGATCATCCGGTCTTGCAAAAAGTTGGTCTTAGAAAGAGAGAAGGTTGGCAGCGCTGCGGAACCTGTGTTCTTATAAAGCCAAACGGAGTTGGTGAACGGATTATTGACAAAACTTCGTGCAGCCAGGTTGGGGGAGGAGATGAAATCCTGACGGCCATCGAAGTCGAGGTCTTCCAGGTAAGACCCGGGGAACGACAGGTAGTTGACGGGCTGCCCCTGCGGGAATGGCTCAGCCTGCGTGAATACCGCATTGTCATTGGTTCCCTGGTTTCGTAGCAAAAACGTACGTGTACAATTCTCCTCCGAAAAGAGCAAGTCGTGATCGCCATCATTGTCGGCATCGTAAGAGAGCAGGGTTTTGCCACCGGTGTGGTTCGTTCGGCCTCCGCTGCCTGGCGGACAGGGTTGGTTGTCGAAAGCGAATGAGCCACAGCCGCACTCTTCAAAGCCACCGTACTTTTGCGTGATTCTTACAAAATCGTTGAGGCCGCATTGTCCGGTATTTTCGACAGACATGTTTTTGTGAAATTCAGCCGTGCCTGGGGGCACGAACCGCATGTTGATGATGTCCAGGTCGCCATCGTGGTCAATATCAATGATATTGGGAATATCGGATGCGCCAGGCAGAATGTTGGTTTTAGAAAAACCCTGAGACAAGATCACTTCCGTTTGGACTCCGCTGTTGCTGAAAAACACTTGTTCCCAGGCGAGCGATTGCCCGGGGCCGGTGACGTTCCTGTAAACACTTATTCCATTGTTCGAAGTAAAAAGATCTTTTCGCCCATCGCAATCAAAGTCGCGCAACAACACCCATTGGGATAATCCTTCGGGAAAGAGAATTTCAAATTCAGGCCGGTATTGGTATTCATTGCTTTCATTTAAGAAGACCATTATTTTGTTGGCAGTTCGTTCGAAAATCACCAGGTCGGTTGCTCCATCAAGATTGACATCCATTGTGTTGATTTGGGCAGCGTTAAGTCCACCGGCCCACGCGAGGGAGATTTCCTGACCATTTACGGTAACCGGTATGTTTTGATCCACCTGATAGGAAAATTGAGCTGCGGCAGCAAAGGGGAGGCAAATGATAAGTGACCAAAGTCTATGCACAGAACAAAAATTGTCTACTTGTGATAACGCGGGCCGCTGTTACCTGTTATCTTGCTTGCAAGATAATTTGTTTTTGAGTCAGCCACCGTGAGTCACACACAAAGCAGCATCCCATTCTTATACGAGAAGTTCCTTGAGTCGGGAAAAGTTTCAACCGATACGCGGGTGATCACCCCCGGTTCGGTATTTTTTGCGCTGAAGGGACCTAAGTTCAATGCCAACGAATTTGCAATCGAGGCGCTAAAAAAGGGAGCCAGTTACGCGGTGGTGGATGATGAAAAGTTTGCGACCGACCAGCGCTGCCTATGGGTGGCCGATGTGTTGCAGTCGCTGCAGCAATTGGCGCGTCATCACCGCGATCAACTTACCATCCCGATCATCGGGCTAACGGGCTCCAATGGAAAAACAACCAGCAAGGAGTTGGTGAACGCGGTGCTGAGCAGAAAATACAAGACACTGGCCACACGCGGCAACTTGAACAATCACATTGGCGTACCGCTCACGGTGCTTTCAATTGATGCATCGATTGGGATCGCCATCGTGGAGATGGGCGCCAATCACGTGGGAGAAATCGCTGCATTGTGCGCGATTGCCAACCCAACACATGGTTTTATCACCAACATCGGCAAGGCACACGTAGGTACGTTTGGTGGTTTTGAAAACATCATCCGGGGTAAGTCGGAACTGTATCAGCATTTGATTCAAAACGAAGGCGTGGTGTGGATTAATTCGCAGAACACGATTTTGTCAAACATGGCCAAGCGCTTTAAGAACCCGCTGATGTATCCGGCCAAGGGTGACTACTATCACTGTGAACTCATCGAAGCCTCTCCGTTTGTGGTTATCCGGGCCGAGGACGGGGAGGAAGTTCAAACCCAATTGGCCGGTGAGTACAATTTTGAGAATATTGCCGTGGCTTTGTGTATCGGCAAGTATTTCGAAGTGGCGGCTTCCGCGGCACACGAAGCCGTGCGTACCTACTGCCCCGACAACATGCGCTCGCAGTGGATGCGAAAAGGATCCAACACCATTCTGCTGGATGCCTACAATGCCAATCCGTCCAGCATGGAGGCAGCCATTCAAAGTCTGAACAAGATCCCAGGTGAAAGGAAGGTGGCCATCTTGGGCGACATGTATGAACTGGAAGGCGAGAGCGAAAGGGAACATCAACGCATGGGTGAGTTGCTCGCGAATACAAAGATTGATGAAGTTTTTCTATGTGGGCCTTTAATGAGTGTGGCTTTGCGAGAAGACAAGAGATTTCATCATTTTGAAACGCGCGCACTTCTCGAAGCGTATCTCCGTAAGAATCCGATTCGATCTTCAATCGTGCTTGTCAAGGCCTCACGGGGAATGGCGCTTGAAAAAATTTTAGACTCCATCAACTAATACTTCTAACACATGGACTTCAATAAAATCCTTTCATTTTTATCGGCACTGAAGAAGAACAACAACCGCGAATGGTTTGAAAAGAACAAGCCGAAGTACCTGGATGCAAAGCAGCACTTTGAGGACTTCGTGAGCGGCATGTTGAATGAGCTGGCCAAATTCAACAAGGGGTTTGACGGACTCGATCCCAGGAAACTCCCGTTCAGAATTTACCGGGACGTTCGCTTCAGCAAAGACAAACGGCCGTACAAGGTCAACATGGGTGCAGGCTTTTCGCCAGGTGGCAAGATGATTCAAGAGCCAGGTTATTATTTGCACATTCAACCCGGTGAATCGTTTGTGGCCGCAGGACTTTACCAGCCCGATGCCGGCCACCTGGCCAGGGTGCGACAGGAAATTGACTACAACACGAAATCGTTTGAGCAGATTCTAAAGGACAAGAAGTTTAAATCCACATTTGGCGCGTTGGATGATTTCGACAAGCTAAAGACTGCACCCAAAGGCTACCCTAAAGATCACCCGCACATCGAACTGTTAAAACACAAGAGTTACATTGTCTCGCATTATTTTTCCGACAAGGAAGTGAAAGATAAAAAATTTTTAAAGAAGGTGATTGAAGTGTGCAAAACGGCTAAGCCGCTCAATGATTTTTTGAATCAAGCGATTGCCTAAGGATGTTTCTTTTTCTTGCGCCACTGCAGCATGAACTTCATGAGCGGGGCCGACACCAGGATGGTCACCAGCACCATCATGATGATGGCAATAAATACCTGCTGCGAAATAATGCCGGCCTGAAAGGCAATCGTGCCGAGAATCACCTCAAGGGTTCCATGCGTGTTCATGCCAAACCCGATCGCGAGGGATTCACTCAAGTTGGTACCTCCAATTTTTGCTCCCAACGAAGCGCCAAAAACCTTGCTGACAAAAGCCAGGAGGATGAATACCAACACAATTACGAAATTGAAGCCGGCAAGGAAATCGATATAAAGCCCAATGGAGACAAAGAAAAGAGGCGCAAAGATGTTGTTGATGAATTGATGAATGATCTCCTTCGCGCGCTCAGATAAATGTTCGGAGTCGCCCAGCGCGATGCCGATCACAAACGCACCGAAGATGGCATGGATGCCGATGAACTCGGTGAACGCTGCCGCCAGAAAGCAAATGGCGAGCGAGAGGGATAAGAGCCCTCCGGGCCATGCCAGTTTTTTGTTAATCCACGGCAGTACCTGATTGATGACAAACCGACCTCCAGTTAGCATGATCGCCATAAAACCTATGGTAAACATGATCGTTTTTGCCGGATTGGATTCACCAGCCTCTTGCCCATCCATTTGACCGAGGACCACCGAAAAGATCAACCAGCAAAGAATGTCGACAATCATGGCCGAGGCAATGATGAGCATGCCCATCCGCGACTTGAAAACATTCAGGTCCATAAGTATGCGCGCCACCACGGGGAGGGCGGTCATACCCAAAATGGTACCAATGAATAATGATAAAATGAGCCTTTGTTCTTCGCTGCCACCAAAGAAGGCAGGCAGGAAATATGTAAATAGAAACCCGAGGCCAAAAGGCACGATGAGCGAGAACAAACTGATCCACAGTGCTTGCCGCCCCTGTTGCAGCACAATGTGCAGGTCAACCTCCAGCCCGGAAATGAACAACAACAACACCACGGCCACCTGCACAAAACCATCCAGCACGACAGACGATGGCCCCTGGTCTGGAAACAACATGGTGAACAAGTCAGGTGCCACATTGCCTAATACCGTGGCGCCCAGTAAGATCCCGGCAAGCAGTTCGCCCACCACGGCAGGCTGCCTGAGCCTGCGGGCTGCTTCGGCCAAAGCCCTGCCCACGAGCAACATGATCCCGAGCTGGAACATGAGGTTGATGATCTCCTGGTGGTTTAGCTTGATCATGAGGGCTTCTTCAGTTTCTGGATGATCAGGAGATTACAGGGAAGGTCGGCAAAAATATACTCAAGGTCGTGAGGAAAAACCCGGTCGAGCCAGAAGAATTTTCTGGTGGGCGCACCCACCACCAATAGTTCGGCCTTTTTTCTCCGTGTGAAACGCGAAAGTTCAAAACCGGATTTTCCGGAAATAACTTTCACGTTAATATGAAGACCTTCGTGCGGAATGCCCTTCAACATCTCTTTCACTTCATCAATTTCGCTTTGTACAAGCTGTTGCCGCGCCCGGTTATATTCGTCTTCGGTATACTCATTGGCTGCCGACATGGTAAGCCCGAGTAGTTTCAGTTCTCTTACAATATGTATCCAGTGGCTGTCTTCACGCATGCCGATCCAACAAGCGGCTCGGGTGGCGTCTTCAATGTAGTTGCTGTCCTCGGCATTCACTACTATGTTTTTTATCGGGGTTGGCTTGGCGGTGGGTTTGCAGATGACCAGGACCGAGCACCTGGCCTTTCGCATAATGCGCCTGGCAATGGTACCAATATAAAGGCTCACAAATCGCTCCTTCTTAAGCGCGCCTACCAACAACAAATCGATCTTCTCTCGCTGAGTGACCTTCAGTATCTTCTTAGTGGGATCACCCTCTTCCCAAACAATCTTCGCCCTGTCCTTAGGAATTTTGGCTTGTGCAAAAAGGGAATCCATCTGATGTGCTGAGTCCGGTTGCCTGACCCCCACATGAATCAGCACCAGGTCGGCATTCAGCATTTGCACGATGTGATAGGCTTCCGCGAGCAATGCAACCGCAGTTGGGGAAAAAGCGATGGCAAGACCTACTTTGCTAAATGGTGCACTCATTCTTGCAGGTAAATTAAGCAAAAGTAAACTGGAGTTCGGGCCTGAAACTTACATCAACCGCAAAAACCAAAACATGTTGTGAATTATATTCGACCAGTTAATAAATTGATTACCATGTGGGCGCACCGCGACTTCATACTGGGCAAAGGCAACCGGGTCCCTTCCAGGGCAGCGTTCAAGACCGCCCTCCTCCGGGGAAATCTTTCCATTATCACATTTGTGGTGGCCATCACTTATATTTTTATCGATCATGCATTTGGCGTGCCCGGAAGCGAGCCGTACTACCTGATGTTGGCCACGATGGCGGTGATTACTTTCTTGCTCAACCGAAACAATTACTTTCAAACGGCCAATCTGGTATTTCTTACGCTGATCAATCTCTTCATTTTCTATTTCAGCGCGATTGATCCTTTTGAGAGCGGTGTGTTCATGTATTTTGTAGTTTGTGGGTTGATCGCCTTTGCGCTATTGGGTTATCACAACCTGCCTTTGGCATTTGGATTTCTTGGGCTGTCGATCCTGTTGTTCATCATTTCCTTTTGGGTCGAAATACCCTTCCTGCCCAGGAGGGAATACACCGAAGAATATTTACGAATCAGCTACACAACCAATTTCCTGGTTTCATTGGTTTGTTCCGTTTCGATTATCTACTTCCTCATGGACATCAGTCATCATTCGGAGAAGGAATTAATTGACAAGAATGAACTCCTGCAAAAAGCCAATGACGAACTCGATCGATTTGTGTACAGTGCTTCCCACGACCTGAAAGCACCCTTAAGTTCCATGCGCGGATTGATTGACATCGCCCAGCGGTCGCCAAACTTGGAGGAAGTGAATGAAATATTAAGGATGATGCAGGGGAGAATCTTGCACTTGAATCGGTTCATTGCAGACATCATTGATTATTCGAGGAATAGTCGCACAAACGCAAATATTCGAAAAGTGCCTTTGCAAGAAACGATTCAAGGAGTGGTTGACGAACTCAAATACATCGAAGGGGCGGATGGCATTGGAATTACAGTGACTGTGGATGGGAAACCTTCCATAGAGACTGACGAAGCAAGGTTAAAAGTCATCCTCAACAACCTGGTTTCTAACTCCATCCGACATCACGATCCGACCAAGGCCAATAGATTCATTCGAATTACCGTGGCCACCCAGGACAAGCAGTGTTGCATCCAGGTGCAGGACAACGGCTGCGGAATTGGAGAAGAACACACCGATAAGATTTTTGAAATGTTCTACCGGGCCTCGGAAAAATCCACTGGCTCTGGTCTGGGCCTGTACATTGTAAAGGAGACCGTGGCCAAGCTGGGCGGACTTGTAAGTTTTACCTCCAGGGTGGGCGAAGGCACAACTTTTACAGTGGTCTTGCCTTTTTAGGCTGTATTCACTTTCTATCTTTGCGCCCTATGGCGATGCAGGACGACAATTTATTGAAGAAGGTAATATCCCATGCCAAGGAGTATGGGTTTATTTTTCCCTCCAGTGAGATCTACGATGGTTTAAGTGCAGTATACGACTACGGTCAAAACGGGGTGGAGCTGAAGAACAACATCAAGGCCTATTGGTGGAAGTTTATGACGCAGCTGCACGAGAATATTGTGGGCATTGACGCGGCCATTTTTATGCATCCCACCACCTGGAAGGCATCCGGCCATGTAGATGCCTTCAACGATCCGTTGATTGATAACAAAGATTCAAAGAAGCGATATCGCGCGGATGTGCTCATCGAAGATGCCATCGGCAAGATTGAAGACAAGATCCAGAAGGAAGTAGAGAAAGCAGCCAAACGTTTTGGCGATGCCTTCGACCGCGACCAATTTGTAACCACCAACCAAAGGGTAGTTGAATATCAGAGAAAAGTCGATCACTTTAATGAGCGACTCAAGATGGCCATGGAAAAAGCAGACTTGCCCGGTCTTCGCCAGATCATTCTAGACCTGGAAATTGCCGACCCCATCTCCGGCTCGCGCAACTGGACAGACGTGCGTCAGTTTAACCTGATGTTCTCAACAGAGATGGGATCGCTGGCCGAGGATGCCAACAAGATTTACCTGAGACCTGAAACAGCGCAAGGAATATTCGTAAACTTCCTGAACGTGCAAAAAACCGGTCGCATGAAAATTCCTTTTGGCATTGCACAGATTGGCAAGGCATTTCGAAATGAAATCATCGCGCGGCAGTTCATTTTTCGCATGCGCGAGTTCGAACAAATGGAGATGCAGTTTTTTGTGAGGCCAGGGGAGGAAATGGAGTGGTATGAACACTGGAAAGCGAAACGCATGAAATGGCACACCACACTGGGATTGGGTGCTGAAAACTATCGTTTCCACGATCACCTGAACCTGGCACACTATGCCAATGCCGCGTGCGATATCCAGTTTAATTTTCCCATGGGCTTCAAAGAGTTGGAGGGCATCCACTCGCGCACGGATTTTGATTTGAAGAACCACGAAAAATATTCCGGAAAGAAATTGCAGTACTTCGACACTGAGTCGAACCAGAGTTACATTCCTTACGTGATTGAGACTTCCATCGGGCTCGATCGCATGTTCCTGGCGGTGTTGTCGAAATCATATCAGGAAGAAGTTCTTGAAGACGGAAGTGAGCGCACCGTGTTGAGAATTCCTGCAGCCCTGGCACCCAACCATGTCGCCATTCTTCCTTTAGTAAAAAAAGACGGTCTGCCTGAAAAAGCCGAAGCGATCATGAATGAATTGAAACTGGATTTCAAATGCTACTATGAAGACAAGGACACCATCGGCAGGCGCTACCGCAGAATGGATGCCATCGGCACACCTTTCTGCGTAACCATCGACCATCAAACCCTGGAGGATGGAACCGTCACCATCCGCTATCGCGACACCATGAAGCAAGATCGGATTGCCACCACTGCCGTCAAAGACAAGCTTAGCGATGATTGTTCAATGGCAAGCTTGCTGCGCCAAATCTGATCGATGAGCAATGGTCGCGGCCTTCTTCATCGCAGGCGTTTTGGTGATCCTCATCATACGCTATCGCGTAAGGCTGGAGGAAGGTTACAGTTACGTAAACCGGATGGCTGCACCGGTTCGTGTGCAGCTTATCCCAACCCCGCCCGCCTTCAGGGAAATACTTGTCAAGTACTTTGTGTACTACAACGAGCTTTCTGATGCGGACAAGCTGAAGTTTGAGCGCAAGCTCTGCTACCTGATTTTTTCAAAGCAATTCATCCCCCGCAACTTCGATGCCGTGACAGATGAAATGAAGGTACTCGTGGCTGCATCGGCCGTACAATTGACATTCGGGTTGCCGAAGGTTACCCTTTCACACTTCGACAAGATTCTTATCTATCCGGATGATTATTACTCATCCATCACCAAACGTTATCACAAAGGTGAAGTGAATCCAGCCTATCGGGCAATTGTTATTTCGTGGCAAAGTTTTGTCGAGGGTTATTTGATCAAGAGAGGCCAACCCAACCTCGGTCTGCATGAGATGGCGCATGCACTGCGGCTGGAGAACGTCATTCGCAACGAAGAGTTTCAGTTCTTCGATGAAGAGCTGTTAGAGCGGCTTGATAAGTGGGGCCACCTCGTGTGCCACGAACCTGCACACATGCCGTCCAACATCTTTCGGCCCTATGCATGCACCAACAAGCACGAATTTTTTGCCGTAGCTGTCGAAAATTTTTTCGAAAGACCGCATGACTTCAAAGAGGTCTTGCCTGAGTTGTACTGGATACTTGCCACACTGCTTAACCAGGAACCTTTGAAGTTGGCAGTTTAGAAAGTCGAAGTTGCGTGTCGTTGTCACCAACGCATTATTAAGTATTATTGCGAAGCTATCCTTATGAACTGGACTTCCCTTCTCTCATCTCAGCGCATCGGTCAAGCCAAGCCGTCTACCGTGCCTTCGCGAAGTGTGTTCGAGCAAGACTACGACCGCATTATCTTTTCCCATCCTTTCAGAAGATTGCAGGACAAGACGCAGGTACACCCGTTACCAGAGCATGATTTTGTTCACACCCGGTTAACGCACAGCCTGGAAGTTTCGAGCGTGGGCCGTTCGCTCGGAAAGAAGGTAGGAGAAACCATACTACAACGACATGCGGAACTGCACGACTACTCAGCTTTCGACATCGGTGCCATCGTGGCGGCCGCATCATTGGCCCACGATCTCGGCAATCCGCCTTTTGGCCATGCGGGTGAAGACAGCATCTCCGACTTCTTTGCGCACCATCCGGTGGGACAATCCTTCAGACAAAAGGTGGGAGAAGCGGAATGGATCGACCTGACAAAATTCGAAGGCAACGCCCAGGGATTCAGGATTCTCAACAAAGATTATTACCAGGGTTTGCGTTTGAGTTACGCCACACTGGGTGCCTTTACCAAGTATCCGTGCCCCGCGAAGTTTGACCAACGCGATAGGAAAAAGAAAAGCCAAAAGAAGTATGGCTTTTTTCAAACAGAAGCGGCACTGTTCGCGCAAGTAGCAAAGGAACTTGACCTTCCTGCCGTTGGAAACCACGTTTGGTCGCGACACCCGCTGGCTTTCCTGGTGGAGGCAGCCGATGACATTTGCTACAGCATCATCGACCTGGAAGACGGCTGCCGGCTGGGCCTGGTGAGTTATGACAGCACCGTGGAATTGCTGGCATCTATACTGAAGGAGGACTTCAGCAAAGAAAAGCTCAGTAGAGTGGTTGGGCAAAACGAACAAATAGGCGTGCTGCGGGCCATGGTCATCGGCCGTTTGATTGACGAGTGTTCAAAAGTTTTTCTGGATGCCGAGAAAGATATTCTTGACGGTAAGTTCGACACCGCCCTGACCGATCTCTGTGAGTCGGCTGGCCAACTCCGCAACATAGCCGGTGTCTCCATCGAGAAGATATACCGGGCCAGGCATGTGGTTGAAATCGAGGCCGCAGGTCATGAAGTGTTACCGGGCTTGTTGGAAGAATTTGTACAGGCTGCTGGCTTTGTTGGGGTCAATCCCGTTCCGAAGAAGTTCGAAAACCTTTTGCGCCTGTTACCAGCCGAAATAAAATCAGAATTGAACCAGGCGGCATCTGAGTACGAAAGGCTTCGCAGCATCATCGATTTTGTCTCTGGTCTGACCGATCGGCATGCGCTCTCGCTCTACCGAAAAATCAAAGGCATCGCGCTGAGTTAATGTCTTGAATGTCAGTTCAGTTACACCAGCGTTGACCGGTTCCCATTTGTAAAGAATCAGCCGACCGGAACCAACAAAAATCCTTAGCTTTGCCGTTTCATAAAATCCTGTGCGCCATTCATGTGGACTCGCCTCGCTCATCGTGTAATTAAATACCGGCTACCCCTCGTTATTCTGATCGGGTTGATCACCGTGTTCATGGGTTACCATGCCCGCGATGTGGAGATGAGCTATGACTTTAGAGGGACGGTCCCTGCCAACGATCCCGAGCAGCGGTACTTCAAGAAGTTTCGCGAACAATTTGGTGAGGATGGGAACATTGTGGCGGTGGGCCTCAAGGATAGCGCGATTTATCAGTACGAAAACTTCGAAAAGCTACGTGAGTTTTGTGTGGCTGTAAGGCAGCTCTCAGGCGTAAATGATGTGATTGCCTTGCCGCGCATCAAGCGGATGGACAAAGATACGGCTGAAAAGAAGTTTGTACTGATTGATGTTTTCCCCGGCAAAGTCACCAGCCAGCCACAATTGGATAGCCTGCTGGTGGAAGCCAATAATCAGAAATTCTACATTGGTCAGATCGTGAATGAAGAAAATGGCGCCATCGCCATTTTGATTTCAATTCACAAAGACGTACTCAACTCTTCGGCCCGCGTAGGGCTTACCGATGAAATCATTTTGCAGGGCCAGGCCTTTACCCGGACCACCGGCATCCAACTTCATTATGCCGGTTTGCCTTTCGTTCGATCCGTGATCGCCACCCAGGTGAGCCAGGAGTTGAAGGTTTTCCTTGCACTTTCGGTCGTCATAACTGGCATTATCCTGTTGATTTTTTTCCGCTCATTCCGGGCGGTCATCTTTCCGTTGATCGTCATCGGTATCATTGTACTTTGGGTTCTCGGGTCCATCGCGCTGTTTGGCTTCAAGATCACCCTGCTGAGTGGAATGATTCCGCCCATCGTGGTGGTGATTGGTATTCCCAATGCGATTTACCTGATGAATAAGTACCACACCGAGTTTGCCTCCCACGGCAACAAGGTGTTGGCCATCAGTCGTGTGATCAGAAAGGTGGGCCTGGCGACCTTCCTCACAAACTTAACAACCGCCATCGGCTTCCTGGTATTGCTAACGGCTGACATCACCGTGCTTCGGGAATTTGGCATTGTAGCTGGTCTTAACGTGATGGCCACATTTATCGTCAGCTTGATCCTGATACCAGGTGTGTTCTCGTGGATGCCGCCTCCGTCCAAGAAACACCTAAAGCACCTGGAGGTGAAGGTGTTCGATAAATTCCTGAACGCTGTGGATCTGCAAGTGCATCGCAGTCGTCCGATCATCTACAGTGTCACGGTTGTGATCGTCCTGTTTGCGGTTATTGGCATGAGCAGGCTGCACTCGGTTTCTTTTATGGTTGACGACCTGCCCGAAGAAAGTGTGGTAAAAAAAGATCTTGAATTTTTTGAAGCCAACTTCAGCGGTGTGATGCCCCTGGAGGTGGTGGTGGATACGGGAAAGAAGCGCGGAGTGATTGATGTGCGCAATCTCAGAAAGATTGATGAGCTCGAGGAATTCCTGCATGCGCAAAAAGACATATCCAAGCCGGTATCCATCGTGAGTTTTGTGAAAGCCGCCAAGCAGGCGTTCTACAACAACAACCCGGCACGATACCAATTGCCAGACAACCGCGAGAAGAATTTTATTCTCGCTTATATGAAAAACCAGTCGGACAGCTCGGGTTTGTTCAACTCGTTTGTGGATGAAGACTTGCAAGTGATGCGCATTTCATTGCAGGTGGCAGATATCGGATCCGACAAGATGGATTCATTGGTCAACCAGGTCATCAAGCCAGAAATCGATTCCATTTTTGCAGGAACGGACCTGAAGGCGAACATCACCGGTACCACCCCGCTCTTCATTCGCGGCAACAAATTTCTGATCAGCAACCTGAGGGGGAGTCTGCTGCTGGCGTTTGGCCTCATTGCCCTTACCATGGGCTTGCTTTTCGCCAACGCCCGCATGATCATCATTTCGCTGATTCCGAACTTTATTCCCATGATGATCACGGCCGCCTTGATGGGATATTTCAACATCCCGCTCAAACCGAGTACGGTGCTCATTTACAGCATTACGTTTGGTATCTCGGTCGACTATTCCATTCACTTCCTGGCCAAATACCGGCAGGAACTGTACACACGGAATTTCTTTGTGCCGGTGGCGGTGAGCAACACCATCATGGAAGTGGGCAAAAGCATGGTGTATACCTCGATCGTGTTGTTTTGTGGGTTTATTATTTTTGCATTCTCCTCTTTTGGAGGCACGATCGCCCTGGGCATCCTCACATCAACCACGTTGCTGATGTCGATGTTGACCAACCTGGTACTGTTGCCCTCACTCATTATGACGTTTGACCACGGCAAGTACGAAGTGGGCAAGCATACGCTGGCAGACGACATCGACATGGGGATTTATAGTGAAGAGGAGGACGAGGCAATCGATTTGAGTAAGATCAAAATTCATAACCGCCACACTGCGGCTGAATGATTCACATTTAGATTTTTTTAAAGAATGGCTGGAAAGACTGTGAAAGCGGTAACCTATAAAGAACACAAGGAGCAAAACTTCAATGTCATCGCTTCGGAGATCCTCGATTTTTGGGAGCAGGAGAAGATATTCGAAGCTTCCATCAGCACGCGCCAAGGTAAACCCACCTTCACTTTTTACGAAGGCCCCCCTTCCGCCAATGGTACCCCTGGCATCCATCACGTGATGGCTCGTACAGTAAAAGATATTTTCTGTCGATTCAAAACCCTGCAAGGATACCAGGTGAAGCGCAAGGGTGGATGGGATACCCATGGCCTCCCGGTCGAACTGCAGGTGGAAAAGCAATTGGGCATCACCAAAGACGACATCGGGAAAAAGATTTCCATTGAGGACTACAACCAGAAATGCCGCGAAACGGTGATGATGTATAAGGATCAGTGGAACGACCTCACGCGGAAAATGGGCTATTGGGTGGACCTGGAAAATCCTTACGTAACCTATGAAAGGGATTACATCGAGTCGGTTTGGTGGATATTGAAAGAGTTTTATAAGAAGGGACTGCTTTACAAAGGCTACACGATTCAGCCCTACTCGCCATCGGATGGCACCGGGCTCAGTTCACACGAACTAAACCAGCCTGGCTGCTACAAGATGGTGAAGGACACTTCGGTGGTGGCGCAGTTTAAAGTTAAAAAGGATCTCAAATCGGAATTCCTTTTCGAGAAAGCGAAGGGAGATCTGCAGATCCTCGCGTGGACGACCACACCCTGGACCTTGCCGTCTAATACCGCGTTGGCCATCGGAGAAAAGATTGAATACGCCCAGGTCAACACATTCAATCAATATACCTTCATGCCGATCAGCGTGGTGCTCGCCAAAGAATTGGTTTCCAAATATTTTTCAGATAAGAATAAAGAACTGAAACTATCGGAATACAAGCCGGGCGACAAGGCGATCCCATTCGAGGTTGTTCAGGCCTTCAAGGGTTCACAACTGGTTGGCATCCGCTACGAGCAGTTGATGCCTTATCTCCAGCCCTTCTACGATGCCGACAAAGCGTTTCAGGTGGTGGCCGGAGATTTTGTTACGACTGAAGATGGAACGGGCGTTGTTCACACCTCTCCTACTTTTGGTGCCGATGACTTTCGCGTGGCGAAACAACACGGCATTCCTCCGCTTACTCTAAAAGACGAAGCCGGAAATGAAGTGCCCACAGTCGATAAGAAAGGAAAGTTCGTAAAAGAGATTGGCGCAAAGCTGAAAGAAGGTGTGGCGAAATATGGAATCAAAACACACAAGCCACTTACTGAAAATGATTTTTATGTAAAGAACTATACCGATGAAGATGAAAGTCACTCCGATTACAAAAACACGGATGTGATCATCTCCATCATCTTAAAAGAAGAGAACAAAGCTTTTAGGGTGGAGAAGTACGAACATACCTACCCGCACTCGTGGCGCACGGATAAGCCCGTATTGTACTATCCCCTGGATGCGTGGTTCATCAAAACCACCGCGCTAAAGGACAGAATGGTTGAACTCAACAAGACCATTAACTGGAAACCAGCTTCCACCGGTACGGGCCGTTTTGGTAATTGGTTGGAGAATTTGGTTGACTGGAACTTATCGCGTTCGCGATATTGGGGCACGCCTGTTCCTATTTGGAGAACGAAGGACGGAAAGGAAGAAAAGTGCATCGGTTCCATAGATGAACTGCGCCAAGAAATGGCTTCAGCCAGAAAGGCGGGCATCCAGAATCCAGAATCCAGAATCCAGGAGAAGGATTTTGACTTGCACCGCCCTTTCGTAGATGAAATCTTACTGGCAAGCAGCACCGGTGAGCCAATGTATCGCGAACCGGACCTGATAGACGTTTGGTTTGACTCCGGTGCCATGCCCTACGCGCAGTGGCATTATCCTTTCGAGAACAAAGAGATTTTTGAAAAGGCATTTCCGGCCGATTACATCGCAGAAGGCGTGGATCAGACGCGCGGCTGGTTTTTCACACTGCACGCGATTGCCGTAATGCTGATGGACAACGTGGCCTTCAAAAATGTGATCTCCAACGGCCTCGTGCTCGACAAAGACGGCAACAAAATGTCGAAGCGCAAAGGCAATGTCATCGATCCGTTTAAGACCATCGAACGCTTTGGCCCCGATGTAGTGCGTTGGTACATGATTGAAAATGCACCGCCCTGGGATAACCTCAAGCTCGATATCGAAGGCATTGTGGAGGTGCAGCGCAGATTCTTTGGAACTTTGCTGAATACCTATTCCTTCTTCGCGCTCTATGCCAACATCGATGGATATGTAAAGAACTCATCCATGGCGAGCGTTGACAACGCGCTCGATCGCTGGATTCTTTCGCGATTGCAAACCCTGATCAAGGAGGTAACGGATGCCTACAACGACTATGAACCTACCAAGGCGGCCCGGGCCATTCAGGATTTTGTAAACGATCACTTGTCGAACTGGTATGTGCGCCTGAACCGCAAACGCTTTTGGCAACCCACTGCGGGTGAGAAAGCCGCGATGACAGATGACAAGAAAGCCGCCTACGATACGCTGTTTGAGTGCTTATGGGTGGTCAGTCAATTGATGTCGCCCATTGCGCCTTTCTTTTCGGAATGGTTGTATAAGAATCTCACCGACAACCTCGACAAGAAAACATTGGGTGAGAGCTCTCCATGGTTGTCGAACTCCGTTCATCTTTCTCAGTTGGTGGCGGCCAATGAGATGTTGATTGATGAAGAATTGGAAAAGTCCATGGCTTATGCGCAACAGATCTGCTCTTTGACTCATTCGATAAGGAAGAACACCAAGATCAAGGTGCGCACCCCGCTTCAGAGAATCCTGTTGCCCGTGCTGGATAAGGAGTTTTCGAGGTTGGTCAAGCCGGCAGAAGGCATCATCAAATCGGAAGTGAACGTGAAAGCGATCGAATACATTGATGATACTTCCGGCATTCTGGTGAAAAAAGTGAAACCCAACTTTGCAAAGCTTGGTCGGCAGTACGGCCCGAAGATGAAAGAGGTGAGTGCCATCATCAATGGGTTTTCAAAGGAGGATATTCATGCACTGGAGAAGTCAGGCAAATTCTCAAAAGGCGGCTTTGATTTCGAACCAGACGATGTGATCATTAGTTCAGAGGACATTCCCGGCTGGGCGGTGGCATCGGAGGGGGGCGTTACGGTGGCGCTGGATATTCAAATAACGGAGGAGCTGAAAAAAGAGGGGATCGCAAGAGATTTTGTGAACCGTATTCAGAATCTTAGAAAGGAAATGGGCCTGGAAGTGCTGGACAAAATTCAAATTGAGGTGGAGAAAAATGGTGAATCTGTGACATCGGCACTCACGCAGTTCAAAGATTACATCCGCACGGAAACCCAAGCGCTTAGTTTGGAGTTAAAGAAGGAAGTGGCCGGGGCCACGGAGGTGGATATGGACGACTTTATGTTGAAAGTGAAGATTAGCGTTAGATGAGTTCTCGGAAATACTTCTTGATTGCCCTGTTGGTCATCATCATTGATCAGACCAGCAAGTTGCTCGTGCACAATTTCATGTACCTGCACGAAGAGATCAATGTGATTGGCGATTGGTTTCGGTTGCACTATCTTCTGAACCCCGGTATGGCGTTTGGAATTCGTTGGCAAAATGAGTTCGGAAAACTCACACTCACGGCCTTTCGAATCGCTGCCATGTTTGGTATTGGTTTTTACCTCCATCGCATGACGCGCAAGCAAGCCCATCCTGGCTTTTTGTTGTGCATGGCGTTAATCCTGGGTGGTGCTGTGGGTAATGTGATCGACAGCACTTTTTACGGTGTGTTGCTCAACAACCACCCGGTAGATGCGTACACGCCCTGGTTCCATGGCCAGGTGATCGACATGCTCTTCTTCCCGGTGTTTGACTTCTACTGGCCCGAATGGGTGCCCATGATGGGCGGAGATTATTTCTTGTTCTTTAGCCCCGTGTTCAACTTTGCCGACTCCTGCATCTTTATTGGAGTCGTGTCCATCCTCATTTTTCAAAGGAGGTTTTTTCATGCAACGGATGAACGCGGGGAAGGTAAAGTCGATGGAAGTTCGGTAGAGACGACCTCCGGTTTTCTGGCGGAAGAGAAAGTTGCGCAGCTAAACTCAACAGATTCAACCGGGGATTCGTCACCAGAAAAGACAGCGGAAAATGGCTGAGGAATTAATCATAGCTGCCACCTCAGATAAGACAGAGCGTTACAAAGTGCTGATTCCCCAGATTGAGGCGTTGGTGGACGGTGAAAATGACCTGGTGGCGAACCTTGCAAACATCTCGGCTTCATTGAAGCAGACCATGGGGTTCTTTTGGGTAGGCTTTTATCGGGTGAATGAGAACCAGTTGGTGCTTGGTCCGTTTCAAGGCCCGATCGCGTGCACGCGGATCCCAAAAGGCAAAGGAGTTTGTGGTACCTCCTGGGCGGAAAAGAAAACATTGGTGGTACCAAACGTGGACGAGTTTCCAGGCCACATCGCATGCAGCTCCGCATCAAAATCAGAAATTGTGTTGCCCGCATTCAGGAATGGTGAGGTGGCCCTGGTATTGGATGTCGATAGCGATAAGCTCAATGATTTTGATGAGATTGATCTGCAATACCTGGAACAGGTCATGCGGATTGTCGAGAGATTATTCTAAACTGGTTTTGCAGGCGCAATACAAAATTCAGTAAATTCATGATGCCATTTTTCAGGCCATCCCATGCGTCACTTATCTGCACCGGCCCTGTTCTGCATTTTCGCAATGGCAGCAGGCCAAACACCGCAGCCCGTGGTTGGCATTTGGCACAACGACAGCTTTGGCTTTCAAATGACCATGATTTTAAATGCTGACGGTTCAGGCGAATTTGCGGGTGAGCCGATGACCTATCAGGTTAGGGGAAGTCAAATACTCGTGTCGGAGAATGGATTTTCCACAGCCTATGATTTCGAAATGAATGGTGCTGAGCTCAAGCTGTCAGGAGGTGACCTGGATAGCCCGATGATTTTTACCAGGAATGGATCTGGCTCGCAACAAACGCCTGTTTCGTCTGAGCCCGCTCGTCCAGCGGCCATATCGGTACCGGATCAAAACCTCATTGGGATTTGGTCCGGGCAGGGAGAAACCATCGAATTCGATCATGCCGGTAATTGCAAATACCTCGGACAAACTTATGCCTTTCGGGCAGCAGCTGGGCAAATCACGCTCTCATCGCCACAAGGTCAGGCAAGTTTTAGTTATCAAATAAAAGGTGATGACCTCATTCTTTCAGGCAACAATCAACAAATCACCTATACACGCGGTACGGCCAGTCAAAGCGTTCCCGCGAACAGAGGCTCAGTGGCTACAGAGTTGGTTGGCTCGTGGTGTTACATGAGTACGACAAGTACCTACAGTGGCGGATCAAGCTATTCACGTTGTATCGCACTCAACGGAGACGGCACTTACACTTATCACGCAGAGGGTTCCATCAGCGTAAACAGCGGTGATATGAGCGGGGGAACCGCGTCTCAAAATTCTGAAAGTGGTACCTGGTATGTGCAGGGCGATCGCATTTTTTATCAATCCAATAGTGGCCAGAACGGCTCTTACCAGCTTCGAAAAGTCAACCATCCGAAAACGGGGGATCCGATGATTGTGTTGGATGGTGATAGCTATGTGACCAAATACCAGAAGGCGCCCTGGAGGTAATCGCGGGCACGTAAAATCAGGCTCTATTTCTGCTTTAATTTCTTATCTTCAAAGGCACTAAATCCTCCGATCAAATGAAAACGCAACTTTCCAGAAGAGATTGGTTTCGATCTACCCTCTCCATGACTGCGGGCCTCACATTGGGGTCGTCTGTGATTGAGCAGTTGATGGCTGCCCCCATGAGCGAGGCGGAGAAGCAATATGGGTTTATCTTAAACAAGCCTTCGCTGGTTCGGCTCGGGTCTAATGAGAATCCGTACGGCCCCTCACCCAAAGCCCGCCAAGCGATGGTGGACATCATGTCGGAAGGGAACCGCTATGGGTTTGACGCAGGTCGAGAGTTGGTAAGGATCATCGCTGAGCGCGAAGGCGTTTCCACAGACCATGTGATGCTGGGTGCGGGGTCATCAGAGTTGTTGTGCCTGTCGGGAATGATGGCCGGTTTGGAAGGAGGTAGTGTACTGTCCTCTTATCCTACATTTCGGTTGCTGATGGATTATGCGGCCGGCTTCAATGCCCGCTGGGACCAGGTGAACCTGGATGATACGCTCACCCACGATCTCGACAAGATGCTTTCGGCCATTAAGGCAGATACCAAACTGATCTTCCTGTGCAATCCCAACAATCCAACCGGCACTTTTGTCGACAAGAAAAAGGTGAGGGACTTTTGCATAGAGGCTTCCAAGAGGGCGATCGTATTTTCCGATGAGGCCTACATCGAGTTTCTGGATGAGGCCCAGCAAGCACCAATGACCGACTTGGTGCGGCAAGGTCATAATGTGATTGTCTCCCGCACTTTTTCAAAAATCTATGGATTGGCTGGAATGCGAATTGGTTATATCATCGCCAGGCCGGAGATTATTGCCAATATGAAAAAGCGGCAGACAGGGGGCATCATGAACCAGGCGGGAGTGGCCGCTGCCAAAGTCAGCCTGGGGGATATGGAGTTTATCAACATGACCCGAAAACTGAATGCCGAGGCCAGGAAGCACCTGACCGATTATCTGGATGGCAAGAAATGGCTCTATGGGAAATCGTCTACGAACGTGGTGTTGTTCCCAGCGCCAAAGCCGGGCCGGGAAATTTTGAAGCAAACGGAAGAGCGCGGCTTTCAGATCCGCGTGTGGGACTACCAGGATCGCGAGTGGTGTCGCGTCAGCATCGGCACACTCGATGAGATGAAGCGATTTACGAAAGCATTTGATGAGGTAGTCAGTTAGGCCGTGGCCACCTGCATTTGGGGGCTAGGCTTCCGACCTAATTCTTTCATCATTTTGCCATGCGCTACCAGCGCATCCAAGAATGTCGTCTTTGACTTGTAGGGAAATCCAAACTCTTTGGCCGTCTTTTCCACAATGGGTGCAATGCTTTTGTAGTGAACGTGACAGATCGTTGGAAACAGGTGGTGCTCCACTTGGAAGTTCAGACCGCCCACGTACCATGAAAACAACACACTCTTGTTGGCGAAGTTCGTAGTAGTCTGAAGCTGGTGCACCGCCCAATTATTTTCAACACTTATGCCGTCTTTAAGCTGCGGATAGTGTGTGCCTTCGATGACGTGGGCCGGTTGAAAGATAATGGCCAGGATAAAACCTGCCACATAGTGCATGATAAAGAATCCCAGCAGCACCGTCCATGCCGAAAGGGGCAGAATAACCATCGGTAGCACAAGTGTGTAACCGAGGTACAACACCTTTGAAGTGATCAACAGGGTCCACTCGCGCACAGCGGTACTTTTTTGTTTCTTCACCAGCCCGTCTTTTTCATATTTGACAAGGCGCATGTAGTCTTTCGAAACGACCCACACAAACGTCATCAATCCGTAGAGCAGCCATGCATACCAGTGCTGAAAGCGATGCACGGGAAGCCACTTGGAATCCGGACACATCCGAATGATACCCCGTGGACTGATGTCTTCGTCCACATCGTGAATGTTGGTGTAGGTGTGATGCAATACGTTATGTTGCACCCGCCAGTTAAAGGCGTGCCCTCCGATCATGTTGAGCGAGAAGCCCAGCAAGTTATTTATCCAGGGTTTGTTAGAGTAGGCTCCGTGGTTGGCATCGTGCATCACAGACAATCCAATGCCTGCCACGCCAAGTCCCATGATCAAACAAAGTAAAAAGTAGATCCAAACATTTGAGAAGCTTCCGGTAATCATGAAACCATAGGGCACAAAGTACAACAGGAACATAAAGACGGTTTTGAAAACCATTTCGCCATTGGCGTGTTTGCTTTTTCCGGTTTGCTTGAAGTACTCATTCACGCGCTGATTGAGCGTACTGAAAAAGTCATTTTGGTTGGATGCGAACTTGATCGTCTTTAGCATGGTGAAAGTTCCGGGTTTTGGGGTTCAGGATACTGAGAAACTTGCCGATAACTGACTCATTTTCAATAGCCAGAATTTTCAAAGGTAAGAAAAAAGAGGATAAGATGCTTTATTGGATTTTGGCCTGCGGAACGACTATTTGAATTCTGCGATAATGGTCTTGCCACCGGTGGTCTTGTCACCCACGCGTACATTTACCTGGGCGTCCAGCGGGAGGAAAACATCTACCCTGGAACCAAATTTAATGAAGCCAAACTCGTTTCCTTGGGCCAGTGATTGGCCTTCTCCGACATAACACTTGATTCTGCGGGCCATCGCACCTGCAATTTGACGGAACAATATCTCTGTGCCGTTCTTCATCCTGGCCACAACAGTCGTTCGTTCGTTTTCAGTGCTCGACTTGGGGTGCCAGGCAACCAAGTATTTTCCTGGATGATATTTGTAATAAGTGATATCACCGCCTACCGGCATGCGATTGACATGCACGTTTACTGGCGACATGAATATGGAGATTTGCTTCCTACGTCCTTTCAGGTATTCAGTTTCTTCTGTTTCTTCAATCACCACTACCTTACCATCTGCAGGCGCCAACACGTGCTTGTCGTTCACCGCAACATCAAATATGGGACTGCGAAAAAATTGAAGGATCAGGAGGAAAAGCACTACACTGGCGCCCAATACAATCCACTGAATCAATTCCGCGAGTGGAAAGAAGTATTGCAGGCCAAGGTTGATCGCTGCCAATGCAATCAGCAAAACGAGTAGCAACGTGCGGCCTTCCTTGTGTATGGTCATTCGTGTGTATTTAAAAAACGAACAGGGGCTGAGCCCCTGCTGCAAAGGTAAACACAAATCGAAGAAATGCCGTCCCGAAAAAGAGGCAAATCAAAAGCCTCCGCGATACTTGTAAGTTTTTGCCACTTTATCAATGGCCACCATGTAAGCCGCAATTCGCATCGGCACCTTGTAATCCTGGCTTGTTTTGTACACGGTATCGAACGCATCTTTCATGATCCTGTCCGACCTGCGATTCACGCGTTCCGAAGTCCACTTGTAGCCCAAACGGTTTTGTACCCATTCGAAGTAGGAAACGGTGACACCGCCCGCATTGGCAAGAATATCGGGTACCACCATGATGCCCTTGTCGTTGATCAGGTTGTCGGCCTTCGATGAAGTGGGTCCATTGGCCCCTTCCACAATCAGCCTGGCTTGTATCTTCGATGCGTTTGAACTGGTAATTACATCTTCGGTAGCCGCAGGCACCAACACATCTACAGGCAGCGTCAGAATCTCTTCGTGAGAAATTTTTTCTGCTCCTTCAAAGCCTGCAAGTGAACCTTTGTTGCCATCCCGGTATTTGATAGCCGCTTCGATATCAATGCCTTGCGGGTTGTAATAGGCACTTGAAAGATCGCTTACTGCCTGCACCATCAACCCGCGTTCGGCCAGCAGCCGGGCCGCCCAGGAGCCTACGTTTCCAAATCCTTGTACAGCACATGTGGCCTTGTAGGGATTGATCTTCAGCTTCTGCATGGCCGTCATGGCCGAGACCATCACCCCGCGACCTGTTGCTTCCGTGCGGCCGAGTGATCCGCCCAGCACGATGGGCTTGCCAGTAACTACTGCGTTCACCGTCATGCCTTGTGTACGGGAATACTCATCCATCAGCCAGGCCATCTCACGCGGACCGGTGCCCATGTCTGGAGCCGGAATATCCTGATCTGGCCCAAAAATGTCAATCATGGCCAAAGTGTAAGAGCGCATCAATCGCTCCACTTCACCGGCCGACATTTCGCGGGGGTTGCAGGCAACGCCCCCCTTGGCACCACCGTATGGAATATCTACCACGGCACACTTCCAGGTCATCCACGCGGCAAGTGCTTTCACTTCATCAAGGTTTACGTGTGGGTCGAAGCGGATGCCGCCTTTCGATGGCCCCAAAATATTGCTGTGAATGACGCGGTAACCTTCGAACACGCGGATGCTGCCGTCATCCATGGTGATGGGCAGCGATACAATGACCTGCTTGGCAGGCGACTTCAAAACGTTGTAAACTTCTTCTTCTAAGCCGAGGATCTGGGAAGCGGTGTGGAAGCGCGACATCATCGCTTCAAAAGGGTTCTCCTTATCAACCAAAGGAGCGGGTTCAATGTATGCCATAAATGCGTTAGCCGTTTTTCAATGGGTCTCGAAAACGGTTGCAAAGATATATAAATAAACAGGATGCAAGAATTGAAATAAGACTCAAATGATTCCGCAGAAATTGAGCGTTTGGCGTTTACAATTGCTCGATGAAGACTGAAAAAAGGGCTGCGATTGATAAAAATTTTCGCCACGACAAACATTTCTTCTTAAAAATAGAAACATATTGCATTGATTTTCAGTTAAAGGTTGTAAAAGGGAATTATGGAACTCCTGCTGAATATTTTCTCATGAAAGGCTTTATAGGCGAATTTGAAGAACTGGTTTTGTTGACCATCGCAAGCTTTGGCAACAAGGCCTACGGTGTGCTGATCAAGGAGGACATTGAAAAAAGAGCCAATCGAAGTATAAGCATTGGGGCACTCCATTCTACCATTACAAGGCTTGAAGAAAAAGGTTATGTCAATTCATGGTTGGGCGAACCGACAGAGGAGCGTGGAGGAAGAAGGAAGCGGTATTTTGAACTTACCCAAACGGGCAAGGTGGCTCTTCATCAAATGAAGAATCTCAGGGATGAGCTGTGGAAAGCATCCGTAACCAATCTGAAGTTGGCGAAATGAAAAAAGAAATCAAACCCCCGGTACTTGCCGATCGCCTTTTTGAGAAATACTGCAGGAATGCACAAGTGGAAGATTTGCATGGTGATGTGGAAGAATTATTCCGTCAAAATTTGAAAACCATGTCGATCAGAAAAGCCAGGTTTTACTATTGGTGTCAAATCATTTCGCTGATGTTTTCCTACACGATAAAAAAGCGGAAGCACCATGCGGCAACGCACGCATTCTCCTCCACCTCTTTTAACCCGGGGATGATAAAAAGTTACTTTTTGATTGCTTCGAGAAGTCTTGTGAAGCACAAGTTTTTTACCATCATCAACGTAATAGGTCTGGCCGTGGGCATGTCCATTTGCCTGCTGCTCATCGCGTTCTTTAGCTTCATCAGTACCTACGATGAGTTTCATGTCAATAAAGACAGCATCTACAGGGTCATCTCCATTACAGACGATAAGGCTGAGAGGAGAGAGTGGTCTTCGGCACCGATTTTTTTAGCCCGGCAGATTAAAGAAGGTTATGCCGGAGTTGATCAAGTGGTGCGTGTTAGCGCTACATTGCAGGGAGAGGTTGAACTTGAAAGCATAAAGGTTCCATTAAGCGGGTTTTATGTGGACGCGAATTTCCTGCAGGTGTTCACATTTCCATTGAAGAGAGGCAATAAAGCACAGGCGCTTCAAAGGGCGAACACGCTGGTGCTTACCGAGCGCGCAAGTGAAAAACTCTTTGGCAGTGCTGATCCAATTGGGAGAATAATAACGCTTGGACAAACAGATTTTGAAGTTACAGGCATACTTGAGAATCATCCGAAAAACTCGCACATGCAATTCGAAGCGCTGGCTTCCTACCAAACCCTGGAGAGGGCGCACGCAGATGACGCAAGCGGAAGAACCAGGGAAAGTCTAAGCGAATTTAGAAATCAATATGTCTATGTGCAGCTTCCGCCAACCACAGACAAACGTCATCTGATACGTTATTTGAATGAACAGGCGGCACGGATCAATAACGATAAGGAATTCCGTATCTCTTTTGAACTTCAAAAGCTCACCAATATTGCTGCGGGCCGATCGCTGAGTAACTCCATAGGACCTGAGTGGGACTTGCCGTCCTTAGGTGGTTTTATTGTTGTTGCATTGCTCATCCTCATACCTGCAAGTTTCAATTATGCCAATATTTCAATTGGGCAAGCCCTTAAGCGAATGAAGGAAATTGGACTCAGAAAAGTGATGGGAGGCCTTCAGCAGCAAATATTTGTGCAGTTCATAATTGAAACCGTGCTGATAACTTTTGTTGCCCTTGGATTAGCCACCTACCTGTTTATGATCGTCAGGCAGGAATTTTTGTCAATGCTGGTGAGTGGGGATGCCATCAGTCTTGATCTGGATTTTACTGCAATTTCCTATTTCGTCCTTTTTGGCATTGGGGTGGGGGTGGCGACAGGCTTTGTGCCTGCGTATTACTTTGCCAGAATCAACCCGATAGCCGCCATGAAGAAAACGCCCTTGAAAAGCAACGCAAAATTCAGTTTTAGAAAAACATTAACCGTATTTCAATTCGCGCTCTCGATTGGGTTTATTACAAGCGTAATCATCGTGTTGAACCAATACCGGGAAACCATCAATTATGATTTCGGATTTCAACAGGAGAATATCCTGGTTGTGCAACTTCAGGGCACTAATGCTGACTTGTTTAGAAACGAGTCTCTGAAGCTGTCCAGCGTTTCTGAAGTGGCGATGGCTTCCCACGTAATGGGAGTCGAAGGAATTGAACCTGGATATCTAAAAAATACGGATGGGTCAGATTCGCTGGAGGTATTTCAAATGGCGGTTGATGAAAATTACCTGTCCACCCTGGACCTGGAATTGCTGGCGGGAAAAAACTTTGTGCGCAATGAGGTAAGCAAAAGCCACATTATCGTCAATGAAAGTTTCCTGGAGAAGAAAGGGATAGCCGATCCAGTGTCAGCTATTGGAGAAATATTCCTCCTTGACGATCGGGAAGTGGTGATTATTGGCGTGTTGAAAAATTTTCACTACGCTCAACTGGATGAGCCCATTGAGAGTTTCATGTTCACATACGATGACGGAACATTCCGTGTTGCCAACTTAAAAATTGCGAGCAACGATATGCTTGGCACCTTGACTGACCTTGAGGCCTTGTGGAAGCCGCTGGCCGGTGAAAAGAAATTTGTGGCCCACTTTTTCGAAGACGAAATTGAAGACGCGTATTCTCATTACTTCGTCCTGGTAAAGATTTGTGGTTTTCTTGGATTTCTTGCCATCACGATTTCTTGCCTTGGGCTTTTGGGCATGGTGGTGTTAACAGTAGAGAGTAAAACCAAGGAAATTGGCATCCGAAAGGTGATGGGTGCTTCGGTAAGTGGAATGATTACGATGCTTTCGAGAGATTTCATAATGCTGATCCTGATTGCATCGAGTATAGCCCTGCCGCTAACCTATCTTTTTTTCGAGAAGGTCTATTTCAGAAGCCAGTCTCATAAGATACCAGTAGGGGCTTCAGAGATTGTTTTAAGCATGTTCATTGTCCTGGCTTTCGGGTTGGTTACGGTTTTGTCGCAAACCATGAAGGCGGCCCAGGCCAATCCGGTGGAAACGCTGCGAAACGAATAATTACGGCCCAGGGCTAGAAGATTTCGATAAATGCCACGATGAAGGGCGCACATATCAGCAGCCCGTCAAAGCGATCGAGAAAGCCGCCATGCCCCGGCAGGCTTTCGCCCGAGTCTTTAATTTCAATGCTTCTTTTTAGCAATGACTCCACAAGATCTCCGTAGGTGCCACCCACAATAATGATGGCAGCAATGCCATACCACTGCCACGGTTGCAGCGATTGAAAATAGGTCGCAAACAAATAGGCGAACACGGTGGCCAGTACCGCGCCACCCAAGAATCCTTCCCATGATTTTTTGGGTGAAATGCGCTCGAAAAGCTTGCGTTTGCCAAACAGTGTACCCGCGAAATAGGCACCCGTGTCGCTGGCCCAAAGGATGAACAAACAACCAAAAATGATTTCGTAGTTATATGAGCGCTCCTCAAAAACAGCAATGTTCAGTAGTGATATGGGAATGGCCACATAAAAAATTCCCAAGAATGTAAACGCAATATTGGTGAAAGGTTTCCGCTCAAACTTCTTATACAGTTTGATCATATATACGAAGGAGATGATCGGAAAAATCAAGAAGTAATACCGATAGGAGATATCTCCACGTTCGATAAAAAATGAGAGGCAAAAAATGAGCAAGCCGCAGAGTGTACCAAAAGTCTTTTGGGGTACCATTCCATCCAGGCCCGACAGATTGTAAAATTCGATGAGGGTAAATGCACAAATGATAAAAAATATGGCGAAGTAACTCCATTCGCTGAACACGATGCTGAATACCACCAGGCCCGCCCCCACAACGGCAGTGATGATTCTCTGAGTCAGGTTGCTGTACTTTCGAAGGGCCGAAGTCACTTGAGATGGGGGTTACGCGCTTTGTAGAAATTTTTCAGATAGTAAAGCAGCGCGAATGTGATGACGGTAAAGACAATCACCAAAGGTAGGGGCGCTGACTCTGTCGAATCCATGTCGAAATGTACGTGGCCGAGTTGGTATAAGTAAATCATGATCACCGACAACCCGTTATTCAGGAAATGTGCAAACATGGGAATAACGATGTTTCCAGACCAGTAATACAAATAGCCGAACAGTACCCCAAGAAACAGGCGCGGCACGAAACCAAAAAACTGCACATGGATGGCGCTGAACAAAAGGGCGGATATCCAAATGGCCGCATGAATGCTTTTGGTAGAGCGGTGCAATTCGGGTTGAAGCATGCCGCGGAACACCAGCTCTTCGCCAACGCCTGGCAGGATGCCAATGACAACAAAAGCGAGAATGAATTCACCGGTTGATTCAAACCGGGTCATAAACCTGGTGAGTTCAGCAGCCAGGTCTTCTTTGCCACGGGCCCAGTCTTGAAATCCTTTGAGGAATTCCGGCATTTTTAGATTGGCGTTCCATTCGATGAAATAGGAATTGGCCACCATAAAGCTCAGCAAGGCCATGGCGGTGATGGCGATGGCTGTCAGGGAAACAGGAAATTGCCTATAAAGAAGGGAAGCATTTTTCCTGACGATTCCCGTGATATACAAAATGGGAATGACGATCAAGCCAAAAAAAGTGGCGCTGCCCTGCATGATGAAAAAAGGAATTTTCACCTCCGGGTTTTCTCCCGGGTTGCCCAGTTTGTCCAGGAATGAAATTAGTCCATCGCTCATGAACGGGATGGCCAGCAATACGCCAATGAGCGGCCCGATCACCAGAAACCCGAGCATCGCGGTAAGGAACATTAAGATGAACGAAAGCCAGGCCGGTCGCTGCGGATCCGTGATTTCCAACTGCATGCTCAGGTAACCAAAAGTTGTTGAAAAGGATTAAATTTGCGCCCCAATATGGTAAAAATCGGTAACATTCAATTAGGAGACTTTCCCCTGCTGCTGGCGCCCATGGAAGATGTGAGCGATCCTCCCTTTCGTGCCGTTTGCAAAGAAGGAGGCGCTGATTTAATGTACACCGAGTTTATCTCCTCTGAGGGATTGATTCGAGATGCCGCCAAGAGCAAGCAGAAATTGGACATCTTCGAATACGAGCGACCGATTGGCATCCAGTTGTTTGGGGGTGACATCGGCAACATGGTGCAAAGCGCTGAAATTGCCACGCAAGCCAACCCGGATTTGATCGACATCAACTACGGCTGCCCGGTGAAAGCGGTGGCTTGCCGTGGAGCGGGTGCCGCCCTGCTGCAAGACATTCCGAAAATGGTGAAGATGACGGAAGAGATTGTAAAATGCACCCACCTGCCCGTTACCGTGAAGACCCGCCTGGGATGGGATGATAAGACCAAGAACGTGGTGGACGTGGCCGAGCGTCTGCAAGACATCGGCATTCAGGCGCTGACCATTCACGGGCGCACCCGGGTGCAGATGTACAAGGGCGAGGCCGACTGGACTTTGATCGGAGAAATCAAAAACAACCCACGCATGCACATCCCGGTGTTTGGCAACGGAGATATTGATTCACCAGAAAAAGCCCTCTCTTACAAAAACCGTTATGGCGTGGATGGGGTGATGATCGGCCGCGCTGCCATTGGATATCCCTGGATTTTCAACGAGATCAAACATTTTGTCAAAACAGGCGAACGCATGGCGGCCCCGGGCATTGCCGATCGGGTAACGGCAGTAAGAAAACACCTTGACTTTTCGATTAAGTGGAAAGGCGACAGACTGGGTATTTTCGAAATGAGGAGGCATTATTCCCAGTACTTTAAGGGTCTTCCCGACTTCAAGCCGTTCAGAACAAGAATGGTTGAGGCGATGGAAGCCAGGGAGGTGCATGCCATTCTGGATGAGGTGATTCAGCAGTATGAACCTGCTTTGATGACCGGTTAACCATTTCAGCAAGAATCCGTTTTACTTTCAATCGCCTTCTTCCAATCTTTGGGCGCATTTGCTATGTCTGACCAAAAGGATTTAACAGCTGTTTTTTTGCTCATCGCGCTGACCCTCATTTGGGGTACCTCTTTCATTCTAATCAAGAAGGGGTTGATCGTGTTTTCTCCTGGTGAAGTGGCTTCGCTGAGGGTCACATCTGCGGCTTTGTTCCTTTTGCCGGTTGCACTCACCAAGCTCAAAGGCCTCCAGGTCAAAGACTATTTCAAACTTTTCACTTCCGGCATGGTAGGAATTTTCGTGCCGGCATTCTTGTTTGCCACCGCTCAAACACAAATCAGCAGTTCAGTGGCTGGTATCATCAATTGTCTTACCCCCATCTGGACAGTGATCGTTGGCGCGCTTTTCTTCAGTCAACGATTTCGTGGATATGCCATTCTTGGGATTGTCATTGGCTTTGCCGGCACCACTATTCTTATTATCTCCAAGGGTGGCGACTTTGGCACGATCAATTGGTTTGCCTTGCTGATTGTGCTCGCCTGTGCGATGTATGGTACAAACTTGAACTTTATCAAATTCAAAATCCCCGACATCAGGTCGCTCACCATTACAAGCGTGTCCGTGGTACTTATTGGACCGCTTGCCATGATTTACCTCTTTGGCTTCACAGATTTTTTGCCAAAGATGAGAACGGAGCCGGGCGCGTGGACGGCACTGGGCTATCTGGTTTTGTTGGGTTGCATGAGTACCGCGGTGGCTACGGTGTTGTTTAACAAGCTGGTGAAAATATCCACCCCCTTGTTTACGAGCTCGGTCACTTACCTGATGCCGATTGTCGCAGTGATGTGGGGTGTACTCGATGGCGAGCGCCTTTACGTGGGCCACTACATCGGCATGATCACGATCATTGTTGGCGTTTACCTCGCCAATCGCAGGCGCGATCAGCGGCCGGTTTCCAAAACCGCGATTACCGGAAGGTGATCAGACGGATAGTGCGTACCATCGTTGTCCTGGATTACTTCATAACTCAACACCTTCCAGTGTTTGGTATGAAAAATAAAATCGATGGCGGTGCATGGCATGGCACCCACCTTGAAGCCGCAGTAAGTCCCGGTGGAATCGGTGGCGGGCTTGGTGTCAAATAATTCTGGCCCGGGATTCCGCGTAAGCATTTGGTAGGGTGGCTGATCTCTCTGCACGTTGAAATCACCGGTGAGTATTACCGGCAGCTCTTTTTTGAACTGCATGCCCGCAATAGCTCCCTTGATGTAGACCGCACTGTATTGTCTGGCCTCTTTGCCGACATGATCGAAATGCGTGTTGAGAAATCTAAACTCAAGATCGGAGCTCTTTTCTTTCATGGTAGTCGCGGTAAGAATTCGCGTAATGGCCGCATCCCAACTTTTGCTCCCAGGCACTTTGGGGGTTTCCGAAAGCCACATCGTGTTCTTGTCGAGTAGCTCAAATTTTTCCTTTTTGTACATCACGGCAGAGTATTCACCTTTTTCTTTGCCGTCATCGCGACCCACGCCATAAAAGTCGTACTCGGGTGCAAGTGAAATAATATCGTTCAATTGGTGGAGCAAGGCCTCCTGGATGCCGATCAAATCCGGATCGTACTTTTTGATCAATGCCACTACCTTTTCTTTCCGATTGCTCCATTGATTCACGCCATCTCCCGGGTTGTCGAAACGGATGTTGTAGGTCATCACCCTGATGGATTGTGCGGCCAGCATTTGGCCAATCAGTAATACTGCAATTAAAAGTGATATTCGTTTCATAGGCTTGTGATACCAACAAAGATAAAATTATTGCCGTTGGAAAATGGCCCCTGAAGCTTGTGTGTACAAATCGTGATTTCAATCCCTTTTATTTTCTATCTTCATCGTCCCAACAAATCCCACACTAATGAAATTTACATTCTCGAAAGTTTTTATCCTCCTTCCCATTTTGGCCTTTTGGAGTTGCCAATCATCACAAGAAACCGAACAACCACCCAAGCAGTACACGATGGCCCAGTTTATGGACATTGTGCAAATCGGTGGTGCTTCATTCTCCCCGGACGAAACGCGCATCATGATCAGCAGCAAGGAGACAGGCATCTTCAACGCATTTGAAATCAACATTGCAACAGGTGAGAAGAAGCAACTCACGAATTCTACCGACAATGCCATCTTCGCGCAGTCGTATTTTCCCAATGACGATCGCTTCATTTTCACCAGCGACAAGGGAGGAAATGAGATCACACACATTTACGTGACAAGCCAGGATGGAAACTCACGCGATCTGATACAGGATAGCACCGCGAAAGCGCAGTTTTACGGATGGAGCCACGACAAAAAACTCATGTTCTATGGGTCAAACAGTCGCGACAAACGTTTCTTCGACCTATTTTCTGTTGCGATTGAATCGGCTCCGAAAGAAGGCAACCTGTATCCGGCCTCCATGATGTACAAGAATACCGAGGGCTTGAATGTGGCAGCGATCTCGAATGACAACCGCTACCTGGCATTGAGCAAATCCATTACTACCAACAACTCCGACATGTACCTTCTGGATACGCAAACGGGAAAAACCCAACTGCTGTCTCAACATGAAGGCGATGTACAGTACAACCCGCAGTACTTTAGCATGGATGGTGCTAAGCTTTACTTCACAACCGATGAGGGGAGTGAGTTTACCTACCTCGCTGCCTACGACATTGCCAGTGGTACCAAATCGAAAGTGGAGGAAGCGCCCTGGGATATACTGTATGCCTACTTGTCGCAGAATGGAAAGTATCGCGTAGTGGCCATTAACAACGATGCCAAAACTGAGATCAAAGTATATGAAGAGGCGACCGGTCAGCGGGTGGAGTTGCCTGACTTTCCGCAAGGTGAGATTACGGGCGTAAATATTTCTGACAGTGAAAAGCTGATGGCGTTTTATGTGAGCAGTTCCAAATCGCCCAGCAACTTGTATGTCTACAACTTTGAAACGAAAGAGGTGAAGAAGTTGACCGACACCATGTCAAAGGAAATTAACCCCGACCATTTGGTTGCTGGCGAAGTGATCCGGTATAAGTCTTTCGATGGCATGGAAATCCCTGCGCTATTGTATAAGCCAAAAGGCATTAAGGAGGGAGAGAAGGTGCCGGCATTGCTCTGGATTCATGGTGGGCCAGGGGGGCAAACGCGCCTGAATTATTCAGCACAGATTCAACACCTGGTGAATCATGGCTACGCCATTCTGGCCGTGAACAACCGCGGTAGTTCCGGTTACGGCAAAACATTCTTCAAAGCTGACGACAAGAAACACGGTCAGGATGACCTGCGTGACTGTGTTGAGGCGAAGAAGTACCTCGGCACGTTACCCTACATCGACATGGATAAGGTGGGAATCGTGGGTGGCAGTTATGGCGGCTACATGGTGATGGCCGCGTTGGCATTTGCCCCGGAGGAGTTTGCTGTGGGTGTAAACATTTTTGGTGTGACCAACTGGCTTCGAACCCTAAAGAGCATTCCACCGTGGTGGGAATCGTTCCGCGAGGCACTGTATACCGAATTGGGAAATCCTTACACCGACTCGGTTGCCTTGTACAACAAATCCCCCTTGTTCCATGCCGACAAGATCACCAAACCCTTCATTGTATTGCAGGGGAGCAACGATCCCCGGGTACTTCAGGTAGAAAGTGACGAAATCGTGGCCGCGGCCAAGGCAAACGGAGTGCCTGTAGAGTATGTGGTGTTTCCTGACGAAGGTCACGGCTTCGTGAAGAAGGAGAATAACATCAAAAGTGGGGAGGAGATTCTGAAGTTCCTCGACAAGTACTTAAAAGGCATTAAGGAAGAAGCCCCCGCTTAGTGTCAGGTCATCTGAGGAGTCGCGCCTGACCATCGGGCACGATTTCTCTTTTTGTGGCTTCTGTTTAGCCCAGGGCTTCTACGCCCTTCACTTCGTCAGGCATCATCTTCTTGAACAGATTTTCGATGCCGGCTTTTAAGGTGATGGTGGAGGATGGGCAACCACTGCAAGATCCCATAAGATTTAACCTCACGATGCCATCCTGGAAAGAATGATAAGTGATGGCGCCACCGTCTTGTTCCACGGCAGGCCGGATGTATTCATCCAGAATGGTTTTGATCTTCTGAACAATTTCTGAATCCTGTTCATCCGCTTCCGGTGCCGCAGGTGCCTTCTTGTCCAAAATCAGTTTGCCCGATTCCAAAAACTTCCGGATGTGATTCTTGATCATGTCCTGTACTTCGATCCACTCCACATCTTCCGTTTTGGTGACGGTGATGAAATTGCTCATGTAAAACACACGGCTCACGTAGGGGTGTTGGAATAATTCCAAGGCAAGGGGTGCGTCAGCGGCACTTTCCGGAGTCGGGAAGTCGAAGCTCATGCCCTCGGGCACCAGCATTTCGTTGATCACAAACTTGAGCGAGTTGGGGTTTGGGTTTGACTCGAGGTAGATGTGGATATTTTTCTCAGCCGGCCGTAGCATGTCTCTTCATTTTTCCTTCAAGATGGAAACAAAATTAAGCATTTAAAGTTCGTCCTGGCTTGATTGGATGGGTCAATTGAGCAGATTTCACAGGCCGCCTTATCCAATGTAAACCTGCCATCAGAGTCAGGCTTTTGGCGAATGCAACTTTTCCTATATTTCGGCCTTGTTCAATCGATTGTACATTAATTTCTCCTTCACTTGACTCAGCGACAACTTACGACAGTCATTCTGTCACTGTTTACTTTAGTTACTATTCTCCATTTATTGGTGTTTTATGCTGATGTGGCCATATCTCCACAGATGCTGATTGGTGGTCGGTGGGTTACCGTGTTCTTTTTAATCTGGTTTGCCCTGCGTAAAAAGTCCCTCACCACCTGGATTCTGGTGAGCATGGTGATCGGGGTGGAGATTGGCCTTAACTGGCCTGATTTCGCCCAGAACCTGTCGGTGCTGAGCAAGATCTTCCTGCGCCTGGTCAAGACCATCATCGCGCCTATTCTTTTTGCCACTCTGGTGGTGGGCATTGCCGGCCACTCCAACCTAAAGCAGGTAGGACGCATGGGGTGGAAGTCAATTCTCTATTTTGAAGTGGTGACCACGTTTGCCCTGATCATTGGGCTTATCGCCATCAACTTAACGCAGGCAGGTGCGGGCATCGTATTGCCGCAAGGCTTCGACCAGGAGTTGCCGGAAGCAAAACCTCAAGGTTGGGCTGATGTGATCCTTCACATCTTCCCCGAGAACATCGTTAAGTCGGTTTACAATGGTGATGTGCTTCCCATCGTGGTATTCAGCGTGATCTTCGGCATTGCCCTGGCCATGCTCCCGGTTGAAAAGAAGAAACCCCTCTTGAATTTTTCCGAGAGCCTGGCAGAGACGATGTTCAAGTTCACCAACATCATCATGCATTTTGCACCATTTGGCGTGGGTGCCGCCATCGCAGTTACTGTCGGACATCTCGGCATTGATATCCTCACTTCACTGCTAAAGCTGCTGTTTACCCTGTATGGTGCGTTAATTTTCTTTCTTGCCATCGTGCTCCTGCCGGTGGCACTGATTGTGAAAGTTCCGGTTCGAAAATTCCTGAGGGCTGTGTCGGAGCCGGTGTCGATTGCATTTGCCACCACCAGTTCCGAGTCGGCATTGCCCAAGGCCATGGAGAACATGGAAAAGCTAGGTGTGCCGAGAAAGGTCGTATCATTCGTGCTACCTACCGGATATACTTTTAATCTGGACGGCACCACCTTGTACCTTTCCCTTGCCTCGGTTTTTGTGGCGCAGGCTGCGGGCATTCCATTGTCGTTTGGAGAGCAACTCCTCATGGGCCTTACGTTGATGTTAACCAGCAAAGGTGTGGCGGGTGTACCACGTGCTTCGCTTGTCATTTTGCTTGGAACGGCCGCCTCTTTTGGACTTCCGCTTTGGCCCATCATGGCCATTCTCGGAATTGATGAACTGATGGACATGGCACGTACTTCGGTGAATGTAGCCGGCAACTGCCTGGCTACCGTAGTGATTGCCAAATGGGAAAAAGAATATAAGGAACCTGAGGGTGAGGTGAACTTTGATTAATTCTTCAGGCGCCAGATCGGCCGGGTGAGGCACGTAGGCCCGCCCCCGCCATTCACACTAATCTCCCCGCCTTCGTACTCGATCACCTCACACCCTGCTTTCTCCAATGCCAATTTCGTCTTAGGATTTCCCTTCACCATCAGGCACTTTCTTGGTGCGATGGCCAACACATTGCAACCCATGGTGTCGAATTCTTCATCTGGCACTTCCACAAAACCGTATCCCAGGCTGATCAGCAGTTCTCTGAACACGATGGGCATGAGCGGAGAGTAAACCACCGCAAGGTCTTTATCAACTGGTGAGAGTATCGACATGAGATGGAACACATCGCTCGGTCCCTTGTAGTGGGGCAGCGGTACGGTGATCACCCGCACCCCGCGTGGAGCCAGAAGACCCTCAAGTTGCTGAGCTCCTTCCAGGTTGGTGCGATACGTTACTCCCACCGCAAGGGTAGACTCATCCAGCCAGGTCACGTCACCTCCTTCAACCGTGCCGGGCGCCTGGATGGTGCCAAGAATTTCAATGTCATTTTTAAGGTAATCCCTAAGATGACTGGCGGGTTCTCCTTTCCGCTGCGGCTTGCCCATGTTGCAGATAACCATCCCATAGTTGGTGGCAATGGAAGCATCGCGGCAGTAGATGGAATCGAGGGAAAGTGAAGGGTCTTTAGAAAATTGCAAAATCTTAGCAGGCGTCTTGGACAAGAGTTCAGCAAAATGATCTGATTCCTGGTGTGCGGCTTTTACATCGGGTGGGTGAATGTAGTGTAGGTTCTCCCATTCTTGTTGTGCCTTGCGCTCGTCAATGAATGCATCTAAAGCTGGTTTGATAAAAACAGTCTCAATGCGGTGATATTCCGAATGGCAAGTGCGGGTCATCAGTCTTTGCGTTTCATCCAAACATAAATAGGGGTGCCCAACAGCAGCAATATGAAACCCGTGAATACGATTTCCTCACCACAACCAACCACGGCCCAGATTGAATAACCAAACGCAAGCACGGTGACGAATAGTTTTAGGGCAACACCACCGGTGAGCACAGGGTTTTTCCTTAGCTCAAGAATGGCGTAGGCAGCCGTTGAAAAAAGATAAGGGATGAGAACGGTAAGCGTGGTAAGGAGGATCATGAATTTGTACGTCTCTGCGAGTGTCTTGGTGAAGCCCATCGTCATGAGAATGGAGATGAGCACACTGCTGATGACTAGCGAAAAGACCGGTGTTGACTTTTTATTTTCTTTGGCGAAAATCCTGGGAAACAGCCGATCACGGGCCGCGGCCATGGGAATTTGGCCCTGCATAATGATCCATCCGTTCAGAGCGCCAAAAGTGGAAACCACCGCCCCTGCCGCGATGAGATATCTTGCGGAGTCACCCCAAATGTTTGCGGCTGCATCGGCAAATGGGGCTTGAGAGTATTGTAACGTGGCGGGAGGGATGATGCCCATGATGGCAACTGTCCCGAGAACGTAAACGATCGTTGTGATTAACGTGCCCAAAATCGTGGCCCGCGGAATGGTCTTCTCCGGGTCTTTCACATTGCCGGATGGAATGGTAGCGCACTCCAATCCAAGAAAGGCGAACAAGGTGAGAGTGGTGGCATTCGTGATGGCGCTGAGGTCTGATTCTTCGCTTACGTTGAATGGGACAAAGTGATCTGATTTCAGATAGAAAAGTCCCCCGATGGAGATCAGCAATAGGGGGGCGAGCTTCATCACGGTGGTGATCACCTGTATTTTGCCGCCTTCGCGAATTCCGAGTGAGTTAATCCAGGTGAGAAACCAGACTGCAGCAAGCCCGGTACCCACCGAATAGTAGGGATTTTGCCCAACTACAGGAATGAATGCGGTGAGATAGCTTACAAACCCCACCGCAATGGCTGCGTTGGTTACCCAGATGGAAATCCAATATCCCCACGCCACCTGAAAGGCAGCAAATTCCCCCAGCCCTTCTCTCGTATAGGCGTAGGGTCCGCCAGTTGCATTCTTTACATGCCGCGATAGCCAGCTATACACCAAAGCCAGGCACATGGCGCCCAACCCGGACACAATCCAACCCATCAGGCTAATGCCTCCGTAAATGGCGAGGGTGGCGGGCAACATGAATACGCCCGAGGCGATCATGTTGCCGATTACCAATGAAGTACTGGTGGCTAAACCGATTTTGTTTTTCTCGGTGTCTTGGTTGGGTGAGGGCATAGGAGATGGCAAGCCTGTCAAGGTACAGCTTTATCCTCACTTACCGGATCGGGCGTCTTGGCTTCCTCCACCAGGGCCACCTCGCCAATGGCGCCCTCGGAACTGGCAATGATAGAAGCAATCGTGCCATCACCAGTCACGTTCACTGCAGTGCGCAGCATGTCCAACGGTCTGTCCACGGCCAGGATAAGCGCAAGCCCTGCGGGATCGAGGCCAACGGATTCAAGAACGATAATCAGCATGATGATTCCGGCCCCGGGAACAGCGGCAGCGCCTATCGAGGCAAGCACTGCGGTCATGAGGATGGTGAGTTGTTGGGTAAACGACAAATCAATACCAAACGCCTGCGCAATAAATACTGCCGACACTCCCTGGTGGATGCTCGTGCCGTCCATGTTAATGGTTGCGCCAAGCGGCAATACAAAGCTGGAGACTTCTTCAGAAACGCCCAGGTTTTTTTCCGCGCAATCCATCGTTACCGGTAGTGCGGCAGCACTGGAACTGGTGGAGAACGCAAGTATTTGTGCAGGCAGCATTCCCTGAATAAATTTTGAATACTTGAGTTTGGTGAAAAACTTCAGCAACAATGGGTACGAGATGAAAATCATCAGGGCCAGCCCCAATACCACGTTCAAACTGTAGACGCTCAGGGCTTTCAATAATTCCATGTCGATTCGCAAGCTGGCCAGCAACGCAAACACGCCAAGGGGGGCGTACATCATGATGATGTCGACAATTTTTAGAATGATGGCGTTAGCTGCATTGAAAAAGTTTTTGACGGGAGCAACAGTCGCCTTTGGGGAAAGAATCATCGCCACGCCAAACAGAATGGCAAAGAAGATCACCTGCAACATGTTGGTGTTGTCCGACAATGAGTTGAATAAATTGTCCGGAACGATATCAACCAATGTTTTCAATGGACCTTCCTGGGTGGCGTGTGCGGTGGTAATGCTTGCGTCCAGGTCGGAGGCAAACTGTTCCCTGAGGTAATCACGCCTTTCTGGCGACAAGAACTTGCCTGGTTTGATCACGTTGACGGTCGCCAATCCAATAGAGACAGCCAGCACCGTTGTAAAAATGTATAGCGAAATGGTCTTGCCGCCCATTCGCGAAAGCTTACTCACGTCAGAGAGATTGGATACACCATCGATAAGCGAAACGATAATGAGGGGGATGGCGATGAGCTTCAGGCCGTTGATGAAAATCGTACCGAAGGGCCGGATCCAGTCTTGCGTGAATTCAACGATGCCCAGCGGTGCGGCTGCAATGCCCCACGCCAAACCCACTGCCATGCCGATGAGTATCTTAACGTAAAGGGGTGTCTTTTTCTTTGCGTTCATCTGCTAAAAATAGCAGGATTCAAAGGAATATGACGTTCGATTGGCACTTTTATGCCGGGGTGTTATCTCAACTTTTATATTTCTTTTTCATGTAAGCGATGGATTCTTTCATCAATTGCCGTAGGACTTTTGAATCCACATCCTCCAACTTACTGATGTAAAGACACGATTTTCCGGTCTTGTATTTTCCAAGCCTGCTCATCAGGTCGGGAAATTTTTCAAAGCCAGGCATGATGTAGAGGGTGAGATTTTGCGCACGTGGCGAAAATCCAATGATCGGCCAATCACCTTCGCGGCCAGATTCGTAGACATAATGATAGGTGCCAAAACCCACGATGCTCGATCCCCACATCCTGGGCTCTTCGTTCGAGACTTTCTTCATGATTTCAAGAACCGCCAACGCATCTTCCCTGCGCTTCTTGTTCTTCACTTTGTCGAGAAACCCCTTGACGCTCGCCTTGTTCAATTTGGTTTTCAGGTCGGCCATTGCCCTTCGTTTTTATTGTGAATGAAGATAACTCAAATGGTTGACTCGCGTAACAGACATTTTACCAACTGCTGCTCGCGCCTCCACCACCGGAGTCACCACCACCCCAATCACCTCCGCTGTCGGAAGAGGAGCTGCTCCAATTGCTGTCGCTTGAAGAGGATGCACTGGCGACCAGCATGGGAATGGTAAACGCTTCGATCAGGTGATGACCACAATGCAGGCAATTCTTCTCCAGCTCTCCCGAACCACTGGATTCATAAGTGGCTGGAACCAGCGTTCGGCTTGCGCCCATGGCAAGCGTAGTGTAGCCACAGGCAGGGCAACCTGAGTACCGGGTGGAAGCGCTTGGATAGCTTAGGATTTCCCTGCCATCACATTGTGTACATTTCCAAACATCGTAATCGGTTACTCCGATTTTTTCCTCTGTAATTTGACCGCTGTCCATGAATGCGTCCTCTTTTCGTTCGGATAACTTCTTTAGTGCTGCGCCACAGTGCTTGCAGGCTCGAGGATGGTTTCTGAACCAGTTTCTTTTTCTTCGATAATGGAGGTAGAGAAAAAAGATCGGAATGGGGAAGACAACGGATGCAATTCCCCAATACCACCTTTGCCTGCGAAACAAAAAGTAGAGCTGTTGAAATTTTTCCTCCCTGATTTGTGATCTTGTTCTCGACAGGATTCTCAGGTATCGTTCGAACAAAAGGACAATGGCTAGCAGGTCCGCCAGCAGGATGAATGATCCGGTTTCCCAATCACCCGCGTAAGCGACTGCCATCAGTGCATACGGAATAAGAACGTACAGGATGAGCCAGCGCTTCTGGGTGATGCCAATTTTTGTATAGTCACCCGCATCACTGAACTTCTTGTACCCTCGCGCGATAAAGTAAAAAACGAGGATGGCGAGTCCATAGAAGAACATGAGCGCTACATAGCCCGAACCATAGTTAACCTGACCCTGCGCGAGGATTTCATCAGCGGCCTCTGGAGTGGTGAGGATCGCAGCCACCGCGCTGACTCCCTCCCACATGCCGGTATCTGTATCACCGTTTCGGAATGAGGGAACCATGTATTGTTGTTGAATTCGCTTGCAGGTCGCATCGGGCAAAACACCCTCCAGCCCAAAGCCGGTGTGGAAGCGAATGGCGCGCAGATCCTGCACATATAAAATCAGCAGGCCGTTGTCTTTGCCCGCATTTCCGATACCCCATTTGACAAACAGCGATTGTGCAAACTCGAATAGATCGTTGTCGCCAATGGCAGGAAGCATCACAACGGCAACTTGAGCCGAGGTATTCTTCTCTAATGCAGCGAGTGCTGAATCAATCCGCGTGATGGTGGATGACTGGAGCAAGCCGTTTGGGTCGCTTACATAGCTGTTATTGATAAGCTTATTATTAGGAACACTCTCAACCGTATAGGTTTGTGCGAAGGAGGGGAGGCTCAGCAGCATGAGCCACGGCAAGAATACTCTCATTTGGAATGATTGAAAGGAGGAATTTACGAAAGGCGAGCGACTTTGTCGCGCATCATAAAATCGGCCATCACCAGGGCGGCCATCGCCTCCACAATAGGTACTGCGCGGGGCACTACGCACGGATCATGCCGACCTTTTCCGGTAACGGTCACTTCCTTTCCGGACTTATCCACGCTTTGCTGATCCTGCATGATGGTGGCCACCGGCTTAAAGGCCACATTAAAATAGATGTCCTCACCGTTGGAGATTCCACCCTGGATGCCACCAGAGTGATTGGTCTTTGTCCGGGTTTTCCCGTCCCGCTGCTCAAATTCATCGTTATGCCGGGATCCGCGCATCTTCACGCCATCAAAGCCGCTTCCATACTCAAATCCTTTCACTGCATTGATGCCAAGCATGGCCTGACCTAAAGCTGCATGCAGTTTATCAAATACGGGTTCACCTAAGCCTGCCGGAGCGCCCTTGATCACACAAGTTACCACGCCACCAATCGTGTCACGTTCCAGGCGCACCTCATCGATGAGCGCAATCATTTTTTCTGCCGTGGCTGCATCAGGGCAGCGCACGATGTTATTTTCGGTTTTGCCCAGGTCTAGTGAAGGGTAGTGTGGTGCTTTTATTTCTCCAACCCGGGAGACGAAGGCCTGGATGTTGATACCATGGTGTCTGAGAAGCAATTTGGCAATCGCGCCAGCAGCTACGCGCGCTGCCGTTTCCCGCGCAGAACTTCGCCCGCCCCCACGGTGGTCGCGCACACCATACTTGGCTTCGTAGGTGAAATCGGCATGCGAGGGCCTGAACGTTTCGGCAAGGTGACCATAATCTTTGCTTCGCTGATCTTCATTGTCGATGGTTATTCCAATGGGCGTGCCTGTCGTTTTGCCTTCAAACACGCCTGAGAGAATCTTTACCTTGTCGCTCTCTTTTCGCTGCGTGGTGATCTTGGACTGACCAGGCCTCCTTCGGTCCATTTCTGATTGAATGAAAGCTTCGTCAATCAAAAGGCCTGCCGGACAACCGTCAATGACTACACCGATGGCAGGGCCGTGAGATTCGCCAAACGTGGTTATGCGAAAAAGTTTACCGAAGGAATTCAAGGGTCAAATTCAATATCAAAAATTCAGGGCCAAAGAGACCGTTCGGGTCAGTGTGTTTCGAAAACTTGACTATTTCCGGAACATCACAAACACAGAACCGGCCAACACCAGCAAGATAAAAACATTCAAGCTAATCTTTATCCAAGCGCTGTGGACTGAGGATCGAAGGGTGTTGTCGGCCGAATAAATACGATCGTAAAATGAGCCGGTATAGGTACTTTCTATGGATTGATTGCGCTTGCTTTCGCCAGTAACGTTCACAACTTTCTGCGATTTGAGGGTGTCGTACTGGTTGGTCTTTGTGTTAAAGAATACCCAACTGAAGTATTTGCTAAGATCATATTGTCCCGGCTCCTTTGGAATCATGAAGTAGCTGAAAGACTTGGACCCCCTTACCCTGCCGTATTCCCTATTGACATTTTGCCGAATGTTGGGCTCGTAAAAGTCAAAGTTGTTGTCTTTGGGTATCGCAGGCTTTTCGATGGCTGAAATGTTGCCTTCACCGTAAATGTTGAAATCGTAGGCCACACTCTGCCCGGTCTGAAGCTCCGTGGCCAGTAACCGCTCGTCAAGCCGATAGTCGCCCACGGCAACGGATTCTTTCAAGGGGTGTGGAGGTAGTTCTTTTACCTTGATGGTCTTGGGCTTCGAGTAAAATGTCTTAAAATCCTCTTTGCGATTTTGACCGAAGAACGATGGATTGCGGGCTACTTTAAACTTAATCATTTCCAGGCCAACACTTGGAAACTCAACAGGTTTGGTGTTGAGGGGATAGAAAGTGGCCTGATAGATCTTGTACTGTGTATAATCCTTTCCGCCAATTTCCACCGACTCACCTTCAATATTCTCGATGTTGAAATTTTCTTCCCAGCAGTTGGATGGTCTCAGTTTCTTGAGGATGTCTGAGAGTTGCCGTCCCAGGTCGTGAAACTGCATCGGAGCCCGGTTGTCGTCAGCCACCAGGAACGACAGCGTGGTGGTGAAGCCTTCACCCACATACACCTCATCCTTCGAGGTGGTCAGGGCGAGCAAAGCATCTTCCTTGATATCTACAAATTCGGTGTCTCCACTGCGCCCAAAAAAATCGTTCATGGGGTCGCGGTCGAAGAAGCTTCGAAACGGATCGCGCTGCTGAGTCTGCACGGGTGGCCCCACGGTCACTCTTTTTCCATTCGAAGAAACGATTTGGTCGTTCACTTTCATTTTAAATGGCGGCACAACTACCGTACCCTGCTGGAGAGGGGCATAGGTCATCACCACACTCTGGGTCGAGCTGATTTGTCCATTCACAATGCTGGTTTGCGATTGGGTGGAAGTACCCCTTTTTCTAAACCCATCGATATCGGGGAAATTGTCGTAGCTCTTGAGGCGCTCATTGCTTACGCTCACGGTTATGGTCCAGGCCTGGTTCTCCCCAATCTCATCCGGCCCCAGGATGATCTCGATTTTTTCCTGCCCCCAAACAGCGCAGGACAGCAGATTAACAAAAACAAAAACTACTGATTGATAGACAATTAGACGCATCTCACTTCAACCTCTGGTTCACCTGGCACCAAAATACACCTATCTTTTTCCACTTATGCTGATTTTGTATATTAACGGTTGCAACTGTTGAACGCGTTGCGCAACGTACTTTAAATAATTTTTTGGCTGATGAGAAAGATGCTCAATTACTTTAAAACCGTGCTATCGCGGGTAAGTTTTGACGCAAAGCTCTTCGAAAAAGAGCTGAGAAAGGCAATCAAGATGTTGATTGCAGAGGAGATTCAGGAGCTCAGAAATTGGTGTTACACCAACTATGGTAACCAACACGGGGCTATTCTGAATCGGTGCTTCGTAGCAGTTTGAAAAAATGACATTTAAACAAAAAACAAGTAGAAAATCCCGCCCGTGGCGGGATTTGTTTTTTTCAGCGTCCAGAAAATACTTCTCCCTTGAGGCGCTTGTCTGGATAGCAGGTTTGGGCGCCCTGGCGATTTACCAGCCGGGGGATTCACATATTTCCTTCTGTCCACTGGCTAACCTGGGGTTTGATTTTTGTCCTGGGTGCGGACTGGGAAGATCTGTTTCGTACGGCCTTCATGGCCAGCTTGTGCAATCTTGGAATACCCACCCGCTTGGCATGGTCGCCATTGGGGTGCTTACTTATCGATCTTTCGCAATCATCTCATCTAAATTTAAGACCCATGGCCAAAGTGTATGATGTGTTGCCCGAGCTTACGGGCGTTGAAATGACCTATGTTCAAGACTTAATCAAGGACTTTGATGATGAAAAGGCGCGTACCTTTTCCCATTTGTATCGGGCCAGAAGAAAGGACCCGCAAACCATCCTGTTCACTGCCTTATTGGGCTTGATTGTGATAGCTGGCGTGCACCGCTTTTTGCTGAACCAAATTGGCATGGGGCTTCTCTATTTATTTACCGGTGGCCTTTGCCTCATCGGCACCATTGTGGATTTGGTGAATCATCAAACACTTGCGTTTGAATACAACCAAAAAATCGCGAATGAAGTGAACGTGCTGGTGAAGTAGCCTTATCAAGTGTGACTACCGATCCACAAATCTGATATTTCGCTTGATTCCCTTAAAACGGGTGCGTTGAATCGGTGAGCGTTTGAACAAATTTTCAAAAACGGCTTCCGTCATCTCCCGCCAATCATCTTTCCGCATTTGCGTGAGGCTTTCATCGGGGGAAAATCGTTGCTCTTCATTCGGCTTTGCAAACCGGTTCCAGGGGCATACATCCTGGCAGATGTCGCAACCAAAAATCCAATTCTCGAATTTGCCCTTCACATCGGGTGGGATCTCTTCCTTCAATTCAATCGTCAAATAAGAGATGCACTTGCTGCCGTCCACAACATAGGGTTCGGGAATGGCGTCTGTCGGGCAAGCGTCCATGCAGGCGGTGCAGCTACCGCAATAGTCTTTCACCGGGCCGTCATCGGCCAGGGCAAGATCTACAATCAATTCAGCGAGGAAAAAGAAGCTGCCCATTTTTCGATTGAGCAGCAAACTGTTTTTTCCTATCCAACCCAGGCCACTTCTCTGGGCCCAGGCTCTCTCCATCACAGGAGCCGAATCCACAAACGCCCGCCCATCTACCTCGCCAATCTCGTCACGGACCAACGACATGAATTCCTTCAGCTTGTCTTTGATCACAACATGATAGTCCTCGCCATAAGCGTACTTGGCAATCTTGAATTGTTCTTCTTCGGCCAGGTCTTTCTCAGGGAAGTAGTTGTAGACCAAGCTAATCACCGACTTTGCTCCGGGCACCAGCAGCGTGGGGTCGAGGCGCTTGTCGAAATGGTTTTCGAGATAGCTCATCTTTCCCTGATACCCTCTTCTGAGCCATTCAGTGAGTTTTGGAGCTTCTTCATCGAGAAACTGTGCTTTGGAGATCCCGCAAAACTGGAAACCGAGCCTGGCAGCGGTCGATTTGATGAATTGGGTTCGTTTCTCGAGAGTGGAAGAGTTCATTTAGTCAAACAAACCCCCCGTCAGCCGTGGAGGGTTGACCTTAAGATGTTTGTAGGCCAGTTCGGTAGCTTCGCGGCCACGCGAGGTACGTTTGATATATCCCTCTTGAATCAGAAAAGGTTCGTACACCTCTTCAATGGTTTCAGCCTCTTCGCCCACCGAAGTAGCAATGGTGCCAATCCCAACGGGGCCGCCTTTAAATTTTTCGATGATGGTGCTCAAAATCCGGTTGTCCATGTCGTCCAATCCGTTTTCATCGACATCGAGTGCCTTGAGGGCCAACTGTGAGATCGCTTTGGTGATGATGCCATCACCTTTGATCTGGGCGAAATCTCTTGTTCGTCTCAGCAGGTTATTCGCGATGCGTGGCGTGCCTCGGCTGCGCCTCGCAATTTCAAAGGCTGCGTCTTGTTCAATCGGTGAGTTAAGGATGGAGGCCGATCGGTTTACAATTTTCGTGAGCAGCGCGGCATCATAGTATTCAAGCCTCGCATTGATGCCGAATCGCGCGCGAAGAGGAGAAGTGAGCAAGCCTGCACGGGTGGTGGCGCCAATTAAGGTGAAGGGATTTAGCCCAATCTGCACTGATCGGGCGTTGGGTCCTGAATCCAGCATGATGTCGATCCGGAAATCTTCCATGGCGGAGTAGAGATACTCTTCCACAATAGGATTCAATCGGTGAATTTCATCGATGAAAAGGACATCATGCGATTCCAGATTTGTGAGCAAGCCGGCCAAATCGCTTGGCTTATCGAGTACTGGCCCGGAGGAGACCTTGATTCTGGAGCCCAATTCGTTTGCGATGATATAACTCAGCGTTGTTTTGCCAAGCCCGGGAGGGCCATGCAGCAACACGTGATCCAGCGGTTCTCCTCTTTTCTTGGCAGCCTCCACAAAGATCTTGATGTTGTCTACCACTTTTTGCTGCCCGGTAAAGTCTTGAAAAGAAAGCGGCCGAAGTGCTCTTTCGAACTCCTTCTCGGCTGCACTTAATCCTTCGCCATCGCCAGTCAAATAATCCTCTCGCATGGGTCAAATGTAGAAAAGTTCGCCCGCAGTTCCTCGCAGCCGTTTTGCAACTACTGTGCACCAGGGATTTATCTAAATTTGCATGCCTTACTTTTCATCATGAGCAGTCGAGCCAAAAACATTATTTATTCAATCGTCCTGGTAGCAGCCGTTTTCATCGTCTATAAATACCGTCAACGCAACGCGAATCATCCCATCATGTTGGAAGGGGCCACGATGGGCACCACTTATCACGTCACCTACTTTGATCAGCAAAAAAGAAACCTGAAACCCCAAATCGACTCGCTGTTGATCGTTTTCAATCAATCGATGAGTACGTACATTTCAGACTCCGAGATTGCAACGTTCAACCGAGGCAACAGCTTTCAGTTCAAACTGCCCTACTTCAAGCGCGTATTGGATAAATGTGCGGAGGTCGTGTCAGGGTCGGGAGGTGCTTTTGATCCAACCGTGATGCCCCTGGTGAATGCGTGGGGCTTTGGTCCGGACAAACAGACGTTGCCCGATTCAGCACAGGTAGACTCTATCAAACAGTTTGTTGGTTTCGAAAAGGTGGATTTCAACGCGGACAGTATATGGAAAAAAATACCACACGTTCAACTTGACTTCAGTGCGATCGCCAAGGGCTATGGCGTGGACGTGGTTGCGCGCTTGCTTAGGGAACATGGAATTGCAAACTATTTTGTCGAGATCGGTGGAGAGGTGGCAACCGGAGGAAAGAACCTGAAATCAAAAAAGGCATGGCAAGTGGGCATTCTCGATCCATCGTCCACTCTCGAAAATCAGCATTACCTCGCCTTTGCCAGCCTGGAAAACAAAGCACTGGCTACATCGGGTAATTATTTCAATTACAAGGAGGTGGAAGGCAGGAAATACTCGCACACCATCGACCCCGCAACTGGCTTCCCTGCACAAAGGGAAATTCTGAGCGCCTCGGTTTTTGCGGACGACTGCATGACGGCTGACGCCTGGGCAACTGCTTTTATGGCAATGGGGCATGAAAAAGCGATTGCCGTTTCAAGGAAACACCCTGAGCTGTTGGTGTTTTTGGTTTTCAGCAAGGGCGATGGCATCGGCACCTATATGAGCGAGGAGACAAAGGACATTGTTCGATTCAAGAATTGATAACAAGTTTTATCTTCGCAGATGCTCTTTAACGTCCTCGTCCTTTTTCTCACTCCGCTGCTGGCCGGCCTGTTGATCTACGTGACCCCAGCGAGCCGGGGATCCAACTATAAATTGCTGCTGGTGTTTGCTGGCTCGTATCTTTTTGCAATCACGGTAATTCACATTCTGCCGGAGCTGTACGGGTTTTACCAGGAGGTTGAGTTGATCGGGTTGTTTGTGTTGATGGGTTTCTTCCTTCAGCAACTGCTGGAATACTTTACTTCCGGAATTGAGCACGGCCACATGCCGGGCGTGCATTCGCATGATCATCCCCACGATCACCACCACCATTCGCACATGCAAAAGGAGATATCTGCGCTTTTCTTGCTGGCGGCATTGTGCCTGCACGCCTTTTTGGAAGGAGGGATGGTCAACCGTCCGATCTCTTCGGGCTTGGACTATGATGTGAATGCCGTATTGCTGGGTATTGTGCTTCACCGAGCCCCAGCGGCATTCGCACTGATGGCGGTGTTGAGCAGTCAGTTGCATACCAAGAAAAGAGCAATTCCCTATTTGGTTGTGTTCTCGTTGGCAGCGCCCCTCGGTCTTTTCATCAGCGCCTACTTCATTGAAGTGAACATTCTTTCAGAAACGGGTCTGATTTTTCTCTATGCCTTGGTAAGTGGCAACTTCCTTCACATTTCTACCACCATCGTGTACGAAAGCAGTCCCGAGCATCATTTCAACGCCAAGAAGTTGGCAGTGGCCATCACCGGAGCGCTCGTTGCGGTGGGTGTGGAATACATCATTTGAGCGTGAGTTGGCAAATCAAATCCAGGGGATGGAAAACGGAAAGGCCACCCAGGAAGATTTTGATCATGCGATTTCAGGCGCTGGGCGATGTGGTCATCACATTACCTTATATCCAAGGTTTGAAGAAGGCTTACCCTGCCACACAGCTGCATTTCCTGACCAGGGCGGAAGTGTGTGAGATCCCCATGGCCCTGGATCTATTCCAGGAAGTATTCGTGATTCGCGGAGGACGAAGTTCGAAGTTGCAGTTCCTCCATGCACTCACACTCCTTCCTCGACTGTTGACCAAACGATACGAAGTGGTCATAGATTTGCAAAATCATTGGATTAGCCGGTTCATGCGAAAAACCGTTAACCCAAAGGCATGGTCAGAATTTGACAGAGTTTCGAAAAGATCTGCCGGTGAGCGCACAAGACTGACGATCGAAGCAGCAGGCTTTGCCGGCATCAACATTCAACCGGCCTTTCATCACAGCCCGGAGATATCGCAAAGGGCAACCCAGTTGCTTAACGAGGCTGGCTGGGATGGCTCCTCCTGGTTGGTTGGCCTGAATCCTGCCGGCAACTTCGATTCACGGAATTGGCCCATTGAAAACTATGTGGAGTGGGCGAAACTTTGGAAAATGGCTTACCCCCATTCTCAATTCGTGCTGATGCTCACCCGCCAGCATGAGACAAAGGCCAGGCGGCTGAAAGAAGAGTTGAACAATGCTTGTATCGATTTGTCGGATAAAACTTCCCAGGCTATGGCTTTCGCAATGGTGTCCAGGTTGAAGTTTATGTTGTCTGAAGATTCAGGGTTGATGCACATGGCTTGGAGCCAGGGGGTGACCACGCTGGCTTTGTTTGGTTCCAGCCGCAGTGATTGGGCGGCACCACAAGGTGTCTGGTCAGCTCATTATGATTCGTCCGATTTAGCCTGTGGGCCGTGCATGTTGCCAGTTTGCAAGTTTGGCGATAACCGGTGTCTTACGCGCCTCTCTCCACAGCAGGTGTTTGAGAAAGCCGATGCAATGTGGAAGCGCCAGGTAAATGCGTAACTTAAACCATGCTTGAAAGATTGCAACAGCAACTGACCCATCGGATCAGCACGTTGCCGATTCTGGTATTGATGCCGCACAGCCGGTGCAATTGCCGGTGTGTCATGTGCGACATCTGGAAGGCGAATCATGTGAAGCAGGAACTGACCACCGAGGATTTGGCGCCTCATCTGGGCGCCTTTAAGGAGCTTAAGGTAAAGCGAGTGGCGCTTTCCGGTGGCGAAGCCTTGCTTCACGCTAACTTGTGGTCATTTTGTAAAATGCTGAAAGAGCTCGATATCCACATCAGTTTGCTAAGCACCGGACTTACGTTGCGTCACCATGCGGAAGATGTGGTGAATCATGTCGATGATGTGATCGTTTCTATTGACGGGAGCGAGCGCACGCATGACAAAGTAAGAAACATACCTGGCGCTTTTCAAAAACTTCGTGAAGGGGTGAACGCGCTAAAGGCCAGCAAACCTTCGTTTAAGGTGACAGGCCGTTGTGTAATTCAAAAGCAAAATTTTCGCGACTTTGAGAATATTGTGCTGGCAGCGAAAGAAATGCGGCTGGATCAAATTTCGTTCTTGCCAGCGGATGTATCGTCACACGCTTTTAATCGACCGGAAGCATGGGGCGATGCGAAGATAAATGACGTGGCCCTTACGCTGGACGAAGCTGACGAATTGGGACGTTTGCTTGAGCAATCTTTTGAAAAGTTTTCGGCCGCGTACAAGCATGAGTTCATCGTTGAAGCTCCCAGCAAGATGACAGACATTGCGCAATATTATCGTGCCCTCCATGGTCGCAATGGCTTTCCAAAAAAGAAGTGCAACGCGCCTTGGATTTCCGCAGTGGTGGAAGCCAATGGAGATGTGCGGCCGTGTTTTTTTCATGAGGCATATGGCAACCTTCACCAGGGTGACTTCAAGGAGATACTCAACCGACCAAAATCGATTGCTTTTCGAAGGGAATTAAATATCAGATCCAATCCAACCTGCAAGGCATGCGTGTGTGCCTTGCATGTGGGCTGGTGGGCGTCAGTTCGTTGATTCGATCCAATACAAGGTGTTGTGCCCGTCAACCCATACTCGTTCCGCTAGAATTTTCGAAAATTGCAATGAGTGTTTCTTCGCTTTTTCGAAGATCGCGTGCAAATCACATACATCCGAGAGGATGATCAGGACCTTGGACCGGCCATGAATGGACAGTGGAAGCTGGGCAAATAACTTTTCGAAATACTCGTGATTTTCCCCACAAAACCAGGCGTGATCGGCCGCGGTTTGAGGTCTTTTTGGATAGTAAGGCGGATTGATGACAATCCAATCGAACTTACCCTCCAGTCGTTCGAACAGATCCGAATGTGCGACTGATATGCTCACCTGGTTTAATTCCGCATTTTGCTTCGCATTTTCTGTCGCCTGTGGACTGATGTCGCTCGCAGTAGCAAAGGCACCGCGTTGGGCGGCAATAATACTAATAAGGCCAGTGCCGCATCCCAACTCTAAAAACGATTTGCTGCGAAGTGATTGGCTATTCAAGAATCGAATGAGAATTCCTGTGCTGTGAAAAAAACCTGGATGAAAAACACCCGGCATTACCCGAATCCTCAAGCCCTGGTATTGGTACCAACGGGGTTTGCGCAAATACCATCTGACGGCATGACGCACCGGCCTGGCCACCCATTGAAAAAAGGAATGCGAGATGTTCATTCGGAATAAAAACCCTCTACCTCGGGTTGCCGATATCGAAGCCAATACTTTTGCAGTGCTTTCACTTCATACGGAAAATCAAAGATGTTGGACCGGTAACGCCAACCGGAAATGGCTCGCATGATGTGCCTTTGGAATTGAGTGACTTTGAAATCCGAAATGGTTGGGTATTGCGCATTTAAGACTGCTTCAAATCCTAAGATTTTGTTGATCATCCGTGGTGTCAACCAGGGTGTGAGCGGGTTTTTCCTCAAGTCAAAACGCAACCAATCTGGTTCCAGCCACTGTTCGAGGCGGGTGGGAAAATGAAATCCGGCCTGCTTGGCATGTTCATAGATATCTGAACCTTCTGTGGGAACAGGACTGTAGACATAAATAATAATTTCTGTACGCGGGTTGATAGACTTGATCTCCTTAATGAATGCGATGTCGCGGTCAATCTGAGCTTCAACGGCCTCGGGGGTTGGGCCTGGAAATCCCAATACAAAAGAATACTCCGGAATAATATCAAATTGGGCCAGTCGTGCCGCAAAGCGTTTCATTTGTTCGGTAGATTGTGTGCCCCCTTTTTCCATTTGCTGCAATAACTCGTCATTGCTCGTTTCCGCACCAAAAAATATCATCTTACAGCCCGCCTTGCGCATCAGGGCCAGAGATTGGTCGCTGTATTTATCAATTGTGTCAATTCTTCCTTCGCCCCACCACGAAATATTTTCTGATTGGATCAGCTGTGCAAACTCCACAGTGCGTTTTTCACTGACAAAAAAGTTATTGTCGTGAAATTCAACGGCATCGGCTTCAAAATGGTCGATAAGATATTTGATGTCCGCGTAAACAAGCGAGGCCGACTTCCCTTTCCACCGTGCATTGTACAAGGGCACCACGGCACAAAAGGAGCACGTGAAGGGGCAACCCATGCTTGAATGGTAGGCGACCGTGCGTTTACCCAGAAATGTTTTGCCCAGGTATTTTCTTATAGAATAGAAAGAGTCCAATTTTTCATATGGAAGCGGAGGCAATGCGTCCTGATCAGGGATCGGAGTGCTGGCATTTTTTGTCACCCGCCCCTGCATAACGTACGCGAGATTTGGAACACCATCGACTGCCTGGTTGCCGGAGATTGCGCCAAGAAGTTTGGGAAAAGCTTCATCACCGTGACCGTAAATGACATAGTCAACAAAACCGGATTTAAGTACGGTTTGAAATTGGTTTGACGCAAAGTAGCCGCCCCAAATTACCTTTACCGAAGGGTATTCTGCTTTGATCGCTTTCGAGTACGGGATGGCCTGTTGCAGTTGGGGGCCCGGCATCACAGTGCATCCAAAGCAGAAATAGTCTCCAGAATTCAATAGGCTTGCAATCTTGCCCCAGGGATCCTTTTCAAGGTTGCCATCAACAATTGCATAGTCATAAACACCTTCAATGGAGGCCGCCACCTGCAAGATGGAATTGGGAATGCGGTGCTTTGAGTTGGCGCTGCGGGGATTAAAAAGGAGGACCTTCATCGTCAAACCGGGATGAACGCTAAATTTAAGAAATGATCCATGCAACTCCGCCTTCAAATCGGTTGACCGTTTGCAATACATCAAGTTTAGGATGCTAAAGAAGCTGCTTAAGAAATTGCTTTTTGGCATGGACGTGCCTCAGGAGTACGTGTGTCTGCCCTTTGAACAAAGCGCCCATCTCCAAATTTGGATGACTACCCTTCATGCCGACCCACAAGAGGTGACACACCGGCATCTGTTCCTGGGTTACTCACCGCTCATCTTGGGTGTCATTTTTCCGAAGGAACAAGCTCCTCCGGATAGGGGTTGTTTCACCTTTACCAAAGATGAATTTGTGCCGAATGATAAATGGCGCGGATTTGTTACTGACCACCGTGCGGTGGGCCGAATGGTACTGGAAAAAATTAAAATAGAAAAATTTGGAAATGATACCGTAGGTTTCTACCGAGGCGTTCATGCCGATCATCGCCTCATCAACACGGTTCATCAATTGACCAACAATGTGAAAACACGGCTGAGGAGAAAGGAAGTGGGTAACGTCAGCCTTCCTGGAAATCTTTATGACCAGGTGAGGCTTGCTTATGCGTTCCCGCGACTAATCAGTTTAATTTCTCTAGCGCAAGATGGTTTGATGAATTGCTTCCCCACCGACTTGCATGGTAAGATTAATGATGAGTTCTATGTCAGTTCGCTTCGATTGGGAGGAAATGCAGACGGCCAGGTACTTGCTGTGAAGCGCGTTGTGCTCTCGCAGGTGAAACCAGATTATTTTCGAATAGCGTATGAGCTCGGAAAGAACCACATGACAAACATGAGACCAGCCGATCAATTTTAGATGAAAACTGACCGCTCTTTATTGTTTCAGGTTCCTGTTCCTGCGGGCGCAGTAAACTATCTGGAGTTGGAGTGGGTCGGCTCATTTGACCACGGCATTCACCGTATTCACTCCTATCGCATCGTTAATCGGGTGGAACTGGCGCAGGGCGTTCGGTTGGCACATGTGCACCAGTACTACGCACAATGGTGCAGCAACCAAAACAAAAAGCTGACGTTGTTGATCAGGTGATTCCAAGCAAGGCCATCATTTGGCGTGCCGAGTCGTCAGCTGAGTGCAGAAGCACGCGTTGATGGGGGCTAGGATTGTTCAGCAGTTGTTGGCAAGTGGCTGCCATGGCTGCTTGGGTGTCTACGATATGCCAACGTTCAACCGGTTCGGCCTCTGCCGCAACAAAACTCACTACTTCACAACCGGCATACAATGCTTCCAGGCAAACTGTGCTGTAACCCTCAAAAGATGAGGGATGAACCAGAATCTTCGCCTGCTGCATTAGTGATATGGTTTCTTCATGGCTTGCCTCTCCCCTGAAATCAACAAACGGGTCAACGCCCAACGCTTCGGCCAGCCTGCGCAATCGAAATTCTTCAGGACCACTGCCGCAGATGACCGTGCGTGTTTGCCGACCGCGGTCTTTGAGCGTTTTTACCATATGTAGTACGACTTCAGTTTGTTTCAGCGCAATGAGTGAGCCCACTGAAATCAGATCAATCGGTCGTTGGTCGGGCATGGGTGGGAAGTTGCCTGGTTCGATTGAATTTGAAACGATGCAGGAGGGCTTTATACTATAATTGTGGCTAAAGACTTCACTGATAAAGTGAGAATTTGCTACCACTTCCTCAGGTGCAGGCCGGATCCATTTAACCCAAGGATTGCCTGCCTTTGCATCCTGCCCGCAAATCCAGATCAAAAGCGGAGTGGCATTCAACATGCTGTTCAGTTTTCCAATTAACGCCTCCTCAAGGCACCAAAAGCAAAGCACTCCTGTGACATTCCCTTGCTTTCGAGTGTTCTTCACCAGTTGTATTACCTTCCACCAGGTGAGAGGTTTTTGCCATCTGCTTATCCCTTTCGTGTTGAGGGAAATGACACGATTGCCAAACCAATCATACTCATCTTTGCGATATGGATATTGAGTGGAGATGACCGTAACCGTTACCCCTGGAAAGTTGCGATTAACGGCCCTCACAAAGGTCTGAAAATAGGGCAGGCAATTTGTATCCTCTTCGTTTGAGGGAAAACCTGGTGTGAGAATAACCAAGCTCGATTTCATACCGGAACCCATGTTTGCAGCCATCGAAGCCAGGGCTTCCACCAGAAAGGATTTACTGCGAGTGCGTTGTGAAAGCTGATGCGTGCCATTGTGGTTTTCCCCTGCCGCGATTGCAGCAATCCCATGCTGTAGTAAAGTTGCTGGGTGATCTTGTTCTTATGACTTCGGCTAATCCAGCTATTTTGGCAAAACGTTTCCAGCATGCTGATATGTTCATGAAAAACCACGTCACCAAATCCGTGGGACGAGCTTTGAGTGTGCTTGCGGATATGAACCAAACGTTCGTTGTCGAAGATGCCGGTAAAATGATAGCAAAGTCTATAGAAAAAGTCGATGTCGGAACCGCTAAAGTAAGTTTCGTTCATGAGGCCCGTTGTGTTTAACACAATGCTTTTGAACAGCAGCGATGGCATACACACCCCAAATTTTCCTTTTAACAAGATGTCTTCGAAAAGACGCCCGACAAAGAAGCCCCTGTCAGGTGGCTGCGATGCTCCTGTTCCGAATTCATTGAAGTTGCTGAAAATGAATTCAGCGGCAGGATATTTTTCCAGCATCTCAAGTTGACGCTCGAGCTTATGCACCTTCCAAACATCATCGGAGTCTGCAAATGCAATGAAAGTCCCTTTCGCATGCCTGAGGCCCGTGTTGCGCACCACACCAAGCTTTCCGATGTGGTTTTGTTTGAAAACTCTTATTCTGGGGTCATGATAGGATTCAACAACGTGGTGGGTATGGTCGGTGGAACCATCATCTACGATGAGCAGTTCCCACTTCGTATAGGATTGATGGATGATGGACTCGATTGTTTCGCCTATCAAATGAGCACGGTTGTAAGTCGGCAGAACAATGCTGACAAGTGGGTCCATCATGAATGCGGCATTGCAGTTTGAGCCACGGTAACCTTGCCGTCACGGAATTCCAACACGCTGTCAAATTTCGACCTGTCGGCCATCTGATGCGAGATCATCACAACCGTAAGGCCTTGTTTGGTCAAATGCTTTAGCACGGCAACTACCTCGGCCTGCGTTTGTGAATCAAGTTGATTGGTGATCTCATCGAGTAGCAACAGGTTGGCTTTGTGATAGAGCGCACGGCCGATGACCAACCGTTGACGCTGCCCTCCAGAAACCTTGATGCCGCGCTCGCCAATCACCGTTTTTGTTCTTTGAGGAAGTCCATTGACCCATGGTTGCAAATCCAGGCTTTTCATAATTTGATCGATCACAACATGATCCATGTCGTTGGGGGGCAAACCGAAGGCGATGTTTTCTGCTATGCTGGCATCCAGCAAGAAGGGCTCCTGGGGTACGTAAGCAACCATGCGCTTCCATGCCGTAATATTTGACTGGTTTAGTGCAACACCATCTATGAGTATGTTGCCGTTCGAAGCAGGTAACATGCCCGAAAGCAGGAGGGCGAGGGTGGTCTTTCCGGTGCCAGATTTACCTTGCAAAAGCACCAACTCTCCCTTCCGTATGTGGAAAGAGACATGATCGCACACCAGGTGGCTACCATAGGAAAAACAAAGATTCGAAATGCGAAGGTCATGCTCGAAACCCACGGCCATGTCACTTTTTTCTGGTGAAGATGGTTTTGCAACTTCCTCCAATTGATTCAGCACATGCTGGTGGGACTGAATTTGATGATGGGCAGCCAAAATCCTGCTCACTGACGGAATTGCGCGAAAGGCAACTGCTGCGTAAACGCCAAACAGCAAGAGGGTTTCGTGTGTCGAAGCTGAGAAGATAAGCGCATAGACAATCAGCACAGTGATGCAAGCGGCAGCTACTACCTCCGCGAGTCTTGCGGTGGCTGTGTGCAGGGCATGATCCCGCGAAAAAATATTTCCAAGCTTCTTGAATTGAGTCAGGAATTGGTCGATAAAAAAACCTTCACGATGAAATACCTTGATGTCACGCCATCCTTCTACCATTTGCAGTGTGGCCTTAAGAAGTCGTGGATAGTCACTCTTGATTTGCTCGCTGGTTTCCTTGATCGCTTTTTTTCTGAGGCTGTATAACCACAGAGCGGGCAGTACCACTCCGATAACCATCAAGAGGGCGAGGTAGTCAAAAAGAGCGACCGCGAGCAGGAGGAATCCAAAAAAGAGCACTTCGGTGAGCAAGGTTCCGGCCGGCACAATCGCGTTGTTTGCAAAAACCAATGGCAAGTTGCTGAGGCGGTTCATTTCGTTTGAATAATCCTTGCTGCTATACTGCTGATACTGTAACGCAAAGAAATGCTGCATTTGCGTGTGTGCAATAGAGGCTCCCACGCGATAGGCATAGGCAGCTTTCTTTTGAGTGATCCACTGATAATAGCCGGCTTTGACCACCGTGAGTAACAGGAATGCGATGACAATTCCAATTCCCAACCTTGTGCGGTCTGCTTGAAATCCAATCGGGATTTGCTGAATCCAGTCGCTATTTCCATCAGTCACGAGCAACAACAGCGGGAAGAGTGTGGCCAGGCTTATCAAGTCAAGTAAACTCCCCAGAAAGAGGCCTGCCACGAGCCACCTTCCTTCGGGGTAGTGGAAAACTGGAATTAGTCTGATTATTGTCCGGACAAGGTCCATCGCCTGAGCCAATTTAACTATTCCTGCTTTTGAATGATCACCCAGGGAAAAGGTGATGTGTTAATCACGGACCTCAGCCATGAAGGCGGGGCCGGAACAATTTTGAAAGCGAACGACTGCAACGCTTGCCAGCAATGATGGTGATAGTAATTGGCCATATCGGGACTACCCATTTCTGAAAAGTATTTTTTGGATCTCTCTCTGCTGCGGCTCACTTCTTGCGGTGCATAAATGGGCGAATCAAGTATGTGAATTTCTCCTCCTGGTTGGGTCCAGTTCAACATGTGATCAATGATTTCAGGCAAATTGCCAAAGTATTGAATGCTGCTGGCGAATATTACGCCATCAAATCGATGGTTCCAGGAAACTGCGAGCGGATCTCCATGAATGAATGAAACGTTTTGAGAGTCACCGAACACGCGCTGGGCCTGTTGTATTTCTGTTCGGTTAATATCAACACCCAAACAGGAAACTCCCAGGCGGGATGAGATCAGGTGGGTGAGCCAACCATTTCCACAGCCAACTTCCACAAGCAACCTTGGCTTCTTTTTTTCCAGGTGTCGAAGCAGTCTATTGGCCGAATGTGCCCTGACGCGCCATTCTTTCCACAACGGATGAGAGCGGGCCACATGGGGAAGAACCCTAACCATTTCATCAGCGTAAAGCCTGCCTTCCTTCTCTCTCAGAGATAGATACAACTTTTCAAAGTCTGATACGACTGCAGAAGACGCTTTTGAGTTCTCAGTCATCCCGTGTATTGAAACGTCATGACCACATGATCACCGACTCTGTTGAATGGAAAAATATTCCGGGTCGACCGGTCTATTTTTTTTAGCATCGAAAAGAGCCTTGGAAAATTCTTTGGCAGGTAGGTTTTATCTGGGGGAGGTAAAAAGAGACCGAGGCTTTCTGTTTGCACCAATTTGAACTTTGTGCCGAGGGCCTTTTTCGTATCTGCTATTGAATGGTAAAACACTTCAAAGGTTTCACCCAGTAGGTGGGCCATCACCGGGCCGCGACCGAGTCGCCTTGTGGCATGACGCCAACGAAGCGTAAAGAACGACAGCCAATCCCAGGGCGAAAGGTGAGTCATGATCACCAGGGTAAGCACCGCACCGGGATTAAGCTTGGGCACAAGGGGTTGAAAAACAGCACGCAGGTCTTTCGTACAATTCAGTCCGCCCATGTTGGAGAAAACATAGTCGATGTGCTGCACGTCTACAGATTCAAGATCCGTAAAAGATTTTTGATAAACCGACCAGCGTGATCCCAGCGCGTTTGCCGATATCTTGTTTTTGATTTCGTTGACCATGCCGTCTGCTACCTCTACGCAGTGTACGTTATGGCCCTTTTTTACAAAACGCAGGGCATCAATACCCGTGCCGGCATTGAGTTCGAGGATGTTGCACTCCTTGCCCAGGTATTGATCAATATGATCATACACCTGCGCTCGCATCGCGCCAAGAATCGGATTGGCTGCGTCATCGCGGTCGTAAGCGGCAGCCTGCTTGCTAAATGCAGCAGCCGCAGCGTGGTACCTCGGAAGGGAGCTATTTTTAACGACCGCTGCTCGCATGGTGAATAATCCTGAGTTCGAGATATCGAAGCACCGACATGGGAATGTGATAGGCCAGTGCAAATATTTTCCTTAGTTGCCTCGCTGAAATCAATTGAGGTGCGGAGATCCATTCTTTGAGCATCACCATACTCCGCTTGATGCGATGGACGCTGTGGACATAGCGATGGAGTATCTTGTAGTACAAGGCAGGATAAGTATTCTTAAACATCATGTCCAGATCATCGGAATCTTTCCAATTGCTCTTTACAGACAAATCTGATTTAACTTTTTCGTAAAACTTGGTACCGGGCAGCGGATAGGATACCGAGATGCCGATTTCATCAGGCAAGGTACGCTTGACCATGCGGATGGTTGCGCTGATATCGTCTTGCTTTTCGCCCAGGTAACCGAATTGTAAGAAGTGCCCCACCCGGATTCCCCGCTGTTTAAGCTTCATGGTTGCGCCCTCAATCTGTTCGATGGTGGTGCCCTTTTCCATGGCATCAAGTATTCGCTGCGATCCGGACTCCGCACCTACCCATACTGTTTCCGCGCCACTGGCAGCCAGGGCATCAACGGTTTCTTCCTCCAATAGCAAGTCAACCCGCGACTGGATTTTGTAACGGATGTTCAAATTTCGCGCTGCAATCAAAGTGCTAAATCGTTGTACCCATCCGGGCTTCAGGCCAAAGATGTCGTCACAGATCCAAAAATGATCCGGATGGTGATGCTGCATCAGCCATTCGATCTCCGCGACCACCGCCTCAGGGCTTCTTGAGTTGTACCGATTGCCATATATCGGTTTTGCACACCAGTTGCATTTGAACGGACAGCCGCGGGTTGTCGCGATGTTCAATGAGAAGTATCCGTGGTGCTTGGTCCAAATGGACTTGTATTGACCGATATCTATCAAATCCCAAGCGGGCATTGGCAACGTGTCCAAGTCGCGGAGAACTGCGCGCGGAGGGTTTGTTACAACCTGGCCGTGTACGTTGCGGGCGATGCCTGCAATGGAGTCAGTGGCCTTGCCTTGCTCGAGTACGGTAAGCAACTCCTGAAGTGTCTGCTCGCCCTCGCCTTTAATAACAAAGTCGGCCCCCGCGGCCAGGTATAAATCCGCGTGGTCGGTGGCGTCAGAGCTTGAAACAATGGTGACCGCGTTTGCGGTGTGGACCGCTCGGATTAACACGTGTGCCGCTTCGCGCATCGTGGTAAGGCACATCTTGGTGAGGTAGTTGAAGCCATCCTCAAAGATGAGCACATAGTCAGGTTCAAGACCGATGATTTTCTCTGCGGTTTTCCGGGGATCATCTTCCAGGTTGGTGTCGTAGAAGGTTACCTCGAAGCCCAGATTGCGAACCACGGCCGTTGCCAACAAAGTGCCCAATGGGGGATAAGGCTGCTTGAACCGCCATTGCTTTTTGTCGAGCGGATAGAAGTATGCATTACTGATGACGACTCGTTTCATGATGCAGCCTGGTCACTTTGCTGAAATCTTTCTTTCCGCTGCTGATAAAGAGCCAGCACTCTTTTTTGAAACTGCCGCGGGTGATTCTTTGATACATCGGGGCGTGTTTTGAACGCGAGGTCAAAATCTTTTTGATCAAGTTCTCCGTACAGGCGCCTCCAGCGGTTCAATGTCATCTTCATGAACCATTGATTCCAAAACATGGGTCTTATCCCATTAATCGCGCGTTCAATTAAACGCTTAATTGGAATTTCTCCATCATTGGACGAATTTGAAGTTGCTGGCCTGCAGTTAGGCAAAAAGCGATGCATCCAGGGATTGGCTGAAATCAATTTCGGGAAGTAGGCAGTGCCCGTAAGAGGTTTAAGCGTAGCCAGCTCGGTGGCTGTGAAAATGTTGGTTTCTTCGATGGCGAGGGCATCCTCATCCACAAAGTAGTTGATGCAGAAGAGCTTGTGAGACCCCCCAAGGAACAGCCTTTTGTAAAGAGCAAGCAACGTGCGCGCAATCCAAAGCCGGCCGGAAGCGGTCACAATGAAAAAATCAAGATCGCAATGTTCGTCCATATATCCTTTCGAGAGCGACCCGGACACCATTACGCTACGTACAAAAGGGAACCGATGGATGAGCCGCGCCATTTTTTCTGCCTTTACCATCCATCGTTTGGCTTCCTTGTTTCCTTTAATTCGTCTCGCAACCAATGAACGATCCCCCCGAAGCAAAAAATAATCACCGAACCGAAAGACACTTCCGCGCGAGGACAGATCCACCAGCATGCGCTCAACATCCGCGGCCGTCACGTGGTTGGATTGCAAGAAATAGTAGACTTCGGGTGATGTCAGCGGATAGTCAAACAAGTCGAAATAGCAGAGGGTATGGATTACCTCCTGGCTTAGGCGATCATATCGTTTTTGAGACATCATCGTGCGATCACCGAATGAACGTCTTCTCGTTTTCTTATTTGCAGAAGGGATTGGAAAAGAATAAAAAATACAATCCCCTTCTGAAGCTCCAGGAACGACTCGGTCAGGCATGCCAGTCCGATAAGAAGGATAAAGGCGATGGTGACCCGATCATTTGCCTTGAACGCGGCCCTGGCGGGAAACAAGATGCAGTACAATGTAACTACAAATCCGATCGCGCCAAGGGCGATCCAAGTGAACACGAACTGGTTGTGCGGATCTCTGCTGCCGAGAATATTGGTAACCCCGTACTGTTTGGCGATCGCATCCATCCGATCGGCAACAGAACCACTGCCGGCACCAACAACCGGATTTACGTCTTCTGCTGCCCGAAGCCCGGTCCACCACAGTGCATAGCGAATCTCTGTGGAGTTGACATACTGACGAGGCAAGATGTCAAAACTTGTTACTTGCAATTCTTCCAGGCTTCGGAAACGGCTTACGGGATTCAGCGCAGTCATCGTGACCAGGATGGTAAGCAAGGTTAAAGCGCCAAGCAGCACGCGCCAGGTGAAATCGGTCCTTAGTTCATTTGCTAGGAAGAACAAGGTAATGATTACGGCAGTGAACAATGCCAGCCTGGTCGAAAGCAGGGCGACAAATGAAATGAGATAAACAATCAAGACAAACCTGAAAATCCTTAGGCCCGGTGTAGCTGGCCTCCAATCGAAAACTAAAATGGCTACGCAAAACAAGAGGTAGATGGAAAAATAAGTAGGATGAATTCCAATTCCGGAAGATAATTCCAGGTATGAAAAGTATAGCCAACCACGTGATGCCCCGGGGTTCTGCTGTTCATAGCTGAACGCGTTGAAATAGTCGAAATTCAGGAGCGGGCCACCGGAGGCTGCAAACCACCGGTTGCTTGCCACCATCAAACAAATAATAGTGCCGATCAGGCAGGTGGCAACAAAGAGATTCAGAAGCAAGTCGATTTGTTTACGGCTAAGTTTGGGCGAGCTTGCCAGTATCAATGGAACCAATGCGAATGTGAATTTCTTCTCCACCTGGAACCAGCCATTGGGCACATCCGAAGAGTAGGAAACACCAATAAGAGTAAGAATAAACAGGAGTACGAATCCGCCAACCCAAAGATTGCTTCGCAGATCAAACCATTTTTTTTGCCAGGATCCCTCCAGCAGCCAGTTCAACGTCAGCAGGAATATACCAAGATGGCAAAGCTTCACGGAATAGGGCAAAGCAGCCACGGCAATGACGAGTGAACCCGTCATGATGGGCGGATGGAGCGAGTGTCTATCCCAGTTCATTGTAAATCTTGACCAGGGCGTTTTGGTTAATGATTCTCCGTTCTTCATCAAACCAGCCCCACTTGTTAAAATATTTGATCGCACTGTTGACGTTGTGCAGGAGTAGCCTCGTATTCTTATAAGACCCGCGCTGATGGTAATGGTAAATGGTGGCGTGGGGATAGAAGACCGTGCGGAAATGTTTGTGAATCCGCCTGCTTAGGTCAACATCTTCCGTGTACAGAAAAATCCTTTCGTCAAATAGCCCCACTTTCCGCAACGCATCTGTCCGGAGGAACATGAAACAACCAGACAGGAAGGGTACGTCCATGATCCTGTTGTATCCGGAAAACTGTAGCTCATAAAGGTGGTTGTACCTGGCCGTCAGCTTGTGCATGAAAAACAAGAATCTTCGCATGAAGAGTACGGAAGGCGAGGGGAGCAATTTGCAGAGCGGCTGCAGGCGGCCATCGGGATAAAGTACCTTGGGCATACACAATCCTGCATCCGGTGTGCTTTCCATAAAGGCATGGAGCTCGCTGATCACGTGGGCGTCAAAGTAAATATCGGGATTCAGCACGAGGTGGTATTTCACCTCCGTTTTCAGCACCTCGCGCAGCGCCACATTGTGGCCTGGGCCGAAGCCAAGGTTCGACCCGTTAAAATAGTATTTGATTCTGGGATGGCATACCAACTCAGACACTTCATCAGTCGGGCTGTTATCTATGATGTAAAGAATCGAATGTTCAGTTGCTTCAAGAAAGCTCTCAATCGTTTGGCGGAGCATCCGCTGATTGCTCTTGTACACCACAATTGATGCGCTGAGATCATGCATAGGCCAGTCGCATTAGGTTCTTTACCAGGTAGAAGCGCATCTTGAATTTTTCTGATAAAGTATAACTGCTCGTGCCAAACGTAGTCGAGGCATTCGAACCGTGTCTCCGATGCTGGACAAGACTTTCTTCCAGGAAAAGAACGTTCGAATGAACTTCGGCAACCAAACCTATCCATTGATCGTGCATGCCAAGGTCTTTGGGGAAAGGAAGCGCTTTTTGTAGCAGCGACCTGGTGAATGCCATGCAACATCCCATGTACGAATTCTTAATCAGGTTTTTCAGGAGGCCTTTGCCTGATCTCAGCAGCGCGAAATAAGAGGCTGGTAAGCCCTCTATGCCCTTCACCTCACAATCGCAAACCACAAGACCATACTGATCCAGGTAGCGCTTCATTCGATCAATCTTGCGGGGGTGCCAAACATCGTCCTGATCTGAGAGGAAAACATAATCTCCGCGCGCATGTCGAAGGGCGTTTTCAAAATTTGACACCAGGCCGCTTGACGGGTTGGTGACCAACTGGATTCTTTTGTCTGAATAAGAGCGGATGATTGCGCACGTGCGGTCGCTCGAAGAATCATCTGAAATAATGAGCTCATCGTCAGCACGGAGTTGTATAAGAATGGATTGAATTTGTTCGGCAACAAACAGTTCACCATTCTTCACTGCCATGCAGACGGATACCATTCGGATTAGAAGTTATAACATGTAATTTAACCATTTCGCCCGACAAGGCATTTAACACAAAAACTAATTCTTGAAAAGTCGCTGAAACATGATGGCAGCAAACGGGTAAAAGAATTGAAAGCTGAAACCGCTAAAAACCAACAGGTTGTCGAAGATGAGAAATAAGAATAACGTATTTAATACCGCAAGACACGTTACGCCATACCGACCAGTTCGCAACATTTGCCAACTGCAAAAAAATTGTGCAATAAGAATGAGTACCAAAAAGACCATCGCCATTCCCGCCCAGCCGAAATAATAGTAGGCACCGCCAAACACGGTGGATGCATTGAGGTGATCTGCCACTTGTAGCCGTTGTCGGGGTTTTAATCCGGCCCATGCATTCACGCGTTTTGAGATGGCATCAGGAACCAGTTCGTTATTGATGAAGATCGCAAACGTTGAGAGGGAATGTTCGGGATGGGCATTGTACACGTTGTGCTGCAAATTGCCCAGGGGAGCACTCAGGTAGAAATAAGTCCAGAAGAATTCGGATGGCAGCCAGGAGTTGCGTAATGATTCATGTGCCTCACCGCTTTCGAATACCAGGTGGCGATCATACAAGCGGCCCAGGTTGTTACTGAGCCGGAAATTGCCGAGTACACCAAAGAGAAACAATACGATTACCGTAGCTGCAATGCATGTGAATACCCAGCGAAATGAAATCTGGTTTCCTTCAAGGCTCAACAGGTAAACGAAGGCACAGGAACTGAGGTTAAGCAAAAGCATGCCCCGGTTCATGATGAGGATAGCGGGCAGCAAGTTCAGCACGCAAAGCCATAGGAATATTCTTTTTCTTGAAGACAAGAAGCCATGAAAAAGATAAGTAGCGAAAAAAGAAGCGAACGTGACCACCACTACGTGAAAGGTGGGCATGCCAAAAGTGCGGTAGTCGTAACGCTGGCCCCTGAGCATGTCAACAAGCGGGATACCTCCGTTGAAAATAAATTCAATGGCCCAAGCTACCACAAGGACAGCGGTGATCATTAAAGCCTTTCGACCTGAAACCTCGATGGGCCTGTAATATTCACCTGGAGCTTTATATTGATTATAGGCAAAGATGCCTGCCATGAGAAAGGTGAGGCAAAAGAAAAACAGTAACGATGCAGACAGAGGTGGGAAATAAACCGACCAGCCGAGTTGATAGACGGTGAGCGCGAGCGCAAAAGACGCGATGTAAAGGAAATATGGGTTGACTATCCTAAAACCCATGTTCGCCAGGCAATTTGAAGGTATCGAATTGTGCTAAATCTTATTGTCAATTTGAGCGCACGAATGAAGATGATGATGATGTCTCGCGCTGGACGGTCGGTGTATTTCTTCATCCTCCTTGCAGATGTGCAGTAGGTCTTGAAGCGGGCTAATTGTGCTTCTCGCTCGGCCTTGTTCCAAAATGAAACCTGATGCTCAGCTTTCAAGTCAACCACCTCCATTTCGCTGACCTTCGCCTTAGCTCGGTATAGGAACGCGAAGTCGCTAAAGTCTAGTGGAAATTCCGGGTCATGCCCACCAATGGCGTGATAATGATCTGCGTTTACTAACATCCCGCTGTTGGCGGCAAAAAAATCGGTGAGAAACAACGGTCCCGGGCCCACGCCCTTAGCCAAGTGGCCGCGAATGGTCTTATGTCGAAATGGAGAAACCATCACGGTATCTGCAAATAGTTGTGGAACAAAAATGACTTGATGTGGATTGCTGCTCACAGCGCGGTGGTAAACATCCAATGCGTTTGGCGGGAACGAAGTATCCTGATCAACAAATAACAGCCACCGCTTTTTCAACCTCCTCGCATGGGCTGCTGCGGTAACGTATGGAACACTTACTCCAGGGTTCGATTCATCATGCACATAGGTCACCCGCGAATCCTCTGGTGCGGCTTGCGCCACAGGACTATTGTCATACACAAACACATCGCAAGAAGCGGTCGCAGCCAGCGTAGCCCATGCCTCACTTTCGCTAAGCCGCCTCTCGTATAGAACAAGCACGATCAACAGGTCTTGATTGAACTGATCAAACGTATAGTTCGGTGGTGTCAAAGCGTTTGAAATTAGAAAGAATACAGGTTATATTTCTATTTCACGCCAACGAACAAAATGAATCACCTCATTAAAGACTTCAATGAATATCAACGCATCTACGATCGCAGTGTCAGAGACCCTGAAGGATTTTGGTCAGAAATAGCCAGTGATTTTGTTTGGCGACAAAAATGGGAAAAGGTGCTGGAATGGGATTTCAACAAGCCGGAGGTAAAGTGGTTCATCAACGGGAAGTTGAACATCACCGAGAACTGTATTGATCGCCACTTGCCCTCAAGAGCCAAACAAACAGCTCTTCTGTGGGAAGCCAACGACCCCAATGGGAAGTCAATCAAAGTCACCTATCAGGAATTGCACGATCAGGTTTGCCGTGTGGCCAACATGCTGAAGAAACATGGCATTAAAAAAGGCGATCGTGTTTGCATTTACATGCCGATGGTGCCGGAGTTGGCGTACGCTATTTTAGGATGCGCGCGAATTGGCGCGGTTCATTCCGTGGTGTTTGCAGGCTTTTCTTCCGGATCGCTGGTCGATCGCATCAATGATGCCGGCTGCAAGGCAGTGATTACAGCTGACGGAAGTTTTCGTGGCGGCAAGAAAATCGCGCTGAAAGATATCGTGGACGAAGCATTGCCCAAGTGTGACAGCGTGGAGAAAGTGTTGGTGTTGGAGCGCACCAGGCAGAAAGTGACCATGCAACCCAACCGCGACTATTGGTGGCATGACGAAGTGAAAGACATGCCCGCCCGATGCGAGCCGGAAGTGATGGACAGCGAAGACTTGCTCTTCATTCTCTATACATCAGGTTCAACCGGCAAACCAAAGGGAATGGTTCACACTTGTGGCGGTTACATGGTCTATACTGCCTACACATTCAAAACGGCATTTCAATACAAGGAAGGGCAGGTGTATTGGTGTACAGCCGATGTGGGCTGGATCACCGGCCACTCCTATATCATTTATGGTCCATTGGCTGCGGGAGCCACCTCGCTTATGTTTGAAGGCATTCCTTCCTGGCCCGACATGGGCAGGTTTTGGCATGTGTGCGAGAAGCACCAGGTGAATATTTTTTATACCGCCCCCACCGCCATCCGTTCGCTGGAGCAAGCACCGGTATCCTTTATCGAAAAGTATGACTTGTCGTCACTCGAAGTGCTGGGTACCGTGGGTGAACCCATCAATGAGGAGGCCTGGCATTGGTACAACAAATACATTGGCAAAGGCAAATGCCCGATCGTTGACACGTGGTGGCAAACAGAAACGGGCGGCTTTATGATTTCCCCCATCGCGAATGTAACGAAGCTGAAGCCTGCACATGCTTCTTTTCCGCTTCCGGGGGTGCAGCCCGCGTTGATGGACGATGCCAGAAATGAAATAACGACCATGCCAGCGGAGGGTCGCCTGGCCATCAAATTCCCCTGGCCTTCGATGGCCCGTACGATTTATGGCGATCACAAACGCTTCAGGGAAACTTACTTTTCCACTTTTGAAGGAAAATACTTCACCGGTGACGGCTGCAAGCGCGATGCCGAGGGCTATTGGCGCATTACCGGCCGGGTAGACGACATCATCATCGTGTCGGGGCATAACCTGGGCACCGCTGAAATTGAAAGTGCCATTGATGAGCACTCTTCCGTTTGCGAGACGGCCGTGGTGGGTTATCCCCATGAAATCAAAGGACAAGGCATTTACGCTTTTGTGATTTGTTATGATCCCCCCCGTGAGGAGGACCACCTTCGAAACGAAATAAAGGAGATGGTGTCGAAGATCATCGGCCCAATTGCCAAGCCGGACAAGATTCAGTTTGTAAGTGGACTGCCCAAAACCCGTTCCGGCAAGATCATGCGAAGGATTTTGCGCAAGATTGCCGAGGGCAATACGACCAACCTGGGAGATGTAACCACCCTCTTGGATCCGGCTGTGGTGGAGGAAATCAAGGCCGGGGCTGTGTAGGTGCCAACAAAAAAGCCCGATCTGTCGACCGGGCTTTTTGATGTTCAATTTCAGGCCATCAGCTTCCGCATGCCTCGCACGCATCCGGATTATCCAACGAGCAGGCCATATCGGCTTTCTTCTGTTCATAGTCTGCGCGGCTCTCATAGGCAATCGCTTGCTGAGGTTCCTTCACCACGGGCTTCTTCACTGCGCCTGCTTCAACGGCTGCGGCAACTTCCGCTGCAGGTTGTGCCACGGCCGACTTATCAAGGGTAAACTTGATCGCATCAGCGGCTGCAGTGGAACGCAGGTAGTACATGCCCGTCTTCAAGCCTTTCTTCCAGGCGTAGAAGTGCATGGAGGTGAGCTTGCCGAAGTTGGGATCCGTCAAATGGATATTCAAGCTCTGCGACTGGCAGATGTAGGCTCCGCGGTCGGCCGACATATCGATGATGGCTTTCTGCGAAATCTCCCATACGGTCTTGTAGATGTCCTTCACGTTTTGAGGTATCTCCGGTATAGCCTGAACCGACCCGTTCGCAGCGATGAGCTTCTGTCGCATCTGTTCGTTCCACAAACCCAGGTCAATCAAGTCCTTCATCAGGTGCTTGTTCACCACGATGAATTCACCGGAGAGGGTCCTGCGGGTGTAGATGTTCGAAGTATAGGGCTCAAAGCACTCGTTGTTGCCAAGTATCTGCGAAGTGGATGCGGTTGGCATCGGGGCCAGCAACAAGGAGTTTCGAACACCGTGCTGCTTCACGTCTTTTTTCAACTGCTCCCAGTTCCAGCGTCCGGAAGCTGGGGTCACATTCCACATATCGAACTGGAAAATGCCCTTGGATACAGGTGAACCTTTAAACGTTTCGTAGGGGCCGTTCTGCTTTGCCAGTTCCATGGAGGCTTCCATGGCAGCGAAGTATATCGTCTCGTGAATGTCTGCATTCAGGCCGCGGGCTTCGTCAGAATCGAACGGCATGCGCAGCATAATAAACGCATCTGCCAACCCTTGCACACCGATACCAATTGGGCGGTGGCGCATGTTGGAGTTGCGTGCCTCCTGAACAGGATAGTAATTGATATCGATCACTTTGTTGAGGTTGCGCGTCACCACTTTGGTGATTTCGTACAACTTCTGGTGGTCGAAGGCACCCTCTTCGGTTACAAACTTGGGCAGTGCAATGGATGCCAGGTTGCAAACAGCCACCTCATCAGGAGACGTATACTCGATGATCTCGGTGCAAAGGTTGCTCGACTTGATCGTACCCAGGTTCTTCTGGTTCGATTTGCGGTTGGCGGCATCCTTGTACAGCATGTAAGGGGTACCCGTCTCAATCTGTGCTTCCAGCACTTCAAACCACAGGTCTTGTGCCTTTACCTGCTTGCGGTATTTGCCTTCCGACTCATACTTTTCATAAAGACGCTCAAACTCCTCGCCCCAGCATTCTGCCAAACCAGGTGCTTCATTCGGGCAGAAGAGCGACCACATTTCGTTGTTCTCCACGCGCTTCATGAACAGATCCGGAATCCACAGCGCATAGAATAAATCGCGCGCACGCAATTCTTCCTTGCCGTGGTTTTTCTTCAGATCGAGGAATTCGAAAATATCAGCGTGCCACGGTTCGAGGTAAATGGCAAAGCTGCCTTTGCGCTTGCCGCCACCCTGATCCACATAACGAGCAGTCATGTCGAAGTTGCGAAGCATGGGTACAATGCCATTGCTTGTTCCCCCGGTGCCTTTGATATATGATCCCTTAGCTCTCACGTTGTGGATGCTGAGGCCGATGCCTCCGGCAGATTGTGAAATCTTGGCGCAATTTTTCAATGTATCATAGATGCCGTCAATGCTGTCATCCTTCATGGTGAGGAGGAAGCAGGAAGACAATTGTGGCTTGGGCGTGCCTGCGTTGAACAGGGTAGGTGTTGCATGGGTGAACCATTTCTCCGATAGGAGATGATAGGTCTCAATCGCGCCTTCGATGTCTTCACCATGAATGCCCACGGCCACGCGCATCAGCATATGTTGAGGACGTTCCACCACCTTGCCATCGATTTTCATCAGGTACGAGCGCTCCAGCGTCTTGAAGCCGAAATAGTCGTAACCGAAGTCACGATCGTAGATGATCGCGGTATCGAGCTCCGCAGCGTTGGCCTTGATGACCCTCCAGGTTTCTTTCCCAATGAGGGGAGCATTTTGGCCCGTCTTCGGATCTACGTATTGATAAAGTCGCTTCATCGTGTTCGAGAAGGACTTGCTGGTTGTTTTGTGCAAGTTGGATACCGCTAAGCGGGCCGCAAGCTTGGCGAAATCAGGGTGCCTGGTGGTCATGGTGGCTGCGATTTCCGCAGCCAGATTGTCCAGTTCCTGGGTTGAAACGCCATCAAATAAACCATTGATCACCTTCATGGCCACCTCAACGGGGTTGACAAACTTGGTGTCAAGACCGTAGCAGAGTTTTTCGATTCGGGCGGTGATCTTGTCGAACTTTACGGACTCCCGGTGTCCGTCACGTTTTACTACGAGCATGTTGGGTTGTTTGGAATGTAAAAAATAGCTTAAAAAATGTTTCTCAATGTATCAAAAATCCTCGTTCAATGAAAACTTGGGAGCCGATTCTTTTTCGGTGCTTTTCATCACCCCGGCCTTCTGGTATTCGGCTACGCGTTTTTCAAAGAAGTTGGTCTTTCCACGCAATGAGATCATCTCCATGAAGTCGAACGGATTGGTGGCATTGTACACTTTCTTGCCGATCAATTCATTGAGCAACCGATCAGCAACAAATTCAATGTATTGGCGCATTTGCTCGGCATTCATCCCAATGAGATTCACAGGCAGCGCATCGGTCACAAACTCCTTCTCAATCTCTACCGCGTCCTTGATAATCTCGATCACTTTGTCCTCAGGCATCTTGTTAACCACGTGCCGAGTGTATAGGTGGCAGGCAAAATCGCAGTGCAATCCTTCATCGCGGGAAATGAGTTCGTTAGAGAAGCTCAAACCCGGCATCAAGCCCCTTTTCTTCAACCAGAAGATCGAACAGAAAGAGCCGGAGAAGAAGATTCCTTCCACTGCCGCGAATGCAATCAGGCGCTCCTGGAAACTGCCCTTGTCGATCCAGCGCAAAGCCCACTCTGCCTTCTTTTTTACACAATCCATGGTTTCGATGGCGTGAAAAAGGCGATCCTTTTCCTTGGGATCTTTGACGTAGGTGTCAATCAACAGGGAATACGTCTCTGAGTGGATGTTTTCAATGGCTATCTGGAATCCATAGAAGAACTTGGCCTCCGTGTATTGCACTTCGCCCACAAAGTGCTCGGCCAGGTTCTCATTCACAATGCCATCGCTGGCGGCAAAGAAGGCCAACACGTGGGTGATGAAGTGACGCTCGCCATCGTTCAGATTTTCCCAGTCGCGCAGGTCGTGACTAAGGTCAATTTCTTCCGCTGTCCAAAAGCTGGCTTCCGCCTGTTTATAGAACTTCCAGATATCGTGATGAACAATGGGAAAAAGTACAAATCGGTCTTTGTTCTCTTTAAGAATCGGTTCTGGTAACGTCTGACTCATTCTATAAATCGGTTAACGGTATAAAAAGGTTTTATAATCTCTCTAACTAACTCCCTCGATAGTGGTTTTTGTACTGAAGTTGATGTACCCAACTTCCGATTTTGTCAAGTGGACAAAGATTCGAAATGACGCAGTAAATTCAAAGGACGAGAATCATCGTGAGTCGTGATGAATTCGATCGTTGGTAGCTGTTTGCATACGAAAGGAATTCATTCTCATTCACTTAAAGTCCGTGCGTGAAGGAATGAGTTAAAAAAAAGATTTTTCAAAAAAGTTTTAACTCAAAAACTTGCAAAATCGACTGCCGGGTTGGCGACCGGGTGCGGATAATCAGGCGGCTGAAGTCGGACCGATGAATTGGTACTCGGGATTGGACCCAAACCACCCTCAGAACCTCAATTTTTTAGAAATGAGGCGGTTGTTTGTTATTAGAATCCTTTCCCATATCTTTGCACTCCATTTTTAAAAATAGAAGTCATGTACGCCATTGTGGATATTGCTGGAAAGCAGTTTAAGGTGTCGAAAGACCAATATATATACGCCCCCAGGATGGAGGGTGAAGAAGGAGCCTCGGTAATCCTGGATAAGGTATTGTTGGTGGACAATGAAGGAAAGGTGGAGGTAGGCACCCCGACCGTAGGTTCGGCAAAGGTTTCCGGCAAGATTCTCGAGCACGTAAAGGGCGACAAGGTGACGGTTTTCAAGAAAAAACGCAGGAAGGGCTATGCGGTTAAGAATGGCCACCGTCAGCAGTTTACCAAACTGTTGATCGAGAAGATCGGGTAGTAATTAGGTTGAACCAAGAATTTTTGAATTGATATGGCACATAAAAAGGGTGAAGGTAAAGTAAAGAACGGCCGCGAATCGGAAAGCAAACGATTGGGCATCAAAGTTTTTGGAGGCCAGAAGGTTGTGGCTGGAAATATCATCGTGCGCCAGCGCGGCACCAAACACCACCCTGGTAAGAACGTGGGCATGGGCAAAGACCATACTTTGTTTGCGCTGACCAACGGTGTGGTGGTTTTCAAGAAGGGCCGCGAAGACAAGTCGTTCGTCTCAGTTGCAGAGGCATAGCCAAAACGTGATCAATATCTTAAAAGAGCCCCGCGAAGCGGGGTTTTTTTTGTGACCAAACGTACGATGATCAAAGTTCTTTTTTGTGGCATTCTAGTGTTCCAGGCTCTAGTAGACACCTCGCCTTCAACAGGAATGTGCCCCACCCATAATGAGTCAGTCTTCCTCTTTTAAGTTTGGAGGGCTCATCTTCGGTTGCCTTCTTATCAAAACCGGCACTTACTGATAATTCAAGTGATGGAATAAGTTTTAGGACTGGGGCGATAAGAATAAGGACAGCATTGCTCGCCAGAAAGTACCAACTCTGGGCATTCATGGCGCAAGAAATGGCTGTTCGGGAATCGGCCGGTCCATAATCGATTTGGAGTTCCTGCCCGGGCCAGGTTTGGGCATTGTAATCACCCATAAAGCAGTAATTTGAGCATTTCTCTATTTTTTTTTGTGCCCTTTTGACACACAGAGACCTATGCCAAAACCCTTGATTTTCAATTATTAATAGAATTTTAATCCGTTTCTTGCCGCAAGGGCACATTTTATCCTCAAAAGCAAAACGGCTGCGGTATTTTATTTTTTGACGGGATGGCGTAATTTGGAGGTTGTATTTCTTTATAAACTAAACCTAAACCTATGAAGAAGATTCTACTGTTATGCTTCTCATTCGTTTTTGCGGCCAGTGTGTGGGCGCAGGATCGGGTGGTTTCGGGTAAGGTGACCGCTCAAGAAGATGGTTCATCGTTACCTGGAGTGAACGTAGTGCTGAAAGGTACTACGAATGGTACGGTTACCGATGCAGACGGTAACTACCGGTTAAATGTGCCCAGTGCGGGCGGAACCCTGGTGTTCTCGTTCATTGGTCTGCAATCGCAAGAGCTTGAAATCGGTCAGCGTTCGGTAATCGATGTGCAGCTTGGCCTGGACGTGAAGCAACTTACGGAAGTAGTTGTAACGGCCGTGGGTATTGAGCGCGAGAAAAAGGCACTGGGATATTCAGTAGCCTCTGTGGGTTCGGAAAACCTCCAGCAGCGTTCAGAAGTTGACCCGCTTCGTGCCCTTCAGGGCAAGATGCCGGGCGTGAACATCACCGGTGGTGGTGGAGCCCCTGGTCAGTCGACCCGTATTAACATCCGTGGTATTTCATCACTCACAGGTAACACACAGCCTTTGTTTGTAGTGGATGGAATTCCTTTTGACAACTCGGTAAACTCGAACACTACGCAAGGCTCTGGCGGTGAGGATGCAGGCCGTAATACCGTGTTTTCCAACCGCGCGTTTGACCTGGACCCCAACAACATCGAGAGCATTTCGATTTTGAAGGGTGCTGCCGCTGCAGCGCTTTACGGATCACGTGCTACCAACGGTGTGGTGATTGTAACCACCAAAGCCGCCAAGAAGGGTACGCGCAAGGGCATGGAAGTGAACTTCACTTCGTCATTAAACTTTGAAGAGATTTCCGGTATTCCTGATTACCAGGATGTATATACCCAGGGATCGAACCAGGTTTACAACGGTGGATTTATTGGTAACTGGGGTGCTCCATTCCCCGATCACGTGGATCGATTGAATGCTGAATTCGGAACCAGCTATACCAAGACGTATGGTATTTACCCGGATGGTCAGCCTTATCCTGACGGCACTGCGCCCAACCCGATCAATAACCGCTTTCCTGGTGTATTCCCTGAGTTTGTTCAGCAATATACCAGAACGGACAACGGCAGCGTGGTTAACGTTTCGGCCCCCTATGTGATAGAGCCCCACGACATCATCGGTGGTTTCTTCAACCGTGGCCGGATTACCGAAAACGGCATCACGATTTCCAACGGATCAGAAAAGGTGAACATGAATGCCAGCGTTTCTCGCATGGATCAGAAGGGGATCATTCCAAATGCTGAGGCTACTCGTACTGCGCTGAGCTTTGGTGGTAATGGTCAACTTGATAACGGCTTATTCATCGCAGGTAACGTGAACTATGTAAACACGACACAAACCTCCCCCCAGTCTGGCGGTAGCGCATTCAGCGATTATTATGGCGGACAGGGTGCCGGCTCCATTTTTGCGCGTCTGTTCTACCTGCCTCGTAACTTCGATTTGAATGGTCTTCCTTTCGAGAATCCTGTGGATGGAAGCAACATTTTCTACCGTGCGTTGGATAACCCACGGTGGATCGCCAAGTACAACCTGTACAATTCTCAGGTAAATCGTGCCTTTGGATCGTTGACAGTTGGATATGACATCACCGAATGGTTGAATGTGCAGTTGAAGGGCGGTATCAATACTTATACCGATCGCAGACGCGATGTGATTCGCAGCGGTGGTATCGAGAGCCCGCTGGGTCGTGTGTTGAATGACGACCTGACCAACACCGAGCAGGACTACAACCTGATTATCACAGTTCAGAAGGACTTCAGCGAGGACCTGGCGTTCCGTGGTATTTTTGGTGTGAACCCCAACCAGCGTGATTTCAGAAGGAACCGCGTCACCGGCACAGGTATCATTTCAGATGGTTTGAACACCGGCTTGTACCGTTTGGATGCAACGGCATCGCAGATTGCCAACGCTGATTTCACATCTCAGCGGAGACTCATTGGTGCCTACGCAGACTTGTCATTGTCATTCCGTGACTACCTGTTCTTGAACCTATCTGGAAGAAATGACTGGTCTTCCACGCTGCCAAAGGACAACAACAACTACTTCTATCCATCGGCCAGCTTGTCATTCGTGTTGTCTGAAGCGGTAACGATGCCAAGCTTTATCAACTATGCCAAGGTTCGTGTAGCTGGTTCTAAAGTAGGTAACGATGCCGATCCTTATCGGACACAAACCAACTACCTGATTGACGTTCCGTTCACGACTTCTACAGGCGTTCGCACCAACCGAGCAACGTTGGCAAACACACTTGGGAACCCTCTCTTGAAGCCAGAATTTACGACTGAATATGAAGGCGGTCTGGAATTGAAATTTGTAAACAATCGAGTGGGTTTGGACGTAACGTACTTCCAGCGGAATTCGACAGACCAGATCTTGAATGCAGCCGTTCCCCGCTCTACTGGCTTTACGCAGCAAGTGGTGAACTTTGGTGAGTTGGAGAACAAAGGATGGGAAATTGGGTTGAATGCCACTCCGGTTCAGCTTTCCAATGGCTTCACATGGGATTTCAACGTGGCCTTTACACGCATCCGTTCTACGGTGATTGATGCTGGCCCTACTGGCGAGGTGATCATCGGAGGACCTGGTTCTTCGCTGGCTACCATCCACAGAAATGGATTCCCCTATGGCCAGATCTTTGGAACCAAGAATGCACGCCATACAGATGGTCAGTTGTTGATCGACCGCCAGACCGGCATGCCGTTCCCGCTTGAGGAATCATTTATCATTGGTGATCCAAACCCTGAATTCCTGTTGGGTTGGAACAACACCTTCAGTTTCAAGGGCATCACGCTTCGCGCGCTGATCGACTGGAAGCAAGGCGGAGATTTCTACTCGTTCACTGGTGCGTCACTGATCCTTCGTGGTCAGTTGAAGCAAACCATCGACAGAGAAGGTTTGCGCGTGGTACCTGGTGTGTTGGGTAGCAACCAGACTTTCGAAGCGATCACCGATGCGGGTGGAAACCTGATTCAGAACACAGTGCCCGTAACTGCATTTGATACTCACTTCAGCAATGGATGGGGTGCCTATGGCCAGGATGAGGTGAACGTGTATGATGGAACAGTGATCCGTCTCCGTGAAATTAGTTTGGGTTACTCATTGCCTAAGAGCTTGCTCTCCAAGACGCCATTCGGTTCGGTGAATATCTCCGTATCAGGAAGAAACCTGTGGTGGAATGCACCGAACGTGCTTGAGGATTTGAACTTGGATCCTGAAGTATTGGGTGGAACCTCCGGCACAAACGTGCAGGGATTTGAGTATGGTACTACGCCCACAACAAGACGTTACGGTGTGAACCTGAACCTGACATTCTGATAACTTTCAAAAGCGAATTATTATGAACAGAATAAGAAAGAAGGGAACAGGTCTTTTATTGGCGGTAGCGATGCTGTTTACAGTATCGTCCTGCGACCTGTTCGAACTGGATATCAATAATGACCCGAACAATCCGGCCCAGGCCTCTTTGAGCCTGTTGTTGACCAACGTGGAGTTGAATGCTTCATCCACCTTTGCGGGAGGTTTGAATAACTCCACGATGGGATTCATGGCGTTGAATACTTCCACGGATGACTATAACATGACCAACTCTTCATGGAATGGTACATGGAATTACCTGTACTCCAATCCACTGAAGGACCTGGACGGCATCCTGAAGGTGACTGCTCAGCAGCGCGCAGACGGTGCGCCCAACCCTTATTACGAGGGCATTGCCAAGGTGTTGAAGGCTTACTACTTCAGCCTGATGGTTGACCTGTGGGGAGATCTTCCTTACAGCCAGGCCTTCAATGGCGATGCATCAGAGCAGAACCTGGCACCGGTGTTTGATGATGACGCAGCGATCTATGCCAACCTGATCCAGTTGCTGGATGAAGCGGTTGCACACTTCCAAACTGAAACCAGTCCTGTTTCGATTCAGGGTGATGTGATCTATGGAGGCAGCAATACGAACATCCGTAACCGTTGGTCTGCGGCAGCGAACTCGCTGAAGCTGAAGCTGTTGCTTCAGACCAGCCGTGCCGATGCAAGTGCGGTGGCACAGATTCAGGCGATGATCACCACGCCTCCAGCAGGTGGGTTCATCACGGCTGCAGCCGGGGATTTCCAGTTTACCTTTGGTAACCTGCAGAACCCAGACGACAGGCACCCGATGTACCAGGCAGGTTATGCAGGTGGTGAGGCAGGCTACTCCTACTTCGGTCACCAACTCATGTATGAGATGCTGCTGAACAATGACCCACGCAGGCCATTCTACTTCAAACGGCAGACCAGCACGGTCTTGGATCCTGCCGATCCTACTGATAAGCAGACGATTCCATGCTCTCAACGTACGGATTGCAAGTATGGTTACTTCCCGTTGAGCAACTTTGTAACCCAGGGGCTTTACGGAGTAGCACCTTCCGCATTGACTAATTCTCAGCGTACATTCCTGGCTGGCTTCTTTGGGAGGGATCGTGCTGATCCGTCCGGTATTCCGAACGACAACCCGTTGCGTACCACGGTGGGATTGTATCCTTCTGGTGGACTCTATGATGATGGTCCGGAATTGGGCGGTGGCAACAAGGGTCGTGGCGATGGGATCTTCCCGATGCTGACCAGCTGGATGGTGAAATTGCACCAGATCGAGGCGGTATTGGCGTTGGGCGTAACCGGTCCGAATCCAAGAACGCTGTTCCAGCAGGCGATGCAGGAACAGTTTGCGAAGGTGAACACTTTTGTAAGCAAGGACGGTGGCGCGGTGGCGATCACAAATGCTGCCCGAGATACTTACATCAATGCGCAGTTGGCGCTTTACGATGCAGCTGCCGATAACAATGCACGCTTGCGCGTGGTATTGAAGCAGGCCTGGTTTATGAATTTCGGCAATGGTCACGAGTTGTACACCACGTTCCGCAGAACAGGGTTACCTAATGACCTGCAGACACCGCTTCAGTTGCCCCGTCAGTTTGCCTTGCGCCTGCCGTATGCACAGGATGAAATTAACCTGAACTCCAACACACCGAGTGTGGTATATGATTCACCGGCCAATGCGGTGTTCTGGGATGTGTTGAAGTTTCAATTTTAAATAGGAACAGATTATGAAGAATATTAAATATTTATCATTGGTGTTGCTGGGCGTATTGGGTCTGGCCATATCGTGTGCAGATGATAAGGAGTTGGTGCCGGTGTGGGAGAGCGCGGTGCATGGCTTTGGTACGATCACCAGTTCTGCCCAAGACTTTAAGCGAGACGATCCGAGTTTGGGTTTGGATTTTGAGCTGCAGTGGATATCCATCGATGGGAAGGCCTCTGTGACCAAGATGGATGTTTACATCTTATGGGACGAGGATTATATCGATAACGATGGTAATCCGGCAGTAGCCAGCCATGGAGGTGAAGACGGTCGTCTGTATAGAACCTTCGAGGGCGGTGCAGCACCTGGAAATCGTACTCCAGTTACCTTCTCGATTACCCATGCAGACATGTTTGCCCTGTACAGTGGCTCAACCTTTGACTACAAGGACGGAACTGCTGATAATCCAATCGATGCCTTCTCCTACAATACTTCCAGGGATGCGGTGAAGAGGTTTGTGTCTGAAGATAAGTTTACCGTACGTTGGGAGTTTACTACTGCGGATGGCCGTGTCTTTAGCGCTTGGTCGCCAAGTGTGTGCACAGAGTTTCCAGGAGCCAATTGTCAGATCAACTTTGGTGTGGTGTGTGCAGAGAGCATCTTTGCGCCCGCTGGCGACTGGAAGTTTGATATGGTCGATACTTATGGAGATGGCTGGCAGGGAGGTTATATCGAGATTGAAGTGGATGGTTCGGAATTTGACCGTGCCTTCCTGTACAGTCAATACGATCCAGGTGGAGTTCCCCTTTCATCAGGTTCTAAAACAGTGACTGTGCCAGGAACAGCCACATCTTTGAGGTTCATTTGGCATGATGACAGTTACAACTCAGAGTGTCAGTTTAAGATCACTTCACCGAAAGGGAATGTGGTTGCTGATGTGAAGGTTGTGTCTGCCGGTGAGATCAAGTTGAATCTGTGTAAGGAATAGTCAATTTGTGCTTTAAAAAAAGGCCATCCCTAGGGATGGTCTTTTTTTATTAGATTACCGGCTGTTTTACTTCAACGTAACTATGAAGGGATTTCTGAGTGAAAATCCGTTAACGCTTCGAGTTGTCTTCTTGTCATGTGCGTTCATGACTTTCGCAACCTTTAATGCGTCAACTCAAAAGGTTGCGGGACCTTTGCAAATTGAATTTGGTGTCGGAGAAGGGTACACGCTTTTTGCTCCCCTAACATCTAAGACCACTTACCTGATTGACAACTGCGGCAGGGTTATTAATACCTGGCAGAGTGATTTCTTCCCGGCAAATACGGTCTACCTTTTGCCCAATGGCCACCTGCTGCGCACGACCAAGATGGCGAACTCAGTCATTACCGGAGGGGGAGGAGGAGGAGGTGTGGAAATACTTGATTGGGATTCCAAGAGAGTGTGGTCATTCGTATTGAACAATGATTCGTTAAGACTTCATCACGATGTGGCGCCACTGCCAAATGGTAATGTCCTTGTGCTGGTGTGGGAACTGCGCAAGGAAGCGGAGGTGCTAGCCCAAGGGGGTGATCCAGCAAGGATACCGTCAAGTGGAGTTATTTGGTCGGAGCAAATTCTGGAACTTAAACCACTCACGCTCACAGGCACCGAAGTTGTATGGAAATGGTCTCTTTGGGATCACCTCGTGCAGCAACATGATAATGCCAAGCCGAATTATGGGATTGTTTCAGAACACCCGGAGCTGGTCGACCTAAATTACGTCTCTAACGTGACGGCAGATTGGATTCATGCGAATTCGATTGACTACAACGCAGCACTAGATCAAATTGTACTCAGCTCGCCTTTTTTGAATGAAATGTGGATCATAGACCATAGCACCACGACCACTCAAGCTGCGACCCACCAGGGCGGTCGTTCGGGAAAAGGCGGTGACTTGCTTTATAGATGGGGCAATCCGCGCGCTTATGGACGTGGCACCGACAATGATCAAAAACTTTTTTTTCAGCATGATGTGAGTTGGGTTGATGATGGTCCCTACAAAGGAGGCCTCACTGTTTTCAATAATCGAAAAGGAAATGATTTTTCCAGTATTGAGGTGATCGATCCACCTTTGACATTAAACGGAACGTATAGCATTGCCGAAGGCCAACCGTTTGGACCCGAAATTCCGGAGCTAGAATTCACCGAAGATCCACAACAGGATTTATATTCACAGAATATGTCGGGCGTACAGGCATTGCCAAACGGACACCTTCTGATTTGTTCTTCACGGCAGGGCTTCATCTATGAAGTTGACCCGGTTTCGAAGGAGCGCTTTTGGTTTTATCGAAGCCCCGTTACCGCGCAGGGAGTCGTTGGAAGGGATTTCATGACCACTGACCCCAACTATGCAAGTGATATTATTTTCAGGTCAACTAAGTATCCACTCGATTACCCTGCTTTTTCTTCAAGAATCATTTCACCTGCTGAGCCGATTGAGGGTGAACCCTGGGCTTCCTGCTCGCTTGTTACCGATGTCGAAGAGTCGATTGCCACCCGTCCAGATAGCTTTGCCATTTATCCGAATCCCTTCAACGACCAAGTTGTAATTGGCATCGGAACTGAAGACTTGCTGCGTGTGACTATTTTTTCACTTGATGGAAAGAGAGTTGTAAGCGATGAACATACCGGAAGGCTCGTGCTTAATACATCGGGATTGCCTGAAGGACTGTATATTATCGAAGTGAATGGTCAGAAATCAAAGATTTTGAAGAAAGGTAACTTTTAATTAGCCAACATTTTGAGCAGTGTTGACAACCGGTTCTTCAGGTTCCTTCTGTCAATAATGAAATCTAGGAAACCGTGCTCCAATACGAACTCTGCACTTTGAAAACCTTTTGGAAGGTCTTTTCCAATTGTTTCGCGAATCACACGCGGGCCGGCAAAGCCAATGAGGGCACCGGGTTCGGCAATGTTGAAGTCACCCAGCATGGCATAAGAAGCGGTAACACCACCGGTGGTCGGGTCCGTCAGTAAGGAGATATAAGGAATCTTGGCTTCGTCCAACAAGGCAAGCTTGGCAGAAGTTTTTGCCATTTGCATAAGCGACAAGCCGGCCTCCATCATACGCGCACCGCCTGAGCGCGAGATCATCAAAAAGGGTGTCTTTGTCTTCAGCGCGTGGTCGATGGCGCGCGCAATTTTTTCGCCAACCACCGATCCCATGGAGCCTCCGATGAAGCTGAAATCCATACAAGCAATCACAACGGGAAAACCATTCATCTTGCCATGTGCCGACCGTACCGCATCTTTCAAGCCAACTTTCTCTTGCGATTCCTTGATGCGTTTGGGGTAGGGCTTGCTGTCGATAAATTTAAGCGGGTCCGCAGACTCCATGTTGGCGTCTAGTTCCGTAAACTCGTTGTTGTCGAAAAGCAACTCAAAATACTCTTTGGAGCCAATGCGCACATGGTAGTCCTCCTCGGGAACCACGTAGGCATTGTTTTTTAGCTCACGCGTGTGAACGATTTTACCCGATGGCGACTTGAACCACAATCCATCAGGCACTTCACGTTTTGACTCCGTTGGCGTCAAAATCCCCTTGTCCGTTCTTTTAAACCATGGCATATGATTCCTCTATTTAAAGACAAAAACCGATGGCAAACGCCATCGGTTATGCTGATTCACTCAATGATGCTAAGCGATGTCAATGGATTTATCCAGATACACATCCTGAATGGCATTCAAGATTTGAATTCCATCTTTCATCGGGCGTTGAAATGCCTTTCTGCCGGAAATCAATCCCATACCTCCTGCACGCTTGTTGATAACAGCCGTTCTCACCGCATCTGCCATGTCGCTGGCACCTTTGGACTCGCCACCGGAGTTGATCAGGCCGGCACGGCCCATGTAACAATTGGCCACCTGGTACCGGCAAAGATCGATCGGGTGGTCGGAGGTAAGCTGTGTGTAAATGCGCTCGTCAAGCTTTCCATAGCTTGATCCGCCCGTGTTCAAAGCTTTGTAACCACCATTGTTTTCAGGCAATTTTTGCTTGATGATGTCAGCCTGGATGGTTACGCCCAAATGATTGGCCTGACCAGTCAAATCTGCCGACACGTGATAGTCTTTACCTCCTTGTTTAAACGCATTGTTGCGGATGTAGCACCACAAAATGGTAGCCATGCCGAGTTCATGCGCACGTTCAAATGCGGCAGCCACTTCAATGATTTGTCTCGTGGAATTGTCGCTGCCGAAGTAGATGGTGGCCCCCACGGCCACTGCCCCAAGGTTCCAGGCTTCCTCTACCGAGCCAAACATGATTTGATCGAACTTATTGGGATAGGTCAGCAACTCATTGTGGTTGATCTTCACAATGAATGGAATCTTGTGTGCATATTTTCTCGAGACCATAGCCAGATTGCCGAATGTAGTGGCCACTCCGTTGCAGCCGCCCTCGATGGCAAGCTTCACAATGTTTTCGGGATCGAAATAGATCGGATTCTTGGCGAACGAAGCGCCCGCACTGTGCTCAATGCCCTGGTCAATTGGCAGAATTGACAAGTATCCGGTTTTGCCAAGGCGACCGGTATCAAACAAGGCACCCAGGCTTCGAATCACCTGGGGGTTTCGGTTGGACTGCACAAAAATCTTGTCGACAAAGTCCGGGCTGGGCAGGTGGAGTTTGTCTTTGGAAACAGTCTTGCTCTTGTGGTCCAGCAGGTACTTGGCGTCTTTGCCAAGCAGTTTAGAAACGTTCGTTTTTGCCATGTTTCGGGGTAATGTGGAGGGCAAATATAGCCCTGACGGCCTACTGATCCAAAACAAAGAAAGCCCGATTCCGCCATGGAAACCGGGCTTTTCGTATACTCTTTAAACAGGTTATTGCGCGGCTGAGCTCTGCAATTTTTCCTTGATCCTTGCAGATTTACCCTGGCGGCCCTTCATATAGTAAAGCTTGGCGCGTCTTACCTTGCCAGCCTTCACCACTTCAATCTTCTCGATGCTTGGACTTAACAACGGGAAAATACGCTCAACTCCAACACCATTTGACACCTTCCTAACGGAGAATGTCTCACCGTTGGAACCCTTGCCCCTGCGGTAAAGAACTACCCCCTGGAACTGCTGGATCCTTTCCTTATTACCTTCCTTGATCTTCACGTGTACGTTTACCGTATCACCTGCCTTAAAAGCGGGTCTCGTTTCCCTTACTGAAGCCAGTTCCTGCTCCGCGATTTTCATTAAGTCGGCCATACCGCTCGGTTTTTAAAATGGACTGCAAATATAGATGTTCGAGGGAAGATTTCGAGATTTTTATTTGAATTTTCATTCAGGGGAAATAAGCCCTTTCCTGCGCTCCCGGGTTCTTTTCAGCGCCATTTCGTACCTCCATTGAGCAATCTTCGCTTCATGCCCGGAAAGCAGCACGTCAGGCACCTGCCAGCCTTTATACTCAGCGGGGCGCGTGTATATCGGTGGGGCAATCAGCCCGTCCTGAAAGGAGTCGCTAAGGGCGGATGTTTCGTCCGAAAGGACGCCCGGAATAAGGCGGATAACTGCATCGGCCACCACCGCAGCGGCCAGCTCGCCACCCGAAATCACATAATCACCGATGCTGATTTCACGTGTGATCAGGTGCTCGCGAACACGCTCATCAACTCCTTTGTAGTGACCAGCCAAAATGATCAGGTTCTTCTTCAGGCTTAACTGATTGGCAATGGATTGGTTGAACAACTCGCCATCCGGACTCATATAGATCACCTCGTCATAATCCCTTTCCTTTTTCAACGAGTCCATGCAACGATCGATGGGCTCGATCATCATCACCATTCCGGCACCCCCGCCAAAGGCGTAGTCATCGGTGGTTCGATGCTTGTTGGTTGAATACTGCCGCAGGTCGTGGATGCGCACTTCTACGAGACCTTTTTCCTGCGCACGTTTCAGGATCGAGTCTGAGAACGGACTCTCAATCAATCTTGGTAAGCAGGTGATGATGTCAATTCTCATGGCGCCTTAAATATCGAGAAACCCTTCTGGCAACTGCACCTGCATGGTGCGTGTCTTGTGGTTCAAATCGATAATAAAATGATCGTTAACAGGAATTAACAATTCCTTGCCTGCTCGATCAATAATCAATAGAGGGTTAAGGTGGTGGTCCTGCACGTTTGCCACCTTGCCCAGTGGTTGTTCTCCTTTAAACACATCAAACCCAATCAATGAAACGAGATCTGCCTCGCGTCTTTGCTTTTTGGGTTTAATGGAGTTGGGCAGATAAATCTCTTTCTGAGTCAGTTGCTCGGCATCGCGTTCGGTATCTACGTCATCCAGCTTTATCACAGAATAGGGGTCGCCAATGCTGAGATGACGAATAAAAAAAGGAACCAACATTCCGTCTATCTGAAGAAATATTGATTCCAGTTTTTTAGGTGGAGTGTGGTCGAAATGAATCCTCAACTCACCCCGAAAGCCATGTTTCTTGACCACGTAACCAGCCCGGTAACATGCGTCAATATTCATGACGGATTACGCCTGATTCTCCGTAGTGTCTGAAGGTGCCTGTTCCGGCTCAGGTGCAGCACTGGCCTCGGCTTCAGCCGGAGCTTCCGCTTGCGTGGCCGCTTCAGCCTTCTTCTTCAACGCCTCTGCGCGAGCCGCTTTCACCTTGCTTTCTGCATCCTTACGGGCCTTCGCAGCGTCATGCTTGGCCTTCGCCAATGAATCTCTTTTGTTTTGAATCTTCGATTCTTTTTCCTTCAGCCAGTCAGCCAACTTTTGGTCAGCTTGTTCCTGGGTGATCGCACCCTTCACTACGCCAATTTGAAGGTGCTTCTTCAACATGATACCGCGGTAGGAGAGCATTGCCTTCACCGTATCGGTTGGTTGCGCACCCTGCATTAGCCAATGGAAGGCCCGATCGTCCTTCAAATCGATGCTGGCAGGGTTGGTTAGCGGACTATAAGTCCCGATTTTCTCAATAAAACGCCCATCGCGTGGAGCTCTGGCATCGGCTACGACTACATCGTACATTGCCAGCTTTTTGCGGCCTCTGCGGGCCAACCTGATTTTTACAGCCATTTTGCTTTGTTTTTTACTTGTGGATCTCGTCCAATTCCTAAAAAGGACTGCAAATGTAGGCTAATTTTCCGGAATCGCAATTGGGCAGTAGCAACAAAGGAGCGGGTTGTAGAGCATGCAAATATTTGTATAAGCGCGTAAACGGTTTTTATTAGGAGATTGCGTTCTCTATTTTTGTTACCCCGCAAAAATAAGAACCATGGACAAGTACTCCTACATCTCCAATGCCGAAGTCGGATACGTGGATGACCTCTATCAAGCCTATAAGAATGATCCATCGTCTGTAGATCCCACCTGGCAAAAGTTCTTTGAAGGCTATGAGTTCTCCACACAGCGGTACGGTACCAATGGCGGGGCCGTTGTGGAAGGGGTTACGATCAAGGAGACGCAGGTACGTACCCTGATTCATGCATACCGGTCGCGTGCCCATTTGAGGTCCAATACCAACCCGGTCCGCAAACGCAGGGATCACAAAGTTCCCTTGGACTACCAGTACTATGGATTGACCGAAGCCGACCTGGACGCAGAGTTTGATGTAGGTGTGGAGATCGGTTTGGGCAGAACCACTTTGCGGAAGATCATCGCAAAGCTCGAGCAAGTCTATTTGGGCACCATCGGCTTTGAATACAGCTACATTAGAAATCAGGAGATCTTCGATTGGTTTGTGCAGAAATGCGAAACCGAATACTATACCTACAATCCAGACCAGGCCGAGAAAAAAAGCATTCTCTCCAAGCTGAACGAAGCTACCGTGTTTGAAAACTTCCTGCACACCAAGTTCCTTGGGCAGAAGCGCTTTTCGCTGGAGGGTGGCGAGAACACCATCCCTGCGCTGCAAACGATCATCAACAAGGCAGCAGAATTGGATACCCAGGAAGTAGTTATTGGCATGGCGCACCGCGGTCGATTGAATGTGCTATCCAATATCCTGGGAAAAACCTATGAGCAGATATTCACTGAGTTTGAAGGTGATGTGAATCCCGACCTGACGATGGGCGATGGCGATGTGAAATACCACCAGGGATATGCCGGTCACATAGATACCCCTTCTAAGAAGAAGATCTATGTAAAGCTCACGCCCAATCCGTCTCACCTGGAGGCGGTTGATCCGCTCGTGTTGGGATACACACGCGGCCAAATTGACGATGAATATGAAGGCGACTTGCGAAAGGCCATGGCCATTCTCATTCACGGAGACGCTGCGGTGGCTGGTCAGGGCATCCTTTACGAAATTGTTCAAATGTCTGGGCTGCCTGGGTACAACACAGGGGGCACCGTTCATTTTGTGATCAATAACCAGGTAGGGTTTACCACCGACTACGATGATGCCCGCACATCAATCTACTGTACAGACGTGGCTAAGATTATTGACGCCCCGGTATTGCATGTGAACGGTGACGATGCCGAGGCGGTAACCTTTGCCTGCAAATTGGCCGTGGAGTATCGCGTAAAGTTTGGTAAAGATATTTTTGTGGACATGGTGTGCTACCGGAGGCACGGGCACAACGAAAGCGATGAACCTAAGTTCACACAGCCCAAGCTTTACAATATCATCGCCAAACACCCCAATCCACGCGAAGTGTATCTCAAGAAGCTGTTGGAGCGGGGAGATGTGGATGCTGAACTTGCCGACAATATGGAGAAGGAGTTCCGCAACATGCTGCAGGACCGCCTTCATGAGGTAAAGCAAAAGAAGCTGCCCTACAAAGTGCAAAAGGTGGAGGAAGAATGGCACAAGATGCGGAAATCCACACCGGAAGATTTTGACAAATCACCCTCCACCGCGATCAAACAGGCCATGGTCGATAAAGTGGCAAAGGCCCTGGTTACACTGCCGGAAGGATTCAAACCGATCAAGCAAATCGAAAAGCTGATCAAAGATCGCAGGGCGGCATTTTACGATCAGAAAGAATTAGGTTGGGCGGAGGCTGAGTTGCTTGCCTACGGCTCGTTGTTGTCTGAAGGCGTCATCGTACGCATGTCCGGTCAGGATGTGAAGCGAGGTACGTTTTCACATCGCCACGCATATCTGATGGACATCAATGCCAACGAATCGTATTGCAACCTCGACAACATCGAAAAGGGCCAGCGGAAGTTCAACATATTCAATTCGCTGCTTTCAGAATTTGGTGTGTTGGGATTTGAATATGGATATGCGATGTCGTCACCCAATGCGCTGGTATTGTGGGAGGCGCAGTTCGGAGATTTTGCCAACGGGGCGCAGGTGATGATCGACCAGTTCATTTCTAGTGCCGAGTCAAAATGGAACCGTATGAACGGCCTGGTGATGTTGCTGCCACATGGTTATGAGGGACAAGGCCCCGAACACTCGAGCGCCAGACCAGAGCGATTCCTTCAGCTGGCAGCGGAGTACAACATGATCGTTGCCAACCCTACCACTGCGGCAAACATTTTTCACCTGTTGCGCAGGCAGGTTGCCTGGGAATTCAGAAAGCCCTGCATCGTGCTTTCTCCTAAATCGCTGCTCAGGCATCAGGGCGTTTCCTCTCCGATTTCTGAATTTACGAATGGAGTCTTCCATGAAATTATTGACGACCCAAGCGCCCCCAAGTCAGTGAAGAAAGTGTTGTTGTGCTCCGGCAAAATTTATTATGACTTGGCGGAGGTGCAGCAGAAAAAGAAAATAAAGGACATTGCAATTGTACGCTTTGAGCAGCTGTATCCTTTGGCCGAGAAGCAACTCAACGAAATCTTGAAGAAGTACAAAACCGACAACCTGGTTTGGGTTCAGGAGGAACCACTAAACATGGGTTACTGGTCTTACATCCTTCGGATGTTGCCAGATCGAAATCTCAAGGTGATATCACGCAAATCGAGTGCCTCGCCTGCTACCGGTTTTTCTAAGATTCACAAAATCGAACAGGAAAAAATCATCAACCAGGCACTTGATCTTAAATAACGCAAACAAGACATTAATCCTCAAACTACATGGCGCAGCAAGTAAAAGTACCCACTGTCGGTGAGTCCATTACCGAAGTAACCATTGCCAACTGGTTGAAAAACGATGGCGACATTGTGCAGATGGACGAGGTGATTGCGGAGCTAGAGTCTGACAAAGCCACTTTTGAACTCACCGCCCCCAATGCAGGCGCTTTGAAAATAAAAAAACAGGCGGGCGATACCGTGCCGATCGGGGAGGTTATTTGTGAGATAGACGAGTCAGCCGCTGGGTCTAAGAAGTCTGACTCAAAGGCTGAACCTAAGAAAGAGGAGAAGTCGGGCGAAAAGGAAAAATCTGATAAACCAAAGGCGACTGGTGAGGTAAAGGAGATGAAGGTGCCGGCCGTGGGTGAGTCAATTACCGAAGTGACGATCTCAACCTGGTTGAAAAAAGATGGCGACTTTGTGCAATTGGATGAAGTAATTGCGGAAGTAGAGTCGGACAAGGCCACGTTTGAATTGCCGGCCGAGGCATCAGGCATCTTGAAAATTGTGGCTAAGGAGAGCGAGACATTACCTATCGGTGGATTGATCTGCAAGATCGAAGTGATGGAGGGTGGCCCCGCACCTAAGTCTGAATCGAAGGAGACTGCGTCAAGTGCTACATCAGGAGATAAATCATATGCGACTGGCCATCCTTCCCCTGCTGCGGCCAAGATTCTGGATGAAAAAGGAATTGCAACCTCCGATGTGAAAGGAAGCGGAGTGGGAGGCCGGATCACCAAAGAGGATGCAATGAAAGCACAGGCTGGCTCAAAAGAGGCCAAGTCTTCTGCCGCACCTGCTGTTAAGAAAGGAGCAAGGGAGCAACGCAGAGAGAAGATGACTTCCCTTCGTAAGACCATTGCGAAGAGACTGGTATCCGTTAAGAATGAAACGGCCATGCTCACCACTTTCAATGAGGTGGACATGAAGCCGGTGATGGACCTGCGATCTCGCTATAAAGAAAAGTTCAAGGAAAAATACGGAGTGGGACTTGGCTTCATGTCTTTCTTCACCAAAGCGGTCTGTGCTGCACTGCAGGAATTTCCAGCTGTCAATGCTTCCATTGACGGTGATGAAATCGTATACCATAACTATTGTGATATCTCCATTGCTGTTTCTACACCGCGGGGATTGGTGGTACCTGTGATTCGAAATGCCGAGTCGCTGGCGATGCATGAAATTGAATCGGAGGTAATACGTTTGGCAACGCGCGGTCGGGATGGTAAACTTTCAATAGATGAAATGACTGGTGGCACTTTCTCCATCACCAATGGAGGTGTGTTTGGCTCCATGCTGTCAACGCCAATCATTAATCCACCGCAATCAGCCATCCTGGGTATGCATAACATTGTAGAGCGGCCCGTTGTGAAGAATGGCGAAGTGGTGGTGAGGCCGGTGATGTATTTGGCTCTTTCTTATGATCACCGCATTGTGGATGGACGCGAGTCGGTTAGCTTCCTTGTGCGTGTGAAAGAAATGCTGGAAGATCCGGGCAGGTTGATCCTCGGGATTTAATTTTCAAATTGAACCTAGCTTTACCATGCAATACAACGTTACTGTAATCGGATCTGGACCTGGCGGATATGTCGCAGCCATTCGATGTGCGCAACTGGGTTTCAAGACAGCCATTGTCGAGAAGTATGACACGTTAGGGGGCACTTGCCTCAATGTGGGCTGCATCCCTTCTAAGGCCATGCTCGACTCATCTGAGCACTTCCTCAATGCAAAGGAACATTTCAAGGAGCACGGCATTGATATCACCGCGCCCAAGGTGAACCTGAAGCAGATGATCAATAGAAAAGCGGATGTGGTAAAGCAAAACGTGGATGGCATCGCCTACTTGATGAAAAAGAACAAGATTGATGTCTACACCGGTGTGGGATCGTTTGTTGATAAGAACACAATTCAGGTGAGCGGCAAAAAAGAAGCTACGATCAAAACCGAAAAGGTGATTATTGCAACCGGATCGAAGCCCACTCCGCTTCCCTTTGCAGACTTTGATAAGAAGAGAATTATTTCCAGCACAGAGGCACTGGAACTCAAAGAAGTGCCCAAGCACCTGATCGTGATTGGCGGTGGTGTCATTGGCATGGAACTCGGTTCAGTGTATGCGAGAATTGGATCGAAGGTGACAGTGGTAGAGTTCCTGGATAGCTTGATTCCGACCATGGATGGTACGATGGGCAAGGAGTTGCAGAAGGTCACCAAAAAGTTGGGAATGGATTTCTATTTGGGGCACAAGGTCACCTCACTGAAGAATACGGGTAAGGAAGTGGAACTGGTGGCGGAAGACAAGAATGGCAAGAAGCTGGAGTTGAAAGGAGACTACTGCCTGGTGAGTATTGGTCGCAGACCCTACACGGATGGACTGGGTCTTGAAAAGGTGGGTATTGAACTGGATAAAGGCCGCATACCTGTCGATGACCATTTGAGAACGAAGGTGGACAATATTTATGCAATAGGAGACGTGGTGCGTGGCGCGATGTTGGCGCACAAGGCAGAAGAAGAAGGTGTGTTGGTGGCGGAGCAGATGGCTGGTCAAAAACCACACATCAATTACTTGCTGATTCCGGGTGTGGTATACACCTGGCCGGAGGTGGCGAGTGTCGGATATACGGAGGAGCAACTGAAAGAAGCGGGTCGTGCCTACAAAACCGGGAGCTTTCCATACAAAGCGCTTGGTCGCGCCAGGGCATCGATGGATACCGATGGACTAGTAAAAATATTGGCTGACAAAGCTACAGACGAAATTTTGGGTGTGCACATCATTGGTGCCCGGGCGGCAGACATGATTGCTGCCGGAGTAACCGCTATGGAGTTCAGGGCTTCAGCTGAAGATGTGGCGAGAATGTCGCACGCACATCCTACTTATATGGAGGCGGTAAAAGAGGCCTGCCTGGCAGCTACTGCCTCCCGCCCGATTCACATGTAATCAACTTTTGCCGAGTAACATGTAGTTGACGCCATATCGGATGGCGAGTGCCAGCACAAAAGGAACCAGGAAGATGTTGAGTGCTTGCGGAAGAAACGGCCAGCTCAACAACACCGATATGTTGACTGCAAAGGTGATGCGGTAATATTTGGAGAGAGGTTTCAGTTTCTTGCTCAGGATAAAATACAGTGCGACCAGGTTGGTTGGCAGCGCCCAAAGCAAATTGAAATTTTTAGCGGCTGCCTGGTGATCCGTTGAAGTCCAGAGCAATAGGAGTAGAATGCCAATCAATCCCGTACCCAAAAGCAGCAAGCCATCCAGCCAAAACGAAATCTGATTTCGCTTAAAATCTCGATAAGTGAGCAAAACGATGACAAGCAGAAAAATACCAAAGACTACCCAGGGATGAAATAAGCCATTTGACAGTGACATGGGATCGGCCCGGAAAACCACCTGCTCACTTTTCACCAGGGCACTGTTAGTCGCATCATTGTGCGCATGGTTGAATGAAGACTGAATATAGTCCGGCAAAAACATGTACTCATAAGGCGAGGCTTTTTTGTCCATGGGTAAGCCAAGGCAGATATCAATTCCGAGATCACCCCAAGGCTGATAGGTAAGGTAGAGATCTGTCAAATCGCGAATGGTATAATCTGTCTGGATGTAGGTTGAATCGAATGTCACCACTCCTTTCAGTTGATTGGCGAAAACATCTCTCACGCGTGTGGCACAATTGTCGTAGAAATAGTCATAGCGGTAGGAGGCGTTTTCAGGCTGCGCATTCCAAATCAAAAAGTTGAAAATCGTCTGTTTCTGATCAGCCGTGAGGTTGAGAATCTGTTCAGTGACGGAGCGGTTATAGTATTGATAGGTATAAAGGAAGTCGGGATAATACATCACCGCCAGCTTGTAGAACGATGAGCCCCTTGCAAAGTTGAGATAGAAGTTGGGTTGATCGAAGTCGAAGACCCCGTAGTTAAAAGCGTGATCAACACGCAGGTCCGGATCGTACACCCGGATGGCGGAATGGCCAAAGGCGCTGTAGAGCTGCTCTTGGCCAGGCGCGCAGGTGATGATTGAAATTTGCGCTTTCTCGGAAAGCGTACGCCCTTGCGCAAAAGCGAGCAAGGGAACGAGAAAGAAGAGGAGCGTATTTAGTAACCTCATGGCAATCAAAATCGCGTGAAAGATATAACAATCGCTATGTAAAAGGTAATTTTGAAATGCATGAATCGGAGCCTCAAAGATGGATTCAACTTCGCAACCAAACTTACGGGCGGCCGGGCCTGGAACGCAGCCAAGGTCGTTTCAAGTTTTGCGCGGTCAAGAGTAACCGGATCGGCTGCCATTTCCGGTTTGCCCATCAGCTTATCCTTCGAACCGACCACGTCATGCAACCTGAGATGCCCTGAGTGCCCGAGTGGCTTGAGATCTTTCACGCGGCCAACCGGCATGCTTGACGAGAGTCTCTTTCGCAAAACCATTGATCAGCTTGCAGATCGCCTGAGTTACCTGATATTTTATTTTCAGGGAGAACCCTATCTGCATCCCAAGTTACTGTCCATGATCCGATTTGCAGCGGCAAAGGGTATTTACACAGCAACGTCAACCAATGCGCACTATCTCACCGATGAACTCGCCAGGGAAACAGTGCAATCCGGGCTGGACCGGCTGATTATTTCGATTGATGGCACCAGCCAGGAAACCTACCAAAGTTACCGGGTGGGCGGCCGCCTCGAGAAAGTGCTGGAGGGAACAGCTCAAATCATAAAGTGGAAGAAAAAACTCAGGAGGCGCACACCTCATACGATCTTTCAATTTCTGGTTGTCAGACAAAACGAGCATCAAATAGATGAAGTGCATCGACTGGCGCAAAAATATGGTGTTGATGAAGTGGTCTTGAAAACGGCCCAGATTTACGACTATGAGAATGGATCAGAACTAATCCCATCCCTTGATAAGTACTCAAGATACAAGTTGACAGAAAACGGTCGTTACCAAATCAAGAACAAGTTATTGAACCATTGCTGGAAGATGTGGCACAGTTGTGTGGTCACCTGGGATGGAAGGGTGGTTCCCTGTTGTTTTGATAAGGACGCGCACCTCGTAATGGGCGACCTCAAATTGAATACGTTTGAGGAGATCTGGTTTGGAGAGAAATATCAACAGTTTCGGCAATCGCTGTTGAGATCAAGGTCGGAGATTGACATGTGCAAGAATTGCACAGAGGGCACCAAGGTGTGGGCCTAGTGGCTTTTTTCTTGAATTTGCTTCAGAATCTTTTCTGCATCCACCGCGGCACACTTGGCGCAGCCATTGCCAGCGCACGAATCGGATGAAAATGATTTATAGAGTCTCTGCGCCAGGTAGGCAAGGGCAGCTAGTCCAATCACAATCACGGCAACGGCTTGCATGTCGCAAAGATATGAAACACTTTAAGAATAACCCCAGCGCGGTTTAATTACATTCACCATTTCTGGTTGAACGCCTCCGCCCGCAATGATTTGACCCCCGAAAAGATAGTTGTCCCCTCCTTTAAAATCGGATACCTGGCCGCCTGCCTGCTGAACAATGATGGCTCCTGCGGCTACATCCCAGGGGTTTAGGTTATACTCAAAGAATCCTTCGATTCGCCCACAGGCTACATAGGCCAGGTCAGTGGCGGCACTGCCCATCCTCCGCACGCCATGTGACAACTCGAGAAACGTCTTGATGATTTCCATGTACTCATCGGTCTTGTCGAAATGGTAGTAAGGAAAGCCTGTTGCAAACAGACTCTCATTAATCGAGTTGACTTTGGACACGCGGATTTCTTCACCATTGCAATAAGCGGGGTTGTTTACAGAGGCATGAAAACACTCGTTTCTCGTCACCTCGTGAATCACGCCCAGGATCACTTCATTGTTTTGGGCCAGGCCAATGCTGATGGCATAGGGTGGGAGTCCGTGTGTGAAATTGGTGGTGCCGTCCAGGGGATCGATGATCCATCTAAATTCATTGGAGCCCTTGACGGATGTTCCTTCTTCGCCCAGGAAGCCCGCCCCCGGAAGGATCTGATCCAGTGCCTTTACGAGCCTCCGTTCCGATTCCTTGTCCACATAGCTCACGAGGTTATTGAACGATTCTTTCCGCTCAACACGGTCTGCATTGAATGATAGGGCTTCGTTTGCAATGAAAGCGCCCACTTCCTGGCTCACGGCCACCACATCTTTTTCGATCTGCACCCAGTCGATCATTTTTGCTTCACCTTGTTCCTGACAAAACTGAATACTAAGATTAACAACGAAATCCAGCTGGCGGTTCTGGAGACAAATTCCCCCTGGGCGCGATACGGTACTGGCAAATCAACGCTGTTAGTTGAATAAAGGCTCACCATTTCCGACCTGACAATACCCGGATCCGCCAGCTGATGCGAAAACCACAAGGGCAATGCCAAAGCGATCACAAAAAAGATTATGCCAACCCATTGCACCCTTCTTTCTTTCAGCAAACCAACATAGAGCAACAGGTTGCACAAGAGTATCCAGGCAGTTACCCCAAGGTAACCGGTATGTTGGCTCCATCGCACCCAATCAGACTTCAGCGCGAGGGAATCTGCCAGGTAAGTGAATTGATTGGGGGCCAGTACAAGGAACAAAAACTCCGCGGCTAGCCAGTATAAAATCAGCAGCCATTTTCCCAACCTATCATTGATGGAAATCTTTGAAAAAGTATAAGCGGCAAAGGCGAGCCCGATCACAATAGCCTGAAGGGCACCGATGACCAATTTGCTCCCTTCAAAAAAAGATGCAGACCAATACATGACGATCAGGGCGAGTAGAATTAATTCGATGTAGTTCCATGCCGATTGCCTCTTGACCCGGGCGGCAGCGAGATCTACAATCGCAAACAGGGGCGCGATGCCCACAAACACCAGGACAGGAAATGATCGCATGAGCCAGCCTGCGGAGAGTAGCGCCAGGGATGCAGCACACAAGATCCACGGTTCGATGTTCTTATTTCTTGCCATCGATCACAATCACAATTTCACCTCTGGGTGCGTTTTGTTGAAAATGTTGAATCACCTCCTCAATGAGCCCCGTGATGGTTTCTTCGTGAATCTTGGTTAGTTCACGCGACACGGATATCATTCTACCTTCTCCAAAATGTTCCTTCATTTGCTCCAGTGTCTTTAAAAGTCGATGGGGGGATTCATAAATGATTACGGTACGCTCCTCATCAGCCAGCCTTTTGAGCATTGTTTGTTTCCCTTTTTTGTGCGGAAGAAATCCCTCGAACACGAAACGATCGTTGGGAAAACCTGACTTCACCAGCGCGGGAATAAGTGCGGTGGCACCAGGCAGACATTCGATTCCAATTCCTTCCTTGATACACTCGCGGGCAATCAGGTAGCCGGGGTCAGAGATTCCGGGAGTGCCGGCATCGCTGATGAGTGCCATGGTTTCACCCTCCCTGAGTCGCTTGATGAGGGAGCTAAGTACTTTGTGCTCGTTAAATATGTGAAAACTCTGCACCGGCTTTTGGATGCCGTAGTGCTTCAACAGCACGCCAGAACTCCTGGTATCCTCCGCCAGTATCAAGTCAACTTGTTTCAGGATGTCCAATGCCCGCAGCGTGATGTCGGCCAGGTTTCCAATGGGAGTTGGAACCAGGTAAAGGGACGTGCGCTCGGGCCGGTTCATCAAACGAGCTTGTCAATCGCCTTTGCCAGGGCGCGGTCTTTGTCAGTCACCACATCCCCCGCATCATGGGTCGACAGCTCGATGGACACCTTGTTGTAAACGTTGGTCCAAAACGGATGATGATTCATTTTCTCTGCCAGCAATGCCACCCGCGTCATGAATGCGAATGCGGAAACAAAGTCAGTGAATTCAAATGTTTGTTTAAGTCGGTTGTCTTCTTCTTTCCAGGCCATAAGTTAAAGCGTTTGGTGAAGAGATGAGCTTGGTAAAGGTACAGGTTGAGGCAACTACCTGCAACAAACATTGCCGATGAATTGCCTAGAGGGCAATGATGCCCTTGATGTGTGCGGCAGATTGATAGATTTCGATGACTGCTTCGCTGGATGGCATCATCATTTGAACGGTAAAGCTGGTATAGTTCCCGTTTTTTGAGCTCCGCTCAGATGCTTCATGTCGGGGGAAAAGGAGCCTTACTTCTTCCTCCTGTTCCCTGGGTACGATGAATTTGAACGTATACACCGATGGCCAGGCATAGTGTTTGTCTAGCTTTTCCCGAAATGATTTGAGCCACGCCTCATCCATGTCTTCCACGTTATAAAATGAAAGAGGCTCTGTTGCTGAATACAACAGAGCCTCTGATATCTTCTGCTACCTAAAAGAACTTGTAGCGGTTATCTTCAATATCGGCCGCCTTCTTCAACGCCTCGGTGATGTTAAACCCTCCACGGTTGTTTAAAGCCTGCAATAGCTGGTTTCCAAACATGGTATAGTCTCCGATTTCCGCTGCAATGGTCTTGTTTTGCATCTCCATAATCAGCACCCCGTTTTCGCCAATAAAAGGTTGTGATTTTTCATTGCTGTCTAGGCCGAAGGCTTTTCCCACGGCCACAGGATCAAATCCAACGGTTGGCAACGAATTGGTGTTCATCTTCAAATCACTGCTTGAGGCAACCGTAGCATCGGTACCAAATGACGCAGCGATCTCATCCAGCGAGCCGGTCATTCCTTTCAGTTTATCCACAATCATCTTACCCTTCACCTGGTTCTTTACCAACGGCATGATGTTTTCTTTCACACTCTCCATCGACTTGTAACCTGCCTCAGTCTTGCCTGTCATTACGGCAACGACATAGGTGTCTTCCACATCGTAGACATCCGACACATCGTCCACGCTGGCATCGCGGAAAAGCCACATCACCAATGACCTGGCTTCACCCAGGTTGCTCACCCTGCGGTCAGTCGGGGCGATTTCGTTTGCGTCATAAACAACCAGGTTTTCAGCTTTTGCCTTTTCGCGGAAGGATTCGATATCTGATACGCTGCTGGCGAAGGCATCGGCAAGGCGATAGGCTTCATTTTGTGTCTCATCGCTGGCGGTGATGTCTCTCACGATGGTGGCCACTTTGAAGAAGCGGTTGTCTTTCACATTGGTGACATCAATAATGTGATAACCAAATTCAGTTTCTACTACCTGGTTGAGCAGACCCGGGTTCTTGGCATTGAAAACGGCATCCTGAAAGGGCTTCACCATCGCACCGGATACGAACCACCCGAGGTCGCCCCCTTGAGAGGCGGTACCATCTGTTCCAAATTCGCGCGCTTTGGCAGCGAAGTTCGCGCCCGCCTTGATTTCGTTCAAGATTCGCTGAGCTTTGTCTTTGGCGGCTTTCATGGCTGCATCCGTGGTATCATCCCACCGAATGAGTATATGACTGGCCCTGGCAGCGTACGTTGTGTCGCGACCGAGTTCAACAATCTTTACAATTTTGTATGCATTGTCTTCGATATAGGGGCCGATGATTTGTCCTTCTGTCAGGGTTGACAGTTGGTTGCTTAAAAATGGCGGCAAATCTTGGAGCGTGTATCTCGCGAAGAAGTCTTGACTGTCGGAATTGATCGCGGCAAAAACAGAATCGTTGGCGGCTGTCTTGAAATCATTGGCAAGCCGATCTACCTCTTCCTTAATTTCGAGCGAATCCGTGGATGATGCTACAATGGGAAAGGTAACATAGCTGAGGTTGCGGGATTGTTCTGTCTTGTATTTTTCCTTGTTCTTGTTGTAGTAGTCTGTCAGGTCGCTGTCGGTCACATTCACCAACGAGTCGCTAATGGCATAGAATGGCACGTACAGGTATTTTACTTCCGCCACATCGTTTTGAAGATGGTAGTCTCGCTCGGCTTCTGCCGAGGTCACGTAGTTTGTCTTCAGAATGAGGTTTTCATACTTGATCCGCTCGCGCGCTGGTACCAAACTCGATCGGAATTGCGACCAGCGAATCCTCGCCTCGGAATTAACGGGCTGGGCGTCCACCATCTGCAGATAGGCGATGAGCCTGCTGCGATCGAAGTTTCCCGCGGAATCGAGAAATGAAGACTTTACGCCTTCATCAATATTTCTTCCCTGAATCATATCCCATTCCTCATCAGGCACGACCTCTACCCCCACTTTTTCGTACTGAGGTTGGATGGCATAGCGGGAGATGAGCATCTCCCAGGCTTGGTTGCGCAGTGCTGGCATCTCGCGCTCTCCCGGTTGCCTGCCGAAAGTGAGAATGTAATTATTCTCCCGCTCCTGAATGGCAGCCTGATACTCGTCAAACATGATGGTCTTGCCCGCGATTTCACCAACTTCGTTCTGGTTGCCGGCAAAGATGGAGGTGTTTCCGCTTCCAAATAAGTCGTTAAGAACGAATGCAGCAATGGCCACTGCCACGAAGCCCACCACCCACTTGGTCATTTTGTTTCTCAGAGTGCCAATCAATGCCATACCGAAAGGATATTAGATAAAAGGTTGTATTCTAAAAATTAAAGACCGCAAATTTAACGGGTATTCTCAATCCTGCAAAAGTGGTTCCCTGAATTCTTGACGGCCGATCCGACTGATAATCAGTGGATTGAACTTGTTGGTATCGGGCTATTCGGTGGCAGATTCAGCCTCGTCAGATAGGATCAACTTGACCGTATCAATCCGGTTGTCTTCGTTCGATTGGATCACGAGCGTGTAGGGAGGAATGGAGATGGCATCACCTTCCTCCGGGAAATCTTCCGTGTACGACAAGATCAGGCCGCCAAGTGTTTCGTATTCGCCCTCGGGCAATTTCCAGCCGTATTCTTCATTCAGGTAATCGATCTCATGGCGCGCGCTCAGCAAGAAGGTACGTTCGTCAAGCTGTTGTTCTACCAGGTCGTCTTCATCGTGCTCGTCTTCAATCTCACCAAAAATTTCCTCGATGATGTCCTCCATGCTCACGATTCCCGATGTGCCACCAAATTCGTCCACTACCACGGCCAGGCTTTTCCGCTCTTTGATGAATTCAATCATCAACTCGTTGGCCATTTGTGTTTCGGGCACGATGATAATAGGGGTAAGTATGTCAGCGATAGATTTCGGGTCTTTAAAGAGCGCGGCCGAGTGACAATAGCCAATCACGTCATCGATCCGGTCTTTATAAACCAGAATTTTGGAGTGTCCACTTTCAATAAATGCCCTTTTCAACGAATCGATACCCTCATCCGCTTCGATCGCAACTATTTCGGTACGCGGGATCATGCAGTCGCGAACTTTCACCGTTTTGAATTCGAGCGCGTTGTGAAAGATCTTTTTGTCCAGATCAATTTCCTCATCCTCATGCCTAACTTTCAACATACTCTTCAGATAGTGATTGAGATCGGTCACTCCAAAAACGGGCCGCTCCTCGGAGTACTCCAATCGCAGCATATGAACGATAAAGATTTTTGAAACGAATACAATAAGGGCTGTCACAGGCCAGAGCAGGTAATACATCACCCGAAAGGGCACCGCGAGTATCGAAAGCATCCAATTCGGATTGATGAGAAACAGGCTCTTGGGCAGAAACTCAGCCGTAAAAAGGATGATCATCGTGGAAATGAAAGTCTGGATCAGCAAAACGTATATGTCATTTCTGATCGCCATTGGCAGCACACTCACCAACCAGGGCTCGATGAGTTGGGTAATGAAAATGCCGAACAAAACCAACGCGAGGGTATTGCCTATAAGCGTGGTGCCGATAAAACCTGAAGGACTTTTGATAAAGTGGGACATGATTCGTCCCCAGAGAAAACCCTGTTTGCCTTGCAACTCGATTTGAAGCCGATTGGCGGACAAAAAAGCGATCTCGATGCCCGAAAAAAAGAATGAAAACGCCAGGGCAATGAGAATGGGGATAATCAAGCTGGTATCCATGGATCTTATTCGCGCTTCTTACGAAATGTGAATGCAAAAAAGAGCACCACAGCGAGCATCACCGACCAATAGGCATGGCCAATGCCCATAGTCATTACCTCGTAAACGCCAATGATGATAAACACGACTGCCAGCGACAGCAGGAGTACGTCAACCAGTTTCATCGATTCGCAAAGATAAACATTAAGGCCAAAATGAAGGCGCTAGCCTTCCACCTCAAATTCACCCTCGGGGTTGGTGATGGTGTAGGTTGAAAGATCCTGGGCCGCATCTAGCCCGGTGCCATAGATCACCTCCGACTGAAGTTTGATCGTAACAAACTTGTCAGTGAAGATTCTTTCCGTATCCGGTTTCCAAAACAGCTCCTCGGTGTTTAGCTGTTGATTTTTTTCAATGTTCTTTACCTCCACGTTGCCCTGGCCGCGCCATTTGTTTTCTGACTTGAAGTAGTAGGCCTTATTGGCCTTGAGTGTGGAGGTAATCACACCGAATTCATTGTAGAACTCGAGGTAGACGCCCTCTGGAAGATCGTAGTCGCCTCCTTGCATTTCAATGATTTTCTGGGCGATGAGTTTCACCTTTACAATTTCGTTTTCGGTGTACAACCGTTCCACGTTTTCAGCCACGCTAAGTGGCCCGGTGTACTCAATCGGTTTTGTTTTTTCAGGCTGCGAGCAGGAGCCGAGGCCAATCAAAACACAAATGAATACAAGTCGTAAAAGTGTTTTCATCCTAAAACCAAAAAGGCTGGCGATCGCCAGCCTTTTTTTGAATATCTGATTAACAATAATTAATCACGTGTGTCTAACGAAACCGTCTCGCCCACCCAGCAGCCAACGCTCTTGTTTTCGCCAACTTTCCAGTTCAGCAGGAAGATTTCTTCCTTGCTTGGGAATTGCGACTTGGCTTGCGCCATTTTGGTGGTGTGACCAGCCCTGCGATACATGTCATAGGCAGCAATGTATACCAGGCGATCCTGGGCCATGCTTTCTTGTTTTGCGCAGTCATTGTAGCTGCCGTAGTACAGGTCGCCAATTTTCTCATAGCCTTCTTTATTGTTCGGATCTGCGGCTACAGATTGACGGAAGTACTCACGGGCCGTGCTCTTGCTGCCCCTCTTCACCTCAAGCGTACCCAGGTAAAGTAATATCGCAGATTTGTCTTCAGGCGTGCTGGCTAATTCCAGTGCTTCCTTCAGCAAAGTTTCTGCCTTTGCATTGTTGTCGTTACTGAGGTATTTGAGGCCAAGCGTTTTGGCCAATCCAAAGTCTTTTTCCACGTTGTGAATGGCTTCACCGGCTTCCACCCACAGCGGATCATCGGTACACTTGCCTTGCAGCATGAAAGAGAAGATGCGCTTGGCCAATGCAATGTCGTTGGGGTTTTGTTTGAATTTGGGTGCCAGGTTGTTCTTCACAAAGTCGCAGTCCACTTTCACCATACCTATCAGAAGGTCATCCACAACACTCTTATAGTCTTTGAGTTTCTTAATGTCTTTCTCGTTTTTTTCCGTCTTGAGCTTATCGTCAAGAATTGAGATGATCCTATCGTAATGCTGAAGAATCTGTTCGTCAGTGATGTTGTTCAAAAGGATCTTGTTCGCTTGCACAGTCGTCATGTACGCAACCAGGTTCCCATCTGACATGTTGGTGCCATTCATGGTTGCCACCTTTTCAAATAACTTCAGTACATCAGCGGTTCGCGCCTTGTTCTTCACATTGTACTTATAATCGTAATAGACCTTTCGATTGAGCACATTTGCTTCATCACCGCAATATTTGATGCGCAGGTCGTACATCATCAACATGGAATCGACCAAAACGGCTTTGCGTGCAGGGTCTTTTTCCTTTTCAGCCAGGTTATCAAAGATCTCCGCGCCATCGATGTATAGCCTCACGTTCCAGTCGGGGGCGTTCTGCATCATCCAGCGGTGGGGGTTAACCGCAGCCTGGTAGTTCTTAATTCTCAAGGCATCACCATACAGGGCGACCTTCTCCTCCGCCTTTGCCTTGTCTTCAGGCCACTTAAACTCACGGCATTGTGCCATTGCCATCTGGCTGGTCATTAACGCGATACCCAGCAAAAAGAGGCCAAATACCCGACTCGTTTTCATGTTCATTTTCATCTTAGTCAAACTTTCTTTTAATAAACCATTGATCGTTAAAAGTCACCCCAAAATAAAACCTAAAGTAGCTTTCTTCAATCGTATTTGTTTGCAAATCACCTCGTTTTCCAAATTTTAGGGCCAAATCGAGGCTTGAAACTCTGCTTACGGGTAAGGATAAGCCAAAATTAATGCCAAAATCCTGGACGTCACTGCCATTCACCAAATAAGGCAACGTCATCATGCTTACACCCGTTCGGTAGGTCACTCGCTTTAAATAATTACTTAAACTGGTCGGATCTGGCGTGAGCTCGAAACCAAGGGCAATCGTTTCGGATGGACGGGCTGCCGGTGCTTCACCCAGAAAGTTCCTGAACTGCGTACTCTCCACTCGCTGATAATCCGCTGCTAATGACCATTTGTAACCCCTGCCGAATGAAATGCCAATGCCAAGGCCCGAAGGAAGGGTAGTGGTGCCGCGTACGTTGTTGACAAGCGTCACCGAATCGGTAATGCCAGTGGGGCCACGCCTCTGAATGGACTGAAAGTACTCGGTGTTAATATCTGCACGTAAATCATATACCACGCCAAGATTGACCCTGTAATTTTTATTAAAGAGTGAATCCTTGTGAAAGGAAATGCCACCCGTTAAACTGAAGTCTGAAAAATGGTAACGTTCGTAGATATTGGTGTTGAAAGGGACCGGCTGGGTGGTCTGCGATAGCGTACTGACGAATTGATTTACGACCGAGCTAAATAGGTAATTCAGCTTGCCTCCGACCGATACGTTTTTGGTGAGTCTCACACCATGTGCCCAATACAGTTGATTCATACCGCCAGAGCCTGCCTCAACCACATCTACCGTGTTGGTCGAGCCTTCAATGGGCTCTGTATAGTTCAGCTGGTAATTGCTGGCAGAATAGGGCATTAACCCAATGGCCATCGACCACTTGGTCTTCTTCACTGGGAACCCAAGTGCCAGGTAATTGAGATTTCCATTCCCGTTTTGCTCGGAGATTTCGCCATTGGTCACGGTACGTTGTTCACCCACAAATCCTGCTTCAAATACGGTGAGGTTGTTGAACACGAGCAGCGCGGGATTTTGGTTGTTCAAAAACCAATATTGCGGGTTGCTCAACCCCACGCCAGCCATGCCCTGGTTATGGGCCAACGCATTTCCGTATTGATCGCCAATGCCAAAGGTCGAGAATGGGCTCCGGGCCGCTTGAGCAAACAGCGCGGATGGAATGCAAGCAACCGCAAATGCGATTAACGCGAAACGTTTACAGAGAGACATTATGCAATAAAATCCTGTTTAAACCGGTCAAAACCAGATCGGGGGCTACAAATATGGGGTGTTTCAATTGGTTTTCAAATCTCAACGCATCGCCCCCGCACAAAATTACACCCAGTGTGGGGTATAAGATTTTGTATGCGTCAATAAACCCGTTCATTTCATTAATGGCTCCATTCACCACACCGCTCCTCATACAGGTTTCGGTTGAGTTTCCAATCAACGGATAGGTCCCATCCAGTTCAACAAGTGGTAGCCTGGCTGTGAACTTGTGCATGGCATCCAGGCGCATGCGGAGCCCGGGTGAAATGGCTCCGCCATGATAGCAATTTTCCTCGTCCACAAATTCGTAATTAAAACAAGTGCCTGCGTCAATCACCAACCTCGGCTGATGAGGCAATACCTGCATGGCTCCGCAGGCTGCGGCAATGCGATCGACACCGAGCGTGTGCGGTGTTGCGTATCGATTTGTTATTGGCAACGGGGTGGCACTCGTTAATATGATGGGTGCCTGACGGCTATTCACACGACTCAATAGTCGCTGGTTTTCCTTTCTTACGGTGCTAATCAGGCAAGCATCGGAGGCGTGTGAATCCAGAAAATGAAATAGCTCCTCTTCGTCAGTGAAAGACGCTTTCTCAATCATTTGGTGAACTTCAAACAAGCCAATCTTCATTCGACTGTTTCCAAAGTCAATCACCAGGTTCATAAAATGTGTAGCTTTATGTTTGCGCCAAACGCAAAATTATACAATCGATGACCAAGTATAAAGTTGCCGGTGTGATGTCGGGTACCTCGTTGGATGGACTGGACATTGCAGTGTGTGAATTTGCAAAGAAAGGAAAGCATTGGAGCTATTCGATCGTGCAGGCGACCACCATCCCTTATGACTCCGGGTGGAGAAAACGCCTATCACAGGCGCATCAACTACCGGCCGTTGAATTGCTGGAACTGAATGCGCAGTACGGAGAATACATCGGTCGTTGTTGCCGCGACTTTTTCGCAAGCAAACGCGTGCGCGGTGTGAATTTTATTGCATCGCACGGCCACACCATTTTCCACCAACCCGATTCAGGGTTTACCTATCAACTGGGAGATGGTCAATACATCCATGCAACAAGCGGTCTGCCGGTTGTGTTTGACTTTCGCAGCCTGGATGTAACATTGGGAGGGCAAGGTGCTCCGCTCGTCCCAGTCGGTGACTACCATCTTTTTAACGAATACGATGTATGCCTTAACATTGGTGGCATTGCCAACCTTTCCATGCAACAGAAAGGCAAACGCGTTGCGTTTGACATTTGCTATGCCAACATGGGACTCAACTACTTGTCGGGTAAGAAAGGATGGGAGTTTGATAAGGATGGGGAATTATCGGCCGCAGGTGAGTTGAATGCGCCAACGCTCAAAAGACTGCAGGATGTTTTCAAGCCGTTGCAAAACCACAGGCCCTCACTTTCGCGCGAGGGTTTTGAAAAAGCCATTCTTCCGATCATCCAGGGGAGTCGCTTAAACGTGGAAGACCTAATCGCCACGTTTTGCGAATCGGTGGCTATTGAGATTGCCCGCGCTCTGCCAGCCATGAAAAAGAAGCCGCGCATTTTGGCGACCGGTGGTGGTGCCTTGAATAAGCATCTGATTAATCGCATTCAGCGTCATGCGCCAGGTGCCGTGGTATTGGTTCCCGACATCTGTACCGTTAAATTCAAAGAAGCGATGGTATTTGCATTCCTTGGTGTGCTTCGCTTGAGAGGTGAAATGAATGTCTTTAAAAGTGTGACAGGTGCGTCAAGAGACTCATCGTCCGGCCTGATGGCCGGGTTCACGGCCAAATAAATTTATATTTGGCCCCACGAAAACAGGAGCGCCCAATGAAAGACCTGCTTCAAAAGTTTGAGAACAAACGACCCGAAATAGTGTTCGAATGGAAGGATGCTGAGTCCGAAGCGGAAGGATGGGTGGTGATCAATTCTCTGCGTGGTGGAGCCGCAGGTGGAGGTACTCGCATGCGGGTTGGGTTAGACAAGCGCGAAGTGGAATCTCTCGCGAAGACCATGGAGGTTAAGTTTACAGTGTCAGGTCCTCCCATCGGGGGTGCCAAGTCCGGAATTAATTTCGACCCAAACGATCCAAGGAAGGAAGCGGTGCTTCAGCGTTGGTACAATGCCGTGATGCCGCTGCTTAAATATTATTATGGAACCGGTGGCGATTTGAATGTGGACGAGATTCACGAAGTAATCCCGGCCACAGAACATGCGGGTATCTGGCACCCACAGGAGGGCGTATTTACAGGACACTACAAACCCACGGAGCCGCAGAAAGTCAATCGAATTGGTCAGCTGCGCCAGGGTGTGATTAAGGTGATTGAGGACGAACGATATACACCCTCCCTTCAAAAAAAATATACAATTGCCGACATGTGCACGGGATATGGAGTGGCGCAGGCGATCAAACACTACTACGAGCTTTGGGGCAATGGCGTTGCCGGGAAACGCGCGGTGGTACAAGGTTGGGGAAATGTGGGCGCTGCAGCTGGATTTTACCTGGCGCAGATGGGCGTTAAAATCGTGGGTATCATCAGCCGTGAGGGTGGCTTAATCAACCAGGCGGGCTACAATCTGGATGAGGTGACCAGGTTGGTGGTTAGCCGCGAGCACAACAAACTCAACTCGCCCGACTTGCTCCCATATGAAACCGTGAACGAGAAGATCTGGGATCTTGACTTTGAAATATTTGTGCCGGCAGCGGCTTCAAGGCTGGTCTCGCGACAACAGGTTGACAGGATGGTTTCCTCTAAGCTGGAGGTTTTCTCCTGCGGTGCCAATGTGCCATTTGCAGACCCCGAGATATTCTTTGGGCCGACCGGCTTGTACGCGGACGAGAACTTCTCAGTTATTCCGGATTTCATTGCCAATTGCGGAATGGCCCGCGTCTTTGCCTATTTCATGGAAAAGGAAGTTGAAATGAATGACGAGGCGATTTTTTCAGACATTTCAAGTACCATCAGGAAGGCACTTGAAAGAACCCGGATTGCAAACGCGGAAAAGACCAAAATAGCGCAAACGTCCTTTGAAATTGCTTTGCGCCAGCTTCTTACTTAAAAATATTTGACGCTTTGAGAGGGTGGTATTGAACGTTCCCTATCTTTGATTTGGACACGCCTAACCGTGGCAAGTCCTGACCGAACCTAACACCTTTATGTTGCTTAAAGTTGCCCTGCTCCTGGCAGGCTTTGTCATCCTTGTTAAAGGCGCTGACTTTCTCGTGAATGGTGCATCATCTGTCGCCAAGAAATTTAATATCTCAAATCTGGCCATTGGCCTTACGGTGGTAGCCTTTGGCACTTCAGCGCCAGAACTGCTGGTAAATATTGTTTCGTCAGTGAAGGGATACAACGATGCGGCTTATGGCAATGTAATCGGCAGCAACATTTTCAATTTGCTTTTTATACTTGGGGTGTCTGGGCTCATTTACCCGTTGGTCGTACAAAAAAATACGATTGCGTACGAAGTACCACTATCACTGATTGCCACATTGGTGTTGTTCGCATTGGTGAATGACCAATTGATTGCGGCCTCGCCCGATATCCTTTCACTGGTTGATGCATTTATACTACTTGTCTGCTTCGGTGTATTTATGCTTTATGTCTATCGGAGCATGAAAAAAACATCAGACCTGACGACCGAAGGCGAAATAAAGGTCTACAAGACCGGGATGTCAGTCGTTTTGATTGTGGTAGGATTGACCATGCTGGTGGGTGGCGGTAACCTGGTGGTTGAAAATGCGGTGGCCATTGCCCACCGTTATGGGCTCAGTGAAAAACTCATCGGGCTTACCATTCTTGCAGCGGGCACTTCACTACCGGAGCTTGCCACATCCGCAGTGGCTGCCTTTAAAAAGAACACCGACATCGCGATTGGCAACGTAATCGGGTCAAATATTTTCAACATCTTTTTCATTCTGGGGATAACCGGCTTAATCAAACCCGTTCCTTACAATGCCGCCTTGAACTTCGATATGTATGTATTGGGTGGCGCTACCGTGATGTTGATGATCTTCATGTTCACCATTAATCAAAAAAAATTAGACCGTTGGGAAGCGTTCATCATGTTGCTCAGCTATGTGGCGTATACGCTCTTTCTTATCAATCAAGAGTCTTAATCACTCAACGATGAGCACCAGGTAGGCAATGGCTCCAGCAGCGTATCCAAGCAAGGCGATAAGCGAGATCTTTTTCAAGTACCAGATGAAATCAATTTTCTCCATGCCCATCACGGCCACGCCTGCCGCAGATCCGATGATCAGGATGCTGCCGCCAGTTCCGGCACAGTAGGCGAGGTATTCCCAAATCATGTGATCGGGCGGAAAGGTAGCCATGTCGTACATGCCCATGCTGGCGGCCACAAGAGGCACGTTGTCAACTACGGAAGAAAGGATTCCAATCAGTGAGATGATGATTCGTTGATCACCCAATGACTGATCCAGCAATGTGGCAAACGCGCTCAGGATTTCCATGGATTGGAGCGCACTCACGGCCATGAGTATTCCCAGAAAGAAAAGTACACTGGATGAATCAATGCGGGAGAGAGCGCCTGCTGCCGAGTAAGGCCTGCGGTCCGTTTCATCTGCATGCGGATTGATAAATTCAGAGACGACCCAAATCGCACCGAGCCCGAGCAACATGCCCACATAGGGCGGCAGGTGTGTGATGGTCTTGAAGACAGGCACGGAAACCAGCGCGCCAACACCCAGTGCCAGCATCACGTTACTCCCCTTCACCCGCTCCGGATTCTTAGAAGGGTCGGGGAGCATGGCGCCCGTTTTCTTCATGAGAAAGCTGAGCGCGATAAGAGGCACCAATAAACATACCACGCTTGGAACGAACAACGCCTTGATGATGGAGAAGGAAGTGATCTGTCCGCCAATCCACAGCATGGTGGTGGTCACATCACCAATGGGCGTCCAGGCACCGCCCGCATTGGCAGCGATCACAATCATTCCGGCAAAGAACATGCGGGAGTTTCGCTCGGGAATCAATTTGCGGATCAGCGAAATCATTACGATTGAGGTCGTGAGGTTATCAAGAATAGATGATAGGAAAAAAGTCACCCAACAAATAAGCCAAAGAAGCGTTACGGTGTTTTTGGTTCTTACCCGATCAGTAATAATCCGAAAGCCATGATAGGCATCCACCAGCTCCACGATGGTCATGGCGCCCAGCAGAAAGAAATGAATTTCGGCAATTTCGCCCAGGTGTTCCCGCAGTTCGGGCGCCACCGGTTCGTGAGAGGTTAACGAGTAGAGGGTCCAACATAAAACACCGGTAAGTAATGAGGTGGCCGTCTTATTTACCTTGATGGGATGTTCGAGCGCGATGCCCAGGTAGCCGATAACAAACACGGCTATAACCAGGATTTCCATACGTTAAAAGGGGATCTTGGGACGAAAGATCAGTAAAAAAAAAGGACCTTTTTGTTAAAAAAGGCTCTGGTTTATTTAATGATGCACCGCAAGGTAGGGCTGGATCACCAGGTAGGCAGCGGCCCCTGCAAAATAGCCTAACAAGGCGAGCATTGCGATCTTTTTAAGATACCAAATGAAATCGATCTTTTCCATGCCCATTACGGCCACGCCAGCGGCTGACCCGATAATCAATACACTTCCACCTGTTCCGGCACAGTAGGCCATGTATTCCCAAATCAAATGGTCAACCGGATATACACTCATGGGGTACATACCCATGCTCGCGGCAACCAACGGTACGTTATCGACAATTGCAGACAGAATGCCGATGAGGGTAATGATAATGCGTATATCACCGAGGGATTCGTCAAGGTAGTTGGCAAATGATGACAAAATTTGCATCGACTGTAGCGCGCTTACCGCTAGCAGGATACCCAGGAAAAACAACACGCTGGGTACGTCAATTCTGGTGAGCGCACCTGCTGCCGTGTAGGGTCGTTTTTCGGCTTCGTCCATATTGGGATTGATCAACTCAGAGGCAACCCAAAGAACACCCAGTGCCAACAGCATGCCCATATAGGGGGGCAGGTGGGTCACCGTCTTAAAAATCGGAACGGATATCAATCCTCCCACACCCAAAAACAGCATCAGGTTCGAGCCGCGGATGGGTTCGGCACCATGGGCGTGATGACCATGAGTTTGCACCGGTTTTTCATGTGTGCCCAATTCACCTTTAAGCGTAAACTGGAGGTACAACAGGGGAATTACCATGCAAATCAAGCTTGGAATAATCAGGGTAATGATAATGTTGCCGGCAGAAATTTGTCCGCCTATCCAGAGCATGGTGGTGGTTACGTCACCGATGGGCGACCAGGCACCGCCTGCGTTGGCTGAGACTACGATCATACCCGCAAAGAATAGCCTCATCTGTTTGTTCGGCACCAGTTTGCGAATCAGCGACACCATTACAATGGAGGTGGTAAGGTTATCCAGAATGGCCGACAGGAAGAACGTGACAAAACAAATGATCCAAAGGAGTTTTTTTGGATTTCTGGTATTGATGCGATCGGTGATGAGCCGGAAGCCCTGGTAGGCATCCACCAATTCCACAATTGTCATGGCGCCCATGAGGAAGAACAAGATTGCTGAGATTTCTCCCAGGTGATGCCCCAGTTCTTCAGAGATATGATCAATAGACTCGCTGTGGAATATGGCAAACAGCGTCCAGCAGATTACACCCGTGAGAAGGGCAGATGCTGTCTTGTTGATTTTGATCGGATGCTCAAGGGCAATGGCGAGGTAGCCCAGGCTAAAGAGGATAATGACGATAACTTCCATACGCAACCAGCTAGCTGGTAAATATATTTCAAAAAGAATACTGCGAAATCAATTACAACAAGAATTGACATCGCATTAATGGTAAGCGGTTTATTTCCCGTTTGAGGGCATCAACCTTATTTGTCTTCTGAAAATAGGGTATTTAGGTGATCGAAAAAAGTCCTTCGTTCAACAAATTCAGGGTCTTCTCTTTTTGAGAGGCGTCAACCAGCAGCGAAATGTTGTTTGGGCTTGCTCCGTACGAAACCATCTTGATGCCCACTTGCGACAAGGAGCCAAAGACTAGTTGCAGCACATCCTGCTTTTCCGCAATCCGGTTTCCCACAATGCACACGATCGTCTGATCTTGATCGACTTCGATCGAGCCAAAGCGGTTTAATTCTTCCACAATGGAGGAAAGATTCCGGTTGTCATCAATCGTTACCGACACCGCCACTTCCGATGTCGAAATCATATCGATCGGTGTCTTGTACTTTTCAAAAATTTCGAACACCCTGCGAAGGAAGCCGTAGGCGAGCAACATTCGAGACGACTTGATCTTCACCACGGTGATGCCATCCTTGGCTGCAATCGCCTTGAACTGTTGCGCTGTTCCCTTGTTGCTGATGCGTGTACCCGGAGCCTGTTCATCCATGGTGTTTTTCAATACCACAGGCACACCATACTTTTGTGCCGGCACGATGGTGGAGGGGTGAAGAATCTTAGCGCCAAAGTAGGCCAGTTCGGAGGCTTCATCAAAAGTTAACTCTGCGATGGGGTGAGTTTTCTTCACCACGCGCGGGTCGTTGTTGTGCATCCCATCAATGTCGGTCCAGATCTGGATTTCATCTGCACGAAGTGCCGCGCCAATCAAGGAAGCCGTGTAGTCGCTGCCGCCTCGTTTCAAGTTGTCAATCTCGTTGCGATGGTTGCGGCATATGTACCCCTGCGTGATCAATATCTCGGCAGCTCCCAACACGTCAAGCAGTGGCTTGATTCGCTCTGCAATCTTCTCGAGCTCCGGCTCCTGGTCTTCATCAATCGACATAAAGTGCAAAGCAGGCAGCATCCGTGCATTCACCTTGATTTCCTGCAGGTGATGGTAGAACAGTTCGGTGGACATCAACTCACCCTGTGCCAGTAGTTCCCGGTAGCTTCGATCGTCAAAACGGCCTGCGGTTAATAATCGGATCAGGCTGAAGTAACGACCACATACTTCTTCGCCAATGGCCTTGTAGGTGGGGGAGTCAAACAACTCGGTAACGAATTGCTTATAGTGGGTCTCCAGCTTGCCAATTTCTTCTTTGGCCCTGGATTCATTGTTCGCTATTATCGAATCCCCAATCGTCACCAGGGCGTTGGTAGTGCCGGAAAGGGCCGAAAGCACCACAATTTTCCTACCTGGCATCGAATTGACCAGGGCTGCCACCTTTTTCATGCGCTCGGCCTTTCCGACCGAGGTTCCGCCAAACTTTACAACCAGCATTAGCCTTTGATTTGCCTAAAGGGCAGCAAATTTAAAAAAGCATTTGATAATCGGTGAATATTGATTTTATTGAATGCAACTTGTTCGGAATTCACATCTGTCAACACCTCCAAATAGATGATCCAGTACAAATACCAGCTTAATCATAGGCTAAGCCTGCTTCCCTACGGGCAATACATCGAGCACGTGATTGAGCAGCTTGAGCGGGAATACGGGGTATCCGGCTTGCAGTTTAATCACGATAGGCAAATTCCCCACGACAGCGCGGAAACCATCCCCACGGATCGGTTGCTTATTTATGCCAACCTGTTTCGAATTACCGTAGAAGAGCTGCGCCCGGCTCCGCAAAGCGAGCGTCAATTCGCTGGCTAGGCAGGACTCAAAGCCGCAAGGTCAATCTCAAGGCTCTTTTGCTCCCCACTGTGCACAGTTACGCCACGAAACGACCCAAGTATGTCCTGGTATTGCCCCGTTTCGCCCAGGCTTACAAAAAACAGGTCGTACTCACCCGGCTCCAGAAAACCAAGGCCAAACTTGCCGCCTTTGACGCTGCACGAACTGATGGCATTGCGGTAGCTGATTCCATCGGTGGGGGTGGATTCATTTCCGTTAAAGGTGCCTTTTTTGTAGGCAAAGGCTACCACCCGCCCGGTCGCATTTGAGACCAAGGCCGCAATATGACCGGTTGATTTGGTCTCCAGCACGCGCACAAACGGGTTCATGACAAATTGGTTTTCGCCATCCAGTGAAATGGATTTTCGCACATCAAAGTCCAGGGTAATGTCCGTGATCCCGGTGGTTTCGATGCCCAGTTGCTCTTCGATTACAACCTGATGGTTGTCGGTGTCGGCCAGGTACAACGGTTTTGAGCTGCCGTTGGCATAAGTGATGTTGCTTTGCGGGCTTCTGATCACGCTTTCATTGGGGTTGGCCACATTCAGGGTGAAGCGAAAGGCCGAGATCTCCCCCGGGTCAACATATTGATCGATGAGCAGGAGAGAGCTACCTCCAGTGTATTCCAACAAATTAACGCCAATCGGCTGGTCGAACGACTTCAATGATTTCCATTCCCCATTTCGCCTCATCTCCACATTGAGAAAGACGAGATTTACTCCCTTTACATTAATATCATCCGTAGGGCCATCGGTGATTGATAAGGTCAAGCGACCCTTGAGGCCGCCCTCTTCACCACACGAAAGGAGTAAGGTCGTAACCAGAAAGAGAAATAATAGCTTTTTCATATGCAGCGGTGGATGGTCAAAAATAGATGAAGGTAACCGACCTTAAAGGTGTTGATCGACAAGGTGTTATAAGCGGCCATGAAACGACAAAACCCCCGGTATTTTCCAGGGGTTTTGGCGCATTTGTTTTGACAGACGTTATTTTTTGTCCTTATCGTTTACCTCTTCGTACTCTACGTCCGAAACATCATTTGCGCTACCTGCGTTGGCACCGGCTTCTGGGCCGGCTGCGCCCGCATTGGCACCTTGCTGTGCGCCACCCGAGGCAGCATACATCTCTTGAGATGCAGCTTGCCAGGCGGAATTTAATGCGGCCATGGCCGTGTCGATGGCGGCAAGGTCTTGGTTCTTATGGGCTTCCTTTAGCTTTTCAAGAGCCCCGTTAATCGCATTTTTGTTGCCATCAGAAAGTTTGTCGCCATACTCCTTCATCTGCTTTTCGGTCGAGAAGATCAATGTGTCGGCCTGGTTCACCTTCTCCACTTTCTCCTTCTCTTTCTTATCGTTTTCAGCATTGGCTTGTGCTTCGTCCCTCATCTTCTTGATTTCGTCTTCGGTAAGACCGGACGAAGCCTCGATGCGGATCTTCTGCTCCTTGCCCGTGCCCTTGTCTTTTGCCGATACGTGCAGGATGCCATTGGCATCAATGTCAAAGGCCACTTCAATCTGAGGAACTCCACGCGGTGCAGGCGGGATGCCATCTAGGTGGAACCGGCCGATGGTGCGATTGTCTTTCGCCATCGGGCGCTCACCTTGCAATACGTGAATCTCCACCGAAGGCTGGCTGTCGGCAGCCGTTGAGAACACTTCGGATTTCTTAGTCGGAATCGTGGTGTTCGACTCGATGAGCTTTGTCATCACGCCACCCAATGTTTCGATACCCAATGAAAGCGGAGTGACATCAAGCAACAACACATCTTTGACTTCACCTGTCAACACGCCACCCTGAATAGAGGCGCCAATGGCTACCACTTCATCGGGGTTAACTCCCTTCGAAGGCTTTTTGCCGAAGAACTTTTCAACTTCCTCCTGGATACGGGGAATACGGGTTGAGCCACCCACGAGAATGACCTCGTTGATGTCTGATGTACTCATGCCCGCATCTTCCATTGCCTTGCGACATGGTTCCATGGTGCGCTTCACCAGGTCGTCAACCAGTTGCTCGAACTTCGAGCGGCTGAGTTTCTTCACCAGGTGCTTGGGTACGCCATCCACAGAGGTGATGTATGGAAGGTTGACTTCAGTTTCTTGAGAACTTGAGAGTTCAATCTTGGCTTTTTCGGCTGCCTCCTTCAGGCGTTGCAGTGCCATCGGGTCTTTGCGCAGGTCGATGTTTTCATCTTTCTTGAATTCATCCGCCAGCCAGTCGATCACTTTTTGGTCGAAGTCGTCACCACCCAGGTGTACATCACCGTTGGTCGATTTTACTTCGAACACGCCATCGCCCAATTCCAAAATGGAAATGTCGAATGTACCACCGCCCAGGTCGTACACGGCAATTTTCATGTCTTTGTTCTTCTTATCGAGACCGTAGGCCAAGGCTGCAGCCGTGGGCTCGTTGATAATTCTCTTCACTTCAAGTCCGGCAATCTGGCCCGCTTCTTTTGTGGCCTGGCGTTCCGCGTCATTGAAATATGCGGGAACGGTGATCACCGCCTCGGTCACTGTTGTGCCCAGGTACTCTTCCGCGGTGCTTTTCATTTTTTGAAGCACCATGGCGGAGATTTCCTGAGGTGTGTACAGGCGATCGCCAATGCGTACGCGTACCGTTTCGTTATTGCCCTTTTCAATTTTGTAGGAGACCATTTTCTTCTCCTCCGAGATCTCATCAAACTTCTTCCCCATGAAGCGTTTGATGGATGTTACAGTATTATGCGGATTGGTAATCGCCTGCCTTTTGGCCGGATCACCTACTTTTCGCTCGCCTTTACCGTCATCCAGAAAGCCAACGATAGACGGAGTAGTTCTCCTCCCTTCGCTATTTGGAATCACAACGGGTTCGTTACCCTCCATCACGGCCACACAGGAGTTGGTAGTTCCTAAGTCAATGCCAATAATTTTTCCCATGATCTATTTTCAGTTTTGTTGATACGATGCAATCGCCTTCGAGGAGATCAATGGTTGTGCCAAGGGGGTATTTTGGGCTAAACGTGACACAATGGCAGAATAATGGCCCCTGGTTTCGTGGTTTGCTGATTTTTCGGCCTGTCGATGGCGTGAACCTGGCAAACCTCTACATTTACCGAATTTCAATATTGTTCGAATGGACTTTCTCAAGTCGAAACGCATCGCCATTGACCTTGGCAACAACAATACGCTGCTTGCGGATGGCGACCGGGTGTTGCTGTCTGAGCCATCTTATATCGTGTTGGACGAAAACCGAAAAAAGGTGCGGGCAGTAGGTGATGAAGCCTATGAGATTTTTGAAAAAAATCATCGTGCGCTCATACCAGTAAAGCCTTTGCGATGGGGAGTGATTGCCGATTATGAATCAGCAGCGAAGATGATGAATGCGCTGGTGGCGAAAGCATTTCGGCATCACCGATGGTTCAACAGGTTTGATACCATCATCTCGGGTGTACCCTATTCAACCACCGAAGTGGAGCGAAGGGCCTTGCGGGATGCGCTCGAACAATTTGGTGCCAGAAAAACTCAATTGTTGTTTGAGCCCATTTCTGCAGCCTTGGGTATGGGCATCGACATCCGCGAGCCGCAGGGCAAGATGATTGTGGATATTGGCGGAGGCATCACGGAGGTAGTGATTATTTCGCTGTCGGGCATCGTATCCTTTAAATCCATTCGTGTAGGTGGCGATAATTTTGATTGCGACATTCAGGATTTTTTTAGGAGGCAACTCGGTATGATCGTAGGCATCAAAACTGCGGAGATGGTAAAGAAGCAAATTGGATCCGTCACCCCCAGCCAGGTGCCGAATCAGGAGCCGATGATTGTGCGGGGTAAAGACATCAGAGAAGGGATTCCAGTTTCGCATGCTGTTCGGGCCGACCAAGTGGCTGGGGTGTTGGGCAAATCGTTTGAGGCCATTGAAACGTGCATTCAGCAGGTACTTGAGACCTGCCCACCGGAATTGGCGGCCGATATTTATTCAGGTGGCGTGTATGTAACTGGTGGTGGCGGTCTATTGCATGGTGTGAAAGACCGCCTGCAAACGTACCTGGGTATCCCAGTTCATATCGACAAGGAGCCACTGTTGTCGGTAAGCAGGGGCGCAGCCATGGTCTTGCGCAATCCGAAGAAGTATCAGGCGATTGCAGTATAGTACCTACTTCAAATAGAAAACACCCTTCAATCGTGCTTCTTCCCATGGGCGCTGCGCGCCTTCTGATTTTTGCTCCACGATGTTTCGGGTGTTCATAAAGATGTCCTCGATGCGCTGAGACACCCGCAGTTGCTTCACCAATTCACCCGTGTAGAGTCCGTTGTCGCGATCGCCATCCGATGCCACCGACCCGGGATCCGTAGCGTAGGCGATCAGCGTACCGCTGGGCGCCTGCACCCTTGCCAACCCGGAGCCGCTACTGCGCTTACCTGTTGGGAAAGGGTTGTTGCGACAAGCATCGAGGATGATCATGTTGAGGCCTTCATCATTTGTAAATTCCATCGTGCGAAGGACTCCGGTCATCGGAATGGTTTTCAGTTTTACATCGAGTGCGGAGCTGATATCGGCATCAACCGGAACGAGGTAGTTGGTGCCATCTACCTCCAGGCCGTGGCCCGCATAGTAAAAGATCGACACATCCACATCCTGGATCTGATCGCCAAAGGCGTAAATCGCGTTTTTCATTTTTTCATAAGTGCCATCCAACACCTTAATCACCTCAAACCCCAGGTCTTTCAATACTTTCTCCATGGCGTTGGCATCGTTGACAGTGTTGTTGAGTTTGGCTGCGCTTGAATAACTGGCATTGCCGATGACGAGTGCCATGCGCCTGCCGTGCACCACAGCCTGGGTAGATTCTTTCCTTTCAGTGGGTTCGCACGTGACATAGAAATCCTTCTCCGTAATAACACCCTGTGTATTTTGGATGGCGACACTGATCCTGTTCTTGCCTTTGGTCAGGTTCACGTCAGCGCTAAAGCTGCGACTCATGTCATAGTTTGCTGGCTGCCCATTCACAAATACCTTCGATACACGATCGGTGCCTTCAATTTCTCCTTCAATTTTCAAATTGGTTTGCGTCACCACCTGGTCGCCAATATTTCTGTTAAGTGCGGGTTGGGTGATTCTCACCTCAGATGGATTGTTGCGCACCACTTCATAGAGGTAGATGTTTCCATCCACCGTACCCACCGCCAGGAACTCGTTGTCATCAGAGAGCGCAATGCAGCTAGGCCTTTCATCAACGGCCACGCTGCTGCTCACTTCGGCTTTGTCCATGTTGAGCAAATTGATGGTGCGGCTGTCGGAAGAAAAATAAGCCACATGCAAGGGCCCCGGGCCCATGGCCATGCCGTCAGGACGGAAGCGCAGCGGCACGCGCTTAACTTCCTGACCGGTGGTCCAATCATAAGCGATGATCATATTTCTTCGCTCGGGTTGGTTGCGGCCCTGCATGCCCCCTTTGGGAATGAACACCTCCTGCAAGCCAATCATGAAAAGATCGCCACTTGCGTTGGTGGAGGCCGCGTGAATTACTGAACGAGAACCAGAATATTCGCCACTCTGCAGTTTGAGTTGGCGCAGCAACTGCTGGTTCAATAGGTTCCATGTCATGGCATCCCCAATGTTATTGATGGCGGCAAACTGCTGGCCGAAGCGATCGAAGCCGAGGTACATGGTGTTGCCCAGGCCGGTGAGGCCCTGGATCCGGCCGTGGGTCATGCCCGCTTTCAGATCGATCACTTCGATCACATCGAATTTGTTGAGAAAAGTGAGGTAATCCTGATTGGGATCAATGGTAGCAATCTTCAGGCCGCGCTCATACACCGTTTGATTTTGCTCTTTGGTTTCTGTATTGAAGGTGGTGTAACGGCCGTTCTCGTCCAGCGAGATGAAGAATTTATCCTGTTCGATGAAATCATGAATCAGTACCTTGGAAGTGGAGGGAAACTGCCCGAGGCTGTTGTTGTCAGTGACTGATTTGATGGAGATGATTCCTTTCTGGTCGGCAGAAGCAAACCAATTGGAGTTGGTTGAGAAGGAAATGGACTCGATGGTCTTGGAGCTCACGTTGACTTTGCGAAACGGAATGAGGTAGATGTCCTGTGCTAAAGTGGCAAAGCCTGAGGCCAGTAACGTAATCGAAAGAATAAACCTTTGCACCATATTTCGATCAAGTTAGACGTAACTCAGTTAAGCTTACCAAGAATCACGCCAATACCGAGGTTAACATTGAAAAGGCCTCCAATTTTCACGTCATCTGTTGTTCCGTACGTACTACCCAGGCCAAACAAGTAACTGATGTTTGCGTCCAGGTTGATTTTTTCAGTGATAAAGTACTTCACACCCGCATAAGGCCCGAGGTTCACGGTGGATTCATCACCGGACGGAACATAGCTGATCTCCGCTCCACCATATGGCATGAACTTGGCATCGGCCGTGAGGAACGAATACGTTCCATAAATACCAAAACCAACATTGGTTCTTAGCTTGCGTTTGGTCTTGACTTCATTGTTGACCACCTCGAATTCATCCTCCGGGAAGAAAGTTATGTTTGGCTTGACCCCGAACTCCAGGTTTTGTGTAAAGAACTTCCCCATTTTTATGTAGACGTTTCCTACATAATACTTGGATTCAAAGTCGCCAAAAGTCACCTTTTGGGAAAAATAATTTCCTGAAAACTGTATGGCAAGGTCACCCTGTTGCTGCTGCGCAAACAGAGACATGGAAGTAATGCCGATAACGGCTGTGATAAGTAGTTTTTTCATGTTGACTAGGCTTTACGGGTGTATTATTTACGGGTGTATAGGATATTCCAAACTATTTTAGTTCTTTGAATGCACGGAAAGTAACCGCAAATTGTGGAATTAAATTTTCAATCGAAGATTTAAAGTTGCCAAATGTTTTTTTTCTTAACTTAATTTAGAAAATTGGGAGCCGTTCTGATGAGCGAAGGACGGCTGATCGTAATTATAAACGACTATTTAAAATTAATCTAATCAGCTCTTAAAAGAAAATACTTGAAATCAGGTATTTTGATCCTATGTTAGCGTCAGTATTTTTGATTCTCTAAATACCCGTCAGCAAATGAGAATTAGTTTAGCAGCGGTATCCGCAATTGTGTTGTCCTTTTCGTTGTCCACAGCGTATTCTCAAATTGCTGTTGGGCCAAAGGCAGGCATCAATTTTAATTCATTTCGGGGCAACGACAGGTATGATGTGGTGCCAGGTTTCAATGTAGGGGGGTTTGCCAAGTATCCCTTCTTTGATTTCCTGTCATTGAGGGCAGAGTTACTTTATATGCAGCAGGGAGCCAATACCTATGACTATGAAGTAATCAATCCGGATCTGGTAAGGCGGAAAACCAATATCAGGTTCCACAATGTGCAGGTGCCTGTCCTTGCTGAGCTTCAGCTTCCAGGGCTCAGTGAAGAGGCGGTAAAGCCCAAGCTTTGGGTGGGTGGTTTTTACAGCACAACCTTGTACGCCAGAGAATCTTATGTCAACATCGCGAAAGTGAAAGGATACAATCCGGTTGACTACTCGGGTTACACGGATGTGACGAGTCTTTTTAATCGGAGCCAATACGGAATTATTGGTGGCATTGGCGGAGACGTAAAAATCTTTTCCTATCCGGTGTCTCTTGAATTTCGGTATCAATATAATCTGAGCCGTGCGAATAAGGCCGGCACGCAAGGTTCATTCAACTTGGTTCCCACTTCAGAAGAGTGGGGCAGCAAGCTTTATTTAGCCACGCTCAGTTTCAATGTGGCTGTCACCATGTTTTACTTTTGATTTTAATTATAACTAAGTACTATGAAAACCAAACACACAACCCGCACCCTACTTGGCATGGCCATGGTTGCCCTCATGTTGGCAGCCGTCTGGTCGTGTAAGGATGAGGATCCTACACTGGAAGATTTAAGAGAAGACCGACTTTCGTTTCTTGAAGACTCTCTGCGCATCAGTGATTCTCTGTCCAGAATCAATGCGGCCGGCATCGTAAATTATGCAATCACGGTCGTTAATGGGTCTACATCAAGCATTTTTAACAACCCGGGCCCCTATGGCAGGAGTAAGGGGACAAAGAATACCGTGGCCGGTGCCGCTGTTACCATCAGCCAATACGGCAAGACGCAGACTGATACAACGGATGCGACCGGTATGGTAGTGTTCAATGGCTTCTTCCGCAGCGCTGTGAATGTGACGATTCAGGCAACCGACTTCACGACAGCAAGCTTCGTGTTAGGGGTAAGCATTCAGGATTCCACAAAGAACAGTTCAATCAGTTTTGTGGGTAATTTGCTACCAATTTTTGAAACCACGGGCCCAAACACATCCACGGTAACGGGGCGAGCAACGCTTGAAACAGACCTTACCAACACGACCCGGGAAACGGTCCCGGACGGTACCAACGTTCTGGTTGCGATTGATGCGACCAACAATTCGGTTTTCTCCGACAGGTTCCTTACTACCGATCTGGAAAACATTTACAATCCTTCCTGTGGATGTGACATTCTTTACGTAGGTGAGGTTGGACAGGCAGCCTATGGCACGGGGGTTGTAGGTTCTACCACTGGGGGTAATTATACCATAACAGTTCCCGCAGCCATCGATGGATTGCCAATGTCTATTCGCTATTCAGACTTGGCAGCAGACCAAACATTGTTTGAGACTACCGCGGCATTTGGTCAGCGGACGATTGTGAACCGAACCGTGTTTACCACCAGTACCTCGGCCCAGGCCTTGCCGGCAAGCTCAAGTGTAACGATTAGTTTCGTTTCCAATACTGTTGATGCGGCAGCGACCGCGGTGATTTCCCCTACCACTGGCGCTATCGCAAGTGTGAATGTGACGAATGGAGGTTCCGGATATAACGGAACACCTTTGGTGGAATTTTTGGGAGGTGGAGGAACCGGTGCCACAGGCACGGCCACTGTGACGAACGGGGTTTTGACGGGCATCACCGTGACAAACGCAGGTACCGGATACACTTCGGCCCCCTCTGTAAACATAATTGAAGGTTTTGGTGCTACAGCCACATCAGCGTTGGTCGCTGACGGAACGGTGGTGGGTGTAACCATCACGAACTCAGGTTCCGGATATGTGGCGGCACCTACAGTGACTTTCTCCCCACCAGGTGGTACAGGTGTGACAGCAACCGGTACTGCCAACATTGATGCGGGGGGCCGTGTAACATCTGTGACAATTACCAATGCCGGATCACAGTATACCGCTAACCCGACAGTGACCTTCAGTGCTGCCCCTGCAGGCGGAACCACCGCTACTGGCGTGGGTATTTATTCCGGTCAGTCTGTGGGCGCGGTCTCGATAACTGGCGGTGGTGCGGATTACACTTATGCCCCGGTGGTCACCTTCAGTGCCCCTCAACGTGCCAATGGTGTGCGTGCTACGGGTACCGCTGTAATAGATGCTGCAACACGAACGGTCGTGTCAATTACGATCACCAATCCTGGCTCAGGTTACACTGCCGCCCCTACGATTACCATGAATGCAGGTAGCGGTGCTGCCGGTGTGGCCCAATTGGCCGGTGGTTCTGTTATCTCAGCCAATATTACCAATCAAGGTGCCGACTATGCTTATACACCCATTGTGGAGTTTGATAATTCACTGAGCGGAGGAACAGGTGCAACTGCCACAGCTGTGATGTCAAACGGTACGAGTGGCAAAGTGATTGGTATTACCATCACAAATGGTGGTACGGGCTACACCAGTGCCCCTACCATTAACTTTGTTGTCGGTGACGATGCCAATGCATTTGCAACCGTAACCAATGGAGCCATTACAGCAATTACAGTCACAGACGGTGGCCGAAATTTCAGTGGAGCGCCATCGGTGGTCATTACCTCTGGTGACGGTGGAGGAGCAACTGCCACGGCCACGGTGGCTGGCGGAGCGATTACTGGAGTTACTGTAGTATCAGGGGGAAGCGGCTATCTTGCCGGTAATACCCCTTCCACTGCGGTGGGATTCAGCTCAACAAAGGGTACCTCGCTGACAACTTACTCGGGTATCAATTACATCAACGACTACTATTATGGCACTGGTACATCCAGAACGCCTAACTAATTGAAGATCGATCAATCTTTAAAGAAACGCCCCGACTTGTCGGGGCGTTTTTTTTGACCATCCCGTCTTCACGGTTTTCCTTACCTTTGCCGCCACTATTATGGGCCTGGAGCAGGAAATCGCAAAAAGACGCACGTTTGGCATCATCAGCCACCCCGATGCCGGAAAAACTACTTTGACGGAGAAGCTCCTCCTCTTTGGCGGGGCCATTCAAAAAGCGGGGGCCGTCAAGTCCAGCAAGATCAAAGACCACGCCCGAAGCGACTGGATGGAGATCGAAAAACAACGGGGTATTTCTGTGGCCACCTCGGTGATGGGTTTTGAATATGAGGGCATCAAGATCAACCTGTTGGACACACCTGGTCACCAGGATTTTGCCGAAGACACGTACCGCACACTCACCGCGGTCGACAGCGTAATCATGGTGATTGACTGTGTGAAGGGTGTCGAGTTGCAAACGGAAAAATTGATGGAGGTGTGTCGCATGCGAAACACACCTGTGATGTGTTTTATCAACAAACTCGATCGTGAAGGGCGCGATCCATTTGACCTGCTGGACGAAATTGAGGAGAAACTGGCAATCAAGGTGCGGCCATTGAGCTGGCCCATTAGCATGGGTAAAACATTTCAAGGCGTTTATAGCTTGTACGACAAAAGCCTGCACCTGTTCAAGGGGAGTAAGACTACCGTAGAAGAAGGAATCGACATTGAAGACATCAATGATCCGGCCATTGACCGGTATGTGGGTGAAAGTCACGCCAGCCAACTCAGGGCCGATGTGGAGTTGATTGAAGGAGTTTATCCATCGCTGGACCTTAACGAATACCTGGCGGGCAATGTGGCTCCTGTGTTTTTTGGAAGCGCAGTCAACAACTTTGGAGTAAAAGAATTGCTTGACACTTTTATTCGCATTGCACCGCCACCGAAAGCTCGTGAAACCACGTTGCGCGTGGTTGAGCCGCGTGAGCAAAAATTCTCGGGATTTATTTTCAAGATACACGCCAACATGGATCCGAAGCATCGGAACCGAATCGCCTTCCTGCGCGTGTGCTCGGGTGAATTCGAACGGGGCAACAATTATTTCCACGTTCGACACGACAAGTCGTTCCGTTTTTCCAACGCGACAGCCTTCATGGCCCAGGATCGTGAAACCGTGGACGAGGCCTGGCCAGGTGACATTGTTGGTATCTATGACACGGGAAACCTGAAGATAGGAGATACCCTAACCGAGGGAGAGAAACTGACCTACACCGGCATTCCCAGCTTCTCGCCTGAGATATTCAAAGAGGTGATCAACAAGGATGCGATGAAGACCAAGCAACTCGAGAAGGGCCTGGTACAATTGATGGAAGAAGGTGTGGCGCAGTTGTTTACTTACGAGATTGGCAAACGTAAAGTGGTGGGTACCGTGGGAGCGCTGCAGTTTGAGGTAATTCAATTTCGATTGAAGAATGAATACAACGCCACGGTTGAGTTTGTGCCGCAGAATATTTACAAGGCGTGCTGGATCAGCAGCAAAGATGAGCGCAAGCTGGAGGAATTCATTCAATCGAAGCAGCGGCACATTGCGCGCGACAAAGACGGAAAGGTGGTGTTTATGGCGGAGTCAAAAGCGTGGCTGCAAATGGTGCAGGACAATTTCCCTGAAATAGAGTTTCACTTTACTTCGGAGTTCAAGGAAGAAAAATTTCCTTTAAGTCAAAATTGATGCTTTGCAACACCGTTGACGCGACTTTGCCTTCGCCTGCAAGGTAAAAATGCGGAACCTCCGGATTCTTCTGAGAAGCAAGGTAGATTTCCAGGGTATTGTTTCCGGGGTCAACAATCCAATATTCGGTTATACCGAATTCGAGATAGGCCTTAAGTTTTGTGTTCCGATCACTAAAAACGTTTGAAGGCGAAATGATTTCTATGACCAAGTCCGGTACACCTTCAATCCCCCGATCCGTTATTATGTTCTTGTTTTTTTCGGAAACATAAATCAAATCAGGCTGAAAAACATTTCTGTTGTCCAGGTAAAGGTCCATGGGCGCATAGAAAACAATGCCTCCAGTTTTACGGGCTTCAGCCTTAAGCAGATCATTAAGTTTGCTTGAAATCATCTGATGTTGCGGACTGGGACTTGGGCTCATAATCAATTCTCCATTTATTAGCTGACAGGGCGTTTTCATCTCCCCCAGTTGAAGATAATCCTCAACAGTCCAATCCTTTGTTCTGTCAATTGTGGCGGTGCGCATTATGAAAATGTAATATAAAGATACGATTTTTAAAGGTGAGTAAAACAACCCTTCAACCCCTGTACGAGGACAACCACCTCCTGGCCATTAACAAACCGGCAGGCGCATTGGTGCAGGGCGATGTGACGGGCGATGAGCCTTTAGTAGAGACTTGCAAACAATACATTAAGGAAAAGTACCACAAACCCGGGGCCGTGTTTCTGGGTGTCGTGCACCGCCTCGACCGCCCCGTGAGTGGCGTGGTGGTGTTCGCCCGAACTTCAAAAGCGCTCGAAAGGATGAACGCGCTCTTCCGCGACAAGCGAACTCAAAAAACCTACTGGGCGATAACGGATCATAAACCGCCACAGCCCCGTGGCAAGCTCACCCACTGGTTGGTGAAGGATGAGCAGAAGAACAAAACTACAGCCTACCGGTTTGATCCAGGCAATGGCAAAAAATCGGAGCTGGACTATAGGGTGCTCTCTGCTTCGGGAAATTACTATTTGTTGCAGGTCAACCCCGTCACGGGGCGGCCGCACCAGATCCGGGTGCAGTTGGCGTCAATCGGATGCCCCATTGTTGGCGATTTGAAGTACGGATCGGAACACCTTTCCGATGGCGCCTCCATATGTCTGCATGCCCACGCCCTGAGTTTCGAACATCCAGTGAAGAAGTCTGCAATGCGAATAGAAGCGCCAGTTCCGGAAACAGCACTTTGGAAAATGTTCCGGTAGACTTTTTCCCTGATCAGGTATTTTTTGGACGAGCCGTTGTCTATCTTTCGCGCTTCATTCAACGGCATGCCGGTGACCTGGATTGACAAACTGAAGACACGCTGGAAGGTCGAGAACACCGCTCAGGTAATCTTGATTCTCGTAGTATTTGCCTTGACCGGCACCACGGTGGCCTACATCATGAAGCCCCTGCTTCAGTGGCTCTTTGAACCTAATGAAATCCCTACATGGGCAAAGATTGTGTACTACGTGCTTATTTTGCCGATTTACAACCTTTTACTGCTGCTCTACGGATTGCTACTGGGCCAGTTTCAATTTTTCTGGAATTTTGAAAAGAAATTCTTCTCACGACTGTTTTCGAGATTTAGCAGGTAAATTCATTTATTTGTTGTCGTTTTTAACTATTCAAAACTTTATGAACAAGAAATTCCTTTGGATCTGTGTTGGCTTAATTTTTTGTACATCAGCTGCGATGGCACAATTTGCGAAAGGCAATAAATTGTGGAACCTGGGTGTAGGCCTTAATTCATACTACAACGGGGGCATCCCGCTCAATACGTCCTTCGAAGTTGGAGTGACTGACGAAATCAGCGTAGGTGCCGAGTTGGACTACCTTAGCTATCGATATAATTTTGCAGGCACACGATATGGCTTCTTCAGTTTCTACCTGGCGGGCCGTGGTTCTTACCATTTCAACAAGCTCTTGAATCTCAAGGAAGATGCGCTGGACATTTACGCAGGTGCCGGACTGGGATTTAGAAGCTTTAGCTGGAAGGAGTCAAACAACTTCTCAGGTTTGGGCAATGTGTACGGCAACGGGGCGTTCCTGGCAATCCATGTGGGCACGCGCTACTATTTTAGCGACCATATCGGTGCCTATCTCGAACTTGGCGCTGGTGGTGCGAGCAACGCCACGCTGGGCTTTGCCTTTAAGTTTTAGAAAGGGTAATTTCCTGAAGAAATTTTCGTGGGGCCAACTGGTTTATTTTTCTAAATTTAAAAGATCAACCAACCTATGAACCTCCTATGAAGACTAAACTTTCCTATCTGCTGGGTATGGCTTTATTATTGGCGTGTTCGGCACCCAAAAAATATAGCTACCATTTCGACCATTATCAGTATAAGACGGCCACCAAATCTTCCGATCAGATTACGGGGGTTGAGTCAATTGGAAAGTTGGTGCGTAAGGCAGAACAGGCGGAACGAGCCACTCAATCGGAGCAGCTCCTGGCAAGCCAGACAGAGATGGCCGTTGTGGCTGGGGAGAATCCCATCGTGGTAAAGGCTGAGGGAATTGCTGACAAGTACCAGCAAATGACGAAGGCCGGCAACCAAAGGGACAAGAAAACCCTTAAGCGAGAAATCAAACAGGATATCCGGAGCTTAAAGAAGGATGTAAAAAGCTATCTGAAAGAAAAAAGGACGGATGACTCTGTTACTTCAACCAAGGCGATGGACAGAGACCTAAAAATGTCTTTGATTTTTCTGGCCCTGTCTTTGGTAGGTTCCATTTTCTTCTGGCTTCTTGGCGCCATACTTTTCATTGTGGCTGTGGTATTCTTCATCATGTGGTTGAGTAGGCAATAGTCCCTACCTTTAAAAATATCAAGGGCCACCTCCGTTGGGAGGTGGCTTTTTGGTAACAGGAGTTGCCTTTTGGTATGGCCGTCCTGCTGCCGACATCGCCTTCATAAGGCCAGTAGTTTGACCCCCCCGGCCCTAATCCGAGAATTGCTTTTCTTTTTTCCAAAAAAATATATTTTTGCAACCGTCAAAAATCGGTTGACGACTTAAGTGTAAGTGTCTATTACCTGGAAGTCATGAACATCAAGATTGAAAGTTTAACGAAGCGATACGGGCCGCAGCGAGCGGTCGACAATCTGTCATTTGAAGTGCGCACCGGTGAGATACTCGGATTTCTGGGACCGAATGGTGCCGGTAAGAGCACGACCATGAAGATGATTACCGGCTACCTGGGAATTGCTGAAGGAGAAATTCTGATTGGTGAAAAATCGGTGCGTGAACATGGGGATGAAATCAAGAAGTTTATTGGCTATCTCCCTGAGAATAACCCCTTGTATCTGGAAATGCCCGTAATCGAATATCTCTTCTTCTGCGCCTCGTTGCAAGGGGTGGAGAAAGGGATGATCGATGAGCGCGTGAGGAAGATGGTGAGGGTATGCGGCCTGAACTCAGAAAAGCACAAGAAGATCGGAGAATTGTCGAAGGGCTACCGGCAGCGCGTAGGCCTTGCCCAGGCGATGATTCACGATCCGGAAATCCTCATTCTGGATGAACCCACCACCGGTCTCGACCCAAATCAAATCGTTGAAATAAGAAAGTTGATTCGCGAGTTGGGGAAGGAAAAGACGGTGATCCTAAGCACCCACATCCTGCCGGAAGTGGAAGCAACCTGTGATCGAATTCTGATTATCAACAAAGGGAAAATTGTTGCAGATGGTACCGCTGATTCCTTGCGCAAACAAGCTACAGGGCAGGAGCTTCTCAAGGTGAAAATTGAGGACGCGGATCCTGACGCGATTTTGCGCGAATTGAGAAATCTACCCAACACAGACCGTGTAGAATTGGTGGATAAAGGTCTGAGCCGATTTGAAATCCACAGCAAAGCGGGGGCTTCCGCAAAAAGAGATGTGTTTCGACTTTGCGTGGACAAGGGCTGGGTACTCAGTGAGTTGATTCCCATTGAAACACGGCTCGAAGATATTTTCAGAAACTTAACCGTGAATTGAGATGCACGCTATTTGGGTTATTGCCAAAAGGGAGTTGCAATCATTTTTTGATTCATTGATTGCATACATCATGTTGATCCTTTTCCTGGGATTCAGCGGGTTCTTCACCTGGCTGTTTGGTTCGGACATTTTTTTGGTTGGTCAGGCCAGCTTGCAGTCGTTTTTTGGGGTTGCCTATTGGACCCTATTCTTTTTTATTCCTGCACTAACGATGCGTTTGCTGGCTGAAGAAAAGAAGACTGGAACGATTGAATTGCTACTTACGAAGGCGGTAACTGATCGTCAGGTGGTTATCGGCAAATTCTTATCGACACTCTTGTTGGTTGCGATCGCACTGGTGTTCACCTTGCCTTACGTGGTAACGATAGCCAACATTGGCAACATGGACCTTGGACAAGTGTTGTGCGGATATCTTGCCCTGTTGCTGATGAGTGCGGCCTATACGAGTATCGGGCTTTATGCGAGTAGCATTACAAATAATCAGATCGTAGCGTTTTTGTCGGCACTTTTTATTGCTTTATTCTTCCATTTGTTGTTCGATGTCATGGCTGGAAACCTTTCTGGCTTGTTGGGCCAGGTCTTGTCCACGTTGAGTTTGTCATCACATTTCGACAGCATCTCAAGGGGTGTGCTTGATACGCGGGACTTGATCTTTTTCTTGTCACTCATTTTCCTCGGACTTTTCTTGTCCGAACTATCACTAACCAAACGCCATACGGAGTAGTTAACGATTGAACAGGATGAAGCAGAAACTCTTTTTTACCACCCTACTGATCATTGCGATATTGCTGGTCATTAACCTGCTGGCCAACGAATTTCATTTCCGGGTTGACCTAACTGACGAACAACAATATACGCTCAGCCAGGCAACCAGGGAAATCTTGATGAACCTTGAAGAGCCCGTAACCATCAAGGCATATTTCTCAGAGGATCTTCCACCCAACATTGCTAAGACCAGGCAGGATTTTCAGGAGATGCTGGTTGAGTATGCGAGCTTGTCCGATGGGATGATCCTATTTGAATTCATCAACCCAAATGCAGATGAAGGTATCGAGCAGGAGGCAAGTCAAACGGGAATTCAACCGGTGCTAATCAACGTGCGGGAGAAAGACCAGGTGAAGCAACAGCGGGCTTATCTCGGGGCTACCATATCATTGGGTGAACGAAACGAAGTTATTCCTTTCCTTCAGCCTGGCGCAGCGATGGAATACGCTCTTTCAACAGCGATCAAGAAAATATCGATTGAAGAAAAGCCAACCATCGGTTTTCTGGCTGGTCATGGCGAAGCAGATCTTTCTGAGATGATGCAACTGGCGCAGCAACTCGATGTGCTTTATAACGCACGAATGGTTACCATTACTGACACCACCCGCATTCCTGCCGACATTTCTACGCTAGCTATTATCCGGCCACAGGACAGCATTCCACCGAATGTGCTTGCGGATTTGGATGCATTTCTGGCCCGTGGCGGTAAGATGGTAATTGCGTTGAACCGGGTAGACGGTGATCTTCGCAATGCGTTTGGTGGCGCGGTAGAAACCGGCCTTGAGACCTGGCTGCAACAAAAGGGCTTACACGTAGAGGGCAATTTTGTGGTGGATGCGCGTTGTGGTTCCGTCACCCTGCAACAACAAACCGGCTTTGGGGTGATCCGGCAACAGGTTGCATTTCCCTATCTGCCCCTGATCAACAAATTCGCGGATCATCCGATCACCATGGGCCTTGAAAATGTGTTAATGCAATTCGCCAGCACGATTAGTTATGGGGGCGACACCACCAAACGATTTATCCCCCTGGCGTTTACTTCTGAAAAATCAAATTCCTACCCGGCACCTCAGTACTTTGATATTAACCGCCAGTGGACGGAGGCGGACTTGCCCTTGGATGGACTGGTGGTTGCCGCAGCATTGGAAGGAAAACTGGCCGGAACAACTGAGTCCAAAATGGTGGTGATTGCAGATGGCGACCTGGTGGTTAATGGTTCCCCACAGCAACCCGCCCAGCAACAGCCTGACAATATCAGTCTGGTGGCCAACGCGATCGATTGGCTTTCTGACGACACAGGACTCATCACGCTGAGGACAAAAGGTGTCACTTCCCGACCGATTGATGAACTGGATGAAAGCACCAAGACCATTTTGAAGTATACAAATTTCCTTTTACCCATTGTGCTGGTGTTGCTTTACGGATTGATTCGCCTGCAGCAAAACCGGATGAAGCGAATGAAAAGAATGAGTGAAAACTATGAAGAAGCTTAGCAATAAGATCTTATTAGCGGTACTGATTGTTCTGATCGGCATCTTCGCCTTATCGAGGGTTTTTCGTGCGCCATCACTTGAAGGGAATCTTCAAAAGTCCCTGGTTCAGGTTGACACCGCTACTGTTGACCAGGTCAAGATTTTGGTGGGCGATACCAACCAGATTGTGTTGAAGCGTGAAGGAGGAAACTGGACTGTGCGGAGCAACGGCAACCAGCGGGCGGCCGATCGCGGAAGCATCAATAGTATGCTCGGCACGATGAAGGAACTTGTCGCAGAGCGAATGGTCTCCCGAAAGAAGGAGAAATGGGATGTCTACCAGGTAGGCGAGCAGGGTACACGTGTCACGTTGCTCTCATCCGGATCGGAAAAGGCAGATGTGTATATCGGGAAAGCGGGATTCAACCAGGGGCAGCGTCAAAGCCCCTATGGCGGAGGCGGGGCGCCATACACTTACGTGCGGCTGGCCGGTGAAAATGACGTCTATGCAGTCGATGGATTTCTGGTATCTCAATTCAATCGCGGGTATGATGACTGGCGGAACAAGAATTTCACAAGAATCAGAAAAGAGGAAGTGGTCAGTATTCGGTTCAACTACCCCGATACATCCTTCGTGCTCCAAAAGCAAGATTCGGTGTGGCGATTGGATGATGAGGCAATTGAGACGAACAAGGTTGATACCTATTTGAATAAATTACAGGTGAAGAACCTGTACGAATTTGCGGATGACTTTAGTCCGGGAGGACCCTCTCCCATGGTGGTTCGGTTCGATGGTGCCAATGGAACGGTGGCCACCATTCAAGGCTGGGTCGAAAACGATCGTTGGGTGGTAACCTCCAATCTGCAATCCAATGTGTATTTCGATGGCACCTCCACCCGCAAAGATCTGTTTCCCGGTCGAAGTCAATTTGTTCCCTAATCTGTACCGGAGCAGGCTTCGGAAAAGGGGACAAAAACAAAAAAAGGCGATCCATGGATCGCCTTTTTGAATGAATTCAGCATGCTATTCCGCTATGCCATCGGCCAGCAGGATGACTTTGTTTTTCAACACTTCAACAACGCCCCCCGTAATGCGTACTTGCTCTTTGCTCTCTTTGCTCTTGTATTCAACCACGCCTTCTTTGCAAAGTGAGATCAGCGGGGCGTGATGGTCCAATACCTGAAAAGACCCGTCTGAGCCAGGAAAAGTGGCAATCGACACTTCACCTTCAAAAACTTTCTTTTCAGGAGTTACGATTTCCAGGTGCATGGCTCCGTATTAAGCGTTTGCTTCTGCGATCAGGCGCTCACCTTTCGCAATCGCCTGCTCGATATTACCCACCAGGTTGAAGGCTGCCTCAGGGAGGTGATCCAATTCTCCGTCCATGATCATATTAAATCCTTTGATGGTATCCTTGATGTCAACGAGCTCACCCTTCAGGCCGGTAAAGGCTTCGGCAACGTGGAAAGGCTGAGACAAGAATCGCTGCACCCTTCTTGCGCGGTGTACTACCTGCTTGTCTTCATCCGAAAGTTCATCCATACCAAGGATGGCGATGATGTCCTGAAGTTCTTTGTAACGCTGAAGAATTTCCTTCACACGCTGCGCGCAGTTGTAGTGCTCATCGCCCACAATATCCGCACGCAAAATCCTTGAGGTGGAATCCAAAGGATCCACTGCAGGGTAAATACCCAACTCGGCAATCTTACGCGACAACACGGTGGTGGCATCCAAGTGAGAGAATGTAGTAGCCGGGGCAGGGTCAGTCAAGTCGTCAGCAGGCACGTATACAGCTTGTACCGAAGTGATGGAACCGTTCTTTGTTGAAGTGATGCGCTCCTGCATGGCGCCCATTTCAGTGGCCAAGGTAGGCTGGTAACCCACTGCCGAAGGCATGCGTCCCAAAAGGGCCGATACCTCTGAACCTGCCTGTGTGAAACGGAAGATGTTGTCGATAAAGAACAGGATGTCGCGGCCCTTACCCGTGCCATCCCCATCCCTGAAATATTCTGCGATGGTCAAACCTGACAAGGCCACACGCGCACGTGCTCCCGGGGGCTCATTCATCTGACCAAACACGAATGTCGCCTTTGAATCGGCAAGTTTCTTTTTGTCGACTTTGGAAAGATCCCAACCGCCTTCGTGCACCGACTTCACAAAGTCCTCTCCGTAGTTCACGATGCCGGCTTCGATCATCTCACGAAGCAAATCGTTTCCTTCTCGGGTACGCTCACCCACGCCTGCAAATACAGACAGACCGGAATAAGCTTTCGCGATGTTGTTGATCAATTCCTGAATCAATACCGTTTTACCCACACCGGCACCACCGAACAAACCGATTTTACCGCCTTTTGCGTAGGGCTCAATCAGGTCAATGACTTTGATACCTGTGTAAAGTACCTCCGAAGAGGTTGAGAGATTTTCGTAAGCAGGAGCGGGGCGGTGAATGGGTAAGCTCTTGTCGCCTTTGGGCTGCTCCAAACCGTCAATGGCCTGGCCAATCACGTTGAAAAGGCGGCCCTTGATGTCATCACCGATCGGCATTTCTATGGGGCTGCCGGTGTCAGTCACCTTCATGCCTCTCACCAGACCTTCCGTTCCATCCATGGCTACTGTGCGCACGCGGTCTTCGCCCAGGTGCTGCTGGCATTCCAGTACCACCAGGGTACCATCGGCTTTTGTTACTTCAAGCGAGTCGAGAATATTCGGGAGTTTGGAACCAGGTTCGTCAAATGCCACGTCTACAACGGGGCCGATTACCTGTGTAATTTTGCCGGTATTTGCCATTCGAATTTAATTAAGATTGGGGTCTGAAAATCCGACCGCAAAAGTAGCAGTTTATGGTTCAACGCCAAAGAATCTGAATTTAAAAACACCGCTGATTTGGGCCCTTTTTGGCCGTTTTTCGCTATGCACTGCGAAGTTCAATCCGGAAGGTTGTGCCCTGATTTTCCTCTGAAGATTTGACGAAGATTCTGCCCCCGTGATAGAGCTCAATAATCCGCTTGGCGAGGGCAAGGCCCAGCCCCCAACCACGTTTCTTGGTGGTGAAACCCGGCTTGAACACGTTGTTGATCATGGTTTTTGGAATGCCCTTGCCCGTGTCGGAAATATCGACAAATACTTTTCCCTCGTTTCCCCGCAGAATCTTGATTGCGATGGTGCCCGTAGACCCGATCGCATCCACCGCGTTCTTGCATAAGTTTTCGATCACCCACTCCAAAAGAGGCGTGTGTGCTTTGGCCTCAATATTTTCCGACAGGGTGTATAACTCGAAGTTGATCCGTGACGAAACCCTGGGCTGAAGGTAGCTGATTACATTATTCACCAGGTGGTAAATATTTTCGTCCTTGAGGGTTGGAGCCGATCCAATGCTCGAGAAACGCTCCGTGACCGTCACCAGCTTCTTGATGTCTTTATCCAGTTCATCCACGATGCCCTTGTTCTTGATGTCGGGGTCATCGCGCAGCACTTCGATCCACGCCATCAGTGATGACAAGGGTGTGCCCAATTGATGGGCGGTCTCTTTGGCAAGTCCCACCCACACGCGGTTTTGTTCGGCCGCTTTTGAATAGTTGAAGGCGAGATAAGAAATAAAACCAAAAATGGCGATCACCGACAATTGGATATAGGGATAGGCCACCAGTTGCGTAAGCAGTTTGGAGTTTTTGTAGTACACGTATTGTTTGCCGAACACTTCACCGGTAGTGGGGTCCTTCAACACAATTTCAATGGGTGGGTAGGTGCCTTTCATCTCGGCCAGTTCGCGTTTCAACAGGTCGGCTTTTTGCTGTGCGCTCCAGGCAGAATCAATGTCGAGGTTGTCGTAGTAGATTACATCGTCATTTTCATTAACCAGGATGGTCGGTATGGAATTGTTCTTGTAAATAATCTCTTCAGTGATGAACAAGATATTTCCCTCTGTGACGTTCGATGTGTACTCAAGGGCTTTTGCATACAAGAGGACCTGCCGGGTTTCGCGTTCTTTGAGCTGCCGCACAAGAACATTTGTATAATAGATGGAGCCGATGCTAATCACAACCGATACAACCAGGATAATCCACTTGAGACGTGTATTGTCCTGGTAGAATTCCATGGTGGTGGGCAGTGGATTCTTGGCCATTGAGAATGAAGTTAAATAAAAAAACCGGATCGGTAGGATCCGGTTTCGATAACGAAGAGCATGGGTGATTCTTATCCGCGCATCATAAACCATTTGGCCAGCACCTTGTAATTAACCTTGGTTCCGTGCATGAGAATCCCTACCCGGTAGATACGAGCGGCTACCCAAGTGGTTAGTATAAAACCGCCAATCAGCAGGATCATCGACAAAATCAATTGCCAGGTGGGCACTTCAAATCCAATTCGGCCCATCATGGCGATGGGAGAAGTAAACGGAATAATCGACAGCCAAACGCTGATGGGGCCATTGGGATCCTCCAGGATGAAGGCGAAGAGCGCAAAATAAGAGATCAGCATGGGCAAGGTAATCGGAAACATAAATTGTTGGGCTTCCGCTGGGCTGTCTACTGCCGAGCCCACCGCAGCGAAAAGCGCTCCGTAAATCAAGTAGCCTCCTAAAAAGAAAAAGAGAAAACTAAAAATCACATATGCCCAATTGATGTCCATTACCGTCTTCATGAGATCCATGAACTGGGGATCAAACTGTTGCTGCACCTCCTGATCCACTTGTTGGCTCACCTGATTCATCATTTCCTGCTGGGGCATCTCAAATCCAAATACGCCCATCACCACAGAGGTGAGTGTTGTAATCAGTACAATCCAGATCAGGAATTGCAGTAAGCCCACCGAGGCAAGTCCCAGGATTTTCCCCATCATCAATTGAAATGGCCTCACAGACGATACAATCACTTCCACCACCTTGCTTGTCTTTTCCTCAATCACGCCTTGCATGATCTGAGCCCCATATACGAAAATGAAAATGTAAATGAGGATGCCTCCGGCCATGCCGATTCCAAAAAGTACTTTGGTGTCGGCCGATTTTTCCACGCCCGAGTCAGTGACTTTGATGGAACGGATGGAAACGGAGGTCTTTAAGCTGTCGAGCAACTTTTTGTCAAGATTGAACTTGGCCATCTTTTGCTCCCTGATTTGATTGACGAGTGCCGACTCCAATGAACCTACCTCGGTTGGGCTTGGGTTTGTTTTTGTGTACAAGGTGATGCCACTGGGATCGGAGAGTTGAATCTGTGGTATGTACAGAAGACCGAAGTCGTTACTTGCATTAAATGCGGTCTTTGCATCCTCGATCGATCCATCAAATTTTTTGAGGTTGTATTTGGTAATATCCGAGGGGTCGAAGAAGCCGCTTTCGTCCACGTAATGAATAACTTCTTGCGTGGCGTTCTTCCTTTGTTCTTTCGCCACGTAAACCATTACCGCGATGATGGCCGGGAAAATCAGCGGAATGAGAATGGTGGCAATCAAGAACGATTTCTTCTGGACCCGGTTGAGGAATTCGCGCTGGATGATCAGTAAAATCTTATTCATTACTACCTCCTTTTACGAGCTTGATGAAGATATCGTTCATGGTTGGAATGGTTTCAATAAAGCTGTGTACTTCAGTTACCTCGACAAGATCCTTCAGCAGCCGATTGGGGCTATCATTGGTTTTCATCCGCACGTGCGAGCGCACCAACCCATCTTCCATGGGCTGCTGCTTGATTAACGTGTAAAGCTCAGGGCTCAAGCTCAGCTCGCCCTTGTGTTCAATGGCAAACGTATTGGTTCGGTATTGGTGTTTGATATCCCTTTTTGCGCCTTCCAGAATTTTTTTCGACTTGTTGATCAACGCGATGTGATCACACAATTCTTCAACCGTTTCCATCCGGTGGGTAGAGAAGATAATGGTTGATCCTTTTTGGCGAAGCTCCAGGATCTCATCGCGAATGAGGTTGGCGTTTACGGGATCGAAACCTGAAAATGGTTCGTCCAGGATGATCAGTCTGGGTTGGTGCATGACGGTGCTGATGAATTGGACTTTCTGGGCCATTCCCTTCGAAAGGTCTTCAACCTTCTTATGCCACCAATCGGTAATTTGAAACTTCTCGAGCCATTCCTTGATCTTTACCAACGCCTGTTTTTTGTCGAGCCCCTTTAGCTGGGCCAGGTAGAGAAGTTGTTCGCCTACCTTCAGTTTTTTGTACAGTCCGCGTTCTTCCGGCAAATAGCCAATAACCCCCACATGATCTGGGCGAAGCGATTCTCCAAAGACGCTAATGGCGCCCTGGTCGGCATTGATAATTTGATTGATGATACGGATGAGGGTGGTCTTGCCCGCCCCGTTGGGTCCAAGCAAACCGTAGATGGCGCCTTCCGGAATGTTAACCGTTACTGCGTCTAATGCCGTATGATTGGCATAACGCTTCGTAACATCTTTTGCTACTAATGCTTCCAAGATTTCAGGATCTTTAAGTTCAGGGAATAAGTAGCAAAAATATTCCCATAATTACACTTTCGTGCAGAAATAAAAAGCAAAGTGCCTAATGCATTCGATCTTTGAATACGATCTTGCCTAGCGACACGTCAAGGTCGAATGTAAGTGCATTCGAAGGATTCTTTTGGTAGGCTTCGTTTACAAAGGTATTTTCAGAAACTTTTTTCAGGCTGCGACTCAAACTCAGGCTGCACAGCCAGGAGTCATTGATCTTCACGCGCACCGGAACATCGTCAGGCGGAAGAATAACCACCAGGTTTCCGGCACCTACGCTGCCCTTCACACGATGCGCCACGGTGGGTCTGTCGGAGTAGTCCAGAAGGATGTTGCCGAAACCAACATCGGCAAGTACCACGCTAGACCTGGTTAGGTTGAGTTGGTGCGCGGTGAGCGACCCCAGGTCAACCTTCACGTTGAATGTATCCATGGTGGTCTTATTTTCCAGACCCGACCCATAAAAAACATTTACGTCTGCACTGCCGGTATGAATCTTTAGATTTCTTACAGCCAATCCCGAAAGGTCAATGTTTGCGTTGCCCAGTCCATAGTCCAGATCCAATGCATATGGCTTTGATTCGGTGAGGTAAACCTTCCAGAATTTGTCGGAAACCTTTTCGTTGGTGCCAAATACCTGATAGGAAATTCGCTGGCTTACACCACGCTGAGGCTCCTGCTCCAGGGCCAGTCTGATGAAGCAGGTTTTATTGGAAAACTCGTTGCTGAAAGAGTGCGCGTAGTCTTCTGCGTTTTGATTGCTGTAGACAGTAAGTGCCTCGGTGCTCTGACTGGGGCGAACGAAGCAGTTGCCCGTTTTGGCACTCAGGCTCAGGTTCACAAGCTCGCACTGGTCGCGACTTTCGACCGAAAATTGCTTTTTGATCTGGCCCGTAACAACCAGCGAGGCACCCAACCCTACCGTTAACAACGACAACAACTTGAACATGCTAAAGTTTTACGGTTGATCCATATACAGGTTTCAACATGTAAGAAACCTGCGCATTTAGCCAAAAAACACAGTTTAGGCTGAGTTTTATACGGAGCCCCCGGCAATTAGGTTGCCTTTAGCCGAAATATTCTTTCATTCTATCAAAAAAGCCCCTTTCACTGGCATCGGGTTGGGGCTGGAAGTGGGGTGAGTTGCGGAAGCTTTCGAGCTTGGCCTTTTCTTCCGCGGTGAGCTTCTTGGGTACCCACACATTTACATAGATCAGTTGATCGCCCGTGCCATAGCCATTGATATCCTTCACGCCCTTGCCACGCAAACGCAAGATCTTTCCACTTTGCGTGCCTGGCTCAATCTTAATGCGAACCTTGCCCCCGATGGAAGGCACTTCCACGTTGGTACCCAAGGCGGCATCCACAAAGCTGATGTGCAGATCGTAGACCAGGTTATTGCCATCGCGCTTCAGTACCTGGTCCTCAGACTCTTCGATCAGTATCAGGAGGTCGCCTGCCAGGCCACCACCAGGCGCTTCGTTGCCTTTCCCGGACATGGACAGTTGCATCCCATCGCTCACGCCAGCCGGTATTTTTATGGAGATAAGTTCTTCTTTCGAAACCAAGCCTGAGCTATCGACCCCGGCAGGTCGGGAGTCAATAATTTGCCCCGAACCGCTGCAGGTGGGGCATGTGGTTGTGCTCACCATCTGACCCAACATCGTGTTGACGACCTTCCGAACCTGACCCTGCCCTTTGCAGGTGTTGCAGTTCTTGAAAGTTACGCCTTCGGCTCGCACCAGCCGATGCACTTTAATCTTTTTCTCTACGCCATTGGCAATCTCTTCCAGGTTCAACTTTAGCTTGATGCGCAAGTTGGAACCCTTGCGTTGGCGGGTGCGCCCACCACCACCACCAAAAAAGCTGTCGAATGGACTACCGCCACCGAAGATATCTCCAAACTGGCTGAAGATGTCCTCCATATTCATCTCATGGCCGAATCCACCACCTCCAGGCCGGGAATGACCAAAACGATCGTACTGGGCGCGCTTGTTTTGGTCGCTCAATACCTCATAAGCTTCGGCCGCTTCCTTGAATTTATCTTCCGCTTCCTTGTTGCCGGGGTTTTTGTCGGGGTGGAATTGGATCGCCACCTTTCGATAGGCTTTCTTAATCTCTTCTGCGGAAGCATTGCGGCCAACGCCCAGGATTTCGTAGTAGTCTCGTTTAGTCGACATAAATGACGGGTTAATTTCCGACTACCACTTTGGCGTAGCGGATTACCTTTTCGTTCAGCAAGTATCCTTTCTCGATCACGTCAACAACCTTCCCCTTGTTTTTGTCTTCGGCCTTGATCTGCGTGATCGCCTCATGAAGATCTGGGTTGAAGTCCGAACCAACCTCTGTTTCCATGGCCTTCAGTCCGTACTGTTCGAGATTTTTTTTAAGCTTATTTTGGATCAACAAAAATCCTTCAAGCCCGTTTTCTTTTTTTTCAGTCGAGGCCTTCTCCGCACGTTCAAAGTCATCGATTACTGGCAGTAATTGCTTGATCAATTGTTCGTTGGCCGACTGTATCATCTCAAGCTTCTCCTTGGCCGTTCTCCTTCTGTGGTTTTCGAATTCCGCGTACAGCCGGACATACTTCTCCTTGGCTTCTGCCAAATCGTCCTGGAGTTTTTTGAAGGGATCACTCGAAGCCTTCATTTCATCGGCCAGTTCAACTTGCTGCGTAGCTATTTCTTCGTTCGCGTCAACGGCATTTTCGTGCGATTCGAGCTCATGCTCGGCATCAAGGTTGTTTTGCTGATTTGTTTCGTCCTGTTGGATGTTTTTTTCCTCTTGTTCCACCTTGTTATCCATCATTATAGCGTAAACCACCTCGGATTCGACAACAATGCTGCCAAAGCCCATTTGGTGACATTATGGCATTTTTAATGCAAATGCCGCCAAATCAGGTCTTTCAGCTCGCTTATTCCCTGCTGGGTAACAGCGGAAATAAACAAGGCGGGCAGACCACTGGGAAGTTCTTTGCGCATTTGCGCCATCAGTTCTTCATCGAGCATATCGGCTTTGGATACCGCGAGCAGCCGCTTCTTGTCGAGCAATTCGGGGTTGTATTTTTTAAGTTCATTCAAGAGTATCTCATACTCTTTCGCCACATCACTGCTGTCGGCCGGGATCACAAAAAGAAGCAGTGAATTTCGTTCAATGTGTCTTAGGAATCGCACGCCCAGGCCCTTTCCTTCAGCGGCTCCTTCGATGATACCCGGGATATCGGCCATCACAAAAGAGCGATTGTCGCGGTACGACACCACACCCAGGTTGGGGGTAAGAGTGGTGAACGGATAGTCTGCGATCTTGGGTTTGGCTGCAGAGACAACGGAAAGTAGGGTGGATTTGCCGGCATTGGGAAATCCCACCAATCCCACATCGGCAAGCAGTTTGAGTTCCAGGATGATCCACTCTTCTTTACCGGGTTCGCCAGGCTGTGCATGCTGTGGCGCTTGATTGGTGGACGTGGCAAAAAAAGCGTTTCCTTTTCCACCGCGGCCCGCAGGAGTAAGAATAACTTCCTTACCATCTTCATTGATTTCGCAAATCACCTCATTGGTTTCTGCGTTCCTGGCTACTGTTCCCAAGGGTACTTCAATGATTTCGTCTTTGCCCTCGGCTCCTGTTCGGTTTTGTCCTTCACCGGGCTTTCCGTTTTCTGCGATTACATGTTTGCGGTACTTGAGGTGAAGGAGTGTCCATAACTGGGCGTTGCCGCGAAGAATGACGTGCCCGCCACGCCCACCATCGCCCCCATCGGGCCCGCCTTTTTGAACGAACTTTTCCCGGTGGAAATGAAGGCACCCTGCTCCACCGCTGCCGGAGCGGGAGTTGAACTTTACGTAGTCGATGAAATTAGGAGAGGACAATCAGCTAGTACCTATCGATGACTTTACAAATGTTGTTGAATATTTCGTCCAATGATCCAACACCGTTGATGGCTTTGAATTTTCCCTGCGCTTCGTAGTAGTTGATAACTGGCGTAGTTTCCTTTTGATATACTTCGATGCGGTTGTTAATCTTTCTTTCGTCTTGATCATCCGTTCTCCCCGAAGTTAATCCACGGTTGAGGAGGCGCTTGACGAGTTCTTCCTGGGGTACTTCAAGCGCAATCATTCCTGAAATCGGTGTACCTTTTCCATTCATCAGTTCATCCAGTGCCTTTGCTTGCGCCACCGTTCTTGGGAAGCCGTCAAAAATGTAGCCATTGACCTTATCATCGCTCTTGATCTTATCGTCCACCATGTCGATGACTACTTTGTCGGGTACGAGGTTTCCTTCATCCATGTACTTTTGGGCAAGCTTACCCAGTTCAGTTCCTTCTTTGAGGTGTTTGCGAAACAGATCGCCCGTTGAAATGTGGCTCAATGAATATTTCTTGATGATGCTTTCACTCTGAGTGCCCTTGCCCGCTCCGGGTGGTCCGAACAAAACGAGATTGATCATGCTTCCTGATTTTGGTTTGAGTTTAGTAGGGGTAACAAGTTAAAGATTTGCGTATGCAATTGCTAGTTTTTAGCGGGGGTCACCAGTTGCAGCAGGTCATTGATGTTTCTTCCATAACCTTCGTAGTCCAGGCCATATCCCACCACAAATTCATCGTTGAGTTCGAATCCGACATACTTGGGTTGTACAGCCTCTTTGCGGGCCGGTGCTTTGCGAATGAGCGAGACTACTTCCACGCTTTTTGTTCCCAGGCCTTCCAATTCCTCCACAACCCTGGTTAGCGTCAAGCCGGAATCCATGATGTCTTCCACCAGGATTACATCTTGACCGAAAAGACTTTCCTGAAGGCCGATGAGTGTGGTGAGCTTGCCCGAACTTTGGGTGCCGCTGTAAGAACTGTGTTTGACGAATGAGACCCGGCAAGGTATTTCGATACTTCTGATTAGATCAGCTGCAAATATGAATGAACCATTCAGAATGGGAAGAAACAACGGTGTTCGATCGCGATAGTCGTTATTGATTCGTTGCGCGAGCTCAAACACTTTTTGTTGGATGGCAGCTGCCCCAATGAAGGGCTCAAACTCCAGATCTTTAATCTTTACCACGGGTCTGAATAAGGGGTCGCAAAAATAGGCTATTTTTTGAAAAGCTGCTCTTAAACGAAAACGACCTGTGGCTATTGAATTGAATAAGACCTAATTTATTGGTGACATATTTTCAATCAGTAAGAGTCGTCCAACGCAAATGTGTTTTTTCTTGACAACCATCGCCCTCCGGTGAAATCGGGAAATGCCACGCTTTCACCTCCAAGCTGAATGGATTGTTCAGATAACGGAGTGATGGCACTCCATGTGACTGCATCGTAAACGTCTTGTGGCGGTGTGGTTTTTCTTTTTACAGATTCAATGAAAGCGTTGAGTACAAACCAATCCATTCCTCCGTGCCCGGCTCCTGAGGCGTCACCGCCATATTTTTTCCAGAGGGGGTGATCATACTTGTCAAGCCAGGGCTGCGCGTCTTCCCAGCGGTGGGGTTGCTTGCTTTGTCCTTCAACGTAAATCGATTTGTTCACGTCCATCCAAATGCCATGGGTGCCCTGTACGCGAAACCCGAGGGAGTAGGGGCGTGGCAAGTTGGTGTCGTGTTGCAGCAGGATGGTTTCTCCGTTGTTGGTTTCAATCATGGTGGTAACCACATCGCCTAACTTGAACTCGACTTTTGCATTCGGATGATCGGCTCCGCCCAGCTTTACGATATAGTCGTGCAGCCCACGAGCCTTGCTGGCATATGAAACCAATTGCGTAAAGCGGTTGCCACGGTTGATGTCAATCATCATGGCAAGGGGGCCGATACCATGGGTGGGATATAGGTCTCCGTTTCTCAGCACCGAGTGTTGCGTTCTCCATGCAGCTTCCGAAAAGCCTTTCTCACCAAATTCAACGCCCCCGCCATAAGGATTTTTTCCATCGTTGAATTTTACCTCGCGCAGATCGTGCTGGTAGCCTCCCTGCAGGTGGATGAGCTCACCAAAAACGCCCTGACGCACCATGTTCATCACGGCCATCACGTCCCTGCGATAGCAAACATTCTCGAGCATCATCAGCGGCATGCCCGTACGCTCAGAGGTGTGTACCAGTTGCCAGCACTCTTCTACGTTCATGCCGGTAATCACTTCGCAGCCCACATACTTTCCGGCATTCATAGCATCCAGGCACATCACCGTGTGCCATTCCCAGGGTGTGGAGATGATCACAGCATCGATGTTTTTGTTATCAAGCAGCCTTCTATACCCATACGGTCCGTCATTGATAACCGTGGGTTTGGGCTTGCCTGTTTTTTTTACGAGTTCAAGTGAGCGATCGATCATCACCTGCTGCACATCGCAGATGGCTACCACTTCCACATCGTTGCGCTTCAACGCCAGGTCCAGGTGATTTTGCCCCCTGAGGCCGACTCCAATAAATCCAATTCGCACTTTCTCCGCGCTGCCGGCAAACACTGCCCGGGCCGGCAGGATTGAAAAACCAATTCCTGTTGCGGCCACAGTCTGAATGAATTTTCTTCTGGTTGTCATCTTAAAAAATCCGTTTTTTGGATGGTAGCTAAAGTTCCTTCATCAACACACTGTAGAGTTCAATCATCGAGTCAATATCTTTCTTGTGAACCTTTTCGTTGGGTGTGTGCGGATCTTGCTCGGGCGCACCGACAAAGCACCAGTCGAATGGCAGGTGAGAACGTTGCAATTCTCCGCCATCGCTGGAGCCGCTTCCCTCTACCTCAAGTTGATAGGCAATTTTGTGCCGCTCTGCAATGTCCACAATCCTGTTCACAAAACTTCTTCTGGGAATATTCCGGTCTCTTAGAGAAATGACAACCCCTTTTCCCAATTCCACACCATCCGTGGCCCAGGTGATGTCGGAGATCAACGCCTGGCGTATCTTCCATTGTTGATGGATGTAAGAAGAAAGATAGCCCACGGATCCACCACCATGTTCCTCCCAACAACTGAAGACGATCACCCCGTCTTTCATTTTTTCTGCCACCTTGAGTGCCACAAAAATTCCAAGTCGGTTATCCAGGTAAGCCGATTGAATGGTGCTCTTTTTCTCTCTAAAGGCTATTTTGTAGGTAAGGTCCGTGCCTCGTTCGATGGGTCTGCCAAATTGGTAAAACGCGTGGTGATCCTTATCGTATTCCAGTTCGCATTCAATGGGGCCCAGTCGATCTTCGCCCACCAGCTTGGTTCCTGCCTCTGCCGCAGGACTTCCGATAGGCACCAGTTGATTAAAATACCTCACCGTAAAGCCAATTGAATCCATGTGCGCGAAGATGGCTGTGCGCGGTTGTCCAAACTTGAGTATCATGCAATCCTGAAATTCTTCGCCAGTGATGATTTTGGGTTTGGCGTTCCAATTCTTGCTTTCCTTTTTGATGTATTTGATGAGAAACCGAGTCATGGGTGCCTCATTTCCGGAGGGCGCGTGAACGGAGCAAAGTTGGTGAAGGAGTTTATACGCCATAATTCTTAAATTCAATGCTCACATGTTCTTTACACAACTTTATTCTAAATTTTCGTAGAAAAAAAGATTTTTGATTTATGGTGTTTGTCCTCACAAAGGAATCATCCATTGCCAATCACTTCCTTGCCGGGCTCCGCGACAAAACTGTGCAAAAGGATCCGGAGCGATTTCGAAAAAACATGGAGCGGTTGGGTGAATTGATGGCGTATGAGATTTCAAAGCGACTTGAGTTTCAGCAGAGGGAGATTCAAACTCCGCTTGGCACGGCCAAGACTCAACTGTTGTCGCAAAGTCCTGTGTTGGTGACTGTATTGCGCGCGGGAATACCTTTCTTTAACGGTTTTCAAAATTATTTCAATTTCTCCGAAGCGGGGTTCGTTGGCGCCTATCGACAAGAAGGGAGTGAAGACATTACAATAAAACTTGACTACCTCGCGACTCCTTCGCTGGAAGGTCGAGACTTGATCTTAATTGACCCCATGTTGGCAACAGGCAAGTCGTTTATAAAAGCCGCAGAAACGCTTGCAAAGAATGGAAGGCCACGCCATGTGTATGTGGCTGCTGTGGTAGCTGCCCCCGAGGGTATTGCCTATATCGAATCCAAGATGAAACTCCCTTTCTCTATATTTACAGTGGCAGTCGACAACGGTCTGAATGATCATGCGTACATCGTGCCCGGGCTCGGTGATGCTGGCGATTTAAGTTTTGGTGAAAAACGATAGTACATATGATTGAGGAGATCGCAAAGGCAGTAAGCCTGGTGTTGCTTCCAAGTATGCTCAAGTTTCTATTTGGCCCGCTTGCCGGCAAGGCGGCTGGTTTGGGATTGATAACCACCATGATCGCTACCGCGGCAGGAATGATGGCCTCGGTTGTTGCATTCACCTACTTCGGTGAATTCTTGCGCACAAAAATCTTAAAATACCTCAAGCTTGGGCCAAAGCCCGACTTTAACGACAGGCAGAACTCGTCATTCTTTAAGAAATATGGTGTGGCTGGCATTGCCTTGCTTACTCCGGTCATCCTCACGCCCATAGGAGGAACCCTGCTGGCCGTAAGTGCCACTTCCAACAAAAAGAAAATCCTGGTTTACATGTTGATCAGCGCATGCTTCTGGTCGGTGGTGATCACGTCAGCAGTGTATTTTGGCTACGATGCCATCTTGAAATTCATCAAGCAAATCCAACCGCTTTAGTTGTTACTCTGTTTTTTCGTCTGGAAGAATTTCTATATCCCTGATAAGCACTTTTTTCGCTATGGCTTGTCCTGTTTTGGTAGCGGCCAGCCCACCGAGAGCGGTCTCCTTATATCTTGTCTCCATGCTGGCGCCAATTTCGCCCATGGCTTCGATCACTTCGTCTACCGGAATGACGCTGCTCACATCGGCCAGCGCAATCTGGGCAGAGCTGTTGGCGATCGCTGCCGCGCTTGCATTTCGCACCACACAAGGTACTTCTACCAATCCGGCCACCGGATCGCACACCAAACCGAGCATGCACTGCACCGTGATGGCAACTCCATTGAAAATCTGATCGGTATTACCGCCCAGGCAGTAGACAATGGCACCCGCTCCCATCGCGGCAGCGGTTCCGGTTTCAGCCTGGCATCCACCCACGGCTCCGGCAATCGAAGCTTTTTGTTCCATGATCAAGGCAATCCCAGCGGCCAGTAACATCGCCTCCAGTATTTTTTGATCAGGCACATCGTGTATTTCCTGAAGCGTATACAAAACACCAGGCATGATTCCGCTGGCACCTGCAGTTGGCGCAGCTACAATCCGGCCCATGCAGGAATTCACTTCCTTTGCTGCAAGCGCACGCGAAATCAGATTTTGAAATTCCTTCGACAGCACCGTTTGAGGGTGGCGGTAGACCTTTTTCGCACCGTTGTTGATCATGCCGGAGCGAGACACCATGTCTTCTTCAAGACCGGTTTGTACCGCTTCCTTCATTACCTGCCAGGCTTGTGAAAGACCATCCCAGATTTTGTCTTCACTCCGCCCTTTTTGATTCTTTTCGTAGTCGATCACAACCTCGGTCAACGACATTCTCTTTGTGTCGCTGTACTTCTTCCACCCGTCAAACGAATCAAATAGAAATGGCATAACGCTTTAGGTTACTCAAAGTTGCGCCTTTTATTCTACTATTTCAACCACGCAAAAGCAAAGGACACTGACAGAAATCTGAATTCAATTTTTAACTTGTGGCTCCATGATCATTCTAACCTGAATTAACAACGATGAAGAATCTCTTTCTTGGCTTTCTCTTGTGTACTTCCACCGTCTTCGCCCAGACAAAGGATGAGTTGATGATCCGGCAGATTTTTGACAAGTCGTTGAAGGATGGGAGATCGTATTCCATGTTGGAGGAGTTGTGTAAACAGGTGGGCCCAAGGCTTTCCGGTTCGCCCGGTGCGGCAGCGGCCGTGGAGTGGAGTAGAAATGTGATGCAGGAATTTGGATTTGACACTGTGTGGCTGCAGCCGGTGATGGTGCCTCACTGGGTGAGGGGTCCAAAGGAAAAAGCTCGCATAGTGAATTCTAAAAAATTAGGTAGCCAGGAGGTTAATATTTGCGCATTGGGTGGCAGCATTGGCACCGGTGCAGGTGGTGTTACCGGAGAAGTGGTTGAAGTGAAAGACTTTGATCAGTTGAAGGCACTGGGAGCGAGGGCGATTCAAGGCAAGATTGTGTTTTTTAATCGCGCGATGGATCCAACCAAGATCAATACGTTTGAAGCATATGGCGGAGCCGTGAACCAGCGTGGACAGGGCGCAGTGGAGGCGGCCAGGTATGGGGCCATGGCCGCGGTGGTACGAAGCATGGGTTCCAATCTCGAAGATTATCCCCATACGGGCGGAATGCGCTATTCCAGTGATGTGCCAAAAATTCCAGCAGTGGCGATTAGCACAAAGCATGCGGAATTGCTAAGCGATCTTTTGAAAGACGACAAGGAGCTGAAACTGTACATCGAATCGCATTGTGAGACCTTGCCGGATGCGCCATCATTTAACGTAATCGGTGAGCTGAGAGGAAAAGAATTTCCGAATGAAGTAATTGTGGTGGGCGGCCACCTTGATTCCTGGGATTTGGCAGAAGGTGCGCATGATGATGGAGCCGGTTGCGTACAGTCCATTGAGGCGTTGCGGATTTTGAAAGCGATCGGATATCAACCCAAACGCACACTCCGTGCAGTGATGTTCATGAATGAAGAGAATGGCTTGCGTGGGGGACTGAAGTACGCGGAACAGGCCGAGCTAAAGAAAGAGGAACACATCGCAGCCATTGAATCTGATCGCGGTGGTTTTACACCGCGTGGATTTACAATCACCGCTTCAGATGAGGCAAGGCGTGTGATTCAGGGCTGGAGAGAGTTGTTTGAGCCCTATGGCATTGCCGACTTTGATCAGCGGGGTGGCGGAGCCGATATCGGGCCGTTGGAATCGCAGGGCACCGCCCTGATCGGTTTCTTGCCCGACTCACAGCGGTACTTCAATTTTCATCACACCCCGGAAGATACCTTCGATAAAGTGGACAAGCGCGAGCTTGAAATGGGTGCCGCAGCCATGACGGCAATGGTCTTCCTGCTCGATCAGTACGGATTGAAATAAGGTGGTTCGCGATCGGGCGCTCCTTGTCCCTTGGTCTTGTTCAGGCTACCGCCTCTTCCGTGCCTGCATACTCTTCTATCGGAAGGCAAGTGCAAACGAGGTTTCGATCACCATACGCGCTGTCGATGCGGCTCACAAATGGCCAGAACTTCGCTTCGCGTACATAAGGCAGCGGATAGGCAGCCTTTTCGCGGCCATAAGGTCTATCCCAGGAGTCAGCCATCACCACTGCCGCAGTGTGCGGTGCATTCTTCAGCACGTTGTTCTCCTTATCAGCGCGCCCGTCCTCCACTTCTTTCACTTCTTTTCGGATTTCGATCAACGCATCACAAAAGCGGTCGAGTTCTTCTTTGGTCTCGCTTTCGGTGGGCTCGATCATCAGTGTACCTGCCACCGGGAATGAAACCGTAGGGGCATGGAAACCATAATCCATCAATCGCTTGGCAAGGTCTTCCACTTCAATGCCTGCCTTCTTGAAATCACGACAGTCAACAATCATCTCGTGTGCGCAGCGGCCGTTGTTACCTGCGTACAGAATCTTGTAGTGGCCATTGAGTCTTTCCTTAATATAATTCGCGTTGAGGATGGCCAATTTTGTGGCGTTGGTTAGTCCTTCGGCCCCCATCATGGCGATGTAAGCGTAAGAAATCACCAGGATGCTCGCACTGCCCCAGGGCGCAGCTGATACAGCGGTGATGGCATCATCGCCTCCCGTTTTGACAACTGCGTGTCCGGGCAAGAAGTCTTTCAACTTATCGTTCACACAAATCGGGCCCATGCCCGGACCTCCGCCTCCATGAGGGATACAGAAAGTCTTGTGCAGGTTGAGGTGACACACGTCTGCACCAATGGCCGCGGGCGAGGTGAGCCCCACCTGCGCATTCATGTTGGCACCGTCCATGTACACCAGGCCGCCATTTTGATGGATTGTTTCGCAGATTTCGGTGATGGATTCTTCGAACACACCGTGCGTTGAGGGATACGTTACCATCAAACAAGCCAGCTTGCCTTTGTACTGCTCGGCTTTTGCCTTCAAATCAGCCACATCGATTTTTCCTTCCGTATCGGATTTCACCACCACCACATCCATCCCTGCCATCACCGCGCTTGCGGGGTTGGTACCGTGGGCGGAAGAAGGAATGAGCGCGATGTTTCGTTGGCTGTCGTTTCTGTGCTGATGATAAGCACGAATCACCATCAAGCCAGCGTATTCACCTTGTGCGCCACTGTTCGGCTGCAACGATACGCCAGTGAAGCCGGTGATTTCCATCAACCATTGCTCCAACTTACCAATCATCTCCCGGTATCCTTGCGTTTGGTCTGCAGGTGCGAAAGGGTGGATGCCACCCAATTCAGGCCACGTAACAGGAATCATCTCTGTAGTGGCGTTGAGTTTCATGGTGCATGATCCAAGAGAAATCATCGAGTGCACCATGGAGAGATCCCGGTTCTCCAGTTTCTTGATATAACGCAACATTTCATGTTCCGCGCTGTGCGTGTTGAACACCGGATGAGACATGTAGCCTGATGTTCGCTGCAATGAAGCAGGCCAGGAAATGGCCTCCGGTTTCACATCTACTCTTGATTTCTTCCCGCCAACCGCGGAAAAAATAGAAACGATTTCTTCGATGTCCGCGACCGTGGTGGCTTCGTCCAACGAAATACCGATGGTGTTGTTTTCAAAATACCTGAAGTTAACCTGGTGTTTCAACGCCTCGTCTCGAATCGCAGCCTTGTCGCTTACTTCGATCTTGAGCGTGTCAAAGTAGTTTTCGTTGAGTTGTTTGAAACCCAGATCGCGGAGGCTCTGCTCCAAAGATTTAGCCAGCCCGTGAATGCGCAGGGCAATTTTTTTCAATCCTTCAGGACCGTGGTACACGGCATACATGCCGGCAATCACCGACAATAAAACCTGGGCGGTGCAGATATTTGAGGTAGCTTTTTCCCTGCGGATGTGCTGCTCTCGTGTTTGCAGCGCCATGCGATAGCCAGGATTTCCGGAGGCATCTATCGAAGCCCCGATAATCCTGCCAGGTATCTGGCGCTTGAAGTCTTCCTTGGTTGCAAAGAAGGCCGCGTGCGGTCCACCGAACCCCATAGGTACTCCAAAGCGCTGGCTTGATCCCACCACTACATCGGCACCCATGTCGCCAGGAGACTTCATCAGCATCAAACTCATGAGGTCGCTGCCCACCGCCACCATCACTTCTTTCTCGTGCAAGGTGCGTATCCGGTGCGAGTGATCTTGAATGGCTCCGTTGTTATCGGGGTTTTGCAGGTAGACACCAAAAAGGTTTTGATCGTTGACGTCCAATTTATCCAACCCATCTACCACCAACTCAATACCCAGCGGGTGCGCGCGGGTCATCAACACATCGATCGTTTGAGGGAATGTGTTTTGATCTACGAAGAAGCGGGTTGCGTCTTTCTTGATTCCTTTCCTGGATGCAAAAAGCAGGTGCATGGCTTCTGCTGCAGCGGTGCCTTCATCCAATAGGGAAGCATTGGCGATCTGCATTCCCGTAAGGTCAATCACCATGGTTTGATAGTTGATCAGTGCTTCCAGGCGACCTTGTGCAATTTCGGCCTGGTAAGGTGTGTACGCGGTATACCAACCGGGGTTTTCAAGAATGTTGCGCAGGATCACTCCGGGTGTTATGGTGTTGTAATATCCCATCCCGATGTAAGATTTCGCAATCACGTTCTTGTCGGCAGTCTTTCTAAAAGCCTTGAGGAACTCATACTCTGAAAGCGGAGCTGGAAGTTGAAGCGGTTTCTTTAAGCGAATGCCTGACGGAATCGTTTGATCAATCAACTCGTCTACATTGGCGGCTTTTACCACCTTCAACATCTCTTTAATCTCACTGGCATCCGGAGCATTGTGCCTGCTCTCGAACTTTTCAGAATAGTGGGGTTGGGTATTCATAAATTACGCAACAGAATTTTTTAAGATCAGAATCTCTCGAATTGGCTGAAAAAGAAATTGCTTTCAATGATGGCGTTTTCGTCAGAGTCGGACCCATGAATGGCGTTGGCATCGATTGACTTGGCAAACAAAGCGCGGATGGTGCCAGGAGCGGCTTTCGTGGGGTCGGTGGCGCCAATCAGTTTTCTGAAATCTTCCACGGCATTGGCTTTCTCCAAAATCATCGGAACGATGGCGCCTGACGACATGTAGTTGCACAGTTCCTGATAAAACGGGCGCTCTTTGTGAATGGCATAGAATTGTCCAGCCAGTTCTTTGGAGAGTCTTGTTTTCTTCATTGCCACAATCTTGAAGCCCGCTTCCTCAATCATTTTGGTAATCGCTCCGGTGTTGCCTGCCCCAACTGCATCGGGCTTAATCATTGTGAATGTTCTGTTTCCAGCCATGATCGTTTAAAGAGTTATTTTTTTAAGAATTTGAAGGTTTTTCTACCTCAAAAGGAGGCGTTGCAAGCCCTTTTGGCAAGCAGCGGCAAAAATATGAAATAAGGATTAGGAAAAGAGATGATCCTGCAGAATCCAATGGTCTCTTTAAATGCGCTGCGTCAAATTCTTTCTGCGATTCTTCCGGGCCATAGTCCCTGTTTGTATTCAGGTCATTTATCGTCATTTTTGCAGCTTCCATGAAAAACATTCATGACTTCAAGGACTTTATGTCCTCGCCCAGGAATGCGGTTATTGTGACGCATTTCAAACCCGATGCCGATGCGTTGGGGTCTTCGCTAGGGCTGGCGGGTTACTTGAAGAAGAAAGGTCATCAGGTTCGGGTGATTACGCCCAGTGATTACCCGTCTTTTCTGCACTGGATGCCGGGAAATGGCGAGGTGTTGGCGATGACAAAGGAGTCGGACGAGAACGAGAAGAAGGCCCAGAAGCTCATCGCGGACGCGGACGTGGTTTTTTGTCTCGATTTTTCCAGCCTGGCACGGATTAATAACCTTGGGGACCAGGTGAGGTCATCGCGAGCCAAAAAGGTACTGGTGGATCATCACCTGGAGCCCGAACACTTTGCCGACTTTGAACAGTGGGATCCCAAAGCGGCTTCTACAGCCGGCCTTATTTTTGAACTCATCGATCAGTTGGGCGACAAGGAGATGATCAGTCCGGATATTGCCAATTGTTTATACGCGGGGTTGATGACCGATACAGGCGGATTCAGGCATTCGAACACCACCCGAAAAGAGTTCATGATTGCCTCCGAGCTAACGGGCCATGGAGCAAACCCTTCAATGGTGTCGAAAGAAATTTATGACACGAACACCATCGACCGGCTCAGGCTGACTGGGTTTGTGCTGAGTGAAAAGATCAAGGTTCTGCCAGACTACAAGACGGCTTACATGACCTTGACTTCTGATGAGCTGAGCAAATTCGGGGCAAAGACTGGCGATACAGAAGGCCTGGTGAACTATGGACTTTCCATTCAGGGCATCCGGCTGTCCGTAATGATGTACGACCGCAAGGAAGAAATCAAGTTGTCGTTCCGGTCTCTGGGTTCCTTTCCGGCCAACGAGCTGGCAAAAAAATATTTTGAGGGAGGAGGCCATCGAAATGCGGCTGGTGGCTCGTCCAAGCAAACGCTGGAGGAGACGCTTCAGAAATTTCTCTCCATCCTGCCTGAGTACAAAGACAAGTTGAATCAGGAAGATTAATCAGAAACTATTAATTGAAATCATAGATGAAATCAAAACTATTTGTGGGGCTTGTGTTGGTGAGTTTGGCGTGTGCGACCAGCGAAAGAGAAACGCCAAAGGGATTCAAATTCAATGTGGTAAGAGAAGGTGATGGCATCTTGCCAAAACCGGGTGAGTATCTTGCCTTGAACATGGTATATAAGGACAACAATGATTCTGTCTGGATGGACTCGAAAGATATGGATCGTCCGTGGATCATCGCCATCCGCGACTCGGCATCCATGGCCTACGAAGAGGGAATTGACGGAATCTTTCGCATGCTATCCAAAGGCGACAGCGTTTCGTTTACCATTACGACCAAACAGTTTTTCAGTGAAACGGTCCGTCAGCCCATTCCTCCGGAGATCGACTCCACCGGTTCGCTTACATTCCTGATTGGGGTTACGGATTTGATGAATCAGGAACAGGTGGAGACCCTGCAGCGCGAAATCATGGAGAAACAAAACGCTGAAATGGCAAAACAGCAGGAAGAACAGCTGGGCATCGATACATTGGCCATTGATAGTTACCTGAAGGAAAACAACATTGTTGCCAAAAAGACAGAGTCGGGCCTGCGTTACGTCATCACAAAACCTGGACGTGGCGCCAATATAGAGCCTGGTCAGTTGGTGAGCGTGAACTATGCCGGATACTTGCTTGATGGGACCATTTTCGATACAAGCATAGAGGCAGTGGCCCGCGAGAAGGGTGTGTTTCAGGAAGGGAGACCTTATCAGCCCTATGCCCTTACTGCAGGCATTGGCATGGGTGGTGTGATCACAGGTTGGGAAGAAGCTATTCTGCTAATGAATAAGGGCGCTAAAATTCGAGTGTACATTCCTTCTACTTTGGCGTATGGCCCGCGTCAGCGAAGTGAGGTGATCAAGGCCAACAGCATTCTGGTGTTTGACATGGAATTAGTAGATGTGAAATGAGGTGGTTATTGGCTTTCGCGACAATCGCATGGGTCGCGAGCATGAGTTCTTGTGGTGATAAATTTGAGTGTAACAAATCGGTGGCTCAATCCGTGTTGGATGCCGCAGACCAGACACAGTTACAGCAAGACATCGCTAACATTGATGCGTACATTGCGGCAAACAGTGTCGCCAATGTACAGGAACTGAATGGGGTAAAATTTGTGATTACTCAGGAGGGACGGGATACCGGTACACCGTGCCTTGAAAATACGGTTGTGGTTGCATATGTGGGCAGAAGGTTGGATGGCGTGATCTTTGACCAGAGCACCGGGATTTCCTTCAGATTGAAAGATTTGATTGTCGGCTGGCAAATAGTGTTTCCAATGTTCACCGAAGGCACCAAGGCCAGGCTATTTATTCCTTCTGTGTACGCATACAAAGCCACAGGCTCAGGCAATGCAATACCGCCCAACACCAGCCTTATTTTTGATGTGGAGTTGATTTCGATACGATGAAGCTCTGCTGCGCAACCAACAACGCTAATAAGCTGCAGGAAATCACGGCACTTATCGGAGATATGTACGAGATTGTTAATCTCAAGGAGATTGGTTGTGCAGAAGATATACCTGAAGACTTTGAGACCATAGAGGAGAACTCCGCACAGAAGGCGTGGTATGTTTTTGACAATTACCAGATCGACTGCTTTGCGGATGACAGTGGCCTTGAAGTGGATGCGCTGAATGGGGCGCCAGGTGTGCACTCAGCCTTTTATGCCGGCCTGCAGAAAAGTTATGCAGACAATGTGCAGAAGCTTTTGAAGGAACTCGACAAGGTCGACAACCGGGCAGCTCAGTTTAAAACCGTAATCACCCTTGTGCAAGGTGGGGAGCAAATGCAATTTGAAGGGATCGTACGGGGTGAAATCATTGAGACTCCTCGCGGAGCCGGTGGATTTGGCTATGATCCCGTGTTTATTCCGGATGGTGCGAACCAGACTTTTGCCGAGATGGACGCCAATACAAAAAATCATATCAGTCACCGCGGCATTGCCATCAGAAAGCTGATTGCGTATTTAAAACAAAATAAATAATTAGCAGCTGGTGAGCAGCATCTTCACGATAGGAATAACAGGTGGTAGCGGTTCGGGCAAGACCTATTTCTTGAAAGGAATTGCCGATCGGTTTGATCGCGACCAGGTGTGCATCATTTCACAGGACAATTATTACAAATCGCGGGAGGAACAGCCGCGGGATGAGAATGGGATCCAAAATTTTGACCTTCCAACGGCCATCGATCGGGTGCAGTTTCATAAAGACTTCATGTGCCTGAAGAGCGGGAAGAGTGTGACCAAGCAAGAATATACTTTCAACAATCCGGCAATAAAACCACAAATACTTGAGTTTAAAGCTGCGCCTATACTCATCGTGGAGGGGCTCTTTGTGCAATACTTTGAGGAAATTGAAAAGGAACTGGACCTGAGCATCTTTATTGAGGCCAAAGATCACCTCAAGCTAGGCAGGCGGATCAGGAGAGACCAGATTGAGCGCGGCTACGACCTGGATGACGTCCTCTATCGCTACGAACATCATGTGATGCCGGTTTATGAAACCCTGATTCAGCCGCTGAAACACCATGCGGATATTGTAATCCCCAACAACAGCAATTTCAAAAAGGCTGTGGCCATGCTTGTGGGCTATTTACAGGCCCATTTAAGGGGTATTGACAATTAGTCACGAATCCCTACTTTTGTACCCCTTATGAAAAGAAAGCAACTACTGAGAATGACCATGCTGGCAGTTGGGCTGGCTACCGCATTCGTGCTTACGCTTTCTTATTCCATTGATGGAGAAAAACTGGGTCAATCAAAAGCCAAAACCGAACAAACCTCGGATTCTGGTGAAAAGTCAATTCTCATTGCCCAACCCGCTGATGTTGTTCTTTCTGCACACCAGGCTCATCTGAATGAAGTCACTTCATGGGTAGTGCAGTGGATATTTGTTGATGAGGTGAAGGAAGAAAACCCTACTGTCATTCCCACCGTAGTCAATTCCTGTTTCAAATCATTGTCACGAGCGTTCATCATTTCTCCGAACGCACCCTAAATTTTTTCTCGCTTGCCTTCAGGCTGAGCTCTTTGAGCTGAGCGCTATTTCATATCTCAATTTCTAATTCAATTAATTTAAATTTATATGCGTAACAAAGGAGTAGTAATCGTTCTCACGGTGGTGATAACGGCTCTTTGTTTGTACTACCTGTCGTTCACATTTGTGGCGAATAGAGTTTCAGACGAAGCGACCGCTTATGCCACCGAAGAAAACGGAACCATTAATCTTGGGAAAAAGCAATCATATCTCGACTCACTTTGGAATGAGTCGGTTTACAATTTTTTCGGCATTGAGTACACTTACAAAGAAGTTAAGGAAAATGAATTGAGCCTTGGGCTCGATTTGCTGGGGGGCATGCACGTTGTGCTGGAGATTTCTCCGGCAGACATCATCCTTGGATTAAGTGCCAACAACCAGGACCAGGCGATTCTTGACGCCATCGCAAAGGCCCGGGAAATGCAAAAAACTTCTCAGGCCAATTTCCTCACTTTGTTCTATGATGCTTTCAAGCAGGCCAATCCGAATGATAAGTTGGCTTCACACTTCTCTTCAGCAGCAAACAAGGATCGCGTAAGCAGCTCTGACGATGATGCCACCGTCATGCAGTTTCTTGATACGGAAGTGCAGTCGGCCATTGATCGGTCATTCACCATTTTGAAAACGCGGATTGACCAGTTCGGAACTTCTCAGCCCAACATTCAGCGGTTGCCAGGACAGGGTCGCATCCAGATCGAAATTCCGGGAGCTGACAATCCACAGCGTGTGCGCAAACTATTGCAGGGCGTGGCACGCCTTGAGTTTTGGGAGGTGGTAGAAGCGAACGACCCTCAATTGAACCAGGCGCTCTTTGCCATTAACCAAATGCTTGTTAAAGAACAGCAGGCAGCGAAATTGGTAAACAACGGCACCACGGCAACCACACCGAGTCTTCAGGAAGCACTTTCATCGTCTGATAGTGCGCAGACCGAACTTGAGCAACAACTCAGCCAAGCAACTGATAGTGCAGGTGGTTCTTTGGATTCGCTAACCGCCAACAACCTGTCACCTTTGTTTGCACTCAGCAATCCTGCGATCCCATTCCTGTATCAGGTAAAGGACACCTCCACCATCAACCGTATTTTCAAGCGTGAAGATGTGAGATCAATGTGGCCACGCAGCATCGGATTGTATTGGGATGTGAAATCCGACCCGGATGTGACACCTGGGGTAGAAGACCTGCAATTGAATTTCCTGAATGTGGGAAGGACAGGTAAACCACTTCTTACTGGTGAGGTAATCAACGATGCCCGCCTTGACTACGATCAATACGCTCGTCCTGCCGTGAGCATGACCATGAATGCGGCCGGATCCAGAGCATGGGCAAAAATCACCGCGGCTCAGGCAAGCAAACAGCCTCAGGGACGCATCGCCATTGTGCTGGACGATTATGTTTACACGGCACCAACCGTGCAAGGCGAAATTCCAAATGGAAATTCACAGATCACCGGAAACTTTGAAGTGGAAGAAGCAAAAGACCTCGCCAACGTGTTGAAGGCTGGTGCATTGCCAGCGCCAACGCGAATCGTGGAGGAGGCTATCGTGGGCCCTACTCTAGGAAAGGTTGCTCAAAATCAGGGCTTCATTTCAATGGCGGCTGGCTTGGGAATCGTGGTGATCTTCATGGTGGCCTATTATTCAAGAAGCGGTTGGGTTGCCAACGTAGCGTTGCTATTCAATATCTTCTTTATCCTCGGAATTTTGGCACAGTTGAATGCAGCTCTTACCCTCGCGGGTATTGCGGGCATCGTACTCACCATGGGTATGGCTGTGGATGCCAACGTGCTCATTTTTGAGAGAGTGAAAGAAGAATTGAAAGCAGGCCGGATGTTGCGCGAAGCCATTAAGAAGGGTTATAGCCGCGCGTTTGACACCATCTTCGACTCAAACTTAACGACATTCCTCACGGCCATATTTCTGTTTGTATTGGGCCAGGGTCCGTTGAAGGGCTTTGCGATTGTATTGATGATTGGTATAGCGACCTCATTTTTCTCGGCCGTTTACATTTCACGAGTGATTGTAGAATGGATGACCCGCAAGGGCGATCAGGCCAATGTGAAGTTTGAGACAGGTTTGTCTAACATCGTGCGGAAGCGCAAGCATTACAATTTTATCGGCAACCGCAGAATCGCCTATCTGGTTTCTGGTTCCATTACCCTCGTGGGCTTCATACTCATCTTTATAAACGGTTTGAACCTTGGGGTAGATTTCAAAGGTGGTCGATCCTACGTGGTCACATTTGATAAACCCGTTGCAGCTACCAATTTGAAGCTTGCCCTGGGCGATGCTTTTGAGAACGTGAGTACAGAGGTGAAGAGTTACGGTGCCGACAATGTGATGAAAGTAACGACCGCTTACCTGGTGGACGATGAGTCAGACACCGCAGATGAGACCGTCAAAGACGCTTTGATTAAAGGTATCTCTGATTTTACAGGGTTCCAGTATACTGCGAATGATGCCATGGTGGACGAAACGCATTTCACCATTTCATCCTCGTACAAAGTAGGTGCTACCATCGCAGACGATATCAAGGACTCTGCGTTCGAGGCAAGCATTTTCTCGCTGATCGCCATCTTTATTTACATCCTGATTCGATTTAAGAAATGGCAGTTCAGCACAGGAGCGATTGTGGCCACCGCCCACGATACCCTTTTTGTGATAGCCGTATTTGGCATTGCAAGTGCATTCGGATTCTCGTTTGAGATTGACCAGGTGTTTGTAGCAGCACTGCTCACGATCATCGGTTATTCCATTAACGACACGGTGATCATCTTCGATCGCATCCGGGAATATACAGGCATGGGCACTTCGCACGACAAGCCCAAGGTGTTCAATGATGCGATTAACAGCACGTTGAGCCGCACGCTGATCACGTCCGGTACCACCTTGATTGTGGTGGTGGTGTTGTTGCTCTTCGGTGGCGAGGTGTTGAGAGGATTCTCATTCGCATTGTTCATCGGAATCGTGATCGGCACGTTCTCGTCCATTTTTGTGGCGGCTCCGATTGTATTGGAGTTGGACCGCAAGCCAGACGCGAAGCCGAGCCTGGCATAGATTTTTGTCCATGGAAAAGCAAAAGCCCTGTCGAAAGACGGGGCTTTTTGTTTGAGTGGATGTAGGTTCAGATCCACAGCGATTTAATAATTTTAGGAATGCTCAAACGATCATTTATAATCCTGTGCCTGTTGGGTTTAGTGCTCAGCGCCTGCAAAGCTCCAAATGGAAAGCAAGATGCCACATCGGGCAATCCAATCTTTCCAGGATGGTACGCTGACCCAGAGGGTGTTGTCTTCGGCAATGAGTTCTGGATCTACCCCACGTACTCGAACGCATATGAAAAGCAGGTCTTTTTGGATGCATTCTCTTCTGCCGATCTTGTCACCTGGACAAAGCACGAGCGCATTCTTGATACCAGCGCTGTGAAATGGGCCCGGCAGGCGATGTGGGCCCCTGCGGCTGTAAAGAAAGACGGTCGTTACTTCTTGTTTTTCTCTGCCAATGATATCCAGCGTCCCGGCCGCCCCGGCTATGATCCAAGCAACGACATCAATCACTTTGGGGGTATCGGTGTGGCTGTATCAGATGCTCCGGGAGGTCCATTCACCGATTACCTGGGCGAGCCGCTGCTTTCAGCATTTTACAACGATGCACAACCCATCGATCAATTCGTGTTTGAGGATGACGATGGCACGCACTATTTCTTCTATGGTGGTTGGGGCCACTGCAACCTTGGCCGACTGAATCATGACTTTACCGGATTCCTTCCATGGGAAGACGGCAATTTGTTTCACGAAATTACACCCGAGGGATATGTGGAAGGGCCGTTCATGCTGAAGCGGAAGGGAAAATACTACCTGATGTGGTCGGAGGGAGGCTGGACGAATTCATCGTATCACGTAGCCTACGCCATGTCTGATTTGGCCACCGGGCCTTTCGAACGCGTGGGTACCATCCTGGAATCCGACACCACGGTTGCCACTGGGGCTGGGCATCATTCCGTCATTCAAAATCCCGGCACAGACGATTGGTACATCATATATCATCGGAGGCCCATACCCAATGAAGGTAGGGATCATCGCGTGACATGCATCGATCGGATGTATTTTAATGAAGACGGAACCATTCAGCCGGTGAAGATTACGTTAGAAGGCGTGAAGGCAGTACGAACCTCAACAGCAGATTGGCTAGGGTTTGATATTCTCTTCAACACGGACTCCGACAGCAAGGATCCCGCTCAGCGTATCCTGTCTGGTAAATTGCTCGAGTTGAATGACGTATTTTCCTCGCCTTGGAAATTGATAGGCCTTCAACAAGGAAAATTGATGATCATAGATATCGCCAATTCCGCTGCTGCCAAACGGCTTGCCTGTCACTTCATCAAATAGGTATGCCGATTTGAGCTCTGACTTTAGTTCATTACCGAGTGAATCACTCAATGCATATTGAACAAAAATCCGGGCGTAGGGATAGTCAATTGAATTTCTGATGTTGTAGTAAACATTATAGGTTTTCCCCGGATCGCTAATGTGGAATTCAAATTTGGGTTTTTCGGAAGCCGGCCAAAACCTCTCATCGAAGTCGATATTGTATTCGTATACACGACTGGTATCGCACCCGGCAAGCAACAGCAAGCCAAGAAAGAGAACTCGCCTCATGCCTGATTGGGTCGGTTGGGGTTTCGCGGCTTCCGGTTCTTGCGTTTCTTTTTGCGCTTCTTGTTGCCTGATTTCTTCTTGAATTTCCGGTCCAGGTTTTCAAGGTCGCGATTGAGGGCGCTCACCGGCTCCTTCTCCGCCACGATGTCTAACTCCAGGCTTGCCGGCTTCTTGCCTTCGCGGTTCAAACGCAGAATCTCGTTTACGCGATCCACGTTGAGCGGATACCAGGTGTTTTCTTCGCTATAGCCGAACCACATGATCTTTCTGAAGATGTCGGTCTTTTGCAATTTGGCGGCACCTTGTTCGGTCAGCAGCGGCTCCTCGAGTTTGGGTATGTCTTTCAGCGCCTCCATATAGGTTTCCAGTTCGTAGTTGAGGCAGCACTTTAACCGACCGCATTGCCCGGAAAGCTTGCTGGGATTCAGCGATAAGTTTTGATATCGCGCAGCACTGGTGGCCACGTTTTTGAAATCACTCAGCCAGGTTGAACAACAAAGCTCCCGGCCACAAACACCGATGCCACCCAAACGACCTGCTTCCTGTCGAAGACTGATCTGCCGCATTTCGACACGGATCTTAAACTCGCCAGCCAAGACTTTGATTAGCTCGCGAAAGTCAACGCGTTCTTCAGCCGAGTAGTAAAACGTGGCCTTGGTATTGTCGGCCTGGTATTCAATATCCGACAACTTCATGTCCAGGTTCATCTGGCGTACGATCTCGCGGGTGCGATACAAAGTGGGCTGCTCGCGTTTCTGCACTTCCTCGTATTTTTCAATATCCTTTTGGTGGGCCAATCGGTAGATCTTCCGAATGTCGCTGTCGTTGGCAACTTTCTTTTTCTGCATTTGGAGGCGCACCAACTCGCCTTGCATAGAGACATGGCCCAAGTGATGACCATTGGGTACCTCTACGATCACGGCATCGCCTGTTGTGAGCTGAAGTTTGTCAACGTTTCTGTAAAAATCCTTGCGGCCACCTTTGAATCTAATCTCTACCACGTCAAAGCGGTCGTTCATGGGCACATCCATGTTCGACAGCCAGTCGAACACATTCATTTTGTTGCAGCCGCCTGTTCCACAGGCACCGTTGTTCTTACAACCTTTTACTTTTCCTTCCTTTTCAGTTCCGCATGCACATCCCATAACTGCCCACCAGCTTTATGCCGGTCTCCATTTTAATAGATCCTGTCCAATATCCTTGCGGAAATATAAACCATCCCATTCAATGCCAGAAATGATGCGGTATGCATCCTTGATGGCGCTGGTTAGGTCCTGGCCCTTGCCAGTTACGGCCAGCACACGTCCTCCGTTGGTCACCACGCTGCCATTGCTCCTTTTTGTTCCGGCATGAAAAATCAATTCATCTTCCTTAAGACCATGTATGGTCTTGCCTTTTTCGAAGTCGCCCGGATAGCCACCGGAGGCCAACACCACCGTGACTGCATGATCGGAATCTTTCAAAACGGGTTTCCCCTTTAGTTCACCCTTGGCAGTGGCCACAAGCAGGTCCACAAAGTCGCTCTTCACACGGGTAAGCACGGCTTGCGTTTCAGGGTCGCCCATCCGCACATTGTATTCGATCACATAGGGTTCTCCCTTTACATTGATCAGTCCAAAAAAGATGAAGCCCTTAAAGTCTATTTGATCGGTTCGCAGCCCGTCAATGGTGGGTTTCACCACTTGGGCTTCCACTTTTTGCATGAAGGCTTCGTCCGCGAAGATGACGGGTGAAACAGCCCCCATTCCCCCGGTATTCAAACCCGTGTCACCTTCACCGATGCGCTTGTAGTCTTTCGCTTCGGGGAGAATGGCATAATGACGTCCGTCTGTTAACACGAATACGGAAAGTTCAATGCCGTCAAGGAATTCTTCTACCAACACCTTGGCACTGGCCGCACCAAACTTCTTACCTTCCAGCATTTCGCGCATTGCAGTCTCGGCTTCTTCGAGCGTCTGACAAATGATTACGCCCTTTCCAGCTGCCAAACCGTCCGCCTTCAGCACAATGGGCAAGCTGCAGGTTTTCAGGTAGTCAATGGCGCGTTTGAGATCTGCCTCTTCAAATGTCTTCGCCCTGGCAGTTGGAATCCCGTGCTTGAGCATGAATTGCTTGGAGAAGTCCTTGCTGCCTTCCAGTTGTGCGCCCATCCTGCCAGGCCCCACCATGCGTATGGCTTGCAGTTTCGAGTCGCCTTCGAAATATTCCCGGATGCCGTCCACCAGGGGTGCTTCGGGCCCTACCACCACCAGGGCAACCTGGTTGTCAACACAGAATCGCCCCAGTGTTTCAAAATCACTTGCCGCGATTGATACATTTTCGGCCACGGCCGATGTTCCGGCATTCCCAGGTGCGATGTATAGTTTGTCGCAGAGGGGGCTCTGCTTTATTTTCCATGCGAGGGCGTGTTCTCTGCCGCCTCCGCCAACGATCAGTATGTTCATTAAGTTTTAGCGTTCAAATGGAGATGAATGCCAAAAACTGACGAGATCTCCCGGTTAAAACAACTTCAAAGATAAGGGCTTTGGAGTAAAACGAACAATGGAAAACAGGGTACTAGTTGGCGTATTCTGAAAGGAATTTGATTCTCATCATCCGAACCTCTTCTTCGCTGAACTCTGAAATCTCATCATCATTGAGGGCGTCTTCGATGCTGTCTGTTTCAGAATTTAAAAAGTAATCGTAAATGATTTCCTGCTTGTGGTTGTCCAGCACCTGATCGATGTAATAGTCGATGTTCAGTTTGGTGCCAGAATAGCAGATGTTCTCGATTTCTGAGAGCAGTTCCTCAAAAGTTAACGCCTTCGATTCAGCAATTTCCTCCAGGTCGACCTTGCGGTCGATTTGCTGGATAATGAATATCTTAATCTTTGACTTGTTGACCGATGACTTGACGATGACATCGGTGGCTGTTTCTATGTCGTGTTCGTCTACGTATTGCTTTATTAGTTCGAGGAATTCCTTGCCGAACTTATTCACCTTGCCCATGCCCACACCATTCACCGAAGCAAGGTCTTCCTTGGTGGTGGGGTAGGTAGTTGCCATTTCCTCGAGCGAAGGGTCCTGAAAGATCACATAAGGCGGCAAATCTTTTTCTTTTGCGAGCTGCTTGCGCAGGGTCTTCAACATCTCGTAAAGCTTCTCGTCATACGCTTTTGAGTTTACCGGCACGCGCTCTGATGATTCCTCCTCGTCAATCTCGGTGGTGAAGTCATGATCTTTGGCAAGCTCGACAGGGTGAGGCTTGGTAAGGAATTTCTTTCCCTTGGCGGTAATCTTAAGGGCGCCAATGTTGTCGATGTCTTTTTCCAGGTATTGATAGATCAAAGCCTGTCTGACTACCGACTTCCAAAAATCGGCATCCTGGTCTCCTCCTTTTCCGTACACAGCTAGGTCGAAGTGACCGTAACTTTTTACATATTCATCTTCAATGCCGCGGATCACGTTCACGAGATGGCCCAGCCCAAACCGTTCCCCTGTCTGCTTCACGGCCTGGAGGGTTACCGAAATAAATTCTGTTCCGTCAAACCGTTCGCGTGGATGCACACAGTTGTCGCAGGCCCCGCAGTTGTCCTGATCGAACTCTTCGCCAAAGTAGTGAAGAAGCTGCCTCCTGCGGCACACAGGTGACTCAGCATAGAACTCCATTTCCTGAAGAAGGATGCGCGCATTCTCACGCTCTTGCACGGATTTGTCTTTGTTGAACTTCTCCAGCTTGTTGAGGTCGTTGTGGCTATAAAACATCAGGCAGAGGCCTTCCAACCCATCCCGGCCAGCTCGACCGGTTTCCTGGTAATATCCTTCCAGCGACTTGGGCACATCGTAGTGAATGACAAAACGTACATCGGGTTTATCGATACCCATTCCGAAAGCAATGGTGGCCACTATAATGTCAACTTCTTCATTCAGGAAGTCATCCTGGTTTTTTACGCGCACGTCCGGATCCAGGCCAGCGTGGTAAGGAGCGGCTTTGAATCCATTCACATTGAGCAGTTCCGCGATTTCTTCCACCTTTTTCCGACTCAGGCAATAAATGATTCCCGACTTGCCCTTGTTGTCTTTGAGAAACTTGATGAGTTGTTTTTTGGTTTCTTTCTTTGGCCGTACTTCGTAGTAAAGGTTTTTCCTGTTAAAGGATGAAACAAAAACATCTGCTTCTTCCATTTGCAGGTTCTTCTGAATGTCAAGCTGCACCTTAGGCGTTGCCGTGGCGGTAAGTGCAATGACAGGCAGGTTTCCGAGCTGTCCGATCATGGACTTGATCTTGCGGTACTCCGGACGGAAGTCGTGGCCCCACTCCGAAATACAGTGCGCCTCGTCAATGGCAACAAACGCGACTTTCACCTTTTGCAGGAAATGGATGTTGTCTTCCTTGTTCAAAGACTCGGGCGCCACATACAATAATTTCACAACGCCCTCCAAGCAGTCTTTCTTCAGGCGCGTGATTTCGGATTTGCTTAACGTGGAATTCAAGAACCTCGCGTTTACACCGTATGCATTGAGTTGGTCTACCTGATTTTTCATCAGGGCGATAAGGGGTGAGATCACAATCGCCAGCCCTTCCTGCATCAGGGCGGGTAGCTGGTAGCACAAAGACTTGCCGGCACCTGTCGGCATGATCACAAATGTATTTCTGCGACCAAGAATGTTCTTGATGACAACTTCCTGATTGCCTCGGAACGAGGCATAACCAAATATTTCCTTGAGTTTTGCTTTCAGTACGTCCTTCTCTTCTGCCACGATCATAGATGACAAAACATAATAATGAGTGAATTGGTTATCTTTGCTTCCCCCATAAAAGACAAGGGGGAAGGGCATTGAATTTAACAAAAAATATCAAAACCATCGCCAGGGAAGTGCTATTAAATGAGGCACGGGCACTTGAAAATCTCACCAAATTCATCGACAACGATTTCGAAAAATGTGTGGAAGAAATTCTCGGTTTAACGGGCCGGGTGGTCATCACCGGGGTAGGCAAGAGCGCCATCATCGCCAATAAGATTGTCGCCACGCTAAACTCCACGGGGACTCCAGCCCTATTTATGCACGCGGCCGATGCGATCCATGGCGACCTGGGCATGATTCAAAAAGACGATTTGGTTATTTGCATTTCCAAGAGTGGCAATACACCGGAGGTCAAAGTGCTGGTACCCCTCGTCAAACGAAGAGGGACCAAACTTGTTGCCCTGGTTAGCAACACACAATCTTACCTGGCTCAGCAAGCCGATTTTGTCTTGAATGCGACTATTGGCGAAGAGGCCTGTCCGAATAACCTTGCGCCCACCACAAGTACCACCGCTCATTTGGCAATGGGTGATGCCCTTGCGGTATGCCTGCTAAAACTTCGCGATTTCTCGAGCGAAGACTTTGCTCAATTTCATCCGGGTGGGGCACTGGGCAAACAGCTTTATCTGCGCGTGGAAGACATCATGACACGCCATGATTTGCCGACTGTAAAACCTGAGACGATCCTCAAGGATGTGATTATCGAGATCTCTTCCAAGCGATTGGGGATGGCGGCTGTATTGAACGGAAGCAACGAGCTGGTTGGTGTGATCACGGATGGCGATTTGCGAAGAATGCTTCAAAAATCACAGTCGATAGACGATATTCAAGCAAAAGACATCATGACGTCAAATCCCAAAACCATTCCACAAGACGAGTTTGCGGTGAAAGCCCTGCAGATCATGCAGGAAAAAAGCATCACCACACTCATCGCGTTGAAGGAAAATAAACTCAGTGGCATTATTCATTTACACGACCTGCTGAAAGAAGGCATTGCATAGTTGCTCTGATGATGCCCAATGCCGACATGCTTAATCTCTTTGTTGAAAAATAGACAATGGACAAAAATCTTTATGTGGTTTTGATGGCTGGCGGTGCCGGCACGCGTTTCTGGCCATACAGCCGAAACAACAAACCCAAACAATTTCTCGATGTGCTTGGCACGGGGCGCACATTGATTCAATCCACGTTCGACCGGTTTCTTCCACTTTGCCCCAGAGAAAACATCCTGATTGTGACCAACCAGGAGTTGGCAGCCATCACCATCGAACAGCTCAATGTTTCGAGCGACCAGGTACTGGTAGAACCGATGCGGAAGAATACCGCTCCATGCATCGCCTATGCCAGCCACAGATTGATCAAGCAGAACCCGGATGCCGTGATGGTGGTGAGTCCCGCTGATCACATTATTCTGAATGAACATGAATTTCAAGATACCATTCGCAAGTCGGTTGACCGGGCGAAATCGCAGGATAAGTTGGTGACCCTAGGCATCAAGCCCACCCGCCCTGAAACGGGCTACGGATACATCCAGTACCTGCAAGGGAAAGATGCACTGAAGAAGGTGAAGACGTTTACGGAAAAACCCGCCTTGCCTCTGGCCAAGAAATTTATGGAGAGTGGCGATTTTGTGTGGAACTCTGGAATATTCATCTGGGGAGTGAAGGCCATCATGGAGTCATTCTCAAAGCATCTGCCAGAGCTGGCCGAGATTTTTGAGGAAGCGGCACCCAAATTCAACACCGATGGGGAACATGCAGCCATCGAGATGGCGTATTCGCAATGCAAAAACATTTCCATCGACTACGGGGTAATGGAAAAGGCGGATAATGTGTTCGTTTGGTTGAGTGATTTTGCGTGGTCCGATTTGGGTTCATGGAGTTCGCTCCACGAGGTATCAAAGAAAGACGATAATCAAAATGTGGTGGATGGGGATGTGTTGCTTTACGAAACGAGAAATTCTGTTGTCAAAGGGCCCAAAGACAAGTTGATTGTAACCCAGGGGCTGAATGGCTACCTCGTGGGCGTGTTCGACAACGTGGTGATCGTTTGCGAGAAGGACAAAGAGGAGTTGTTCCGAAGGTTTGTGAACGACCTAAAGGCCAAGTCGAACGGCTCAAATTATTTGTAATTTTTTTGTCGTACCACTTCGTAGATTACCACTCCGGCCGCCACCGACACATTGAGTGAGCCAATTTGACCAAATTGAGGGATCTTGGCAAGGTGATCCACTTCGCGAAGCAGTGCGGTGGAAATGCCATCTTCTTCCGATCCGAGCAGCAAGGCCGTGGGCGCATTCAGGTCTAGCTCGAAAATGTGCTTCTCCGCTTTTTCTGTGCAAGCGATAATTTGAATGCCGTTGTCTCTCAAGGTCTTCATCGCTTTTTTAAGATCGGCAACGCGGCAAACGGCCAAATGACTCAAAGCCCCAGCGGAAGTCTTCATGGCATCGCCCGTTACCGGAGCATTTCCTTTTTCCTCGATGATGATGGCATCCATGCCGGCACATTCTGCTGTTCGCGCGATGGCGCCAAAATTTCGCACATCTGTAATTCGATCCATGATGACGAAGAACGGAGCCCTGCCTTCTGCGTAAGCTTTGTCGATCAAATTTTCAAAAGGCACGTAGTGTACTGCCGAGAGAAGACAAATGACACCCTGATGATTCTTTGTAGATAGCCGATTGAGTTTCTGCTCTGGTGCGAACGAGAATGGCACCTGGTGCTGCCGCGCCACTGTCATCAACTCTTTCACCAGGTCGTTGTGGAGACCCGACTGGATAAAAATCTTCTCAATATCCCGGCCCGCGCGAATGGCCTCCATAACCGCACGCGTGCCGAAAATCATTTCTTTTTTCTCCATGTGTCAGAACCGGCTTTTTCGCCAGAGATCAATTGTATTGTACCACAATTCCGAATAGGACCTGCTTCTCTGCAGCACAAAGTATTCAGGGTCGTAGATGCTACCGGCTTTCAAAAAGATAAACCTTGTTCGGCTGTCTTTATAAAACCAAATCTCTGTTTGACTGCCGAGGCTTACGTTATCGGGAGGCCCGAAGATAATATAAATCATGCCGCGGTCGGTTTTCCAACCTTGTTTGAAGGAAGTAAAGTAACGGTTGGCCAGTTCTACCCTGCGGTAGTAGCTCCGCATAAAATCTTTTGCACGGCTTTTATCCCTTGTAATATCCAGGATAATCCGATCGAATTTGGCTTTATCTCCGTTTGTGCTCAACAACTGATTGAACTCACCCTGGGTTGAAACGTAAATCAGCGGACCCACCAGTTCATCAATGCGGGAATATCGGGGGAAAGCGCCTGATTCGACACGGACGGCAAGACCCTGGTTCTTGGTGGTGTCGACCTGAAACAGGTACAGCCCCTCTTCGTTCATTCGCATCGTGCCATCACTTTGAAAAGAGAAAGATGAATCCGGCAGCATGACCGGGTCTGCTGCGCCCGGGCGGGTGGAAAAAGGTGGCAGTGCGGAAGGAAAATCGGTCTGGTAATGATATGCGTATACGGTTTTTGGTGATAACAATCCCGACAACTCAAAGTCTTCTCCGGTCTTCAGGTAGGGTGGAACAATTTTGTCATCGGGTCCTCTGATGGCGGCAAACACGGGGTAGTTTGCTTCCACAACCTGGGCGTAATATTGCGTTGATTGGTCTGCCTGTGAAGTAATGGCCGCCAGTAAGATCCAGGGATTTTCTGTTTCATTCACCGAAAGGTAGCCTGTTTTGGTCTCTCCAACTTTCAGCGTCAGGGTGTCTGTGCGAAGCACTTGTCCATTGCGATCGGAATACGATTCGCGACTCTCCCAGGTGATGGCGTAGTTTCGGGTGTCCGATGATCTCATCAGTTGGATGGAATAGTGAACGACCATTTGGTTGTCGTACCTGGTGAGTGCTGTTCTGAAATCGATCTCGTTGGCAGGATCGTATCGATGATTAAAATTGAGGCTTGCCACGCTTTGAGCAAATCCGCACACCGAAATCAGCAGAGAAAATGAAACGACAGAAATTCGCATAAGTGATGATTGCTAAAATACAACGATAAATCTTATGGATTGATTTAATTTTGGCGATGAAAATTTAGTATGGGTAACGTATATACAACAGAGATCACCTCTGAGTCAATACCTTCGGATAATCCCATTCACCAGCGTTTGCTTCGGCCTTATGTGCTGGTGAGCGGATGGGTAAAGGGGGACGTACTGGAAGTGGGTTGCGGTGAGGGAAGAGGAGTGGAGCTGATGATGAATGCCAGTGAAACCTACACGGCAATCGATAAGATTGAACCCGTAATCAACCGACTCAAAGAAAAATATCCGAAAGGAAATTTTTACAGTGGCCATATTCCTCCGTTCACCATGCTTCAGGATAGTCAGTTTGATTGTGTGGTGAGTTTTCAGGTAATCGAGCACATCGAAGATGATCGAACCTTTTTGCGCGAAATTCACCGGGTGCTGCGCCCGGGCGGCAAGGCTTTTATTACCACTCCCAACCGGCCGATGTCTCTTTCCAGAAATCCCTGGCATGTGAGGGAGTACACCGGGCAAGAATTGAGTGCGCTTGCGGCCGGCATTTTTCCTACAGTGGAAATGCGTGGAATATCCGGCAATGAAAAAGTGATGACCTATTATCAACGGAACAAACAATCCGTTGACCGTATGATGCGATGGGATTTCCTGGACTTGCAACACCGGTTGCCTGCCTCATGGCTGCGCCTGCCATACGAAATCGTGAACCGCATGAATCGAAAGAAATTGAAAGCAAGCGCTGATGAATTGGTCGCCAGTATTCGGCAGGATGACTACCTGCTCAGCGACCATGCAAATCAATCGTTGGATCTTTTTTTGATCGTTACCAAGTAACTGCTAATAACTCCTTCGGTTGTCCGTGTCCCGAATTTGCAGATCCTGCAGGAAACGATCGTACGCATCTTCATACTTCTTGGCCAGGTCCCCTTCGCCATTTTCGTAAAGGATGGATTGCAGCGCTTCCACCATGTAGAGGTTCTTTCGCAACTCCAACGTGATGCCGCTGCCGTTGCCAATCAGGTAGTCGGCCATTTCAATTGCCCTGTCGCCAATAAGGGCTGCCACCTCAAGTGCCTTGTCTTTTTCGCCTACCTGAAACAACAGATCGACTGTGGAGACAGTAGTAATATCGTACTCCACACCTGCATCAGGCATTTTCTCCAGGCTGAACAGCAATGACTGTCTTGCCCTTTCCAGGTCGCCCCTTGCCACCAACGCTTCGGCCAGCGAATTGATGGAGCTGCGATGGTTTTGTACAAATCCGCGATAGTCTTCTGTGTAGTAGATCGTGGGATCGTCCAGTCCGCGGTAGTTGTATTTGTTCACGATGTTGTCGAAGGCGACATCCACGTTAACAAAATCTGTGTTGGGCCGTGGGTTGCGCACCGGGATGATGCGGTAAGCATTGCCTTCCTGAATCGCATAGGGTGTCAAGTCGATGTTGAATTGCGCCAGCGAAGTGTTGTTCACATAAATGGGGCGTTCCCAATTGTTGGTGGCCAGCAAATCCAGCAGGGCAAGGTCTTTTTTCTCGAGGCCACCTTTCAGCAATCTAAACTGCATGCGGTCCACGATCAGGCTGTCGTACTCTTTGGGAACAAAGCCCATCGCACGAACGGCATCTGCGTCCACATCCAACGTGAAAATGCGACTGGGAACGATGTTTCGGTCATCGTTGCGCAGCTGGGGATAGTTTTTCTTAAGCAGATCAAGATATTGTCTTGCATCAATGCTGTTGATTTTCATGTCAACGTATGGCAAGTAATCATTGGGCCCGCCCTGGCGGTAGTCATCGAGCGAGAGGGTGTACTTCAATGGTGGCGATTGATTTACCTGCCGCATGGACTGCTCTACGTACCAATCGGTGTTATAGTAGCTGAGTACGATCACCCGCACATCGGTTCTGAATTCTTCGACTTCCTGTGCGTACCAAAGCATGAAGGTATCATTGTCGCCACCTGTGTAAAGCACTGCCTCGGGGGCGCATGAGGCGAGGTAGTTTTTGCCTGAGTCGACTGAGAACAGGCGGTTGGAGCGATTGTGGTCGTCCCACCCTTCGGCCGCCATAAGCACAGGGGCAGCGAGTGCCAGCACCGTAGCCGCAATGGAAGAAGTTTTCAGGTTCTTCAGATACTTATTGAAAAATTCGGCAACGGCCAAGACGGCTATGCCGATCCAGAAGGTAAACGCGTAGGTCGACCCTGAATAGATATAATCCCGCTCACGTGGCTCGGTGGGTGGCGAGTTGAGATAGATTACAATGGCCACACCCAACATGACGAAGAGCAAACCGAGCACGGCAAAGTTCTTTGGATCGCGAACCAGTTGGTGGAACATACCAATCATGCCCAGGACAAAGGGGATCATGAAAAAGTTATTGCGCCCGCCATTGTCGGCCAGCGCCTGCGGCACTTTTTCGAACCATTGTGACGGACCGAGCCAATCGGCACCCTGAATGTCGCTCTCCCGGCCGGCAAAGTTCCACATGAAGTATCGCATAAACATGGTGCCGATCTGATGGCGGAACATGAAGTAAAGGTTTTGAGCGAAGGTGGGTGTCTCGCCCTCGCGTAAGCCGAGAATATTTTGGTACTGCTCCTTGTACTCAGCATTCCACGCGCGCGGAAGGATCGTTTCCTTGTCGTAGACGTATTTTGGCTTGCGATCGGCAATTTCGTATTTGTCTTTGCCTTTGCGATATACAGGCGCTCCGTATTCAATATCAATGAGCCTTGAATTGTAGTAGGGCCCGTACAACAGCGGGCGGCTTCCGTACTGCTCGCGCTTCAGGTAGCTCACAAAACTCATCACATCGCTGGGGGCATTTTCATTGATGGGGGGATTGAAGTTGGATCGGATGACGATGGTAGCATAAGATCCATAACCGATCAGGATGAAGGTAGTTGCCAGCAGAAAAGTGTTCAGCTTATCTCTGCCCTTCAACTGACTGTACCGAATGCCATACACCAAACCACCGATGAGCATCAAGCTGAAGAACACGACACCAGAGCCAAAGGGTAAACCAACCGTGTTCACAAAGAAGATCTCAAAATGGCCAGCGAGTGTGGGCAGGCCCGGTACGATAAAATCGTTGATGAACAACACCAGGCCACCGCTAAATGCGAGTGCGGCAAAGATTCCCCAACGGGTAGGTTCATATTTCTTGAAGTAGTAGATGAGCGCCAGGGCCGGGATGGTGACCAGGTTGAGCATGTGTACCCCGATCGATAGGCCCATCATGTAGGCGATCAGAATCAGCCATCGGTTTGCTTTGCTTTCATCTTCGATTACATCCCACTTGAGCATGGCCCACACGACAAAAGCGGTGAAGAATGACGACATCGCATACACTTCGGCTTCTACAGCAGAAAACCAGAACGACTCTGAAAAAGTGTAGGCCAGTGCGCCAACCAACCCGGCTGCCATCAACAGGTAAATTTGATCGCCATTGAGGTCGTTATCATTCTTGATGCCCATCAATTTTCTGCCAAACAGCGTGATGGACCAGAACAAAAAAAGGATGGTAAACGAGCTCGCCAATACGCTCATGAAGTTGATCCAGTAAGCCACCATCGATCCATCGCCCAAAGCGAGGAATGAGAAAATCCGGCCCAACAACAGGAACAATGGCGCACCGGGAGGGTGGGGTACTTCCAGCTTGTAGGCCACGGCAATGAATTCCCCGCAATCCCAGTAACTGGCCGTTTCTTCAAATGTCAGGTAATAGGTGATTAGGGCCGCGGCAAATGCAATCCAACCCGTGATGTTATTGTACTTCTGAAAGCTCATAAAGGCCGTTTCCTGTCGATTTTAAGGGGCGAAAATAAGTAATAATGGGGAGAGTCAGTTGGTAGGCAAGAGGCGTTTTGATTACTTGCAGAGGCCCAAAATTGGCTATTCTTATCCGATCGCATGCCAAACATTCCTTTCAACTCATTGGTATACGCACATCAACGCCTGAACGATGAAGTAATTGCAGCCATTTCGAGTGTATTGCAGCGAAGTCAGTTTGTGCTGGGCCCTGAGGTGGAAGCTTTTGAGTTGGAATATGCCGCGTTTTCCGGATCGAGGCATTGCGTGGCCATGGGCAACGGATTGGATGCATTACATGCAGCTTTAAAGCTGGCTGGCGTGGGTGAGGGCGATGAGGTGATTGTGCCTGCTCACACCTACATCGCAAGCTGGATGGCAGCAAGCCGGCTCAACGCAATGATTGTGCCCGTGGATGTGCAACAAGATACCATGCTGATAGATCCCGACCGAGTTGCTGAGGTGGTGACGTCTCGAACCAAAGCCATCATGCCGGTCCATTTGTATGGACAACCGTGTGACATGGCTCGCCTGATGGCGATCGCAGAAAGCGAGAACGTGCCGATTGTCGAAGACAACGCGCAGGCACACGGTGCCAGATTTGACGGGCGACCGGCTGGCAGGTTCGGCCTTTGCAATGCCACCAGTTTTTACCCCACCAAAAACCTGGGGGCCCTGGGCGATGGCGGTGCCTTAACAACAGACGATGAGGACATCTGCCACCGGGCAAGGGCGTTTCGCAACTATGGCTCAAAAGAAAGATTTGTAAACGAAACAGAGGGCACTAATTCTCGCCTTGACGAATTACAGGCAGCGGTGCTGCGGGTGAAGCTTCGTCATCTCAATGACTGGAATCTAGAACGTCAGCGGTTGGCCGACACCTATTTTGACATGTTGGAAGGTGTGGGCGACCTTCGTTTCCAGGCCGCCACACCAGGCGGTCAGTCCGTTTATCATTTATTTGTGATCCGCACGGAAAAGCGCGATGCCCTGCAAATTCATTTGAAAAACCTGGGAATTGAAACGGCTGTTCATTATCCAATCCCTCCGCATCTGCAGAAAGTGTATGCCTTCCTGAAGTTTGGCCCCGGTGACTTTCCGGTTGCCGAGCAGATTGCAAAAACTGCAATAAGTCTTCCGCTTTTTATTGGGATGAAGGCTTCTCAGGTGGAGGAGGTTTGTAGGGCAATCAAGACCTTCTATTTGTAAACGATCATGTAGAACACCAGCCAGCCCAGAAAGATGAGCACATAGGAGGAGAGAACGATGAACCAGGCCACCCTCTTCTGCTTTCTTGCAAAGAAGTGAACCCCTTGAACCAAGAGCACCCAATAAATAATTTCAAAAACGTTCAAGGCCTTGAGTGGGTAAACATATTGCTTGTCGATTTCGTAGTAGTCGGCAAAGTTCATGAGCGAGAGTGGGTAAAACGCCCGCACATCGTTGAAGGATGGGTCGGTTTCGAAAAAAAGGAACCAGCCGATCTTGATCAGTTCGGGCACGATGAATATAAACTCCGATACGATGGCCACACCCCAGCACTGGCCATAGGTGACACGGTAACCAAACATGAAGCACCCCACCCAAATCACGAAAGCAATCACCGTAAACTTCCACAGGTAGATGACCGGAATCGTTAAGAATTGCAATGCACTGATCAGCTGCAGGATACCCCCTTCAGGTCGGTCTTCCAGAAACTCAAAGGCGGCTGTTTCGTTTTCAATAAACACCTTCTTTACGTAAAGCAGAAAGAAAGTAGCCACACAAAGGAGTATGAACGTGAGCCTTTTTTCTGCCGCAAATAAGGATTTGGATTCAAGTGAGGTTTGCATGAATGGTTTTGGAAGAATCGGTGTTTAAATTTTGTTTATTTGCGCCCCGCAATGCTGTATAGAACGACCAAAATATCAAAAAGATGGATAGTGTTGGCGTTGGTCGCTTGTTCTGCTTTTGCTTTTGGGCAGTCGAAGGAGGAGAAAAGTGACACGACCATCATCCTCATCTCCAACATCAACATTCAACTGGAGGCCACCCAGGCCCTGAACGATCTCTACAATTTCAAATTCGAAAAGGCCGAACAGCAGTTCCGTTGGTTCAAACAAAAGTATGCCTGGCATCCTTTGCCCTATTTTTTGCTGGGGCTTAGTGAGTGGTGGAAGATCATGCCCAACACGAAGAACACCGCACACGATGACCGGTTTCTCGCCTACATGGACAGCACCATCCTGGTGGGTGAAAATCTGCATAAGAATCATCCGGCCTACCGCATTGAATCGGCTTTCTTTTTGTCGGCCGCTTATGGATTTAAGGGGCGATTGTTTGCAGATGAAGAACGCAAGAATTGGCGCAAAGCAGCCGCAGCGGGCAAAACTGCGCTTGATTATCTGGAGGAATGCAAGGAAAAGGAGGATTTAAGCCCCGAGCTCTTATTTGGTGATGCGCTCTACAATTATTTCTCTGTGTGGGTGCCCGAGAATTATCCTGTACTTAAGCCCGTGTTGTGGTTCTTTCCGAAGGGCGACAAGCAGCTGGGGTTGAAGCAACTTCGTGAAGTTTCTTACAATGCTTTTTATACCCGCACCGAAGCAATGGTTTGGCTGATGCGCATCCTGAACAGCTACGAGGGCAACCAGATCATTGCTCATCAGCTGGCGGATTATCTACATAATTCCTATCCTGATAATCCCTACTTCCACAGGTACTACGCGCGAATGTTGTACGCCATCGGCAACTACGATGAGTTGGAGCGTGTTTCGAAAGAGATCATTCATCGCATTGATAGCGGGATGACTGGCTATGAGGCCACCAGCGGCAGGTATGCAGCTTTCTTTTTAGGTCAGATGTACGAGCGGCAACGAAACACAGCGGAAGCCAAAAAATATTATGAACTGGTAGTAAAATATGCGAAAGAGATCTATGCGTTGGAGTCGGGATACTATCTCTACTCGCTGATTTCGTTGGGTGAAATTGCTGACAAAGCGGGTGATAAAAAGGCGGCCAAAGCCTATTTCGAAGAAGTGAAAAAACGTTCGAACCGCAAAGATGCCGCCTGGCAGGACGCGAAGAAGCGGTTGAAGGCGTTGGAGAAGGGCGATTAACCTGGGCTCTTTGAATTTTGAATCTTAAATCTTGAATTTTGGAGCGTGGAACTCCGCGACCTGATTGTAACCCCCATCATCATTGCGCTTGTTTACACGGGCGCTTACCTGATTCGCCCTTACGTTACCGATCAAATTACCAGAAGGTACTTCATGCCAGCGTTGACGGTGCGAATTATTGGCGCGTTGGCCCTGGGCTTCATCTACCAGTTTTATTATGATGGCGGAGATACGTTTAATTATCATACGCATGGGAGTAGGGTGATTTGGGAGGCAATGATGGCCTCGCCAATTCAGGGCCTCAAGCTGTTTTGGATGGAACCCGGTGATTATTCGGGTGTCTACGCGTACGCTTCTAAAATTTTGTTCATATCAGATCCTGATTCTTACTTCGTAATCAAACTGGCCGCCATTCTTGACTTGTTCACGTTCTCAAGCTATGCTGCAACAGCCACTCTTTTCGCTTTGCTCAGTTTTGTAGGCGCTTGGATGATGTATCTGGTGTTTTACAGAAGATTTGATTCGATGCACTTCCCTTTTGCGGTGGCCATACTATTCATTCCATCAGTGGTTTTTTGGGGATCAGGTCTGCTCAAAGATTCTGTTGTATTGAGTTGCTTAGGAATACTATTGTATTCGCTGGATCAGATGCAACAGAGACGATTCTCAATTGGCGCCATCCTGCTGCTGGTGATCAGTGCCTGGATCATTTTCAGTGTAAAAAAATATGTATTGATGTGTTTTCTACCGGCAAGCTTGATTTGGCTTTTTGGCAGCTACCTGATTACCAGCAGGTCATTCACTTTTCGCATTCTGGCAGTGCCATTGTTCTTTTTGCTTACTGTGGGTTTCGGGTATTGGTCAGTATTGAAAATCGGTGAGGCTGATCCACAGTATCGCCTCGACAATCTGGCGCGAACCGTGAAGATCACGGCTTATGACATTGGGTTTTACACGGGCAGGGACGCGGGCAGTCGATACTCCCTCGGTTCGCTTGATGGCTCGTTCCCAAGTATGGTTAGGCTTTTTCCGCAAGCCGTGAACGTATCGTTGTTCCGGCCCTACTTGTGGGAAGTTAACAATGTTTTAATGCTGCTTACTGCCCTGGAGAGCCTTGCCATGCTTTCGCTGACAATTCTCATATTAACCAAGGTTAGGTCGAATATCTTTAGAATTCTATCCAACCCGCTGTTGCTATTTACCGTAGCCTTCAGTCTTACTTTTGCATTTGCCGTAGGGGTTTCGTCTTACAATTTTGGCACCCTGGCCAGGTACAAGATTCCGTTGCTACCCTTTTATGGTATCACGTTGGTATTGATCCACTACTCTTACAAAGAGAACAGAGACAGGAAATTGGCGCTGTTGGAGGATACGGAGAATTCCTGATTGACTTTTTCACGACCACGGTTACCCAATCTTCTTCGTTCGTCAGGCGAGTCAACGAGCTGGAGCAGATGCTTTAACCATTCAGATGCTTCGGTTGCGAGAAGCCCGTTTTGTCCGTGCGTGATGATTTTTGTATTCACGCCAACCGGTGATGCAATGCACGGGATGCCAAGTGCCATGAATTGTAGCGCCTTAAAACCACACTTCCCGCGAGTCCATAAATCATCTGGAAGTGGCATGATACCAATGTCAATCTTTAACAGGTCTTCGACTTCAGTTTCGCTTGACCACTGGGTGTAAGTATAGCTAATCTCCTCGAAGCCGGGATCTTGGTCTGCAATTACATTGATGGCAACGTGTTTACGCAAACTCTGCAAATGTGCCAGCGTTGACTCCAGGGGTTTCAAATACTTTAAAGTGGAATGAGAGCCAGTCCAACCGACCACAACACGGTCACTCTGTTCGTGTCGTGTGGTTTTCGCAGGGAGACCGTCCAGTTCAATGGTTGTCGGATTGATGATGGTCCTTGAATTGTAGCCAAGGGCGTAGCTCTTGAGGTATTCGTTGCCGCAACTCACCCGAAAGCTCCATTGGCAAATCTTGGCGACTTTTGACCGGCTCTTAAGCATTTTTACAATTCGGCTCTCGCGCTCGCGATCGGTCAGCCAGATGGCATCGTCAAAATCGTAAATTATACGCTTGCGCAACAATTTGGCAATTGCCCATTCAACAATCGGTGGACCAACAGGCGCGGCTTCACGATGTATAAAGATGAAGTCAAATGACCGCATCGCGCCAAGAAGGGAGATCCTTCTCAGAAACCCTGTGAATAGCAACCAGGCTTTGATCGGGGCATGTCCCGGCCGAAAGAATACCTTCCATTGGGATCCCTTTAGGAAAGATGAAAAGACTATTTTTGCCCCTTTACTTTCCAGTATTGTCAGGTACTGTTCAAACCTGAACCTTTGGGAAGGTGCTTGGTGGCGAGGATACGGAACAATGAACAGAATTTTCATTACTATTTTCGCAAAAGTGAGCAATTGATTTGTTTTTCAACAACTGAATATGGGAAAGGTGCAACGACCTGCTGTTGCGAATGACTACATCATTCAACCCAAGCGTCACTTGTCGTTTAATTGGCTGGAACTTTGGCGCTATAGGGAGCTCTTTTTCTTTTTTACCTGGCGAGATATTAAGATAAAGTACAAGCAAACTGCGCTTGGGTTTCTGTGGGCCGTCCTGCAGCCGCTTTTCCTGATGATCATTTTTTCAATATTTTTTGGAAAAGCCCTCAACGTTCCATCGCAGGAATTGCCATACCCGGTTTTTGTTTTCTCGGGACTATTGCTGTGGAATCTTTTTTCAATAGGGCTGACCAATTCAGCCAACAGTATGGTTTCCAATGCCCACATCATTAAGAAGGTTTATTTCCCAAGGCTGATTGTGCCGGTTTCGTCCGTTCTGGTTGCCATGTTCGATTTTCTAATGGCTTTTATCGTTTTTATCGGTATCCTTCTTTATTACCAACAACCTGTTGCTATCGCAGCACTTGCTTGGTGGCCTATCGCAGTTTTGGTTTCTGCCATGGCCACACTGGGTCCTGGCTGCTGGCTATCGGCACTCAACGTGAAGTATCGCGATTTCAGGTATGTAATCCCCTTTTTGATTCAGTTATTATTTTTCCTCTCGCCTGTGATTTATCCGGCAAGCATTGCAAGCACTCCTTGGGTTCGTTATTTGATCGCCTGCTCACCTATGTATGCACCCATTGAACTTTTTCGCATGCCGCTCACTGCGGTGTCACTTGACTACACACTGATCGGCATCAGTTCAGCAAGCATTCTTGTGATGCTCACGTGGGGTCTATACTATTTCAGAAAAACGGAAGACTATTTCTCGGACTTTGCCTAACCTCTGTGGAACCTATCATTACCATTAGCCATCTCTCGAAGCGGTATATACTAAAACACCTTCCTGGCGGTTACCTGAGCTTGCGTGAGCGAATTCTTGGAGGTCTCCAGTTTTCAAAAAGGCATGAGGAAGAGTTCTGGGCGCTGAAGGACGTTTCGTTTGACATTCATCCCGGTGAGTCCTTTGGCATTATCGGCAGGAATGGTGCCGGCAAATCAACGCTGCTGAAGGTACTGTCCAAGATTACTCCGCCTACCGAAGGCAAAATCAGAATGAGAGGCAGAGTGGCGAGTTTATTGGAAGTGGGTACGGGGTTTCATCCAGAACTTACAGGACGAGAGAACATTTTTTTCAATGGATCGCTGCTTGGAATGAAAAAACGTGAAATCGAAAATAAGTTTAGCGAAATTGTCGACTTCTCCGGGGTGGAACAGTTTCTCGATACTCCGTTGAAGCACTATTCCAGCGGGATGCAATTGAGATTGGCGTTCTCAGTGGCCGCATTTCTTGAACCCGAGATTCTTGTGATCGATGAGGTGCTTGCCGTTGGCGATGCCGAATTCCAGAAAAAATGCATGGGCAAAATGGAAGACGTTAGCAAGAGCGGTAGGACCATACTATTTGTCAGTCACAACTTGTCTGCCGTTGAGAACCTCTGTACCCGCGCGGTTCTTCTCGACAAAGGTCAGCCCATGGTTGTGGACTCAACCCGGAAGGTGATCAACGCCTATCAGCAATCATTTAGCAAAGTCGTTGAAGCTGATTGGGCCAACTCCGCTCGCCATGAAGGAGTCGTTTACCTGGCTGAAGCATCTGCCAGTCTGAGTGGTAGCCAGCCGTGTCACCAACTGCAGATCGATTTCAGGATTAGTGCCCAGGATGCGCACCCCAGCGCATTTATTGCTTTTGACATCACGAACTCGATGGGTGTAACAATTGCTCAGGCGATTCCGAAACTGGAGCCTTTCGTTGTTTACCCCTCCGGGCCCTATCAAATCAGTACGGTTGTCGACTTGCCACCCCTGATCCCTGATATCTACAAGATTTCGATTTGGGCGGGGAGCCACAATACAGAAACCTTGTTTTGGGAGAAGGAAATTCTTGGATTTGAGATCACAGACTCTCCCACAAAAGGCAGGAATTTTCCACATTCACATTCAAACGGATTTGTCGTTCCTCAGTCAAGGATTCTTTGAGCAAACAGATTATGGTTGGATTAAGGAAATGGATAATGATGCAAAAGAATGAGGTGAACGGCTACCGGAGGTGCAAACGCTTGTTTGAAAAGTACCGCGAATACACAATGACACCCCGGGAGACATTCATCAACAACCTCCTGCTATGTCAATCTTTTGCAGAGGTCAAAGGCGATATTGTCGAGTGTGGGGTGTGGAAAGGTGGAATGAGTGCAGCAATTGCCGAGGTGATGGGTAACCACAGGCAAGTCCATTTGTTCGATAGTTTTGAAGGTCTTCCTCCCGCAGAAGAAATTGATGGTCAATCAGCGTTGGATTGGCAACGAGATACAACATCGCCAGGCTTTCACGATAATTGCAATGCCGATGAGTCTTTTGCCTTGCGTGCCATGGATCTGGCGGGGCACAAGGATTTTATGATTCACAAGGGATGGTTTGATCAAACCTTGCCAGGTTATCAAGCTAATCCGATTGCCATTTTGAGACTAGATGGCGATTGGTATAAATCAATTGCCGTGTGCCTCAACGTGTTGTTCCCCCGGGTAGCAACAGGAGGCGTTGTGATACTGGATGACTACTACGTTTGGGAAGGATGTGCGAGGGCTGTACATGACTACTTGGTTGCGAGCAAAACCACGAGCCGCATCCGGCAATGGAAGGGGGACGTGGCTTATATCATAAAGCAGCAATGAGCGTATACGTCCATACCGATGAAATTCACTCCATGGAATCTCCGCGTGAGGTTGTGCCTCTCGTGATTGAGCTGTTACGCCCCTCAAGTGTTTTGGATGTGGGATGCGGCACGGGTACATGGTTGAAAGCGTTCGAGGAAAACGGTGTAGGAGACGTCATGGGCATAGATGACCATACCGGACACAAGATGGTTATCAGTGTTAACAAGTTTGTGAAAAGAGACGTGGCCAAGCCTTTTTTCCTGGACCGCAAATTTGATTTGGTGCTGGCTTTGGAGGTTGCCGAACATTTGGAGGAAGTCCATGTTGACGCCTTCTTGAAAAACCTCGTTCAGCATGGCGACACGATCTTGTTTTCAGCAGCTGTTCCAGGTCAGGGAGGCCAGCATCATGTCAATGAACAATGGCCAGATTACTGGAGGGCGCGATTTGCCGGTTTAGGGTATCGTTTCTACGACCCATTGCGGTTGCGACTTTGGGCGAACGATCAGATTCAGTGGTGGTACAAGCAAAACATTTTCGTGGTGAGTAAGATTGAATTGCCTTTTGATGAGGGAAGTTTGTCTTTAGTCCATCCCGACCTTTTCGCCTCCAGCCTCCGCACCTGGACACACGAGAAAGAAAGTATACTTTCGGGAAGACATGGTGTTTTCGCAGGCTTGGGTATTTTGTTTCGGTCGCTAATGTTTAAATGGTGGACCATTATTGGAAAAAAGTGAGTCAAGTTGACGGAATTTCGGTTATTGTTTGTTGTCACAACAGTGCCAATCGTATCTCAAACGCGCTGGAATGTCTGGCTGGACAACAAACGGTAAACTTGCCGTGGGAGGTGATCGTTGTTGACAATGCATCTACCGACAACACCAAGACGGTGGCCACTGAATGTTGGGTTGTCCTGGGGCGTCATGATGTGCCGCTCAGGGTTGTTGACGAGGCCAAACCTGGGTTGACCTACGCGAGGCAAAAAGGAATTGAGGCAGCAGTTTATGAAGGGTTGATTTTTTGTGATGACGACAATCTTTTGTCTGACCAATATATACAAACCGCTTTCGATCTCTTGAGAAGGTATCCCAAAGTTGGCGCAATCGGGGGATGGGGACAGGCAAGGACTGAAAAAACAATTCCAACCTGGTTTGCAAACCACGCCAGCTGCTATGCGTGTTTTCCCCAGGGGACAGAGGATGGTCCCCTGGCACCGAGCGCGGCACTCTATGGCGCGGGACTCGTGCTAAGAAAAGAGGTCCTGCGAGATCTTGACGATGCAGGGTTTAAACCAGTGATGTCCGACAGAAAAGGCAAATCCCTGTTATCGGGAGGCGACTCGGAACTTTCCTATGCAATACAACTGAGAGGGTATCTACTGTGGTACTGTGCTGCCTTGCGTTTTTACCATGTGATCCCGGCATCTCGACTCACTGAAAAGTACCTGACAAATTTGGTGGGGGCCCTTGCTTACAGCAGTGGACAACTCATGTGCTATCAATATGCGCTTAGAAATTCGCCCGTCACAAAACTCACATGGATCAAGGATACCCTTTATCAATTTGGCTTTCTGATCCGGTCAGTAACTTTACCCAAGTCGAATGAGTTGTCAGAGCTTGATAGAAAGTTGGATTTGACTTTTGCGAGAAACAGAGCCGTTAGTATCTTCCGCCAATTCGGCAGCTACAAAAAAAAATACAATAGGGTGGCAAGATTGAAACTCAATTGAAGTGACAAACAATATTCGAAAATTCTCCTACTCGATTTCCAGAGCCGCCAGACGTGCCTATTGGTTTGTCATTAACCTTTTATACCGGTGGAAATTCCTAACAGTCGAAAGTATTCCCATCATCATCAACAACTTCAACAGAGTTACTTTTCTGCAACAACTGATCCTGTCTCTTGAGCAGGTTGGAATAAGAAACATCGTGATTATCGACAACCATTCTGATTATCCGCCATTGGTCCAATACTATTCGTCATTGGATTATCCGATTATACGACTTTCCCAGAACCTGGGACACCTTGCCCTGTGGCGGTCTGGTCTTTATAAGAAATTCAAGTGGAATTACTTTGTGTATTCAGATGCCGATGTGGTTCCGGATGAACTCTGCCCGGCCGATTTTCTTCAACACTTTATTGAGATTCTAAGGCGCAATCCCCGGCTGGAAAAAGTCGGTTTTGGTATTCGAATTGACGATCTGCCCGCTCATTTTCAACTGCGGGAAGAGGTCTGCAACTATGAGAAGCGCTACTGGAATCAACCCGTTGAGGATGGCCTATTTGATGCACCGATCGACACCACCTTCGCATTGTACAAACCCTTTTGCGACTTGCGGAATGGCCATGCCTTCACGCTGCGAGCTTATCGAACGGGCACACCGTATGTGTTGCGTCATTTGCCATGGTATGTCGACACGGCTAATCCAGGTATCGAGGAACTCCATTACATCGCCACAAGTGAAAGCTCGTCAACCCTGTCTCAGCAATACAAGGGGAAATCACGGGTATACTGAGAGAATAATCCATATCATTGCAAGGGATTTTGAAAGATGTTTAACACGGGTTTGGCAGAGAACGCAAGAAGACTTCTTGACCGATTTCGGTACAATGAGATCGTTTACAGACCAAGCCATATTGAACGTCCGAAACGGCTGATCGAATCAAGATCGCAGGCTTGGCTTGGCCTGGAATCAATCATCTTAGACATCATAACCCGCGCCAAGATTCAAACCCATAGTGCCTTAGAGTTTGGCGTAGAGTTTGGATACTCCACAGCAGCCCTCGCCAACTACTTCAGACAGGTAACGGGTGTAGATATTTTCACAGGTGATCATCATGCCGGCTATTTTGGCGACATTTATGAGGAAACACGACAGCGACTTGAGCACTTTGAAAATATCAGATTGGTAAAATCCGATTACCGGGATTTCATTAAAGCGCACGATCAGCAGTATGATTTGATTCATGTTGACATCGTGCACACGTATGAAGATACTTTTGCCTGTGGATTGTGGAGTGCGCAACACTCACAATGTACAATTTTTCATGACACCCAGAGCTTTCCCGAAGTAAAGCGAGCTGTCTCCGACATAGCCAGAATCACAAAGCGGAGGTTCTACAATTACCGAAAATACAACGGGCTCGGAATTCTGTTCCAGGAATGAACTCGTCTTTACCTCTTGTTTCGGTTGTTGTTCCCAACTATAATCACGGTTCACATCTGCAAAAGCGATTGGATTCCATTATCAATCAGACTTTTCAGGATTTTGAGCTCATCATATTGGACGACAGATCGACAGATAATAGTCGCGACATCATTCAGATGTATGCCGACCACAAGAAAGTGACACACGTGTCTTTAAATGAACAAAACTCCGGGTCAACATTTAAACAATGGAAAAGGGGATTGAATGTCGCAAGGGGAGAGTGGATTTGGTTTGCCGAGAGCGATGATTATGCTGACTTGACTTTCCTTGAGAAAATGATCAAACGGACTGTCCATCCAAGAATCGGTCTGGTGTACTGCGACTCGCATGTTGTGGAAGGTGACGTGCCACTTGGCCAAACCCTCGGTGAGATGAAGAACAAGCGGCTTCAAACCAATCGTTGGTCGCATGACTACCACAATGATGGAGTCGATGAGATGGAGGGGTTCCTGCTACCCGCTGGTACAATAAACAATGCGAGCGCTGTGTTATTCAGGCGTTCAGTACTGGAAGCTGTCAACCCATTTGACTTACCATTGAGGTATATCGGAGATAAATACGCCTATATGAAAGTGTTGTCAAAAAGTGATGTAGCTTATGTGAACCAAGCGTTGAATTACTATAGGAATCCCTTTAACAAAAAAGCCGCTGACGCCTTTATTCAATATTTCTATGAACAATTCTTGGTGTTCGATTGGGTATATCGAAATGTGGATGTGACTGACTGGAAAGCATTCTATCGCGGCTTTTACAGCAACACGCAAAATTCAATCTTTACTGGTTGGTCAATGTCGAAGATTGAACTATACGGAAGGTTGGCGCGAACCAACGCGCCATTGTTCATTCGTTGTGTTGGAAACAACTTTGTTGAAGGAATGGCGCGTACATTTGGACTGAAGAACAAATGATGGTAGCAACAAGGTTACTTAACTTCATGCATGAGCGGCAATGGTATCGGCTTCTGTCCCAGATTTGCCAGGGTGTATATGCGGTAAAAGGTCACAAAGGAGTTAAGGTTAAGTTTCTTCCACAGTATCGTGCTTACTCCTTTGTATCGGGTGAAGGCACCTACCTAAGCATGGGGCCCGGCTGGGCGTACGATGCTAACTTTCTCTACAATGCTTTAATTGATACGTACAATTTTTATTATCAGCCCAAACGGGGCGATTGCATATTGGACCTGGGTGCGGGTTTAGGCGAGGAAACGGTGGTTTATGCAAAGCTGGTAGGTGATGAGGGCAAGGTTCTGGCTGTTGAAGCAAACCCAACCACCTTCGGGGGACTTCAATACCTGTGTAAAGAGAATAATTTTTCATGGGTTACACCACTCAATGTCGCAATCTATGACGATGAAGGGATGGTCGCTATTGAAGATGATCCCATGAATTATCTCACCAATACCATATCACATCAGGGAGCAAGGCAAGTTCACGCAATCACAATGGACGGCCTGGTTCAGCAGCAGGGCTTGACGCAAATTGATTTCCTGAAATCAAATATTGAAGGAGCAGAGCAATACCTGACCAGCGGCATGAAGGGTGCGATCGACAAGGTTCGCCATGCTTGCATTTCATGCCATGATTTCAGGGAGATTTTCCATGGTCATGGTAGGTTTTACGTGACGAAAAGAATAGTCACCGAGTTCCTCCAAGATCACGGGTTCGCAATTAATACAAGACATACTGGTAATCACGTTATTGACGACTACGTGTATGGCACTAACAAACGGCTTGTTTGAATGGCTCGCATTCTGTTCTATGGACCATTCAACCAGCGCTCAAGGGACACCGAATCATTGATGATAGCTTTCAGGCAGGCAGGGCACCAGGTTTTGTTGCTCACCCAGCAGGAAGGCCATTTAATCAATGACATTGTAGCCTCGCGTGGAGTGGCCTCCTATTCAAAGGTGTTCAGCGGTCCGCGATCGGGGGCTTGGTATTTCTTCAGACATATTCTGTATTTCATCTATTTTTGCTGGAAGCATCGTATAGCAATAGTCTACAGTCACCTGGAACCGGCCAACTTCGTGGCCTCAGTATCCCAGTTCTTCGTTCGGGCACGTGTCCATCTTTGTCGTCATCATATTGATGAAGCCGCACTGTACCAGTTTAACTCCGACCTTTATTACACACTAACTTACCGACTCGCGAGATCCATCATCGTGGTCTCAAGGCAGGCGCGAAACTACATGATTGAAAAAGAAGGAGTTTCTCCCGGGAAAATCAGTCACATTAATCTGGCATATGACTTTTCGCTGTATGACCAACCCGATAAGGATCGGGCTGCGGAAATAAAGACTGCATACAATTGTGCGGTGCTGCTAATTACAGTGGCCCGTTTGACGCGATACAAGCGGCCTGAAATGTCGGTGCAGGTGGTACGAAGACTTCGTGAGCATTCGGTTGATGCGAAACTAATACTACTAGGCATTGGCGAAATGGAAGGTGAGCTTCGCTCTATGATCAACGACTACCAACTCTCTGACCATGTGGTGATGCCGGGCTACGTCTCAAATGTGCTTGACTACATGGCGGCTGCGGACTATTTATTGCATCCTTCCGTCCTCGATTCGAGTTGTGTCACGGTGAAGGAAGCAGGGCTGGCCAGATTGCCCGTGATGGTATGTCGTGGAGTTGGCGATTTCGATGACTATATTGAACATGGTGTGAATGGTTTTGTATTCGATGCCGACCACTTTGTGGAAGGAGCCACTTCTGAAATTGAAATGGCAATGGCAGGCAAGGTCAGCTATCGCGAACTTATGGCCGAGCGATTATACAGGTCTGTAATGGATCGGTTCAGCATTGAGAACGTAATGCAACAGTATTCAGCCCTAAACCACTAACTCGTTTGTGTAACCTGTGGCACCCCGGTTTTCGATAGTAATTCCAACTTACAACAGAGCTCATCTTATCGAAAAGACGCTGCGTTCAGTTCTTGCCCAGGAGTTTGATGACTTCGAAGTTCTGGTTATTGACGATGGCAGCACGGATCAAACCGAGGAGCTGTTCAGAGAAGTGATTGACGATCGCGTAAAGTATTTCAGAAAAGAGAACGGAGAGCGAGGTGCCGCCCGAAATTTTGGAGCGGCCAGATCCAGGGGTAGCTACATTAATTTTTTCGATTCGGATGATTACATGCTTCCGAACCATCTCAATGAGGCGGCTTTAGTGATAGCAGCCAACGCAAATCCACCCTGGTTTCACCTTGCCTTCAACACGCGCCTTCCTGATGGATCAATGGTATCAGAGTCCAATAATTTCACTCAAGCCTCAGCAAAATCGATTTTATTCGACAATAAGCTCAGCTGCAACGGTGTGTTTCTCAGAAGTGACATTGCTCAACAATTTCGTTTCAGTGAAGATCGAACACTGTCCTCTTCAGAAGATTGGGAATTGTGGATCCGCCTCACGTGTCGTTTTCCCCTGTGCTTTTCGAATACGATCACGAGTTCGGTAATTCACCATGATCAGCGAAGTCTGAAAACGATATCATCCACAAAGATCGTTGCGCGCGATGAGTTGATGATCCGCCTGCTATCCGGGGATGAAGTTGTTCAGGCCAGCTACGGACGAAGTTTTAATCGTTTTAGAGCCGAACGATACAGCTTTTTCATGCTCGCACTATCTGAAGAGAAAAAAGCCGGGGAAGTCTGGAAATGGGCGCTTAAATCCTTTTCCATTTATCCGCCAATATTGCTGAGCAAACGATTTCTTGCATCTTTAAGGAATACATTACGCTGATGAGAAGAATTTTGGTAACCGGGGCGGCCGGAAACATTGGAAGTACGTTGGTAGAGCGACTCATCGAGGCGGGCGAATATCAGATTATTGCTGTTGACAACCTCCTTACTGGCGACCAAAGCAAGCTGCCGGAAGCATCCGATTTGATGAAATTCATTAAGGCCGATGTCAATCGATACACTGACATTAGTGAGATCATGCTGGCCTACAGGGTTGACTATGTGTTTCATTACGCGGCAGTAGTTGGTGTAAAGCGAACGCTTGATCAACCGATCATGGTACTCAATGATATAGAGGGCATTCGAAATATTCTGGACCTGTCAAAAAATACCGGAGTCAGGCGGGTGTTTTTTTCCTCATCTAGTGAAGTCTACGGAGAACCTGTGGAATTTCCTCAAAATGAAAACACCACACCTCTCAATAGCCGACTGCCGTATGCAGTAGTGAAAAATGTTGGAGAGGCTTTTCTCCGTTCTTACCACCGTGAGTTTGGCCTTGACTACACGATATTCCGTTTTTTTAATACGTACGGACCAAGGCAAAGCAATGACTTTGTCATCACTCGATTTCTTGACCAGGCGTTGCAAGGGTTGCCGCTTACTATTTATGGCAACGGCCAACAAAGGCGAACATTTTGCTACATTGACGACAACATTGAGACCACGCTTCGCTGCCTTACTGAAAACCGCTGCGTAAATGAAGTGATGAACGTAGGGAGTGACGAAGAAATAACGATCCTTGACCTCGCCAAAAAGATTATAGAGGTGACTGGTTCCAGGTCTGCAGTTCATCATTTGCCTCCGCTTGCAGAAGGAGACATGACCAGGCGCAAACCGGACAATTCAAAAATGAGGGAAATCCTGAATCGGCCGCTCACCACTCTGGAAGATGGGCTAAAAAAGACGATTAAGCTGAAGAACTCTTGAAACGGTTGCTTAAGGCAATTATTCCCATCCCGATACTCAAGCGGATTTTCCTGCTGTACAATCGATTCAAAATCGCGACAATCGACAGACTACTTTTTCCGGAATACGCGGTCACGACTGATCAATTTGTGTTTTACCGAAAAGTCAATCCACTAAAAGAATATGATCTGTCGGTCGAGGCACTCGTTGGCGAACAAGTTAAGAAATTGATGAGCTACTGGCTTAACTGGGAGCAGGAAGAGTTTGTATTGCACCTAAAAGGTCAGGTGGTCATTGAGCCGACTTATGGATGGGGAGTTGTTGGTCGGAGTAATCTGATTTACTTTTCTCTCGGGGTAAGCCGCACACCCTTTCAAAGAAAGCCTTCCATTTTTGGACTGATTCAAAGAAAAAAAAAGACGCGGCTGCCTATTGCTATTTCCTTGCGTGATAGTGGCGAAGAGAATTATTTCCATTTTTACAATGAGGTACTGACAAAACTATTTTTCTTGACAGAAAAGGGCGTGGATGTAACAAGTATTCCCATTGTTGTCGCACAAAGGCTGTGGGAAAAACCCTACTTTCAATTTTTCTATCGACACGCCAACTACCTTCAGTCACTTCAGTGGGTGGTACAAAGGGATGACTATATTGTTTGTGAAGAAGCTATATTTTGTAAGCCGCTCACCCATCGGTTGGATCTTTGGCAACGCGTGGTGGGGTTGATTCCAAAAGGCATTCAGATGGAACGCAACAAACGAATATTTGTGTCACGAAAGAGAAGCCGGCTAAGGTATATTGAAAATGACGATGAAATTTGGGCCATGTGTCAACAACTTAATATTAAGGTTTTGGAATTGGATGATCTGCCTCTTCCCGAGCAGCAGTCGTGGTTTGCCTCTGCTGAAATCATTATTGGAATTCACGGAGCAGGACTTTCAAATATCATTTTCAGAGAAGATAATTGTTGGGTATTGGAGATATTTCCGCCAACCAGGGAGCATTACTTACCTTTTCACTATATGATGCTATCCCTTCAAAAAGGTTTTCAGTATCATGCTTTGATGGGATCGAAAGCCTCAAAGTTATATTCGGGGGGATTTTATCTGGACCCAAAGCGTTTTGCGGCTGAAGTAAATCAGATACTTGAAATGCAACAAGAGAAAAACTAACCTCAGCGCTGCTTTTGTAGCATTTGGATTATGTGTGGAATTGCCGGATACTATCGTAAACAGGTTAGCCAAGACACAATCGAAAAAGTCTTGCAAGCATTGCACCACCGTGGTCCTGACGACCGGGGAGTTCTCCTTCATCAGCAGGTGGGACTGATTCACACACGCCTATCGATCATTGATCTGTCGAAGCTTGGCGCGCAGCCTTATCAATATCAGAATCTGGTATTGACCTACAACGGTGAGATTTATAACTACAAGGAAGTACGCCATACGCTTGTCCAAAAGGGCTATCAGTTTGTTTCCAATTCGGATTCAGAAGTACTGATTAAGGCCTTTCATCACTGGAGAGAAAAGTGCGTAAACCACTTCGTTGGCATGTTTGCATTTGCTATTTATGAAAAAGACAGTGATGTAATGTGGCTTTTCCGCGATCGACTCGGTGTAAAGCCTTTATATTATTCTGCTTTGAGTGACGGAGTCGCATTTGCAAGCGAGCTGAAGGCATTGCAATTACTGGATCGCCAACATGCAATCGACCCTTCAGCCATTCATGAATATTTCAGGTTTGGTTTTATAGGGAGCGACCGTTCTGTTTTTGAAAGAATAAGGAAGGTAAAGCCCGGCACATTCGTCAAGATAACCGGAACATCTTTGAGTGAACACCGCTATTGGGAGATTCCTGTTGACATAGACGCTTCAAAAAGTGAAGAGTATTGGATTGAGGAGTTAGAAGCTGTAATGACATCTGCTTTTGCCTATCGCATGGTATCGGATGTTCCTGTTGGAATCTTCCTAAGCGGAGGGTTGGATAGCTCACTTCTTACTGCCATTCTGAAGAAAAGTCATGGGAATATAAGCACCTACACCATTGGCTTTGAGGAGCAGGACTTCGATGAGGCCCGGTATGCAAGGGCAGTGGCCGGGAAACTCGGAGTGAATGCATTGGAGAAAACGCTGCGCATCGCTGAGGCCAGGAGCGTTCTTAATGATTTCTATTCAATATATGACGAACCCTTTGCGGATACCTCCGGTATACCTACCTCTTGTATCGCCAAGTTTGCGCGAGAGCATGGAACCAAGGTTGTTTTGTCGGCAGACGGTGGTGACGAATTGTTTGGGGGTTATCCACATTACAGGCGGATGCACACACTTGACAAACGTCTGCAAGGGTTACCTGTCGCTGGCCGGAAATTATTGGCACAAATTGCGGGAGTTTTTCCTAAAATAGCTAAACGGGAATTTGCCTGGCAAAACCTGACGCACCGGTTTAGTAAATTCCAGGAACTGTTACTGAGCGACAGTGACGTTCGTATGTACGAGGCCTTCATTGCAAACCAGTCAAATGAAGAAATCAATCGACTTACCGGCTATAGCATAACCTCTAATCAAGATATTGATCACCAGTCGCTTCCAATCCTTCAGCAAATGATGCTTTGGGATGCCCGTCATTTTCTTCCCGATGATTTGCTGGTAAAGGTAGACCGAGCGACCATGTTCCATGGTGTGGAATGTCGCGAGCCGTTTCTTGATCATCGATTGGTTGAATTGGCTTTTAGAATCCCCCTGCAATACCGCATCAGCAAAGGAGAAGACAAAAGAATTATCCGCAACTTGATTTCTCGGTACCTGCCCCGGGATTTATTCAATCGAAGAAAGCAGGGCTTCAGCATTCCTATCTTTCAATGGTTCAAGCAAGAGTTGGACGTGCAGTTCGAGGAACATCTGTCCTTAGAGTCTCTCAGGGAGATTGAATTCATCAATGAAAATGAGGTGATGGCAGAGAGGAAAAAATATTTGTATTACAAGTCAAAGAACAAACAATACAACATAGAGAAGATGTGGAGAATACTTAGCCTGGTACTCTGGTGGAAAAAACACAAATCCAATGGCTAAGCGGATAATGCTGATTATTCCTGAACTGAGCATGGGCGGAGCACAACGGTCCATGGCATCACTCAGCCACATCTTGGCGAGCGCCCATCACATTTGGGTCGTTAGGTTCGATCAAAAGCATCCAGTTGGTTATGACTTTGCCGGCCAACTTATCAGTCTTGACGTAAGCACCGGAAAAAGTGCATGGAAAAAGGGTGTGGCATTCTTGAAAAGGATAAAACGACTAAAGAAGATAAAGAAAGAGTTGCGGATTGATGTCGCTGTCAGCTTTCTCGAGGGAGCTGACTACGTGAACCTATTGAGCAAAGCGCAGGAAACAACCATGATCAGCATCAGGGGATCAAAACTTCACGATCCGAATATTCGCAAAAGTTTTTATTGGCTAAGGATGCATTTATTGATGCCTTGGCTATACAAGAAGGCCGATATGGTCATTGCGGTCAATCAAGGCATCAGGCAAGAGATGATTCAGCATTTCCAGCTCCATCCACAAAAGGTAGAAGTTGTTGAGAATGGATATCACATTGAAAGGATAATGATGATGGCAAAGGAGTTAAAATCGGATTCGGAGAACAATGTGTATAGGAATAGGGTTCTTGTGACTTCGGGAAGGCTCGCGCCAGAGAAGGGGTTGCAGGGAATTATAAGAGTTTTTGAATCAGTAAGAATGTCACTCTCGAACGCCAAGTTGGTGATATTGGGGGATGGCCCTCAAAAAACGTTTTTGGAAAGCTTAGTTCATGAACTGAAACGTACTTTTGCTGAGACTTTTGACGAGGAAGCTGATGTTTACTTCGTTGATCCTCAGTCAAACATTTACAAGTATTTGTACGGAACGCATTTCTACTTGATGAATTCTGTGTCAGAAGGTTTTCCCAATGGCATGGTGGAAGCAATGATTTGCGGAGTTCCGGTGATGGTGGCTGACTGTCCTTATGGACCAAGAGAAATATTGACAAAGGCTGGCGTTGGTGAAGAAATAGGCAATGGCGCAACAAGAACATCAGCTGGGTTCTTGATGCCGAATATCGATGACGATCGGACTGTAAATTTATGGGCGAATTTATTGATTGAAACAATGAAAGATGACCAGCAAATGATTGGAATGGGAAAGGCGGGAAGATTGATTGCTGGTGATTATGATATAACGAATGCACAAAAAAAATGGCTGGACTTAGTAGAGCATTAAGGCCAAGGATTCTTGTTGTGGATAACTCGGTGGGCGTGACCGGGGCCTTGCATTCGATTATCCGAAGCAGCCTGTTCCTGAATTCTTTGTACGAGTTTCTTTTTGTACTACCGCATGGAAGCACAGGCACCAAGCTTGTGCGTGATAATGGATTTGATGTTCGCGAACTGGGTATGTTGGAGTTAAGCAGGAGTCTCAAGTCTTGGGTTCTCTACCTGCCCGTGCTATTGCGCAATGTGGTCCGCTTGAAAAAAATTGTTCGTAAGGAGCGTATTGACCTCATCGTAAGCAACGACTTCTACAACTTGCTTCCCGCGTTCCACAATGTGCTTGGCGGCAGAACACCGTACGTCACCTACGTTCGATTTATGCCGTCCAGGTTCCCCAAAGTTTTGTTAAAAGTGTGGTTGGGTATTCACAAATCGAAGTCGAAAGAAATCATTTGCGTCTCACAGGCAGTTCGAAGCGAGCTGGGAATTGAACGACCTTTGCCAGTTGTGCCCAACGAGATACCGTGGAATCAGGATGATAGAAGTTTCGACTGTGATACCGTGGTCTTTTTTCCGGCCAACTATACCCGTGGCAAAGGTCATTTGATGATGCTTAATGTTTTTGCCCAGGTTGCACAACAGTGTCCTGGTTGGACTTTACGCTTCGCAGGTGATACGATGGGATTGAGGAAGAACGAAAAATATAAGAATGAGCTGAAGGATTGGGCGGAACAATTGGGCATTGCATCGCGCGTTGAATGGCTGGGGCATCAGGACAATATGGCGCAAGAATATGGCAAGGCATCCATAGTAACCATGTTCTCAGAGTCAGAGTCTTTTTCAATGGTGTGCCTTGAGGCTTGTTATTTTCAGCGGGCGGTAATTGCCACCCGTTGTGGCGGTCCGCAAGAAATAATTGTTCATGGTCAGTCTGGTTTCCTGGTGGATACTAATGACGTTGCTGCCGCCACACACTACCTTGCCGAGTTGATGAACAACCAGGAGCTGAGAAACAGCATGGGACGAAGGGGAAAGGAACTTGTTTTGCAGAAATCTGATATCCAATTGGTGGCCGGACAGCTTGGGAATATTTACCAAGAAGCACTCTCGCAATAGCCCCTGGTTTCTTTTGATGGATAATGTGAATTAAGTTTGAAAGTTGTTGGCATGTCAGAAAAGCGTTTCCGGTTGGCTGTATTCACCTTTTGCTTACTCATAGGCCAGCATGCCTACGCGCAGCCACCGGTGGCGCAATTCAGCGTGAAAGCTGCGGCTTGCCTCAACGAAAATGTTCCGTTTACCAATCAATCAACCGGGGCAAATCGTTATGAGTGGGATATGTGCCAGGGAGATTTGTCTTTGCTGCCTTCAAGTACTGCCCCTGGAACCCTGACCGGAAGCACGACTCCAACCGGAGTGGATGTTGTTTATGACGGATCAAGCTGGTTTGCATTTGTTACCAGTAGGGATAACCATTCTATCATGCGGGTAGACCTTGGAGCTAACCAATCGGGATTCTCAGGGCTCACTAACCTTGGCAATATTGATTCGAAACTAAACTTACCAACTGACATTAAGATTGTTTCGGAGAATGGTGAGTGGTATGGCTTTGTCTACAATGAGGGGCCCAATGTAATCTGTCGGCTTGACTTCGGTACGTCATTGACCAACACGCCAACGGCCACTCTGATTGTAACCGACAACACCTCTACAAGCAATCAAGGATTGGACGTGATATTCGATGGCACGTTCTGGCATGTTGTTTATTCTTTCAACAGCAAAGTTGGCGTGATACGACTGCCAACTATTGAATCAATTCCCGGGCCCAGTGATAAGATGCTGTCAACGGACATTGCTGCAAACCTGGGCGATGTCAAGGTGCTTCAGGGCAATGGTGATTACTTTGTTTTTGTCGCTCCATGGAACGTACTCCAATTGTACCGGTTATCCTACGGCCCCACGTTGTTTTCCGCTCCTGCAATTGGAGACGTTTCGGCAGCTCTGCCTGCCACAAGCCTAAACTATTATGGAATAGATGCTGGCAATGACAATGGTAACATCTATTTGATGTTTGCTACGCTGCAGGGACCGGTCGTGAGATTGAATTTGGGCAGTGACCTCAATGCCAGCCCAGTGGCCAGCGATGTGATTGGCAACCTGGGGATCATTTTTAACACCGTAAAGAACCGGCTGGTAAAAAATCAAAGCAGTTGGTACTACTACTCGGTCGATTATGTCAATGGAACGTTATTCAGAGTGTCATTCCCTGCTCCAACTTGCAGTATTAGCCCCGAAGTCATGACGTCCACGGACCTATTGCTACAGTTCCAAACCCCTGGCCCAAGGCATTTTTCCTTAAGAAGCTTCAATGATCAAACCTACGATGACGCACACGCGACCCTCACAATTACTGCCGGTTCAGCACCTAGCATTAGTTTTTCCAATCAACAATCGTGCATTGATGTTCCCGTACAATTCATGTTTGATAGTGATCAAACAATTGTGTCGCAATCTTGGGATTTTGGAGATGGCAATTTCAGCAATTTGCCTAGTCCTGATCACAATTATGCCACGGTAGACACTTACGATGTCACTCTCGAAATTACTTCCTCTGGCGGGTGTGATAATTACCTAAAGCAAGCGGTGTCAATCTACAACGCTCCCGTTTCCTCCTTCACCCTTCCAACCACCACCCCCATCTGCACCAACCAACCCTACACCTTCACCAACACGTCAAGCTTCGATTCAGGCTCCAACCCAACTTGGGATTGGCAGGTGAACGGCAGCTCAGCTGCCACAAGCCAAAACCTAACTCAAGCGTTCGCCACCAACGACCCGCAAGAGATCAAACTAGTCGCCAGCATCCCTGGCTGCTCCAGCGAATCAATGCAATCACTGAACACCATAGAAATCGGCCCCCTTGCCGACTTTGCCGCCAATAACGGCTGCGAGGATAATCCCGTGCAGTTCACCAATACCACCGTTGGCATAGTGACAAGCATCAGCTGGGATTTTGATGATGGCAATATGTCGATGCTGGAAAATCCTATAAATACCTTTGAAGGTTTCGGCACCTTCAACGTAAAGCTGCAAACGCAGAATGCCGCAGGCTGTCAAAACGAAATCACCAAACCCATCACCATCTACTCCAAACCGCAACCGGACTTTAACATCGCCCTTCCCCCATTCTCATGCGCAGGGTCTATGTCCCAGTTTACAGATCTCACACCCGCACCACCCGACAGCAACCTGGAGAGCTGGGCCTGGAGCTTTGGCGATCCCCTCGCAGGTACTTCCACCCAGAAAGATCCCCAATATCAGTATACGACCGCTGGAGACTATCTGGTCGATCTCGTAGTAACAACCAACTTCGGCTGCACAGCATCCGTTCAAAAATCGGTATCGATTCTTCCTTCGCCCACGGCAGCGTTCAGCACAAGTGCCGCCTGCATTGCGAAACCAACCGCATTGACGGATAGCTCCGCTGGCAGCATTGCCTCATGGCTGTGGACGGTGGGCACAAGCCACACGTATACACTCCAAAACCCCACCCATGTATTTACCAACCCTGGCGACTATAACGTGCAACTCACTGTAACCGGTAGTAACAATTGTGTGTCAAGTACCAGCAAAATGATAAACGTGCCGGTGCCGCCAACCCTGAATTTTCTGAGCACCAACAATTGTGAGGATCAGCTCACCACGTTTGCAGACGCAACCACTCCCTCTGCAGACATGCCTTCTTCATGGACTTGGGATTTTGCCGGTATCATGAGTACCGCTGGCAGCACAGCTACTCACCAATTTGATGCCCCGGGTGTTTATGGTGTCACCATGTCAGTAACCAATCAGTCGGGGTGTGTTTATTCAATCTCCAAAAATGTGACCATTAGCCCCACACCAGTCGCCAGCTTTTATGGAAACCCACCGAGTGGACCAGCGCCATTGGAAGTTCAGTTCACAAATACTTCAGTGGGAAGCACGAGCTACACCTGGAAATTTAATGATGGCACGGGTGCCACCTCTGCGCTCACGGCTCCTCAATTTACCTACACGGCACTGGGCGACTACCTCGTTGAACTGACGGCCACCAACGACTTTGGATGTGCATCCTCTTTCTCTGACTTCGTGTCCGTAATCATCCCTTCACTTGATGTGGCATTGACCGGGCTCACGTTGGTGCCCAACGCAAATACTGGCACGATGGCAGTTGTTGTCGATGTGACCAACAATAGTAATTATCAACTTTCAGAATTGGATGTTCGGCTTGAACTGTCGGTTGGGGCCGTGCTAAGCGAAAAAGTAGTTACTTCCCTACCGCCAGGCGCCTCAAAAACGATTACGCTCAGCAATCAGCTCGTGTCATCCCCGGCTGTTCAATACGCCTGTGTGAGTCTTGAAGCGCCTTCAGACAAAGATTTGCTGAATAACAAATTGTGTGCGAACCTTGCCGATGAGTTGTCTTCCGTTTATCCATTTCCAAATCCAAATTCTGGCACGGTAACCTTGGAGTGGATTGCCGCATCAACTGGTGATGCTGAGGTTACCGTCTACAATGAAAGCGGGCAAGCGGTTTTCGAACAGACAATCACTTCTTTCCAGGAAGGCCTTAACCGAATCACGCTCGACCTGTCATCGTTGCATCCTGGCCCTCATTACCTCATTTTTGCGAGCGGAAGTTATCGAAAGACGTACCCGTTGATCATCCAACCCTGAGCACGATCTTTTTTTCGTGAACCAGTTTCGATGCCGTATCAATTCTTTCTATTTTTAACCGGATAATATTTGGCACGCGATGAGGTGCCCTCCAGCCTATGAAACTGAAGCTTGACGCTACCGACAAAAAGATCCTCGAAATTCTGCAGGCCAATTCTAACATTACCAATGCACAGCTTGCGCAGGAAATTGGGTTGTCACCGGCTCCTACATTAGAACGGGTGAAGAAGCTTGAGAATGGGGGCGTCATCAGGAGCTACCATGCCGTTGTGAACCCGGCCGCCATCGGTGTAGGCGTTAGCACGTTCGTGATGGTTTCGCTGAAGGGCCACAATAAGGACAACATTGAAAAATTCATCAAAGCCATCAAGAAGATTGACGAGGTGGTGGAGTGTCACCACGTGACGGGTCAGGCAGATTTTATTCTGAAGATTGTAAGCAACGACATTCCTTCATACCAAGTGCTGATGTTGGAGAAGGTCTCCAATATTGAGGTGGTGGACAATATGCAGTCGATGGTGATTCTCTCCACATTTAAAGACAGCAAAGTGATTCCCGTGCCATGAATGAACTAGCCGCGGAAAAAAGCCTTGTCCTGTATGCAAATCAGGTCAATCAAAAGATCAAACGGATCGCCTTTGAGATTTATGAAAATAATTTCAAGGAGAAAGCCATTGTGCTGGCCGGTATTGATGGACAAGGTTATACCCTCGCGCAATTAATTGCAGAACAGCTGAAAATGATTGCCGAATTGGACATCAGGGTGGCAAGGGTCACACTCGATAAATTGGCACCGCAACAAAGCGAAGTGGCCATTGATATGGAAGGAAAAGACTTTAAGAAAAAGTGCATTGTGGTGGTTGATGATGTTCTCAACACCGGGCGCACGTTGGCTTTTGGATTGAAACCATTCCTTAACACAGAAGTAAAACGAATTGAAGTGGCGGTGCTGGTCAACAGAAGCCATACCCAATTTCCCATCCAGCCAACTTATACCGGCTTTGAACTGGCCACCACCCTTAGCGATCATGTGGAAGTGAAGCTCGGCAAGAAATCATCCGTTTACTTACACTAATTCATAGCCGTGTCGATTCACAAGCAGGAGATTAAGAAGATTACCACCCACCAACTTCAGGAAATGAAGAACCGGGGCGAGAAGATTTCGATGCTCACTGCCTACGATTACAGCATGGCGCGAATCATCGATGGCGCTGGCATCGATGTGATTCTTGTAGGCGACTCGGCTTCAAACGTGATGGCCGGAAATGAAACTACGCTGCCCATTACGCTCGACCAAATGATCTATCACGCCACTTCGGTGGTGAAGGCAGTAAACAGGGCGTTGGTCGTGGTCGACATTCCTTTTGGCTACTACCAGGGTAGTTCCGGTGAGGCACTGCGATCGTCCATCCGGATCATGAAAGAATCCGGAGCACATGCCGTTAAGTTGGAGGGCGGCAGCGAAGTAAAAGATTCTGTGCTTCGAATTCTGAGTGCGGGTGTTCCTGTCATGGGTCATCTGGGCCTCACGCCACAATCCATCTACAAGTTTGGTACTTACACGGTGCGCGCAAAAGAAGAGGCTGAGGCCGAGAAACTGTTGGAAGACGCTTTGCTCCTTCAGGAGTGTGGCTGCTTTGCCCTGGTATTGGAAAAAATCCCTGCTGCCCTGGCAAAAAAGGTCGCTTCAAAACTCAGCATCCCCATCATCGGAATTGGGGCCGGCCCGGATGTGGACGGACAGGTGCTCGTGATGCAAGACATGCTGGGGATTACCAAAGACTTTAAGCCTCGCTTCTTGCGAAGATATGCCGACTTGAATGTGGTTATTACCGAAGCGGTAGGTAAATACATAGACGATATTAAAGCGAAACGTTTTCCAAGCGAGGACGAGAAGTACTGACTAATTGCAAATCGCCAGCTTCGAGTCGTCCTCCACCCGACCAAACCACACCACACCGTACTTTCCGTAAATACCAATGCCAATGGCTTTCCACTCAACGTCTTTCCAGACACCGGTATTGATTAGTAATGGGTTATGTCCTGCGCTTTTCTTCCAACCCTCGAGGCCGTCAATAGCGTTGGCGCCAGCAGAGCTGTAATAGGCGATTTCAAAACCTTCACTGTCATAACCGGCAATTTCCCTGGGCTTATCCCACATGCATTGCGCCTGCTTATGATCGGCCGTATAGCAGCAGCCAGACCATCGCGCTGATTGCGACCAGCTATGGGGATTGCAATCGCCACGGTTTTCATAGTCGTACTTGTCTTCCAGGTCTCGAACGTGGGCTTGTGCCACCTGGCTCAATTTGGCAGAATATGGAATGGACTTTAATTTCTTGCTTTTCCGATAGTCCATGATCAAATCGTAAAGTTTTTTCTCCTCGGACGAAAGGCAAACATGGGTTGTTTTTTCATCGCCCGACCGGAGTTGTGCAGAGGCAGCGAACAGGGTAACAATAAGTGCGAAAGTCTTCATTTGCGGTCGATTTAAACCCAAACGGTTTTAGCAGCAAGAATCATGCGTTCCGGTGTAATTATCTGTATCACTTTGTGTTAATTTTTCTATTTTCGCCCTCCTTGGGTTAGCGCTTTTCGGAAGTACCGGAGACAGGAAGGCCCAGAGGTGTTTATACAATCATATCTATAATGTTAGGAAAATGAGCGAGAAAATCAGTATCAGCAATGGAAAGTTAACCGTTCCGGATCAGCCGATTGTGCCCTTCATTGAAGGTGACGGAACTGGAATTGATATATGGCCCGCCTCTAAGCACGTGTTCGACTCTGCGGTTCAAAAGGCGTATGGGGGAAAGCGGAAGATTGAGTGGAAAGAAGTGCTGGCCGGAGAGAAAGCCTTCAATAAGACAGGAAGCTGGATGCCTGACGAAACGCTCAACACTTTCAAGGAATACCTGGTGGGCATCAAGGGCCCGCTTACGACCCCCGTGGGTGGAGGCATTCGCTCACTCAATGTGGCGCTCCGCCAGGAGCTCGACCTCTATGCGTGCGTTCGCCCGGTGCGTTGGTTTAAAGGCGTGCCTTCACCTGTGAAGGAGCCGCAGAAAACCGATATGGTGATCTTCAGGGAAAACACGGAAGACATCTACGCGGGCATCGAGTTTCAGGAAGGCACCGAGGACAACAAGAAATTTTTGAAGGTATTTGAAGAAAACTTTGGAAAGCTGTACAAGAAGATTCGCTTTCCACAAACGTCTGGCATTGGCATCAAGCCGGTATCCAAAGAAGGTACGGAGCGACTGGTAAGGTCGGCTATTGAATACGCCATCGATCACAAAAAGCCTAGTGTTACGCTGGTACACAAAGGCAACATCATGAAGTTTACGGAAGGAGGCTTCCGCGATTGGGGATATGCCCTGGCCCGGCGCGAGTTTGGCGCAAAAGAATTGGATGGCGGACCGTGGCACGTAATCGAAAAGAACGGTCATAAGGTCGTGGTGAAAGATGCGATCGCGGATGCCTTCCTGCAGCAGATTCTGTTGAGGCCGGATGAGTATTCGGTAGTGGCTACGCTCAATCTCAATGGCGATTATATTTCAGATGCGCTGGCTGCCATCGTGGGCGGCATTGGCATTGCGCCCGGTGGCAACATAAACTACATCACCGGTCATGCCATATTTGAGGCCACCCACGGCACCGCACCCAAATATGCCGGTCAGGACAAGGTGAATCCCGGTTCGGTGATCCTGTCGGGGGTAATGATGCTGGAATACATGGGCTGGCAGGAAGCGGCCGATCTGATTGTGAAAGGTCTTGAGGGAGCCATTTCATCTAAGCGCGTAACATACGATTTCGAACGACAGATGGAGGGGGCCACCTTGCTGAAGTGCACGGAGTTTGGGCAGGAAGTGGTGAAGAACATGTAGTTTATTGGATTTTGGAGATTATAATCCCTGAATTTATATCTTTTTAGGGATTATGATCCCTAAAATTATTATCTTAGTAGGCAAATGAACCCCAAGCCTATCTCAAGGGCACTTTTGAATGTCATAACTCCCAAATTGTTCAAGGGCAAAGCCATAATTATACTGGGCCCTAGACAAACGGGTAAGACAACGCTGTTAAAAGCTTTGACTGCTGGAATTGATAAACCAAAACAATGGATTAATTGTGATGACCCGACCTCTCAGCGGTTGCTGGAAGGCGCAACAATCGCTTCACTTAGAAGTATTATTGGTAGCGATCAGCTAATTGTTGTTGATGAAGCGCAAAGGGTAAGGAACATTGGTTTAACACTCAAATTGGTCACCGATGAGTTTAAGCATGTTCAACTATTGGTAAGCGGTTCTTCGGCATTGGAACTTGCCAATGAAATAAATGAACCCCTTACAGGGAGGAAGTGGGAGTATCTTCTGTATCCGATAAGTTGGGGTGAGCTTGTGCATTCAACTTCTTTTACTTCGGCCATGCAGCAGCTAGAGCAGAGATTGCTATATGGAATGTATCCTGAAGTTGTGACCAACCCGGGCAGGGAGAAGGAATTGCTAAATCAGATTGTGAGCAGCTACCTGTATAAGGATTTACTTAGTTTCAAAGGAATTCGAAAACCGGAATTATTAGACAAGTTACTTAGGGCACTTGCTTTGCAACTTGGGCAGGAAGTTTCTTACAATGAATTGGCAAATCTGCTTCAGGTGGACAAAGGAACTGTCAGTGACTATATTTATCTATTGGAACAAGCGTTTATTGTCGCCAGGCTTCAGCCCCTCAGCCGAAACCTCAGAAGCGAGATTGGCACCATGCGCAAGCTTTACTTCTGGGATTTAGGCGTTAGAAACGCACTTATTGGAAATTTTAATCCTCTTTCCATCCGTTCGGATGCCGGGGCAGTTTGGGAAAATTTTTTGATCGTTGAAAGAATGAAACACCTGCATTATAATTCAGACTACGGAAACAAATATTTCTGGCGAACAAAAGCACAACAGGAAATTGATTACGTGGAAGAGAGGGACGGGCGGCTGTTTGCCTATGAATTCAAAATGAACCCAAAGGCCAAATACAAATTTTCCAAAACATTTACTTCAGCTTACCCTGAAGCCAGCACGGAAGTAATTCATGTGGAGAACTTTCATGATTTTTTGACCAAACCCTTTTTGTTGTGAAGAGCATCGCATGGATAGTACTTGGTGTCCTCAATTGTTTTCACACAAGCGCACAAAAACGGGCCATGGATTATGGTATACGTGTTGGCGTGCTGCAACCCGGAAAGCTAAACACCATCACAGACGTAGCGGGGGTGAAAGTGGGGCAGGTGACACTCATCGAAGGAGACGAAGTAAGAACCGGTGTGACCGCCATCCTTCCTCACGATGGCAATATTTTTCAGCAAAAAGTACCTGCAGGAATTTTTGTGGCAAATGGATTTGGCAAACTGGCGGGGTTCACGCAGGTGGAAGAGTTGGGAAATATTGAAACACCCATTGTACTCACCAATACCTTGAGTGTAGCTGCAGGTTTGGAAGGATTGATCGATTACACGTTGTCGTTTGAAGAAAACAAAAACGTGCGTTCCGTCAACGGAGTGGTTGGCGAGACCAACGATGGAACACTCAACGATATACAGGGTCGGCATGTGACAAGGCAGCATGTGTTGGCGGCAATCCGAAGTGCAAAGGATGGACCCGTAATCGAAGGTTCGGTAGGTGCAGGAACGGGTACCATTTGCTTTGGATTTAAGGGAGGCATCGGCACGGCATCGCGGGTTTTGCCGAAGGAGCTCGGAGGTTACACTGTTGGCGTGCTGGTGCAAACCAATTTTGGCGGAGTGCTGGAGATCAATGGGGTGCCGGTGGGCAGGGAGTTGGGCAGGTATGCCTTCAAAGACCAGATTGAAGGCGCGGGCGATGGCTCCTGCATGATGGTGGTGGCCACAGACGCTCCGCTTGATGCGCGCAACCTGAAGAGGTTGGCGATGCGGGCTCAGATGGGGTTGGCCAAAACGGGTGGCATCGCTTCGAACGGAAGCGGTGACTACGTGATTGCGTTTTCGACAAATGAACTCGTGCGAATTCCCCACGATTCCAAACTTGCCATCGACACGGTTACACTGCTCAGAAACGATCACATGAGTCCGCTGTTCCTGGCGGTGATCGAAGCGACTGAGGAAGCGATTATCAATTCGTTGTTTGCTTCAATTGATTTTAGATCAGAAAAGCACCCCCACATCCGTGGTTTGCCGTGGGAACAAGCGAAGGAGGTGATGAAAAAATACAATCGGATGCGCTAGGAGTAATTACACCATCTCCACCACCGTCACCGCAGCTTCTTCACCCTTGTTGCCAAACTTGCCGCCCGCGCGGTCCATCGCCTGCTTCTTGTCGAGGGTGGTCAACACGCCAAAGGCTACGGGTTTTCCCGAGTCGAGGCTTACGCGCATGATACCATTTGCCACTGCCTGGCAGATGTAATCGAAATGGGGTGTTTCACCTTGTATTACACAACCCAGGCAAATCACCGCATCAATACTTTTCTTTGACGCAAGGCGCTGGGCGGCCAGTGGCAATTCAAAGCTGCCTGGCACATCTTCTCTCGTGATGTTCTTCTTCTTGGCACCCATCGACAACAAAGCCTGGTAGGCGCCTTCGAATAATGCCTCGGTTACATCTTCGTTCCATTTGGCTACTACAATACCAAACTTCTTCCCGCCAATTTTTTTGGCGTGTTTTCCTGATGCTGATGTGAGTGTGCCTGCCATTACCGCAAATATTTGTGAGTGAATTCTTCTGATGAAAGTACAGGTAACTTGCTCGCCTTATAATCCTTCAGATTTCGTGTAACGATGCAAGCCAACGATTCGACTGAAAGCGCGGCAAAATGCTGCACACCGTCCTCGGCATCTGGAAAGTTAGATTCAAATCCATTCCAGAGAATCCCTTCGGTAACCGGTATCACGGAAATTCCTTTAACAACTCCAGGATCAATTGCCTCGCTTTTTTTGAGCTTGAGTATTGGCTAAGAACATAGTAGCAAGCGGTTATTGAGTTGCTGCTTGTAAATAAGTTGATTTGCTTGTGATATCCTGCCGCAAAGATTAAAGAAGCGTGCTGGGCAAATGGCTCTCTCTTTCCCAGGAAATCCAGGATGCCATCCGTGTCCAGAGAGCCTTTCATCAGGGTCGATGTTGCGATAAGATCTTTCTTATTTCCTTTTTATGGTCCAGATCAGAAGGAAGATTCACAGCCCCATACAGTTTATGCAGCGTGGGCGGAAGCTTTTTCGGGCCTTGTTTCTGTGACGAACTAATTGAGTCAAGATAGGACTCAATCAAGTCAGAGAGACTCCTGCCTGTTGATCGGGCGTAACGTTTGCCACGCTCAACTACTTCTTTTTCAACCGTTAATGTGAGCTTGGTAAGCATACACGTATTGTTACGGATAAAGATACGTGCTGGTTGCTGAAACTAAAAACGAGACGGCCGGCTAAGAATTGGTTTCAAGTCTCGCCTTCAACTTGCGGGCATTCTGGTATTCGCTGGAATCCCAGTACTCACTGATGATTTGCTCGTATACTGCGATCGCCTTTTCCGGTTGGTTCGACTTTTCGTACGCCAATGCCTCTTTCATCAGATAGGTAGGCGAGAAGAATTTGTTGGGCTTATGATTGGCGGCCTTGTTATAATACCTGGCGGCATCCTCGTATTGTGTCAATTCCATATACGCATCACCCAACAGGCTATACGCTCGTGCCTGAATCAAAATATCGTTGGCATGAAAGTCTTCGAGGTAAAAAATCGCCAGCTGGTACTTGGCTTGCTTCAGGCAAATTGCCCCGGCATAAAAATTAGCAAGGTTGGCCGCGTCTGTCATCGAGTAATCCTCAATAATTTGCTCAAAGCCAAGGTTGTTGCCATCGCCCTTCAACGCCAGGTTCAAGCTATCTGCCTCGAAATAGCGAACGGCCTGGAACATTTCACGCTGGGCCTCATCGTTCTGAACGTCCACGTAGTAGCGGAAGCCAAAATAACCGCCCAGGATCAACACCAAAGCGCCAAGGATTCCAAACACCACCATGGGGTGTTGCTCTACCCAATGTTCTGCGCCCTCAAGCTTCTCAGCAATAACTTCCGGATTCTCCAGAATGTCTTTCTTTTCTTCCTTCTTTGACATGCGATGTTCTTTACAAAGCCCACAAGCCAGCGGCTTGCAGACGGGCTGCAAAACTAAGAATTAGGGGATATTAAACAAAGGTGCCGCCCGACAGACTAATCCGTGATGTAGGGGTAGTCGGATTGTGCGTAAACGTCTTTCATGGCCTCAGATGGATCGGGGAAGTTGCTCTCTTCCGCAAACTTCACGCTTTCTTCCACGATTTCGTTCACTTGCTGTTCGATGGCTTCAATATCCTTTTCGGTGGCCAGCTTGTTGGAAAGGATGGTGTTCTTCACCACCTCCACAGGATCTTTCGACTTATATTCTTCCACTTCCTCCTTCGACCGATACTTGGCCGGGTCTGACATGGAGTGGCCTTTGTATCGATAGGTACGAAACTCTAGCAGGGTGGGCCCGTCACCCTTTCTTGCGCGCTCCGCTGCTCTCGCCACCGCTTCATGGACTTCTTCGACTTTCATGGCATCCACTGCTTCGGACGGCATGTCGTAAGACTCGCCCAGTGTGTGTAGCTCATGCACATTGGATGTCCGTTTCACGGACGTACCCATGGCATATCCGTTGTTCTCAATCACAAAAATCACCGGTATCTTCCACAGCATGGCCAGGTTCAGCGCTTCGTGAAACGCACCCTGCCTCACGGCACCATCTCCCATGTAACAAATACACAGGTTGCCGGTCTTGTTATACTTTTCTGCGAAAGCGATGCCCGCACCCAGTGGCACCTGGGCACCTACGATACCATGGCCCCCGAAGAAGTTGTGTTCCTTGTCGAAGATGTGCATGGACCCACCCTTGCCCTTTGAAATGCCTGTTTCCTTGGCAAACAACTCGGCCATCACAGCTTTGGGATCTGTACCCAACGCCAGGGGATGGGCATGATCGCGATATGCAGTGATCCACTTGTCGTCTTTCGTGAGCGCGGTAACAGCACCGGCCGCACACGCCTCCTGGCCTATATACAGATGGCAAAAACCCCTGATTTTTTGCTGCCCATAAAGTTGGCCAGCCTTCTCTTCGAACTTTCGCATCAGCAGCATCTTTTCGAACCAGAACAGGTATGTTTCTTTATCAAACGCCAGCTTTCCTTTCGCGCTATCCTTCGCTTTGGCTTTGCCTTTGGCTTGGGTGGTGGTAGCCATAAGTATTAATTTTGAGTCGATTGTGAATTGCGAAAATACGGCAGCAATCAACAATACCCAAACCGATCCCCTATAACCGTGCGGCTGGAAAAACTTCAATTGAATGGGTTTAGAAACTACGAGAGTGCTACGCTTGAATTCAAAAAACAGGTGGTTTGCTTTCTCGGAAAAAACGGGGCGGGCAAGACCAATTTGCTCGATGCTATTCACTACCTCAGCTTCACCAAGAGTGCCCTCATTCCAAACGATGCAGCCAACGTAAAAGACGACCTAGATCAGTTCGTCATTCGTGGTGACTTCCGATTGAATGGCTTGTGTTACGATACGGCATGCTCCTATCGCAGTGGCGCCAAGAAGGTGCTGCGTGTGGATGGACAGGATGTGCCACGCATGGCCGACCACATCGGGCGTTTTCCGGTGGTAATGGTAACGCCCAACGACATCGAATTGATCTGGGATGGCAGCGAGTTGAGGCGCAGGTTCTTCGATAGCATGATCTCCCAGATCGATCGCACTTACCTCGATAAGCTGATGCTGTACAACCACTTGCTGAAGCAAAGAAATAGCCTTTTGCGACTGAGTGACGATCAGGAAATCGACAAAGATTTGCTTGACACCTACGACCAACCCCTCGCTGACGCTGGCACCTACATCGCCTCTGCACGCTCCACTTTTGTAAAGTCCTTCGCGATCCATTTGCAAACTTACTACAGCTATCTCGGTGACAATGACCGGGAAGACACAGGCCTTCACTACCAGTCGGAGGTGCCGGGTAAGGACTTCAGAGAAATGTTGAAGGGGGCACTAAAGAAAGACCTTGCGCTGCAGCGAACTACGCTCGGTATCCACCGCGATGACTTCCAGTTTATACTTAATAGTCATGAATTGAGGAAGTATGGCTCGCAGGGGCAGCAAAAAACTTTTCTCATTGCGCTAAAGTTGGCCGAGTTCAAAAGCATCGCCCTGGCAAAGGGGACTAAACCCCTGCTGCTGCTGGATGACATATTCGACAAGCTGGATGACGACCGCATTGCACGTCTCATCAAAATGGTCGGTCGGGACGATTTTGGCCAGCTGTTCATTACTGACGCCCGCCCTGATCGGAGCATGGGACTGCTGAAAGAGGCCAACATTCACCCGGAACTCTTTCAGGTAGAAAATGGTAATGTAACTTACCTGCCATGACAAAGAAAAACCCATCGAGGTCTGCCGGGGATGCGGTCCATATTGGGCAGGCCATCAGCGAGTTGCTGAATTCTTATCACATCAAGTCGAAATTCGATGAAGCCAACCTGGTGGGGTCGTGGGAGCGGCTGGTTGGCAAACCCATCGCCAAAAGAACCAAGCGGGTATTTATCAAGGGCAAGGTCCTGTTTATCGAACTGGAATCACCCTCGATGAAGCACGATCTCAACATGCACAAGGCGCAGATCATGGAAATCTTGCGCAAAGAGTTTGGGGAAGAGATCTTGACGGAGATTGTGCTGATGTAGGTTGCCCACCAGAGTCGCAGGCTCGTTCTGTTTTCAGAAATCTTGAATTCGGGGTTTGGCCATACGGAAAAACGGTATAATTTTGCACTCCTATTTTTTGGAAAAGCGCCTTGGCGCCTCAGGAAGGCTGAAAAGAGGTCTTTCAAACGTTCTTGGAAATAGTGACCAAAAAGTAGGGGAGATACTCAAGCGGCCAACGAGGACAGACTGTAAATCTGTTGACTTATGTCTTCGCAGGTTCGAATCCTGCTCTCCCCACATTCGAGGTACGAGGCAGGAAGTACAAGGTACGATTTGATCGAGCATCATTCGTACCTCGTACCTCAGGATTCGTACTTTGAAATTGCGGGAGTAGCTCAGTTGGTAGAGCGACAGCCTTCCAAGCTGTAGGTCGCGGGTTCGAACCTCGTCTCCCGCTCACAAGAATTTCAGATTCAAGATTTCGAATTCAAGATTGAATGCGGAATCTGGAAGAGCTTGAGTGGGCAATTTTGAATTTGAAATCTTGAATTTTGAATTGAAGTTGCTGTTGTAGCTCAGGGCCCGCCTGCCGAAGTTTTACGAAGGCATGGCTTGCCTGCCGGAGTTTTTAACGAAGGCAGGGTAGAGCAGATTGAAGGGCGAAGCAGAGGATTGAAGTATGCTGTTGTAGCTCAGGGGTAGAGCACTTCCTTGGTAAGGAAGAGGTCGTGAGTTCAAATCTCATCAACAGCTCAACGAGTGGTTGATAGGATTTGAGGAGGTCGTGAGTCGAGACGATAAATGTCTCGATGCTGACCGCGAGCGTCAGCATTCAAATCTCATCAACAGCTCAACGAGTGGTTGATAGGATTTGAGGAGGTCGTGAGTCGAGACGATAAATGTCTCGATGCTGACCGCGAGCGTCAGCATTCAAATCTCATCAACAGCTCAACGAGTGGTTGATAGGATTTGAGGAGGTCGTGAGTCGAGACGATAAATGTCTCGATGCTGACCGCAAGTCGGATAGATGATCCGGTTGGCTATTTTAATGGACTGTGCGAACAACTGGTTTCGGATGAGTAGCGCCATCGTATTGGAAATCAGTATGTTCAAACCGCCTTCGGGCAAACGAATAAATCCCTTATTCGACAGGCTTATCATGTTTAGGGTGTATCCTCTCAGGAGGGTATTTAAGAGTGAAGAACTTAAATAAATTATACACTTTAAACTTTAACTGCAATTTTCAAATATGGCTAAAGAAACATTTGATCGTTCGAAACCCCACGTTAACGTAGGTACCATCGGTCACGTTGACCACGGTAAAACTACCTTGACGGCTGCTATCACCAAGGTGCTTGCTTCTAAGGGACTTGCTTCAGAAAGAGATTTCTCTTCTATTGACAATGCTCCTGAAGAAAAGGAAAGAGGTATTACCATCAACACCTCGCACGTTGAGTATCAGACTGAAAACCGCCACTACGCACACGTTGACTGTCCTGGCCACGCTGACTATGTGAAGAACATGGTTACAGGTGCTGCGCAAATGGACGGTGCCATCCTGGTGGTTGCTGCAACTGACGGCCCCATGCCTCAGACACGCGAGCACATCCTGTTGGCCCGCCAGGTAGGTGTGCCTGCATTGGTGGTGTTCATGAACAAAGTAGACTTGGTTGACGATCCGGAATTGCTTGACCTGGTTGAAATGGAAGTTCGCGAACTCCTTTCTTCTTATGACTTCCCTGGCGACAACATTCCTGTTGTTCGTGGTTCTGCTTTGGGTGCGCTCAATGGCGAGCCTAAGTGGGTTGAAAAGGTAGAAGAACTGATGAAGCACGTGGATGAGTACATTCCGCTTCCTGTTCGTTTGATCGACAAGGACTTCTTGATGCCGGTTGAAGACGTGTTCTCTATCACCGGTCGTGGTACAGTGGCTACCGGCCGGATCGAGCGTGGCGTGATCAAAACCGGTGACCCCGTTCAGATTTTGGGTATGGGTGCAGAAAACCTCACCTCAACCATCACGGGTGTGGAGATGTTCCGGAAGATCCTCGACAGAGGTGAAGCTGGTGACAACGTAGGTTTGTTGCTCCGCGGTATCGAAAAAGACCAGATTTGCCGTGGTATGGTAATCTGTAAGCCCAACACCGTAACTCCTCACGCCAAGTTCAAGGCAGAGGTGTACGTGTTGAGCAAGGAAGAAGGTGGTCGTCACACTCCTTTCTTTAACAAATACCGTCCTCAGTTTTATTTCCGTACCACAGACGTGACAGGCGAGATCAAATTGCCTGCAGGTGTGGAAATGGTAATGCCTGGCGACAACGTATCGATCGATGTGGAGCTGATCAACAAGATTGCCATGGAGAAAGGTTTGCGCTTCGCGATCCGCGAAGGTGGCCGCACCGTGGGTTCAGGTCAGGTGACTGAAATTCTGGACTAATTCACTGATTTTCAATAGGGAACGTTCCTGAGATTTTTCTCAGGAACGTTTTTGTTTTAGGGGGCTTTTGTTCTACCTTTGCAGTCCTTTTGAGCTGAGTACGCGGGTGCAGCTCAATAGGTTGAGTGGTGGCCGCTAAGGAAGAGGTTGAAAAACCCAGCATTTATAGTCAAAAACGGGTGTAGCTCAATTGGTAGAGTAGCGGTCTCCAAAACCGTTGGCTGGGAGTTCGAGTCTCTCCACCCGTGCAAGTTAGGGAGTAAATCAGGTGGAAGAGCCTGGGAGCCCTGACGCCCGCAAGGCGGGGTCAGGGTGCTGACCGAAGCGTCAGCATTCGAGTCTCTCCACCCGTGCAAGTTAGGGAGTAAATCAGGTGGAAGAGCCTGGGAGCCCTGACGCCCGCAAGGCGGGGTCAGGGTGCTGACCGAAGCGTCAGCATTCGAGTCTCTCCACCCGTGCA
>JBFWPC010000001.1:292239-303858 GCA_050250195.1 Cyclobacteriaceae bacterium | reverse complement strand
TTCGAGTCTCTCCACCCGTGCAAGTTAGGGAGTAAATCAGGTGGAAGAGCCTGGGAGCCCTGACGCCCGCAAGGCGGGGTCAGGGTGCTGACCGAAGCGTCAGCATTCGAGTCTCTCCACCCGTGCAAAAAAGGTGAGTTGGACACAGAGTTTTCTGTGTGGTTAAATAGCAGTCGGGTTCGAGCCTGTCTGCCGAAGCTTCAGCGAAGGCAGATCTCTCCACCCGCGGAAAAAATGAACAAAACAGCCGCAAGGCAAAGCGCGAATAGAAGTCAATGGAAAAGCTGAGAAACTACGTTCTGGATTCAATTGACGAGATCCGTACCAAGGTATCGTGGCCGAAGTTCCAGGAACTTCAGAGCAGCGCGATTTTGGTGCTGATCGCTTCTTTGATTTTTGCGATTGTAATTGGAGTTATCGACCTGGGCTTTAAGAACGCCCTGGAGTGGTTTTACAACGAATTTTAAGCGGAGGGGAGATGGGAGAGTTAAAGTGGTATGTGCTTCGCGTGATCAGCGGCCAGGAAAAGAAAGTGAAATCATACCTGGAGACAGAGATCGACCGCTCAAAGTTGAGTGAGTTCATACCACAGGTGCTTATTCCATCAGAGAAAGTATATGAAATGAGGAACGGAAAGAAGCGGGTGCGCGAGCGCAACTTCTTCCCCGGTTACGTCCTCGTTTCGGCTGACCTCACCAACGGGAAAGCATTTGATACCGTGAACAACATCCCGGGAGTGATTGGTTTTTTGGGAACCAATGGCACGGGGTCGTCAAAAGATCCCGTGGCACTTCGTCAGTCTGAAGTGAACCGGATTTTAGGTAAGGTAGACGAGATTGATGAGTTTGAAGAGAAACTGGAGACACCTTTTATTAAAGGAGAATCGGTGAAGGTGATGGACGGACCGTTCAGCGGCTTCACGGGCTCGGTGGAAGAGATCTTTGAGGAGAAGAAGAAGTTGAATGTGATGGTGAAGATCTTCGGCCGGAATACTCCGGTAGAGTTGAATTACATGCAAGTAGAAAAGTTAGACTAGACATACGATGGCAAAAGAAGTTAGCGGCTATCTGAAATTGCAGGTGAAGGGCGGGCAAGCAAACCCAGCTCCTCCGATTGGTCCAGCATTGGGTTCAAAAGGTTTGAACATCATGGACTTCTGCAAGCAGTTCAATGCAAGAACGCAGGACAAGCAAGGGCAAGTGTTGCCTGTGCTTATCACAATCTATAACGACAAGTCTTTCGATTTCGTGATCAAGACCCCTCCTGCAGCGGTGCTGATCCTGGACGCAATGAAGAAAGACAAAGGTTCAGCCGAGCCTAACCGCACCAAGGTCGGTTCTATCAGCTGGGACCAGGTGAAGAAGATTGCTGAAACAAAAATGCCTGACCTGAACGCATTTAAAGTGGAGTCTGCCATGAAGATGGTAGCAGGTACGGCACGCAGTATGGGTGTAACAATCAGCGGCACTGCGCCCTGGGAATAAAATTGGTTAAAGCCATGACAAAATTGAGTAAAAACAGAAAAGCAGTTTTAGCCAAGTACAATCCTGAGAAGGAGTATTCGCTGGAAGATGCGGCTGCCGTTCTAAAGGAAATCACGTTCACCAAGTTTGACGCTTCGGTGGATTTGGATATCCGTTTGGGTATCGACCCTAAGAAATCAGACCAGATGGTTCGTGGTGTGGTTACCCTGCCCCATGGCCTTGGCAAAACGGTTCGTGTGTTGGTGTTGTGCACGCCTGACAAAGAGCAGGAAGCAAAGGATGCCGGTGCAGAACACGTTGGCTTGGATGAGTACATCAAGAAAATCGAAGGCGGTTGGACGGATGTGGATGTGATCATCACCATGCCTACTGTGATGGCCAAGGTAGGTAAGCTGGGTAAGGTGCTCGGCCCGCGTGGTTTGATGCCGAACCCTAAGTCCGGAACTGTTACACTGGAAGTAGGAAAGGCTGTAAAAGAGGTGAAGGCCGGTAAAGTAGATTTTAAGGTAGACAAGCAAGGTATCATCCATGCGAGCATTGGCAAAGCTTCCTTCAGTGCTGATAAACTGAAAGACAATGCTTCTGAGTTGATCAATACCATTGCCAAGCTGAAGCCTGCATCAGCAAAGGGCGCTTATTTTAGAAGTATTTGCATTTCTTCTACCATGAGTCCCGGAATCATGATTGACAAATCAACCATTGCAGGTCTTTAACTGACAAGACAATGACAAGGGAAGAAAAAGGACAAATTATTGATGAGTTAGCCGACAAGTTTGGTCAGCACGCTCATTTCTATATCACGGATGCCTCAGGGCTTACCGTGGAGCAGATAAATGCTTTTCGCAGGCTATGCTTCCATGCGGGAGTGGAGTACGGAGTTTACAAGAACACACTCATCCGCAAAGCCCTAGAAAAGCAAGGTAGTGGCAGTGAGGACTTGTTCAAGGTTCTTCACGGTTTTTCAGGCGTGATCTTTTCTAAAGAAGTGGGCAACGCGCCTGCGAAAGTCATCCAGGATTACCGCAAGAAGATAGAAGGCAAGCCCGTTTTGAAAGCTGCTTCTATCGACTCGGACCTGTACATCGGGGACGATCAATTGAAATCGCTGGTTGAGCTGAAGTCGAAGAACGAACTCATTGGCGAAATCATCTCCTTGTTGCAATCACCTGCCAAGAATGTGCTTTCTGGCCTATTGAACAGCAAGCAAACTATCGCTGGCTTGGTGAAGACTTTGGAGACAAGAGCAAAATAATTGTAGAATCGAAATTAAACACTTACTAAAATGGCTGACATCAAAACGTTAGGCGATCAACTGGTAGAACTTTCCGTGAAGGAAGTGACCGAACTGGCTTCTTACTTGAAAGAAACATATGGCATTGAGCCTGCAGCCGCAGCAGTAGCAGTAGCCGCTGGCCCTGCAGCTGGTGGTGGCGCAGCAGCCGCTGAAAAGACCAACTTCGATGTAGTATTGAAGGCTCCAGGTGCCAACAAACTTCAAATCGTGAAGCTGGTGAAAGAATTGACCGGTCTTGGCTTGAAAGAAGCTAAAGACATGGTTGATGGTGCACCCAAGACAATCAAAGAAGGCTTACCTAAAGACGAAGCTGAAAACCTTAAGAAGCAACTCATCGAGGCAGGCGCTGAGGTAGAGTTGAAGTAATTTCCTTCTTGAAGGCGCAGGGCACCGTCTGAAAGGAAATTCAGACCCCAACCCCCTCCTGATGGTGTAAACCACCGCTAGGGAAGGGCTGGGGTTTCAGTATTTGTGCCCACTTTTCTTTAATTATTCTAGTCCAGGAAATTTAAACCGAAAGTACCTTGGCAAAGAAGAACAACAACGACAGGATTGACTTTTCATCCATCGAAAAAGTATTGGAGTATCCCGACTTTCTCGATGTGCAACTGCAGTCCTTCAAAGACTTTTTGCAGATAGAGACGCCCGCTGAGAAGCGCCAGAACGAAGGCCTCTTTAAAGTGTTTGCTGAAAACTTCCCGATCTCAGACTCACGCGAAAACTTCGTGCTGGAGTTTGTGGATTATACCATCGATCCGCCCAAGTACTCAGTAGATGAGTGCATCGACAGGGGCTTGACCTATTCGGTTCCCTTGAAGGCCAAGCTGCGCCTCACCTGTAACGATGAGGACAACGAGGATTTCGAGACAATCGAACAGGAAGTGTTCCTCGGCAACATTCCGTACATGACGGAAAAGGGATCGTTTGTAATCAATGGTGCGGAACGCGTAATCGTTTCCCAGCTGCACCGTTCACCAGGCGTGTTCTTCGCCATGAGCAAGCACACCAACGGCACCAAGCTCTATTCTGCCAGGATCATTCCTTTCAAGGGATCGTGGATTGAATTTGCTACGGACGTGAATGCGGTGATGTATGCTTACATCGACCGGAAAAAGAAATTCCCTGTAACCACATTGCTGCGCGCGATCGGTTACGGAACAGATAAAGACATCCTCGACCTGTTTGGCTTATCTGAAGAGGTAGAAGCCAGCAAGAACACCATCAAGAAGGTGGTGGGCCGGAAGTTGGCTGCCAGGGTGTTGAAGACCTGGACAGAAGACTTCGTGGACGAGGATACCGGTGAAGTGGTTTCCATCGACCGTAACGAGGTGTTGCTTGAGCGTGATCACGTGATCACCGCAGAGGATACCGATGTGATCCTGGAATCTGGCGTGAAGTCAATCATCCTGCACCGCGAGGATGTGAACATCACCGACTACAATATTATCTTCAATACACTTGCGAAAGACAACTCCAACTCTGAGAAAGAGGCTGTGGAGCAGATCTATCGCCAGCTGCGTAACACCGAAGCCCCTGACGAACAAACCGCTCGCGATATTATCCAGAGCTTGTTCTTCAGCGAAAAGCGCTACGACCTGGGTGAAGTGGGTCGCTACCGGATCAACAAGAAACTCGGTCTTGACCTGGGCTATGACCAGCGCGTATTGACAACAGAAGATATTATTCTGATCGTGAAGTACCTGATCGGGTTGATCAACTCGAAAGCTGTGGTTGACGACATCGACCACTTGAGCAATCGAAGAGTACGTACGGTTGGAGAACAATTGTACTCTCAGTTTGGTGTGGGTCTGGCCCGTATGGCAAGAACCATCAAAGAGAGAATGAACGTTCGCGACAACGAAGACTTTAAGCCGGTTGACTTGATTAACGCAAGAACACTTTCTTCCGTGATCAACTCGTTCTTCGGAACCAACCAGCTTTCACAGTTCATGGATCAAACAAATCCACTGGCAGAAATCACCCACAAGAGAAGGATGTCAGCCCTCGGACCGGGTGGTCTCTCCAGGGAACGTGCAGGCTTTGAAGTTCGTGACGTTCACTATACACACTACGGGCGTCTTTGTACCATCGAAACACCAGAAGGTCCGAATATCGGTTTGATTTCGTCACTCTGTGTTCACGCCAAAGTGAACAAGATGGGCTTTATCGAAACGCCTTATCGCAAGGTGGAGAACGGTAAGGTCAGGCTGAAGGACGAAGTCGTTTTCTTGACCGCTGAGGAAGAAGACACACACTACATCGCGCAGGCGAATGTGAAGTTCAAAGGCTCCGGTGAGATTGAAGAGGAAAAAATCAAGGCGAGGTTTGAAGGTGACTTCCCCGTAGTTGAACCGAACGAGGTTCGATACATGGACATCGCTCCCAATCAAATTGTTTCAATCGCTGCCTCCATGATTCCTTTCCTTGAGCACGATGATGCGAACCGTGCGTTGATGGGATCGAACATGCAACGTCAAGCGGTGCCCTTGATGCGCCCTGAAGCCCCGATTGTGGGTACCGGACTGGAAGGCAAGATTGCAGTAGACTCGCGCGCTTTGATCCTGTCGGAAGGAGATGGCGTGGTTGAGTTTGTAGATGCGAAGAAGATCGTTGTGAAGTACGAGGTTTCCGAAGAACAGCAGCTCGTGCGCTTCGATGACGAATTCAAAACATATAACCTGATTAAGTTCAGAAGAACCAACCAGGACACGTGTATCAACTTGACACCTTTGGTTAAAAAGGGTGAGAAGGTGGTGAAAGGACAACCGCTGTGTCAAGGTTACGCGACAGCGAATGGAGAATTGGCGCTTGGAAGAAACCTGCTGGTGGCCTACATGCCATGGCAAGGTTACAACTTCGAAGATGCCATTGTAATCTCCGAGCGTGTGGTGCGTGATGATATTTACACTTCAATTCACATTGAGGAGTTCGAACTGGAAGTAAGGGACACCAAGCGTGGTGAAGAAGAACTCACCTCCGAGATTCCGAACGTAAGTGAGGAGGCGGTGAAGCACCTGGATGAAAACGGTATTATCCGGATGGGTGCTGAAGTGAAGGAAGGAGATATCCTGATCGGTAAGATTACACCGAAAGGAGAATCTGATCCCACACCTGAAGAGAAACTTCTTCGCGCCATCTTTGGCGACAAGGCGGGCGATGTGAAGGATGCTTCGTTGAAGGCGCCTCCATCATTGAAAGGTGTTGTGATCGATACGAAGCTGTTCTCACGGCCGAAACGCGACAAGGATGTGCGTTCCAAGTCGAAAAAAGAATTGGATGCCCTGAAGAACCGCTACAGCAAGCAACTGACTGAACTTCGCGCAGAGATCATCAAGAAGCTCACTTCGATATTGTCTGGCAAGTCCAGCCAGGGTGTGAAACACAAGTTTGGCGATGAACTGATCAGCAAAGGGGTTAAGTTCTCTGCCAAGGTAATTGAGAGCAATCTCTTCCCTGACAAGAACATCTACCGTGACGAAAGCAATTACAACGTGCCTGAAGAGGTGAACCTGATTGCTGACGTGAGCCTGGAAAACTGGAGCAACGATGAGCATGCCAATGACCTGGTAGCTCAAACGGTGAAGAATTACCTGAACCGCAGAAACGTAATTGCCGGTGACTTTAAGCGCGAGCGCTTTACACTGGAAGTTGGAGATGAACTGCCTGCAGGTATTGTTCAGTTGGCGAAGGTGTACGTGGCCAAGAAGCGCAAACTGAAAGTGGGAGATAAGATGGCCGGCCGCCACGGGAACAAGGGTGTGGTCGCGAAGATTGTGCGTGAGGAAGACATGCCGTTCCTCGAAGACGGAACTCCGGTGGATATTTGTTTGAATCCGCTGGGTGTACCTTCCCGTATGAACCTCGGCCAGATCTACGAAACCGTGTTGGCTTGGGCTGGCAAGCGCCTAAACAGGAAATACGCTACTCCAATCTTTGATGGCGCTTCGTTGGATGAGGTTTCGTCTGAATTGAAAGAGGCAGGCCTGCCTGAGTTTGGCCGAACTTATTTGTACGATGGATTGACGGGAGCCAAGTTTGATCAACCGGTAACCGTGGGCATCGCATATATGCTGAAGCTCGGTCACCTGGTTGATGATAAGATGCACGCAAGGTCAATCGGCCCTTACTCTCTTATTACGCAGCAGCCTTTGGGTGGTAAAGCACAGTTTGGGGGTCAGCGTTTCGGTGAGATGGAAATGTGGGCATTGGAGGCATTTGGTGCTGCGCACATTCTCCAGGAAATCGATACCATCAAATCTGACGATGTGATTGGCAGGGCGAAAGCTTACGAGAGCATCGTGAAGGGTGAAAACATGCGCAAGCCGAATATTCCGGAGTCATTCAACGTATTGGTGCATGAACTTCGCGGATTGGCGCTTGAGATCACATTGGATTAATTAAGGGTAGTAGATATTTTTTGATACAGACTAACCAAAGACTATGTCGTTCAGAAAAAACAAAAAAATAAACAACGACTTCTCGAAGATCACCATCAGCCTGGCTTCTCCCGAATCCATTCTGGAAAGCTCCAATGGCGAGGTGACCCAGCCCGAGACCATCAACTACAGAACTTACAAGCCTGAAATGGGTGGTTTGTTCTGCGAGCGGATTTTTGGTCCGGTGAAAGACTGGGAATGCCATTGCGGTAAGTACAAGCGTATTCGCTACAAAGGCATCATCTGCGATCGTTGCGGTGTTGAAGTAACCGAGAAGAAAGTGCGCAGAGAACGCATGGGCCACATCGAATTGGTGGTGCCTGTGGCTCACATCTGGTACTTCCGTTCTCTTCCAAACAAGATTGGCTACCTGCTGGGATTGCCCACCAAGAAGCTGGATCAGATCATTTATTACGAGCGCTACGTAGTCATTCAACCGGGTGTTAAGGAAGAAGACGGTGTAAACCGCCTGGACTTCCTCACGGAAGAAGAATACCTGGACATTGTTGACAAGCTGCCAAGGGAAAACCAAATGCTTGACGACAACGATCCGAAGAAGTTCATCGCCAAGATGGGCGCGGAAGCATTAGACATGTTGTTGGGTCGTTTGAAGCTTGATGAGCTTTCTTACGAACTGCGTCACCAGGCAGCCACCGATACATCGCAGCAGCGTAAGGCGGAGGCGTTGAAGCGCTTGAAAGTGGTTGAAGCCTTCCGCGAAGCGAACACACGCGTGGAAAACCGTCCGGAGTGGATGACCATTAAGATGGTTCCTGTGATTCCACCCGAACTTCGTCCGCTTGTTCCTTTGGATGGTGGCCGCTTTGCAACATCTGATTTGAACGACCTCTACAGACGCGTGATCATTCGCAACAACCGTCTGAAGAGACTAATCGATATCAAAGCTCCTGAAGTGATTTTGCGTAACGAAAAGCGCATGCTTCAGGAAGCGGTAGATTCTTTGTTTGATAACTCCAGGAAAGTAAACGCGGTGCGTTCCGATGGAAACCGCGCGCTGAAGTCGTTGAGCGATATGCTCAAGGGTAAGCAGGGCCGTTTCCGTCAAAACCTGTTGGGTAAGCGTGTTGATTACTCCGGTCGTTCGGTGATCGTGGTAGGGCCTGAGTTGAAACTGCACGAGTGCGGTTTGCCGAAAGATATGGCTGCTGAATTGTTCAAGCCATTCATTATTCGCAAGCTGATCGAAAGAGGTATCGTGAAGACCGTAAAGTCTGCGAAGAAGATTGTAGATCGCAAAGATCCTGTTGTTTGGGATATCCTTGAAAATGTGTTGAAGGGACACCCGGTTCTCTTGAACCGTGCCCCTACGCTACACCGTTTGGGTATCCAGGCATTCCAGCCGAAGTTGATCGAAGGCAAGGCGATTCAATTGCACCCGTTGGTGTGTACCGCCTTCAACGCTGACTTTGACGGTGACCAGATGGCCGTGCACGTGCCCCTGGGTCAGGAAGCGATTTTGGAAGCGTCCTTGTTGATGCTCTCATCTCACAACATTCTCAACCCATCCAATGGAGCGCCCATCACGGTACCTTCTCAGGACATGGTGTTGGGTCTATATTATTTGACCAAAGGAAGAAAAGGAGAGAAGGGCGAAGGCAAAACTTACTACTCTCCTGAAGAGGTAATCATCGCTCACAATGAAGGAAGGCTTTCGAAGCACGCGATCATCAAGGTTCGTGTCAACGTGGCCGACAAGAAGACGGGCGAGCTGAATCCTCAGGTAATTGAAACCGTAACGGGTCGCGTCCTCTTTAACGAGGTGATCCCGAGCGAAATGGGCTATGTAGATGAACTTCTCACAAAGAAGAAGTTGCAAACCATCATCGCTGACGTGTTCAAGGCCGCAGGTCAGGCAAAAACAGCCAAGTTCCTGGATGACATCAAAGACCTTGGATTCCAGATGGCCTACAAAGGCGGATTGTCCATGGGCTTGGGCGATGTGAAGGTACCCGAAGAAAAGAAGAAACTGGTAGAAAACGCCCAGAAGGAAGTTGATTCCGTTTGGAACAACTACATGATGGGTCTGATCACAGACAACGAGCGTTACAATCAGGTGATTGATATTTGGACTAGAACGAACACGCTGCTTACCAACACGCTGATGAGGCAGTTGGAGGAAGACCAGCAAGGATTCAACTCCATTTACATGATGATGCACTCCGGAGCCCGTGGTTCCCGCGAGCAGATTCGTCAGTTGGGTGGTATGCGGGGTCTGATGGCCAAGCCACAGAAAAACCTGGCAGGGTCTGTAGGTTCTATCATTGAAAACCCGATCCTTTCCAACTTCAAAGAAGGCTTGGATGTATTGGAGTACTTTATCTCCACACACGGTGCACGTAAGGGTCTTGCCGACACTGCGTTGAAGACGGCTGATGCAGGATACCTCACCAGAAGGCTGGTAGACGTAGCACAAGACCTGGTAGTGACCGAGGAAGATTGCGGAACGCTTCGTGGTTTGAAGGTGACTGCGTTGAAAGACAACGAGGATATTGTTGAGCCATTGTCAGAGCGGATTTTGGGTCGCGTAAGTGTACACGACATCTACGATCCAATTACAGATAAATTGATTTGTGGAGCCAACCAAGAGATCACAGACGAAATCGCCAAGCAGATTGAGGAAACAAGCATCGAAGAGGTTGAAATCCGCTCGTTGTTGACTTGCGAAACAAAGATCGGTGGTTGTGCGAAGTGTTATGGAAGAAACCTGGCAACAGGTCGTATGGTGCAGGCAGGTGAAGCGGTTGGTGTTATCGCAGCACAGTCGATTGGTGAACCCGGTACGCAGCTTACCCTTCGTACTTTCCACGTGGGCGGTACCGCTTCGAACATTGCGGTTGACGCCAACATCAAGGCGAAGTTTTCAGGTGTATTGGAGTTTGAAGGTATCCGTACGGTTGATACCCTTGACAAAGATGGTAACAAGGTAAAGGTGGTGATGGCCCGTACCGGTGAGATTCGTATTCTTGATGAAGAGAAAAGCCGCGTGCTGATATCCAACCACGTGCCTTACGGTTCTTTTGTTCAAGTGAAAGATGGTCAGAAAGTTGAAAAAGGTGATCAGTTGTGTTACTGGGATCCTTACAATGCAGTAATCCTTTCTGAGTTCGATGGAGAAATTGAATTCGAGTCCATCATCGAAGGTGTTACTTATAAAGAAGAGTCTGACGAACAAACGGGTCACCGTGAAAAGGTGATCACGGATACACGCGACAAGACCAAGAACCCTGTCATCAATGTGAAGGGCAAGTCGGATCGCAAAGGGTATAACATTCCGGTGGGTGCTCACCTTGCTGTTGAAGCAGGCGAAACCATCAAGGCTGGCCAGGTGTTGGCCAAGATCCCTCGTACGATGGGTAAATCGCGGGACATCACCGGTGGTCTGCCTCGGGTAACGGAATTGTTCGAAGCACGCAATCCGTCTAACCCTGCTGTGGTTAGTGAGATTGATGGTGTGGTAACTTACGGAGGCATCAAGCGTGGTAATCGCGAGATCTTTATCGAATCGCGCGATGGTGTTCAGAAGCGCTACCTGGTGCCTTTGTCGAAGCACATCCTGGTGCAGGACAATGACTTCGTGAAGGCGGGTCAGCCATTGTCTGACGGTGCCATCACTCCTTCCGATATCTTGTCGATCAAAGGACCTACAGCCGTACAGGAATACCTGGTGAATGAAATCCAGGAAGTGTACCGCCTGCAAGGTGTGAAGATCAATGACAAGCACATTGAGGCGATCGTGAGCCAGATGATGCAAAAAGTAGAGATCATCGATTCAGGTGATACCAGCTTTTTGCCCGGAGAGTATGTCGACAAGTTTGAATTCCGTGAGGAAAATGACCGCATCCTCGACAAGAAGATCGTTACCGAACCTGGCGACTCACAGAAGTTCAAGGCGGGTCAGATTTTGACCGCCCGTGAACTGCGCGATGAGAATTCTGCACTCAGACGGAAGGACCTGAAATTGGCGGAGGTGCGTGATGCACTGCCTGCTGTATCTCGCCCTACACTTCAGGGCATTACCCAGGCATCGTTGAAGACGGAAAGCTGGCTTTCAGCGGCTTCCTTCCAGGAGACGACCAAGGTACTTAGCGAAGCAGCTATCCGCGGCAAGGCGGATCAACTGATCGGCTTGAAGGAGAACGTGATCGTAGGTCACCTGATACCTGCCGGTACAGGTCAACGGAGGTTCAATGATTTGATTGTTGGCTCCCAGGAGGAATACGATCGGATGTTGGAGGCTGGCGAAGAGGCGAAGCCTCGCGAGAGGGAGCTTCAGGACTAATTGAATATTTGATGCCGGGGGTGGGCCCCCCCCCCGCCCGCCCCCCGCTTTAAAACCCAAAAAAAAAAACCCCACGCCCCGGGCCAAAAAAAAACCCCCCACCAA
>JBFWPC010000001.1:0-292229 GCA_050250195.1 Cyclobacteriaceae bacterium | reverse complement strand
GGGGGGGGGGCGCCCCCCCGGGGCCCCACCCCCGGATTTCATACCTAAAATCAAAACCCCATGGCCGAGGACAAAAACAAACCCCAGCAGAATCAAATCAACATTGAACTATCGGAGGAAATAGCTGAGGGTATTTATTCAAACCTGGCCATGATCGCCCACTCGAACAGCGAGTTTGTCATTGACTTTATTCGCCTGATGCCGGGCGTGCCAAAGGCCCGGGTGAAATCAAGGGTAATCATCACCCCCGAGCATGCCAAGCGCCTGTTGGCGGCCCTGAAAGACAACATCGAGAAGTATGAGGCCAGTTTCGGCCCAATCAAGCGGACAGATGAGATGCCCAAGTTTCCCATGAACTTTGGTGGCACCACCATGGGCGAAGCTTAGTTGACTGCTCCCGCCAGGCTTGGTGGATCTCCTTAAGAGGGCTGTTAATGCCCTTAAATGCCTTTATATTTTATTCAAACAAGGTTTTGCATCGTATCGGACTTTGGATACCTTTGCAGTCCTAAAAATTTGCAGGTTTTAAAAGCTTATTATAAATGCCTACCATTCAGCAACTTGTGAGAAAAGGACGGAAGAAATTGACTTTCAAGTCAAAGTCTCCGGCCCTGGACTCTTGCCCTCAACGCAGGGGTGTGTGTACCCGCGTGTACACCACCACCCCAAAGAAGCCTAATTCAGCGCTTCGAAAAGTAGCTCGTGTGCGCCTCACCAACAGCAAAGAGGTGAACGCCTACATCCCTGGCGAGGGCCACAACCTGCAGGAGCACTCAATCGTGCTTATCCGCGGTGGCAGGGTGAAAGACCTTCCCGGTGTGCGCTACCACATCATCCGTGGTGCGCTGGATACTGCAGGGGTAAACGGCCGCCTGCAAAGCCGCTCGAAATATGGAGCCAAAAGACCCAAGGCCGGTGCCGCACCCGCTAAAAAGTAATTAGAAGCAGCCATGAGAAAATCAAAACCTAAAAAAAGATATCTTCTTCCTGACCCGAAATTCCAGGATCCGTTGGTAACTAAGTTCGTTAACTATATGATGGAACGTGGCAAGAAGGACCTGGCCTATAACATCTTTTACGATGCGATCAGCAACGTAGAAAAAAAGGCCGGAGAGAATGGTCTGGAAGTGTGGAAGCGCGCGATGAACAATGTGATGCCTGCTGTGGAAGTAAAAAGCCGAAGGGTAGGTGGTGCAACTTTCCAGGTTCCGGTAGAAATCAGGCCCGAGCGTAAAATCAACCTAAGCATCAAATGGTTGATCGACTACGCCAGGTCGCGTGGTGAAAAAACCATGATGGACAAGCTGGCAGCTGAGATTCTGGCTGCCTCTAAAGGTGAAGGCGCTGCGATCAAGAAAAAAGACGATACGCACCGCATGGCAGAGGCGAACAAGGCATTTTCACACTTCAGATTCTAAATTCCATTTTTTAGATGGCAAGAGACTTAACATATACGAGAAATATCGGTATTGCTGCTCACATTGATGCGGGAAAGACTACGACCACGGAACGTATCCTCTACTATGCAGGGGTAAATCATAAAATCGGTGAGGTACACGATGGTGCAGCAACCATGGACTGGATGGCGCAGGAACAAGAGCGTGGTATTACCATTACGTCCGCTGCCACAACTGTATTTTGGAACTACCGTGGGCACAAGTACCATGTTAACATCATCGATACCCCCGGTCACGTTGACTTCACCGTGGAGGTAAACCGCTCATTGCGTGTATTGGATGGTCTCGTGTTCCTGTTCAGTGCCGTGGATGGCGTTGAGCCGCAGTCAGAAACCAACTGGCGTTTGGCTGATAACTATAAAGTAGCACGCATCGGCTTCGTAAACAAGATGGACCGCGCAGGTGCCGACTTCCTGAATGTGTGTAAGCAGGTGAAGGAGAAATTGGGAAGCAAGGCGGTTGCACTACAATTGCCCATCGGTGCCGAAGAAAATTTCAAAGGCGTGGTTGACCTGGTAAACAACCGTGGCATTGTTTGGAATGAGGAGGACAAGGGAATGACCTTCACCGAAATTCCGATCCCTGACGACATGGTGGAGGATGCCAAGATCTATCGAGAAAAACTGTTGGAAGCCGTAGCCGAATACGATGAGACATTGATCGAGAAGTTCTTCGACAATCCTGATTCAATCACAGAGCAGGAAATTCTGTCGGCACTGCGTAAAGCAACCATCGACATGAAGATCGTTCCGATGGTTTGTGGTTCCTCTTTCAAGAACAAGGGTGTGCAAACCATGCTCGACTATGTGATGGAATTACTTCCATCACCGATGGACAAAGACAATATCATCGGAAAGAATCCGGACACAGAGGCGGATATTACGATCCGCCCGATTGAAACAGAGCCTTTTACGGCACTTGCGTTCAAGATCGCAACCGACCCGTTCGTAGGTCGTTTGTGCTTCATTCGCGCTTACTCTGGTGTATTGGAATCGGGTTCTTACATTTTCAATACAAGATCTAATCAGAAGGAGCGCATTTCACGTGTGTTCCAGATGCACGCAAACAAGCAGAACCAGATCGAGAGACTTACAGCTGGAGATATTGGTGCCGTGGTTGGCTTTAAAGACATTAAAACAGGAGATACCCTGTGTGATGAGAAACGCAAGGTCGTGCTTGAGTCCATGGTATTCCCTGAGCCCGTAATCGGTTATGCCATTGAACCTAAGAAGCAGGCTGATGTCGATAAGTTGGGCATGGCGATTTCCAAACTTGTGGAGGAAGACCCCACGCTCCGTGTGAATACCGACCAGGAAACGGGTCAGACGATCCTGCGTGGTATGGGTGAATTGCACCTGGAGATCATCATCGACCGCTTGAAGCGCGAATTTAAGGTTGAAATCAACCAGGGCGCTCCCCAGGTTGCCTACAAAGAGGCACTCACGAGCACGGTTGAACACAAGGAAGTTTACAAGAAGCAGACGGGTGGTCGTGGTAAGTTTGCCGACATCGTATTTGAGATCGGACCACGCGATACATCTGATGGCAAGGAGGGTCTTGAGTTTGTGAATGACATTGTAGGTGGTGTGATCCCCCGCGAATTCATTCCGGCCGTGCAGAAAGGCTTTGACCAGGCCATGGTAAATGGCCCACTGGCAGGATACCCCATTGACTCGATGAAGGTGCGTTTGTTCCACGGCTCTTACCACGATGTGGACTCCGACTCATTGTCGTTTGAATTGGCTGCGCGTATTGGTTTCAAAGAAGCCGCACGTAAATGTAACCCGCAGTTGCTTGAGCCGGTGATGGGTGTGGAAGTGGTAACACCTGATGAATTCACAGGATCGGTGACAGGCGACTTGAATCGCAGAAGAGGAATTATGAAAGGTATGGATGCCCGTGCCGGTGCTCAGGTAATCAAGGCGGACGTGCCGCTGGCCGAGTTGTTCGGCTACGTGACTGACCTGCGTACCATCACGTCAGGACGTGCCTCCGCTTCGCTTACGTTCTCGCACTACGCACCCGTGCCTAAGAACTTGGCTGAAAAAGTAATTGATGAAGTAAAGGGCGCTGTGGCCGCTAAATAAAAAGATCTAAAAGACGTTTAGATATGAACCAGAAAATCAGAATCAAATTAAAGTCGTACGATCACAATCTCGTAGACAAATCTTCAGAGAAGATCGTTCGGGCGGTAAAGGCAACAGGCGCGGTGGTAAGTGGTCCCATTCCGCTGCCAACGGTGAAGGAAAAGTTTACCGTGTTGAGATCACCTCACGTGAATAAGAAGTCGCGCGAGCAGTTTCAGCTGTGTACCTACAAGCGATTGGTTGATATCTACTCCAACAGCGCAAAAACCGTTGACGCATTGATGAAGCTCGAGCTTCCCAGTGGCGTGGACGTGGAGATCAAGGTGTAGTAGTTAGGGTTTAAGCAATATCGAGACCCGTTTGCGTCAAGTAAGCGGGTTTTTTATTTGCCGATCAGCAGCAGGATCCCAACATTTGCGTACAGGCCGCTCCAATCAACCTTTACGGTCTCGCCATCCACTCCATTCACATAGTAAGACGAAAACCCCGTGGAACTTGAATCGTCTTCATGGGTTTCCTCCACCTTGAGTGCCCGATATCCCGCCCGCATCGTCAAAGACAATGATTTCCCGAGTGGAATATCCAGGCCCATGGCTGCGTGACCACCTACGCCTAGTGCGCCTTTTTCGTGTGTCTCTATGGTCCAGCTTGCTGCACTGTTGTACATGCCTATCTTCCCGTTCATCAGACCCATATCCAGGCCTGGCTCGATGATGAAATATCCGCTGCCTATTGGCATACCAAGTTTGATCGCCAGATTCACAAACTTGGCACTGAAATACACTTCCGTGGCATAACCAAGGTCGGTGTCTTGCCCCCATATTGCGCGACTGGCGTGCGTCAAGACCAATTGCAGTTCCATGCCAATCAAGGCCTTGCCTTCATTTGCGCCTTGAAACCCGATCGAAAGATACTTGAAGCCACTGGCTCCGTCATCGAGTTTATAGGATGGATCGGGCGAAATACGGCTGTAGAATTCGTCCGCGTTTCCTCGCTTGAATGAGTTTGCCAGGCTGAAGCCCCCACCGAGCGTGAACTTCATCGATGGTTTGGCGCTGGTATTTTCGGAAGATTGCGAAAAGCAGCTGGCTGCGCTGAAGACCAGCACAAAGGTGAGGAGAGTTTTCATAGTTTGGCGGGCGCCTTTGCCCTGAGAAAATTTAGCGAATCAGGTTGGCATCCGTACTAGCTGCAGGCGGAATTAAATTCTACCTTCGAAATTCTACCGAATTTTCAATTTTTTGTGGAAGTATGGCGTGTACCCCGGCAGCAACCCTGGGTGCGCAATCTTCACCAGGTCTTTGAGGATGATGTCGGGTCTCAGATAGCCCAACTCCAGAAATTCGCTGCCACCTTTTGGGCCAATGCGTGCGTTGTAGGTGTATACCCGCCCTTGTTGAAATGCCTTGAACCCGGCATACCTGGGATCGGCAGTCTTCATTTGATCCAGTGTTTCAAAAGATCCCACGCCAATCCAATAATCGGCAGCCTGGGCGCGGATGAAAACAGATTCAAAACTGAGTTCAAGAAACCCAGTGGAAGAGTTGTCGCTCCACAGGTATCGATAACCTGCGTCTCCCAGCAACTTGGCTGCATAATTTTGCCCCGCTGGCATAAACCAAGTATCGCCATAAACTATACCGCTCATCACCGTGGGTTGAGTATTTTCTCCCACCAGGCTTTTCGTTTTTTGATAGTTAGCTTCAATGGCGTTGAATATCGAATCTGCCATCGTTTCTTTTTCAAAAAAGCAGGCCATGAACTTGATCCACTCTGCCCGGCCCAATGGGTGCGGTTCAAGGTATTCGGCATTGATCACCACTTTGTTTCCAAGTTCTTTCAGCTTCTTAAGCTGACCCATGTTGCCGGTAACGGAGTAAGCCATAATCATGTCTGGCTGTAGCGTTGTGATCAATTCAACATTCATACTCTTGTCAACGCCAAGATCCACCACGGCACCGCTTTCAATGTGCGCCCTCATGGCAGGGGAGCTAATGTAGTCCGTAGTTGGGAAGCCCACGAGTGTTTCGGTTTCGTCCAGATAGTCGAGCAGCGGAATGTGGGATGTGGATGTGCAAACCATGCGCTTCACCGGAGTACGGATGATGTCTCCCTGCAGTGAGTCGGGTACGATCGCACCTTCTGGTGCCAGGAAATAAGTGAACGAGGTGGCCGCATTGTGGTACGGGGTAGTCACTTCAATCTTTTTTACGCTGCCTAACTGGTCGATTGCAAAGCCGGTTGCATATTTGAGTTGATTGTGTGGCTGCGTGGTTTCCACTTTTCTGGACTTTGCGCATCCGAACAGCACCACAACTAAAATCAGGAGTGACGAATGATGAAAAACCATATGCAAGTTTAGTAAATTAACGACTGCATGTCATCAGATAGCAAACCAGCTGACCTTACCCCAGACGATTATTATTTTGAGAATGGATTGATGGTCTTCACAGAGAAATACCACCTGAAAAGAGGATACTGTTGCCAACGTGGTTGTCGCCATTGTCCCTACAAATCCAGGGATGCAGAGAAAGATCAAGGGACTAAATAGATTTCGCCCAATGCGGCCCAAATAGTTTCAGCCGCCTTACCTGCTGAAATCTTTTTTTCCACGACCTGCCTTTCGAATTTGGCTACCATGTCTCTCAATTTTTCTGACTTCATCACTTCTCTTCTGAACCGAGCTTCTAATGTTTGGTGCAGCCAGCGGATATCTTGCTCGTTGCGCAGGTTGTCAACATATCCGGTGGCCTTGGCGCGAGCGATAAATCGAGTGATCATTTCCCAGGTTTCTTGAATGCCTGTCTTGGCCAACGCGCTTGTAAGTTGCACTTGCGGGGTCCAACCAGACGGTGATTTGGGAAGCAGGTGAATGGCCTGTTGATAGTCAACCTGGGCCTGGTGCGATCGCCTGATATTGTCCCCATCGGCCTTTGTAATGATAAGCCCATCCGCCATCTCCATGATGCCCTTCTTTATGCCTTGCAATTCATCTCCTGCACCGCCCATCATCAGCAGCAAGAAAAAGTCAACTATTTCCCGAACTGCAAATTCTGATTGCCCTACGCCCACTGTTTCCACCAGGATGATATCAAAGCCGGCCGCCTCACAGAGTAGCAGCGCTTCCTTTGTTTTATTGGCAACACCGCCTAAGTGGTCGCCTGTGGCAGTAGGTCTGATGAATGCGTTGGGATCCTTTGACAATGCTTCCATTCGTGTCTTATCGCCCAGGATGCTGCCGCGCGACATGCGGCTGCTGGGATCAATGGCCAATACAGCCACCTTTTTTCCCGATGAGGTGAGCCATGTTCCGAATGTGTCGATGAACGTGCTTTTGCCAACACCCGGCACGCCTGTGATTCCGATACGAATGGCCTTACCTGTATCAGGCAGTATCGATTGAACCAAATCATTGGCCAAATGTTCATCGGATGCGAGTTGACTTTCAACCAGCGTAATGGCCTTACTCAATATACCACGGTCGCCATGTCTTATCCCCCTGGCGTATTCAGCCAGACCCAGTCTCTGACCGGCCTGCACCCCGCTTTGCTTAGGACTTCCCATCGTTAATTTCTAAATTTACTGATTGCTGCCAACCAACTAGTCATCCCATGAAAAATTTCTGGGTCAATTGTGCGTTCGCTACCATTTTCACTTTTGTCAACCTTTTCCTGATCGTCAAGATTACCGATTTGAAGATCTTTAGCGCGTTCGATCCCCTCGGTCAGGCACTCAGGGATATGGAACTTACCGACATTGCGTTCTCACAGCTTCGAAGTGACCCCGTGATCGACACCAACATTGTGATGGTAAACATCGGAGAGCTCTCCAGGCGCGAGGTGGCCATGCAAATTGAAATCCTAAATAAGTATAATCCGAAGGTCATTGGCATTGATAGTTTTTATGACTGCCCGGGCGGCCTTCGCGATACCGTCAATTGCCCCCAACTGAAAGACGTGATTGGCAATATCATGCTGGGCAACGCCATCGAAGCGGGACGGAATGTGGTAATGGTGAGCAGCGTCCTTCAAACCGACTCAATGGTGCGTGCCGGTATTGTGGACCAATACGACTCGATGGAACACACCGATGCGGACATCAGGCGCGATGCCTACGAGGGATTTGCCAATCTGGATACAGACGCTGAAATGCAAGAGTCGTTTAAGACCTGTCGCCAGTTTAATCCGCAGCTGATGGTGGCCGGTGAACGAAAGCTTGCGTTTTCAGTTACCATGGCCATGCTGTATGACTCGGCCAAGACGCAAAAATTCCTGGCGCGCAACAATTACCTGGAGACCATTAACTACCGTGGAAATATACTCGACCCATTTGGGGCATCTAACTTCGCAGGCAGGTACTACACCCTCGACTGGGATCAGGTGCTGAATGAAGAGTTCTTTCCGCCACTCATCAAGGATAAAATTGTGATAATGGGATTTCTGGGCGCCTATTTGGGGGATACATCCTGGGAGGACAAGTTCTTCACCCCACTGAACAAACAATATGCGGGCAAAGCAAACCCTGATATGTACGGCCCTGTTATTCATGCGAATATCATTTCGATGATACTCAACGAAGACTATGTGGAAACCCTGGCAGGGTGGCAAGAGTGGAGCATCGCCATTATCCTCTGTTTCCTGAACGTGGCATTATTTTCGATAATCCACATCCGGATTCCAGACTGGTTTGATGGCATCACCGTATTGCTGCAGTTGATACAGATTGTGCTTCTGTCCTTCTTAATGATTTATGTATTCGACTGGGCCAGCTATAAGCTGAATTTGACATATTCGCTGGCGGCCCTTGCCCTGGTTGGTACGAGTTTTGAGATGTATGTGGGGGTGATCGTGCGCGGCATTGACTGGGCGAAAAACCGGATCAGGCTTACTAAAAAGAAGCCCGAGGTATTAACCACTGATTGAGCAGATTTGATTAAATTTAAGGTACAAATACGGCATAAAACGATGAAAAACAGCAAGTTAACTTTTGTCTTTGGCTTCATCCTGATGACTTCCGCGGCCATTGGCCAGGACTACGCCTTTAAGGTGATGGCCAACAAAGGAACTAACGAGGTAAAGTCTGGCAGCGAGTGGGTTGCCATCAAAACAGGTGTAAGTCTAAGTCCTGGTGATGAATTGAAGGTCAGTGAAAACTCCTATTTGGGCCTCATTCATAGAACGGGAAAACCTCTTGAAATCAAGCAGAGTGGAAACTATAAGGTGGCTGATCTTGCCGCCAGCGTAAGCGGAGGCGCCAGTGTACTTAACAAATACACAGACTTTATCCTTAGCAGCAATTCGGCTGAGGCTAAAAAGAACCGGCTAAGTGCAACCGGGGCGGTTCACCGGGGTTTCGGCCTGGACGTATTCCTTCCGACTTTAGGAGAAAAAGAGAGGCAATTTGTGTTTAGTTCTAAAGCTACCATTGCGTGGGAAGAGTCAAACGAAGGCCCATTTGAGGTAACTATTGAAAGCCTGTTCGGTGATGAATTGATGAAACTGGAAACACCTGAAAACCAAATCAGCATCAACCTGAAAGATCCGAAGCTAGCCAGCGAGAGTTCGTTCCTGGTGCAGGTGCGCTCGAAGTCTGACCAAAACGTGAAATCAGATCCTCATATGATACGCAATTTGAGCGGACCCCAGTTGGATCAGATTTCCAAAGCATATGAGGAGATCAAGCCGCAAGTGAGTGGCGAAAACGCGTTGCAAAAGTACTTGTTGGCAGGGTTCTTTGAAGAAAATGGTTTGCTGATTGACGCATCAACCGCCTACCTGGAAGCCATCAAACTCGCTCCTGACGTGCCCACTTACAAGGAGTCATACGAAGACTTCCTGATCCGGAACAAGTTTAAGTCGCCCAAGTAGGAACGATCAACATAGAATATTCAAAAGGTCCCAAATGGGACCTTTTTGTTGGCATTCAATCCAAATTCATCGGTTTGGCAGCCTCCATTATTCTCCTAATTTTGTGAGCTAACCTCACCAAAAAATAGCTCATGAGCGTACTGGTCAACAAAGATTCTCGGGTGATCGTGCAAGGGTTCACCGGTTCTGAAGGCACCTTCCATGCAAGTCAAATGATTGAATATGGGACCCATGTGGTGGGTGGGGTTACACCAGGGAAGGGCGGACAGAAACATCTTGACAGGCCAGTATTCAACACCGTGCAGGAGGCCGTTGAGAAGACCGGAGCCAATGTATCCATCATATTTGTACCTCCCGCATTTGCAGCCGATTCGATCATGGAAGCAGCCGCGGCCGGAATCAAGGTAATTGTGGCCATTACAGAGGGAATACCTACCAAAGACATGATGTTGGCCAAACAATTCATCAAGGGAAAAGACGTGGTGCTGGTAGGTCCTAATTGCCCGGGGGTGATCACGCCTGGTGAGGCCAAGGTGGGCATCATGCCAGGCTTTGTCTTCAAGAAGGGGAGGGTGGGCATCGTATCCAAATCAGGCACACTAACCTACGAGGCGGCAGATCAGATTGTAAAGGCCGGTTTAGGAATCTCCACAGCGATTGGCATTGGAGGAGATCCCATTATCGGCACACCCACCAAGGAGGCTGTTGAGTTATTGCTGAAAGACCCTGAGACAGATGGCGTGGTGATGATCGGGGAAATCGGTGGAAACTACGAACCGATGGCAGCACGGTGGATCAAAGAAAGTGGCATCAAGAAGCCGGTGGTTGGATTTATTGCCGGGCAAACGGCACCTCCCGGCAGAAGAATGGGGCATGCGGGCGCCATCATCGGAGGAGCCGAAGACACCGCTGCAGCCAAGATGAAAATCATGGCCGAATGTGGCATTCACGTGGTGGATTCGCCTGCACTCATTGGCGAAACGATGGCGAAGGTCCTTAAATAGCTTTACGCTACCTGAAGGATTTCCCTTTCCAAATACATGTTAAGTTTCTTCAAGCTATTGAATGTTTCAAGCCTTTCAGGTTCTTGATCAATGCTGTCGTTTTTAAAGATCACTTCCACAAATATGTCTTTGATCATGTACAGGTAAATCTTCCGCCCCTGACGAATACGGGAGCCAAGCAAGATTCCCTGGTCCTTGAGATAATCAACCTTTGTGCTTGGCGAGAAAAACCGGAAGAACCACTTAAAGCCTATCATTTTGAGTTTTTTTAGTGAATGCTCAAATAAACGGGCTCGCACGGAAACAATGAAATCGGTCGATTTCTTAACGCATAAGAGTCGGGAACCATATTACCTCAAATAGATTCCCTTTAACCAATCACTTGCTTTTCTTACCTGGCTGGCGGGTGGGGAATGACCCAAATCAATGAGAATGTGAAGGATTGCTCCTGAATTATTGAAATTAGGCGGAAAACATTGCGCTGTAAAATTACCTTCCGTTACAGCAAGTCGTTGGCGAGGTTGGCGAGCTCGGAGCGCTCACCCTTCTCCAGGGTAACGTGCGCATAAAGGGCATGATCTTTCAATCGATCGATCAAGTTGGAAAGTCCGTTACTTTGCGAATCCAGATACGGGGTGTCGATTTGGTAAATATCACCGGTGAAGATGATTTTGGTGTTTTCACCAGCCCTCGTGATGATGGTTTTCACCTCATGGGGGGTGAGATTCTGGGCTTCATCTATGATAAAGATGATGTTGGAGAGGCTTCGGCCCCGGATGTAAGCCAAAGGGGTGATCATCAACTTTTCGTTGTTGATCATCTCGGTGATCTTGCTGTATTCCTTATCACTCTCGCCATACTGATTTTGGATAAATTTGAGGTTATCCCAGAGCGGTTCCATGTACGGATTGATCTTTGATTTGATGTCGCCCGGAAGAAAACCAATGTCTTTGTTGCTGAGCGGAACGATTGGACGCGCCAAATAAATTTGCTTAAACTCTCGCTTTTGTTCCAAGGCAGCCGCGAGCGCGAGCAAGGTTTTGCCAGTGCCGGCTACACCTTGGATGGACACAAGTTTGATTTCGGGTTTTAGGATGGCATGAATGGCAAACGCCTGTTCGGCATTTCTTGGTTTGATTCCATAAGCATTCCGCTTTTCCACTTGCTCAACCATGCCGTTGGCCGAATTGTAAAACGCAAGTACCGACTTCTTGCCGCTCTTTAGAATGTAATAATGGTTTTGCATCGGCATCAACCCCGCCAGAACCTCATCTGGTGGACAATAACCCTTGTCATATAAGAGATTGATTGTTTCAGGGTCTACGTCTTCAATCACGGTTTTTCCGGTATAGAGTGAGCTGATGTTCTGGATCTTGCCCGTGGTGTAGTCTTCCGCATGCAGGCCAAGCGCTTTTGCCTTCAAACGCAGGTTTACGTCTTTGGATACCAGGGTAACGCGTCTTCCTTTTTCCTCCTTTTGCAGGAGCAACGCAGAGTTCAAAATGCGGTGATCGGCTTTTTCTTCGTTGAACACTTTGTTGGCATCCAGCAGGCCGTTGCCGCCTGTGTCCATGATCACCTTGAATTTCCCTTTTCCCTTCCCGTTAAGTGGATTCCAGTGGTGCAGCATCTGGTCTTTCGCGAGCTTGTCAATCAACCTGATAAATTCACGGGCTTCGAAGTTCTTGGTGTCGTTGCCTTTCTTGAAATTGTCAAGTTCCTCCAGCACCGTGATCGGGATTCCGATGTCGTGCTCGTCAAAATTTAAGATGCTGTTGTGTTCGTAGATGATCACCGAAGTGTCAAGGACAAAAATCTTATTGTCCTTCTTATTTTTGGCCATAGGCAAAAAATAGATTAAAAAATCAAAAAAATTGCGAAGACACGCCCCTTACAATTGTTTTAAAAACCCTGTAAGCGTGAAACGTACCTTCGCAACATCAAAACGTTAGCTAAAGCTAGCAAAAGGAAATGACAAAAAGCAAACGTTCACTTGCAAACTTTCAGGCGAGGCTGAACAGGTCCCCTTTCTCAGTAGGCGTAATGCGAATCACTTTTGCGAGCGAAAGCAGTACCAATTTGCGGGAGGCCATATGACGTGAAATGCCAGCCATCGTCTTGTATTCCTTTAGGGTGATATGTTCATTTTGCTGAAGGTGATCGAGTAACGCCTTTTCGGAGTCGCCAAATGTAAATCGGACACCCTTCTCAGATTTTGATCTTCGTATGATCTCACACATTTCGCGACTGGCTTTGATGCACATGTCACGCTCACGCACAAACGACATCCGATGCCCGTCAGCTACGAAATAGTGAGGCCGCTTTTCGCTTTGTTGAATTTGAAACCTAACCACAAACCGTTTGGCGGAAAGGGAAATGATGGTGGACTGATAATCTAACTTTGGCTTACAGAATTTTTGCAGTGCATCGTGAAGAAGATGAAGGTCTTCGTCAGGGTATTTCACCCCAACCAATTCGCCATCATCATCAACGCCCAGTAGCAATTCTCCCCCTTGGGTGTTGGCGAATGCAATCATTTCCTGAACAATCTTTTCGGGATAGGTTGCCTTTTTTTTGAATTCCAGCAGACTCCCTTCGCCTGCGGCCACCCTCCGCTGAAGCTCCCAAATCAACTTGGGTTCGGTGGTTAGGTACTCCGGGCGTTGAGTCCACATTCGCCAACTTTTTTAGTTGCTGCGTCCCATGAGGTCGTCATGGTTCTCATCCTCATCGTCTTCTTCCTCTCGCGGCAGGGTGAACATGCCACTCAGCAAATCCTTAAATTGCAAACCTTTAGACAGGCCATGCTTGCTGATTTGGCTGTACTCCGCCAGCCCGTGGAGTGCAAATTCCATCAAAAGCAAACGGGTCGCACTGTCTTGATTTCCGTGAAGGTGCTGAATCAATTCCTTCAGGCCTGGCACAGCGTGGAGCGTCTTTTCGAACTCGGCATTCGGCATGTCATGAAGCAGGTCAACCGAGTGGCCCTCTCCAAACCAGTTTGTGATTTTCTTATAAGGGCTTTGTTCCTTTTGCTTTCGAAACTTGTCGGGGTCAGGAAAGAAGTTAACGAACTGAGTGCGGATGGCTTTTCCGATGAGGTTCTGGGCCACCAACCCTGGGCCCTCTTGCTCGCCCTCGTACACAAGTTCCACTTTTCCGGTGATGGAGGGAATCACCCCGATGAAATCCGTCAACCTGATGTGGGTCGAATTCTCGCCATTGAGGATGCTCCTTCGCTCGGCTGCGGCCACAAGGTTCTCAAATGCAGAAATGGTCAACCTTGCAGATACACCACTCTTTGGATCGACCAACTCACTCTTTCGTGCCTCAATGGCAATCTGCTCCACCAGGTCTTTGATCAATTCATTGGCATTGATTTTCTTTTTTTGGTCTTCGCGAATCCGGGCTTCTTGCTGAGTGATCCGCTTTCCAATCTCGATGGTCTTCGGATAGTGGGTGATAATCTGACTGTCGATGCGGTCCTTCAGGGGTGTGACGATGCTTCCCCGATTGGTGTAATCTTCGGGATTGGCCGTGAACACAAACTGGATATCGAGTGGAAGGCGCAGTTTGAATCCGCGAATTTGAATGTCACCTTCTTGCAGGATGTTAAACAAGGCAACCTGAATTCTAGCCTGCAGGTCTGGCAATTCATTGATCACAAATATGCCCCTATGGGAGCGGGGGATCAGCCCAAAATGAATGACACGTTCATCCGAATAGGGCAGTTTGAGGGCGGCCGCCTTAATGGGATCCACGTCACCAATCAGGTCGGCAATGGAAACATCCGGTGTGGCCAGTTTTTCGGTGTAGCGCTCGTCTCTATGAATCCAATGAATGGGTGTGTTGTTTCCTTGCTCCTCCACGATGTCGCGGCCCAGCCTGGAAATCGGGTTCATCGGATCATCGTTTAGCTCGGTGCCGGCAATGGCGGGTACGTGCTCATCAAGCAAGTGGGTGATCATGCGCGCAATTCGGGTTTTGGCTTGCCCTCTTAATCCGAGCAGGTTAATGTCATGGCCGGCCAACAAGGCACGCTCCAGGTCAGGGATCACCGTCTCCTCATACCCCCAAATGCCTGCAAACACCTGTTGCTTGCGCTGCAGTTTTTCAATCAGGTTTGCGCGCAACTCTTGCTTGATACTTTTGGCGTGGTACCCAGCTTTCTTGAGCGCGCCCAATGTTGTGATCTTATTAATATTCATCTAAGTCGGCTAAAAATTCTTTCTCCGGTTTCGTCTAAAATCTTCAAACACAAGGTGCCCGAGCCCCTGAAGGCTACTGTAGTAAGCATTGCCGTTGTTTGCTTTTGTGAAATCGCGAACAAACGCCTTCAGATATGGGTCGGTGGCAATCATGAAAGTGGTTACAGGAATCTTGATCTTACGTAGCTGACCGGCCAGGTTGAGGGTCTTGCTCAGAATCTTTGAATCGAGCCCGAAGCTATTTTTGTAGTAACGGATTCCCTGCTTGATGCAGGTGGGTTTACCATCGGTAATCATGAAGATCTGCTTGTTTGTGTTCTTTCTCCTGCGGAGGATGTCCATAGCCAGCTCAAGGCCCGCCACGGTGTTGGTGTGGTAGGGTCCCACTTGAAGATAAGGCAAATCCTTTTTTTCAATTTGCCATGCGTCATCCCCAAATACCAGCAGGTCGAGCGTATCCTTTGGGTATTTCTTGGTGATCAGCTCGGATAGCGCCATGGCAACTCTCTTTGCCGGAGTAATGCGATCTTCCCCATATAAAATCATGGAATGAGAGATGTCGATCATCAGCACGGTAGAGGTTTGTGTCTTAAACTCGTTCTCAACAACCTCCAGGTCTTCTTCCGTCATCATGAAATCGTCCAGGCCATGGTTAACCTGGGCGTTTTTGAGTGAGTCGGTCACTGAGATCTGCTCCAGGGTATCTCCAAATTCATAGTCGCGCCTGTCGGTGGTGGGTTCATCACCGCGGCCGCTGCTCGGTGTCTTGTGATCGCCACTTTTTGACTTTCGCAGTTTGCCGAAGATTTCTTCCAGGGCCGATTTCCGGAGATCTTGTTCTGCCCTGGCTTTTAATTTATAACCACCAGGCTGCGCTGCGTCTTCGATGTACCCCTTTTTCTTCAGGTCTTCAATGAAGTCTCCAATGCCGTATTTGTCGTTGGTCAGCTTATGCTGCCTGTCCACCTCGGTAAGCCATTGGAGTGCTTCTCCCACATCGCCAGAGGTGATCAACACCAATTGCATGAATATTTTAAGCAATCGGTCAAAATCGCTCTTGGCCTTACCGGGGGGAGGCGTGTATTTAGAAAACCGATATCCAAGCATGGAAGGTGGTTCTGAGGAATATAAATTAAACCAATAATCGCCAGTTTCTGTTCAAGCTGGCCTCAAAATTGGGGTAGGATGGGAGATAGGCCGCAATTTAACGGCAATTCGGAACTCGTGTAAGGATTTGGCCGTTATGACAGTTGTTGAATTGGGGCTGTAAGCTATTTTTGGGAGTCTAATTTTCAAACTATGAAAAAATCAGTTGTGCTAGTAATCGTAGCGGTATCGTTGCTTGCGGCTTCCTGCAGCCAGTACACTTGTCCTACCTATGCGAAGTCGGCTCCAAAAAAGGATTTGAAGGAATCTCGAATCTAGACGGCCTTTTTTGTTTTGCTTTCGTGCACCCTCATTTGGGTGGTGCCGAAAATGTAATCCCACAATGGCGATGACACGCCATATACGCCTGCGCCCTCCTTGTAGTGATGGATGCTATGGTTTACCCACAAAGCCTTCAAGAAGTTTTTTGGTGGCTGGTAGGTATGAACCATGTAATGGACGGCCAGGTAAAGCGCATAGCCAACCAGAAACCCCGGCAAAAAAGAAAACACCAAGTCGCCTAACACCAGCCGGAAAAGGAACAGCAGCAGTGTGGCAAGCGTGATGCTAAGGATTGGAGGCATCGCCAACCGTTCTTTGTCTTTCGGAAACTCATGATGAACCCCGTGTACGGTGTACTGAAACTTCCTACGAAATTCAGTGTAAGTCTTCATGTGAAAAAGATAACGGTGCACCATGTATTCGGCCCAGGAAAAAGCAAGCATACCCAAGAAGAACATTGCGATGGTTAGACCAATAGACAGTGACGTATGAGTTACACTCCAGTAAAGCAAACTGGCCGCGTAGAAAAAGAAGATAGTCACAGGAACAGAGATGTGAGTCCTTGATAACTTTTCTAATATCGGACTATCAAATAAACGCTTCGTTCCCTTGTTTTGTGGTCTAACATCACCGCTCATTGACGAAGAAGTTTCTAGTTTAAAGTTACGATCCTTTTAACTATTACGCTATAACTTCACGGCAGTTGCCGATTTCTCCAATACTTTTTCATAATAAGATTCATAAAGAGGAAGAATCTTAGAGATGTCGAATTCCTGAGCCCGTTTAAGTGCATTTTGCTTAAACGTGGGCAGGTTGTTTTTGTCCAAAACGACAAGTGCATTTTTGGTCATGTCCTCCACATCCCCCACCTCACTCATAAACCCTGTTACGCCATGGATATTCAGTTCTGGAACGCCTCCTGTGTTGGAAGAAATCACAGGCACCTCGCATGCCATGGCCTCCAGAGCCGCCAATCCAAAACTTTCTTTTTCGGAGGGCATCAGGAACAGGTCCGCCACAGAAAGGACTTCAGCCACCGCCTCTAACTTTCCAAGGAACCGGATGTCATCGCAAATTCCCATTTCACGGCACATGGCCTCGGCTCCGCTTCGCTCCGGGCCGTCACCGATCATCAACAGTTTGGCAGGCAGCACCTTCCTGATATTTGCGAAAATCCGAATCACGTCTCCCACTCTCTTCACCTTACGGAAGTTTGACGTGTGCACGACAAGCATCTCGCCCTCCGGGCAAATGGCTTTTTTGAAATGATCTTTCTTCTGCTTCTTGAAGCTCTGCAAATCGATAAAGTTCGGAATGACTTCGATCTCCCTCCTGATGTCAAAATGCTCGAGTGTTTGTTTCTTCAGGTCTTCCGAAACCGCGGTCACACCATCAGATTGATTGATGCTAAAGGTGACTACCGGCTCGTAGCTCGCATCTTTACCCACCAGGGTGATGTCTGTACCGTGCAGCGTGGTGACGACTGGAATCGTAATGCCCTCGGTCTTCAGGATCTGCTTGGCCATGAAGGCAGCGGAAGCATGGGGGATGGCATAATGCACGTGCAACAAGTCTAGCTTTTCGTTTTTCACCACGCTTACCATCTTACTTGCGAGGGCAAGTTCGTAGGGTGGGTATTCGAAAAGCGGGTAACTTCTGAATTCCACTTCGTGGTAAAAGAGATTTTCATTCAGGAAATCAAGTCGAGTTGGCTGGGAGTAGGTGATAAAGTGGATTTCATGTCCCTCCTTGGCTAAGGCTTTACCTAATTCAGTGGCCACCACGCCACTGCCACCAAAGGTGGGATAGCAAACAATTCCTATTTTACGTCTTTCCACAGAACTTAATTTAATGCATTAACCCTCTTTACGGGGCTTTAGTTTCGATTAAAAGGCTGTTTTCACGTTTACAATACTCAAATATCGACTGATAAACGACATCCTGTACCCTGGGACGAATGTTGGCTGATAATAGTTTACCATTATTCATATCCGGGTGTACCCGATTTGACAAAAAAACATAAACAAGCTCAAATTCAGGGTCTACCCAAATGGAGGTTCCCGTGAACCCGGTGTGCCCAAAGGTGCGGGGCGAAGCAAACAACGAGGTGGGGCCATTCCAATCACTCGCGGTAGGCTTGTCCCAACCCAGGCCCCTGCGGCTGGATTCATATTGCTGCCGTGTAAATTTCTCCAGCGTGGAAGGTCTAAAATAACGCAAGCCCCCATAGCTGCCACCCTGCAACCACATTTGCCCGAGCTTGGCCAGGTCATTGGCGCTGCTGAACAGACCCGCGTGCCCTGCAATACCACCGTGCATTGCCGCCCCCTGGTCGTGCACATACCCAACCAATGTTGATTTTCTGAATTGTCGATCGTCTTCCGTTGGCGCGATTTGACCTCGGGGGAATCGGGTCAGTGGCAAATACCCCGTGGTATACGCGCCCATGGGACCATAGATGTTTTGGTCAAGAAAATCTTCAAGAGGTTGATTGAGCAGTGCTTCAGCCAAATGTTGAAGAATGTAAAATCCCATATCACTATACCGGTAGTCGTAAGGTACACGTGGTATCTTTTCACGAACACGTGCCTTGATAATCCATTGCCACAGACTGTCTTTCATTGCCTGGGTGGCGAAGAGATCCTCGGATACAACATAGGGAAAAGCAGATGATTCAGCCTTCGTGTAATACTGCGGTAGCAACACCGTGTCCTTCATGGTCTGCTGCCAAAACGGAAGGTAGGGCCACAGCCCTGCCTGATGGGTGAGTATATCTTTCAGCGTGAAGTCTTTCTTATTCGATTGTTGCAGTTCCGGCAAGTAGGTGGAAGCTTTCTTGTTGATGTGAATCATTCCGCGCTCTTCCAGGAACATCACAGCCTGGAGGGTCGCGGCCACCTTGGTGATGGAGGCCAGGTCATAGATGGTACTGTCGCTTACACCTACCTTGTTCTCGTAGGTTTGCCAGCCGTAGGGCTGTTCCCAAACCACTTTACCTTTTCTTGCCACCAATACAATGCCACCTGGCGTGGCACCCGAGTCTACCGCCTCGGTGGTGATGCGTTTGATCTGCTGCAATACATTCAAATCCATGCCCACTTCAGATGGAATTCCGTAGGCCAGGCGGTCCAGTGATTGCGTGCGATGCTGCGTGCCCACAGGATGACCTCCCACCTGCACGGGCAATACACCCGAGGCAACCCTCGCACCAAAAACGATTTGAGCTGTGATGCCATTAATGATGGGCTCATCCGCGTATGCCGCGATCAGCGCATCCGCATCCTCAAGCCGACTGAGCACAAACGGACTTCCGAAAGCGCAAACGATCACCTGTGTTTCGCGCGACAGCCGATTAATCCACGTGATGAATCCGTTTTCAAAAGGCAAGCGGGCCGAATGAATTCCTATCACTACGGTATTGCAGGATTTGAGCTTTTCAAATAGGCCGATGGTATCCGAGGCAACTTGCACATGGTAATTAGAAAAACGGGCGTACTTACTTAGGTATCGTTGAAATTCATTCCCGGATTCTTTGCCAATCGACAACGATGCGAAAGACTGGTCATCAAGCCTGCGAATGGGAAGGGCCTCACCTTCGTTCTGCAGGATGGTAGTCGATGCCTCAACAATCGTCCACTTGAGCGCCTCGGCTTCGGCTGTATTCACCCGGGCCACAATATTATCAGCAGGCACGTCCGGCTTTTTCCTGGTGAGGCCTACATCATACTTGGCCGCGAGTATCCTTTTCACACTTGCCTCAAACTGCAATCGCAGGGTAGGATTTTTCTTGATTAACTTTTGAATCTTTTTAACAGACTGATTGAGATTCCCAGGGTCGATGATGATGTCATTTCCAATTTCGAAGGCAAGCGCCTCGGCTTCCCCCGGCCGTTTTTTTCTCGAGACCAACTGAAGGTAGGGAACGTCCGTGATCAAAAGCCCCTGGTACCCATATCTTTTTCGGAGTATCTCATTGATAAAAAGCGAAGATACCGATGCGGGCACCGCTTTTTTTCGCTCCTGAGTGGAGAAGTGAAGATGCGAAGTGCGAAATCCCTTTATCCCGTTTTGAATGAGGTGTTGGTAGGGAAGGAAGTCTGATGTATCGAGATGGTGGATGCTGAATAACAACGTGCTGTCGGTCAATGGGAGTTGTGGCTCGGCCGTGTGGGTGGCCGTGGCAATCACGCCAGCATCCTGCAGACCTCTTGCAAGGGCCAAGGCCTTCCGACCCGCACGATGTTTGTCTGTGGTGAGATATTCGGAAAAATTCTCCGCAACGAGGTTGATATCGGCATTGGGAGCAAAATTCATGTGTATACCCAGCAATCGCAACTGGGTGCCGATCTGCTTACCTAGCGCAGTCACAAGGCTATCATTTTCGAGAGCACCAATGGCAATGGACTTTTGAAACGTCATGAGACTGTCAAATACTTCGCCCGGGCCGCGAGCAGATTGGGCGGCTACCAACAGTGGAACCCTTGAATGCCTTTGGAGCAAATTGTGAAGATGGGCCCATTGGCTCGGACTGCCACCGGATACAAAGATGGCCCCCGGGTCATGCGACCTCACCAGACCAGCCCAATTTTCAAATTGCTTGTCGGAGGCGGATGCGTCTACCTTGATCATGAAAAGCTGCCCAATCTTTTCCTGTATCCGCAACTTGTTGAAAACGCTGTCAACCCACTGTGTTTTTTGATCCTGCCCGGCTGATAACGTGCAAGTGCATCCAAGCGCCAATGCCATCAAAACTTTTTTCACGTTGCTGTCGTTAGGTTTTGTAATTGCTGCTGATATACGGCATTTTTGTGAAGCCTCAACAACGGGCTGAGGAGTTCTTCCACACCATACAACAAAATTATACTTTTTGATATGAAGTTCTTCCAACTCTTCACCAAGACGCCCTCGCATCAGCGGTTCAGCTATACGCCCCGATACTACGATCCTAAAAAAGAAGAAATGATGGAAAGGGTGGAGCGTATCAAAAAGGAAGTCCAGCGAGAACAGACGGGAGCGTACGATGGCGAATACCGGTCGCGGATTGCAGGTTCTTTTCAGGCAGCGCGAAGGAGATCTAAAGGAGCAGGAGGAGCCATCAATTCTTCTCTCTTGCGTCTAGGGATTATATTATTTCTGGTTTTATTCATCATGGCCTACCTCACCTGGGGCCGGGTGGCACTTTACGGTTTCTTCCTTTTTGTGCCTTTCTATGTGTACCTCAAGATGAAGAAGGACTAAGTTTCGCCTCTGCATGGCAGATATTATTCAACTCCTTCCTGATTCCATCGCCAATCAAATTGCCGCTGGCGAAGTAGTACAACGTCCGGCATCGGCAGTTAAAGAACTGATGGAGAATGCCATTGATGCGGGGGCCACGCATATTCGCGTCATCGTGAAGGAAGCTGGCAAGACGCTGGTGCAAGTGGTGGACGATGGATGTGGGATGAGTGAAACAGATGCCAGACTCAGCCTCGAGCGCCACGCGACTTCCAAAATCAGAAAAGCTGAAGACCTATTCACGCTGAGAACGATGGGTTTTCGGGGCGAAGCGTTGGCGTCCATCGCAGCCATTGCGCAACTCGAGTTGAGAACCAGACTGCCAGACCAGGAATTGGGCACATTGTTGGTCGTGGAGGGTTCTGAGATCAAAACACAGGAGCCTGCGGCCTGTGAAAAGGGGACAAGCATCAGCGTGAAGAATCTTTTCTATAACATTCCGGCCAGGAGAAATTTCCTCAAGTCGAACCCCGTGGAAATGAAGCACATCATGGAGGAGTTCGAACGAATCGCACTCGCCTGTCCGGAAAGACACTTCTCACTGCATCATGGCGATCAGCAACTTTTTGATTTACATGCCGGAAAGCTGAGCCAGCGCATTGTGGCGATGTACGGAAAAACTTATCAGCAACAGTTGGCGGCCTGTGCGGAGGAAACTTCGTTGGTGAAGGTGACGGGTTATGTCGGGCGGCCCGAGTCTGCCAAGAAGACCAGGGGCGAGCAATTTGTTTTTGTGAATAACCGCTTCATCAAGAACAACTATCTCAACCATGCGGTAACCAATGCATTCGAGGGGCTCCTTCCCGAGAATAGTTTTCCGTTCTACGTACTTTTCATTGAAATGGATCCGCAACATATTGATGTGAATGTGCATCCAACCAAAACGGAAATCAAATTCGATGACGAGCGCGCAGTGTATGCGGTAGTACGCTCGGCCGTAAGGCAGGCACTGGGTACCCATAGCCTGGCGCCAGCCATCGACTTCAAAGAAGATGTAAACGTGGTCAGTAAACTTCATCAAGGCTCGGTGTCAAGGGATCTTTATTATGAAGAACGGTACGGCAATTCATTGAACCGCGCGAACCTTGAAAATTGGGAGAAGCTTTTTGAGAAAGAATATCCTGAGCGAGGGACCTCCACGATCAATCCAAATTTTCTTCGATTTGAAAGTGCTGCCAACAGTCCAAAATCCACCGAAGCCGAAGAGCGAACGGTCTTTCAACTACACCGCAAATACCTCGTGAGGGGAACGCAGTCTGGTCTGATGATCATTGATCAGCAAGCGGCCCACGAGCGGGTGTTATACGAAAGGTACTTGTTGAACTTGAAGGGCGTTGCCGGCAATAGTCAGCAAAGTCTTTTCCCGCAGACGATCGAGCTGACCAAGTCCGACTTTGAATTGGTGATGGCAATGGAGGAAGAAATGAAGATGCTCGGATTCCGATTCGAGGTTTTTGGAAAGAGCGCGTTGCTCGTTTCGGGGGTGCCATCAGGACTGGGCTCAAATGAAAAAGTGCTGTTTGAGGCCTTGCTTGAACAATTTAAAATGAACCAAAGCGAGTTGGCTCTTCCCCTGAAGGAAAATCTGGCCCGTTCGCTCGCCAGGCGCGCTGCCGTTAAATCGGGTCAAAAACTTGCTAAGGAAGAGATGGATGCGATGGTGGAAGGCCTCTTTGCATGCAACAGTCCAAATTTTACACCCGATGGAAGGCCAACCTTTTTTATTTTTGGCTCGTCTAAAATCGAAGACTGCTTTAATCAATAACTTGCTCATTTAACGACATCTTAATGTTCAGATTAACTCCCGTAGTACGGAACCTGATCATCATCAACGTGGTGGTTTTCCTGCTGCAGCAAATCGCGGGGATCACCCAGTTTGTTTCCTTGTTCCCCATCGGTTCGGGGTATTTTGCGCCCTACCAGTTTTTTACCTACATGTTCGCCCACGGGGGGATCGGTCATATATTTTTCAACATGTTCGCGCTCGCCTCCTTTGCACCCATTCTCGAATCGTATTGGGGCGACAAGAAATTCTTGTTCTTTTACCTGGCCACCGGCATTGGTGCCGCGGTTATTTATGCGGGTGTCCACTACTTTATAATGCCCGGATCAGGCGGCATGATGCTCGGGGCATCGGGTGCCCTTTATGGCGTGCTAATGGCTTTCGGACTGCTCTTTCCAAACATGGAAATCATGCTGCTGTTTCCACCCATTCCCATCAAGGCCAAGTACATGGTTTTCCTGATTGGTTTTCTGACCTTCGTGATGGATCGCAGCGGATCTGTGGCACACCTTGCGCATTTTGGAGGAGCCCTGGTGGCGGTTATCATAATTCAGGTTTGGAAAAGCCAGGGAACTGGAGGCAGGTATTAACTTTGTGGATCATTAGGATCGATGTTCGAAGAGTTTAAGAACGTATTTCAACGACCCAACAATGCGCACGTTCAGTTGATCGTGATCAATGTCACGATCTTTTTGATCATGGGAGTGATTTACGTTGTTTCCATGATTGGCGGTTTCGAATGGGTGTCTACAGCCATCGGCAATCAGTTTACCATTCCCCCACTTTTCGTTGATTTCATCAAACGGCCCTGGACGATCGTCACCTATGCATTTGCGCACAGCCTTAGCGATTTGTTTCACATTCTTTTCAACATGCTGATCTTCTATTGGTTTGGAAGGTTGTTTGTTGAATACCTGGGTAGTGATAAGCTGGTCGCGTTGTATTTGCTCGGAGGCCTTGCGGGCGGGGTTGCCTACCTTTTGGTCTACAACACCATTCCGTTTTTTATGGAGAGGTCTGGTTTCCACGGCATGGTTGGCGCATCTGCGGCCGTTTATGCAGTGGTTACTGCTACTGCAGTGTTGATTCCCAACTACACGTTTTTTCTGCTATTCCTGGGGCCGGTCAGAATTAAGTACATAGCGGCTTTTTATATCGTGTTGTCATTTTTAGGATCGGTGGGTGCCAACGCGGGAGGCAACATTGCCCACCTCGGTGGCGCCCTTATTGGCTTTATTTACATCAAGCAACTACAAGTGGGTGTCAATTGGGGCAGTTGGATCACGGCAACTCTCGAATGGTTCCAGTCGTTATTTAAACCCAGCCCCAAGGTGAAAGTTACCTATCGCAAATCGGAGCCTAAGGCGAAGGCCGGTGCACGCGGATCAAAAACTTCGCAGGAAGAAATTGACGCCATCCTCGACAAGATTTCCGAAAAAGGCTACGAGAGTTTGAGCAGCGATGAAAAGGAAAAACTTTTCAACGCGAGTAAGAAGTAACCCTTTGCAAAAGCTTTGCTAATTCTTCGGCCAGCTCAACTGGTTTTTCCTCCTGCACAAAATGACCGGCATCAGGAAACTCAACGACATGGGCCTCTGGAAATCCGGTTTTCCATTTTTCAAGTTCGTAAGGCGGAACGAATTTATCTTTGAGCCCCCACAGAATGGTTGTCGGCTTGCTTGTGAGGAGGTTTCGCTTTTCCCAAAGCGATTGCCACCAATCGCTTGCGGAAAGCAGTTCGTAGGTAAGTGCGTACAACGCGATCCTTTCTTCCCTGGTTGAAGAACTCATTTTGTAATGGCGGTGCACTTCCCTGGTCAGTTTCTTGCGATCGCCAAAGGCAGAAGGCATGATCACGTTCACCGGAAAGTTCAATCGCAGGTAGAAAAACCGGCCCACCCAACTTTGCATTACTCGTGCTGGCGTGGCATAATGTGAATCGTTTTTGAGCGACCACATCCAGCTATTGAATAACATGATGCCCGAGACGTTGTGCGGGTGACTGATCGCGTAACTCAACCCGATGCCCCCGCCAAAGTCGTTCACCACCAACAAGATGTCTCTCAATGCTAACTGGCTGATGAACTTCTCCAGCCTGTTGGCGTGCGCCTGGCAGGAGTAGTCGCCATCAACCGGTTTGTCGGATAGGCCAAATCCGAGATAGTCGGGCGCGATGCAGCGAAAGTGTTGCTTGAGGATTTTGATACAATCGCGGTAGCCGAAACTCCATTCGGGCGTGCCGTGTACAAACAAAACCACCGGCCCGCTTCCCTCGTCAACATAGTGCATTTGATCACCGTCTATTTCGGCCCACTTTGATTCAAATGGAAAGAGATCTTTGTTGAGCCATGCTGGTTGTGTTTTCATGAGATGTAGCGTTGAATGAGTTGCTGACCAAGTTGGTCGATAGGAACGTTTTGTTCGTCTTGCAGAAACAGGATGACCAAACCATCAATTTGTGCCAGGAACAACATCGCTTCGAGTTGTGGATTCGGGTATCCAAGCACTGAGAAGACACTGGAAAATGTATGCGTCACGTTGGTCACGATTTCTTGAAAGAGGGGTTGGGCCGTTTCCACGACCTTGCCCTGCAGACGGATGGCATGTAACAGGCGCCAAAATCGACTGTGGCGCTTGATGATTGCGATCGTGGTTTCTACGTGCACGCGGATGGCTTCCCTCGGTTCGGCTACATCCAGATAACTCTTCATCGACCGTTTGATGTCCTCGAATCCCCGATTCATCAGTTCGCCCAAAAGGGCCTCCTTGCTTGGGAAGAAGTTATACATCAGACCCTGCGAAACCTGGGCGGTTTTTGCGATCAGGCTGATGGGGGTGCTGTCATAACCACGGGTTGCAAATAGATTCAAAGCGGCCTCGACAATTGTTTCTTTGCTGTTTTCTGTCATACGATGAATGAACGTTCATTCATATCAAAGGTTGCATGAATCCAGATGAATTGCAACCAGTTTGTCAATACGGTGATAAACTTGGCCTAATCGGACTTTCTTGAGGCGAAAAAAGCCACCAATAGGTCCAATATTTCTTTTTCCGTCTCCAACCGATAGGCCTCCGGATACTCTTTGTTGAAAAGCTCGATGCGCTGGAAATAATCTTCTTCAGACAGTTCGAACAGGTTCATGAGGTAAGACTTGGTTTCATCGGATTGAATGACCTTGCGAAAGGTGAGTGACTGCCGGTTGTACTCATCCACTTCGCGGGCTTTCTTCCGTTCCTTTTCTGATTTTGAAAACCGACTGATTGGCCCATTGAGCACTGCGCCCGGGCCGAACGTGGGAAGCATCTTTTCGCCAGGCTCGGGTTGTACGTTCCTAAAAGGAGAAATATTTGGCACCGCCTCCTGCCATTTGTCGGCACCTTGCGGCTTGAATGTTCCGCTAATCACCACGGGGCTAAGCACGTGCGGTTGTTCAAACAACATCACCAGCAGGTTCCGTTCATCTTCTTCGGCTACAAACTCATACGGTCGATAACCCACCCTGGAAAATAAAATGGTATCACCCGGATGGCAGAAAAATGAAAACTGTCCGCGCAAGTCGGTGCTGGTGCCGGCCCGGGTTCTTTGATTGATGATGTTCACATAGGACAATGGATCACCAAGTGAATCGACCGTGACACCCTTGATTTGCAACGGAACCTGGGCAACCGCCTGGCAAGCACAAAGAAAAAACAGAGCAGGAAGGGTCCACCTCATGGGTCTCGTTCAAGCCAGATTCTTAATGACAAACCAGGCGAGTCAAATATACAACGAAGCAAAAGGTATAAGTAGTTGCTTAGGCCGGTAAATGCCTAATTCTTATTGGCGAGCTGGCCGCAGGCTGCATCGATATCCTTTCCGCGACTCTTCCGGATGCGGGTGGTGACCCCGTGACTTTCCAGCAGCTGCTGATACATCCGCAGCTTATCCTCGCCAGCCTGCTGAAAGCGCTCATCACCGATGGGATTGTATTCAATCAGGTTCACCTTACAAGGCACGTGCTTACAGAACTTAAGCAGGGCCTGGGCGTGCTCCATGTCATCGTTCACCCCTTTCCAAACTACGTATTCGTAGGTAACTTTCTTCTTTCGTTTTTGGTACCAGTACTTCACCGCCTCAGCCAGCTCTTCCAACGGGTTGGTATCGTTGATCGGCATAATGGCCGAACGCGTGCTGTTGAGCGCTGCGTGCAGCGAAATGGCCAGGTTAAATTTCACACCATCATCGGCCATTTTTTTGATCATTTTGGCGACCCCCACCGTTGACACCGTAAGCCGCTTCGCGGCCATGTTAAGACCCCGCGTTGACGTGATCTTATCAATGGCCGTGATCACGTTGTTATAGTTCAACAAGGGCTCACCCATGCCCATGAATACAATGTTGGTAAGTGGCCTGCCAAAAAAGAGTTCAGCTTGCTGCTGGATGGCAACTACCTGGTCATAGATTTCGTCTGCATCCAGGTTGCGCATGCGCTTCAATCGTGCAGTGGCGCAGAACTTGCAATCGAGGCTGCAACCCACTTGCGAGGATACACACGCGGTAATTCTTTTTTCGGTCGGGATGAGCACGGATTCCACCACCAGTCCATCGTGCAGTGTTACTGCATTCTTAATCGTACCATCCTCACTCCGCTGCATTTGATCAACCCGAATGTGGTTGATGGTGAAATGCCCCTTCAGCAGTTCCCTCACGGGCAGCGATAGATTGGTCATCTCATCAAAATCCTTGCAAGATTTCTTCCAGAGCCACTCATACACCTGCTTGGCCCTGAAAGGCTTTTCACCCTGGGCTACAAAAAAATCTTGCAGCTCATCAAGTTTCAGTTTTCGAATATCTTTCTTGGTGCCTGGCTCAGCAATCATTTGATCTTGGTGAATGTCATCACTTCGCAGTCGCGTTCTGCCCGGTGGACCCTAAGGGTACTGCCTTCAAACTCTTCAATCACAAAGCGTTCTTTCACAATGCCCGATTTCTTGTCCATCAGGTGCAGCTCTCCATCCTTGATTTGATATTTGGAAACGATTTTTTCCTCGCCTTTCTTCTTGCCTGCCGACTTGATGCTTTCCTCGGCCATCCCTTTTTGGTTGAAGGCGATCACCCTTGCCACACGGTGGCTGGATGAGCCAAACCCAGACTTCAGCTCCTTTTCGGTGTCGCTTTCTTTCATCATTTTCTCGACACAATTTTTCGTGTCGGTAAGCTGCCAGGTGCCCACAATGGATTGGGCCCGGCTACCAACGATCGCTGCCAAAGCCATTAAAACGAGCATGCTTAACTTTTTCATCATGATGCAAAATTAAGGTTTCGAAATTCAATATTGCTGACGTAGCCAGGGCAAAAAGCCAGCCATTGTTCCTGCTGTCGGAGGGTCAATTCAAAATTATTGTTTGGTGGTCTTTGAAATAGCTTTTTATTAACGATTTTTCGGCTCTAAAAATTTGAACGTGCCTATGGAAAAACGCAGCGCAATAGTGATCACAGCCGGTTATCTCGATACAAACAGCGGCAAAACAGCTCATGGTTTGATCCGAGGCACAGAACGGTTTGATATACTTGGAATCATCGACCACAAACACGCAGGCAAGGATGCCGGTGAGGTGATGGACGGGAGGAAGCGGAACATCCCTGTGTACGAATCGATCGCATCGTTTACAAAAGAGTCAAACAAAAAGGCAGACTATTGCATTATCGGAGTGGCAACCAAGGGGGGCGTAATACCCCATTCGCTTAGGGGCATGCTCACGGAAGCGTTGGAGAATGGCATGGGGCTCGTGAACGGGTTGCACGACTACATTTCTGATCATCCGGAACTGGCGTTTCTGGCGCAACAAAAGGGGCTGGAGATCATCGATGTGCGCAAGCCCAAGAAATTTAAAGACCTGCATTTCTGGTCGGGAAAGATTACGAGCGTTCACTGCCCTAAGATTGCGGTGCTTGGAACTGACTGCGCCTTGGGCAAACGTACGACAACCCGATTCCTCACCGAGGCGATGAAAGCGGCAGGCTTTCGAGCGGAGATGATCTACACCGGGCAGACGGGATGGATGCAGGGCGCGAAGTATGGATTTATCTTTGACTCTACTTTGAATGATTTCATCTCAGGCGAAATGGAGCATGCCATTGTGCAATGCTGGGATGAAGCCAAACCCGATATCATTTTCATCGAAGGACAATCATCGTTGCGAAACCCGAGCGGACCAGCAGGCGCAGAATGGATTGTGTCCGCAGCGGCCAATGGCGTGGTGCTGCAACACAACCCGGCCCGCAAGCAATACAAGGACATGGAGTTTTACCCAGCCTATCTTCCTGATCCCAAAGACGAAATCGCTCTGATCAAAACCTATGGTGCGCCCACGCTCGCCCTGACCGTCAACACGGCAAAGATGAGCGAGGCGGATGCACGAGCCTATGCTGCACAATATGAAAAGGAACTGGGAATCCCCGCCATTTTACCATTAGAAGATGGCGTGGATCGCCTGATTCCGATTTTCAAAGAAATGATTGAGAAGTCGATCGCACCTATTTAGAAAAAATAATTCGTCATGAAAATCAAACACATTGAAGTTTGGAGTGCAGATCTGGGCAACACCAAGCCTTACACCATTGCTTTCAAAACGGTTGACGTGGTACGCAATGCGTTTGTGGAGATCACATTGGAGAACGGCACCAAGGGCATTGGCTCAGGGAACCCGAGCGAATATGTCGTTGGTGAAAACCTGTCTCAATGCCTGGACGCCCTGCAGGAGAAAAACATTCAGTTCTTGATCGGTCGGGATATTCGCGAGCTTCACCAGCTCACTTACGAGGTGTGGGAGCGTTTTCCCGGGAATCCTTCGGCCAGGGCTGCTCTCGATATCGCACTGTACGACACGTTTACCAAACACCTGGGCGTGCCCTTGGTGAAATACCTCGGGCAAAAGATAAAGTCTATGCCCACTTCCAACACCATCGGCATCAAAGGGGTTGATGAAACGCTGCGGGAAGCGGAGGAGTTTGGAAAGGCAGGATTCAAGATCCTGAAGGTGAAACTTGGCAAGGACTTGGAAGAAGATATTGAGAGGATGGTGAAGCTTCGTGAAAAATTTGGAAAGAAATTCGTGATTCGCATTGACGCCAACCAGGGCTATGATGTGAGCAAGACCATGGCATTCTACAAAAGGACCAAGGACCTTGACATCGAATTGATTGAGCAGCCGCTGCCGGCCAAAGCGGTAGCCGAGATGAAATCGCTACCTGAAGAGGTGCGTTCGGTAATCGCGGCAGACGAATCTTTGATTTCACCCAAGGATGCCATAGAACTGATCAAGCCACCCCGGGCCGCAGGCATCTTCAATATCAAACTGATGAAGTGCGGTGGCGTGAGCCAGGGGTTGAAAATTGCGGACATTGCCCAGCACGAAGGCCTTGGGTTGTTTTGGGGCTGCAACGATGAAAGCATCGTGAGCATTACCGCGGCCCTGCACACGGCTTTTGCGTGCAAGCAAACCAAATACATTGACCTGGACGGCAGCCTCGATTTGGGTAGCGATCAGGTGACGGGCGGCTTCATCCTCAAAGATGGAATGATGTATTGCTCCGAGAAACCTGGCCTCGGGGTTAACAGGGTAGAAGTAAGGGCTTAGTTTGACTTCGGGGTCTGGAATCCCGAAATTTGTGAGGATGAGATCATTTGCGGGGCTATTTCTATCGCTGTTGGCATTTGTGTGCAATGCCCAGCACTTCGAAAGGTTGCAGGGTATTCAATTGAGCAATCTGAAAGACAAGCCTGCCTACCTTGTTTCGAAGAAAGATTTGACGGTGGTCATCTTCCTGGGAACGGATTGTCCGATCAGTCAGAAGTATATGAGTCGCATTGCCGAGTTAAAAAGAAAGTACAACGCTTCGGCAACCTTTTTTGGAGTTGTTCCCATGCAGTTCTCGACACAGGATATGAAGGCGTTTAAGAAAGAGTACAAGTCGACCATCACCTATTTACGGGATGAAAAGATGGAACTGGCGGGTTACCTGGGTGCGAAGGTGACGCCAGAGGTTTTTCTTTTTAAGGATTCAGACTTGGTTTACCATGGCGCCATTGACAATTGGTTTTACGAGTTGGGCAAGTATCGAAGAAACATCACGGAACAATATTTGATTGATGCCATTGAATCGTCATTAAAGGGTGAGGAACCAGCAATCAAAGAAACCGAAGCCATTGGATGTTTCATCCAGATGCCCAACCACTCCGAGCACATGGAGCACCATTGATATGAGGCCATTCCTGGTTGCCATGTTCCTGTTGTGGAGCGGTGTGTTGCGGAGTCAACATCCGACATACTATGGAAATATCGAGCCGATTATCCGGAAGAATTGTGTTACATGTCACCATGAGGGTGGCATCGGGCCCTTCAGCCTGATCACTTACGAGGATGTGAGCGACAAAGGAAGTTTTATCGCGCACGTAACGAAGACAAAGTACATGCCTCCCTGGCAGGCCGACCCATCCTTTCAGACTTTTCGCAATGAAAAGATACTTTCCGCTGACGAGATTGAGTTGATTCAACAATGGGTGAAAGCAGGAATGCCGAAGGGAAAGAGGAAAAAGGAACCGGTGGAATCGATCCTGTTTGTGGAAGGATCTACCAAACCCGATCTGAGCCTGGCGATGTCAAGCAGCTTCACTATTCCTGACAAAGCCATTGAGGAGTTTCGATTTTTTGTGATGCCAACCAACCTCTCCCAGGACACATATGTTTCTGCCGTAGAATTTATTCCGGGAAACCGCAGACAGGTACATCACAGCCGCATCATGGCTGACACCACCCAACGCATCAGGGGCATTGACGGCATGTCTGAGTTGGACCCCCGGTTGAAACAATTTCAAACCATTCCATTGGTTGACGAGTTTCTCTACGGTTGGGTGCCCGGCAACAACAAGATATTCTTCCCGCCAGGTACAGGTAAGCTCATTCACAAGAACACCGACCTGGTGCTGAACATTCACTATTCACCTTCGTCCAAGATACAGAAAGACAAATCGGTGATTAACTTATACTTTGCGGAAGGTGAAGTGAAACGGGAGGTGCATACGCTCACACTCCGGGAGAACGACATCATCAACCAGCCCTTTTTTATTCCGGCCGAGAGTGTGCCCACGTTCCGAATCGACTACCAGATCAATCGAGATATTTCCCTGATCTCCGTTTTGCCACACATGCATTTTTTGGGCAAGAAGTTTAAGTCTGTGGCAATCACCCCATCGGGTGAAGAAATTCCACTGATCAAAATTGACCATTGGGATTTTAACTGGCAAACCACCTATCAGTTCAAAAGCCTGCTTAAGATTCCAGCCGGCTCTCGCATCCTTGTCGAAGCGCAATACGACAATTCCTCGGAAAATCCCGCCAACCCGTTTTCCCCAGCTCGCGACATTGGCTATGGCTGGAATTCTACTGATGAGATGTGCAACATGGTGATCTACTACCTCGACTATCAAGAAGGGGACGAGGAAATGAAATATTAATCCCCCTTTTCGATGAGCCTGATGAGCTCACCGATTGAGCTAGCTTGCCGAACTGAATTTTGTTTTGAAAGTTTCCACGCCAGGGGTGGTCCTTCTTGAATCGTAATCGATAGTTCTCCCACGTCACCAACCGTGAACCCGGTGCGCTCCAATGCATTCTTTGTCCACAAATAGACCGGCCCATCTCCTCCCAGCCGAATGGCCGACTTTCGGAACGGCTGATGTACGACCTTTCCGGTTTTTAAATCGAAGCCTTTAAACTTAAAAACTTCATCAAAAGAACCATCCAATACCAGGTCTTCAGGGAGGCCGGTTTTTATTGACTTGTCGTTGGTAGCTAGCCAAATCAAGTCGGAAGTTTGAAGGGCCAGGTCCAGTTCGTGCGTGGCAACCAGAATCGCCTTGTTCTCTTCACGAGCGATTTCGCGCAAGAGGCTCATCACTTCCACCCGGTTGTTCAAATCCAGGTGAGCGGTGGGCTCATCAAGCAGCAGTAGGGTGGTGTCTTGCGCCAGTGCACGCGCAATCATCACCATTTGCATTTGGCCATCACTCAGCTCTGCAATCCTCTGTTCGGCCAGATGGATGATACGCAATCGTTCCATGGCAGCCTGCACTTTCGCCATGTCATTGCTGTTCATGCGAAGCGTCCAGGATAGGTAAGGGTAGCGGCCATATGACACCAACTCATGAACCTTCATGGCCTGCGATTGCACCCGGTCGGTTAACACCAGGGCGCCTTTTTGCCGAGTTTGATTTCGAATCACCCCGCCCAGCGGAGGACGGATTTGCGCGAGTGTTCTGATCAACGTGCTCTTGCCTATCCCATTCGGTCCCATGAAGGAAACCAGTTCACCAACTCCCAGTTCAAGGTTGAGCTTTTTCAGTAACACATGGTCACCTGCTTTGTGTTGATAACCAACCGTGAGCTCGTGTGTGGATATGGCGACTGGTTGGTTCATATGTTAAACCTGCGGCTTCGAACCACAATCCAGATCACCACGGGGGCGCCCACCAATGACGTAATCGCATTGAGGGGAAGCACCTGGCTGGCACCAGGAAGCTGCGCAACCGTATCACATAATAATAACAGGCAGCCCCCGCCCAGCAACACCATGGGAATCATGATGCGATGGTCAGAAGCAGGGAGCAGCAAACGCACAAGGTGAGGCACGGCCAGCCCAACAAAGGCAATCGGTCCGCAAAAGGCGGTTACACCACCAGTCATCAAGCTCGTGGCCAGCAGCACGACCAACCGCGATCGTTTCAAGTTTACACCGAGGCTCTTCGCATAACTATCACCCAACTGCCAGGCATTAATTGATTTCACAAATAATAATGAGAGCAGCACACCTGAAATCAGCACTATGGCGAGCACGAGCAGTTCATTCCAATTCGTGCTGCCCACGTTTCCCATCGTCCAGATCATAAAAACCTGGAGCTCGTCGGCGTTGCTCATGAATTGCAATACGCTCACGATTGATGAAGCGGCAGCACCGATCATAAGGCCCACGATTAACAGGGAGGTGTTATCCCGAAGCCGGTTTGCTACAGCCATCACGGCAAGAAACACCAGAGCGCTGCCCGCTGTTGCGGCCATGGCTACCGACCATCCATTTTGGAGCGGCAAAATTACGCCACTCGTGGCACCAACCAGAAGCACAATGGCAACCATAAGCCCGGCACCGGCACTGAGCCCCAATACGTCCGGCCCTGCGAGCGGATTTCGGAACAAGGTCTGCATTAACAAGCCGCCCGTGGCCAGGCACCCACCTGCGAGGATGCATGTGAGTGCTTTGGGTAGCCGGAACTGCCAGACAATTTGATCATAGACCGGGTTGCCAACCTCCAAGCCCAGCATGGATTTGGCGATGATGCCAAGGGGGACTGGCGCACTTCCCATCGCCAGGTTAACGACCAGCAACAGGAGCAGCAAAAAGATAAGAAGCACAATGTGAAGAGGCCACCGTGTTTCTAAAGAAAAGGGTGCTGATTTGCCGGTGGGTTTTTCGTTCATGGGTGACCTCAAAGCGCGCTTGAAATTAGGTCACCGGGGGTAAAAAAACGACCCAGATTAGCTCCATTCAAAATTTTGAAACCCTCATTTGGTAACTAGCCTTTCCTTCCTATCTTTGCAGTCCTTTTTGCGTGGCAAAACCCGCAAAACGGATCAGAAACAAGCAAAATAGGTTTTTACCATGCCTGGAATTATTGGAAGAAAGATCGGAATGACCAGCATCTTTGGTCAGGATGGCCAGAACATCGCGGTGACGGTGATTGAGGCCGGCCCGTGTGTAGTGACACACGTTAAGAACCGCGACACAGATGGTTACAGGGCGGTGCAACTCTCCTTTGGCGAAAAGAAAGAGAAGCATACTCCCAAAGCGATGCAGGGTCACTTCAAGAGAGCTAGCACCACGCCCAAACGTGCGGTGGTAGAGTTCCGTGATTTCCGCGCTGAGTTTGATGGCATGGTGGAACTGGGCAAAGAAATCCGGGTGCAGGATGTGTTCAACGAAGGGGACTGGTTGGATGCCGTTGGCACTTCAAAGGGTCGTGGTTTCCAGGGTGTAGTGAAGCGCCATGGTTTTAGTGGGGTGGGTGGTCAAACCCACGGTCAGCATAACCGTCTTCGGGCTCCTGGTTCTATGGGTAACGCCTCTTTTGCTTCTCGCGTGGTGCGCGGCAAGCGCCTGCCTGGTCAGATGGGTAACGAACGCGTGAAGATGATCAACCTGCGTGTGGTGAAGATTCTGCCTGAGCAAAACCTGATCATGGTAAGCGGCAATGTACCTGGTGCTAAGAATTCAACTGTAATTCTCGAGAAGTAATGGACATAGCAGTATATAATAATAGTGGTAAGGAGACTGGCAGGAAGGTAAAACTGTCTGCAGATGTGTTTGGCATTGAGCCTAACGACCACGCCATCTACCTGGATGTGAAGAGCTACCTGGCCAACCAGCGTCAAGGTACTTCAAAGTCGAAGCAACGTAACGAGATCTCTGGTTCTTCCAAGAAGATCAAGAAGCAAAAAGGTACGGGTGGTGCACGTGCAGGTAATATCAAGAACCCTCAGTTCAAAGGTGGTGGACGAGTATTCGGTCCCCAGCCCCGCGACTACTCCTTCAAGTTGAATAAGAAAGTGAAAGACCTGGCCCGCAAGTCAGCCCTTAGCTATAAGGCCAAAGACAACCACATCTCGATTATCGAAGATTTATCATTTGAGGCTCCTAAGACCAAGCAGTACATCCAACTTCTCACTTCCCTGTCGCTCAACGACAAGAAGACGTTGTTGGTGCTTTCTGAGCTGAACAAGAATGTGGTGCTTTCAGGTCGCAACCTTCGCAAGGCCAAAGTGGTCACTGCCGATCAAATCACTACCTACGATGTGATGAACGCAGAGATGCTGATCCTTTCGGAAGGTTCTATTTCCAAGATCGACAACCTTTTAAACAAGCAGTAATCACATGAGCATCTTAAAAAGACCCCTGGTTACTGAGAAAGTGTCTGCCCTCAACGAGAAGGGCAAATACGGTTTCATTGTTGACGCAAGCGCCAATAAAATTGAAATCAAAAACGCAGTTGAAAAAATGTATGGTGTGAACGTAAAAAGCGTGAATACCATGAATGTGATGGGCAAAGCAAAAGTTCGGTATACCCAGGCGGGTGTGCTGGCCGGTCGCAAGCCCAACTATAAGAAGGCTATCGTTACGGTGGCTGAAGGAGAAGTAATTGATTTTTACAGCAACGTTTAATTTAGAGACCAGCGATGGCGTTGAAGAAACTAAAACCGGTAACACCAGGCACGAGACACAGGCTCTCTCCCGGTTTCGATGATATTACAGAGTCTCGTCCGGAGAAGTCGTTGGTTACACCACTGAAAAAATCAGGTGGTCGTAACAACGTGGGCCGCATGACCATGCGCTACATCGGAGGCGGTCACAAGCAGAAGCTTCGTTTGATCGACTTCAAGCGCGACAAGTTTGATGTGCCCGCTACGGTGAAGTCTATCGAATACGATCCTACCCGCACAGCACGTGTGGCGAAGTTATATTATGCTGACGGTGCGAAGAGCTACATCGTGGCTCCTCAGGGATTGAAGGTGGGGCAGACAGTCGTATCTGGTGAGAACGTGGCTCCCGAAGTGGGAAATGCACTGCCTCTGGCAAAGATTCCGTTGGGAACCATCGTGCACAATGTGGAATTGAAGCCCGGCAAAGGTGCAGCGATCGCGCGCAGCGCAGGTTCATTCGTTCAGCTGCTGGCTCGCGAGGGTGAATACGCCACGTTAAAGATGCCTTCCGGTGAGATGCGCAACGTATTGGTACGCTGCCTGGCCACGGTGGGTACAGTATCGAATGCCGACCACATGAACGAAAGCGTAGGTAAGGCGGGCCGCAGCCGTTGGAGAGGCGTACGTCCCCGCACCCGTGGTGTGGCAATGAACCCCGTTGATCACCCGATGGGTGGTGGTGAAGGCAGGGCCTCTGGAGGTCACCCTCGTTCACGCAAGGGTCTCGTGGCAAAGGGTAAGAAAACAAGACACCCTAAGAAGTATTCAGATCGTCTAATCATCTCTAGAAGGAAGAAATAATGGGAAGGTCAATAAAGAAAGGTCCGTACTTAGACGCCCGCCTCGGCAAGAAAGTGCAGGCGATGGAACAGTCGGGTAAGAAGTCGGTGATCAAAACCTGGTCACGCAGATCGACCATCACTCCGGAAATGATCGGGCACACGTTTGCCGTTCACAACGGGAATAAGTTTATCCCGGTTTATGTGACCGAGAACATGGTGGGGCACAAACTGGGCGAATTTGCACCAACCCGCACGTTCAAAGGTCACTCTGGAAACAGAAAAGATAATGCACCTGCTTAATAGCATTTTGTAATGGCTGAGAAGAAACCAAAGAAGACAGCGGCAAAGAAGGCTCCGAAAAAAGCTGCCAAGAAGGCTGCAAAAAAGGCAGTGAAGAAGGCGGCCAAAAAAACAGCTCCTAAGAAGGAGACTGCGCCTGTGGCTGTGGAGAAGAAAACAAAAAGATCTGTGCTGAAGCGCGAGAAGCGCGATGCCATTAAGGAGGCAGCCAAGACTGGCCCTGGTGTAGCCTATCTTCACGATGTGCCTACATCGCCTCGTAAGATGAGGCTGGTGGCAGACATGATCCGTGGCCTCGATGCGTTCAAGGCCTTGACCGTGCTGAAATTTGAGTCGAAGCATCCCGCAGCGAAGATGGAGAAGCTGTTGACCTCAGCGATGGCCAACTGGAAAGAGAAGCACCCGGATATTGACATGGATAAGGCCAACCTTTTTGTGAAGGAGGTATTCGTAGGGGGTGGCCGCATCCTGAAAAGATTGAGACCCGCCCCACAGGGCCGTGCTCACCGGATTAGAAAAAGATCAAACCACGTAACACTGGTGGTAGACAGAATGGCTGAAGCCGCTGTTGCAGAATCAACCGAAAAAGAAACAAAGGAATAATGGGACAAAAAGTTAATCCTGTTGGATTGAGATTGGGTATCGTGCGCGGCTGGGATTCCAGCTGGTTTGGCGGCAACACTTTCTCTGAGAAACTGGTGGAAGACCAGAAGATCCGTAAATACGTGGATGCACGTATCCCGAAAGGTGGCATTTCCAAGGTGGTGATCGAACGCACGTTGAAGCGCATCACCCTCACCATTCACACAGCCCGTCCCGGTGTGGTGATTGGAAAAGGCGGCACTGAGGTTGATAAGATCAAGGAAGAGTTAAAGAAGTTGACGAACAAGGATGTTCAGATCAACATCTTCGAAATAAAGCGTCCCGAGTTGGATGCCAAACTGGTAGGCGAGTCAATCGCTCAGCAATTGGAAGCGAGGATTTCTTACCGCAGGGCGATGAAGCAAGCGATTGCCTCTGCCATGCGTGTGGGTGCTGAAGGCATCAAAGTGAAGGTATCTGGTCGTTTGGCTGGTGCCGATATGGCACGTACCGAACAATACAAGGAGGGTCGTATTCCATTGCACACACTCCGCGCTGATATCGACTATGCCGTGTCTGAAGCGCAGACCGTGTATGGTAAGATTGGTATCAAAGTGTGGGTATTCCGCGGAGAGATCTTCGGCAAACGTGACCTTTCCCCTAACGTGGGCATGGTTAGCAACGCCCCAGGCGAGGGCAAAGGCGCTCCCGACAGAAGGAGGCCGGCACGAGGCGGAGACAGAGGCGAGCGTGGTGATCGTGGTGGCGACAGAAGAAGGAAGAAGTAATTGAGTTTTTTTAAAGAGTAGCAATCATGTTACAACCGAAGCGTACCAAGTTTAGAAAAATGCATAAAGGCCGCGTGAAAGGCATGGCCACCCGCGGTCATTCCATTTCTTTCGGATCTTTCGGGTTGAAAGCGTTGGAAGGTGGGTGGATCACTGCACGTCAGTTGGAGGCGGCCCGTGTAGCTGTAACCCGCGCCATGAAGCGTGAAGGCCAGGTTTGGATACGCATTTTCCCTGACAAGCCGATTACCAAGAAGCCCGCGGAAGTGAGGATGGGTAAAGGTAAGGGTGCGCCCGAATATTGGGTTGCCGTTGTGAAGCCGGGTACCATCCTGTTTGAAGCGGGTGGAGTAAATATGGCCACCGCGCGCGAAGCGTTGCGTTTGGCCGAGGGCAAACTGCCCATGAAGACCAAGTTTACCGTACGTAGAGACTACGTTGAATAAATAGAATTATGAAGAACTCAGATATCAGGGCATTGAACGATGTGGAACTGAAGGAGAAGATCGCCAGTGAAGAAGAGGCGCTCCGCAAGTTGAAGTTCGCACACCAGGTTTCTGCCATCGAGAATCCGATGAAGATTAAGGAAACACGCAGGCTCATTGCTCGCCTGAAGACTGAGCAAAAGGCTAAAGAACTTCAAAAGTAATTTCAATGGAGAGGAACCTAAGAAAAGAAAGAGTCGGAGTGGTTGTTAGCAATAAGATGACCAAATCCATCACCATCGCGGTAAACCGGAAGGTGAAGCATCCGATTTATGGAAAGTTCATGACCAAGACGACCAAGTTTATGGCGCATGACGAGAAGAATGAGGCAGGTATCGGAGATACCGTTCGCATCATGGAAACCCGTCCGTTGAGCAAGAATAAGCGTTGGAGACTGATCGAAATAGTTGAAAAAGCGAAGTAATCATGATACAGACTGAAACCAGACTTAACGTAGCAGACAACAGCGGAGCAAAGGAAGTGCTCTGTATGCATGTGCTTGGCGGAACGAAAAGAAGATATGCAACCGTAGGCGACACCATCGTGGTAACAGTGAAGTCGGCATTGCCTGCCAGCCAGATCAAAAAAGGAACTGTTTCCAAGGCGGTAGTGGTCCGCACCAAGAAAGAAATCAGAAGAAAGGATGGTTCATACATCCGCTTCGAAGAGAACGCAGCAGTATTATTAACAGCTCAAAACGAACCCAGAGGCACCCGTATCTTTGGCCCTGTGGCGCGTGAGTTGAGAGAGAAGCAGTTCATGAAGATCGTATCATTAGCTCCTGAAGTGCTATAACCATGGAAAGAAGATTTAACAAGCAACCCAAACTTCACATTCGCAAAGGCGACACGGTGAAGGTATTGGCAGGCAACGATAAGGGAAAAGAAGGCAAGGTAATGGAGGTGTTCTTCGAAAAGAACAGGGCCATTGTGGAAGGGATCAATATGGTTACCAAACACGAAAAACCTTCAGCCGGCAAGCCCGAAGGTGGCATCAAGAAAACAGAAGCCGCCATTCACGTGAGCAACCTGATGTTGGTGAACCCAGCCGATGGCAAGCCCACCCGTACCGGGCGCAAGCTCAACGACAAGGGCAAGCTGCAGCGTTATTCAAAAAGAACCGGAGAATTTATTAAGTGATGGCAACTCCTAGATTAAAAGAAAAGTACGTAAAGGAAATTGCTCCTGCATTGAAGGAGAAGTTTCAGTACAAGTCGATCATGCAGGTACCCAGGATCCGGAAGATCTGTATCAACAAGGGTGTGGGGGCTGCCGTAGCCGACAAGAAGCTGGTGGATATCGGTATCGAAGAGGTTACCGCCATCACCGGCCAAAAAGCCGTGGCTACCAAGTCAAAGAAAGCGATCTCCAACTTCAAGTTGAGAGAGAACATGCCCATAGGTGTGAAGGTGACGCTGCGTGGCGACCGCATGTATGAATTCATGGATCGCCTGATGAACGTGGCATTGCCCCGTGTGCGTGATTTCCGCGGTGTAGGCGACAAGGGCTTTGATGGCCGTGGCAACTATACGTTGGGCGTGAAGGAACAAATCATTTTCCCTGAGATTTCAATCGACAAAGTAACCAAGATCAACGGTATGGACATCACCTTCGTGACAAGCGCGACCACCGATGAGGAGAGCTTTGAGCTGTTGAAAGCATTTGGGATGCCTTTTGTAAACAAAAACTAAGTCAGATTAATGGCAAAATTATCTGTAATCGCTAGGGACAGGAAGAAGGAAGCGCTGGTAAAGCGTTTTGCTGCGAAGCGGAAGGCCTTAAAAGAGGCTGGCGACTGGGAAGGCCTCGACAAGCTGCCCAGAAGCTCTTCCAGCGTGCGCCTGCACAACCGTTGCAAGCTCACCGGAAGACCACGTGGCTACATGCGCAAGTTCGGCATCTGCCGTAACCAGTTCCGCCAAATGGCATCCGAGGGCAAAATCCCCGGATTGACCAAGGCAAGCTGGTAAGCGCCCAGCCCTGGCAGAAAAAGACATATTAGCTGCTGAGTATCTAGGTCTCCTGAAACGGCAAAAAGCCCGAAAGGACGAAACCAGATAACAGTTTGAATATCGAAAATTGTTAGATATCTTTGCAGCCCGTTTGAAAAAACGGGTTTGCATTTTTATAGAAGCAAAATGAAAACAACAGATCCAATAGCAGATTATTTAACCCGGCTGAGAAACGCCATTAAGGCGCGCCACCGTGTGGTCGAAGTGCCTGCATCCAACATCAAGAAGGAGATAACCAAGGTGTTGTTTGACAAGGGTTACATCCTCAACTACAAGTTTGAGGATACCGCTAACAAGCAAGGCAAGATCAAGATTGCTTTGAAATACAATCCGGAGACCAAGGAGTCGGCCATTTCGCAATTGCAGCGGGTGAGTAGCCCTGGTTTGCGTCTGTATAAGCCTGCCACAGACCTGCCAAAGGTGTTGAATGGCCTGGGCGTGGCTATTGTGTCTACCTCAAAGGGTGTGGTTACCGACAAGGAAGCCCGCGCGTTGAATGTGGGTGGTGAAATATTGTGTTACGTTCATTAATGCTTGAAAAATGTCACGAATAGGCAGAAATCCAATAGCTCTTCCCAAAGGTGTCACTTTCACGTTCAATGAAGGGGAGCACAAAGTTTCCGTAAAAGGACCCAAGGGTGAATTGCACCAGGTGATTGATCCTGATTTCAAGATCGGTCAGGATGCAGATAAGTTAACAGTGGTTCGCCCGTCTGAGCAGAAGCGTCACAAGGCGATGCATGGTTTGTACCGCGCATTGATCGCCAACATGGTGAAGGGTGTGAGCGAAGGGTACAAGGAGCAACTCGAACTGGTAGGCGTAGGTTTCAAAGCCACTGCCCAAAACAATGTGTTGGAGTTGAGTGTGGGTTATTCACACAACATCTTCCTGGCAGTGCCTGCTGAAATCAAAGTGCAGGCGATTACTGAAAAAGGTGCCAACCCTACGGTAATCCTGGAAGGGATTGACAAGCAGTTGATCGGACAGGTAGCTGCCAAGATCAAGTCGCTTCGCAAGGTTGAGCCTTACAAAGGCAAAGGCATTCGCTTCACGGGTGAGTATGTTCGTAGAAAAGCTGGTAAGGCAGCTGCTAAATAATTAAGCGTATGGCAAGCGTAAAGTCAGATAGAAGAACACGAATCAAGTACGGAGTGCGCAAGAAACTTTGGGGTACCCCCGAGCGCCCTCGTTTGTCTGTATTCAAAAGCAACAGCTGCATTTATGCACAGTTGATTGACGACTCTAAAGGTCACACCATTGTGGCCAGCTCTTCAGTGGAGTTGGACAAGAAAGGTGGAGTAAACATCAATATCTCCAAGTCGGTGGGAAAGAAACTTGCAGAGAAGGCAGTGGCCGCAGGTGTGAGCAACATCGTGTTCGACCGCAACGGATTTTTGTATCACGGAAACATCAAGGCTTTGGCAGAAGGCGCCAGAGAAGGTGGATTAAAATTTTAAGATAGCATGACACAAAGCAACGTCAGCACAGTAAAAGCAAGCGAAATCGACCTGAAAGAAAAGGTGGTTGCCATTCAGCGCGTAGCAAAGGTGGTAAAAGGTGGTCGTAGATTCAGCTTCTCTGCCATTGTGGTGGTAGGTGATGGAAATGGTGTAGTAGGTTACGGATTGGGCAAAGCCAACGAAGTAACGGATGCGATCACCAAAGGAATTGATGACGCCAAGAAACACCTGGTGAAGGTGCCGATCATCAAAGGCACTGTACCGCACGAGTCGATTGGCAAGTTTGGAGGTGGTTTCGTGTTGTTGAAGCCTGCGTCTGCCGGTACAGGTGTAATTGCAGGTGGTGCGATGCGCGCGGTGCTGGAAAGCGCTGGTGTGCACAATGTATTGGCGAAGTCCAAAGGTTCTTCAAACCCACACAACGTGGTGAAGGCAACCTTCAAGGCATTGACTTCCATGCGCGATGCGTATACCATCGCTCGCAACCGGGGAATTTCGTTGGCAAAAGTTTTCAATGGATAAGATCATGGCAAAAGTTAGGATCACACAGACCAAGAGCATGATTAAGCGTCCGGAGACGCAACAACTTACCGTCAAGTCACTCGGACTTGGCAAACTGAATAAGTCGGTTGAAGTGGAGTACACTCCGGCTATCCAGGGCATGGTTAACAAAGTAAGTCATTTAGTGACCGTAACTGAATTATAAAATGAATCTGCACGAACTAAAACCGGCAAGCGGTTCTGTTAAGAAGAACAAGAGATTAGGTCGCGGACAGGGTTCCGGTGGCTCGACTGCAGGTCGTGGTCACAAGGGTGCGCAGTCACGTTCAGGCTATAGCAAGAAATTTGGTTTTGAAGGGGGTCAGATGCCACTCCAAAGGCGTGTGCCAAAGTTTGGTTTCAAGAACAACAACAAAGTGTATTTCAAAAGCGTGAACCTGGATGCACTGGAAGACCTGGCCACCAAAACGAGCGCCTCAACCATCAACATCCAAATGTTGATCGACAACGGCATTGTTGGCAAAAACGATAAAGTGAAGGTGTTGGGCCGTGGCGAATTGAATGCAAAAGTAAATGTGGAAGCGCACGCTTTTTCAGCAACGGCTGCAAAAGCAATCGAAAGCGCTGGTGGTACTGTGACAAAAGTTTAAGATGAAGAAGTTCTTCACGACCATAAGGAACATTTTTTCCATCGAGGACCTCCGGGTGAGGATCATGAATACCATTGGTTTCCTGATCATCTTCCGCTTGGGTTCTTACATCGTGTTGCCCGGTATTGAGCCAACCCTGTTGGCTGGTAATCAGGGTGGCATTTTTGACCTGCTGAATACATTCCTGGGCGGTTCCTTTAGTCGTGCTTCCATTTTTGCGTTGGGCATCATGCCGTATATCTCTGCATCCATCGTGGTGCAGTTGTTAACGGTAGCCGTTCCCCACTTCACCAAAATGCAAAAGGAAGGTGAAAGCGGCAGGAAGAAGCTCAACCAATTCACCCGAGTACTTACGATTCTGATTACAGCCGCTCAGTCTTACGGATACTTGAGAACAACGATCAATAGTGAGGCGATCATCAACCCCGGGTTGTTCTTCACGGTGTCATCCATCGTGATCCTTGTGGCAGGTACCATGTTCTGTATGTGGTTGGGCGAGCGCATCACCGATAAGGGAATTGGAAATGGCATCAGCATGCTCATTATGATTGGTATCGTGTCGCGTTTTCCGGCAGCCATCTTCCAGGAGGCAACCGGCAAGGGCATGAGCGGTGCGCTGTTGTTCATCATCGAAATCCTGGCCTTGTTCTTTGTGGTGGTAGGTGTGATTGCACTTACCCAGGCCACCAGGCGAATCCCTGTTCAGTATGCGAAGCAGGTGGTGGGTAATAAACTCTATGGCGGCAAACGCGACTTCATTCCATTAAAGTTGAACTCTGCGGGTGTAATGCCGATCATCTTCGCGCAGGCGTTGATGTTTATTCCTCCGCTGGTGGCTGGAATTTGGAGAGACAGCGATTTAGGTGCCTATGTAGGTTCGACCTTCGCTGATTTCACCTCATGGCAATACAACTTGTTGTTCGGTATTTTGATCTTGTTGTTCACGTTTTTCTATACCGCGATCACAGTACCCAGCAATGATATTGCAGATAACTTGAAGAGAAACGGTGGGTTTGTGCCAGGCATTAAGCCGGGTAAACAAACTGCTGAGTTTATAGACGGTATTTTATCAAAGATTACTCTGCCAGGCGCCATCTTTTTGGCGATTGTGGCCATCCTGCCGGCCTTCGCGGTGCGTGCAGGCGTTACCCAGAATTTTGCCCAATTCTACGGAGGTACATCGCTTTTGATTTTGGTGGGTGTGGTATTGGATACCCTCCAGCAAATCGAAAGTTACCTGCTGATGAGGCACTATGAGGGTATGATGAAGTCGGGTAGGGTAAAAGGACGTTCTCAGTTTGCTGCGGCTTAGGCTTGGATGATCCACTATAAGACGGTAGAGGAGATACAGCTGTTAAGAGAGGGGGCCCAGATTTTAGGAAAGGCCCATGGTGAAGTGGCCAGGCGAGTGAGGCCTGGCGTGAAGACCAAACAGCTTGATTCCATTGCCGAGGAATTCATCCGTGATCACGGAGGTGTGCCTTCGTTCAAGAATCACAACGGCTTCCCGGCTGCACTTTGCATTTCGGTGAATGAAGTGGTGGTGCATGGGTTTCCCGGTGATTACGAATTGAAGGAGACGGACATCATCTCGGTGGATTGCGGTGTGTTTTATAAGGGAATGCATACCGATTCAGCTTATACCTACCCTTTGGAAGGTGCAAGCAAAGAGGTGCTTCTCTTGCTGGACAGAACCTATGAATCGTTGTGGCTTGGTATCGGGCAGGCGAAGGTAGGAAACCGGATTGGAGATATCGGGTACGCGATCCAGCACCATGTGGAACAGTTTGGATACGGTGTGGTGAGGGAGTTGGTTGGACATGGAGTGGGTAAGAACCTGCATGAAGATCCGGAGGTACCCAACTACGGTAAGCGTGGAAAGGGCCCCAAGATTGCACCGGGTATGGTCTTCGCGATTGAGCCGATGATCAACATGGGTGTGCGGAATGTGGTGCAGGAAAGAGATGGCTGGACGATCAGAACATCCGATCGGAAACCATCAGCCCATTTTGAACACACGGTAGCCGTACTGGAGGACAAAACAGAAGTATTGACGACACACGAGTATATAGAACAAAACTATTCGTATAAGTGGCGAAGCAGAAGTCGATAGAGCAAGATGGTACCATCACCGAAGCGTTGTCAAACGCAATGTTTCGCGTGCAGTTGGAAAACGGGCACGAGGTGTTGGCACACATATCAGGTAAGATGAGGATGCACTACATCCGGATCCTGCCTGGTGACAAGGTGAGACTGGAAATGTCGCCTTATGATTTGACGAAAGGAAGGATAACTTTTAGATATAAATAGTACGTAGTCCTTAGTCGTGAGTCCTTAACAAGGAATGCGGGCTCAAGACTGGCGACTCAAGACTAAAGACTAAAATTATGAAGGTAAGAGCATCCATCAAGAAACGCAGCGCTGATTGCAAGATTATCAGACGCAAAGGCAAGCTGTATGTAATCAACAAGAAGAACCCTAGGTATAAACAAAGACAAGGATAATTATGGCACGTATCGCTGGTGTTGATATTCCCGATAACAAGAGAGGTGAGATCAGTCTTACCTACATCTACGGTATTGGTCGCAGGTCTGCCCAAAAGATTTTGACGCAGGCTGGCGTAGACGTCAACAAAAAAGTAAAAGACTGGAATGATGACGAATCCAACCAGATTCGCTCCATCATCGCGGAGCAATTCAAGATCGAAGGTGTGCTCAAGTCTGAAGTTCAACTCAGCATCAAGCGCCTGATGGATATCGGGTGCTACCGGGGGCTTCGTCATCGCAAGGGTTTACCCGTACGCGGCCAGGCTACAAAAAACAACGCGCGTACCCGCAAGGGCAAACGCAAGACGGTAGCCAATAAGAAGAAGGCAACGAAAGGATAATTGAATCAATAGAGAATCACTTTTCAGATGGCAACACAAGCAGAAAAGAAAAAAGATAAGAGCAAAAAGCGCGTGGTGACCGTAGAGGCTGTGGGTCAGGCCCACATCCAGGCTACGTTCAACAACATCATCATCTCCATTACCAACAACTCGGGGCAGGTGATTTCATGGGCTTCTGCAGGCAAGATGGGCTTCAAAGGCTCTAAGAAGAACACCCCATATGCGGCACAAACAGCTGCGCAGGAGTGTGCAAGCAAGGCTTTTGAATTGGGCTTGCGCAAAGTGGAGGTGTTTGTGAAAGGCCCGGGAGCAGGTCGCGAGTCTGCGATCCGGACCATCCAGGCAGCCGGCATCGAAATCACTTTAATTCGTGATGTTACCCCGCTGCCGCACAACGGTTGCCGTCCTCCTAAGAAAAGAAGAGTTTAATCACAGAAGCAAAAGCTAGTCATGGCAAGATATATTGGTCCTAAGGCAAAGATTTCCAGAAGGTTTAACGAGCCGGTACTGGGTGATAGCAAGGCGCTTGTAAAGAAAAACTACGGCCCAGGTCAGCACGGGCGTGGAAAGAAACGCAAACAGTCCGAATACGCCATCCAGTTGGCCGAAAAGCAAAAAGCAAAGTACATCTATGGTGTACTGGAGCGTCAGTTTGCCAACACGTTCGATAAGGCCTCTCGCAAGAAGGGTGTTACCGGTGAGGTGTTGCTTCAAATGCTGGAGGCTCGTCTCGACAACACCATATACCGTTTGGGTATTGCACCCACCAGAAGGGCCGCGCGTCAGTTGGTTGTGCACAAGCACATCCTGGTGAATGGCGAGGTGGTTAATATTCCTTCAGCGATGCTTCGCCCTGGCGACAAGGTGGAAGTTCGTGAAAAATCGAAAAACCTCGAGGCAATCACCAATAGCTTGTCGATGCAAACAGCTAAGAAGTACAGCTGGCTTGAGTGGGACGGCCATGAAATGGTAGGTAAGTTGATCAACTTGCCGCCCCGTCAGGACATTCCTGAGAACATCAACGAGCAGTTGATCGTTGAATTGTACTCGAAATAATCCCAATAATTTAAAACAACAGCATATGTCAATATTAGCATTTCAAATGCCCGATAAGGTGGTGATGGAAAAATCAGACGACTTTCGTGGTCTGTTCACGTTCAAACCGCTTGAGAAGGGCTACGGAGTTACGATCGGTAATGCGTTGAGAAGAATTTTACTCTCCTCTTTGGAAGGCTATGCCATCACAGGAATCAAGATCCCTGGTGTATTGCATGAGTTCTCAACAATCGAGGGAGTAGTTGAAGATGTTGCTGAGATTATTCTGAACCTGAAGCAGGTTCGTTTGAAGAAGATCGCTGATAGCTTTGAAAGCAAAGTGACCGTAACCATCAAGAAGCAAAAGCAATTCAAAGCTGGCGATATCGCCAAGTTTACTTCTGCTTTTGATATTCTCAATCCTGAACACGTGATTTGTAACCTGGATGAGACTTCGCAAATCGAGGTGGAGTTGACGATAGAGAAAGGCCGTGGATACCTTCCTGCAGAGGAAAATAAACCCAACGAGCAAGTATTTGGGTTCATTCCGATCGATGCCATCTTTACGCCTGTGAAGAACGTAAAGTACAGCGTAGAGAACACACGTGTGGAACAAAAGACTGACTACGAGAAACTGTTGATTGATATTGAGACCGATGGATCGATCCACCCTGAGAAGGCGTTGGAAGGTGCGGCTCACATCCTGATCCAGCATTTCCGCCTGTTCTCCGACAAGTCAATCGAACTGGAGACCGGGAAGGATAGTGAGATCGAACAAGTGGATGAAGAAATGTTGCACATGCGCAAATTGCTGAAGACACAACTTCACGACCTGGATCTATCGGTGCGTGCTTACAACTGCTTGAAGGCCGCTGATGTGAAAACATTGGGTGACCTGGTGCAACTGGAAATTTCCGATATGATGAAGTTCAGAAACTTCGGTAAGAAGTCGCTGGCTGAATTGGAACAATTGGTGGCTGAGAAGAACCTTACCTTCGGTATGGATCTGAGTAAATATAAACTGGAAGAAGACTAATGAGACACGGTAAGAAAGTAAATCATCTGGGCCGCAAGGCTGGGCATCGCCAGGCGTTGCTGTCTAACCTTGCGTCCAGCCTGATCATAAACAAGCGGATCACCACAACGGTTGCGAAAGCCAAAGCACTGCGCAAGTACGTTGAGCCCTTGATCACCAAGGCGAAAAGCGATACTACGCACTCGCGCAGAACGGTGTTCTCATATCTTCAAAATAAGGAGTCAGTCACTACCTTGTTTGGAGAAGTTGCATCTCGGATAGCTGAGCGCGCTGGTGGTTATACCCGCATCATCAAAATGGGTGAGGGTCGACTGGGCGATAACGCGGAGATGTGCATGATGGAGCTGGTTGACTTCAACGATGTGTACAAGAAGGAAGGCGCAGCCAAGAAGACGAAGACCAGAAGGGGCCGTAAGTCCAAGAAGGACGAAGGAACTGTGGAGGCGGCAGCAGCCGAAACTACGGAAACAGCCGAGGAGAAGCCTAAGAAGGCGGCCAAGAAGGCGTCAAAAGATAAGAAAGAAGAATAGTGTCGCTGTCCAATAATCACCAAAAGGGATTGAGATTTGTTTCAATCCCTTTTTTATTGCCCCAATTCTCATTTAAAATCGGTTGTGAGAATTTTAAACCGCCCCAGGCGGCTCATTCTCCCCGTAGATTTTATTTTTGTCAAACCAACCACTTGAAATGACCGCAAAGAAAGCCTACTTACTCCTCGAAGACGGGCTGCTCCTGGAAGGAAAAGCCATTGGCAAAATTGGAACCACCGGAGGCGAAATATGCTTCAATACTGGAATGACGGGCTATCAGGAGATCTACACCGACCCGTCTTATTATGGGCAGATTGTTGTAAACACCACGGCTCACATCGGCAACTATGGAACCGAAGATGATGAGCAGGAGTCTGACGCGCCAAAAATCAAGGGCCTTGTAGTGAATGAGTTCTCCCAAGAATTCAGTCGCAAAACCGCCACGGAAAGTTTGCAACAATACCTTGAAAAGCACAACATGGTAGGCATTTCAGATGTGGACACGCGGATGCTGGTGAGGCACATCCGAGACAAGGGCGCCATGAACGCGATCATCTCTTCTGAATTGCAGCCCGGCCAACTAATGGCGGAACTGAAGAAGGTACCATCCATGGATGGCCTCGAGTTGGCCTCGGTGGTCACCACCAAAAAACCTTACTTCGTTGGCGACCCGGATGCTGCATTTAAAGTGGCGGTGCTGGATGTTGGCATCAAAACCAGCATATTGAAAAACCTAGCCAACCGTGGTTGCTTTTGCCAGGTGTTTCCTGCAAAAACTCCCTTCGCTGAAATGGAAAAGTGGGAGCCAGATGGATATTTTTTGTCCAACGGGCCGGGTGATCCCTCCACCATGGACTACGCGATCAAGACTGTTAAAGAGATATTGGCCACCGACAAGCCTGTGTTTGGTATTTGTTTGGGCCACCAACTGCTTGCCCTCGCCTACGGCCTGTCAACTTACAAGATGCACCATGGGCATCGTGGTTTGAATCATCCGGTGAAGAATCTGGTAACGGGTCTGGGCGAGATGACATCCCAAAACCATGGATTTGCGGTAAGCGAAAAAGACCTGGAAGGCAGCAAGGATGTGGAGGTGACCCATTTACACCTGAACGACAATACCATCATGGGTATTCGACTTAAAAATAAGAAGGCCTTCTCTGTACAATACCATCCAGAGGCATCACCGGGGCCGCATGACTCGCGCTATCTTTTCGATCAATTCATTGAAATGATTCGCGAAGCCGTAAAAACTGAGTTTAACCAAGCCTAATCTTTTAACCCATGTCATTGATTGAAAACATCCACGCGCGACAAATTCTTGATAGCCGTGGCAACCCTACCATTGAAGTTGATGTACTTACCGAGTCGGGCGCCTTTGGCCGCGCTGCCGTTCCGTCAGGCGCGTCCACCGGTACGCACGAGGCGGTTGAGCTCCGAGATGGAAACAAAAAGATGTACCTCGGCAAAGGTGTACTGAAGGCGGTGGCCAATGTGAATGATCGCATCGCAGAGGAAATTGTCGGCCTGGATGTGTTCGATCAGAACCTGATCGATAAGGTAATGATTGAAGCCGATGCCACACCCAATAAATCGAAGCTGGGTGCCAACGCCATTCTCGGTACCTCGCTGGCTGTCGCCAAGGCGGCTGCAATGGAATCCGGCCAGTCATTGTTCCGGTACATCGGGGGCGTGAATGCGAACACACTTCCCGTGCCCATGATGAACATTCTCAATGGAGGAAGCCATGCGGACAACTCTATTGATTTTCAGGAGTTCATGGTCATGCCGGTGAATGCGGATACTTTTTCCGAAGCCCTGCAGATGGGCACAGAGGTTTTTCATCACCTGAAGAAAGTGCTTCATGATGCAGGTCTTTCCACCAACGTAGGTGATGAGGGCGGATTTGCCCCCAACATCAAATCCAATGAAGCCGCGATTGAAATGGTATTGAAAGCGATAGAGAAAGCAGGCTACAAGCCAGGCGTAGATATTTTTATAGCGATGGATGCCGCCAGCTCGGAGTTTTACGATGCCAAGTCGAAGTCTTATCATTTCAAGAAGTCATCAGGCAAGAAATTGAAAGCGGCCGAGATGGTGGACTACTGGGCCAGTTGGGTGAAGAAATATCCAATCATCTCCATTGAAGATGGGATGGCGGAAGAGGACTGGGATGGATGGAAAAAGCTTACCGAGAAAATAGGTGATAAGGTGCAGCTCGTGGGTGATGATTTATTCGTGACCAACGTCTCCTTCCTGCAAAAGGGAATTGACAAAGGTGTGGCAAACTCCATTCTGGTGAAGGTGAACCAGATTGGATCCTTGACCGAGACGATCAACGCGGTGAATCTCGCCAGGAGGAATTCGTACAAGAGTATTATGTCGCACCGTTCAGGCGAAACCGAAGACAGCACCATCGCTGATTTGGCGGTGGCACTGAACACAGGTCAGATCAAGACCGGCTCCGCCTCGCGATCAGACCGGATGGCAAAATACAACCAGCTTATCCGCATCGAAGAGGAGTTGGGTGAAACCGCTTACTTCCCTGGTAAGAATTTCTAATCGTCATGCGTTGAATGGATAACTTGAAAGCCGGGTACGTCCGGCTTTCGTATTTTTACGAGCGATGAAATTGCCCGTCACACAGTATAAAAAAATCAAATTGATGCTTGACGGGGCGGGTGTCCAAGCTGACACCTGGCGATTGGTGAAGCGCAAAGGTCGAATCCGGCTGGAGGTTGACGATCGGGCGGGATTCTTTGAATTTTTCAAGCGAAAGTCTGTGGAGATTAATGACCTTTCCCACGAGTGGGTGGAGTCAGCCCATTTCGAAGTCCTATCGGAAAAAGGACCGATGATGGTGGGCGATTGGCAGGAGGTAATGGTTCAACTCAGGCTTTGGCTGTCGGCTTCCAGGGATTGAAATTTCTGATAATTCCTTATCTTCGTACAACCATTTTTTAAGCTATGTTCAGGAAATTGCCTCCCATCTTCAAGAACTACTACTTTATTACCACTTTTTGCTTTCTTTGTTGGATGACCTTCATGGACTCGAATGACCTGATTTCGCGTTTTCAGATGAGTTCGAAATTGAGGGCGCTTGAGAATGAAAAGGAATACTATCTTGAAAAGATGCAGGAAGTGGAACGGGATCGAAAGGAACTTATGACCAACCAGCAATTGTTGGAAAAGTTTGCTCGGGAAAAGTACTTAATGAAAAAGGAGTCGGAAGATGTGTTTATCATCCAGGAAGAATAGCATGCGAATCCTTGCGGTCATTTTGGTGCTGGGCCTTACCACTGCGGCAATGGCGCAACAGCGAGGAAAAAATAGTCTTGAAGGAACGCCCATTTCTGAACGATTTTTTTTTGGTGGTGGTGGCAGCTTTGGCAGTGGCACCCAGTTTGGATTTCGCTACACCTCAATTTTTGTAAGCCCGCTGGTTGGATATCGACTTACCGTTCCCTGGTCGGTGGGTGCGGGTGTTAATTACACCTATACTCGTTATCCTGATGCAGACGTTACACTCACGCAGTATGGGGTGAGTCCCTTCACGTTGTACCGGTTTGGAAACCTGTTTGCCTATGGCGAATATTCCATGATCAGCGTCCCTACATTTGACAACTCCAGTCGTTCAATCTTTACCCGCCTGCCCGTTGGATTGGGTTATACGGTTCCTGTTGGCAGAAGGGCATCGTTGAATGCCATGGCCTTGTATGACTTGATCTACAACTCCAGTACAAGCGTGTTTGCGTCACCGTGGGTGATCAGGGTGTTCTTTACCGCGGGCGGCATCAGCTTCTAGAATTTCAAATTCATTTTCTTGGCAAGGGTCTTGAGGTCTTCCACCACCTTTTCATTAAGGGGTATTCCGTTCATTTTTCTGAACTGCTCGCTTTCGCGCTCCGGGTCGCCCGGAATGATTACCCGATCCTGACCCTCTACCGTCTTCGCCCTCCTGAAAGTAGCAATCCAATTGTCCATGTGGCTTTTGAATTCATCGGCTGGACGAAATGCATCTAGCCGCATGGCACCAAAAAAATGACCAATGCCTTCTCCCACCGGATCAGCCGGGGGTGAAAGAAAACTTACAAACGGTGGAACCCAGGGACCGTAGTTGGCTCCGGACAATACAGCCGAAAAAATATCGACCCAGGCTCCCAAACAAAACCCCTTATGACTGCCGTGTTCCCGGTCGCTTCCGAGCGGAATCAAGGCACCACCTTCCTTTACTTCATTCGCGTTGGTAGATGGTGTGCCATTCTTTTTTTGTACCCAACCGAGGGGCGCTTCCATTTCCTTGCGCTGAAGGATTTCGAGCTTACCATTGGCAGCGGTGGTAGTGGCAAAGTCTGCAACAAATGGAGGTTGCTCCTTTGCGGGGATGGCTACGCAAATGGGATTGGTCCCCAAAAGCCGTTCCACCGAGAAAGTTGGAGCCACAATTGGGCTGGCATTGGTCATGGCCATGCCGATCATGTCTTTTTGCAGCGCCATCATGGCATGGTAGCCGGCAATTCCAAAGTGATTCGATCCTTTGACAGCCACCCACCCCGTGCCGCATTGTTGCGCTTTTTCGATGGCAATCTTCATGGCAAAGGGCGCCACCACCAATCCCAATCCTGAATCCCCGTCCACCACGGCTGTACTTGGTGACTCATGGACGATGCGGATGTGGGGCCTGGCGTTAACACGCTTGGCTTCCCACAATCGAACATACCCGCTCAGACGGGCAATGCCATGCGAATCAATGCCACGTAAATCGGCATTCAGTAGCACGTCAGCAGCTAGTGCCGCCTGCTCGGCAGGGCAACCCATTCGAATAAACGTTTCGTGGGCAAAATCAAGCAATTTCCGGTGCGGGTAAACGGAATCTTTCATTGCGTAAATGTGATTTTTTGACGTCAATTTCCAATGATTTTGCAGAACTTTCGATGTGTTTATGGAATTCTCAGCGGTTACGCATCTTGGTAGGCGAAACGATCCCAGCGTGATCTAAAGCAGCGACTGGCAGGGTGATTGCTGGATGACAATAATTTTCAAGAAATGAAAAGAATCATATTAACTGCTTGCGTGGCCGTGTTGACATCAACTGGGTTCTCGCAGCTCCAAAAAAGGGTGGAGGGAAAGATTAGTCAGGTCACAGTGTTTCTAAGCAAGGCCCAGGTGATTCGTGATGTGAAGACGTCCGTTGCCGCAGGTGAAACCGAGGTTGTCGTAACCGGGCTAACGTCCTCGCTGGATCCCGAGAGCATTCAGGTTAGTGGGAAAGGTCGTGCCGTGATCATGGGAATGCGTCACCAACAGAACTTCCTGAATGAGCAAAACCAATCTAAAAAATTGAGAATGCTTAAGGATTCACTGGAATATTATCAGAAGCAGCTCATCCTCGAACAAAGCCACAAGGAAATCCTTAACAAGGAAGAGCAGATGTTGCTCAGCAATCAAAAAATTGGAGGAGGTAATCAGAATCTTACCGTAGCGGAATTAAGAGCCATGGCAGATTTTTACAGGGGTCGGCTTGGCGAAATTGTAGCCTCAAGAGTGAAACAAGACGATAAGATAAAGTCCATCAACGCAAGTATCGTGCGGTTGCAACGGCAGATCAATGAGGAAAGTGGCCTGTTGAATCAGAACACCAGTGAAGTGGTTGTGGTGTTGTCAACGGAGGCAGCCACCCAGGTTGATCTACAGGTAAGTTACGTGGTAAACAATGCCGGCTGGCATCCGATCTATGATTTGCGAGCAATTGATACAAAAAGCCCCATTCAAATCGGCTACAAAGCCAATGTGATTCAACGCACGGGTGAGTCTTGGGACAATGTGAAGTTGAAGCTATCCACGGCTAATCCCACGCAGGGTGGTCTAAAGCCAGAGTTGTATACATGGTTTTTGGATTTTTATCAGCCACAGATTTCCAGGGCCCTGTCGGGAAAGACGCCCGGGGTGCGCATGAACGCAGCAGCGCCTGAAGCCATGTCAATGGCCGAGGAGGAAGTGGCGATGGACGTAACTACCCTGGACGACTACGTTCAAACCATTCAAACCTCGCTCAACACGGAGTTTGATATCGCGTTGCCTTATACCATCGAGTCGTCCGGGAAACCCACCGTGGTTGACATCAGAAAGGAGCACATTGACGCACAGTATTCCTACTCGGCTGTGCCCAAGCTGGATCCGGATGCTTTCCTGATGGCACGCGCTACGGGTTGGGAGGATCTGAACTTATTGCCTGGTGAAGCGAACATTTTCTTTGAAGGGACTTTCGTTGGGAAGACCTATATCGACCCGAATAATATCAATGATACCTTGTCAATCTCTCTTGGTCGTGATAAACGCATCGTGGTGAAACGGCAGCAACTAAAGGACCTGACAACGAGAAAAGCCATTGGCATCAACATCCGTGAACAGCAGTCCTGGGAGATTTCAGTTCGAAATACCAAATCGGAGTCGATATCGATCACGATCGAAGATCAGATTCCCATTCCGAAGAACAGCCAGATTGAGTTGGGATTAGTGGATGTAGGTGGCGCCAGAACCGAATCGAACACTGGCAAGCTCACTTGGCAATTGGATGTGCCGCCTGGTGAAACCAAAAAGGTGATGTTCAAATACGAAGTGAAATATCCCAAGGATAAAAAGATAATCGGATTGTAAATAGGCGATGGCAGGAACAAACTACACCATGGCTCCTGTCAGGTCCGCCAAAACGCCTTCCTTCAATGAATAAGTCGACACTTTTACCTGTTCAAACCCATGGTGTTCCATCAAATAGTTGATCACACAACAGGCAACGACAATCATGTCCACACGCATTTCGATCATCCCGGGAATGTCCATTCTTTCACTTCTGTTCTTGCTGACAAGCATCTGGTAAATTCGTTTGAAGCCGTCTATTGTCAGGGGTACTTCAGGGTTCGTTGCATCCCAGCCTAAACCTTGTTGAAGAGCAAAAACCTCACTCAGTGTATCAAAACTGCCTGACGCGCCCACAAGAACCTTTGGTTCATATTTTCTCAACGCTTGCAACAACGGAACTAGGTGATCAGCGAGATGCTGATTCAACAGTTCAATTTCTTCTGACAAAATGGGGTCGTGATGATGGAAGCGCTCCAGCAATCGCTGTGCACCGATTTCAAAGCTCCTCATCCATAGTATTTGAGTCGCATTACCAATGATGAATTCAATGCTTCCACCACCAATGTCCATTACCAGTTGTGCGTTTGTGCCAAGGTCAACGGCAGATCTCACGCCCAGGTAGATGTATCGGGCCTCTTCTTCACCACTGATGATCCGAGGCACAATTCCAGTCGCCTGCCGGATTTGAGACACGACTTCCTGCTGGTTATCTGCATTGCGCAAAGCGCTGGTGCCGATCGCGATCACTTCGTCAACATCGAATCTGGAAATTGTGGTCCTGAATTCTTTCATGGCATCCAGGGCGCGGGCGAAGGCTGCAACCGTAATGGTACTCTGGTTGATGCCGTCCTTACCAATCTTCACTGCGATGCGATCGCGATGAATAATTTGATAGGCGCCATTGATCTCAACAATCAACAGGTGAAAAGTGTTGGTACCCATGTCAATGATGGCAACCTTGCGCATAATTAAATGTAACTAGCTGTAAATCAGTATGATATACGTGTTATGAAAGAACCGAGCTCAATTTAGCACTTCCGGGGTAACTATTATATTTGAAACTGACTTCCAGAGCATGACCAAGCGAAAACTTCAATCAGACATTTTACAGCAAAAGTTCAACGAACTCGATCGAAAGAATGCCGAAGCGTTGCTGGGCGGTGGAGAGAAGAGAATTGAACAACAGCACGCAAAGAATAAACTCACCGCGCGCGAAAGAATCCATTTGCTTCTGGATGAAGGATCATTCGAAGAGTTGGGAAAGTTTGTCATGCACCGATGCAAAGATTTTGGTCTTGACAAAGAATATTACCTGGGAGATGGAGTGGTAACAGGCTACGGCACTGTGAATGGCCGGCTCGTGTACGTCTTCTCTCAGGACTTTACCGTGTTTGGTGGCTCGTTGAGTGAAACACATGCAGAAAAAATTGTAAAGATCATGGACCTGGCCATGAAGAATGGCGCCCCTTTGATCGGTTTGAATGATTCCGGTGGTGCTCGCATTCAAGAAGGCGTGGTTTCCCTCGGTGGGTATGCTGATATATTCTACCGCAACGTAATGGCATCAGGTGTGGTGCCACAAATCTCTGCCATCATGGGCCCTTGCGCAGGTGGTGCCGTTTATTCTCCAGCCATTACTGATTTCATTCTTATGGTCGAGAACACTTCGTTCATGTTTGTAACGGGTCCCAACGTGGTGAAGACCGTCACGCATGAGACCGTGACTTCAGAGGAACTTGGTGGTGCTTCTGCTCACAGCACGAAGAGCGGTGTCACTCATTTTGCGTGTGCCAATGAACTGGAGTGCATCAACCACATCAAGCAATTGTTGAGTTACATGCCTCAAAATTGCGAAGAGGTATCACCATTGGTTTTATACACGCCTGCTGACGAAAAAAGAGAGGCGCTCAACGATATTGTTCCCGCTAACCCGAACCAACCGTACGACATGCGCGAAGTAATCACGGGGATTGTGGATGCAGGCAGTTTCCTGGAGGTGCATAAAAGCTTTGCTGAAAATATTGTAGTGGGGTTTGCGAGGTTGGCAGGACGAAGTATTGGCATCGTAGGCAACCAACCTGCATCACTTGCGGGCGTGCTGGATATCGATGCGAGTGTAAAGGGCGCAAGGTTCGTCCGCTTCTGCGACAGCTTCAACATTCCATTATTGGTATTGGAAGATGTGCCGGGTTTCTTGCCGGGCACTGACCAGGAGTGGAATGCAATTATTACCAATGGCGCCAAGTTGCTTTATGCCTTTTCTGAGGCGACTGTACCACGCATTACGGTAATCACCCGAAAAGCATACGGAGGTGCGTACGATGTGATGAATTCGAAACATATTGGAGCCGATATGAACTACGCCTGGCCTACAGCCGAGATTGCCGTAATGGGTGCAAAGGGCGCAGCCGAAATTATTTTCAGAAAAGAAATTGCCGAGGCAGAAGATGGTGTAACCAAACTGAATGAGAAAGTGGATGAGTACACGCGGAAGTTTGCCAACCCTTATCGCGCGGCACACCGAGGTTATATTGACGAAGTGATCTACCCGGATCAAACCCGCGAAAAATTGATCCGTGCTTTCGCCATGCTGGAGAATAAAGCAGCCAGGTTGCCCCGTAAAAAGCATGGGAATATTCCGTTATAAAAATTGAACTGAGAAAAATATGGACAAACAGAGTAAGAAGTTTCTTTTTGATTATTTAAATAATGCATCTCCCACCGGCTTCGAGCACAAAGGCCAGCAGATCTGGCTCGATTACATAAAGCCCTACATCAACGACCACATGGTCGACACCTACGGAACGGTGGTGGGTATTGTCAATCCAAAGGCCACCTACAAGGTGGTAATTGAAGCTCATGCCGATGAGATATCGTGGTTCGTGAACTACATTACTGATGAGGGCTACATCTATGTGCGCAGAAACGGAGGTTCTGATCATCAGATCGCTCCTTCCATGAGAGTGAACATCCATACAGAAAAGGGGATCGTGAAAGGCGTTTTTGGATGGCCCGCCATTCATGTGCGCGACTCAGGTAAGGAGGAAAGCCCCACGCTCAAGAATATCTTTATCGACATTGGCTGCGAGTCGAAAAAGGAAGTGGAAGCAATGGGGGTGCATGTGGGTTGCGTGATCACTTTCGAGGACGAACTCATGGAAATGAACAAGAACTACCTGGTAGGCCGTGCCCTGGACAATCGGATGGGTGGCTTTATGATTGCTGAGGTGGCTCGAAGAATCAGCCAAAACAAGAAAAAATTGCCTTTTGGGCTGTATGTGGTCAATTCGGTTCAGGAAGAGATCGGCCTACGTGGCGCAGAAATGATCTCTCGCAGGCTGAAGCCCGACCTGGCGATTTGTACAGATGTGACCCACGACACGTGCTCGCCTATGTATAACAAGAAGGAGAGTGGCTTCCAGAAGTGTGGCAGCGGCCCCGTTGTTTGCTACGGACCTGCCGTGCAAAACAATGTGTTAAAAATGATCATCGAAACCGCCCAAAAAAGAAAAATCCCTTTCCAACGCCAGGCCGTTTCCAGATCAACCGGTACCGACACCGACAGCTTTGCCTATTCTGCTGAGGGGGTGCCTTCTGCGTTGATTTCCCTGCCATTAAAATACATGCATACCACGGTAGAAACCGTGCATAAAGACGATGTAGAGAATGTAATAAGGCTTATTTACGAGGTTTTGCTTCAATTGAAGCCGGGACACGACTATCGGTACATCCGATAAGATTCGCCCAAATCTTACATCAGAAAGGATAACCCTTGAAGTGGCTTCTCCCTGTTAACGGGAGGGGCCATTTTTGTATCAACATAACCCGAAAATCAGTATAAGAAATGAAAGCAATTAAAACGATGATGGCGGTTGTCCTGATGACGCTAAGCAGCGCGACTTTTGCGCAGGACCGCCCCATGCATGAGATCTATTCCATGATGGTGTTCAACTTCATCAAGTATGTTCAATGGCCTGATCACGACAAATCAGGTGAATTCGTAATTGGTGTTGTCGGCAATTCCGAGATCTACAATACCCTGAACGAGTGGTATGGCGGAAAAGCGAAAGGAGCCAAAACCTATGTGGTAAAGAAATTCAACAATGCATCGGATGTAACAGATTGTCACCTGGTGTTCATCGACAAGTCAAGAAGTGGCGACTTCGATACCATTTCCGGCAAAGTAAAAGGCAAAGGAACGCTCGTGGTTACCGACCGCAATGGATTGGGCGAGAAAGGCAGCTGTATCAATTTCAAGACTGTCAATGATAAGCTGAGATTTGAATTGAACCAGCAAGCGATCGAAGCTTCAAACTTGAAAGTTTCGGGCGCGCTGGCCTCTATGGCGATTTTGATTTGATGGGATGTTGTGTTGTGGAAACCCCGGGGCAACCCGGGGTTTCATTTCTACACAGGTTCCGAACAACCTATTAACCTCTCGAACATGAAAAAAGCATCGTTGATTATCCCGTTCCTGCTTGTCGGATTGATGACCCAGGCGCAAGAAAAGCCCTTGCACGAGATTCATGCTGCCATGCTGTTCAACTTTTTGAAGTACATCCAATGGCCCAATGAGGCAGATGGAGGCGAGTTCGTGGTGGGAGTCATGGGAGAGGATAATGTATTCAACACACTGAAGGGCTGGTATGACGGTAAGCCCAAAGGGACCAAAAAGTATGTAATTAAGAAATTGAGCAGTGCAGCTGATGCAAGCGGCTGTTCTGTGGTCTACCTCGGCAAAAGCAAGAGCCGTGAGTTTGAGGACATTAAAGGAGCGGTTGCAGGCAGGGCGGTGTTAACGATCACCGACAGCTTTAATCTTGGACAAAAAGGCAGCTGCATCAATTTCAAGGTGATAGACGGTAAATTGAAGTTCGAATTGAATCAGGGATCTGTAAGTGCCGCAAACCTTAAGGTGTCGAGCCAGTTGGCGTCCATGGCCATTATCATCTAGTATTTAACCTGGATTTCTCTGTTGGCGGATTTACTGCGTTTATGGAGCCGGATGTTAAAATTTTGACTATGGAGAAATTGCTCAGCCAACTTTTTGAGAATGCGAATCAAGTAGCGCTTATCACCGATGAGCACTTTCGTATTCGTTATGTGTCACAGCGTGTAGAACAACTCTTTGGGGTTTCCTCAATCAAACTGCTGGGCCAGAATGTCTTTGATTTTATTACGAGCGAACAGAAAAGTGATTGGCAGCGGTGCCTTGCCGAATCCAACCACAACAAGTCCGGTGAAATAAGTTTTACGACAATATCCGGTAACCAATACCACCTGGATGTAACTGTTACCAATCTCATGAGGCATGAGCAAGTGCGAGGCCTTGTTATTTTAATTCACGACCTCACGCAGTGTACGAAAACCCAAATTGAACTATCTCGCGCGAACCAACATTTGGGCGAATATATTTTTAAGGTAACACACGATTTGAAAGCGCCCGTCAATTCCGCACTGGGTCTGCTGGCGCTGGCCGAAGGTGCCTCTGATGACGACAGGCAAAAATATTTGTCCCTAGCGAAGATGACCCTGCAAAAAATGAGCACACTAATTAAGGAATTAAGCGTATGGCATGAGGTTGATAGAATGGCGATTGTAAAAAAATCCATTGAGGTGAATGAATTTTTTCAACAGGAAATCGACCTGCTTCGCAACCAGCCGGAAGCCCGCAACATTCAAATCACCCTGGAGGTAAAGGGTACGTCAGAGCTAAAAACAGACCCCATTCGTCTGCAGGCGATTTTTACCAATATCTTGTCGAATTCGATCAAATACATCGATCGCACCAAGGCGGAAAAGCGCATTGAAATTCGCGTGACCGTAAGTGCTGAGCAATGTGAAATTGAAATTCAGGACAACGGGATTGGAATGGATGACCTCCATCTGCCAAAAATTTTCGATAAGTACTACAGGGTTAATCCTGACTCGGATGGTACCGGCTTGGGACTCCACATCGTGAAAGATACCCTGGAGCGCCTTGGTGGGCACGTGAGGGTCTCTTCTTCACCAGGGGTTGGTTCCACATTTTCGATCAGCGTTCCAAACTTTCTTGGCGAAACATCGCGTTTGTCACCCGTTCTCTGACGGGTTAGCTTTGCCTTTATGCTGCAAAGCTCGTTCTATGATCAACTAGGAATTAGAATTGAGTTGCCCAGTCCGCCAAAGAGAATCGTTTCGTTGGTTCCCTCGCAGACTGAGTTGCTGTATTTTTTGGGTATGAATGATCGTGTGGTTGGCATCACCAAGTTTTGCGAATTGCCACCTGAATGGCGTTCGAAGAAGAGGATAGTAGGCGGCACCAAGAATTTTTGGTTTGAGGCGATCGATGAACTGCATCCAGACTTAATCATCGGTAATAAAGAAGAGAACTACGAGGAGGGGATCACCCGTTTGCGGGAGCGTTATCCCGTTTGGATGAGTGACATAGTTACCCTGGCCGATGCACTGCAGATGATTGGACAGGTGGGCCTCCTCAGTAACACCTCCGCCAAAGCACAAATGCTCATTCAGAAAATTGAGCATTCTTTGTCCGACTTCAAGAAACTGCCTCCGCTGCGTACCCTTTACCTGATCTGGCATCAGCCCTGGATGGGAGCAGCAGGCGGCACATTCATTCACTCCATGCTCGAATTGGCCGGACTAAGAAATGTGCTTGCCGATGAGAGCCGTTATCCTGCGCTCTCGCCCGAGCACATCACCCGGCTAAACCCCGAGTTGATTCTGTTGTCGTCAGAACCGTTTCCATTCAAAGAAAAACACCGGGAGGTCCTCAGCGAATATTTGCCTCATTCAAAATTGATTGCTGTGGATGGTAAACTGTTTTCCTGGTACGGAAGTCGGCTGTTATATGCTGTCGATGGTTTTCAGTCCCTGGCGAGGGAACTAGGCGATTGACGCAATCTCGAATCCTACGCTGGCCATGTCGTCCCAAAACCGTGGGTATGATTTGTTCACCACGGCAGGATCCTGAATTTCGATATCCATCAGTGTAGCCAGTGGCGCTAGCCCCATGGCCATCCGGTGGTCATGATAGGTTTCAAAACGCAAAGGTTGGCCCAGGCGCAAGTCGGGTGAGAGCTTCCAAACACCGCCAGGTGACTCCTCTATGGTGGCACCGATCTTAGCCAGCTCATGTTGGAGTGCTGCGATGCGGTCGCTCTCTTTGATGCGAAGACTTTCCAACCCTGTGAATTGCCCGCGAATATTGGCGGCAGCGCATACCGGTAGTACCGTTTGACCCAGGTCAGGACATTGGCTGAAGTCCCATTCCAGGTAATCACTTTTTGGTTTTTTGGAGAGGAGTGCGCGACCACCGTCAATCTCTGTTTTAACCCCCAGCCGATCCATGACCTGGATGATGACGTGATCGCCCTGGAGCGATGGGAGTGAGATACGCGGTAGCTCGATGGTGGCTGTCTCGGCCAGCGCCACCACAGCAAACCAGTAGCTTGCTGCAGACCAGTCCGACTCCACAGTGAGATGGGTGGGCCGATAGGACTGGGGTGAAATGTGGATTTGCCGCTCCGAGATCGCCAACGTGGCGCCAAAAGACCGCATCAGCTCGGCTGTCATGGCAATGTAGGGGCGGCTACCCACTTTGCCGGTCAGGCGGACCGCGAGACCCTCCGGCAGGCTGGGGGCTATCATCATAAGGGCGGAAATGTATTGGCTGCTTACGCTTCCATCAATTTCAATTTCCGAGCGCAATTGCCGTTCTAGTCCACCGATTTCGATGGGAGGAAAGCCTTCTTTTTCGAGGTATTGGATGTTTGCACCAATCTTCCGCAGCGCATCAACCAGCAACCCGATGGGTCGCTCCTTCATTCGTTCCGTTCCCGTCAGCACCTTCGCTTTCCCCGTCACGGAGAAAAAAGCGGTGAGAAATCTCATGGTCGTTCCCGCGTCCTTTACATCAGCGATCTTATCAGGACTTGCAAGCAACGCCTTCATCAATTGGGTATCACGCGCCTCAGATAGATTACTAACAACCGATCGGTCGCCAGACAGGGCGTTTAGAATGAGTGCCCGATTACTGATGCTCTTGGAAGCGGGCAGATGAGCTATCTTACCCTCAACTGCTGATTGCTGTTTAATTTGAACGGATTTCAAAGCGGAAGATCCCTAAAATTTAGAAACGACAACTTTTTTTCTTCTGTGTGAAACAAATTAAATTTAATTAGAGTTAAATGTAGTATGGGTAACACAAGAAAATTAGCTATCGGGTTGGGTTTGGCAGGCGGTGCCTTATTAACCGCTTGGCTCTTAACGGGTGACCGTGCGCGGAAAACGCGCGATTACCTGGTGAAGAGAGCACAAGCATTAAGGAACAACCTCAAGAACGAAAACGACAATTCATCTGATGAAACTGGCATTCACTACCTCTAAAGTGAATGATAGTAAGCCAATGAGCGTTCGACTTCATTTTCGCTGACCTCAACATCCCACTTCACCTGGCCGATTCTTTCAATCAAGGCCATTAAAATCTTATTGTCTCTGTTTTTTTTATCTTGTTTCATTACTCGAATCAGCCCTTTGCTGTCGGGTAGCGGAAGGTGGCCGTAGATTGTTGATAGAAAATCATGGATTTCTTCCAACGTGGCCTTATTCAGCATGCCTTTTTGATGGGAAATGCGGGATTCAATCATGATGCCATGGGCAACCGCCTCTCCATGCGTAAGGGGTTCTCCGGTGGCCAGGAATGCCGCTTCAAGGGCATGGCCGACCGTATGGCCCACGTTTAGCACCTTTCTCAGGCCTTTTTCGAGCGGATCCTGATCCACGATGTGCGACTTGAAGTCGATGGAATGTCGTATCAGCGCCTCCCAATCCTGCTGATGTAGCTGGCGTGTCCTGATGGTGTTCCACATGTGTGGGTCGGAACTCAGGCAATGCTTAATCACCTCGGCAAACCCGGATTTCAACTCTACTTTTGGGAGCGTTTCCAGAAACATAGGTGCCACCAGCGTGGTGACGGGATGCCGAAAAAGCCCAATGTGGTTCTTATAGTGACTAAAGTCGATGCCTAATTTTCCACCTATGCTCGCGTCTACTTGTGCCAGCAGGGTGGTGGGTACCAGCATAAAATCGATTCCTCTCTTAAAAGTGGCCGCGCAGAAACCACCCATGTCTCCCAGTACCCCGCCTCCCAGTACCACCAACAAAGCGTGTCGATCGAACTCATGGTGCGTCAGGCTTTCCCAAATGTGGGTACAGGTCTCCAGGTTTTTGTGTTGTTCTCCAGCTGCCACTTTTATGATTACCGAGTCAGTGAGGGCTTCTTTCACTTTTGGGAAGCAAGTCTCAATGGTGTTTGTATCAACCAAAACGCCTACTTTCCGGTAAGTACCTATTACCGCCTTGAGATCGCGGCTAGGGTCGTTTGAGAGGATAATCTGGTTATCGATCACTTGCGGGATTCTGTTGGTTATTCACCAGATCCGTCTGCACGCGAAGCGATTCATCATGGATCACGCTGAAGATAGCTTTGATAAATTCTGGCGAAAGATTCTTCAGTTTCCCCCACTCCGGCCTGGACTGAATGATCTCGTTCCAGCGCTCCAGCTGAAATACGGTCACATTATTTTCTCTCTTGTATTCGCCTACGGATTCAATCAGCTTCTGTCGCATCGAGAGGATCTCAATCAACTCTTCATCGATGTGGTCAATCTTATCCCTGAGTTGTTCCAGCTTGCTGGTGAAAACCACATCGCTGGAGTGCTTGTCAGCAACGCGAAGCCCTGCGAGGAGCTGGCCGAAGTCAGCCAGGTTAAGCTGCTGATCGGCATCGCTGAGGGCAGTGCCAGGCTGCGGATGAACTTCAATCATCAATCCATCGTAGTCAAGGTCCAGGGCACGTTGCGCCACCTCCATCACTTGCGACCTCCTGCCCGCAATGTGACTCGGGTCGCAAAGGAGCGGAACATCGGGCAGGCTCGTTTTAAGTTCTATCGGAATTTGCCAGGAAGGTGCGTTGCGATACTTGGTTTTTTGATATGATGAAAATCCCCGGTGAACAGCTCCAATGTCAGTGATACCTGCGTTGCGAATTCGTTCAATGGCGCCAATCCATAATGCCAGATCTGGATTGATTGGGTTCTTGACCAAAACCTGTTGACTCATGCCACGCATGGCTGAGGCAATTTCCTGAACCAGGAAGGGATTTACGGTAGTACGCGTTCCGAGCCACAGGATGTCCATGTCATATTTTGATGCAAGTTCGACATGCATTGGCGAGGCGACCTCTGTTGCAATTTTGAGCGGGAATTTGCGCTTGATCTCACCTAACCAATTGAGGGCTTCCTCACCCAAGCCCTCAAAGCTGTTAGGCCTTGTCCTGGGTTTCCACACCCCCGCCCGCATGGCTGGTATGCCTAGCGTTACGAGGTGCCTGGCCACGGCCTCGAGCTGGTCGAGGCTTTCCGCGCTGCATGGCCCGGCTATGATCTGCAGGCGTGCCAAAGGATCCATAGAATTTGCTTCAATTGAAGGCATTTTGGATAACTGAGAATCATCAAATTAAGCCAAAAAACCGCGCTTCTGCGCTTACAATTCAACAAAAGAATTGGGTCTCCTGTTATATTTGCCACACGAAAATTTTCGCATGGAAGTTGATTCACAAATCCAGTTCGATAACACACAAGTCGCTTTTTCTTATAAATCAGATGCTGAGCTGCGCAAAGCCAACCTGATCTTCACGCTTGTCAATCATCCTTCTATTGCTTCGATTGCGACTGGCCTGGTAAAGGCAAGCCTGGCGCTGAAGCTTCCCGTGAAGGGTGTTATCAAGAAAACAGTATTCGACCATTTTTGTGGCGGGGAAACCATTGCCAAGTGCAAGGAGAACATCCGTCATCTGGCGGAATACAATGTGGGAACCATTCTCGATTACTCGGTGGAGGGAGCGAAAACAGAGGAGGGATTTGACCACACGTGCCAGGAAATCTTAAAGACGTTTGAGGCCGCCAAAGGCAATGAACACATTCCGTTCTGTGTGTTTAAAATTACCGGCATGGCCGATGCCGCCCTTCTTGAAAAAATTCAAAATGGAGACAAACTTCAAGACGAGGAGCACAAAGCCTTCGATCGTGTGAAGCAACGAGTCGATGCGATCTGCGCGAAGGCTTACGAGTATCAGGTACCTGTACTCATGGATGCGGAAGAAAGCTGGATTCAAAATCCGGTAGATAAGCTTTCTTACGAGATGATGCGGAAGTACAATAAAGCAAATGCCATCGTCTTCAACACGTTTCAGATGTATCGCAAGGACATGCTCACGAACCTGAAGCACGCTTTCCATGAAGCTGCCATGCATGACTATTTCCTTGGTGTGAAAATGGTTCGAGGTGCATATATGGAGCAGGAACGAGCACGCGCTGAGGATCTCGGATATGCCGATCCGATTTGTGAAACGAAGGAGGCTACCGATGACTCCTTCAATAAAGGATTGGCGTTCTGCGTCGATCAAAAGCAGCGCATTACGCTGATGTGCGGATCACACAATGAGTACAGCAATCGATATTTGACCGTCCTTATGCAGAAGCACGGCATGCTGCCGAATGACAAGAGAGTTTGGTTTGCGCAGCTGCTGGGCATGAGCGATAACATCTCCTTTAACCTGGCCAAGGCTGGTTACCGCGTGGTGAAGTATGTACCCTTTGGACCGGTGGCGTCAGTAATGCCCTATTTGTTCCGAAGGGCTGAGGAGAATACCTCTGTGGCTGGCCAAAGCAGCCGCGAGCTTACGCTCATCCGAAAAGAGCTCCAGCGCAGAAAAAACCATCGGTAAGGGGCGAAAGGGCAACCCTTGGTGTGCCCCGGATTCATTATTTTTGCGCCTCAATTCAATACCTACATTCATGCAATTGAGCGAACAGGAGATTGTCCGGAGGAAGGCCCTTGACGACCTGATCAAACTGGGCATCGATCCTTACCCAGCAGATCTTTTTGAGGTTAACGTTTCCGCAGCAGATATTCTTGAAAACTACCCCAAGCGAAAAATTGACTACAAAGATGTGTCGATAGCCGGGCGGGTGATGAGCCGGAGAATCATGGGGAACGCTTCGTTTGCGGAATTGCAGGATGAAAGTGGCCGGATCCAAGTCTACTTTCGAAGGGATGACATTTGCCCGGGAGAAGACAAAACCCTGTACAATACAGTTTTTAAGAAGCTTGTGGATATAGGTGACATCATCGGCATTAAGGGTTTCGTTTTTACTACTCAAACGGGGGAGATATCCATTCATGTAACCAGCTTCAAGATCCTTTCCAAATCATTGAAACCACTCCCTGTAGTTAAAGAAAGTACGGATGAGCAAGGAAATATTGTTTTGCATGATGCATTCAAAGATCCCGAGCAACGCTATCGCATGCGCTATGTGGACCTGGTGGTGAACCCTGAGGTGCGAGACGCTTTCGTGAAGCGCACCCGATTGGTCAATTCCATGCGTGAGTATTTGAACGCAAAGGGCTACCTGGAAGTAGAGACCCCGATTCTTCAGCCTTTATATGGCGGGGCCGCTGCTCGTCCGTTCAAAACGCACCACAATACCCTGGATATGACGTTGTATTTGCGCATCGCAAATGAACTCTATCTGAAGCGACTGATTGTGGGTGGGTTCAATGGGGTATACGAGTTCAGTAAGGACTTTCGGAATGAGGGCATGTCTCGTTTCCACAATCCGGAGTTTACCCAGGTGGAGTTGTATGTGGCTTACAAAGACTACAACTGGATGATGAACCTGGTTGAAGAGATGATTGAAAAAGCGGCCATTGATTTGCATGGCGGCACGTTGGTACAGGTAGGAAAAAATCAAATTGATTTCAAGAGGCCCTGGAAGCGGTACACCATGTATGAGGCCATTCAGGCGTTTACTGGCGTGGATATTTCTGAGATGGACGAAGAACAACTGCGCGCAACCTGTCGCGAGCTGCACGTGCCCATCGATAATACCATGGGCAAAGGCAAGTTGATTGACCAGATCTTTGGAGAGAAATGTGAGCCCAACCTGATCCAACCCACCTTCATTACTGATTACCCAATTGAGATGTCTCCCTTGGCCAAGAAACATCGCAGTAAACCCGGTTTGGTCGAACGATTTGAGGCGATTTGCAATGGCAAGGAGATCTGCAACGCGTTCTCAGAATTGAACGACCCCATTGACCAGCGCCAACGATTTGAAGATCAATTGGAGTTGGGTAAGCGCGGAGATGAGGAGGCCATGACACTGGACGAAGACTTTCTCCGCGCGTTGGAGTACGGCATGCCTCCCACAGCGGGGCTGGGCATTGGCATTGACCGTCTCAGCATGATCATGACCAATTCACCCTCCATTCAGGACGTGATCTTCTTCCCACAGATGAAGCCTGAGAAACATAGATCGGTGAATACTGAGCAGGAGTTGCTTGAGTTGGGGGTGAGAAAGGAACTCATTCCCATCATCATCAAGCTGGGTATTCAGTCGGCCGCCCAGATAAAGGAGCTGAAGGCATCCAAACTTTTCAACGATGTGTGTGGGATGCGCAAAAAGATGAAGCTGGAGAACGTCCAAAACCCCACGCTCGAAGAAGTAGAAGGCTGGCTTAAGTAGCCAATTAGAAATTATCGAAGAAGGAGCGCGTGCGATCTAGCTTTAGGTCCTGAAGCAAGCTGGACTTCACGCCAATGGAGAAATTGTAGGACTGAAATCGCCCGAAAGGCGTCCATCCCAAACTTACCTGCCAACAGTGCAACTCCCGGTGAATGCTCAGGAACGTCTGCGTGAACTCACGACTCTCGAAATCATAGCCAGTGTTAAAAGTTACTTTCCATTTCTCCGTGAGAGAGATATCGCCATTCAGGCGGAGCGCCTGAGTAATCGTTGCTTTTTTGCGACCCGTTCTCGAGTATCCCAAATTGTAGTTAACACGGAGATTCCATGGTATCGTAAAGTCAACGTAGGCTTCAGGGTTGTTCAGAATCTGTTGTTTGTCGGCTTCATCAATGTTTGCATTTGCTACACGGTCGCGTGTATCCTTGTCTTTGTTGCGGCCGGCCGGGCTAAGGTTTGTGCTCAATGCGAGGTTTAGATTGCTTAATTGGCCGAGACGAAATCCATCCCGCCAGGCAAAGCGATCAATTCTGCGTTGATAGATGGTACTTCCTGCTTCATTGGACACGATACTGTCCACCCGGTATTGGTAAGGGTCAATGACACCAGACAAGTTGATATTGAGTTTGTCATTCAACACGTTGGTGTTGGTGCTCAACCCAATGGGCGAAAGTTTGAAAGAATCGGCTGCGAAATTATAACTGGAGGACAATGATAAGTTGTTGAGTATCGAGATTTTCTTGTCAACGGAATCCTTATCTGTCCGAACCTTCATATCGATGCTATTGCCGATGCCGAATGAAATCGAGTTGCTTTTACCACTGCGAGAAGATCCGTACACGAATCCCTGATGGCGCGCCACCGATATCACCCGGTTGTTGGTGGTGTCGGTGAACTGCTGGTAGTACCCGAAGCGAGGGTCTGCGAAGTCGGGCGTATAGGAATAACTGACCGTGGGGTTGATGACATGCCGGATGGCTTTGATTTTGCTTTTTGGATTCTTGAACAGAAACATGCCATAGAGACGTGTATTCAATCCCACTGAAAAGGAATAGTTGGAGATGCGGTTGAAACCCCTGATGGTATCCTTTACGATTGCCCTTGCGCCAGTAGAGTCGAGTTCATAGTCCAGTTTTTCAAAGTACCACAACTCATCGTAGCTTATACCGGGGCTCACCGTAAAGAACCGAAGCAATTTCACAGACGTAGACAATGGAATGCTGTGGCGCATTCCCTTTTTCGAGTTCTTTAAGAATTGTCCAAGGCTCTCAAAGGTGAAGGGGGCGATGCTATCCATACTCGGGTCGGACCCGATGCGACCCAGGTTGTTGGTAATTTTGTTGGTTCCGTTCATCGTGTAGCGAACATTCATGTTCTCAAGAAATTCGTTGGTCGACACTTGCTTGAATGGATAAATATTGTTGACGTTGAAACTCAGGTCGGGCAATGGCAGGTCCACTTGCTTGGTGACAAGATCTTGATTGTGTCTTAGGTTTACACCAAGGGCAAAGGGGGTGCCAGAAAAGGTTTTGGAGTACGACACGTTCGAACTCAACTTTCGGGTTGTATTGTCTAACCGTGTGGAGTTGGGGTTTGCATTGATGCCCAGAAAGTTATTGTTAGAAAAAGAAGAGGTTGCGGCATCCACAGATGCCGAAAAACGACTGGTACCTTTTGTTTGCGGTGTATGGCTCCATCCCAGCCGAAAATCCTTGATGCGTTGATTGTCCTCGATGCGATCTGAAAAACGGTTGTTGGTGTAGGTAAAGTTAAAGGCGCCACCATAGTGATACCGCTTGCTATAATTTGAATTAACATACAATGCGGAAGACCCGCTTGAGTATAGGTCTCCGGTCACGCCCAACTTTATATACTCATTGATGTCAAAGTAGTACCCCCCGTTTTTTAGAAAGAATCCGCGTAGGCGTTCTTCCCCATAGGAGGGCACGAGTATACCGGATGCGCTTTTCTTGGGAGAAGGGAAAATGCCGAACGCAAATCCAAGCGGGGTGGGTACATCGTTAAACTCCATATAGAAGGGACCCGAAACGATCTTATCTCCAGGGATGGCTTTTGCCCTTCTTGAAATGATTTGAAAATGAGGATGTGTAAGGTTGCACGTGGTGTAGGCGTTGTTGATGGTAAACAATTCGTTCTTTTCGTTCTTATACACAACGCCTCCATGCATAAAGCCATCGCCCTGCTGAGTCACGACCTCTGAAATCTTGGCTTTTTTCGTTTTGAAGTTGTAGACCATACTTTTGGTTTCATAGACTTCACTTCCGTTTTTGAAAATGGGAAACCCAACGCGCCTGCCGGTAGAGTCGATTTTTCCATTGGCAGAAATCGTTGATTGCTCATAATCAATTATAATTTCATCTGCGTCCAACTCAATATCTCCATATTTAATGTGGGCGTCTCCGTACAGCCGGATGATCCTGGTTTCCAGATTGGAGTTGATGGAGTCGCGTGCAGAATACTGGATCGTAGTCTCAATGTCGCTTTCTGTGGGCGCCTGAAGGGAATCGGGCTGGCTCTTTAAGGTATCATTCTTGTAAGTAAGCGTATCGGCAGGATTTCGGATCGGCTGGGGCAATGTATCAGCTTTTGCCGGCAGCGGCCGGTCTGGCACCCGAATGGGGTTTTCAACCTGTGCATGAAGGGCTTTTGATGAGATAAGAAAAATAATAATGGAAAGAAAAAACAGACACCTTCTCACCTCGCCTTCCGGGTTGATAATCAGCTTTTTAGCTTTTTGTGAAAAATTTACAACTTTGTGCAAAGTTATTGCAATTACCCCACACATTGACAAGCCAGTGAAGATTATAGGATTCAGGAGCCTAATTGTAGCAATAACCTTGCTAAGTTATCCGTCCCTGGCTCAAAGCAATGAACATAAGATTGACGTTGTCGTTATCGACCCGGGGCACGGGGGTAAGCACCCCGGTACGTCCGGATCATATACGGTGGAAAAAGACCTGACCTTAAAGGTAGGCCTTAAGGTAGGGGCCTACATCGAACAGAACGTGCCGGACGTCAAGGTGATTTACACCCGCAAGGGCGACCAGACACTGGGCCTGGAAGAACGTGCCAAGGTTGCCATTGACAACAATGCGGACGTATTCATTTCGATTCACGCCAATTCGCTTCCCGAAAGCGTTCCAAAGGCGAGGAAGGAGATGATTCACGGCACGGAAACATACGTGATGGGTCTTCATGTGAGCGAAAGGAATTTTGAAGTGGCGAAACGGGAAAACTCCGTCATCCTGTTGGAAGACAACTACAAGGAAAAATATCAGGGGTTTGACCCGAATTCTCCCGAGTCTTACATCTTGTTCAGTTTGAACCAGTCGGCCTATCAGGATGCGAGCCTGGTGCTGGCAAGCAAAATCGAAGAGCAATTTGGAAGTCGGGCGGGCCGGAAGAGTCATGGGGTGAAGCAGGCAGGTTTTATGGTGTTGTGGCTCACCACCATGCCGAGCGTACTGGTAGAGATAGGTTTTCTCTCAAATACGAAAGAGGAGCGCGAGCTCAATAGCGAACAAACGCAGGACTATATTGCATCGGCAATTTACCGGGCTTTCAAGGAGTACAAAAGCCAGATGGAATCGATAAACTAGCATTGTGAGAAATAGAGAATTCAAAGTGGGATTATTCATGGCCATCGCATTGGTCATGCTTTATATTGGCTTCAACTATTTGAAGGGCATCGATTTTTTCTCCTCGTCCAATAAATACTACGCTATTTATGACAACGTGGACCAGCTGACGGTCTCTAACCCGGTGCTGGTGAATGGCTTCGCGGTGGGCAGGGTAAGTGAAATCAAGATTCTGCAGAATAGGGGCAATCGGGTATTGGTAGAAATTGATATCGATGCGGATATCGCGCTGGGCGACTCTGCAAGGGCCATTCTCGATTCAGATTTTTTGGGCAACAAGTCTATTCTTCTGAACCTGGGCAATACAGCCAAGCCAATTTCCCCGGGAGACACGATTATCGCGGAAGCGGCCCGTGGCATTATTGATGTCTTTGCTGAGACTGCCGAACCCGTGGCCAGCAATGTGCAGACCACCTTGCGCAAATTGAATGCAGTGTTAGATAATGTGGCGCTCAATTCTCTTCACCTCGACACGTTGATGATCAAGTTGAAATACACTCCTTATAAGGTGAACAAATTGTTGGACAGTGCTGCATTAACCATAAGCGATGTGAGTTCAGATTTCAGGCACCTCTCGGATAATCTGAACATGGCCATTCGTGATTTGAGACCAACGCTTGCCAACTTTCGAAGCATGTCAGATTCACTCAAGCGGGCGGAAATTGCGAAAACCATCCGGCACGCAGATCAAACATTGATGACTTTAAACGAATCATTGGCCAAACTCAAATCAACAGACAACAGCATGGGCAAACTCTTAAATGAAGACTCGCTTTACGTCAATCTGAATAAGCTCATACTCAATCTAGATACATTGGCCAATCATTTCAACACAAACCCAAAGCACTTCATGGCACCGCTTGGTAAAAGCAGGAAAAAGATTGAACGTGACCTGGAGAAGCAAGGTGACAAGAAAGGGCCCAATCATTAATCAAGCAACAATTATCGATGTCCCGCGCTGACCTTGACTTTAACAGGAATGAGGATTTAATGAAGCAAATGTGCTTTCAACTGAAGCACCGGGCCGACAAGGTAAAATTGGGTGGCGGTGAAAAGAAAAACAACGATCAGCACGCAAAGGGAAAACTCACCGCAAGAGAGCGTATTCAATATTTGATTGATGACGGATCCGATTTTCTGGAGATTGCACTTTTTGCAGGTGAAGGCATGTACCGGGAGCAAGGGGGGTGTCCCTCTGCTGGAGTAGTCACCGGAATTGGTTATATCTGTGGGCGGCAATGTGTGATTGTGGCCAACGATGCCACGGTAAAAGCCGGTGCCTGGTTTCCCATTACTGCCAAGAAGAACCTGCGGGCGCAGGAGATTGCCATGGAAAACCGGCTGCCGGTTGTGTACCTGGTGGATAGTGCAGGAGTTTTCTTACCCATGCAAGACGAGATTTTCCCGGACAAGGAACATTTTGGCCGGCAGTTCCGAAACAACGCGAAGATGTCGGCCATGGGCATCGTACAAATCGCGGCCATCATGGGCAGTTGCGTAGCCGGTGGTGCCTACTTGCCCATCATGTCTGATGAAGCGATGATTGTGGATAAGACAGGATCTATTTTTTTAGCGGGTTCTTACCTGGTAAAAGCAGCGATCGGAGAAACCATTGACAATGAAACATTAGGGGGCGCCACGACCCACTGTGAAATATCAGGTGTGACTGACAATAAGTTTCCCAATGACCAGGCGTGCCTGGATTACATCCGGTCGTTGTTCGACAAAATCGGTAAGTATGAAGTAGCTGGCTTCGATCGCGTGGAAGCAAAGGATCCTATTAAGAATCCGGAGGAGATTTATGGACTGTTACCTGCCGACCGGGTGAAGCCGTATGACATTCATGAGATCATCGAGCGCTTAGTAGATGACTCCAAGTTCGATGAGTACAAGGCATTGTATGGTAAGACATTAGTTTGTGGATACGCACGAATTGACGGTTGGGCCGTGGGCATTGTGGCTAACCAACGCCAGGTTGTCAAGACCAAAAAAGGTGAGATGCAAATGGGAGGGGTGATTTATTCCGACTCTGCAGACAAAGCTGCCCGTTTCATTATGAATTGCAACCAGCGCAAAGTGCCTCTCCTGTTTATTCAAGATGTGAGTGGCTTCATGGTCGGCAGCAAGGCCGAGCATGGCGGAATCATCAAGGATGGCGCAAAGATGGTGAATGCCATGGCGAATTCAACCGTACCTAAGTTTACGTTGATTATCGGTAACTCCTACGGTGCCGGCAATTATGCCATGTGTGGGAAGGCCTATGACCCGCGCCTGATCTTTGCGTGGCCGTCAGCGCAGATTGCCGTCATGAGCGGTGCATCAGCTGCCAAAACATTGCTGCAGATAAAAGTGAATTCCCTGAAAGCGGAGGGCAAAACCATTACCAAGGATGAGGAGGAAGAGTTGCTCAAAGAAATAACTGATCGGTACAACGAGCAACTGAGTCCTTACTATGCGGCATCCCGCATTTGGATTGATGGTGTGATCGATCCGTTGGAAACCCGAAAAATGATTTCGATGGGGATAGAGGCAGCCAATCACGTGCCCATCGAGAAGTTCAATGTGGGCGTGATTCAAACATAGGCTTCAACTTCCGGAATTGATTTGTTAAATTACTGACTTCATCCTGTTCGATGGAAGAAAAAGAGTTGAAGGCATTGGTATCGCTGCTGGACGATGAGGATCAGCAGGTGATTTCACACGTGGAGGAGAAGATCCTCTCCATCGGAACGTCTGTCATTCCCTTTTTGGAAAAAGAGTGGGAGAGCAGCTTCAATCCTACGGTGCAAATCCGTATCGAAGATTTGATCCACCAGCTTCAATACGAGTTGGTAAAAAGTCGCCTGAAAGAATGGTATGGCGGTAAAGAACATGACCTGCTTACCGGCATGTGGATTATTGCCACTTACCAATATCCCGATCTTGAACTGGAGAAGCTTCGCCAGGATCTGGAGCAAATCTATTATGAGACCTGGCTTGAATTTCGAAATGATCTTTACGCATTCGACCAGGTGAAGGTGATCAACAGTGTGTTGTTTAACAAGTTAAAGTTTGGACCCAATACAAAGAACTTCCATTCCCCAGGCAACTCCATGATTAACGTGGTGTTGGAAACGCGGAAGGGAAATCCCATCACGCTTTGTACGATCTACCTGATGGTGGCGCAAAAGCTGAAGATGCCTGTTTTTGGAGTCAATTTGCCCAATCTGTTTATCCTCACCTACAAGGAGGAGAGTCAAACCCAGTTTTACATCAACGCATTTAACCGCGGCTTGATTTTTTCAAAGCAGGATATCGAGAATTACATCCACGAGTTGCACCTGACACCGCAGCCTGCATTCTTCGACCCATGCAATGAAATTGAGATCATCAGGCGTGCGTTGCGCAACCTGATCATGTCTTTTGAAAAGATGGGTGAGCATGCAAAGGCGGAGGAGGTAAAACTCCTGCTCATCGAAATTTCCGATGGCGGTGATCTTGGTGTATGACTATTTTTTCCGAATCGCGCAGCCCACCGCGCGTACGGAAGGCTGGGTTACTCCACGCCCCGAAAGCAATTGATCCATGCTCTCTTTGAGATAAGATTGACTTACATCCGAGGCAACCTGAGGATTGTCGTCAATGGCACCGTGATATACCTGCTGAAACGAACCTTTGTTGTTTTTCAACAGGAACACCTCAGGGCTCTTTCGGGCTCCAACACACTCCATGGCTACCTGATCTTTGTCGGCAAGGTAGGGCACCGGTATGTTCCATTGTGAATAAGCAGTTTTCATCTGGGCGGCAGATTCCTCAGGCTCAGTAGATGCATTCACAAGAACAAATTGAATCTGACCCTGGTATTGATTCACCAGCTCGCGCAAGCGATCGCGATAGTAGTCATCGAAGGGACAAGCGTTGCTGGTAAACACCAATACCAATCCGGTACAATTCGTAAAACCAGATAGGGAGACCAACCTGCCATCAACCACATTGGTGAGCGTAAAGTCCTGAACCGTTTGGGTGTAGCTGAACGTGCTAATGAGTAAGGCAAGTAATCCGACTAGCTTTTTCATACATCATTCGTTTTAGTAAAGACCAGCACAAAATCGTTGTTCACACGATACCCCAGTTTCTCCTTCATGGCATATCCATTGAACTCGATGGCTCCGTCTATCAATCCTTTAGTTGATTTAGCAAATGGTCGCACGTGCAAATGGTTTGAAAAAAGAAGACCACGCTTACCGTATATCTTGTACAGTGTTTCTTTCGCGCACCAGTATATGCAATGCACAACCACATCATTTCCCGCATGATCCAGCTCCACCGCATCAAGGATCCTTGGAGCGATTCTCAGCAGTTTTTCGTTAGGTTGTTCAACATCTATGCCAACTGGCTTTTTGCTGCTTATTTGGGCTGCCACGTAGGGAAATGAGTGGGACAGGGAGATGTGAAAGGGGCTGTCTTTTAGAAATGGCTTTCCAAATTCATCTTTAACAATACCGCGGTAGTTCATGCCGGTCAACTTGGTCAGGTGCATCAAAAGAAGTCTGCCCGCCAACCACTCTTTGCGTTTCAACGGGCTCACAATCTCGCCCGGACAAACGTCTGGCAGAACCGCGGCAGCCAGTTCCTCCTCTCCTTCGGTGATATGCCAGAGTGCAACACCTTCTTCCCGCTCGATTGAACTCAATTCCAATTGCGGCATTGGGTAATCATTGATTTATCAGCCAATTTTGTAAAAAAGATCGAAAGGAACCGGTCGGTTGTGCTCATTAGTGCCACTCAATGATTGAAGTTAAGAAGTTTGCGACATTAACCGGACATCGCGATGCCATTTACACGTTGCAACCTGGAGAGTTTGATCACATCGTGTACTCGGCCGGTGGCGATGGCATGATCGTGGAATGGGATTTACGCCAGCCCGATCAGGGTGATTTGCTGGTAAAGGTTCCGAACTCGGTATACGCCCTTCATCGCTTGCCAGAGACCAATCAATTGGTGGTTGCGCAGAACCAACAAGGTATCCATCTGATTGATCTCCGCGAAAGGAAGGAGATTGCTTCGCTGCATCTTACCACGTCCTCCATATTCGACATCAAACACCAGGGGACCTTCCTGTTCATCGCGACTGGTGAGGGCATCCTTTACGTGGTTGACTTAAAAAAATGGCAGGTTGTCAAGCGCCTAGCTTTGTCGGACAAGAGCCTGCGAACGCTGGTCGTCAATGAACCGGCTGCGCAATTAATAGTAGGATCCAGCGACTGCATGATTCGGGTAGTGAGCCTAGAGGATTTTTCCATAGTGAAGGAATGGCAGGCGCATGAAAATTCTGTCTTTACCCTCAGCTTTGACAAATCCTATCAAACCTTAATGAGCGGGTCGAGGGATGCCAGGTTCAAAGCGTGGGATGTAACCGGCCAATACGCGCTTAAACAGGAGGTTGTAGCCCATATGTTCGCAATCAATCATATCAGTTTTAGTCCGGATGGCAAACATTTTGTAACTTGTAGCCTTGACAAATCGATCAAAGTATGGAGCTTTGATGGATTGAAGCTTCTGAAGGTGATCGATAAAGCTCGCCATGCCGGTCATGGAACCTCGGTCAATAAACTGCTCTGGACTTCGTTTAATGATCAATTGGTGAGCGCAAGCGATGACCGTACTGTTTCCGTTTGGCAACTATTTTTTGAACTGAATACCAACCACTAAAACTCATTGCCATGAAAATCACACCGCTTGAAATCAGGCAGAAGTCGTTTGAGAAAGTCCTGCGTGGTTACGACAAGGATGAAGTGAGTGCTTTTTTGCTTTCCCTGTCGCAAGAATGGGAGCGCGTGCTTGACGAAACCAAAGAAATGCGCATCAAGTTGGAAGCAACTGAACGCGAGGTGACCAAGCTGCGCGAAGTAGAGAGTTCACTTTACAAGACGCTGAAGACAGCCGAAGACACAGGAGCGAACGTGATTGAGCAGGCAAACAAGACAGCAGAACTCCACATGAAGGAGACGCAACTGAAAGCAGATGGTCTGCTTAACGAAGCGAAGCTCAAAGCAAAAGATACGATTGAAGCCGCAGACTCTACCGCCAGGCAGATGATTGCTGAAATGGAAGATCGCCTCAAGGCGCTTCTCCAGAACTATAAGTCGCTTGAGTCTGCACGCGATAACCTGCTTGCTGACTTGAAGCGGGTGGCGGAAGAAACCTTGGAGCGCGTAGAGCGCACAAAAGCACAAACCAGGGAGTTTGATGCTGAAAGGCATGTTTCATTGGCGAAGCGCGAGGGCAAGCGGTCGATTTCTCCCAATGAAGACTTCGAATCTCCGGCCAGGGCGGCCAAGTCCATTCAAATGGAGCCGGCACCTGAGCCGGAAATCAAAGAAGAACCCCAAGTTCAAAAATCTTTTTTTGACTCCATCCAATGAAAGGAACGATTGCCCTTGAGGGGCTGGAGTTTCACGCCTACCATGGAGTTTATCCACACGAGCGCTCCTCGGGCAATAAGTTTGAGGTTGATCTATTTGTAGATACTTCTTTTTCAGACTCCGCTTTTCGCGATGACCTTTCGGGAACCATCAACTATGAAGATCTCTATGCCGTGGTGAAGGGAGAAATGGATAAACCCTCTAAGCTCCTGGAATCGGTGGGGCATGCCATCGCAGAAATTATTCTCAAAAAATTTCACCAGGCAGAAAGGGTGCGGGTGACGATTTCCAAGATGAATCCGCCCATTGGAGGCGTGTGTAAGCGAGCCATTGTTACGGTGGATATCGGCCGTTAGGTCATTTGGTGACTACGTCTACGAAGAGAAAGCCGCGCGCGTCTGCGCCCTCATGAAAATCCACCTCCTTGCCGATCACATACATGGTGTGCTTTTTATCGATGTAGACGGGAATGTCTTCCACCATGTAGGCCAGGTCCGTGTCTTTCTTTTTGTCGAATCCAATCATCAGCGATGCACCACCACAACCCGCACCCTTAATGCCCACCCGCAGTCCGTAGTCTGCGGGAACATTCTTCGTTTTCATGATTTTCTTGACCTCTTCAGCAGCCTTTTTTGACAAGGTTACTGGCTTCACGGATTCGAACATGCCCTCTCAATTAATGCGGAATCCCTTATTTTTGGAGATTCTGTGAACGTTAAATTTGTGTTCAAAGATATTTAAATCAAACATTCCATTCTGACAAATAATTCTATGGAAGCAGTGGTCGATTTTATCAAGATTTTACTACCCGCCTCAATTGTGTTGTATGCAGCCTATTTGATGGTAAGGTCTTTCATAGCGAAGGAAATTGAAATGAAACGACTGGAGGTGCGTGGCCGCAGCCTGGAGACCATCCTACCAGCGCGGATGCAGGCGTATGAGAGAATGACGCTGTTCCTTGAACGAATCTCTCCACAGAACTTGTTGGTACGATTGAATAACCCTGGATTTGCTGCAAAGGATTTTCAAAAGATCTTATTGGATGAGATCAGAAATGAGTACAATCACAACGTGTCACAACAGGTTTATATGAGTGAGGAGTTGTGGAACCAGATCAGAAACGCCAAGGAAGACTTGATCATTCAAATCAATGAAGCTGCAGGTGACATGGGTAAAGACGCTTCAAGTATCGATCTGGCAAAACGGATTTTTGAAAGGGCATTGGATAAGAAAGTCGACTTGATTGCGCATGCCCTGTCGGAACTAAAAAAGGAAATTCAGCAGACTTTTTGAGGATGCGGCTATTGAAAAGAAAGATGATTGATGCGACCTTTCGAAATGCAGGGGCTGCCTTGTTGAATCGCAGGCGGCTGATCACCCTGGTTCGAAAGTTTGGCCAAAAAATACTAACGCTCGACAACCCGAAAGAGGAGATACGGCAACTCCTGCACAACTGGAGAACTGCTACTCGCATACTTCAGGCATACTTGCACGGCAAGTATCGTCATGTGAGCACGAAGAGCCTGGTCGCCTTGGTAGCGGGGGTCGTATACTTCTTGAACCCATTGGATGCCATTCCGGATTTAATTCCTTTCACAGGCTTTGTTGACGATTTCAGCTTCATGTGGTGGGTCTACCATTCCATTGAGAACGAAATTCAGAAATACAGGGCTTGGGAACAGTTGCAAACCCATTCATGAAGACTGCTTTGATAGCCGGGGCAACGGGCCTGGTGGGTGGGCACTTGCTGGAATTGTTGCTTCAATCAACCCGGTATGACAGGGTGGTTGCCATCACAAGGCAACCCATTGCCGTTACCAGTCCAAAACTTGACAATGTGATTTCCGATATTGACCAACTGCACGAGCATCAGGGCAAGCTGAGGGCGGACGATGTATTCTGTTGTGTGGGCACCACCATCCGCAAGGCGAAAACACAGGAAGCATTCAAGAAAGTAGATTATGATTTTCCATTAAGCCTGGCACAACTCACGCTACAGGCGGGCGCCACCCAGTACCTGATTGTCTCGGCATTGGGTGCGGATGTGAACTCAAAGTTCTACTACAACAGAATCAAAGGTGAAATAGAACAAGCTTTGAAAAAAGTGGGATTTCCGACTCTTCATATATTTCGACCTTCGCTCTTGCTTGGGAAACGCAGCGAGGATCGGGCGGGCGAAGATGCGGCCAAGCTTTTTTTCAAATGGTTCGGATTTTTGGTTCCTAAGAAATACAAAGCGATTGACGCAGGTCGGGTAGCTGCCGTAATGTGGAAGGAAGCTACGAAGGATCTTCGGGGTGAGTTTACCCACGAGTCGGGTGTCATGTTAAATGGATAGTTGGATATGATTGCAGTTATTCAACGTGTATCGCAGGCAGCAGTCACGATAAACAAGGAAGTCATATCTGCGATCGAAAGCGGCCTTCTGGTGTTGCTCGGCATCGAGGATGCAGATACCGATGATGACATCAACTGGCTGAGTTCAAAAATTGTGAATTTGAGAATATTCAATGACGGGGCCGGGGTCATGAACGTAAGCGTTGTTGATCAGGGCGGACAGATTCTCGTGGTGAGTCAGTTCACATTGCATGCCAGCACAAAAAAGGGCAACCGCCCATCTTACATCAAGGCGGCCAAACCCGATGTGGCCATTCCTATTTACGAGCGTTTTCTCCAGCGCCTGCGAATGGATCTTGGGAAACCGGTGAGCACGGGAGAATTTGGAGCAGATATGAAGGTGAGTTTGGTGAATGATGGCCCGGTCACGATCATTATCGATACCAAGAATAAAGCCTGAAGTTCAGAAGTCCTTTTCGCAAACGACATTAGGATAATGAGCAGCCAGGCCTTTATTTTGTCCCCTTAATCGCAAAAACTATGTACACCGGCTTGCTGCACACTCACTCCATGCTTCGTTACGTGGTCCTGGCCCTGATACTCATCGTTGTCGTAAGATCACTGATGGGGTGGGTCAACAAAAAGCCATTCAGTGGCTGGGACAATAAGCTAAGCCTTTGGATGCTGATAGCCACGCACACGCAATTGCTGTTGGGCATCGGCTTGTACTTCACCAGTTCGTTTGTGCAGTTTAACAGCGACACGATGAAAGAGCCCACCATTCGTTACTGGACTGTAGAGCACCTGACTGTGATGCTGATGGCGGTGGCGCTTATTACGATTGCCCGTGTAACATCGAAAAAACAGCCGGATGACGTGTCGAAACACAGGCGTCTATTCATTTTAACAACAATCGCATTGCTGCTGATTGTGGGCGGGTTGGGTATGAGTGGTCGCGGAATTATCTTTCCTGTTACTCACTAGAATCTCCACTTGAACGACCGGTTGTCGATGGCGCGCTGGGTGGCAAGAATCCCGTTTAAGTGATCGTATTCATGTTGGATGAGTTCTGAAAGATCATCTTTCAGGTCCCACCGATGCTGTTTCCAGTCCTCATCCCTGAAAGCCAGCGTGATGTAACGATGCCGCTTCAGTCGAACCAGCAGGTTTGGAAAACACATGCAATCGTCCCACAGTTCAATCATCTCGTCACTCAGGTTGCTGAGCACTGGGTTGATGATCGCAATGGGCTTGTCTACGTTCATGCAAATCAAGCGTTTCATCACGCCAATCTGCGGGGCTGCGATGGCACGACCCGCTTTATACTTTGCCCTGAATTCCAGAATAATGTCCTGCAAATCTTGAATGACCGGCTTGAGAGCCGACACTTCTTCTTTGGCCACCGCTTCAGATTTTTCATAAAGCAGCGGGTTGCCGAGGGGTAAGATGCGATCCAACTTCACGTTGTACAATGGTTCTTAATCGGGCATAATCTACTAACTTTATGCTGAACTAATGTCACTTCATATGCGAAGTATCTTATTCCCATTGCTCATCTTGGTTGGCTACACCGCGTGGGCGCAGGAGTTTAGTCAACGATATGAGCTGGTGAATTTGGGGAAGGATGTAAATACCTTCTATCACGAAGCCGCTCCTGTGGTTTCCCGTGATGGAAAAGACCTCTATTTTTTTGTGCAGAATCATCCGGAAAACACATACGGGAAGGAGGGTAGTCAGGACATTTGGGTTACCCATAAAGCGGACGATGGCTCGTGGTCGGCTCCCAAGCGTTTGGGCCCGCCTTTCAACCAACATCGCTCCAATCAAGTCTTCACCGTCATGCCGGATGGTTCGTTATTTATCAGGGGAGGTAGAGGCAGGAAAGATGGAGGTTTTTCGATCGTAAGTCCCTCCGGCAGCTGGGAGGAATTTGAAGTGGTGGGCTTTGATGACATGAACAAGGGACGATTCAACGGTGCCGCGATTTCTGCCGATGCGAAACACATGATTCTCTATTTTAGTGAAGTTCCTACCAGTATTCGCAGCAGTCTCTATGTGAGCAACCTTCAAGGTGACGGCAAGTGGTCCAGGCCAGAGCGCCTAAATATCAGCGATCGGTCGGATGAGTACGGACCGTTTATCGGACCAGATGACAAAACATTATATTTTGCCAGCGACCGGAACGCACCCAATCGCCAGGGAGGATCTGACATCTACAAGTGCGCGCGGCTTGACGATACCTGGAAAAACTGGTCGGAGCCGGTGAACCTGGGACCTCCCATCAACACGGCTGCAGGTGACGCTTATTTCTCGATGGATGGCGAAGGCAACGTGTTCACATCAAGAGCGAATAGTAGAATTGACGGAGGAAACCTGGACCTATTCATACTTCTTCCCAAGGATATCAAGGTGATGGTTAATGGGACTGTCTACGATGCACGCACCAATCAAACCATGTCTGTTCCGCTCAATGTAGCTGTGAAGGGCACTGATCCCATTCAAATAAAAACACCACAGTCGGGAAAATATGAAACACGCATACCGGAAACCAGTTCAATATCTCTGACCGCCAGTTCCAAAGGCTACTTGCCATTTGAGCAGACCTACCCCATTCCGCCCTTGATGGGGGATACCACCATCACCATCGATGTCTACATGGTTCCTGAAAAGAAGCAATTGTTTCTGGAGGGAACTGTGCGAGATGAAAAAACCAGCGAGTTGGTAAACGCGAGTGTTACCGCTACCTATAAGCGTAACCAAAACTCCACTGCGGTAACAACAAATGGTGGTGCATTCCAGCACAAGATTGATGGTATGGGCTGGTACGTGTTAACGGCCAATGCCGAGGGTTATATCAACACGACTGATAGCATTGAGGTAGTGAGTGATGAAATCAATCCTGTGGTGAAGGATCTTTTTCTGAAGAAGATTGAAGTTGGATTGACCGTCCGCCTTAAGAATATCTATTTCGATTTTGATAAAACCACGCTGAAGTCAGAATCATATGTGGAGCTGAACAAGGTGGTTGATTTTCTGAGACAAAATCCCTCCGTTGAAATTGAGATTTCTGGGCACACAGATAACAAAGGTTCGGATACCTACAATGAGAGCCTTTCACAAGGACGTTCGCAAGCCGTGGTTGACTACCTCATTAGCCAGGGCATTGAGAGTTATCGACTCTCGGCACACGGCTATGGTGAATCGAAACCCATCGATACCAACGACACCGATGAGGGCCGGGCCAACAACCGCAGGGTCGAATTTACCATCTTAAAGACTTAGGCTGATCGCAGAATTTCGTCTACCTGGGCTTTGTCTTTTTCAAAAATGTGAAGCCGAACGCCTCCGAATAATTCGTTTTTGAAGGGGAAGATGGATCCGAAATTTTCTTCACTCAAAAAGCATGGGATGCCGTAGGCGTCCAACTTTGTTTTGGCAAGATTGGCGCTGATCACGTTCTCAAAACGATCAAAAACGATAATCTTTTCGTTGTTCTCCCACTCCCTTTCCATGCCGGTAAGCTAGCGATTTACCCACATTCCTAAAAAGCAGCCTGAGATTTTGGTTAAGTTCGTGGGCTTGTAAAATTGTTCTGGGCCACTTGTAACAAACGGGGAGTCCGGGCGTCTGAAACTTGAACGATGGATATTGAGGCTTTTGAAAAGGGGATTTTGCCTTCAAAAAGCAAGCTTTTCAGGTTTGCCAACAGGCTATTGGGAAGCTCAGAGGAAGCCAAAGATGTCGTTCAGGAGGTACTCATCAAGGTTTGGAATGGACGCGAACAAATGGACCAGGTTCAGAATTGGGAAGCCTGGTGCATGCGGCTAACCCGAAATCTCTCGCTTGATAGAGTTCGGTCGCGGCAGCGAAAGGCGACTGACCCCATCTCCGAAGGATTCGAAATTAGACAGGAGGGCTTAACGCCTCACGATAACACAGAATTGAACGAAAGTATGCAGCAAATTGGCAAACTCATCGAGCAATTACCGGAGAAACAGCGACAGGTAATTCACCTTCGCGATATCGAGGGTTACAGTTACAATGAAATCTGCGACATCCTCGAAATTGACATGAACCAGGTGAAGGTGAATTTATTCAGGGCAAGGAATGCAGTAAGGGAAAAACTGACAAAGATGAATGCGTATGGACTCTGAAATTGAAAAATTACTTGATAAATACTGGAAATGCGAAACTTCGTTAGAGGAGGAGGCTACACTTCGAACCTACTTTCAAAATCACTCAGTTCCTGATGATTGGAAGGATACCGCTGCGATGTTTCAGTATTTCGAAGCTCAAAAACAGCTCACCTTGAATGACAATGCTTTCGATGATCGTGTAAGGAGGCAAATGAAAACCACCGAACCAAAAGGTAAATCGGTCAGTATGGTCTTAAGGGTGGCGAGAATGGCAGCGGGGATTGTCGTGTTGGTAGCGGCTGGATATTTTGTGCGTCAAGAGGTTCGCAAATCTTACCCGCCCGAAATAGCCGATACCTATACCGACCCGAAGATTGCTTTCGAGGAAACCAAAAAAGCATTGATGATGATTTCGAACGGATTCGGTAAGGCACAGCGTGAAACAGAAAAGATAAAAATATTCAATGAAGCAGAGGAGAAAATTCAAAGCCCGGAGAGTAACAAAGAAGAGGTAAAAGAGTCTAGTATTTAAAAAAAGAAAGATAAGGATATGAAAAAGATAGTGATAATGATTTGGATAGTGGCGGCTGCAGCGACTGCTGCCATGGCGCAGGGGGATGCAATCTCCAAGTTCTTTAACAAGTATCAGGGTGACGAGTCATTCAGTCAGGTCACCGTATCCAGCAAGATGTTTGGATTGTTCACCAACATGGAGATGGAAGATCCGGAAGACCAGGAAGTACTCAATGCCATCAGTAAGCTGAAAGGTTTAAAGATTTTGGCAAAGGAGGAAGCCCGAAATGCGCGAGAACTGTACCAGGAGGCGATGTCTTTGATTCCTGCGAAGGAGTATGAAGAGTTGATGTCAGTTCGTGACAAAGACAAGGACATGAAGTTCTTTATCAAAGAAGCTGGTGGCAAGATCAGCGAACTGGTAATGGTAGCAGGCGGCAACGAAGAATTCATGGTACTGTCACTTTTTGGCGAAATTGACTTGAAACAAGTTTCGAAGATTGGTCGTAAAATGAGCGTAGACGGCCTCGAGAATCTCGAGAAGATCAAGGACGTCAAAAAGAATTAACACAATCTCTGTCAAAATGGGAGGCGGCTTCGAAAGGAGCTGCCCTTTTTACTTCACTTAAAACGCCAAACGCATGGCTAGAAAATTCCTCGTATTGATATCATGCATGATGTTGTTGAGTTCGCTGCAAGCTCAAACCAAAACCACAGAGGCGCTCCACAAGAAACACAATGGCGCACTCTCGCTGTATTTTTATAAGAACACATTGCGCATGTTAAATCAGAGTGAAAACAAGGACTTTGATGATGCGGTGAAGGAAATTGAGAAGATGAAGTTCTTGATGATTGACAAAACTGAAAAATTCACCTCTAACGATTACAGGGATTTGCTAAGCGACTATCGCGCTGAGAATTACGAGGAGATCATGACAAGCCGATACCAGGGAAAGAACCTGGATGTTTACCTGCGAGAGGAGAATAATATCACAAAAGGAATGATCATCCTGGTCAATGACTCAACCAACCTTTTCTTACTTGACATGCTTGGTAGGGTACCACTTGACAAAATCAGTAAGTTGCTATCGGCCCTCGATGACAATGCCGAAATTGGCAAAAAGATAAAGTCGTTCACTGACAAGATGGACGACCGCGAAGAACGCGTCAGACACAAAATCAATTAAGCTTTGGAGCATGTACTTCAGGTCGAGCACCTGACCAAAAAGTTTGGTCGGCTCACGGCTGTCAATAATCTCAATCTGCAAGTTGGCAGAGGCCAGGTATTTGGCATGTTAGGTCCCAACGGTAGCGGCAAGACAACCACCCTGGGCATGTTAATGGGGGTTACCAATCCCACGGCCGGCTCGTTCACCTGGTTCGGACAACCGGCAGACCATCATACCCGAAAGAAGATTGGCGCGGTACTTGAACATCCGATCTTCTACCCCTATCTGTCGGGTCAAAAAAATCTGGAACTGACCGCCTTGATTAAGGGGGTTTCGAAAGATCAAATTGACAGGGTACTTGACGTAGTGGAGCTTACCACGCGCAGAGACGACCGCTACCGCACGTACTCTCTCGGCATGAAGCAGCGCCTGGCGATTGCTTCAGCGTTGCTTAACGATCCTACGGTATTGATTCTGGATGAACCTACCAACGGATTGGATCCCATGGGGATCATGGAGATACGAACAATCATCAAACGGATTGCGCAAGACGGCAAGACCATTATTTTGGCGAGTCACTTGCTCGATGAAGTTCAAAAAGTGTGTACCCATTTTGCCGTGCTGAAACGTGGCAATTTGATTTACTCCGGTCCAGTGGATGACGTAGGCAAGGGACAGGAGATTGTAGAAGTGGGTGCTTATCATGACGATCTCCACCCGGTACTGGACGAATATCCCGGATGTTCGGCTGTGCAGCGCGACAATCAGCGCTTCGTGGTGACGATGAAGGATGGCTTCCACAGTGCCGACCTCAACAAATATCTATTTGAAAAGGGAATCGTGCTTTCGCACCTGAACACACAAAAGAAGAGCCTTGAAAAACAGTTTTTGGAAATTTTAGCTGATTCTGACCATGCTGCACCTGTTAAGAGTTGACCTTAAAAAACTGACTAACTACCGCACCTTTTGGATTGTGTGCGGCCTTTACTTCATCACACTAGGCACCACTACTGCAAGTGGCATGGAGTTCTTGAAATGGCTGGCCAGCAAAGGCGCGGAGTTCGGCACATCCATCAATATCAATCGCATCCCCCTCTACCACTTTCCAGACGTTTGGCAGAACCTGATCTACGTGAGTGGATTCTTCAAGATCGTGCTGGCATTTATGGTGGTGATTAGCGTTACCAACGAGTTTAGCTATCGCACCGTGAGGCAAAACATCATTGACGGTTTGAGCCGCAAGCAGTTCATCCTGTCCAAACTTTACACGAACTTGCTGTTGAGTGCGATGAGCGTGGTGATGGTGTTTATCATCTCGTTTCTCACGGGACTGATCTACAGCCCCGAGCTTTCGCTTTCGGGATTCCTGACAGACCTTGAATTCTTTCCGGCCTATTTCCTGGAGGTCTTTGCTTTCCTCAGCTACGCGTTGATGTTGGGTATCCTTATTCAGCGTTCTGGACTGACCATCGTCATATTGTTTTTGTCTCACATGATCGAGGCAATCATCAAGGCAAACATTGACGATCAGGTTCCCTGGTTGATACCTTTCTTCCCTATGGAGTCGATCAGCAACCTGGTATCGATGCCTTTTCCGCGCTACGTGTTTCAGGAAATTCAGGATTACGTGGATATGGGATCAGTACTCATTGCCCTCGGATGGACAACATTCTTCAACTACTTCAGCTATCGAAAGCTCAAGACTTCCGATATCTAAGCCCGCTCTCATTAATGATTGCAGTGTTCATGCTGGCCAGCTGCTTTTTCAAAGCACTCTTTGCCTTCGGAATAGGAGAACCAGGCAAGCCCCAGCGTACCCAAGGAATCGGCATAGATGAAGCCCGTTAGTTCGTAAATGGCGCTCGCAGCCAACAACGTGCACGACATGTAAATGCAGATTTTGGTACAGGCTGCGTCTGCAACGATCGCTGAAGAATTGAGGGCCCGTCCCGCTTTCATTTTACCGTAATAAAGAAACATCATCACCAGGATCGAGATCAACGAAATCACGACACCCCAAAAGGTGGTTTCGGGGGCATGCGCATTGATGATGTTGATGACGCTGGATATAATGAGACCGGCAACCAACAGGTAAAACGAAACACCCGTGATGCGAAGTGCTGTTTTTTCAAAATTGCTCCGCGTGCTATCTGGATATTGCCGGATTCGCGTGATCATGTACGCAATTCCCAATCCGGAAATCATCTCGATGAAACTATCCAACCCAAAACCAAAAAGGGCAAGCGTCTCATCCTCATAGCCGAGTACGGTCGCCAAAATGCCCTCAGCCAGGTTATAAATGATCGTGAAAATGGCCAGCGCATACGCCAGATTATAATTCTTTCGTTCGTGATCGGTCAGTGCGACTATCGCCTTCATGGGGTCAAAAATAACCACTCTCATGGGGCGAAGAGTGACCTCGTGGGCATTAACAGCATCACATGCAACATTGATTCAGATAGGAGCATGGCGGTGTGCCCGTCACAATGACACGTCCTATTTTCTAACCTCAGCGCTCAGAGGGTGCAATTCTGCCGAATTGGCCGAAAAGATTGTAGGTACAATTGTTGTCTAAATAGCGAAGAAAGGAGAAATGTGATGAAAAGAATACCTCAGGAGTTATTGGCAAGCATCGATATCCTCAACACGTTGAATGGCGGCATCATTGAACCGAGGTTAAGGTTATCTCAACATGCCACGCATCGTCAAATCGAGCTGACGGCCCCCGGCATTGCACACGAGCAAATGAAAGCCGAAATACACAATAATGAGCTAACGGTTTACTACGTGATTCCGGTTGAGGCGCAGGAGACAGAGGTGCAGGTTCCTCAGATTGTTTACAAAAAGCAAATCCCTTACTTCGTGGATCGCAAAAGGATTACAGCCAATTTTGACGGACAAAAACTGGTAGTACAACTGCCCTTCAATGAACTGGCCAACGGCTACCACCGCGATATTACTGTAAACAAATAATCAGTCAACGATGGCCTGGTAGGCGAGCGTCTTGAATTCGCTTCCGATGCGCCAGTGCGGAGTGTTGTAAATGTTGGTGAATACACACCCAATTAGTTTTTCTTTTGGGTCGGCCCAATAGTGTGTGTTGAATGCTCCTGCCCAGGAAAAGCTACCCAAAGAAACGATTGACTGGTGATCGTTCTCAGCTGTTTCTAAACCAAATCCCAAACCAATTTCTTCTTCGATTGGAGGATGAAGCTGGTCGGTAAGCATCAGCTCAACTGTTTTTCGGCTCAATAAGCGTACGCCATTGTATTCCCCTTTGTTCAGGAACAATTGTAGGAATTTGGCATAGTCCTCCACGGTAGAACTGAGTCCGGCTCCGCCAGAGAAATATTTTCCATCCAGGTTCGGATAATTTGGATCCACGCCATCGAATGCTTTGTTCGCGACTTTGGCAATGACTCCGTCTTTGTTTTCATAAAGAGCAACCAGTCGATTTTGCTTGTCCTTTGGCAAATAGAACCACGTATCGTTCATCCCCAGAGGTTGAAATATTCTCGTGTTCAGAAACTGGTCGAATGGCAATCCGGAAAGCACCTCAACCAGATAACCCAACACATCCGAGTTCAATCCGTAGGTGAATTGATCGCCAGGTTGGTGTTTCAACGGCAACTTGCCAAGTATTTTCATCTTATCCGCTAACACATCGCGATCATTTCCGATGCCCGAAGGGACGCCTGCCTTCGCGTAGATGGCTTTCATTTCTTTGCTGCCGATCGCAGGGTAGTCGATTCCGGAAGAGTGGGTAAGCAATTGCCGAATGGTGATCTCGCGTTTGGCCGGTATCGTGGTGTAGCTGGTGTCCTTCCATTCCAGTTTGTCAAGTATCAGCGGACTTTTGAATTCCGGAATGTAGCGGGAAACCGGATCATCAAGCAAGAACTTTCCCTCTTCGAAAAGCATCATCACCGCCAGACTGGTAATGGCTTTGCTCTGAGATGCGATTCGAAAAATGCTATTGGTTTGAAGGGCTTTCTTTCCCTCCACATCAGCATAACCAAATGCCTTGAGATAAACGATCTTGCCATTACGAACAATCAAACCAACAGCGCCCGGTAACTTTTTTTGATCCACATAGGTTTGCAAGTGTTTGTCAAGCCTGGCGAGTCGTTCAGACGACAGACCGCTACCCGAAGGATCGCCCGGAACGAGGTTTTTCACTGTTTGTGCATAGGTGAACGTGCACAACAAACCGAAGAGGAGGGACATCAATTTCATAACCGTTGGGATTTGGTGATACTTCTCAACCAAGATAATCATATGGCACCACGCCAACAACGCAATTTCTTGAGGGGATCTACAATCCCTTCACAAACATGCCACCATCCACCATCAAATTTTGTCCGGTGATATAGCTGGCCTTATCCATTGCGAGGTAGGCGACAGCGCTGGCCACTTCACCCGGTTGGCCCACGCGCGCCAGGGGTGTTCTACTGATAATCTTCTCCAGGCGTTTTTTGTCAGTCAGTACGCTTTCGGTGAGGGGCGTTTCGATGTACCAGGGCGACACTGTGTTTACCCGTATCCCCTCCGTGGCCCACTCGACAGCCAGGTGACGGCCGAGTTGAATGATGGCTGCCTTTGTCATTCCGTAAGGTGGGCCACTCATTACATCCAGCGAACCCGCCACGGAGGCGATATTAACCACAGCGGCATTGCCGGATTTCTTAAGGAGCGGATAAAACAGACGACACATTTCTGTGGTGCTGAACAAGTTGACTTCGAAAATCTTCCGGTATTCCGTTTCGGAATATTCGACCAGTTTCTTCCGCAGATTGGTACCCGCGTTGTTCACCAGCACATCAAGATGGTCCCAATCGCTGGCAACGGTGTCAAGTATTCTTTTCCGTGCAGGCCCATCGGAAACATCAGCGGGTATGCCCTGAATATGAAGCTCCCTTTCCACCTTGCTGATGTCTGAAGCGTTGCGCGCCACAAACTTCACTTGCGCCCCCAGCGCCAAGAACTCCTCAACAATGGCCCGGCCAATCCCTTTTGTTCCTCCCGTAATGAGGGCACGTTTTCCCTCCAGGTTCCAGTTATTCATTTTTCTTGTTTTGCTACCAACAACATGGTTTTGTCATCGATCATCAGGTAACCCTGCTCATAACAATAGAAATACAGCGCACCCTCCTTTGTCTTGTAGATATCGGTATGGTAGGTAAAATTAAAACCTGCCTGAGCCACCTTGTCGCGGCTGATCTTGCGCTTTCCCTCCGGATTTAACTCCATCAGGATGCGCCTGTTTTTGCGCAACACGTTGTTTACGGAGCGGACATAATTGGTGTTGTCGCTGTTTAGTTTGTTGTTGTAGGTAACCCGGCATTGGTCGGAGCAGAATTTTTTGTCTGCCCGGCCTTTGATTTTCTCACCGCACTCCAGGCACGTTTTTTCTTCTTTTTTGGCCATAAATAAGGGTTTTTTGCCTTTTCCTTATCCGATTACAAACGTTTACATACGAATATAACCGAAAGTAACCAAATAAAATACGACTCTGCCGTTTCCCTCCCCACACCTTTGCATCGTCAGTCGATAACAACTGGACTGGCCTGTCAGCCGGAAGCAAACGCAGAAGGCTGGCAGCAAAGCGAAATCAAATGTTTAACAAATAAATTTTATCAATTATGAAAACTCTCAGAAACAGCGTGCAGTTGATCGGTCGTTTGGGCAAGGATCCTGAAGTGAAGTCGTTCGACAGTGGAAAAACGAAAGCCACATTTTCATTGGCTACTTCTGAAACGTACAAGAATCAGAAAGGTGAGAAGGTGCAGGATACGCAGTGGCACAACCTCGTGATCTGGGGCAAGCTCGCTGAGACTGCGGGCAAATACCTGAAGAAAGGTGCGGAGATTGCCGTGGAGGGCAAGCTTGTGCACCGGGTGTACGAAACCGACAAAGGAGAAAAGCGATTCATCACGGAAATCAATGTGAACGATTTCCAGATGTTGGGTAGCAAGCAGCAATAAGCACAGCTTGCAGTTTGGAGAAAAGCCCGGTCGGTCTGATCGGGCTTTTTTGTTTTAGAATGTGTAAGAGAGCTTGGCCCCCAAGGTGGCTGTTTTGAAATCGTTGGTGAGGTAAAGTTCGGGGATGAGCGTGAATTTCTTTGATCCGGTGGTGAGAAAGAACTTCATCGTCTTGCCCTGAAAATAGGGGCGGGGGTTGTTAAGGAGCAAGCCGGCTCCTGCGCCAATCCAGAAGGGATCTTCGAGTTTGTACAAATTGGAATTGAAGGCAAGCGATAAAAATGATTTCGTTTGAGCCCGCCAGCCATTTTCATCCGATGTGCTGAAGAATTTTGCCTCGTATACCAAACCCCATTGTACGTTGGGTCTGTTAAAGCGATCGTACCGGTTCACCATCGCGCTTAGCGACAACTCAGGAAAGAACGAACTTCGATAGTTGCCAAACGCTCCGTGTAGGTTGAATGCCAACATATCGACAGGCATCTGCAGGTTGGTCTGCTCGTAGGCAATTTTCCCATCGGCCCAAATGATTCGCGATAAGAATCTTTTGCGTCCCACATGGCTATTGTTCATTTTGTTGCGAAGGTACTGCTCCACTTCTTGAATACTTTCTTCTGAAATGCCGATCAAGTCATCCCAGTTTTGCACGTAGATACTAATGTTCGCGCCACGGGTGATGATATCGATCCTCCAACCAGGTGGCAGAAGCTCCTGAATGGCATCCTCTTTGGTTCTGATTTGAGTTACTCTTTCATTTTGTTTGATTTCGATCTTCAATTCCCCATTGGCCTGCGTGGTGACATGCACATCATGGGACTTGCTGAGATCATTCAGCCCTTTTTGTACAAATCCATCAAGCCTTTCCACTAACCGGGGAAAGTTGATGATGACTGACATGTCCTCTCGAATATCCCGAATCTGAAAAAGGACAATGGCGTTTTCATCGGGATACTCCAATCGAATGGAATCAGGGTATTGATGGATGCCGTTGGCTGGCTTTGGCAGCACTTCCGACTGCTGACCGTTCGCAAGAGGGCATAGCATGCCCATCAAAATAAAATTGAGGATCGCTTTTTTCATGGTTTGTGGTTAAGACGTGCCGTTAATGTTCGCGCCTGATTTTGATCATCAGTTGGCGAAGGATCAAAAATTCTGAGCTTGCCTTTCCTGTACCTGACAACCTCGATCGGTTTCTGCGGGATTATTCCAATGATGGGTTTGACGTCAGCCTGGATATTGACAGATGCTCGTTCGGAAAAATCCACCTTCACGAACTGAACAGCCGCCAGCGAATCGGCTGTAAGTTTCACTTCAAGATTAGCTATTTGAATCGGTTCACTCAACCCACCAACTGACCTCGACTGTTTATGGTTAGCTGGCTTGCGGTTGGCCGCAAGTAATGGCTCTGCATTTTCAAGTACCGGAGGCGCAGTCTCACAATTGTCAGGCAACCTGGCCGCACGGCTTTCATCATTCAACCGGTTAATCTTTTCTTCCAGCAATGCAATCTTATCATCAAGTTGCCGGTTGTAAGTCTGAACACGCAGTGCCCAGAACACGATGGCCGCCAAAATGAGTGCAGCAGCTGCATAATAGGTAAACCTGACATGCAATGACCTACTTGGATACTCCAGCTCTGCCGACACGCGTTGGTCATTCCATGGAATGGGTGTCCTGTCGGCTTGAAGTATTTTTTCTCTGATCAGGTTTTCAACATTACGTTCCATAATCAAGGCCTTCGTTGTTCAACATTTTTCTTAACATTTTTTTAGCTTTCAACAACTGCGAACGGGATGTGCCCTCCTGGATGCCCAGTTGTTTTGCAATTTCCGAGTGGTTGAATCCCTCGACTACATGCAGATTGAAGACCGTCCGATAGCCAATGGGCAGTTGTGCCACGAGCCGGTAAATGTCTTCTGCTTCCAGGCTTGAAACCGGCTGCAAGTCAGATTCAAGCGTATCATCTATTTCACTCGTGAGATTGAAATTGTTATTCTTTCGGAGGTACACCAGGCTTTCGTTCACTACAATTTTCCTCAGCCACCCTTCAAGGCTGCCTGCGCCCCTGTATTCAAATCGATCGATGTGTTTAAAGATTTTGTTAAACGAAATGATCACGATGTCTTCCGCATCCAGGGTGCTTCCGCAGTACCTGAACGCGACCCGGTACAACACACCCGAGAATCTCTGGAACAGCTCTTCCTGGCCGCTTCGATCACGCTTCTTACAAGCCCTTAAGAGTACGATGTCCTGATCCATCCGGTGAACTGCGTGGCGTTTCTAAGATCTATAATTCAGAATTGGGGGCAGGTGTTGCCTGAGCCCGAAAAATTTTACAAAATAATGGTTGCCGCGGTACCACCGGCTGGCATGTTGTCTACATGAATTTGGCCCCCGTGCATTTGCAGTATTTGCTTCGAAAAGGCCAGCCCGATTCCCGATCCGCTTTTCTTGGTTGTGAAAAAGGGGATAAAAATCTGTTCAATGATATTATCGGGAATGCCAGGGCCATTGTCATGGAGTTGAATGGCTACCTGACTGCCTTCTTGCCGTGCCAGCAGCGTGATTTGCGGATGCTGGAGATCTTGTACCGCGTCCATTGCGTTCCTGAACAAATTGATCAGAACCTGCTGGATCAAGTCCGGGTCCGCAAAGACAATCAATTCTTCTTTCGGCTCAGCTAATGTTAATTCGATGTTTTTCTCACCGATTTCATTGGTGAATAGAACCTTCAGGTGCTCAAAGAGGTCGATAATCTTCACTGTCTTGAATTGAGGTTGGGGAATGCGGGTCAAGCTTCGGTAGGCTTGCGTAAAATTCCGAAGGGCTCCGCTTCGCACCCGAATCGCGTCCAGGCCTTGTTCCAGGTTTTCCTGGGTTTTCACTTCCAGGGGTAACCCCTGAATGCGATGTTGCACAACCATGTCATGCAGCGTTGAACTTAGCGACATCACAGGCGAGATGGAATTCATAATTTCGTGCGTTAAGACGCGGATCAGCTTTTGCCAGGCCTCCAGTTCATTCGCCTCCAACTCATGCCGGATGTCCTGGGCCGAAATCAATTTAAAGTACTTACCCTGAAGGCTGAACTCTGATGCATGAATCGCAAGGGGCATCACCTTATTCCCAACTTGCATTTTTATCAGCCTGTTTTCACCCACTCGAATTGATCGGATGGTTTGGATAAATCCAGCATCCTGCAATTCCAGGCCCTTCAGGCTGTGGGCGTGGGGCCGGCCCAGGTATTGTTTCATCGTATCATTAATCAAATGGATGTGCTCGTCTTTGTCGAAGCTCAAGATGCCGACACGCACATGTTCCACCAGCAATTCGAGGTAACGGAATTGCGCTTCCTTGTCTTCGCTAATGGCCCGAAACTTTTGGGTGATGCTATTGAAAACCTCGTACAACTGATCGTACGATTTGCCGCGGCCTTTCTGGTAGTAGGATGTAGTGAAATCATTTTGGCGTATGGCAGTCAGAAAGGCGGTAAGGTCGCGGGCGATCCGCTCGCTGAATCGGATAAACTCCAGCACGGCAATCACCAGGGCCACGCCCAGGTAGGTTGATCTCAGGTATTTTTCGATCATCAGGCAGTACACCAAAGCAGCAAGTAATGATGCGAGGATCAGTATCCGCACCACAACCTGAAATCTGAAGTGCCTAAATACCATATCGTTCGATTCGCCTGTAAAGGGCCCCGCGTGAAAGGCCCAGCTCCCTGGCTGCGTGGCTCACATTTCCATGATGTTTCTTAATGGCTGTGCGAATTGCCCAGGCTTCTACTTTTTCCAGGTTCAATTCATCAAAGTCGGTGGGATGTGCCTCTGCTGATTTCAGATTCTGAAAATCCACCTCGGAAAGTACTCCGGTATCGTTCATGATCACAGCTCGTTCCAGCGCATGCTGGAGTTCGCGGATGTTTCCCGGCCACGGGTTTTGTTGAAGCAGTTTCGTTACCCGGTCGTCCAACGGCTGAATCTGTTTCTGATACTTTCGGCAGAAAAGGTTGAAAAAATATTCAGCCAACATCGGCACATCCTCAGGTCTTTCGCGCAAAGGGGGCATCGTAATTTCCACGGTGTTGATGCGATACAACAGGTCTTCGCGAAACTGCCCTTCCTTTACCAATGAATGCAGGTCGCTGTTGGTGGCACAAATGACTCTTACATCTACCTCAACCGGATGATTGGTGCCCACCCGAACAACCTGGCGACTTTGCAAGAAACTCAATAGCTTGGATTGTAATCCCGCACTGAGGTTGCCAATTTCATCAAGAAACAGCGTGCCACCATGCGCAGCTTCTATTCTTCCCAGGCGGTCTTCCTTTGCATCCGTAAACGCACCTTTCTTATGGCCAAACAACTCGCTCTCAAAGAGGGTATCACTCAATGAACCGAGGTCCACGCTGATGAAAACCTCCTCTGCCCGTGTCGAGTTTCGATGAATCGTCCGCGCCAATACTTCCTTGCCCGTCCCATTTTCACCCAGGATGAGCACATCGGCATGGGTGCCGCTCACCTTATCCACCACTTTCAAAATATTTTGAATCGAGGCCGAATGCCCGACAAGGGTCGGGTATTGACTGTCGATGGCCGAGGAAATGGTACGCTGTTTCGATTTGAGCTGCTTCACATTTCGCTTTTCTGTGCTGAGCGCCACGGCATTGGCAACGGTGGCATTGAGCTTTTCATTTTCCCACGGCTTCGCCACAAAATCGATGGCACCCTCTTTCATTGCTTCCACTGCCAGGTCAATTTCTCCGTAGGCCGTCATCAGGATCACCTGCGTTTCCGGATGTGTGGCCTTGATCTTTCTTAGCCAGAACAGGCCCTCTGTACTGGCCGTATCACCTTTTCGAAAATTCATATCCAGCAACACCGCATCATAGGTGTGGCGATCGAGCAGTGCCGGGATTTGCTGTGGGGTGAAGGTGGTTGTCACCGTTTCATATTGTTGCTCCATGAGCAACTTGATCGACAGCAATACATACTCGTCATCGTCAACAATCAGGATTTTGCCTTTTGATTTCGCCATGTATTTCAATGAATAAAAGTAGAATGCACCGCGATCAAATCAATAAGAAGTGTCCAAAATTGGGCACTGTGATTTTTAAGAATGGGCATCGTTGCCAGCCTGGGTGATCAAATTCGTCCAATTAACGGTCTTTTGGTGGTCAGGTAGTCGCTGGCATCGAGGTTGATTGAAAGTTCACCGTTGATCTAAAAAGGAGACTATGCTCAAGAACTATCTTCTGGTGGCCTGGCGAAACATGAAGCGGAATAAGGGTTACTTCTTTATTCACGTCATTGGCCTGTCGGTTGGACTGGCCGCCACGTTGCTTGCCTTTGTATTTGTGCTGGACGAGCTGAGCTACGATCAGTTTCACGGCAAGAAAGACAGGATATACAGGCTTAACAAGGTGGTAACAGAAGCAGACGGATCCACCACACTCACTTCCGAGTCATCGGGATTGATGGGGCCGACCATGCGCGATGAATTTCCCGAGATCGAAGAAATCGTTCGCTACGAACCCTGGTTCGATGAGGTGCTCCTCTACAGAGATGATCAGAATGTTTTTGTGAATGAAGGCGACTTTGCCTTTGCCGACTCCACCTTTTTCAAGGTGTTTGATTTTCGGCTTCTGAAGGGTGATGCCGCCACCGCATTGGGCCGACCTGCTACCGTGGTCATTACCCGCGAAGTTGCGCAGGTTCTGTTCGGTGATGAAGATCCGATCGGCAAAAAAATTACGGGTTTTGGCAGCACTGAACTAGAAGTAACCGGAATCATCGAATCAGCCCCGCGCAATTCACATATTCAGTTTGCGGCAGTGGCATCGTGGGGCACATCCGAACAGTTGGGGTTCAGCTTCATGAACAATTGGATCGCTCAAGCGCTGGTCACTTACCTGGTATTGAAGGAGGGAGCAGACCCCAAACATCTGGAAGCCAAGTTTCCCAACTTTATGCAACGGCATATGCCTACGCGGGTGGACCGATATCATCTCTACCTGCAGCCCTTCAACGACCTGTACCTTGGTTCGACCCATATGTTTTCCCGAATGCAAAAGCAGGGAAGCAAAGAATTCATTTACCTGCTTTGCGTGGTGGCATTGTTTGTATTGGCGATCGCCTGCATTAATTACATCAACATCAGCACCAGCAAAGCTACCCGAAGAGGCCTTGAGGTGGGTCTGAGGAAAACGTTGGGAGCACGCCAGCGTCAACTCATGCAGCAATTCCTGGGAGAATCGATATTGGTCACTTCTATGGCAGGGTTGCTTGCTTTGCTTATCACTGATATAAGCATTCCATTTTTCAATGAACTGGCGGGCAGATCGCTCGAAGCGGGATTGTTGTTGGATTGGAAAGTCATGGCCGGCTTGCTGGCCTTAATTGTTGTGGTGGCATTGGTTTCAGGAGCTTATCCGGCATTGATCCTGGCCTCCTTTAAACCGGTAGCTGTTCTAAAGTCGTCAACCCAAAACAGGCTTTCGGGCCATTGGCCGCGTTACGTACTCATCGCATTTCAGTTCGTGATGTCGATCATGATGATCGCAGGGGCGCTGCTCGTCAATGATCAGATTCAGTACGTACTCAGCAAAGACTTAGGTTTTAACAAAGATCAAATCATCGTGGTGCCACTTACGCCCGGCTTGCAGCGCAACCCCCTGGAATTTGCGGAACGGGTGCGATCATTCTCGTCCGTGGAACAGGTTTCCGTTTGTCGGGATGTATTGGGTGCGGGTCATTCCAGCACGATGGTGGTGCCTGAGGGAATGACAGAGAATCTGGAAACGAAGATGTTCAGGGTGGACGGACATTACCAGGAGACGTTTGGCATTCGGATGGCCGAGGGTCGATTCTTCGACTATCGGTTGGCATCAGACTCTAACGCATTCCTCGTCAATCAATCCTTTGTCGATCATGCAGGGTGGGAAAACCCTTTGCAGCGTACCATTCGATTTGAAGGTGATACTGTGAATTATTCGGTGATTGGCGTGATGGAAGACTTCCATTTTTCTTCCTTAAAATCAGCGGTGGAGCCCTTGATCATGTGGATTGACTCGCGGGCGTTCAACATGGCCATTCGTTATCATGGATCGGAGACGAGCACCTTGCTGGCATTCCTGGAGCAGGAATGGAAAGCGCGCGAGAACAGGTACCCTTTCACGTATCACTTTGTTGACGATCAATTCGCCAGCATGTATCAATCTGAACAGAAGTTGTTTCGCACGATTTTCGTGTTTGCCATCCTGAGCATTCTCATTGCCTGCCTGGGCCTTTATGGCTTGGTTTCTTTCACACTTGAGCAGCGCACGAAAGAAATCGGAATTCGCAAAGTGTTGGGGGCAACGGTTTCCGACATCGCGATGATGGTGAACAAACAATTTGCCTGGTTGGTGATGGTGGCGGCTGTGATCGCAGTGCCCGCCACGATTTACATTGGCAGCGGTTGGCTGAACAGTTTTGCGTTCCACACCGAGTTAAACGAAATGGTTTTCGTGTTTGCGGTGGCAGCCACTTTGATGATCACGATTTTAGCCGTAAGTATTCAATCCATCAGGGCTGCCACATCAAATCCTGTGAAATCACTCAGACAAGAATAACCATGATCAAAAATTACCTGATCTTATCCATTCGCAAATTCAGGCGCCAAAAACTTTATTCGCTTGTTAACCTTTTTGGGTTAACCATCGGCCTGACCAGCGTGATGCTGATCATGCTTTATGTAATTGACGAGGTGAGTTTCGACAGGTTTCATGAGAAAGCCAACCGAATCTACCGGGTGGTTGAGAACCAATACTATGCCGGTCAACCCGTATTTCCTGTAGCCGTCACACCTTGTGCGTTAGGGCCTTCGCTAAAAGAGGAATTCTCAGCCGTGGAACAATCAAGCCGATTCATGAACGGGAGCACCTTGTTTGAGAACGGGGATTTGGCCGCCATTGAACGAGGCGCCTACGCAGACGAGGCTTTCCTTGATATCTTTTCCTTCGAACTCATCTATGGTGAGAAAGCAACCGCCTTGAAGGAGCTCGGCAACGTGGTGCTGTCGGAAAAAATGGCGATCAAATATTTTGGAGAGGTCAACTGCGTTGGCAAAATGCTTCGGATTAATTCCACACGCGAGGCCATCGTGGCTGGAGTAATGAAAGATTTTCCGGACAATTCGCATATCAAGGCCGATTACTTGATACCTTTTGAGTCGTTCTTGTCGCGAAACCCAGACATGAGAACGAGCTGGGGAAGCAATATGCTCTACACCTACGTTTTGCTGAAACCAGGTACCGATGTAGACGCACTCAACGAACAAATCATTGGACAAATAAAGAAAAACAACGAGGGCTCCATTACTGACATTTATCTGCAGCCACTTACCGATATTCATTTGGGGAGTGTGTTCTTCACGGCCGATGTGCAGGGGAAAGGCAATGCACAATATGTGGCCATTTTTACTGTTGTCGCACTTTTTATTCTCGTCATCGCTTGTATCAATTTCATGAATCTAGCCACTGCCCGTTCGATGAGAAGGGCCAAGGAAGTGGGGCTTCGAAAAACGGTTGGGGCGCGGAGGGGCGAGTTGATTTTTCAGTTCCTTAGCGAGTCATTGGCTACCGCCATGATCGCGATGGCCATTTCAGTATTGCTTGTAGATCTCCTCTTACCTCAATTCAATTTGATTTCCGGTAAAAATCTGGATCTCAACCTGAACGAAAATTACCTGTTTTTTCTTGGGTTAATCGGATTGGCCACCTTTACAGGCCTTGCTGCCGGTAGCTACCCCGCACTTTTCTTATCCGCATTTCAGCCGGGTGAGGTTCTCAAGGCGGGTGCCTCCAAAAGCAGGGGAGGTGCAGGTTTTCGAAAGGTGTTAGTGGTTGTACAATTCTGTATCTCCATCGTGATGATCGCAGGTACGCTGGTGGTGTACCGCCAGATCGAGTTTATCCGTGCGAAGGATCTTGGCTATAGCAAAGAGAACATCATCAAGATGCCCCGCGTCAGCAACGACCACCAAGCTTTCAAGAATGAGCTGTTGAAACGCGCTGGCGTATTGAGTGTGACGGCCACCAATCAGCATCCTGCATACGTGGAGAATTCATCCTCCGGCTTCCGTTGGGAAGGATACAATCCGGATGACGTAATTCTCTTTCATCTTTTGGCTGTAGACTACGACTTTGTTGAGACCATGGATGTAACGCTCAAAGCCGGTAGAGATTTCTCGCCAAACTTCCCCTCAGATACCACGGCCATCCTGCTAAATGAACAAGCGGTAAGCATCATGAACCTGAAAGATCCCATCGGCCAGGCCATTGACGCAGGTGACAGCATTCCTTACCGGGTGGTCGGTGTGGTGAAAGACTTTCATTTCAAATCAATCCACCAGCGCATCGAACCTTTGATCATCTTCCTGAACAATCAACGCGACAACCTCGACTACACTTTGATTCGCACCTCCTCAGGCGACCCCAGTGAGCACGTAGCGATTGTTGAGTCAACCTGGAACAGCTTCAACCCCGGGCGAGAGTTTGTCTTCACCTTTCTTGATGACGACTTCAACGATCTCTATCAGGCTGAGGAACAAACGGGCGTGGTTTTCAAACTCTTCTCGTCTCTGGCCATACTCATTTCTTGCCTCGGACTTTTTGGACTGGCATCGTTTACGATGGAACAGCGGACGAAAGAGTTTGGTGTAAGAAAAGTTTTCGGGGCCTCCTTTGTTCGACTGTTTTCCACCGCCTCTGGAGGATTCTTGCTTCTCGTATGCATTGCATTTGGGCTGTCCGTTCCCCTTTCTTGGTATTTTATCAATTTGTGGCTGGCGGGATTTGCCTACCATATTTCGGCAGGTGTCGAGGTGTTTTTCATTTCAGGTTTGATCGCTTTGGCCATTGCGTTGGCAACGGTAAGCTATCAATCGGTAAAGTCGGCACTCGTGAATCCTGCAGAAAGTCTCAGACATGAATAATCGCATCGCAAATGTTTAAGAACTACCTAAAAACTGCCTGGCGAAGCTTTCTTAGACAAAAGGTCTATTCCATCCTCAACATTGTTGGGTTGTCGATTGGTCTTACCTGTTGTATTGTTATTCTGCTCTTCGTGAATTATGAATTGAGCTATGATAAGCTTCATTCTAAATCCAATAGGATCTTTCGGGTGGTGCAGGAGTTGGAGGGCCAGGATTGGGCGTGGACAGGTGGAGCCACACGACATATTGTGCAAGATGAATTCAAGGAAGTGGAGCATGCCGCGTCATTAGTTAGGATCACTACCCATGTGACTTCTCAGAAAGACAACGGCAAGGTGACGTTTCGTGAGGAGCGATTTTTCTTCGCTGATCCAGACTTCCTTAAAATCTTTGATTTTGAATTGATCCATGGTGATCCAGGAAACACCCTGACCGAGCCGTTCAAGGTGCTGATTTCCGAATCCATGGCTACAAAATACTTTGGAAGCGAAGACGCCATTGGAAAAACCATCGAACTCACCGGCAATAATCCTTTCGAGGTGACGGGAATACTTCGAGATACCCCGGAGAACTCTCACCTGCAGTTTGATTTCCTGTCGGGCATGGTGTCATTCAAGATAACACAAAACTATCCTGCTACGTCAGAGTTTACCAGCCACTGGTGGCCGTCAGCTTGGACGTATGTGCTGCTAGACGATCCCATTTCTGCAAATCCCATCAATCAAAATTTCCCTGAAGTGATGAAGAAGCATCGCAATCCTGAAGAGGTCGACAGGTTCAGGCCACACCTTCAGCCAATAGAAGACATTCACCTTCATTCTGAGATGTCGGGAGAAATAGGTCAGAATGGAAGCATCAGGACTGTTTATATTTTCCTGGCCGTAGCCGTCTTCACTCTTCTGCTGGCATGCATCAATTTCATGAACCTGGCGACTGCACGAGCGGTAAAGCGAGCGCGTGAAATAGGTGTGCGCAAGGTGAATGGCGCTATCCGGAGGCAATTAGTTTCGCAATTCTTCTTTGAATCTTTTATGATGAATATGGCTGCCTTTCTGCTTGCTATCCTGCTGGCGGATTTACTGCTCCCACTGTTCAGTGTTCAGGTGGAGCGCCAGCTTACTATTGAACTGTTTGCCAGCCCTGCTATTTGGGTTTCCCTTTTGGGTGTGGTGCTTCTATCAGGATTTATGTCGGGTTTCTATCCCGCGCTTTACTTGTCGGGTTTCAAACCGGTGACCGTACTAAAAAGCAATATGTTTAGGCAAGGTGGCGCAGACCTGCGAAAGGCGCTGGTTGTTTTTCAGTTTACGCTGTCGGTGTCGCTCATTTTCTGCACGTCTGTTGCTTATCTTCAGATTCAATACTTTCGCGATGCCGACCTTGGGTTTGATAAGGAGCACGTGGTTGTTCTCAACTCCGGATATATTGCAGGGCCGCGCTACGATGCCATCAGGAATGAGTTGATGACATATTCCTCAGTAGAAGAAGTGACCGCAGTAAGTAATAAACCTGGCATTCAGCGAGGGTGGGGGCCGACCCTGGAGTATCAAGGCTCGAATCCAAATGAGCGACTGTGGATGTTTAATCAGCAGGTGGACTACAATTTCTTTCAGATGCTGGAAATACCCATCATTTCAGGCCGCGGATTTTCAAAGGAATTTCACGATGAAGGCAAGGGTACAATGATGCGCGAGCGATTCCCTGCGTACACCGACAGGAATTTTATTGTCAACGAATCAGCCGTGAAATTTTTGGGGAGGACGAATGAATCGGTCTTAGGCATGGAACTTCGATTGTATACGGAGGAGAATGGACTGCTGTTTAGTGATGTTCGAGGCGTGGTAATTGGCGTGGTAAAAGATTTCAACACAGCCAACCTTAAAAATGAAATGGTGCCCACCTGTTTCTCTCCTGTGAGGACGGAATTCGGCAACAACGCGAATTACTTTTTGGTGAAACTTCAACCGGGAAGATTTTCAGACGCTGAAAAGCAGCTCCGGGAGGCCTGGGCAAAAATTGTCCCCGAGGTCCCGCTCGAATTTAGTTTCCTCGATGAAGACATAGAGCAACAATACCTGAACGAGAAACGATTGGGTAACGTGGTGGGTATGTTTGCGATCATCGCGTTGTTTATATCGTGCCTTGGCCTGTTTGGTTTATCGGCTTATACGGTTGAAACCAGAACCAAGGAAATCGGCATTCGAAAAGCAATGGGTGCGTCTGAAACAAAAATTGTCGGGCTTCTTTCCAGGGATTTCCTGCAGCTGGTGATCATGGGTGTGTTGATTGCGCTCCCGGTTGGATGGTGGGCGATGACCCGCTGGCTCGATCAGTTTGCCTTCAGGATTTCACTCTCCCCATTGATTTTTGTGTGGGCTGGCGCGGTTGCCATTTTGATCGCGATGATCACCGTGAGTTTTCAGTCGCTGCGGGCCGCACATCTGAATCCGGTGAAGAGCCTGCGGAGCGAATAGGATTTATGTCAACTTAATCCAGTTTGAATTCAAACATGATGCTGTCCATGTCTGGTTGGCCGCCCAGGTCTTTGAAAAGTTCGAGGGCAGCAATGTTAAAGCGTTGGGTGATCACGAAGGCGTGCTGGATGCCTTTGTCTTTGCAGAGCTTCTTCAGCGCTTCCAATAGCATGCGGCCGATTCCATGCTGCCGGTGTTCGGGCTTCACGGCAATGTCGTAGAGGAATATGTCGGTGCGTTCAGATTTGTATCTCATCAGTTCATAGGCAGTCAAACCGCCCAATAGTCTCTTGTCCTCTACGGCCGCCAGCACGTGAAAATCTTTGCGGCTCAATACGCCTTCAATATAGCCGTCCGATACCTCCAGGGGCGTCTTGTTGCCTTCGCCCGAATGGAAATATTGAAACAGTTCACGTGCTAGCCCCACATCCGTAGTATGCAACTTGATGACCTGACTCATGACGATCCTTAGGTTAAGTAAGGAGCTTAAGTTAGCAAGAAAATCAAGAACCGAGCGCAGATTTGCTTCAAAGGTGGGTGCTACAACTCGATCACCTGCAGCTTCCTTTTGCCCTTGATGGGGATGCGGTAGCCGAACATCCATTTGCATAACAGACCTGCCGACACGAGGGCTCCGCTGACAAGAAAGGTGTTTGAGTCAGGCTCGCCATGGTTGATCGTATCGAGCAAAAGATAACCGATGCCGCTGATCAGGAACACGCGCTGGTACTTATACTTCATGAACCAAAGTACTTTATTGGTATCATCCAGGTAAAGATGACTGATTTCGGACGGGGCAACCTTGAAATACCTAAATACAATCATGTGCTCTTCAAAACCCTCTATCTCACCTGTAATTTTTTGCTTGTCTCCCTTCAGCCGGAAAGAAATCACATCACCTTTTTCATAAAGCACTTCATGGTGGCGATTTTTCATGAATAGCAAATAGGATTGCGCCTGCAGGCTGCCCGTCACCCACAAGCTTACTATCATGATGTACAAGCTGGATCTGGCAAGCACCCGGTGAAGTTACTAGAACCCATCACAAAAATACCTTTTTGGAAATTTTCCGCGCCTTTGTCCATTCTGCTTCGTTGGCTTTCTTGCCCAGACAACCTCCAGCATGGGCTGCAAAGCCGCCTTGCATAATGACCAAATAATTGAAAATTTCATCAAAACTTATTTCTTGAGAGGGTTCTAACCAAATGATGACGACTTTCTTAATTCGATGGTTGTCTGGTCAACTGGCCAGGTGAAGGATGAACTGCTGATAGTTTTGTTTGGCTTTCTCATTGTTGAGAAAAAACTCCGGTTCAATCAGCTCAAGTTCCATCACCAGGCAGCCGAGATGGGTTTCGATCAGATCAATGCGGGCGTATCGAAAGGGGTAAGTGATTTCCGCAATAACTTGGTCTGCCAACCTGAGTACGTCCCCTGGTGGTGCCTCAATGGAATAAGTACCGCCAAATTCTTTTTGAACCCGGTGTTCACCGATTTTGGGCACCTTGTGAAACGCATGGCTCATGTGTTTGTCGAAATAGATGACAGACCATTCACCATTCCTTTCGATGTCGCTAAGATAGGGTTGAACAATCACATGATCCGCAATGGAGAAGTTTGAGGTGGATAACCAGGATCGTTCAACGAGCTGAAGCTCGTGGGCACTGGCTGAGACCAGGCGCTTCACCACTACTTTATCAACCTTTGGAAATCTCTCCAACAGGGAAGCAACCTGGTGTCGCTCGAAGGTGGGCACCACGGGGAGGGCTTTGAGCTGCATATCGAGCAGGTACCGCTTGTTTGAGTTCCATAAAATCGTTTCCGGAGGATTGACGAGCTTGATGTCTGCTTCTTTCACATCGTGAAGCCATGCGGTGAAAGCGTTGTATTTCAGATGGTAATCCCAGCAGGTGCGTACCAGCACCACATCGAAGTTCTTTAATTCAGCCACAGGCGTCTGATCCCATACAACAATTTTGTGACAGACCAGGTCACTGAGTTCCTTCAGCGCGGCAGCTTCCCCGGGCGGCAATTGCCGATGATCGGATGAGGTGATGATTCCAAGGTTCATTAAGGTCACAGTGGTTTCCGAACTTCAGGATTGCACTTCGCGGCTCCCAAGGCCGCCCACGAAAGGAACGACAAGGTAGATTGCGAAGCCAGCCATCAGCACGAAGATAGATACTTTGGTGATCCATGCGACAAACGGAAGATCGATGCCCGCGCCAATTTGAAATAGCGTTTGGCACAACACGATAATCCCGATGGCCGCACTCATGATCAGAAGGATGGGCGCGAATACATAACCATACCAGGATCTTCTGTTCAGCAGCCAGTAGGTGACAAATGCGGCAGGTGCGATAATGCCCATGTCGATTACGTAGGTGATCTGGGTGGTATAAATTTCAATGAGTTCAAGCGATTTCTTATTGACCAGCGAAGTGAGGATGTCTGGCAACCAGGCAACAAATAAAGCTACTGATGTCAAGATTAAATAGATGTTGACGCCAGGGTGGGACAAACGACCATGAGTCAAATAGGGGAACTCCAGTTGCAGTTGAACAATGCCCGCCACAAATGCGAAGAACGCGGCCGAGAAAAGTGATGTATAAACCAAATGAAGATAATTGTAGGCAAGACCCAGGGAAATGCTCGCGCCATAGTATAGAAAAACAGACAACATGGACAGCAGGACCAGGTGATGGCGGACAGTGCGTTTACGAAAGTCCAGATACAAAGCGATGGCCAGCGCAGGTATGCAAACGAGCAACATTCCAAAATCAGTGCCCCGGCTGATGGATGCCATAAACAACGAATCGTTCGCGTACACCCCATACCCGTCCATGAGCACCTGTTCGCCAAATTGGTTCATAAAAAAATGCGGGCCGGATCCGGAGCGGCTAAGCAACCCGGTTGACGTAGTAACCAGGGATAGGCCGATCACAAAAACAGAAAGGATCCAAACGACTTTCATCGGTTCAATAATTTAGATGTTGGCAACGTTCGTTCTACGGTTGATCAACCAGCCCGTGAGCCCAAGTGCCAAACCCACAATGCCCATCACCACATGCAGGAACCAAACGAACTGAAGGAGAATCACCTGAATCACTATCCACCCGGTGAGCACGGCCCCTTGCACGGAAATGAACCACCCGAAATGATTGGATTGCCGCATGGTGAGTACCAGGGTAATGATTGAGAAAATGCCGTTGAAGAGAAGTAGTATCCAGCCGGGGATAAGATAGGTAGCGAACCCCGAGTGGGCGAGCAATTCCATACTGAGGCCCATGGCGCTACCATCCGGATGAAGGATGAGACTTAACCCACCCGGGATCGCCCCAGCAGCGTTGAAAGCCAGCAGTGCCATGGCAAGCCAGGAAAGGGTGGATCGCTTCATCGGTTGAAGATTAAAAAGAACAATTGATATACTAAGAAGCCGGTCAGTCCGATTAAGAATGCACGTGCCGGATTGATACGATGCACCACCCGGATACCTTTTGTGAACAGCGCGATGAACCAAACCACGTAGGCCCCCATCAATGCCCACAGCATCGCGCGCCAAATGGTGGGGGTGTTAAGTAGTACTTCGTAGGCTTGCTGATTGATGACTTGGATCGCGCCCAGAAAACTCGTGACGATGTCGTGCAGCCCGGTTGACCAATTGGCCACGCCAATCCCAAAACCGATTACCACCAAGGTGGATTCAAACGTTCCAGTCCCTGACCATGTACGACTCAGCAGTTGCACTACCCCCGATGCCAATATCCATCCGAGGAACATGCTGGGCGCGCAGAGAAAGACATTGTATCGATAGTACATGTCATCCGGTATGTTCAGCCATGGCTTAAACGGTCGACCGTCTCCTAAAATCAAAAAAAGATAGACCAGTGTATACAGCACCGCAGGGATGCACACTGCCATGGCGGCCCACCGCAGTGAGGCCGGTTCCTTCGTTAATAACCTGAATGTGCGACTGGGGCGAATGAACAGACTGCCGTAGGCATTCCAAAAAATAGTGTTGCCATTTCCATTCATGGCGTTTCACTGATTGTAGATCACTTGCTGTAAATGGAATTGCCCGTAAACAAAGGGCCCTTCGGGGTAATCATACACTGCTTCCGCAAAGGAGGCCAGCTTGATTCCATTGTAGTCCGCGTAATCTTTCACCGGTGTGGACCAACGGTACTTCTGCATGGTGCCATCGGGCATCAACGCGTGACGATCTTCCGATACAAAATTGATGAGTTGACCTTCTTCATTAAAATGTAGCCATGCCGAAATGGAAATTCCATTGGTAGTGAACGTGGCCAGTACTTTATTTCCAACTACTTCGTTCCAGGTGATGCGGTGGTCGATCAGGGTGCCTGGCGCCATCACACACATGTCGTTAAAAAAAGTGACCGTTTCGGCCACACCCATTTCTTCGCCATCCTGATATTGCACCTTGATCAGTGAAAGAAGTCTGATATCCATGAACGCTTCACCATTCTTGTAACGATGGTAGCCGGTTACCGGAAGTCTTTTCATTTCGGCATGGAGGAAGAATAAACGAAGCGACTGCTGCAAGAAGTTGTGCTGCTCAGACTGAAAAGGCATCCATGGTGTTTTGTCTTCACTTCTGATTTTTCCTTCAAAGTCAATCCTGAAATTTCTCACTTTTGGTTTGCCGATACTCCCCGTGTATCGAATGTATTTTTTTACTGGTTCGGGCAAAAACCCAATGTCTTGTTCGGTCAGGATGTCGTTCGTTACTGTAGTGTGGACTTCCAATTGTTGCTTCACATCGGTTTCGTACAACCTTCTGAAGTGCCAGGAGCCAAAAGTCAATGCGATGGCCACCACAATAATGATGTTGGCGATTGTACCGAAACTGGTGTCGTTCCATGTTGAAAAGATGAGCGATTGGGAACTGACTACAGCCAGGGTGCCGGCAACCCACCAGTACGCGTTGGAAACAACGATCAACAGGGCAGTGGCAATGAAGCACAGCGAACTGAGCAGCCAAACTACACCCACAGCTCCCGAGATGGATTGGGTGATAGGCACGTCTTTGGCATAGCCAAACGCCTTGGCAAAGCCGATGAGGTGGATAGCACCATGAATGGCTACCAGAACCGACAGGATAATCTTCATGCGAAGGCCAAATTAGTGCGGTCTTATTCCGGCAACCATGACTGTTGCATGCAGCGAGCCTGACAAACATCAGGCACCTGTGTACATCAGAATGGGTGAGGGCAAAAAACCCCTGACCGGCCACTGTACTATCCATATAATATCACCGTTTCTCAGGTTGAAAATTCCTTATTTTTGACGTCAATGAGTTTTGCATTTCCGCAGTTTCTTTGGGCGCTTTCGGCACTTTCCATTCCCATCATCATTCACCTCTTCAACTTCAGGCGCACCACCCGCATTTACTTTTCGAACAATCGGCTGCTTCGGCAGATCAAGCAAGAAACCACGCAGAAGCGAAAGCTCAAGCGCTATTTGATCCTGGCTTCTCGCCTGTTTTTTTTGTTTTTCCTGGTGATGGCCTTTGCGCAGCCTTTCATTCCTGCCAAAGAGCAAATGAACGCAGCAAGGAACATCGTTATTTACCTCGACAACTCGTTTAGCATGTCGGCACAGGTGACAGAGAAGACCCGAGCACTCGATGCGGGAACCGCCTTTGTTAGGGAAATTGCTGAACTATTTCCTCCGGATACGCGCTATCAGTTTATTACCAACGATTTCGCCCCCTCTGCAAATTCGCTGAAGACCAGGACCGAACTGCTTGACCTGGCGGCCCAGGTTAGGCTCTCTCCCATAAGCCGGTCTGCGGGGGAGGTGTTGCAGCGCATGAAATCGGGGATGAGCCAGGTGGATGTGTTTTGGATATCTGACTTTCAGAAATCAACCATCGGAGAAGTAAACCCATCTTTGCTGGACAGTATCAATCAGTGGCACCTGGTGCCGGTTGCGCTCGGGCAATCTTCCAACGTGTATGTTGACTCCGTTTATCTTGAAAATCCGTTTGTGGTGGGTGGTGAAAAAAATTCAGTGAACGTGAGGTTGAGAAATACGGGCACCCGGTCATCAGAGGGATTGGTGGTAAAGCTGGTGATCAACAATGTACAGGCAGGTGCAATGTCAGTGAACCTGGAACCCAACAGCTTCGTGGAGGCAAGTTTTGATCTGACATCAGGGCTTAGTGGGTTGAATGAGGCAAAGGTTAGCTTCACCGATTTTCCGGTGAGCTTCGACAATGAGTTTTACTTCACGCTCAACTTTACGGAAACCATCAAGATAGTTGAAATCAAGCGAAGCGCTGAACCCACCTATGTGGAGCGGGTTTTTGGCAACCGCCAGTTGTTCACCTATCGTGGCTTTGAGGCAGGCAATGTGGACTACAGTGCGCTTGAGCAGGCGGATCTGGTGGTACTCAACGGGTTAAATGAGTTTGGACCGGGACTAGAAACAACGATTGCTACGGGCAGATCGAACTACGGAGCGTTGTTGCTGATCCCGGGCGAGTCCCCGCAAGTGAATGAATACAGACAAATAACGGGTATGCCGCAACTGACATGGACAGACCGAGAGGAGAGGATGGACCTCGACAAACCAGATTTTTCCAACCCTTTTTTCGAGAATGTTTTTGAGGAACGAACCACTGCCATCGCCATGCCGCAGGCAGCCCGCCAACTGGCGTGGGGCGCAGATCGTTCAGCCGTTCTCAAATTTCGTGACGGAACACCCTTCCTTTCTCAACAGGGAAACCTGTTCTTGATGTCCTGCCCGTTGAATAAATCACTTACCGATTTCTACACGCACGCGCTTTTTGTGCCGGTGATGTATCGCATCGCGGCTGCCTCCAAAAGGTATGATCAGCGGCCCTACTATTCACTCACCAATAGCCTGGTTACGCTGAGGGTGGATAGTCTGTTTGGTGAGGAGCCGCTTCGATTGCTGGGAAATCAGGAGATTGTTCCATCCCAACGCAGGGTGGGAGAGAATGTGTTCCTCGAGTTGCCACGGTTTTCCATCAACCCTGGATTTTATCGCGTTATGAATGGCTCAGACACGATCAATTTGCTAGCCTTTAACCTCGACCAAAGTGAATCTGAACTTGCACAACTTGACGGCAATTCTGCCCTTGCACAATTCGGAGGGCCGGAGCGAGCGTCTATTTTTGAAACTGGTTCTGTAGAAACTTTCAGCACTGAAATAAAAGAGAGATATTTGGGCACCCCATTATGGAAACAGGCATTGATTCTTGCACTCTTGTTCCTGCTGGCCGAGGTTCTTTTGATACGTTTCATGAAGTAGCCCTCATTCGCTTATGAAGATTCGCATTCAGCAAGCCACCATCAGCGACAAGAACTCTCCCTTTCATCAGAAAAAAAAGAACATTGTAATTCAGAACGGCAAAATCACCGATATCACCGACAAGAATGTGCAGGCTGACAAGGTGATTGATGCCGAAGGCATGTTCCTCTCTCAGGGCTGGCTTGATTTGGGAACCTTTGTGGGGGACCCGGGCCTGGAGCAGAAGGAAGATCTCACAACGGTAGCCAAAGCCGCGGCAGCGGGCGGATTTACGGAACTGGCGCTGTTGCCCAACACGGTGCCATGCGTGCAAACCAAGAACGGGGTTGCCTACGTGCTGCGAGGCAATGACAGCCGCCTGGTTCAACTTCATCCGTTGGCGAGCATCACCCACGACAATCGCGGTGAGGAATTAACTGAGATGATCGATCTCCATACAGCCGGGGCGGTTGGATTTACCGATGGCTTAAGAACCGTTTGGCATACCGACATCATGGTGAAGTCGTTGCAGTATGTGCAAAAGTTCAATGGTCTGTTGGTGAACCACCCTGAAGACATCTGGCTGAGCAAGTTTGGTCAGATGCACGAGGGGCCGAATAGTACACGTTTGGGGTTGCGGGGCATACCACGTCTTGCCGAAGAAGTGGCCATCAAGAGAGACCTGGAGTTGCTTGCTTATGCCGGAGGCCGCCTGCATTTTTCGAAGCTCTCAAGTGGCGGATCCATCGACCTCGTGCGCAACGCAAGGAAGAAAGGCCTGGATGTTACCTGTGATGTAACTACTTACCAGGCCCTGTTGGACGACTCCGTGCTATTTGACTTCGACACGAACTACAAAGTGAATCCACCCCTGCGGGAAAAGCAGGATCAGGATGCCATTCTCAAGGGATTGAAGGACGGTACCATCGACATACTGACCTCAGGGCACCTGCCGCAGGACGATGAAAGCAAGGTGCTGGAGTTTGACCTGGCTGACTTTGGAATCATCAATTTACAAACGGTAGCGTCACAACTCTCTTCTTTGGCAAAGCAGGTGGATATGCATGATCTGTTGGCCAAGGTCACGATTAACCCTCGTCAGTTGCTTGGCCTGGATTTACCTACAATTGATGTGGAACAAAAGGCCAACCTTACGCTGTTTGATCCGAATGCCACCTGGACTTTTTCAGGGGATGAAAACAAATCAAAATCAAAAAATTCTCCCTGGCTTGGTAAGGAACTGAAGGGTCGGGCGGTGGCGGTCTTCAATAATTCGAAAAATGTCCTGAATGTTTAACTGGAACGCGTGGCCAGCGTACGTCCGCGTTACGCTGCGTTATGGGGTAGTAGGTGGTACGGTAGGGTTCGTGCTGCTGCTCATCCTGTACTACATTGGCAGGCATCCGTTTCTGGTGCCGGTGTTTTTTGATTTCCGAATTGTGCTGTTCGGTATCCTCATGTTCTTTAGCCTCAAAGAGGTGAGGGATTATTTTGGACAGGGCGTTCTTTATTTTTGGGAAGGGATGATCGGGTGTTTCATGTTCACCCTGTCGTTTGCCGTTCTCGCATCAGGGCTTGTTTGGATATTCGCCTGGCTGGTGCCGGCTTTTGTTGGCGATTATATCAGCCTATTTGAGAGCCAGGCCCGCACATTTCCACCCGAAGTGATCGAAAGGATTGGAAAAGAGGTGTACGAGCGTAATTTACAGGCGCTTTATGATACCAATGGATTTGATTTGGCTGCACTTTACTTCAGTCAAAGCTTCATGATAGGCCTTTTCATAAGCATTATAATATCCGTAATTTTAAGACGTCAACCCAAAAACTAAACCAAATGGAAAACCCAACTGAACAAACACTAGCGCCAACTACCCGCCAAACCGGTATTCGCTATGGACTTATTCTTGGCGTTATTTCAATCGCTTATTTTGTAGTCTTGAGTGTCGCAGGTGTCAACATGAGCGGGGGGCCAGCACAATGGGCAGGTCTTTTGTTTAGCCTGATCATCTTCATTTTGGCGCATAAATATTTTAAGGAAAACGGAGATGGCTACATGAGTTATGGGCAGGGTATCGGAATTGCGTTCTGGACGAGCCTGGTTTCATCCGTTCTGTCCAGTGCCTTCACCTTTGTATATGTGTCTTTTGTCGACTCATCCTTTGTAGAGAACTTGAAGCAGCAGCAAATTGAAAAGATGCAGGAGCAAGGCATGTCGGATGCACAGATCGACCAGGCGATGGGGTTTGCAGAAATGTTCATGTCACCAACCTCCATGTTGATTTTCGGGATTGTTGGTGGAATATTTTTTGGTATCCTTGTTGGTCTGGTGGTAACGATATTTACTCAGAAGGCAAACCCTGAGCCGACAGTTTGATGAAAGAACAAGTTGAAAAAATAACTACGCGTTCGGTGGGTATACAATACGGCCTGGTTGCCACCGTAGCCACTGTTGTACTGTTCCTGATTCCGGCTTTGATCGGGCAAAATCCATTCAAGGGAGTTTGGAATTGGGGCGGAGCCATTGTGTCGATCGTGATCCTGGTATTGGCCCACAAGAAGTTCAAGGATGAAGGCGATGGGTACATGAGCTATGGCCAGGGTATGGGGATTGCTTTTTGGATGGTGCTGGTATCGACTATTTTGGGATTTGGCTTTTCCTATTTGTACATCACGTTTATCGACAGCAATCCATTTGAGCTCTTTATGGAAGACCAACTGGTTGAGATGCAAGAAAGCGGTGCTCCCGATAATGCGATCGAAATGTCACAAGAATGGACACGCAAATTGTTTTGGCCCATTGGCTTTGTTTTCGGCATTGGCGGAGGGCTCGTCATTGCATTGATCGTGACAATTTTTACTCAAAAGAAAAGTCCGGAAACTTCGATATAGTTGAGCAGACCTGATGTAAGTGTGGTTGTACCCGCGTACAATGAGGAAGAATCTCTTCCGGAATTGTGCGAATGGATTCATCGTGTGACACAACAAAGTGGGCTGTCGTACGAAGTGATCTTGATTGATGATGGCAGCAACGATGATACCTGGGAACAGATTCAAAAACTCCACACCACATACCCGGGCGTAAAGGGCATTCGGTTCAACCGGAACTTTGGGAAGTCGGCTGCGTTGAACACGGGCTTCAAGGTGGCTATGGGCAAGGTGGTGATTACCATGGATGCCGACCTGCAGGATAGTCCGGACGAGATACCTGCCTTGTATCGCATGATTGCTGAGGAGCAGTATCATTTGGTATCGGGGTGGAAGAAGAAACGACACGACCCGATTTCAAAGACCCTGCCTTCGAAGTTTTTCAATGCAGTTACGCGCAGGATGTCGGGCATCAAGCTGCATGATTTCAATTGTGGATTAAAAGCATATCAGTCTGTGGTGGTGAAGCACATCAGTGTATATGGCGAGATGCACCGCTACATTCCGGTGATGGCGAAGTGGGCGGGCTTCAACAAAATAGGCGAGAAGGTGGTGGAGCACAGGGAACGGAAATATGGCAAGAGCAAGTTTGGTATTGAGCGGATGCTGAAAGGGTTTTTGGATCTGCTGACCATCATGTTTGTGGGAAGGTTTCGCACCAAGCCGATGCACTTCTTCGGCACGCTGGGGCTGCTGTCGTTCCTGGGAGGGTTCATTTTCACGGTGAAGATTTTTTACGATAAGATCGATGCCCTCTTCATTTCAAAAATTCCGTTGAAGCGAGCCATCACCGATCAGCCTTTGTTTTACCTGGCGCTGGTGGCGCTGGTGATTGGCGTGCAATTATTTTTGGCAGGCTACCTGGCGGAGATGATCACGATGCAGAACATCGGCAAGCGAGAATACCTGGTGATTGATAAGGTGGGGTTGGAGGAGAATTCGTCTGTTGAAGTTTAATACCCTGGCGCCCTCGCGTCCTTGGCGGTTAAGGATGCAGACCAATTATCGCCAAGACGCCAAGTTTCATGCGAGGTGTCTGACACCTTGAAGGTGTCAGACACCTGCACGGGGCCGGGAACTAAAATTCCTGTAGATTTGTCATCCCAATCCAGTTTGGATTGTTCTTTGAGAGTTGGAGTAATTGCGGCAGGGATCGCAGCGGTTACCCCGCAGCAGTGCAAGGATGTGCGTTGTGGCGAGGAGTAAAAGCGGAGAGCCCGGCCCCAACGAAGCTATGGCGCGGGACGCGCGTGGAAAGCGAAGTTGGGGAGCCGCCCAAAACATCAAGAAAAATTACCGACTCAATATATATGGGGCCGGCCGGTTTTGACAGGATGTGTGAGGGCGTATGCCAGCATGCAGGCTCATGAGGTGAGAGCCTTGAAAGATAATCTCAACACACAATTGGCGAGTCTAACTACGCCTTGGCTGCTTAATTCATCTAAGATGAAGCAAGCTTATCTCTGATAAGATCGGAGAGGCCAACATCGCTCAGCGTTTTTGTTCTGCGGACGTTGAATATGCGGTGTCGAATGTCAGGACTGCGCAGCGTGATGTTGCTAAGCACTGCTAAGACTCAGTAACTAAGGAAAGGATTAGGTTGTCGGCTACCTTGCCCTTCCCGACAAACAAAGACGACTAAGCATGTAGAACGTACGCGTTCATCTTCTCTGGACCAGGGTTCGAATCCCTGCGGCTCCACAGTGACAGCATGCAAGCCCTGGCGAAAGCCGGGGTTTGCTTTTTCTGAGAGGTTGCTAAGTTGCCACTTGGGCGACCTTGAAGAAAAGCAAACAGCTGAGCGTAGCGAAGGCTTGCATGCTGTTGGACCTTTGGAAAGCTAGGGATGACCGTAGGTAATCCCTCTGCAAAGTGTTTTCGAGAATTCTGATTTGATAGCTAAAGGTGAGGCAACAAAAAAAGGTCATCAGCTTGGGCTGATGACCTTTAAATAACGATGAACTTTCGTTCACTACTTCCTTCTCTTCTTAGCAGCCTTCTTCTTCGCTTTCTTAGCGCCCTTCTTCTTGGCTGCTTTCTTCTTGGCAGGCTTTCTCTTAGCTGCCTTCTTTGCTTTCTTAGCTTTTTTTGCCATAGCGTTTTTGTTTTAGTTAAAAAATTTTACCTAAATACAATTTGAAGTAAATATGTTATTCATTAAAATCCAACAAAAAAACAAAAATGTTTTTGCGACACATGATGCATGCCTCATGTATTTCTTGTGATCTCGACATGAAAAGTGGTGTGAATAAGAAATGATTTTTCCGCTGAATACAAATCGTTTCTGTTGCGCATCAACAACTAAAGTAGAACACTCATCATGCAAATGAAAACAACAGGCAATAAGAAAAAGCCGTTTACGGTTGCGTTTAGGCAGATTATCGGCCTGGTTGCGGTGATGCAAGTGTGGTGGGTTGCCACCTGTTGCAACTCTTCAACGCAACACATCGATGACAACAAGATTAAAGTATGGGTTGAATCATACTACACGGTGATGAGCAATCGCAACTGGGATGAGTACCGAAAATTTTTTTTTGAAAATGGCACAATCACCACCATTTGGCAGACACCGCAGGACAAAAAAGCAGAGGTTCATGTGATTTCCATCGATGAATTCATTGAGCAAACTCCAAACGGTCCTGACAGCAAACCGATATTTAGCGAGACCATGACTTCATTTGAAGTGGAGCAGCGCGGAGATCTTGCCGTGGTGTGGGCTGGCTATCATGCAACCTTTGGAGATGAGCAAGAGGTGATGGAGTGGGATGGAACCGATGTGTTTACCTTGATGCGATGGGAAGGACAATGGCGCATTGTGTCGTTGGCATTTATTGCTAATGAATGATGCTGGCTGTCGCAAACAATTTGGCGAAGAGCTGCGGCTTGTTTGAATTGATGGGGTGTTAGCCAAGTTTGGTCGTCCTTGGAGTTTTGGTGTGACTGGTTATGAATGCGGATCTGAAAAAAGTATGACCACGAAAACGCATCCTGCCGTTAGAAACAAGAGGGTAAAATACCAATGCATCGCAAGGTGAGATTGTGGAAGACTCTTGGCAAACGCAATGCCACCAGCCACATAGTGCGTAACGTTGCCAAGCACCAAAGGTCTGTTATATATCCCACCCACAATGCTGTGGCGGGCGTACCAGTTTATAATTGCAAAAGCGAAATAGAGCAAGCCTGCGGATTGTACAAATGGTAGTAACTCAAGAGTAGCCGGGTTTCCGGTAAGTAGGGTTAATACCTCTTGTGGCGTAAACAACAGTGATAGGCCAATTACCGCCAGTAGCAATGCGTTGATGGTGATAATGAATTGGGTCTTCATCTGGCGTTCATTGAATTCGATCTGGACGTCCGTTTTACCGGCTGGTGCCAGTGGACATTTGCGGGAAGGGTTACTCTGAAACAAGTACCTTGCCCTAGCACCGACCGCACTTCGACCTTTGCTCCCAATTGAGTGACGGCCTGCTGAAGGAGATAAAGGCCAACACCCGAGCCTTCACCATATACAGTGGCTCTTCTGCCATCTTCAAAAACGTGGTTCAAATCAACATCTGCTATACCCATGCCGTTGTCCATCACTTCAATTACCACCTGGGATCCAACTGCAAATGCTTTAACCTTTACGAAGGGATGGGGGTTGTCGGTGCGTTGGTATTTGAATGCATTTGAAACAAGGTTGTTCAAAATCAACTCCAGCCTGAATGGATCCGTATAGATCGCCAGGTTTGGGTCAACAAAGCATTCCACCGATACATCAGGTGCCAAAAAACGATGATTATCGAGTACCAGTTGAATCGAATCATTTAATGAGACAGTTTCGCCATTCCTGTCGCTTTTGGAGGAATAATTCATCAGCCGATGAATTTGTTCATCTATTTGCGCAATACTTTTTCTCATCAAAAGGATATAATCATGAAAACCTTCCGGTCCAGACGTAGCTGCTAAATTGATTAATCCATCCAACGATCGCAGTGGCGCCTTCAAATCATGAGATGCCTTTGCAAATAGTTCAAAATTCGTACTCACCTTGGTTCTGTTTTTTTCCTTTTGTTCTTTCCATGTACTGTTGACCACTTTCGGTTACCGTTCTTAATGTGCCGTCACATCGGAGGCATGGAATTTAGTGCCAACCGATTTTCAGGGTTTCAGATCCTGGGCAGATGTTCACAAGCCATTAATATCAGGTTTTCTATTGGCCCGATGGGCACTCTGGTAGAGATGATTTGTAATGTCCAACCTACTCCAACCTCCAAGCCATTCCTCATGCACCAACAAGAAACTCATGTGGACTCCCAAACTTCATTCACCCCGTGTATAGGTCCCTTACCTTCTGAAGCGCTCTCTTAAATCTCACCTTTGCTGAGGTTGCCTTTGAAACCACAAGCGCTCCCTGAATAATCATGACTGCCAACTCAGCCGTTTCCGTTGCTGATTTTTTTGAGTGCCCAAGCGCCACGGCCAACTTCTCGAAGGCCAGCATCCATTTTTTAAAACAACCTGCAATTTGATTACCGAAATGTTCAATTCCATCATCAATCGTCATCGCTTTAAGGACGCAATGTTTGTTGCCACCGTCATAGATTTGATGGATGTTAAGCAGTACGTTTTGCAGGCGCAATGTGGGCTCGACCGTCACATCGGTGCACACTTTGTAAATGTGAGTGTGGATAAAATCATGCACATGGCGCAATACGTCAGCTGCCATCTCCTTCTTACCACCGGGGTATCTGTGATAGAGACTCGCTTTCTTCAGCCTGGTCGCGCGTGACAGGATGCTCAAATTTGCCCCGGCATACCCATGCGCCCGGATAACAGAAAACAGCGCGTTGATTACCTCCTGGTCGCTTACTTGTTTTGATCGCATGCGCGAAGATATTTATATTTTACCGATCGTTCGGTAATAATGCATCACAATGTCATTTCCTTGACAAACGCAAAATTCGATGATGGCCTATTTTGGGTGGTTTGTCAAGGTGACGAGCCATTCATCTGTGGATGAGCAGCAAAATATATGGTAAGCAAATTCATACCAGAACGCAACCGGGTTTACTTCATTAATAAGTACACCATGATTCAGGTATTGCAGGGACGCGGATCGATCGAAGTGGACTTTCGACAATACTTCGATTGGGATAATAGACTGATTTTCCTGGAACCTGGACAGTATATCAAGTTTCTAACCGAAACCTTTGTGCTTCGCAAGATTGAGTTCGGGCGTGGGGAAATCTCAAGGAATCATGACGAACGGGTTTTATTTAAGCATCTTGTCTCCCTGGGATACGTCAGCTTTACCGATTGTGTAGAATGTCAAAGATTTCTCAATGAGCATGCTCTGAATAGCGATGCGTCCAAAATCATCGACATTTCATCAAGACAATGGTATTGGCAAAACCCATTTAATGCTACCCGGGAGGAGTACCAAGTCATTTTTGATGTGAAGGAGATGATTGACAAGCGATTTAGGAAGCATGTGAGCCATGAAGACTTGACTAACTGCTTGGCCGGCTACCCTATCAATCCACACAACTTGTTTGCCAATAAGGTTGGCATTACCGTTAAGCGGCTATGGGGGACGAAACGCATCCTTGAGGCAAAAAAAGCCCTGGCTTTTTCATCCCAGAGCGTTAAAGAGATTGCCAATGGGCTTGGTTATGAGGATCGCTCATACTTCAGTCGCAGTTTCAAATTGATCACCGGAAATACTCCCATGGAATTCAGAGAACGGCACGCCATTGAAGATGGCGATCGTTTTGTCGCAGACCTTTTAGAACTAATTGAAAAACATCACAAAGAACATCGTGAAATCGAATTCTACGCCAACAAACTCTACCTGTCGGTGAAAACGTTGTCGAATAAGGTCCGTAGCAAGTTACAAGTGTCCCTTGGACAGCTCATACGGCAAGAAATCATGCGATCCGCAAAAGAAATGTTGTTGCACGGGCTGCCTATTCATGAAGTTGCATTTTCCCTCGGGTTTACAGAGCCGAATCACTTCTCTACATTCTTTAGAAACCATACGGGCCAAGCACCTTCCTCATTCAAAGCCGAAAAGTCCTCTTAATCTTCCTTTTTTAGTATCTAAATCCTTCTGACACCCCGCCAGCTTTGCAACATGTTACACATTAAATCAAGAAATGATGGATTTGAGAAAACAAGTTGAATCAATGGATGCGTTGGTGTCGCAAGGAGACATCGTGAATGCGGTGAAGAAATTCTTTGCCGACAATGCCCGAACAGCCGATTACGGCAACATCGTAACGGCCAGCAAGCTTCAAATGGTGGAAAAAATGGAAGGTTTTCTTGGCGCCATCGCCAGGGTAAACGGAATTACCCATCACCACACGATTGTGGATGACGACTTGTCGGCCTCGGAATTTACGTTTGATTTTGAAATGAAAGATGGTAGCAAGATCTACTGGCACGAAATCATTCGCAGAGTCTGGAATGAAAAGGGCGAGGTAATTGCCGAGGAGTACTTTGATGCCAAAAAAGTGGACGCATGAGGTTGAGAGTGATTTCGCCAACTGTCCACGGGATTATTGACTATGTGGCGGCTGTGGCACTGATTGCAGGACCTTATTTATTTGGGCTTGGCGCTTCGTCACCGATCGCATTCTGGCTTTCGATCATGACAGGCGTGGCGGTGCTTGTCGTCAGCACAAACACCATCTATCGATATGGCGTTTTTCGCAACATTCCCTTTGACGGACACCTGGCGATTGACTGGGTAGCCGCGACTGTATTCATTGTCGTGCCTCTGGCCTTCAGCTTCGAGGGTATCGATTTCTTTTACTACATCGCCAATGGCGTTTTGGTTTATACGGTTGTTGTACTAAGCGACAACTGTGAAGGAACTCAGGAATCAACAAAAAAAATTATTCTATAATAACTGACCTATGAAAACAACAATTAAAAAATGGGCCTTTGTTTTTGCGTGCTTAATTGCAACGGGCCTTATGGCACAAGACAAAATGGCTTTTAACATTGACAATAGCAATATTGCTTTGGATGGCTATAGTCCGGTCTCCTACCTGGACCTTGGTCTCGCTCAGCGTGGATCCAAAGAGTTCAAATCAGAATATAACAAGGTGGTGTTTTACTTCACCTCTCAGCAGCAAAAGGAGAAGTTCAACAAAAATCCTGAGAGGTACCTTCCTCAATATGGGGGGTATTGCGCTTTTGGTATTTATGCCGGAGCTAAATTCAGGACTGATCCTAACAAGTTTATTGTCAGGGATGATAAATATTATCTTTTCCTTTACAACGTTGAGCTGGATGCTCAACAATTATGGCTTGATGAAAAGGACGATGACAAGCTCATCAAGAAAGCAGATGAAAATTGGAAAAAGCTGAGAAGTTCATACAATTAAGAAATTTGTAACCTAGCGCAAATCAATGGGCGAACTGAGAGAAGTTCGCTCTTGATATTATGGACCTGGTAAATCGCAAATGCCCCTGGGAAGACGATGAGTGAGAAGCCCAAGGAACTTGACGGCTGCACTTTCTGATGCAAACAAAAATGTGGACGTTATGAAGAAGCTTTTCTTGTTGGCCAATTTCATCGGCTTCAAGTGATGCATACCATCTTTCAGGCAAATGAATCCAATCGTAACCACGATGTGAGCGAGCTTAAAAAAGGTGCAGACTTCGAAAAAATACGAGGGACCATCTATTAGCTTATCAGATTAATGGAGTCGGGCCAGATTGTGATCAACGATGATATCAAACTCCTCAACAACCTGACTTCGGTCAGTCACGTTCCAGCCTGCTTCCCTTGGTCGCAGGTCAATGATTTCTTACCGAGTCAGTTTTTCATTTTTCACTTCTAAATTTAGAAAAGTTGAGTTGGAGAGATTTTCAAAAACTCTTGCCACGGTATTCCGCTGTTTCCAACGAGTAGTACTTTATCAGGCTCGTGTTGTTTCTTGAATGCTTCCATGCCAGGTGCCTTTTGTGTAGCACCGCTTTTCACTTCAAGTCCAATCACTTTTCCTTTCTTCTCCAGTACAAAATCAATCTCGTCATTTCGGTGGCGCCAGTAGTGAACTGTGTAGCCTTCACTTAATTGATGATTCACGAGGTGAGCACCAATAGCTGCCTCTACCCAACGCCCCCATACATCAGGCTTTAACCTCACCTCCTTCAATGCAGCACCTTGTTGTGCGGTAAGTAACGCGGTGTTGTGTACTTGAAACTTTGGACTGGAGGAACGTTGGCGAAGTTGCTCGCCCGTAAATTTTTCGATACCTGCCAGCAGCCCTGCCGTGTCGAGCAACTGCAAGTAGTGAGCTAATGTCGTGGTATTGCCCGCATCCCGCAACTGCCCAACAATTTTTGTATAGGACAAAACTTGTCCTGAAAATAAACAACCTAACTCAAAAAGTTTTCGCAGCAAGGCAGGTTTGTCAACACGCGTAAGCATGAGAATGTCTTTGGAGATACTGGTTTCAATAAGTGCATCGTTCACATATTTCTTCCAGCGATCTTCATCGCTCATCAGACTTGCTGCACCGGGGTAGCCTCCAAACCAAACATATTGTTCGGCTGTCACACCAAAGGCTTGTTTCATTTCTGTGAATGACCAATGCCCCAAGTAGGTAGTTTCAAAACGCCCGGCCAATGATTCGGTTAATCCTTGTTGCAAGAGTAATCGAGATGATCCTAATAAGATCACCTTAATCGGTTGGTTCGTGCGCGTGTCTTCGTCCCACAATTTTTTAACTACCTCGCTCCAGTTATCAATCTTTTGAATTTCATCAATGGCTAAAATAAGGGAGGTTGCTTCGGAAGCTTTCCATTGCAGACGAGCTGTTTCCCATTGCTGCTCAAGCCAAACCTCTCCGGCACTGGCAACGGCATCAGCCGAAACGAAGAGATGAGGAGCATTCAATTTAGCCAAAACCTGTCCGGTAAGGGTGCTTTTACCCACCTGGCGGGGCCCCATAAGCACTTGAATAAAACCTCTTGGCTCGTTCATTCTGCTTATAAGTTGCTGAATATAAGGTCTTTCAAAGATCATTTGCAAATTACTCAATAAGATGAGTAAATATACTCAATAATACTAATGTCGGTATTGCAATTAGCAGATTTTGGAAACAACCCTCTAATTCTATTTTGGCCACGCTCGTGAAACTGTCCTCTATAAGCACACTTTTAGTATCGTAAATTTCAAATCTTGGATAGCCCGCATAAACTTTAAGACATAAATATCGGTGGGTTCCTTCTTGTATTCATCCAGCTTCTTCAGCTTTTCGCGAATGGAGATTTCATATCGCTGTTTCCCAAGATGCACCGTACTCCTTCAAAATGATGCCCACGAGCCCGGAAAGCTTTGATGATAGTATCAAACGAGTTGGCAAACTCAAGGAAAACCTCGCCAGCGCTGAAAAGAAGTTAGCATCGCTCGAAGAGAAGTATTTGCCTAACGAGAATCGAACGTGATAGCTGCGTGTCGAACCGCCCGCGAGAAGCGGGTAATCCGTGTTTTGAATGTATTTGAGCAGGATCTTAAAAAGGAAAGACCGAGAAAATCCCGGTCTTTCCTGTCTTTGTAGTCCCGGCAGGAATCGAACCTGCATCTTCAGAATCGGAATCTGAAATACTATCCATTGTACTACGGGACCGCTTAATTTCAGCCACCGGATCATCTACCCAGCGAACAGGCGCAAAGGTAAGCAGATTATCGATAAGATCGATTGGGGCGCAGCCAGTGATCTTTTGGCAAAGAGATCAAGGATGTCTTGACGGAGACACGGGTGTTCCAACTGCCGCTGTTAGGTTTGTATCTGCATTAATGAATATCAAATGAAGAAGTTTATTTTGGTGGCCACCATCGCAGCAACCATGTTTGGCTGCCAGAAAAACAAAAGCGAGGTCTTCTCCAACGAAAGGGGGGCGATCAATGGCTATGATCCTGTGGCCTATTTTGTTGCACAAAAGCCAACGCCCGGAAAGGAGGACTTAACCTTTGAATGGAATAAGGCCGTTTGGCACTTCTCAACAGACTCTAACCGGCAGCTGTTCAAAGATAATCCCGAGAAATATGCACCGCAATTCGGAGGGTATTGTGCCTGGGGTACGTCACGCGGATACAAAGCCAAGACGGACCCAGATGCCTGGACGGTTGTAAACGATAAACTTTATCTCAATTATAATAGGGAGGTGCAGGCCAAATGGCTCCAAAACAGAGACTCGCTCATCCTGAAGGCAGAAGCAAACTGGCCAACTGTGCGAAGTACAGCTTTTAAGTAATCATTGCCTGGCCCTCAACACCCTCGCGCCAAATGTCCGTGCCACTCTTTTCTCACCACGTGGCTGAAAGCGGACATGAATCCTGTCCTTCCCTTTGATCAAGTCGGAGGGAATTGGGTACTCAATGTCAAAGAAGGTGTTGGGGAAGTTCTGCCTTACTTCCTGCGTGCCGATCACCGTTCCTTCAACCACGATATCGAATAGAAGCTTCCCGCCCCCGTCACTTCCCCAATAGGTGCAGCGCAAAATGTTTTCTGCATTTGGATCTACCTTGGCCTCGAATGAAAAAAATCCATTCTCCCGCGCATCGCGCCAGTGGCGGGTGTTGGCTTCACCGGCATACGACTTTTCGCTCTGCACGTTATGATCCCGCTCCGATTGCATCTGGCCCAACGCAATGATGTCGATCGTGCGTTCATCAATTTCTTTCTTCTTCAGCTTGTCGGCTTCATAGTCGGCTTTCTTTTGTTCCCACTCGGTTGGTGTGAAAAAATCCCAATACACGCTGTAGCGTTGGTCGTGCATGTCGTAAAAAGGACGAAGTGTGATGTCCCTCGGTGTTCCAACTCCGCGGGTTTCGTATCGCAGCTCGGCTGGATCCACTGGCTTCAGCCAATCGCTCACATTTCGATTGTCAGTCAATAAAACAGGGATGCCATATACCGGATCCGGTTCTTCCTGGCCGAGCTCTCCCGCCAGCACGATGGGCCCGTACATCAATGCCACCCGGTTCGGATTGTCTGGCATCGATTCGTGGTGTAAAGCCAGATCAAAAGTGATCTCGATCCGGTCCAGGTTCTTCCACTGCCTTGGGATCGCAAAATAGCCGAACTCATCCTTGGTTGGCTTTAATTCCTGACCATTCACTCTTACAAACACCTGATCTTTCGACCACCAGGGATTTCGAATCCGAATGGTTGCCGTGGTTGGTTTCTTCGTGTCAATGACAAGAGTCGTTTGGTTGGACTGGGGAAAGGAAGTTTCCTGCCGGATGAGAACGCCCTTCGATTGCCAGTTGAGCTGCGATGGAATGAATAGGTTGACAAACAGACTTTGATCGGTTCCTTCGTAATAAATACCTTCTCCATACTTCACATGGTTCTCCATTCCTGACCCCACACAACACCAAAACGAATTGAGCTTGTTGCTGTAGTTTTTCCTGGCACCTCTTCGCAGCGGCACGAAGTAGCACATCATGCCGCTCTCCGGATGTTGCGAGGCAAGGATGTGATTGTACAGCGCCCGTTCATAGAAATCGGCCAGTTCATTGGAGGGCCGCCAGGTGATGAGGTGGCGGGTGAGCTTAAGCATGTTGTACGTGTTACACGTTTCGGCAGTATTGTCGCTGAGGTATTCATTGAGTTTGTCAGGCGCACCCAGGTACTCGGAGTCACTGTTGCCTCCAATGGCGTAGGTGTGATGGTTGACCACGGCATCCCAAAAGAAAGTCGAGATGGCTTTGTCACCTTCATTTCCTGTGAGCTCAAACCTGCTTGCACAGCCGATGATCTTGGGAATTTGTGTGTTCGAATGTTTGCCCTGCAGGTTATCGACTTGTTCGCTCAAAGGCCCAAGTACAGCTCTGTCATGGAAGAGATGGGAGGTCGCCAGGTATTTCTTGCTTCCGGTTATCGCATAGGTATTCACTAGAATATCGTTCATGCCTCCATACTCACACGCCAGCATCTTTTGGAGCTGTTCATCATTTAGATTTTTGAGCTCGTCTCCAGTCCAATCTGCCATTTTAGACAATACTTCTTTGGCCTGCTCATTTCCGGTATAGAGATATGCGTCAAACAACCCCGCCATCACTTTGTGCACGGTATACCACGGAGACCAAATGCCGTTCAGATCAAAACCAGCCGATTTGATTTCACCTCGCGCCACTTGAGCCCAGAGCGTATCTTCTTTGGGAATCGCACCTACATAACCAGTCTTTCTTGCATCCTGACAAAGCGCAAGTTCACTTACGATGTAGTCAGATCTCTTCTTTAATTCAGGATCGTTATGGGTTGCGTACAGCAATGCAACGGCTGTGAGGTAATGACCCAGGCTGTGGCCCGAAAGACTTTCCTTTTCCCAACCGCCATAGATTTCTCCTTTCGGCTCCAGGCCTGCATGAAGCCTGAAGCGATGCAACAACCGGTCTGGGTCCAGCTCCAGCAAGTAGGCTGCATCCAGGTCCATCGCACGCTTGAATGGACCATCCAACATCTTTACGTCTTTCAGATTGAAAGCATAGGCCTTTAGCGCGGCTTGTGGCTTGATTTGGATTCTTGGGTTGTTTTTCTCTGGAACATAACTCTGTGCGTGGGATACGGCTATGGCCAAGAGAATCAACACGGCTGCAAAGGGGCTTCTCATACTTTGTGTAATGACTTCAATCAATGTAACAATTTGTGTGCTTGAAAGCACATTTCATTATGATCAAAATAGATTTAACTTTCCAATGCGGTAGAATTCTTTTTTGCACACCTTGAACACGGCAAACCCAAAAACCCGATACGCCATGCGATTTCTCCCTTTCATCATTTTTTTGATTGCTTCGATGTCGGTAGCGCAATCTGTTTTCCCAAAGATTGACGCAGTCAAATTCTCAGAGGTCACCATCAACGATCATTTTTGGAAGCCGCGCATTGACAAGGTAGCCACCGTTACGATTCCGGTTTGCATGGAACAGACCGAAGTAAAGACACCCCGCATCCGAAACTTTGAAAAAGTGGCCCGGGGAAAAGGAGAAAAGCACGAAGGCATATTCTATGACGACTCCGATGTTTATAAGGCTTTAGAGGCGATCGCTTATTCACTAAAGAACAGACCGAATCCTGAAATTGAAAGAAGGGCAGATGGCTGGATTGACAAGATTGCCGCTGCCCAACAGCCCGATGGGTATTTGAACACCTTTTATACCCTGGGCGACATGTCAAAGCGGTGGACAGACATGAGCATGCATGAGGATTACAATGGCGGGCACCTGATTGAAGCCGCGATTGCCTACTATGATGCCACGGGCAAAAGAAAGTTGCTGGATGTGGCTATCCGGTTTGCAGATCATTTTGATTCTTTGTTTGGGCCTGGCAAGCGGCATTGGGTGACAGGTCACCAGGAATTGGAGTTGGCCTTGGTTAAGCTGTTTCGCGTAACGGGTGAAAAAAAGTATTTGAAACTGGCGGATTGGCTGTTGGAAGAACGCGGACACAAGTACGCCTTTGGGTATACCTGGTCAGACTGGAAAGACACTGCCTATGCGCAGGATGTGATTCCGGTAAAGCAACAATCTGAAATTACGGGTCATGCGGTGCGTGCCATGTATTTATATACCGGGGCTGCTGATGTGGCCGCACAAACCAACGACATGGATTACATGGCCGCCATGAAAAGAGTTTGGGAAGACGTAGTCTATCGCAATATGTATATCACGGGCGGCATCGGATCGTCTGGAAGGAATGAGGGCTTTTCTGTCGACTATGATTTGCCCAACGAGAATGCCTATTGCGAAACCTGCGCTTCAGTGGGTATGGTGTTTTGGAACCAGCGCATGAATTTATTAACCGGTGAGGGCAAGTATGTGGATGTGTTGGAGAGAAGTTTGTACAACGGAGCGTCTGATGGATTGTCTTTGAGTGGTGATCGATTCTTTTATGGAAACCCATTGGCATCTGATGGGCAGCACTACAGGCGCGAATGGTTTGGCACCGCGTGTTGTCCGGCAAACATTGCGAGGCTCATTGCGTCATTGGGTGATTACATCTATGCAAAATCACCGGACGGCATTTGGGTTAACCTTTTTGTTGGAAGTGAAACCCATGTGGCATTATCCGGCAAGAAAGTGACCATCAGGCAGGTGACCAGTTATCCCTGGGGGGGCGATGTGGAGGTGCGAATTGATCCTGAGAAGAAATCCAATTTTAAGCTCCGTATTCGGATTCCAGGCTGGGCGCAGAACGTACCTGCACCGGGGGATACGTATCAATTTTTGAATCCATCTGTTGTATCCTTTTCGCTGATGGTGAACGGCAAGGAGGCATCCTACGAAATGGAAAACGGCTACGCGGTAATCAGTCGCGATTGGAAGAAAGGCGATATCGTGAAGCTAAACCTCCCCATGGAAGCCAAGCGCATTGTGGCAAAGGAAGAGGTGAAGGCCAATTTGGGTCGGGTTGCCTTGCAGCGGGGGCCGTTGGTTTATTGTGTAGAGCATGTGGATAATGATGGCAACGCCTTTAACCTGATCATTCCAGACAACGCGAAGCTGGAATCGCAGGAGCAGCCCGATTTGCTCGGTGGTGTAGTTACCCTTACCGCAGAAGTTCCCGTGGTAAAACCCACAGCCGATGGCATGGGCATCGAAACGGTGAGGGAGCGAATCACATTGATACCTTATTATACATGGTGCAATCGAGGCTCCGGACCCATGCAGGTTTGGATTCCAAGGAAAATAGAAGGAATCAAGTTAGGTACACAGAAATAAGAAGTTTGTGGAAGCAGAGGAATTCAGAAAGGCCGCCCATGAGTTGGTCGATTGGATGGCGGACTACATGAATGAGGTAGGAGGGTATCCCGTCAAGCCATCCATTCAGCCTGGTGACATCAAAAAACAACTACCGCAAGAAGCCCCTCAAATAGCGGAGTCCTTCGATCAGATCTTTGCGGACTTCAAGCAAGTTGTTTTGCCTGGTATGACGCACTGGCAACATCCCCAATTTTTTGCCTACTTCCCCACAGGGGCCAGCGGCCCATCCATCCTTGCTGATATGCTCTCTTCCACCCTGGGCGCACAGTGCATGATCTGGCTCACATCGCCCGCTGCGGAAGAATTGGAAGAGCGCATGATGGAGTGGTTGCGATCATTGCTGGGATTGCCTCCGCACTTCACCGGGGTTATCCAGGACTCCAGCTCATCCGCTACGTTGGTCGCGTTGTTGTCTGCGCGCGAATGGCATTCAGAATACCGTATTAACAAACAAGGTTTTGCTGGAAACGAGAAATACCGGGTTTATGCATCGAGCCAGGCGCATTCTTCGGTAGATAACGATGTGAAAATTGCCGGAATTGGAATCGACAACCTCGTGAAAGTGGACGTGGACGAACACTTTGCGTTGAAGGCTGGTGAACTTGAAAGGGCCATCATCAAGGACATTGAGTCGGCATACAAACCGTTGTGCGTGGTGTCGACTATTGGCACCACCAGTTCAACGGCCATTGATCCGATTTGGGAGATCAGCGCCATTTGCAAGAAGTACAATGTGTGGCACCACATCGATGCTTCTTATGCAGGTGCGGCCCTGATGCTGGGGGAGTTCGATTGGATGCGAAAAGGGATTGACGGTGCCGATAGCTTCGTGTTCAATCCGCATAAGTGGATGTTTACCAACTTTGATTGCTCTGCCTATTTTGTGAAAGATAAAGAGGCCTTGATCAACACATTTTCGATCCTGCCTGAATATTTGAAAACAGCTCACGACAAAATGGTTAATAACTACCGCGATTGGAGTGTGCCGTTGGGAAGGCGATTCCGCGCCCTGAAACTTTGGTTTGTGATACGGTGGATGGGCGTGGAAGGAATGCAATCCACTTTGCGGGAACACATTCGAATCGGGCAATGGCTGGCGGAAGAAATCAAAAAGGAAAGGGATTTCGAAGTGTTGGCTCCCGTGCCGCTGAATCTCGTGTGCTTTCGTTATCACCCGGAGGACATTCATGATCAAGAGGGCTTGAATCGCTTGAATGAAAAACTTCTTGAATCGCTGAATGCAACGGGTAAAATCCTGTTGACACAAACCAAACTCAACGACACGTACACCATTCGGTTCGTCTCGGGCAACAACAATACCAGCCAGGCTGAGGTGGAAAAAGGTTGGAACATGATTAAAACGTTCGCTCGGCAGCTATGATAACCGTTGTAGGTGTTCCGTTTGATGAATTCTCTTCATTTATGCGTGGCCCGGCAGCGGCTCCTCCCGGGATTCGCGAGGCGTTCCATTCGAACTCAGCCAACTATTTTACAGAGCGGTTGATCGATTTGAGAGATCAGGATTGGTGGCAAGACTCGGGCGATATGTCGCTGCCCACGGGCGTGGCGGCCATCCCCGAAATCGAGGTGCAGGCTTCCCGTATCCTGCAAGGATGCGAGCAGCTTCTTTCCCTGGGTGGAGATCATTCCATTGCCTTTCCGCTGGTGAAGGCGGTAGCGGGAAAGTACGGGAAGTTGAATATTCTTCACCTGGATGCCCATGGCGATTTGTATGACGAGTTCGATGGGAACAAATACTCACATGCATGTCCGTTTGCCAGGATCATGGAGGCAGGACTGGCAAAGCGTTTGGTGCAGGTAGGTGTTCGTACACTCAACCGTCATCAACGAGCGCAAGCCGATCACTTTGGTATTGAAATCATTGAAATGAAAGATTGGAATACGGACTTGCGATTCGAGTTTGATGGGCCGCTTTATCTTTCGTTAGACCTGGATGTACTCGACCCTGTTTTCGTGCCGGGGGTATCGCATTACGAACCGGGCGGGCTTACCACCCGGGAGTTGTTGGGCCTCCTGCAACATGTGAAGGGTAACGTGGTTGCAGCAGATTTGGTAGAATACAATCCCTTGCGTGATGTGAATGGGGTTACCGGAATGGTAGCGGCCAAGTTGTTTAAGGAGTTGTTAGACTTACTCCATCGCAATTCATGAAGGACCGGTTCTCAGCCCACGCATCACAGTACGCCACCTTTCGTCCAAGCTATCCCGACCGACTTGTTGAGTTCGTGATCAAGCATTGCCGCGGGCATGCCCGGGCCTGGGACTGCGGCACAGGCAATGGTCAATTGGCCGTGAAACTCTCCCCATACTTTCAACAGGTATGTGCAACAGATGCCAGTGCAAAACAAATTGAGAATGCGATCAGCGTGAGCAACATCAATTATATTGTGCAGCCCGCGGAACAAACTAATTTTCCGGACAGCTACTTTGACCTCATTTCAGTTGCACAGGCCATTCATTGGTTTGACCTTGGGCGATTTTATCTAGAAGTGAAGAGAGTGTCCAAACCTGGGGCCGTACTTGCCGTAATCGGGTATAGCCCTTTGCGGGCTGGTGCGGAGTTTGATCAGATCATCGATGACTTTTACTTCAATGTGATCAATCCCTACTGGGACACGGAACGCAAACTGGTGGATGACCGCTATCAGAGTTTAGCATTTCCTTTTCAAGAAATTCAAGTGCCGGCTTTTCAAATGAACTACGTCTGGACAAAAAAGCAGGTGGAGGGCTATCTCTCGTCCTGGTCAGCTGTTCAAACATACATTCAGAAAAATCATATCAATCCCGTAATTGAGGTGATGAAGAAGTTGGAAAGATGCTGGACGGCAGAAAAGAGAGCTGTATATTTTCCGATATTTATGCGAATGGGATTGGTGTATTTATGAGACCTGTTGTTTTCCTGGCGTTTGCAATGGTTTGGTTTTCCTGTCAAAAGCAGGAATACGACATCGTTATTCGAAATGCGATCATCATCGATGGCTCGGGCGATCATTCATTTGAAGGAGCCGTTGCGATCAATGGCGATACCATTGCGCGAGTGGGTGACCTGGAGGGGGCAATCGGCAAGCAAGAAATCGATGCGCACGGATGGGTGCTCGCTCCTGGTTTTGTTGACACCCACAGCCACCACGACCGGGGCATGTTTGAAGAGAGGGAAGTTTTGGCAGCCATCAGCCAGGGGATCACAACCATTGTAGTTGGCCAGGATGGCTTTTCAAATTTTCCCGTAGCCGATTTCTTCAGCCAATTAGAACAAACCCCTGTTTCTGTCAACGTGGCTTCGTACACGGGGCACAATACGCTGCGAAGAGCCGCCATGACGGGTGCGTACGATCGGCCATGTACGCCCGATGAGATCGCGCAGATGACAGAGTTAATCAAGCAGGACATGGCAGCGGGTGCGATCGGCTTGTCTACCGGCCTTGAATATGATCCTGGTATTTATTCAACTGCCTTTGAAGTGATGGCGCTCGCTAAGGTCGTAGCCGGCCACGGTGGCAGGTACATTAGCCACATCCGCAGCGAAGACATAAAAGTCTGGGAAGCGATTCGCGAGGTGATTCAAATTGGAAAGGAAACCGGCATGCCCGTGCAAATCTCACACGCCAAACTTGCCATGAAGAAATGGTGGGAGCAGGCAGACCGCATGGTAGCGCTGCTGGACTCTGCCAGCAAAGCCGGTGTAAAGATTTCAATCGATGTATATCCCTACACTTACTGGCAGTCGACTATGAAGGTGTTGTTTCCTGATCGCGATGTATCCAATTTGAAGAAGGCAGAGTTTGCCTTGCGCGAATTAACCTCTCCTGAAAGTCTGATTCTAAATAATTTTACACCCAACCCCGAATACGTAGGTCGGACACTCGCAGAGATTGCGTTGTTGCGAAAATCCAGCGCACCTCAAACGCTCATTGATCTTATCAAACAAGCAGATGCCGAAGGTGGTGATGAGAGCATCATCGCCACAAGCATGTACGAAATGGATGTGGCAACCCTCCTGCGGTGGCGAGAGGCCAACGTATGTTCTGACGGTTCAAGTCACAGTTTGCATCCAAGAGGCTTTGGGGCCTTTCCCAAATTCTTCCGCAAATATGTGGTGGATGATCGTAGCCTGACCATCGAAGACGCCATTTACAAGATGAGTGGCTTATCTGCCCGGCACATGGGTTTTAAAAAGCGCGGCCAAATACGGGCAGGCAATTATGCAGACCTGGTTCTTTTCGATCCCGTGCAATTCAAAGATCAGGCAACTACCGAACAACCCCGGCTGCAGGCAACAGGGCTGCGCAAAGTATGGGTAAATGGCAAGGTCGTGTACGAAAACGGAGAGCCCACCGGTGTTTTTCCGGGACACGTGCTTCGCAGAACCGATTCGTGAAGGCACTCGTAATCACCGCGTTTATATTCCCATTCTTTCCTATCTTTCTCAACTACAAATCAAACTTCTATGAATAAAGCGCTCGCTGTTTTTCTATTTCTGCTCACCCTCGCGGCATGCCAAAAAACGGAATACGATGTAATCATCCGGAACGGGACGGTGTACGATGGTTCCGGCAACGCGCCCATCAAAGGAGATGTGGGCATCAATGCCGATACCGTGGCTGTGATTGGTGACCTCTCAAATGCGATCGGAAAAACCGAAGTGGATGCGACCGGCATGGCCGTGGCGCCTGGCTTTGTTAACATGTTGAGCTGGGCCGTGGAGACGCTGATTCTCGATGGCGATGGACAGAGTGACATCCGGCAAGGTGTTACGTTGGAAGTTTTTGGAGAAGGATCATCCATGGGTCCGTTGAATGAAAAAATGTTGGAACAGGCCAGGAAAGACATCGACCGCGATCCGGATGTTGACTATAAAATTGATTGGGTTACGCTGGATGAATATTTGCGTTCGCTAGAACGCAGGGGCATTGCACCGAATGTGGCCTCCTTTGTGGGAGCAACCACCGTGCGCGTTCACGAGTTGGGCTACGAAAACCGGCTCCCCAATCCCGAGGAAATGGAGCGAATGAAAGCCCTGGTGCGAAAAGCCATGGAAGAAGGGGCGCTGGGAGTAGGGTCTTCCCTCATTTACGCACCTGCCAACTATTCAAGTACAGAAGAGCTCATCGAACTTTGCAAGGTGGCGGGCGAGTATGGGGGCATGTACATTACGCATATGCGAAGTGAAGGCAACGGGATCTTTGATGCTGTTGACGAAACCATTCGCATTGCCCGCGAGGCGAACCTTCCTGCCGAAATCTATCACCTGAAGATGGCAGGAAAAGACAATTGGTGGAAACTTGATTCTGTTGTGGCGAAGATTAACCAGGCCAATGCATCCGGCTTGAAGATCACCACCGACATGTACACTTACACAGCCGGGGCCACCGGGCTTGACGCGTCAATGCCGCCATGGTTGCAGGAGGGTGGTCTTCATGCCTGGATCAAACGCATGAAAGATCCAAAAATCCGACAGCAAGCGTTGGAGGAAATGCGTAAGCCCTCTGACAAGTGGGAGAACTTGCTTTTGATGGCGGGTACACCAGAGAATGTGTTGTTGTTGAGCTTTAACAGCGACTCACTTCGACAATTTACCGGCAAGACGTTGGCCGAGGTGGCCAAAATCTACGGCAAGTCGCCTGAGGAAACCGCCATGGACCTGGTCATGGCGGACAGCACCCGCGTGGGCACGGCCTACTTTATGATGAGTGAAGACAACATCAAACGACAAATCGCTTTGCCTTACATGAGTTTTGGATCGGATGCGGGAGCACCTGCGGCTGAGGGAAAGTTCCTGAACTCAAGCACCCACCCGCGGGCCTATGGCAATTTTGCGAGGTTGCTTGGCAAGTACGTACGGGATGAAAAGGTGATCCCGCTGGAGCAGGCCATCCAAAAATTGACGTCACTGCCGGCATCGAATCTCAAAATCAAGAAAAGAGGCTCCTTAGCTCCCGGCTATTTTGCGGATGTCGTTGTTTTTGATCCTGAGAAAATTCAAGACCATGCCACATTCGAAGAGCCGCATCAGTACGCCACTGGCATGCAGCACGTGTTTGTCAACGGCACGCAGGGTTGAAAGATGGCGAGCATACCCATGCGCGCCCGGGCCGGGTTGTGCGCGGGCCCGGCTGGAAGGGTGAGCACTAAATATGAATCTCGCCAATCAGGTAGGTGCAGGCAGATCCACTGATCTTTACTCGGTCGCCTGATAATTCGCAAGCCAGTTCTCCATTTCTTTTCGAGATCTGGGCCGCAATTAGCTTGGTTTTCTCCAACTTCTTCGACCAGTAGGGAATAAGTGTGGTGTGGGCAGAGCCCGTTACCGGGTCTTCCGGTACACCTGATTGGGGAGCAAAGAACCGGGATACAAAGTCGTGCCGGGTACCTTTGGCTGTGGCGATGATGCCGCGGGCTTTGATTTTGCCAATGGCAGTCATGTCAGGCACCAGGTTCCTGATTTGATCTTCCGATTCAAAGATCAGCATGAAGTCGGTCTTGCCCTTCCATGCTTCGATGGGATTTTGATCGAAACAGCAGAAGAAGGGTTCAATCGAATCGACCGGGGTGAGCGTATCAGTCGGAAAATCCAGGCTGTACAGGTCGCCAGCTTTGGCTACGCGAAGCGGACCGCTCCTTGATTCGAACATGACCTCCCTTTCCTGATAACCAAGGTGATTGAACAAAACATACGCAGATGCCAGCGTGGCATGGCCGCATAGATCGACTTCCACCAACGGGGTGAACCATCGAATGCTGTAGTGGTCACCCTTTTTTACAACGAATGCGGTTTCTGCCAGGTTGTTCTCCATGCCTATCTTCTGCATCACGGCATCGGGGAGCCATGTCTCCAGCGGCACCACGGCTGCGGGATTTCCCGAAAACACCTGAGATGCAAAGGCATCTATTTGGTACATCGTTAGTTTCATCACACTAAATTAAGAATACTGGCTGAAACGAACCTGGCGGCAGATGCGCTTGTCAGGGATTGATTTCTATATGGGTTGAAGCGGTGAGAATGGTTCCGTCTTCGAGGGTGGTCATCACGGTGAGGCGAAACAAGTTGCCGCTGCCCGGGGGCTGGATGGGCAGAATATAAACCGCCCTTCGATCGTCCAACACAACGGGAGGAACCAGGTTGGAGAGAGGGATGCTGGGATTTTGGTGAAGCGCAAACAAACCGTTCAGTTCCGAAAAAGATCCATGCGTATTATCATAGGGTTCACTGGAGGTGATGCTGATTGCTTTGATTTGGTTCCTGATGATAGGAGGGGCCGGACTGGTGGCATACAGTTCATTGCCCAAGCGAGGTTCGGTCGGCTTAGACGCCACGCCAATTTGCCTTAATTCAAATTTTAGTTCGAACAGCACGCTGTCATACCTTCCCTGGCGGATGATGGCCAGTTGTTGACCAACAATCGCATAAACAGGGGTTTCATTTTGACACCCCAATGGCACAATAGACAACATTGAGTTCATCGCCACGAAAAGCAACAAGAATATTAACCGCTTTGTGTATGGGGAGCCGGGCATACGGGAAGATATCAATTCCTGCGCTGGTCTTATAGGATGATGCTATTTTTTATCAGGTGATGCGCTATGAGCACACCTGTTTCGCTGATTACACTGGATTTCTTCACCTCCGAGAGGAAAAGTTTGTGGTCACCTTTTGTTCCAATCGCTCAGGTTCGTTTTGCAGGTAGCAATTCAGCATTCAAGATGACTTTGGATAAATTCCTTCGCAATGCCCAACGGCCGCATGATGTATCGTTTCTTATTGATGTGGCCCAACTGCCGGGTGAGAATGTCTTCCAGCGTACGGATGGTCTTCACGATATACTTGCCTTTGTTGAGCATCACACACTCAGAGCGCACGCCCATGGCCGCATCGGTGATCTCCGACCGTGTGGCATAACCTGTTTTGTTCAGGTTCTCCAGCACCTGCGTGGCCCAAATCACCGGCACGTGCGCAGCCTCGCATATCCAAAGTATTTCTTCCTGGATTTCGCTGAGTCGTTCAAACCCAATTTCCACAGCCAAATCCCCGCGGGCGATCATCACGCCAAAAGATTCGTCTTTCATGCCGGCCATCAACAGGGAGGGCAGATTCTGAACAGCCGATAATCGTTCGATCTTCAGCACGATGGCGGGCGCGTGGCGGGTTTGTTGTTTGGCTATTTCGGCCCGCAGTTGCTCGATGCCCTCTGGACTGTTTACAAAAGAGAACCCAACCATGTCTGCATGCTTGCAGATAAAGCCAATATTAGACTTGTCTTCCTCTGTCAGAGCGGAAATGGTTAGCTCCGAATCGGGGAGGTTGATTCCTTTCTCGACTTTGATCCACGGATTCTTAGTGGAGATGCGTGTGATCTGCGCAAACACATCACTCTCGTTGGCTGATTGAACTTTGGCTTCAAACTTCCCATCGTCAAAATAGATGTGTTCTCCCTGTCGGATCATTCCCAACACGTTGGCCGGTTCAATCCTTAATGTGGCAAATTCTGATTTGGCGTGTTCCTGATTGCGTTGGTTCGCGGTTAACCGAAGCGTTTGCCCCTCTTGTACTTCGATTTCCTTTATTGCCTTACCGTCAACATCAGCCATTTTTTTGATTCGAATCTTCGGCCCCGCCAGGTCCATGTAAACCTTGCAGTTCTTCCCTGTCTTGGCGATCGCACTCTTGAGAACATGAATCATCGTCAACCAGGTCTCTGGGTTGTCGTGGGCACAGTTGATGCGAGCCACCGACATTCCCTCCATTAACATTTCTTCGATGAGCATCCGGTCGCTGGCAAGTTCCGTTGAAAAGGTGACCATGATGTGGGGCCGTTCCCGCAACGGGGCCACACCCAGCAGTTGCTCTGCATGGATTCTGCGCAACTTGGACGCAACTTCAAAATTGCACGACAAGCCTTCGGTGTGGTTGGTAACACCCGAAAGCCAGCCCAGCACCTTGTAAATGTGCGCAAGGATATGGCTTTCGGAGTTGGCAAGGCTGCTTAACCCCATGGCATGCAGGTATTCCTGCATCTCCCGGATCTCGTTGCTCCGCAGCACCAGGTAGTGAATAAGATTTGCCCCGCTAAGTTTGAAGTTGTGGTGGAGATGGGACAGTTCAGGAGTAAATGACTTTTCGGCCTCTTCCATTTCCAGGGCCAAATCGGCAAGTTGTTGAAGCGCTTTTTCCCTGGTGATTTTCTCAAGCGACAAGACAGCGGTTTTCATGCGATCGATGCCAATGAACCCAAAGGTGGAGAGTGACCGGGCCGATTGTCAATGAAGAAAGTCAGTTTCCGCAATGACGGCAGGCAGGACCCTTTTTTCCAATAGTCATGTGAGCAGCCTGGCAAGGGCGGTGCGGGCCATATGGCTTTTGGAAGCAACGCCAATAAGGCCATTGATCAGCTTCGGTCGTGTCACAATTTGCCGCTGAACAAAGTAACTTCTTTGATGCTTTCTCCAGAACTTCCCGTATACCTGCCGGTCGTATGCTCCCATGAAGTCGGCCGAGAAGTTTTTGGCGTCAAAGCAGTTTTTGACATGCCAGCCGGCATACCGCCCGGACACCATGGCAGGGCCAATGCCTTCGCCAGTCACCGGATCAATCAGTGATGCGGCATCGCCACAAAGCATGAAGTGATCACCGCTCATCTTCACTTTCCGGGATCCGAGCGGGAGCCCAAATCCTTCCACCTCGCCCATCATTTCCGCGTGGGCGAATCGGTTCCGGATAAACGGGTGATGTTCGATGGTTGACCTCAACAATTCACGCAACTTGATTTTTCTCTTTGAAACGTGTGAAGACAATGCGCCCATGCCCACATTGGCCATCCCATCCCGGAGTGGAAATATCCAGAAATAACCCGGCAGTATTTGGTCCAGGAAATGCAGTTCAAAGGTTTGCTCTGCCAGGCCAGCCACATTGCGATAGTACGCCCGTACGGCACCGGAGTGATGATTCAAATCCCTCGATGTGCCAGCCAGTTTTTTTCCAACGATGGAGTGGGCACCATCGCAACCGACAATCATTTTGGAGACAAACCCTCCCTGATTGGTATTGATCCGCACTTCACCTTTTTCCAAATCCAAGGACACATCGCGCACCGAATGATTTAGCAAACAGGTAACATGGGATTGTTCGGATGCCAACCGAAAAAGAAAATGATCCCAGTCATACCGCCTGGCGATCAGCCCATATTCGGGTGACGTGACATCGATGTGCGCCCCGTTGGGACCAAATACCCGATAGGTGTTTACGCGATACCCCGAAGAAAAATTATCAAACGCCAGGGCGAATCGTGGATGGATGGTGTGTAGTACCTTCCGTGCATAGGCAGCAACCGCATCCCCGCACACTTTGTCGCGTGGAAAATCAGCCTTGTCGATCAATGCGACTCTCAGCCCACTGTCGGCCAGGGCCAGGGCGCACGTACTGCCGGCCGGCCCCGCACCACAAATGATTACGTCAAAATATGTTGCAGGTTCGCTCAAGGCAAGATGTACATCTCGGGTATTGATCTACACGGGTGAAGCGGCACACCCGCTTTTCACTTGCGTTCGATCAGGTCCCACAGGTTGCCATAAAGGTCGGCAAAGACACAGACCTTTCCATATGGCTCATCAGCCGGTGGTCGAACGATGGTGATCCGCTCGTGCAACAACCTTTCGTAATCTCTTTGAAAATTATCGGTATGCAGAAACAAGAATACCCTGCCACCGGATTGATTGCCAACGGCCTTCTTTTGCCTTTCACCCACGGCATTCGCCAGGAGGAGGCCACAATTGCCCGGGCCCCTGGGCTTCACCAGCACCCAACGCTTGGTCTCCGAGAGTTGAGTGTCTTCTATCAAATCAAAATCCAACTTTTGCACAAAAAACCGGATGGCTTCGTCATAATCGTTAACCAGCAAGGCGATGTGCGCAAGGTGTTGATTCATCCTCAGAATAGAAATGTTGAACGGTTGATGAGATTACCTGGATGCTTCTGCGTACTTCTTAAAATTGTTCAAGATTTCCCGCCAACCGTCACGCTGCAGTTCCACTGAATTCGTTTCTTCAGCTTCGAATATTTCCACTACCCTGGTTTTGTCTCCGTCAGCTGAAAAAACAACACTCATTTTTCTGCCATCCTCCATAGTGCTGTCTATTTGCTGATGCAACGTAACTCTATCGTGCTGGCCACCAAAGTCAAAGCCCATGCTGCCATCTTTGGCTTCCATCCTTGCGGAGAACCGGCCGCCTGCCCTCAGGTCATTTTGAGCCGTGGGGCAACGCCAGTCATCTGACGCAAAATTCCACTGCGTAATGTGTTCGGGCAAAGTCCACAGTTCCCACGCTTGTTTCACCGGCACGGCCACCGTGGTTTCGATGGTGATTTTTGTTCTCTGCATTGCTTTCATCATGTTTCAATGTACGGTTATTTTCTTCCACGAAAGATCTCGTCCAGGTTTTCCATTGCCATGGAGAGGCCTTCTTTAAAGCCCATCTCAATAATCTTATCGATGTCTTCCAGTTTGTCATAAGCGATCTCGATAGAAACCATGGTGGTTTCCCCGTTTGCTTTAAAAGTATTGAACCATTGCGCGCGGGGCAACTGCATGTTGATGTTGCCCTTCTCATCACAAAAAGCATCCAATGCAGAGAAGTTCTTTTTGGGTTGGATGGTTTTGTATTCGGCCAGGCAGTAATGTTTGTTGCCTTCGGGCCCCAGCATGTAGTAAAGCCACCGGCCGCCCTCGCGAAAATCCATACTCATGGTCACTGTCTTGTATGGTTTGGGGGCCCACCACTGATCCAGCAGCTCGGGGTTGGTATAAGCTTCCCATACGTCAGCGACAGATGCGTCAAACTCTCGTTGTACTTTGATTTTTTTGTTGACCTTGTCAACCACGAAATCCATGAATAAACTTGTTTTCATTTTCTGGGGGTTTTGTTCTTTGACTTTTGCTTTGCCAGTACTTGATCCAGTTGTTCAAACCGGCTTTCGAATTGCTTTCTCAGTGGCTCGATCCACCGGGTCACTTCATCCAGTTTTTTCGGCTGCAGGTGGCAATGCCGCTCGCGCCCTTCCTGCAGGATGCTCAGCAGCCCGCACTCCTGCAAAATCTTTACGTGCAATGAAACGGCCTGTCGGCTCATGTCGAATTGTTCGGCCAGTGTATTCAGGTTTTGCGGGTGTTTGGCCAGCAGGGCAATAATGTCTCTCCGGGTAGGGTCGGCAATGGCCTGAAAAACGTCTCTGCGTTGTTCCATGATAGGCAAGTATATGCTTGCAAATATATATGCAAGTAAGTACTTGCGCAATAGCGCAGCCGATATTATTTATTTGGTGCACATGCAGCGGAATCAGCGTGTTCTCTACCTTTGCGTGCCTTTCATATGCGCACGACTCCCCTCAAAAGATCCCACCTGATTTTTATCCTCGGCTTGCTTACCGCGATCGGGCCTTTCTCGATTGACATGTACCTGCCGGCTTTTCCTGCCATTGCATCCGGGCTGAATACGACAGTGGCCAGGGTCATGCTCTCATTGTCGAGTTTCTTCATTGGCATTTCCGCAGGTCAAATGATCTACGGTCCGCTGCTCGAACGATACGGGCGAAAAAAACCCTTGTACGTAGGACTTACCATTTACCTGTTGGCATCGGTCGGCTGCGCATTCGCCACTTCGGTGGACGGATTAATTGCTTTCCGTTTGTTTCAGGCCATAGGAGGTTGTGCGGGGATGGTGGCCTCGCGCACGATGGTCCGCGACTTGTTTGACGTAAGTGAAAACGCGCGCGTCTTCTCTTCGCTGATGCTGGTGATCGCGGTGTCGCCCATCATCGCTCCTACATTGGGAGGTTACATCACGGCTGCGTTCGGGTGGCGCTATGTATTCGCTTCTCTAATTTTGATTGACCTGGTTATCCTGGCAAGTGTGTACTTCTGGCTTCCCGAAAGCAAACCTCCCAATACTTCTTACTCGCTGCGACCCGCGGCCGTAACGAAAAGTTTTGTCAGCATTCTGGTGCATCCTCAATTTTACGTGTACGCACTAACGGGTGCCACCGCGGCATCGGGGCTTTATGCATATCTGAGCGGATCGCCCCAGGTTTATATCGAACTCTTTCAACTGGATGAAAAGCAGTATGGATGGGTTTTCGCCATCATCGCAATCGGTGTGATCGGTGCCAGCCAAATCAACAGCGTGGTGCTGCGAAGACACAGTAGCGAGAAGGTGGTACGGATGGCGCTATTGTTCCAGAATGTTTTTGGCGTGGCGTTGGTGACGACAACCTTTCTTGGCATGGCGAATGTGTACCTAACCACTTTCCTCATCTTCCTTTTTCTTGGCTGTCAGGGTTTCATCTTTCCCAATGCATCGGCACTTACGCTTGCCCATTTTGGCCATGCTGCCGGAAACGCATCCGCCCTGATGGGGGCCATCCAAATGTCGATTGGCGCCTGTGCGTCTGCGTTGGTTAGTTTACTTCATGACAACACCGCCATGCCGATGGCGGGTGTAATGGCCGCATGTTCATTGCTCGCATTGCTGATGTTAACATTGGGCAGAACATTGACCGCGAAGAAAGCAAACCCTTGACCCGGCCGGTAATTCTTAAGCGATTACTTGAGCCTGACCAGCTTGCCCTTTCGCTTTACAATGTTTTTGTAGTCCCACTGAATTTCTTCCGCCTTCTTGAGCCAGCGCTTAAGGTCTTTCTTTTTAACCTGCTCCACATCTGTGTAACGAACCTCGGCTGCCTTAAAGCTTCCTTCGTCAGATAATCCTTCTTCGTCAAATGATTGTCCGCTCCAAAATAACAAGCGGATGCAATCCTTCAGCTTGCTATAACCCACCACGGGATTTCCATCCAGGAACCAAACGGGATGAGCGTGCCAGATCTTGTTCTCCGCGTTTGGCAGGTGCGTGTCGATTTCGTTGGCCAGCAAATCGCAGATGGCTTTATACCCCCTGGTCTGCGCATGGTTGTAAGCACGGGTGTCCTTTTTCATTGGATGGAGAATGATCTTTTACGCCCTACAAACCGGATAACGGAACCTACGCCCTGATGGTATTTTCCTTCTTCCAACACAGCTTTTTCTTCCGTCATGTGAATTGTTTCATAATCTATGAAGTCTTTCATGATTTCATCACTCGAAAAGAGCATGTCCAGGTCTGTAGGGCCGCCAATCCTGGGGTTCTTCTTCCTTAACTCCAGGTTCTTTTTGCTGTAGGCTTCAAAGATGACCGTGCCCCCTGGTTTCAGATAACTGCTCAGGCGCTTATGAAATTCCGATTTTTTGCTCGCTGGAAAATGTGCGTAGATCAGGCCGATGGCGTCAAAACTCTCTTTGTCGAACTGGAGGTCACTGAAATCTCCCACCAGGTAGTCCATGGAAACACCCCATTCCTTCGCCAACCGCAGTGCTTTGGCTTTTCCTTCCCTGCTTAGGTCGAATGAGGTCACTTTCCAACCCAGGGTACCAGCGTACACGCCATTCCTGCCTTCACCATCGGCAGGCATTAAAATCTTGCCGGGTTCCAAGGGATCAATCCATTCCTTGAAGAACGCGTTAGGCTCCTTGCCGTAAGCAAATTCGGTATCGCTGTATCGCTCGTCCCAGTTTACGCTCATAGGCTATGGACCTAAATTAGCACTTTTGACAATTAGGTGCATGTCGAGGAAAAAATGCAGTAAATTGATTCTGAAAATCAAGAAAGATGAAAACGCACCATTTCATTGCCGTTCTGCTTTTGCTTTCGTTGTGCTCAAAGCCTGCGCGCGATATGGATGAAGACTCGCAACCAACCGGAACGCTTGCTGCCCAGCTGTGGACCTTCCGTTACGACTTGGAAAAAGATGTGCCCGGCACCTTGAAGAGAATCAAAGACCTGGGCATCGACTATGTAGAAGGCTTCGATGCGCCCTATATCACTGGAGATCCCGAAGCGTTTAAGGCGCAACTCGATGCAGCGGGTTTGAAAATGTTTGCCCTCCATTGGAACACGCTGGACGACTGGCGTACCGATCCGTCCAAAATTCTCGCCACAGCGAAAACCATGGGTGCCACCTACACCGGCATCGCATGGCTGAAGGTAACGAAGGAGGATACCGTGACCCTGGAAGTAGTAAATGAGGCAGCCGACATATTAATGAGTGCATGTGCACAAGCCAGGGAGGCGGGGTTACAACTCTATTACCACATCCATGGTTATGAACTTCAGCCCATGGGCGAAGGCCAAACCTTCTTCGACAGTTTTATGAACCGGCTCGACCCTGGCTGTGTGCGGCTGGAGATGGATGTGTTTTGGGTGACTTACGCAGGCGATGACCCCGTCCGTTTCATGGAGGCCTACCGCGATGACGTAGAGCTGCTGCATGTAAAAAACATGGCCAACCACGTGCAAACCGGTGTCTTCACGGGAGCGGATTTCATGCCTCCCGACATGCAGGCCGATCATTGGGTACCATTGGGCAAGGGGCAGATTGACTACAAAGCCGTCTTCAAGAAGGGCCGTGAGATTGGTGTGAAGTGGTATATCCTGGAAATGGATAAGTACGATGGCGATGTGTACGCTGCCGTGGATTCATCGCTCACTTACATCAAAAGGGAAAACCTGCTGGAATAAAGCATCTCCGCGCATCGCAGACTCTCCCATTTATTTCCACCATACCACTTACGGGCGGCAGCCCAACTTCATCCGGCCAGGTAGAATCACCCGAACTTTGAGGATCGTGGCACCAAAGCGTGCGATTATGCGTACTTTTGCGGCTTCATTTTTCAAAGCGCATGATTTCTACCCATAACCTCACGCTGCAATTCGGCAAAAGAGTCCTTTTTGACCAGGTAAACATCAAATTCGCAGGCGGCAACTGCTATGGCGTGATTGGCGCCAACGGTGCCGGCAAGTCTACCTTCCTCAAGATCCTGGCAGGCGACATCGATCCCAATGCAGGTCACGTGAGCATCGAGCCGGGCAAAAGGATGGCGGTGCTTCGCCAAAACCACTTCGAGTTCGATGAGGTATCGGTGCTGGATACGGTGATCATGGGGCACAGCAAGCTCTGGAGAATCATGAAAGAAAAAGACGCCATCTATGAGAAGCCTGACTTTTCGGAAGAAGATGGTGTGCGCGCGTCTGAATTGGAAACCGAGTTTGCTGAAATGGACGGCTGGAATGCACAGTCGGATGCAGCGGCTTTGCTAAGCGGATTGGGTATTGCAGAAGATGTACACTACAGCCAGATGAAGGAACTCAGCGGCAATCAAAAAGTGCGGGTGCTGTTGGCGCAGGCCATTTTTGGCAATCCCGACATCCTGATCCTGGATGAACCCACCAACGACCTGGACATCCAAACCGTAAGTTGGCTGGAAGACTTCCTGTTGGAATTCAAGAATACAGTGATCGTGGTTTCGCACGACCGCCACTTTCTGGATACCGTGTGTACGCACATTGTCGACATTGATTTCAAAGCGATCAAGCTTTACACGGGCAATTACTCCTTTTGGTATCAGTCGAGCCAGCTGGCATTGACACAAAGGGCCAGTGCCAATAAGAAAGCAGAGGATAAGAAGAAGGAACTGCAGGAGTTCATTGCACGCTTCAGTGCCAACGCCTCTAAATCCAGGCAGGCTACCAGTCGCAGGAAGCTGCTGGAGAAGATCAGCATCGATGACATCCAACCTTCCAACCGGAGGTACCCGGCCATTATCTTCCAGCAGAAGCGCACGGCCGGTGATCAGATCTTACAGATGGAAGGACTTACCGCACAGGCCGAAGACGGGCGCACGTTGTTCAGGAACCTCGACCTGTATGTAAACAAGGGCGACAAGATTGCCTTTTTGAGTCACGACAGTCTGGCCATTACCACGCTCTTCCGGATACTGGCAGGAGAAGTTCAAGCGCAGGCCGGAGAATTCAAGTTTGGGCAGACCATTACCAGTGCCTACCTGCCCAACGACAATGAAAAGTATTTCCAGTCGGATGATAACCTGATCGACTGGTTGCGGCAGTATTCGGTAGAGGAGAAGGATGAAGTGTACATCCGTGGTTTCCTGGGTAAGATGTTGTTTTCGGGTGAAGAAGTATTCAAGAAATGCAATGTGCTGTCGGGGGGCGAAAAGGTGCGTTGCATGGTTTCACGGGTGATGTTGCAGGGTGCGAACTTGCTGATCCTGGATGAACCCACGAACCACCTCGACCTGGAATCCATTCAGGCCTTCAACAATGCCCTACAGGATTTCCCGGGCACGGTGCTGTTCACTTCGCACGATCATACGTTTACGCAAACCATTGCCAACCGCATTGTAGAGCTGACGCCCCACGGCCACCTCGACAAGCTGATGACCTACGATGAGTACATCTCAAGCGAAAAAGTAGCCGGGCAGCGGAAAGAGAAGATGCAAGTGTTGGCAGAAGCGGTAGGGTAGAAGCCCTACGCACAAGCGTGACGCTTGCGCGAGTCAGGGGGAAGTAGCCGACCACTATGTGCTCATTCTCCATCTGACGTGGCGAGGTATCCAACGACTATGAGCGTAGTATCCAGCTTACGTGGCGAGGTATCCAACCACTATGAGCGTAGTATCCAGCTTACGTGGCAAGGTAGCCAACCACTATGAGCGTAGTATCCAACTGACGTGGCGAGGTAGCCAACCACTATGAGCGCAGTATCCAGCTTACGTGGCGAGGTAGCCGACCACTATGTGCGTAGTATCCAACTGACGTGGCGAGGTATCCAACCACTATGAGCGTAGTATCCAGCTTACGTGGCGAGGTAGCCGACCACTATGAGCGTAGTACCCAGCTTACGTGGCGAGGTATCCAACCACTATGTGCGTAGTATCCAGCTTACGTGGCAAGGTATCTAACCACTATGTGCGTACTCTCCAGCTTACGTGGCGAGGTAGCCGACCACTATGAGCGTAGTATCCAGCTTACGTGGCAAGGTATCTAACCACTATGTGCTTAGTCTCCAACAGACGTGGCAAGGTAGCCGACCACTATGAGCGAAGTATCCAGCTTACGTGGCGAGGTAGCCGACCACTATGAGCGAAGTATCCAGCTTACGTGGCAAGGTATCCAACCACTATGAGCGTAGTATCCAGCTTACGTGGCGAGGTAGCCGACCACTTTGAGCGTAGTATCCAACTGACGTGGCAAGGTAGCCAACGACTATGAGCTTACTCACCAACTGACGTGGCGAGGTAGCTAGCTGCCGATAGGCTGGTATTCATCAGATCATGGTAACTTGAGTCAAAACTGCCCACTTATGCGATCATCCATTGTCATGCTGTTGCTCCTGGCGCCCGCGCTCGGCTGGAGCCAGTCGAAGGAATACACAGAGAAGAAGAACCGCCTTTTGGTCGAGACGTCACCCTTTGAGAAGATCATTGCGCGCAGCGAACCCCGCGAACTGGAATACGAAGATTCGGATGTGGTGGTGTTTAAGGGCCTGCGCGACCAGGCGCTTGTGCATTTACTCATCGTACCGAAGAGGCGGATCAATACGCTCAATGAGGCGACAGAGGAGGACGCGCTGTTATTGGGAAAGATGATCCTGGTGGCCCAACAGATTGCGAAAGAGAAAGGCATTGCCGAAACAGGCTATCGCCTGGTGTTCAACACCAATGAAGATTCGGGGCAGTCGGTATTTCACATCCACCTGCATCTCCTGGGAGGGATGAAGCTGGGGCCTATGGTGGATCAAACCTGGAGTACTTCGGGTGAGAGGGAAAAGTGAGGACTTGATTAAGGGCCCGGAGCCTGGATTGCACTTTGATCTCCCTTGAGGTCGTTCCGATTGACTTCGGCACGGGTTGATTGGTCCCAGGGTTCGATGTGAATCAGCACGTGGCCGAGATTGGGCAACTGTTGTCGCAAATGATCTTTCAGCCGGTGGGCAATCTCGTGGCCTTCTTTGACAGAAATCTGACCGTCCACGATGGCATGCAGGTCAACGTGGTACTTTATTCCGGCTTTTCGGATGAAGCATTTCTCTGTGTCCAGTACGCCAGTCACTTCAGTGGACTGCTTCCTGATTTCTAAGATCAGGTCATCATACAGGTGTTCGTCCATGATTTCGCCCAGGGCGGGCCTGAATATCCGGTAGCTATTGTAGAAGATGAAACCCGAAGCGAACAAGGCAGCCCAGTCGTCAGCTGTCTCGTACCCTTTACCGAAAATAACTGCGATCAAGATCCCGATGAATGCCGCCACGGATGTGATTGCATCGCTGCGGTGGTGCCACGCATCGGCCTTCAAGGCCGAACTTTGTGTGGCCTTGCTGGTTTTCATCACAATCCGGTACGACACTTCTTTCCAGGTGATGATCGTACCCAGGACTATCAGCGTCCACGCCTCGGGCACCTTGTGTGGAGTGCGGATGTGCTGGATGCTTTCATAGGCGATGATGGTGGCGGAGGTAACCAGGAATACCACCACCACAAAAGTTACCAGGGGTTCAATTCTTCCGTGCCCGTAGGGGTGGTTCTTATCGGCCGGTAGGTTGGCATACTTTAGCCCCAATAGCACCAGCACAGAAGAAAAAATATCGGTGGTCGATTCGATGGCATCTGCGATGAGCGCATACGAATTTCCAAGAAAACCGGCCGCACCTTTAACCACAGCCAGGCCTGCGTTGCCTGCGATGCTAAAGTACGTTGCCCTTATGGCTTTCTTCTCGTCAGTCACCGGTTATCGAATATACCTAACTCAAGCCAATACGTCTCTCCATTCCGGCAACCTGTCGAACACCGATTTGGCGAACGGGCATAGCGGCATGATCTTGATATTCCGGTCGCGGGCCATCTCCACCGCTGTTTGCACGAGCTGCTTGCCAACTCCTTTGCCCCGAAGCGAGTCGTCAATGTCGGTGTGGTCGATGATGATTAGATTGTCGCCTGCCCTGGAATAGGTCATTTCCGCGAGACGTTTTCCATCCTCTTTGATGATGAAGGCGCCTTTGCTGCCGTGTTCGAGGTGATCAATATTCATGGATGCCGGGGTTCTGGATTCTGGATTCTGGATTCTGGTTGCCGGGTTCTGGATTCTAGATTCTAGATCGATTCTTATCCTACCGGCAATATCTCATCTTCATCTGGTGCCATTTCATTTGTAGTTTATCAGGGTCTTGATGGGTATTCCAAACCCTAATGATGTCAATCCGATCGTTGCTGATCCGATAAAAGATTTTGTAGTCCCTTACGATCTTAACTCTTACACCCTCCCGTTCGGTAATAGGACCAGTTTCGGGATAACGGGCAATGATTTTTACTGACTTCGAAGAGTACTTCTAATTTCTCGCTGTACGCAGATGACTGATTGTGATTGAGCCAAAAGAGGTGGATGTCAAATCGATCGCGGAGTGCAGATTCCGACCAAACTACTTCTTTAGCCACTTTTTGATTTGGGCCTTCGCTTCCTCCGAATTAAGAACACGGCCTTCTTCAATATCCTTCATGCCGGCATCTATTGCTTTCTTTTCTGCTTCGGTGAGTTGGTGGATGGGTTGCATGTCTGACTCAACCTTGACCATCCTGTAGATTTCGTGCAGGATTTCTTCGTCTTCTATTGAGCTTAACTCATCGATAATCTTTTTGCGCAGTTCGGCCGTCTTCATGATGTTAAAATTCGTTGATTACCGTGCGATAAGCAAATTGTTCCAAGTTACCTGTAACTTGTAACCTGTAACCTGTAACAGTTATTTCACCTTATACCTGCTGCTCAGCAAAGTCATGATCAAGAACAAGATCGCGACAAACATCAGCGCGAATCTTAGATTCTGCCAATCGGCCAGGAAACCGATGATAGGCGGGCCAAACAAAAAGCCGGTGTATCCCACCGTGGTCACCATGGCCAATCCCACACCCGGTGGCAGGTCCTTGGCGTTTCCTGCAATGCTGTAGGCAATGGGCACAATCACGGAAAGGCCCAGGCCCACGATGGAAAAACCAATGATCACAAACAAGGGTTGTGTGAACACCAAACCCAAGCCGAGTCCGAAAGTGGCGACCAAACTGCACATGACCAATAGTTTCTTGTCGCCAAACTTTTCGCGCGCCTTGTCGCCAAAGAAGCGCCCGAAGGTCATGGCAAAAGCAAACGCAGAAAGCCCCACGGGTGCGAGTGCGCGGCTCGCGCCTGCAATCTTCTCCATGTAGTTGGTGCTCCAGTCGGCCATCGAGCCTTCCCCCAGCATGCAACAAAAGGCAATCACTCCGATGCCGATGATGGCTGCGTTGGGTAGCCGGAATGCCGGACCCTCATGCACTGTTTCTTTATTGGGAGAATCCCTGATGAGGTTGTAGCGTACCCACACAATGGTCAGCAGGCTGAGGCCCACCACAATCATCAAATGAATCAATAAAGGCGACCCCAGTTTCACAAAGAACGACCCCGACAAGGCCCCCAGCATCATGCCGATGCTGAACAGCGCGTGGAAGCTGGTCATGATGGGTTTGCCATGTTGTTGTTCCACCATCACGGCCTGCGCATTCATGGCCACATCCAACATGCCGGTGGAGATGCCCATCACAAAAAACAGCAGCATGAGGAAGTAGAAGTCGGGCATGAGTGGAATCAGCGGCACCACTGCACAGAAGAACATGGCAGAAACAAGGGTGATTCTCCTGCTTCCATTTTTGATGATCGCCCATCCTGTAAAGGGCATGGCTGTAACCGCACCCACAGAAGCCGAGAGCAAGATCAAACCTATTCCCCCATTGCTCAGACTGAAGATCTCTTGAATCCGCGGCAGCCGCGACACCCAGTTGGCATAGATGAAGCCGTTGAGGAAGAAGACGATTTTGACGGCTAGGCGGCTCAGGCAATTCAAATTCAAAATTTATGATTTAAAATTCTCGTGCTGCCAATCTCGAATTTGGAATCTTAAATCTTGAATTACTTCGCGTACGCCACACTCCTCATCTCCCGTATTACCGTCACCTTAATCTGGCCGGGGTATTGCATGTCGCGTTCGATCTTTTGGGAGATGTCGAAGCTCAACTGGGAGGCGCGCTCGTCTGTTGCTTTTTCCGCGTCTACGATCACACGCAGTTCGCGCCCCGCTTGTATGGCGTAACATTTCTCCACGCCATCGAAGCTGAGGCCCACATCTTCCAGTTCGCGCAAGCGTTTGATGTATTGCTCCATCACCTCGCGCCTCGCACCAGGTCGCGCACCGCTGATGGCATCGCAAGCCTGTACAATGGGGGAGAGGATGCCCGTCATTTCAATTTCATCGTGGTGGGCGCCAATGGCGTTGCACACCACCGGATGTTCCTTGTATTTCTGAGCCAGTTCCATGCCCACAATGGCGTGCGGCTTCTCGAGTTCTTCCGGCCACACTTTGCCGATGTCGTGCAATAAACCGGCACGCTTGGCTTGCTTTACGTTGAGCCCAAGCTCTGAGGCCATGATGGCACAGAGGTTGGCCACCTCGCGTGAGTGTTGCAGAAGGTTTTGTCCGTACGATGAGCGGAACCGCATGCGGCCCACCATCTTTACCATCTCCGGATGCAAACCGTGAATGCCGAGGTCGATGACGGTACGTTCGCCTATTTCTACGATCTCGTCTTCGATGTTTTTCGAGGTCTTGCTCACGATCTCTTCAATACGTGCGGGGTGGATGCGCCCGTCTTGTACGAGACGGTGCAATGACAATCGTGCAATTTCCCTGCGCACCGGATCGAAACCGGAGATGATGATGGCTTCGGGCGTATCGTCTACGATGATCTCCACACCCGTGGCGGCCTCCAATGCGCGGATGTTTCGCCCTTCGCGGCCGATGATCTTACCCTTGATGTCATCGCTTTCGATGTTGAACACCGACACGCAGTTTTCGATGGCATGTTCCGTGGCCGTTCTTTGAATGGTTTCGACCACAATCTTGCGCGCTTCCTTGGTGGCTGTCAGCTTGGCCTCTTCCATGATGTCCTTGATGAAAGAGCTTGCCTTGGTATGCGCCTCTTCCTTCAGGGATTCTACCAGTTGGTCGCGTGCCTGGTCGGCTGTCAGCTTGGAGATGTTTTCCAGGATGGCCACTTTCTGCGCGTTGAACTTGTCGAGTTCTTCCTTGCGTTTTTTTACGTGTTCGAGTTGAACCGCCAGGTTTTGCCTTTCCTCGTCCAGGTCAGACTCTTTCCTTTTGATGTGTTCCAGCTCTTTTGACAATTGACCTTCGCGCTGCTTGATCTTCTGCTCGTTGCTGATGATTTGATTTTTCTTGCGGTTGGCCTCCTCTTCAAACTCCTGCTTCATCTTCAGGAGTTTCTCTTTCGCTTCGATGATTTTGTCTTTCTTGATGTTTTCGGCCTGCAGTTCAGCTTCCTTGATGATCATGCGGGCTTTTTCTTCCAGCTCGCCTTGTCTCTTTCGGATCCTGCGCTTGCTCAGCTGTGTTCCGATGAGCAGGCTGAAAAGAACAACGAGGACGGTGCTAACGGATATAATGACAATCAGTTCCATGGTTGTAAGTGTTAAGTATCACCACACAACCTGCGACTGATTCGAATTCGGGAAGAAGGGGAAAGGCTAGAGCGCTTGCGAAACGATTTGGTTGAGGTGGTTCACCTTCTCAACAACCGTTTGGTCAATGACCTGGAGATTTTCTTCATCGGCCATCTTATCTACAAGGCAGTCGAAAGCGACCATGGCAAGCAAATCCTGCTTGTCATCGATGCCAAACTGTCCACGGTAATGCTTGAGTTTCTCATTGATCAATTTGCCCGCAGCCCTGATGCGCTCCTCATCGGTTCGCTTCACTTTCATGGGATACTCGCGATCGGCTATTTTGATCTTTATTGAAAGTTCGTCCATCTACAACCGGTTAGCTGCTCAAATGAGCAATGCACCTATCGATTTCTTTGATATACTCGTCAACCTTCCGCTTCAACTCTGAAGAATTCGAATCTCCAGGATGAATGTGGTCCACAATTTTAGTGATTTTAATTTGATTTTTAAAATTGCCGATCTGCTCCTCGCGGGCCTTCAGTGAAGTTCTAAGCTCCTGATTCTCAGTTTTTAATGACTTAACTTCTTCTTGGAGGGTTTTGTGTTCATTGAGTAATACAACCAGTTTTCGCTCCAGGCCATTCAGGCTGGATTTTAGCAGTTCCTGATCCATCAATTTTAATTTTTTTATTTATCCGACCAATCGCCTTTGTTGACATTGGCCCTCAAACTTCTCTCACTTTCGGATGAACGCACCCATCTTTTTCTCAAAAGCACCCATCAACAGGTTCATGGTCTTGTCGATTTCTTCATCGGTGAGTGTTTTTGTCTCATCCTGAAGAATGAACCCCAATGCGTAGGCCTTTTTTCCTTCTGGAATGTTCTTCCCTTCGTACACGTCAAACGCAAGTATATCCTTGATCAACCGCTTCTCGGTTGCCCGGACTAAATCCTGAATCTCCGCAAAGGTAACCGTCTTATCAAGGACGAGAGACAAGTCTCTTCTTACTTCTGGGTATTTGGGCACGTCCTGTATCACTAACTTAGGACTTGCCGCATTGAAAAGCAAGATGGCCTCAAGGTCGGCATAGAAAATCTCTTGCTTTAAGCCAAAATCTTTCGCGAGGGCGCTCTTTAATTTTCCGCCAACGCCCAAATCCGTTTTACCGGCAGTCCATTTTACTCCGTAATCGAACAAGGGATGCTCAATGACCTGTTGCGATACACTGTTCACATTGCATTTATTGAACAGCAGCTGTGCAAACTGAGCCAGGTCAAAAAAGTCTACCGTGCGGGGTGTGCTGCGCCAGTTCTCCGGCTCAAATTGTCCGGTGAGAAACAGCCCAAGGCGCTCCTCCTCTCGATATTCCCGACCGTCCTTCCAATAGACCTTTCCAAATTCGTACAGCTTGAGATTGCGCTGTTGCCGGTTGATGTTGTGCTCCAGCACCTGCAGGCCGTTGAATAGCAGGGTTTGGCGCAATACGTTCAGCTCTTCGCTCAAGGGGTTTTGCATCTGCACGATTTCGCCCCGCAAGGTGAAGGGATATTTGTCGTAAAAGGCCTGGTGGGTAAGGGAGTTGGTCAAGATTTCATAGAAGCCATTGCTTACCAGAAGGTCGCCTATGCTGTTTCTGAATCGGTTGATATCTTTCTCGGGAAAGTCGGCCAGGTAGCTCGTTCCCACAATATCCGACAGCTCCACGTTGTTGAATCCATAAATGCGGAGAATTTCTTCAATCACATCGGCTTCTTGAAGTACCTCTACCCGGTAGGTAGGCACGGAAACTTTGAATTGTCCCGCTTGCTTTTCCAGGATTTCAAAGTCGAGCAGCTGGAGTATTTCGAACATGCGCTCTCGTGGAATGACTTTTCCGATCAGCCGGTTTACATGGCTGTCCTTCACGTCAATGACCTTCCTTTCGATTTTCTTTGGGTATACATCAACTATTTCGGACGAAATGACCCCGCCCGCAATCTCTTTGATGAGCAGTGCCGCACGCTTAAGCGCATAAACCGTTAACTCGGGATCAACGCCCCGCTCAAAACGGAAGGAAGCATCGGTTTTCAACTGGTGATGCATGCCCGTTCTGCGTATGTAATCGGCAGAGAAATGGGCGCTTTCGAGAAAAATGCGGGTGGTGTTGTTGTCGATGCCTGAATGGATGCCACCAAACACACCTGCGATACACATGCCACCTTCTTCATCGCATATCATCAGGTCTTTGTCGGTGAGTTTTCTCTCTTTCTCATCGAGGGTAACAAACCTGGTGCCGGCCGGCACTGTCTTTACAATCACTTTCTTTCCTTTGATGGCATCGGCATTGAAGGCGTGAAGCGGCTGACCCAGTTCGTGGCAAACGAAATTGGTAATGTCCACCACGTTGTTAATCGGAGTAAGTCCGATGGAGGTGAGTCGGTTCTTTAACCAGGCGGGTGATTCGGTGACTTTCACTCCACTGATGGTGACAGCCGAGTAGCGGGGGCATGCCTCCGTGTTTTCCACCGTGACAGGTATCGTTAAACTGGTGTTGTCGGTTTTGAATTCGGCCACGGAAGGCAATCGAAGTGTTCCTCCCTTCACCGCCTTGATGTCGCGGGCGGTGCCCACGTGCGATGCGGCATCGGCACGGTTGGGCGTAAGGCCTATTTCAAAAATATGGTCCGACTCGATTTTGAAGTAATCAGAAGCCAGTGTTCCGTTGGCCGCTTTTGTGTTCAGCACCATAATACCCTCGTGCCCCGTTCCCAAGCCCACCTCATCTTCTGCGCAGATCATGCCTTGTGAGACTTCGCCCCGGATTTTGGCTTTCTTGATGGTGAAGGGCTCTCCTGAAGTAGGGTAAATCGTAGTTCCGGGCTTGGCCACCACCACTTTCTGCCCCGCTGCCACGTTGGGTGCTCCGCACACAATGGGCAAAGGTTCGCCTTGACCCACGTCCACGGTGGTGAGAGAAAGTTTGTCGGCATTGGGGTGTTTGGTGCACGTAAGAACCTCGCCAATCACCAGGCCTTTGAGTCCTCCGGGCACTGATTCTACTGCTTCAATACTTTCCACCTCCAGGCCTGTGCCTGTCAGGATTTTGCCCAGGTCTTCGGGGCCTTCCGTTATTTCGATGTATTGCTTTAGCCAGTTGTAGGAAATCTTCATTGAAAAGTGAGCTATGGAACCGGCAAAATTAGGCGATAAATCAAATCCTTAGCAGCATTTGAATGAATTCCGCGGGGGAAAGTTTGATCTCCCTGAGGATTTGGCGAATGAGCGGACGTGACAAGTCTCTTCCGGAATGACGAGGTAAGGTGGTATAACGCCCGTCTGGATGCTGATAAAATGCATGGCCTCCTTTTTGTCTGATCAATATGAAACCAAGGGCCAAAGGATTTTTTCAAAAGACCTGGAATCGGTAATCGGGAGTTTGCTCATGAACGGCCTTTACCAATCTACAGGGCGACCGTAATTTGCTGTGTGCCGACAAAATTTGTTGACAGCGCCCGCCACTCTTCAGACGATAGTTCTTCGAGGCACAACAATGCAACTTCCGCAAGGTTCGATTTCAGCTCGTCCAATGTTTCAGCCTGCGTATGCGCACCAGGTAAATTCGGAATGAATCCAACGTAGAGCCCCGATTCCAAATCCTGCTCAATGTGTGCTGTGAATGTAATTGGTTCCTTCATACCTGTTAATGCGAATGTAAAAATTAATCCGGTGGAATTTGTTCAGGGTTTATACGTCTTTTCACCCGCCAGAATCGCAACCTCCAGCAAATTCTCTCTTGGAGGCAGCGGACAGGAAAAACTGGCGTTGTAGGCGCAGTATGGATTGTAGGCTTCGTTGAAGTCCAGAATGATCGAACTGCTGCCCGGATTTTTCTTTAGATCGAGGTACCTGCCGGCCCCGTATGTTTCTTTTGTGCTCGTTTCATCCGCGAAGGCGAGGAACAGCGTGCCTTTGTTCGGGCCAGGCTCGGTGATTTCCAGGATGAGAAGCCGGCAGGGTTTGTCAGCCACTTCAAAGATCGCGTAAGCGTACTCAAGATATTGCGAGGTCTTGTTGTCGCTGGTAGGCAATTCGACCAACCTGGGTTTTTCGATGCGATCGAGCCTGGCGGTGATTCGAAAGTCGAGGTTTGGTTCAAAATAAGACAGGCCTTTATATGTACCCAGGTTTGCGAACGGGGACTCTTCCGAATTTCGCATGAAGCGGTCCTTCTCTTCGCGAGCCTCCTTCACCCGGGCTGCATATTCCTCCGGTGACATGCCGCCCTGCATCGAGTACAGGATGATGACGACTCCAATGGTTACGATGATGAGGATGAAAAAATGATTTCTCTTCATGGAGCAACTGCATTTGCCGCGCTCTCTTTGCGTTGCACATTCAAGTAACGATCGTAAATCGTCAGGAAAGTGGGAATCGCGACATCTGAGAAATCTCCAGGTGCATTGGTGAGCACACAAATACCCAGGTCTTCATCGCGATTCAACGCCACCTCAGCGCGAAATCCGTTCACGTACCCTCCATGATAGGCGAGTGTGTCAGCGTTAAATTGCAGTATGCGCCAACCGTAGCCGTAGTACGATTTGCGGATGCGATTCCACCGGTAGAAGTTTCGGTTCTTGGCTGTTGCCCGGATGCGGGGTTCGTAAAGCTGGTCGAGTGTTTCCTTCGAAATGACATGCGTCTTGTGCCCGAGCATGGCCTGCATCCACTTGGCCATGTCTGAGATGCTGGAGTTGATACCACCTGCCGGTGCCACATTGTAATAGTTTTTTGATAAGGAAACTGGTCTCCAGGTTTTTCCCCTGAACAAATGCGGGTGAGCTGCGTTGTTGTTGCGCATGAAGTCGTGATAGGTAACTGACGACTGGCTCATCCGCAGCGGGCCAAAAACCTTTTCATTCATCAATTGATCAAAAGATTTTCCAGTGGCGGCTTGAACCAACTGCTCAAGCAAGCTATAGGCCACATTTTGGTAGCTATAAAATTCACCGGCTTCACTCACCAGATCAACTTCCTGCAGTTTGTCAATGAGATAGCCCAGGTCATAGCCCTCCTCAATCAGGTTGGTGTAGGCATGATAGGGGAGTCCTGTGGTATGCGAAATCAGGTGTTTTACTCTTAATGAGTCGGTGGCCTCCTGTGTTTTTAGTTTGAAGTCGGGCAGGTATTTGGAAACGGGATCATCCCAGCCGATGACACCTTCTTGCACAAGTCGGCCGGCCAAAGTAGAGGTTACGCTTTTGGATACGGAGCCCAGCCTGAACAGCGTGTGTGTGTCAATGCGCTCGTCATGGCCCACTTCCTTCTTTCCAAACCCTTTCAAATAGATGATATCGCCACCGCGCACAACGGCCACGGCCACACCTGGCACACGGCCATTGTCGATACCTGACTGAACAAAATCCTGAAATTCCAGGAGTGCCTGCTCGGTGGGTACGTCAATGAGCAACGGTTCTGCGATTACGCGCGTTACAGGGCCCGTATGGCTTTCGGTGCCGAACAGGAAGAAGAGCATCGACACCAGGCCAAAAAAGAGAACTGCAAAAAATACGACAAAAGGTTTCAACGCTTTGTGCTAGATCAGTCCTTCGTCTGCAAAGCTAAGATATTTTTGTCCACCGATGATCAAATGATCCAGCAGTTGTATTTCGAGCGCCTTGCCCGCATGCTTCAATTTCTCGGTAAGTTGAATATCGCTCTGACTCGCGGTAAGGTTTCCAGACGGATGGTTGTGCGCCACGATGATGCCACTGGCCAATTCTTCCACGGCTACTTTGTAGATGATCTTGGGGTCGGCAACGGTGCCCGACACACCTCCTTCGCTTACGCGTTTCTTTTTGATGAGCCGGTTTGCGCGGTTGAGTAACAAGATCCAGAATTCTTCGTGCGGTAAGTCCATCAGGTCGCTTTTCAACAAGTCGTAAGCCGCAGACGAAGTGGTGATCTTCGGTTTTTCGGCTGTCTCAGTTTCCTTTCTCCTCCGACCCAGCTCCAACGCGGCTACAATCGCGATGGCTTTGGCCTCGCCAATGCCCTTGTGTTTTGTCAGTTCTTTTACCGATAACCTCGCCAATTCATTCAAGTCGTTGCCCGCACTTTGCAGCAGTAGTTTTGCCACGTCCACTGCGCTCAGGTTGGCGGTGCCAGATCCGATGAGCAACGCCACGAGTTCTGCTTCAGATAAGGCGGATTTTCCTTTTCCGAGAAGCTTTTCCCGGGGGCGATCTTCCGCGGCCCAGCTTTTGATGTTGAGTGGTTTTGTCAAGGGGTTGCCATTTTAAACTAAATATAGGAAAATAGTGACAATGGGTTTATATTGGTTTTCTGATCAAGCCCCGATAGGGGCTGTGTATTAATGTGTTGAATTGACTTGCGACCCGTCCCGTAGGGACGGAATCTTTTTTTTTGAGGCGATGGCAAACACCTATACGCAGATTTACATTCATTTTGTCTTTGCGGTGGCAAACAGAACGGCATTGATTGAGCCGGCCTGGGAGGATGAGCTGCAAAAATACATGACCGGGATCGTGCGGAACCTTGGTCACAAAATGATCGCCATTAACGGAATGCCTGACCATCTTCACATGCTTATAGGCTTCCACCCCACACAATCGATATCAGATTTTATGCGAGTGGTGAAGGGAGAATCGTCAGAGTGGATCAATTACAAGGGTTTTACCCGTTTCAGGTTTCAATGGCAGCAGGGTTATGGTGCGTTTTCATATTCAAAGGATCAGGTGGATAGGTTATACCATTACATTATGAATCAAAAGGAGCATCATCGCCGGAAGAAATTCAGGGAGGAGTACGAGGACCTGCTGAAATCCTTCGATATCGAGTTCGAAGAACGGTTTTTATTTCACGACCCGCGGTAACCGGTTGCGAAAATATTGTTGCGTTTATTTGTTCCTGCAAATGTTCCGCCCCTACGGGGCGGGTCGTTTTTGTCATTGTTCATTGCTGCAAATGTTGCCGTCCCTGCGGGACGCCACCCATCTCATCAATGGTTGAATGGATATTCCGCCCCTAACGGGGCGATCTCACGACAGGTAGGTCGGGCTATGCAGACGGGTCTTTTAATGAGGGGTGGCCCGTGAAATATTCCGCCCCTCACGGGGCGGGGTGTTTTTGTAATTTGCTGATTACTACAAATGTTGCCGTCCCTACGGGACGGCTCCCGTCTCGTCAATGTTGGAATAGATATTCCGCCCCTCACGGGGCAGCCGTGCTACGCCAAATTGTTGAGCTACCAATCTATCGTCCCTACGGGACGCCACCCATCTCATCAATGGTTGAATGGATATTCCGCCCCTAACGGGGCGATCTCACGACAGGTAGGTCGGGCTATGCAGACGGCTGTTTTAATGGAGGGGTGGCCCGTGAAATATTCCGCCCCTAACGGGGCGGTCGTTGGATGGATTGGTCTGGCTACAGATATCAAGGTCCCTAACGGGACCAATATTGCAACGGCCTTGAATAAAAAAACCCTCCCCCGCGTGAGCAAGGAAGGGAAAAATATAAGATCTCTAAAACTAGATTAGGCCAGTTTCGCCACCTGCTTCGCCAAACGCGACTTCTGGTTGGCTGCCTTCTTCCAGTGGATGATGTTCTTCTTCGCGAGTTTGTCGATCATGCCAGACACCTTCTTAAGCAACTCCTGCGCCTCGTCCTTTGATGTGGTTTCGGTGAGCTTCTTAATGTAGGTACGCGTGGTTTTGTGTTGGTAGCGGTTCAAAACGCGCTTTTTCTCGTTAGCCCTGATCCTTTTCTCTGCTGATTTATGATTTGCCATAAGCTTTTTTCAAACGGACTGCAAAGGTAGGACCATTCGGCATATTTGCAAAGGTTCGCTGAATTAAAGATGGCCTATTTTCCCATCAATTGACCCTCAAAAAGCAGATTCACACCTGGATCCAATGTCAATGTGAGCGGCTCAAAATCAAGCGGTATGGATGCATTTACAGACTTTGATTCGACCATCACCACCTTGCTGACTGCCCGGCCATCGGCACCCGCGATTTCCAACTCAATCGGGAACCGGAAAACCCTGGACTGCTCTTGTTTGATCTGGACTTGCACCGAACCGGACCTGGGGTCGAACCGCCACCGGCCCGACAGGACCGGGTGCCCCGGATGGCGGAGCCATTGGTCAAAGAAAGGGCGAAGGTCCCTGCCGGAGGCAATCTCCATCACGCGCCTGAAGTCTTCGGTCAGGGCATTGCCATTCTTGAATTTGGCATAGTAACTTCTGATGCCCTCAAAGAAGACTTCATCGCCCAATTCGCGCCTTAGCATGTGCAACACCCAGCCCGCCTTTTGGTAGGTATTGGTGCTGAGCACGCGATTGATGTCCATTAGGGTTGTGTCAATTACCGGTGCGAACCTTTCCTTGGCGAACGCCACCACCTTTTCACGTTGCGCGCTCAACTCCTGTCGCAAGCGGTCCACACCATATTTTTTTTCCAGGTATACATTGGTGAAGTAGGTGGCAAAGCCTTCGCTGAGCCATACGTGGTACCAGTCGTTTTCAGTAACGGAGTCACCAAACCATTGGTGTGCAATCTCGTGCGCGATCAGGCTCTCCCTTTCGTTCCGCCCGGTTACCGCGTTTTCAAAATAAAAGATGCAGCTCGCGTTTTCCATGCCTCCAAAACGTGTCTTCGATTGAACATTGGCGAGCTTTTCATACGCAAACGGGCCAATGGCATCATCAAAATATTGAAGCACCGAGGGCGCGATGGCAAAGTCGGTAAAACCCGCATTGCGGTCTTGCCGGTAAACCCAGGTAGTAACTGGTTTGCCATCCACTTCGCCCGATTTCTGTACGGCAAAGGGTGCCACTCCGATCACCATCAATTTGGTGGGGATGGGAATCCGCTCTCTCCAATGGGTAAGCTTCCTGTTTCCGAGCAGGTTGCTTTCTTCAATTTGTTCACCGTTCGATACCACCTGATATCGATCGGGAGCTGTAACCACAAAGTCGACCTGCGCTTTGTCGTAGGGATGATCGATGGTAGGCAGCCAATGGCGGGCCCGGTTCGGCCAGTTGTCGCCAAAAAAAGTGCGGTCGCCATATTTGTTTTTCCCGATGATCAGCCCGTCCCGCGGTATCCCCTGGTAGTCAACCGTCACCACTTTGATATCCCCCGGCCGGATGGGGGGCAAATCAATCGTTAGGATGTCGATGTGGTGCCGAAAGTTACGGTCCTGCCCGTCCACACCCACGGAGCGTACCTCCATACCGGTGCCATCGCTTTGTGCTACCAGATCCAACAGCAGTTGAGGAATGGTCTGCTTGAATTGAATGGTGATGGACGCATGACCTTCAATTACATCATCTCTGTCATTGAGTTCGATTTGAAATAAATAATGCTGTATGTCGATGGCCTGATTACGGGGATACGGATCGGTGGCTTCGGCCGCAAAGGCAACCCACCAGAACAAACAGGGAATGAGCTTTCTCACAATTGAACTAATTTTAGGAAAGATACAATGGTACGCTTCATTTGTAAATGTACATGGATGCCGGTGGTCGTAGTTTTGTGCGGCTTCGATTGGGGTTTCTTTGCCCACGAACAGATCAACAAACACGCGGTGTTCACGCTGCCGCCAGAAATGATCGTGTTTTATAAGGCAAACATTCAATATCTCACCGAGGCGGCTGTCAATCCAGATCGGAGACGGTACGCGGTGGAAGGTGAGGCACCTTTACATTATGTCGATCTCGATCGGTTTGAGCAAATGGATTCAATTCCAAAATATTGGGAGGACGCAGTGGCGAAGTATGGCGAGTCGTTTTTGCTGGAAAGGGGCATCGTACCGTGGCATATCACCCGGATGTATTTTCGATTGCGGGAAGCATTCCTGGTGAACGACCCGGCACGCATCCTGAGGTTGTCTGCGGAACTGGGACACTATGTGGCGGATGCACACGTGCCGCTCCACACCACAAGCAACTACAACGGGCAGCTAACCGGCCAGGACGGGTTGCATGCATTTTGGGAAACCCGGTTGCCCGAACTGTTCTTTAACGACTACAAGTTTTGGGTTGGCAAGGCAACGCATGTCAAGGATGTGCAGGGGATTGCTTGGAATGCCGTGATCAACGCGCACCATGCTGTGGATTCGGTCCTAAGCCTGGAGAAGGAACTCCAAAAAAGTTCCGCCAAGTTCAGCTTTGAAACGCGCGGTAAGCGAACGGTAAAGTTGGAGTCGCGGGATTATGCCGGTGCCTATCATCGATTGTTGAATGGCATGGTTGAGCGCCAGATGCAACAAAGCATTAAAATGATTGCCGACCTTTGGTACACGGCCTGGGTAGATGCTGGTCAGCCCGATTTAAGGCGCTGGCTCGACTACCAACCTTCGGAGGAGGAGATTCGGGAACGTGAAGACGAACTTAAACGGTGGAAGGAACAGCGCATACAGGCAAGACCTCACGATGGATAATTCCGCGATAACCGAATTGGTTTCGCCTTTTGATAATTTTTAATTTGATTGAAATACCGGGAATGAGATGAAGAGGAGCTTGCTGATTCCATTTGTGTTGATGACGATGCTGTTGCGGGCACAGGATCCCATTACGCTCAACGACAATGTGCAGGAGGTCATTCTCATGCCCTATCAGGTTGCTTTTTTTAATGATAGCACCAACCGCATCACCATGAACGACATTCTGTCACCAGGTTCAAATCTCCAGTTTCAAAAGCGCCCCGACTATCAAAACAAAGATTTCAAACCCAACACATCGTATTGGATCCGGTATCCGTTGCGCCATTCCCCGGAAACCAGCAAGATCTGGTTGCTGGAGTTCTATGATCAAACGATCGATCACATTGAAGTGTATCTGCCGTTGCCAAACGGTGGGTACGAAAAAGTGGTGATGGGTGATGCCGTGCCTTTTGAGCATCGAACATTGCATCACAAGAACTTTGAAGTTTTGCTTCCCGCCCATACGGACTCTGTTGCTGTCTATTATTTCAAGATCCGTTCCCACGAATTTGCGGACATGCGAATTGCGTTGCGATCGATCGACCGGTTCGTGTATTACGCGCTGAACGAGTACCTGCTGTTTGGGACCTTTTACGGCATGATTCTGATCATCAGCCTGTACAACTTCCTGGTTTACCTGGCCATTCGCGAGATCAAAAACATTTACTACATCTGTTACATCATCAGTGTGGGATTGTACGCCATCACGCTCGATGGAATCGGCTTTCAATATTTATGGCCGAACAATCCCGGGTGGAATGATTACGTTGGGGGAATCACCCTGTACTCACTCATTTTTTGGGCATTGGTTTTCACCAGGAGGTTTCTTTCGTCCAAGACCACCTCACCGAAATTGGACCAGGGGCTGCTGGCAATGATTGTCTTGCGCACCGGCTACTTCCTTTTCGCGGCATTCTTCAAGCCATCGTTGTTTGCGTATCGGTTCATTGACCTGATTTCGCTGTCACTCATATTTTATACGGGTATCTCAGTATGGGTGCGCGGCTATCGGCCTGCTCGATTTTTTGTGATTGCTTACGGATTCCTTTTCACCGGCTTTTTCATACGGGGCCTTGTCTACCTCAACTTGCTTCCATTCACCACGCTGACACACTATAGCCTTCACATTAGCTTCGGTATTGAGATGTTGTTTCTGACATTCGCCCTGGGTGATCGCATTCGCATTCTCAAAGACAATCGCGACCGCGCCATGCGCAGAATCATCGATCAGCATGAAACCAACATGAAGCTGAAGGAGAAGGTAACGCGGGAGTTGGAACAGAAAGTCCGTGAAAGAACGTTGGCGCTCAACGATAAGGCCGAGGAGTTGGCAGAGAGCAACCAAAAACTGATTCAACAAGCCACGGAAATCAACGAGATCAACTCCATTCTTGACCTCGACAATTGGAAGCTCAAGAACCGGGTGAAGGAAGTGCTGGAGGAAAGACTGCACGAAACCACCATGGACTATGCTGAGTTTCGCACACTCTATCCTGACGAACTTTCATGCTTCCGCTTTATCGATGATTTAAAGTGGAGACAGGGCTTCCATTGCCGTAAATGCGGCAACGAAAAATTCTTTGACGGTGCCAGCAAGTTCGCGAGAAGGTGCACCCGCTGCGGGTATAACGAATCCATCACTGCTTTCACCATTTTCCAGGGGGTCAAATTCCCGATCGACAAAGCCTTTTACCTTGCCTACCTGACCGCCCTGGGCAGGAGTGAGCAAACGCTTGAGCAATTATCTGAACAGCTTAGCCTGCGATTGAACACGGTATGGAGTTTCAGGAAAAAGGTAGAAGAGGCCCTGGCGAACCTGAAGCAGCATGGAAGGTACGTCCGGGCATCGCGCTGGGAGGACGTGATTCTGTCCAACGAGGGCGATCGCGTCAACTTTCCCAAACGGACAAGGAGGCAGAGCTTGCCTAAATGATTTCGATAGGGCGTTGCTCTGCAATTCCTGGTTGTTACAGCCAGGCCGTCCTGGCTAATGATTTCCCCGCCCGATAGCAATCAAGACTGGTTTTTTGATTTGTTGCCCTCAGGCCGAAACAGTCTTTTCAGCGGAAAACTCACCGAAATCGGTTTCACTAGTAAGCCCGCTTTGGGCACCCGGGATTCCATCCGCCCGCATTTCCAAACACTTCTTGTTTTTTATACGCCATGAGCCCATGGGCTCAATTCCATAATCGGGCAATAGTGTACCAGAATCAATGTTTTTTTTCCGCAAAAACAACATATGCTATAGAGTGCGGCTTGAAAGAGAAATGTGTTTGTTCATCGAAAAAAAAGGTGGATTTCGCTTGCGTGGTAATAAATTCAGTTAGCTCAAAGCAACAAAACCCAAACCAATTTGAACCTTTTTACATGCGTAAATTTCTATTAATCAGCGCTTTAGTACTCTTCTGGAGCGCAACCGTTTTCGGGCAAACACGCGTGGTTACGGGCCAGGTAAGGTCTGATGAAGATAATGGCCCGTTGCCCGGTGCCAACGTTGTTGTGCAGGGTACTGCCAAAGGCACTGTAACGGACCTGGATGGTCGCTATTCATTAGAGCTTGGTGCATCCGAGACGGTGCTGGTGTTTTCGTTTATTGGCTACGAAACGCAGACAATCACTGTGGGCGATCGGTCGGTGATTGATGTGGTGCTACAGCCGGATACAAAGGCTTTGGAGGAGATCGTTGTGATCGGATATGGTACGGTTCGTAAGTCGGACCTGACAGGGGCCGTCTCCTCGGTGAAATCTGACGACATCATCAAGATCCCTACATCCACGCCTGCGCTCTCGCTTCAGGGAAAGGTGACCGGAGTTCAGGTTGCCCCCACTTCCGGCCAACCAGGTGCCGGTGCCTATGTGCGCATAAGAGGCATCGGCACGTTCAATGACGCTTCGCCCATTTACGTGGTTGACGGGGTGATCTTAAATGACATCAACTTCCTGAATGCAGCAGATATTCAGTCCATGGAGGTGCTCAAGGACGCATCGGCCACGGCCATATATGGTTCGCGTGGCGCAAATGGTGTGATCATAGTGACCACCAAAAAAGGGAAGGCCGGTCAAGAATTCCCCACCATCAGCGTGAATGCGGATTACAGCATGCAATACCTGCCAAAAAAGATCAGTCTGCTCAACGGAAAGGAATTTGCAACGGTGGTGAATGCCATCAACCCAGGATCTTTCAACAACGTGGATGCTGTACCGGACACCGATTGGCAAGATTTGATTTTTCGCAGTGCCCCGATTCACAACTACCAGGTATCGGCTGCGGGTGCCACCGCCCGGTCGGATTATTACATAGGTCTTGGTTATTTCGGACAGGAGGGAATCATCGACAAATCAAAGTTTGAAAGGGTTACGCTAAAGTTCAACAACACCTACCACCTCTCTAACAAGATCCGTTTCGGTAATAACCTCACCATTGTTCCGTCCAAGTCGCAATTCACGAATGGGAACGCTGTGTTTGTGGTTTATCGGGCGCAGCCCACCATTACGCCTCTTCAGCCGGATGGCAGCTACTCTGTGGTGCCAGGGGTGGGCAACGTATTGGCCGATATTGAGAACACGAACAGCTTTGGCAATGAGCTTCGCAGCGTGGGCAATCTGTATGGTGAAGTTGATGTGGCGAAAGGCATTACGTTTAAGTCGAGCCTGGGTGTAGATTTTGTATATGCGAAGGGAAGAAGTTTTACACCCGTTTTTTTTGTTTCGCCCCAGCAGCAAAATGCAACCAGTGATCTGAATAAGTCTTATCGCGACTTCACCTCCTGGATTTGGGAAAACACAGTGAACCTGCGGAAGGAGTTTGGAAATCATCGGGTAGATGGCGTGGCCGGATACACGATGCAGGCGATCACCTCTGAGGAGTTTCGCGGTACAGGCCAGAACATCATCAGGGACGATGAAAACTATTGGTACCTCAACAGTGCGAACATCAATCCCAGTTCGGTAGCCACGAGTATTAACGATTATAACTCGCTCATTTCCTACCTCTTCCGTGCGAACTATACGTACAACGATCGTTACCTTTTCACCTTCACGTTCAGGCGAGATGGCTCGTCCAAGTTTACCAGCACCAATCGCTATGCTGATTTTCCCTCTTTCGCTTTGGGATGGAATGTGATCAACGAAGATTTTATGGATGCGCTGCCCCTCTTTTCAAACCTGAAAGTGCGGGCCAGCTACGGCACGTTGGGTAACGAAAAAATTCCTTATCTGAGACAATACTCTCTGGTGTCTACCAACGATGTGGCCGTCTTTGGAAGCAATGAGGCCATCTACAATGGGTCGACCTACGATGTGGCCGGCAATCCGAATTTAAAGTGGGAGACTACCTACCAAACGGATGTCGGGTTGGAATTGGGCTTTCTCAACGACCGGTTAACAGCGGAGCTGGACTACTATCATCGGAGAACGGAAGGTATTCTGATAGACCTGCCTGTTCCAGGCTACCTGGGCAATGGTGACGGTGCTGCGATCACTTTCAATGCGGCAGAGGTGGTGAACAAAGGCTTCGAATACCATGTGAGCTACAGCGGTGAATTGGGCGCGATAAAGTATCGGATAGGAACACTGGGAACAACTGTCAACAACGAAGCAACGGTGGTCCAGGGATTTGGCGGTCCAGGCGACTACGTATCAAATGGTGCGGGTACCACCCGCACGGCACCTGGCCTCCCGCTGGGTGCATTTTTCGGATACCAGGTGGATGGAATCTTCCAGAATCAATCGGAGTTGAATGCCTATCCACACCGAAGCGATGCGGGCATTGGCGATCTCCGTTATGTGGACGTGGATAATAATGGGGTGATAAACGGAGATGACCGAACCTATTTGGGTTCTCCAATTCCTACATTCATCTACGGGATGAATCTTGAGGCGGGCTACAAGGCGTTCGATTTGTCGGCAGATTTTACTGGCCAATCAGGCAACAAGATTTTCAACAACAAGGAAACGATCCGCCCCGATCTCTACAACTTCGAAAAACGATACCTCGACTATTGGAGAGGAGACGGCACCAGCAACTCGGAGCCAAGGCCAACTGCAGGCGGCTATAATTTCCTGCCATCATCACGCTTTATCCAGGACGGCTCTTACTTCAGGCTGAGAAGTATCACACTGGGATATATGCTGCCGCAAGCGTTGGTGAGCAAAGCAAACGTCAAATCGATGAGGGTGTTCTTGCGTGGTACCAATGTGTTCACTAGCGCCAAGTTTACAGGCTATACTCCCGAGATTGTAAGTGGCAGCCCCATCAATAATGGTATTGACTCGGGTACTTACCCGGTGCCGGCCATGATCAGCGGGGGTGTTAACATAACGTTTTAGGACCATGAAGAATTTGAATAAGAAGATGATTAGGATATCCCTGCTGGTGGTCGGTGTTACATTGGCTGCCTCGTGCAGCGATTTTCTGGATCGCCCGCCCCAGGGACAACTGACGCAAGCCGGGTTCCCGGTATCTGGTGAAGATGCCCTGCTGGCAACCAATGCCATCTACAATATTTTGAGAAACCCTGGCTTCAATCAAGGTCTCTTTCCTATTCTCGATATCATGTCGGATGACGCGTACAAAGGCAGCAATCCGGGTGATGCAGCTTCTACTGTAGGGCCGTATGATTCGTTTCAACACATATCGACCGAGGGGAATATTAGCCGTTGGTGGAACACGTTGTTTGAAGGTGTGAAGCGCGCCAACGTGGTGATCAATCTGGTTCCGACAATTGATATGGAAAGTGGTCTGCGTGACCGCTACATTGCTGAGGCGCGTTTCCTTCGTGCCCTTTTCTATTTTGATATTGTCAGGGCTTGGGGTGACGCACCGATCATTACCGAGTTGGATCCACCCTTGGGCATGGCGCGGGCGCCTAAAGCCGAAGTGTACACACTAATTGTGAGCGACCTGACCCAGGCTATTCCAGACCTTCCGGAAAGGAGCACTTATGGCGCTGGAGATATTGGCCGTGCATCGAAGGGCGCGGCCAAGGCACTGCTCGCCAAAGTTTATCTGTTTCTGAATGACTTTACGAATGCGGAGAAGTATGCCATGGAAGTGATCAATTCAGGTCAGTATGATTTGTTTTCGGACTTTGAAATGGCCAATAGTCAGGCGGGAGACCATGGTATTGAATCGGTGTTTGAGATTGGATCCATTGGCTTTGAAGGTGTGGTCAATGGGGGTAACCAATATGGCAACACACAGGGTGTGCGCGGAACTCCAAACCGGGGCTGGGGATTTAACCGACCCTCGCTCGAATTGCAAAACGCTTTCGAGCCCAACGACCCGCGACTGGATGCTACGGTGATATACCTGGGAGAAGTGCTTGACGGGGTAACCATTTTAGGCGATGGACAAACGCCAGACGAGACCCGCGATGCGAGCAACAACCTGATTGAAATCGAGTGTTACAATCAAAAGGTGTGGACACCAGGCAACAACGTGCCCACCCAGTTCGACTACAATCGCAGGCTCCTGCGCTATGCGGATGTGTTGTTGATGGCTGCCGAGGCGTTGAATGAAAACAACAAACCCAATGAAGCGTTGACACAGCTGAATAAAGTGCGGCAGCGGGCGCGAGGTGGCAATTCCGGGATCCTTCCAGATATCACAGAAACTAACCAGGCGTTGCTTCGGGATATCATCTTCCACGAGCGAAGGGTTGAACTCGCGCTGGAGGGCCACCGGTTCTGGGATCTGGTGCGAACAGGCAGGGCCGCCACGGTGCTTGGCCCCTTGGGCTTTGTGGCTGGTAAACATGAATTGCTTCCGGTTCCTCAAATCGAGATAGACCTGACACAAGGCACGTGGTCGCAGAATCCACAATGGGAATAACGAAAAATCTTTAAAACCATAATAAATCCAAAATAGACTATGAAAAAAGTAAGATTGATTTCAAGTGCACTGATAGGCATGGCCTTATTGGTGGTGTTGGCAGTGGCTTTTCAAAGCTGCAATGAAGATGATGGTCCTACAGCCATTATTATTGACACGTTGTTGGCCGGTTCCTCAGACATTAACGGGGCAACCGTTCCTTCAGATGTACCGGTGGATGCATCCATCGTGGCCACTTTTAACACAGAGGTTGATGCCGCGACAGCCACCAGTGCGAATATTACGCTACTGAGAGACTACGATCAGGCTAATATTGATATCGACATAACTGTTTCGGGCAAGATGATCACCATCACGCCTTCGGAGCCGTTCGGAACGGGTACGTTGTATTCGTTGACGATTGGCGGGCTTAAGTCAACGGGTGGTTTAACTTTTGTCACCATTACACGAAGCTTCACTACTGTAGGTACATTTTCACCAAACGGAGTGATTGCGCACTGGAACTTTGAAGACAACGCCAACGACATCGTGGGGAGCTTTGATCCTACCGCCAGCCAGATTGTGGACCTGGCATTTGACGCATCGCGAAACACGGCAGCCGGCAAGGCAGGCTCATTCAATGGTACGACTTCGATCGTTGAAATCTCCAATGGTGATCAATTGATGAATGCCAATAACTTCACGTTAAGCTTCTGGGTGAAGGCCAATTCGACACTAGGCAAAGGCCAATTTGTAATGGGACTGGGCGCATTCTACGGGTTCCAGTTCGAAATGGCTGGCAATTATTCGAATTGCAAGCTGGCAGCTTCATATGCAACACCCGCAAATGCTGACGGTGTTTCTGAGGACTTGTGGTTTCCTGGCGATGGCAAAGACAAAGACAACGGTGGATGGCAAGGCTGGGATTTCGTGAAGGATCTTACCGGGACTGGTGGAGTAGAAGCATTGTTGAAAGATAAGTGGGCGCATGTCGTTTGCACCTACAATGGTGAAACCAAGCAAGGCACCATGTACATCAACGGGGAGAAAATGAAAGGCCAGGACTTTGACCTCTGGCCTGATGGCGATGCAAAGCGTCAAGTGACGGGCTTGAAGTACAGAGGGGCAACGCCTGATGTTGTGAATGAATTGGCCTTTGGCTTCATCCATTCTCGCGCTGGTACGCTTTGGGATGCAGAACCCTGGGGAGGTTATGCCCAAACCGGAGCAAATCACTTCCATGGCTTGTTGGATGACGTTCGTGTATTCCACAAAGCCCTTACTGCGCAGGAGATTTCTTTGATGTACAACTCAGAAAAACCTTAAAGAATAGTTTGTTTGGGTTTATATTCAGGGGTTTCTGGCTTGTTCAGAAACCCCTTCCTTTATGCTCCGTCATTTTAATTATACCAACAAATACTCATCAATAAGCTGGCCGCTTTTGATATTGCTTGGGTGCTGCGTGCCCAACGAAAATCCCTCTCCCAAAAACCATCTTCAATTGGTCTCGGCCCGAATAGGCACGGTTGACCTGGATATTGAAAATCCTGATGCAAACAACGACCTGCCTATTGACCAACCCATAGTGGTTTCATTTTCCGTCCCCCTGAATACTTCATCCGTTCTGGACGGAGTGCGTCTCATGAAAGACAATGGCCCGGTAGCTGCTGCCATTTCGTTTCTTGATGAGGACGCTACCTTTTCATTAAGACCACAAAATCAGCTGGACTTTAAACAGACTTATGTCTTGGAGGTAGCCCAGGATTTGAGAGGGAAACAGGATGAGACTTTTGGAGGCGCCAGCATTCAATTTACCACCACTGCTCCCGCTTTGGAGCTTGTTACCACTGAGCTTGGCGGCAACATGCTGGCCAACAAGATGGTTAACGTGCCGCGCAACCTGGCCGCGAAGTTCACTTTTTCCGCACCCCTTGATCCGCAAACAGCAACACCGGCCAATTTTTCCCTGTCGGGAAGAGATGCCGGCAGTCCACAAGTTGAACTGAGTAACGAAAACAAAACGGTCACCATATCATCTGCTGCTCCGCTTGATCACTTTAATCGTTATGTGATTAACCTTGGCACCAGTATCAGGGGAATTGGAGGAGAGAAATTCGGTGGAAGCACTCAGGTCTTTTACACCGAGTTGGATCCAACACCGAAATTCCCGCTCGTTTCGGACGAGGATTTGCTCACGTTGGTGCAGCAACAGACATTTAAGTACTTCTGGGATTTTGCCCACCCTGCCAGCGGCATGGCGCGGGAGCGAAATACCTCAGGTAATACCGTTACCTCAGGCGGCTCGGGCTTTGGGATCATGGCTATCATTGTGGGCATTGAAAGAAACTTCATCACACGCAGTGAGGGTGTTCAGCGGTTGGACATGATCCTTACTTTTTTAGAAGGAGCGAATCGCTATCATGGAGCGTGGCCACATTGGATGAACGGCAACACAGGAGCCATCATCCCTTTCAGCGCCAATGACAATGGGGGGGATTTGGTTGAAACAGCCTTTCTCATCCAGGGTCTTCTCACAGTTAGGCAATACCTTGATCCTGCCGATGCTACTGAGCAGGGTCTAATCGCGCGCATCAACAGTTTGTGGCAATCGGTTGAATGGAGTTGGTACAGGCAGGCAGGGCAAAATGTGTTGTATTGGCATTGGTCGCCAGACAAAGATTGGATTATGAATTTGCCTATCCGCGGCTGGAATGAGGGACTTATCATCTACGTACTCGCGGCAGCATCGCCTACGTACCCCATTACGTCAACCGTGTATACCAGTGGTTGGGCGCGCGATGGCGCGATAAAAAATGGGAATGCCTACTATGACATTATCTTACCTCTCGGTAGTTCATTTGGAGGCCCTTTGTTTTTTTCGCATTATTCGTTCCTGGGATTGGACCCGCGCAACCTTACGGACGCCTATGCAAACTACTGGGTGCAAAACATCAACCATTCGCTGATCAATCAAAAACATGCTATTGTAAACCCAAATAATTTCGTTGGATACAGTGGCACCAATTGGGGATTTACTGCCAGCGATAATCAAAGCGGTTATTCGGCCCATTCGCCAACGAACGATTTGGGCGTCATTGCGCCTACAGCGGCACTGTCTTCATTCCCGTACACACCATCTCAATCTATGGATGCGCTGAAGTTTTTCTATTATACATTGGGTGATAAATTGTGGGGCGAACATGGTTTTTACGATGCGTTCAACACCACAGCAGGGTGGTATGGAACCTCCTACCTGGCCATCGATCAGGGGCCAATCATTGTGATGATTGAGAATCATCGAACCGGATTGCTGTGGAATTTATTCATGTCCTGCCCGGAAGTCCAGACTGGACTAACTAATTTGGGGTTTACCTTTTAGCCTTATGAAAACAAAATTATTCATTGGGGTTGTGGTTTTGTTGGCGCTGGTCTCATGCACTACAAACAAAACCGATTTAGCCGAGTTGGTAATTAATGAAGACTCGCTGCTTACTGTAGTCCAGCATCAAACGTTTCAATACTTCTGGGAAAATGCGGAGCCCACCTCAGGGCTGGCACCGGAGCGCACGCATATGGATGACATCTATCCCCAGAACGACAAGCATGTAGTAACCACAGGCGGCTCGGGTTTTGGTCTAATGGCCATCCTCGTGGGTATCGAGCGTGGTTTTATTACACGCGCACAGGGCTTCAATCACTTGAAAAAAGTAGCGGACTACCTGGCAACGGCCGATCGGTTTCATGGGGCGTGGCCGCACTGGCTCAACGGCCCAACGGGTAAGGTTCAGCCCTTCGGAAAAAAAGACAACGGAGGCGACTTGGTTGAAACCGCATTTCTCGTGCAAGGTATGCTAACTGTGCGTGAGTATTTTAAAGATGGAACGGAAGAAGAAAGGGCCCTGGCTTCAAAATTAGATTCCCTTTGGAGGGGCGTAGAATGGAACTGGTATACCAAGGGTGAGAATGTGCTGTACTGGCATTGGTCGCCAGAATACCAGTGGGAGATGAACTTCCCGGTTGGTGGCTACAACGAATGTCTGATCATGTATGTGCTGGCAGCGGCTTCGCCAAGTTTCCCAATCAAACCAGAGGTGTATCATCATGGATGGGCCCGCAACGACAGCATCAAGTCAGACAGAAAGTACTATGGCCTTGAGGTGGTACTCGATCATTATGAACATGACCAGGCGCCTGTGGGGCCGCTCTTTTGGGCGCATTACTCTTACCTGGGCTTGGACCCTCGAAACCTTAAAGACCGGTATGGTGATTACTGGAAGTTAAATCGGAATCATGCATTGATTCACTACCGTTACTGTGTGGAAAATCCGGAAGGCTACACCGGCTACGGTGAGAACTGCTGGGGGCTCACATCCAGCTATTCGATCAACGGCTATGCTGGTCATCGGCCGGGTGACGACCTGGGAGTGATTTCTCCAACTGCTGCGCTTTCTTCTTTTCCCTACACGCCAAAGGAAAGCATGCAATTCCTAAAATTCTTGTACGAACCGTCAAGGGACTCGCTGATTGGCAAATACGGCCCATACGATGCGTTTAGTTTTGAACATCAGTGGATGCTGCCACGTTATTTAGCGATCGATCAGGGGCCCATTCCCGTGATGATCGAAAACCACCGGACGGGATTGCTTTGGAAGTTATTTATGTCCGCTCCCGAGGTAAAACAGGGCTTGGATAAACTTGGATTTACTTATTAGTGCTATGAAAAAAATACTTGTCTTTGGCATTTTGTTGACGGTCCTGTCGTGCAGGCAGTCTGAGATCAGCCATGTTGATCAAAAAATTGATTCGTTGATCAAAAGCATGACACTCGAGGAAAAATTGGGTCAGTTGAATCTACCTTCAGCGGGTCAGTTTACCACGGGCCAGGCCCAAAGCTCCGATATCGCCAGGAAAATTGAGAAGGGGTTGGTGGGTGGACTGTTCAACATCAAGTCGGTGGCCTCTATTCGGGAAATGCAGCAAATTGCTGTTGAAAAGAGCAGACTGAAAATACCCCTTTTGTTCGGCATGGATGTGATCCACGGATACGAGACAGTGTTTCCGATTCCGTTGGGCCTCAGCTGCACGTGGGACATGGAATTAATTGAGAAGACCGCCCGCATGGCAGCGCAGGAGGCCAGCGCCGATGGCATCAATTGGACCTTTTCGCCCATGGTGGATGTGTCGCGCGATGCGAGGTGGGGAAGAATCTCAGAGGGGAGCGGAGAAGATACATACCTTGGAAGTGAGATTGCGCGGGCCATGGTTCGAGGATACCAGGGCGATGATCTGTCCGCGAACAATACACTGATGGCTTGTGTGAAACATTATGCGCTATACGGAGCCTCCGAAGCCGGCAGGGATTACAACACCGTTGACATGAGTCGCCACCGGATGTACAATGAATATTTTCCTCCTTATAAAGCTGCGGTGGACGCGGGTGTGGGTAGCGTGATGGCTTCTTTCAACGAGGTAGAAGGCATTCCGGCCACTGGCAACAAGTGGTTGATGACAGAGGTGCTGCGCAATCAATGGGGTTTCGATGGCTTTGTGGTGTCGGACTACACCGGCATCAGCGAAATGATCGCACATGGAATGGGAGACCTTCAGGCAGTGTCAGCCCTGGCACTGTCGGCTGGAATTGATATGGACATGGTGAGCGAGGGTTTGCTAACCACATTACCCCAGTCGTTGGCAGAGGGCAAGATCACCGAGCAACAAATCAACGAAGCCTGCCGGAGAATTCTCAAAGCCAAATTTGATTTAGGTCTGTTTGATGACCCCTACAAGTACTGCAATGAGGAAAGAGCCAAATCAGAAATCTTTACGGCAAGCAATCGCGCGTTTGCCAGGAGCGTGGCAGCGCAAAGTTTTGTGCTGTTAAGAAATGAAAGCAACGTGTTGCCCCTGAAGAAACAGGGAACCATCGCACTGGTGGGCCCACTGGCGGATGCCGCCAAGAACATGACTGGTACCTGGAGTGTGGCCGGTCGTCATGCAGAGTCAGTGACGGTATTGAGAGGTTTGCAAAACGCAGTCGGGGCCAATGCCCGGGTTGTCTATGCCAAAGGGTCAAACCTTGAGGAGGATCCGCAACTGGAGGCGAATGCAACTCCGTTTGGGAAAGGGCTCAATCGCGACCCCCGGCCCGCAAATGTGATCAGAGATGAGGCGCTGCGTATGGCAAGAGGCGCTGATGTGATTGTGGCCGCCCTCGGGGAGTCGGCTGAAATGAGTGGCGAGGCGTCCAGCCGGACCAATCTCCAGATCCCATCTACGCAGCAAGATCTATTGAAGGCGTTGCTGAAGACAGGCAAGCCCGTGGTGTTGGTTTTGTTTACCGGTCGGCCTTTGGCACTAAAGTGGGAAAGCGAAAATGTGCCCGCCATTGTTAACGTATGGTTTGGCGGCAGTGAGTCTGGCGATGCCATTGCAGATGTTTTGTTTGGAGATGTGAACCCCTCCGGGAAGCTCACAACTACTTTTCCGCAGAACGTGGGGCAGGTACCACTGTACTATGCTCATAAAAACACGGGGCGCCCGCTGCCGGAAGGCGAGTGGTTCCAAAAGTTCCGGTCCAACTACCTCGATGTTTCAAACGACCCGGTGTATCCCTTTGGTTATGGGTTAAGCTACACCACGTTTTCGTATGGCGACATTAAAATGAGTAAAGCGGAGATGACTCAAAACGATTCAATCACGGTATCGGTACAAGTTACAAACAGTGGCAGCGTAGCAGGTGCAGAGGTAGTCCAGTTCTACATTCGTGACCTGGTGGGGTCAGTGACCCGGCCAGTGAAAGAGTTGAAACACTTTCAAAAGGTGATACTCCAGCCAGGTGCGAGCCAGGAGGTGCAATTCACCATAGGCGCTGACGACCTGTCATTCTATCGCGCTGACCTGACCTATGGCACGGAGCCAGGTCAGTTTCATGTGTTTGTCGGAGGTAATTCGAAAGATGTTAAGCAAGCTGAATTTGAGTTGAAATGAACAGATTGGGAGTCTTTCTCCTGGGTGTAATTGCATTGGGTTGCAATACGATCCGTGAATCATCCCGGGTTGCTGATCAACCCAATGTCATTTTGATTCTCAGCGATGATCACCGGTACGACTTCATGGGATTCACGGGGAAAGTGCCGGAGCTCAGAACGCCAGGGATGGACAGGATGGCGCGGGAGGGTGTGCATCTGCGCAACGCATTTGTAAGTACATCCCTTTGTTCACCCAGCCGGGCCAGCATCCTCACGGGCCAGTTCACACACCATCACAACGTCATCGACAACCAGTCGGCCGTCCCGGATTCGGCAAGGTTCTTTCCCGAATACCTTCAGGAGGTTGGCTATCAAACGGCATTCTTTGGCAAGTGGCACATGGGCGAGCATCATGCCAACCCGCGTCCAGGTTTTGATCATTGGGTGAGCTTTAGAGGTCAGGGCGTTTATTACAACCCCACCCTCAACATCAATGGTGAGGAGGTCAAATATACCGATTCGACATACATCACCGACTTGCTCACCGAGCAGACCATTGAATTTCTCGATCATCGCGACAAGCAAAAGCCGTTTTTTGTTTACTTGTCGCACAAGGCTGTGCACTCTGAATTTGCTCCTGCCAAACGGCACAACGGAGTGTACGATTCTATTCAAGTGGTGTATCCGCCCTCCATGTTTCCTCCAGGAGACAAGCGCGCGACTGGTGACCCTTACAATTATGAAGACGTGCCTGATTGGGTAAAGGAACAGCGCTATAGCTGGCATGGCGTTGATTATATGTATCATGGCGCCATCTCATTCGAGACTTTTTATCAGAAGTATTGCGAAACGCTTTTGGGCGTGGACGAAAGCATACAAAAAGTGCTTGCGTATCTTGAAAAGAACGAGCTGATGGAAAACACCGTTGTGATTTACATGGGCGACAATGGATTCTCTTTCGGAGAACACGGCCTGATCGACAAGCGGCAGGCTTACGAAGAGTCGATGCGCGTGCCTTTGCTGGCGATGGGAAAGGGAATATCCCCCGGGATACAAATCACGGAAATGGTTCAGAATATCGACATTGGTCCTACCGTTCTCGATTTGGCGGGCAGAATGAAGCCTGCCAACATGGATGGGGCTTCCTTCGCACCGTTGCTGCTGGGAGAGAAGATCCCCTGGCGAGACACTGTGTACTATGAGTATTTCTGGGAGCGGCCTTTCCCCCAAACCCCCACGGTGTTTGCCGTCAGGACGAGCCAGTACAAGTTTATCCGCTACCACGGAATTTGGGACCTTAACGAATTGTATGACATTCAGGCTGATCCCCACGAGATGAACAACCTTATCCGGAATCCGGAATACATGGAGTTGGCTAAGCGATTGGATCAGTCACTGTTCGGGTGGTTGCAGCGAACCGGTGGGATGACCATGCCGCTACGAAAAGATGAGGGTACCAAGATCGACCATAAAAACAAAGGGACTTGGTGAAAGAGGAGGGCGTCACTTTGCCGGAATGGTGCAAAACATTGCGCGCGAAGACAGAAAAGAATTTTGCAACCGTTTGTTAAATTTAATGTTATATAATTGTGTCTATAAATTAATTGAACAAACAACCACGCTATGAAATTGACACTTGCATTGGCGTTGGTTGCGACTCTTATTCCGGTATGGTGGATTTTAAGCAGCTATTCTTTTGACTTTCGGAAAAAGAAAAAGTCGTACCAACTTCCAAAACCTATCCAGTTGCCTGGCCGCAAGTCTTCCGATTCGGGCCCGATTTTAATCAGGCTCCCTAAAGTCGGATAAAAGACGCTCGGTGATCTGTCTCCACTCTTCGGTGGCAGTGCAGGTGGGCATCTTTTTGCCAGCCCTCCCATACCAATAGAGGGCGTTGGACACATCTCCCTCCACACGATGGAGGTAGGCATGAACCCAACTCCCTTCGTCACTGTGATCTTCCTGGGCGATTTCATGGGCGCGATCCCAATCATCTTTGCCAACAAACCACAACGCCTCCAGCAGCGGTGTTAAGTCCTTTGGAGGATGATCATTTTTGAGTGATCGTCTAAACGTGGGAAAATCCAAGATGCTAAGGTTGAACTTCTGCGGAATCGGCTGGCATCACCTCATCCATGGGTAACAAGGGCTTTTCTTCCACCACTGTCTTCAACGACTTCAGTCCGTCTTCATAGAAAGGACCCAGCATGCTTTCAAGGAACATGCCAAACACCTTTCCGGCCATTTTCCAGCCCAAACCGGAATCACTCACATCTCCGTGGTAGGTCCAGGTAACTTCCGTGCCATCGGCAACCGGCTTGAGAATGAACTCTGCATAGAACTTGCCCTCAAAATCCCCAAACTGCATTCCGCTTTTCACGTACTCATTTTGTCTCACCTCTGTTATCCACTGCTCTCCATCACCCACTTGCTCATGTGTACTGTGCCAGCTCATTCGAGCGCCCGGGCCCTTAAACGGTCCGCTAAATGTGTATTCGGTATCGGGGTCCAAAGCAGCCCAGGGCGACCATTCATTGAAGTTTCTGAAGTCGTTTAGATATGCATAAACCTGTGCAGGTGGCGCATTAATGACGATCGATCGCTCCAGGTGCGACTCGGGAGATTTGACGGCAATCCCGATGAGAACAGCCAAAATCAGAGCCAGGATCACGAGGCCCAGTAACTTGAATAGGTTCATGTCGGTTTGGACTACGGTCGACCTAATTTAGCCATTTATATGCCCTCCAAAAGGTTGTATTTGTGTTAAAAAATGTAAAAATTAGGTTGAATTAAACTTCAAACTATGGGCTTCTTTAACAATCCAAACCGCATTCCTGAGAACTATGGCCTTCGCATTGCCGCGGGCTTAATCGCCTACTTTTTGATCATGCATGCGGTTGGTCTGGGTCATCATGTGGAATTGCGCCTGCTCAACCTTTTCATCCTGGTGGCGGGTGTATTCTTTGCCCTGAGGAAATTCAAAGAAACCCATCGGGATCATCTCAACTACTTCAGAGGCCTGATTACCGGTGTGGCCACCGCAGCCGTAGGCTCATTGATCTTTGCCTTCTTTCTCTTTGTCTACATGCAGTTGGACAGCGAGATGATGCAGTCGATCATAGAAAACGAACCAATGGGGCGGTACCTCAACCCCTACATGGCCGCGTTTATCGTTGCCCTTGAAGGGGTTTTTTCAGGGCTGCTCGTCACTTTTGTACTGATCAACTACATTCAAACTGACGAAGTGAATCAATCCTAGGCGGTGACCCATCGGTCTTTGCCTTGAGGCAGCAAGCTCTATCTTTGCGACTCAAAATAGGTTAGGGCATTGGATCTCTTTGTCGTTATTTTTTTTGTTGCCGGGTTTACTCAGTTGTGTTTTCTGGCGATGCTCCTGACTGCGTTCGCTCGGAAGCGAACACCGCCAGCGACAACCGATCCCAAGCCGGTCTCCTTGATTGTTTGTGCTCATGACGAAGAGCAAAACCTGAGGCAACTGCTGCCCCTGCTGATGGCACAAGCCTACGATCACTTTGAGGTGATAGTGGTGGAAGACCGGAGTAACGATGGATCGTATGACTACTTGTTGGAGGCCACCCAGCACTATCCGAACCTAAAGATGGTTCGCATCACATCCAAACCCGAGCACATCAACGGAAAAAAGTTTGCGTTGACGCTCGGAATCAAGGCGGCTAAGTATGAGATGGTATTGCTTACGGATGCGGACTGCCGACCTAAAGGCAAGCACTGGGTGCAGGAAATGATGAGCAGATTTGGGGAGAATACATCCATTGTGCTGGGATACTCTCCGCATGTGAAGTTGAATGGTATGCTCAATGCTTTCATCCGGTTCGAGGGATTGCTGACAGGAATTCAATACATCGGGTTCGCCTTGTTGGGCCGACCCTACATGGGTGTGGGCAGGAATGTTGCGTATCGCAAGTCTCTTTTTTTGGATAACAAAGGATTCAATGGCCATCAAACCATAACCGGAGGCGATGACGACCTTTTTATCAACGCACACGCAAGCAAATTCAATACGGCCGTATCCATTGGAAAAAAAGCTTTGGTTTATACCATACCGGAGAGAGCCTGGAGAGAATTTTACATCCAGAAGTTGCGCCACCTGAGTGTTGGTCGGTTTTATAAATTTTCGGACAGGGTCGTGTTGGGAATGTTCATGGTATCGTGGTTGTTGTTCTGGTTGGCGGTGGGTCCGGCCGCTTTGGTGAATGAGCCATGGGCGCATCATGGCATTGTCGGCCTGCTTCTGGCTCGGTGGATTTTTCTAATTTCCCTTTTTCATTCGGCATCGCGAAAGATGGGTGATCCATTCGAAGCCTGGAAAGTGCCGTTTCTGGATATTATTTACACCATTTACTATCTTGTCACCGGCCTGTCTGCGTTAAAATCAAAACGAATTCGATGGAAGAGGATTTAAACAGCCGGTTTTCGTTAAAAGCCCTCGAGGATTTTAAGTTGATTGACATGGCCGTGGATGGCGATGAAAAGGCGTATGCCAAATTGCTATCTCGCTACAAGCGCCCCGTTTATCACATGATCCTGAAAATGGTCAGGAATGTGGATGATGCCGAAGACCTTACCATCGAATCGTTTGCGAAAGCATTTCGAAGCCTCCATAAGTTTAAAAAGGATTTCACCTTCAGCACCTGGCTATTCCGGATTGCTACCAACAACACCATCGACTTCATCCGAAAAAAGAAACTGAATACCCTTTCAATGAGTAATACCTTCACCGATGACGATGGTCAGGCGGTTTCTATTGAAGTGGAGGATGTGAATCCCAACCCGCAGGAAGAGACGATCAAGGCTCAGAAAGAGGAGCTGATCCAGGTGTTTGTGAACATGTTACCGGCCAAATACCAAAAGCTGGTCCGTCTTCGCTATTTCCATGAGTTTTCATATGAAGAAATTGCCGATGAATTGGAGGCCCCACTGGGTACGGTGAAAGCGCAGCTCCATCGGGCGCGCGAACTGATGTACGACCTGGTCAAGAACAAGAAAGAGCACATGTAAGCCGGATGCCGGATCCTGGCTGCTAGTTGGCAAGGAGAATCTTTTCTAACTCCCTCCTCACTGTTTCGATGCCATCGTAGTCGTTGTTGTTGAGCACAATCAAGGTTTTGTTTCGGTCGAGGTATCGGAGAATGATTGTGCGGTAGCCCGGGTTATCGCCCGTATGAAGCACCACTTTGCCAACGGCTGAATCTGACCTGATCATCCAGCCGAATCCGTAATTGCTTTTGGTGCCATCATTTAATGTGGCAGGTGTGAATGCCTCTTCCAACGAGGTTGCACTCACCAACGTATGGTTTGCGAGGGCTTGATCCCACTTCAACAGATCGATGGCCGTGGCACTTACTCGTCCAGGTCCTTTCCTGCCTCCAAGCCAAATGGTGTAGTTGGAAGAGGGGAAAGAGTCAGCATGAACGAACCTTTCTTCCTCCTCCACAAACATGTGCCCCAATGCGAGATTGGGCAGCAATTTCTTTTCATCATTGGTACGAATGTCCGTGGAGGACATGCTGAGGGGTGTAAAGATTCTTTCCCGGCAAAAGTCTGCAAAGTCTTGGCCTGATGCCGCCTCCGCAATGCTTCCGAGGAGCACATAGCCGGTGTTGCTGTATTGATATTCTGAGCCCGGTGTGAACAACATGGGCGGTTGATATTGAATGAGGTATTCGATGATGTCAGGATTGCCTGCCACCTTTGATTTGTCCCAGTGGGCATCCATCACCACCTGGTAATCGGGTAAGCCGGAGGTGTGGGTAAGCAGGTGACGAATGGTGATGCCACTGTAGGGAAGTCCAGGGACATATTTTCCAAGAGAATCATCGTACGACAATTTTCCTTCTTCTTTCAGCATCATGATTGTCATGGCGGTGAATTGTTTTGAAACCGAGGCGAGCTCGAAGATGTCAATTGTATCGAGCGGCACTTGTTTTCGGTAGTCTCGAAAGCCCCTCGCCTGATGATATACGATGGTGCCATCATCCGCTGCCAGCACTACGCCACTGAAGTTGGTGTGAAGATCAAGCAGAGAATCGATACTCGATACAAGAGATGATTCTTGTGCTTGAGGTGGTGTTGAACAGCCGATTGCAATAGCAATGCAGGTTATAAAGACAAGCGGTTTTGTCATGGGTAGAAACTATTTTTGCTGAGTTTAAATACGTCTAAAAGCCATCCAATTGCAAGGCAGCGAAATAATAACCCGCTATTTTCAGAACCTCAGCGACCTTCAAAAGGAGCAGTTTGACCAGCTGGCGCCCCTCTACGCGGAGTGGAATGAAAAGATCAACGTGATTTCAAGGAAGGATGTGGAAAACCTTTACGTTAACCACGTGTTGCATTCGCTGGGCATCGCCAAAGTGGTTTCGTTCAAGCCGGGTGCAAGAGTTTTGGACGTGGGCACGGGTGGAGGATTCCCTGGCGTTCCGCTGGCTATTCTTTTTCCTGACACCGAATTCCATTTGGTAGACTCGATTGGGAAAAAGATTGCGGTGGTCACGGAAGTATCGCAGGCTCTTGGCTTGAAGAATGTAAAAGGGGAAAAAATGAGGGCTGAGGAGGTGAAGGGTAAGTACGATTTTATAGTCAGCCGGGCGGTTACACGCATGAAAGAATTCTATGGCTGGGTGAGGAACAAAGTGGGGAAGAAATCAGTGCATGAAATCGACAATGGCATTCTATATCTCAAGGGTGGAGATTTGGACGAGGAGATGAAAGAATTGAAAAAGCCTTATCAGATCACCGACCTGAGCGATTTTTTTGAAGAGGAGTTCTTTGAAACGAAGAAGGTGGTGTACGTGCCGGTTTATAAACACTCTTGAATGCTGCAGGAAGGGGAATATTACCACGTTTATAATAGAGGGAATGATAAGCAACCCATCTTTCCCCTAGATAGGAACTACGACTACTTCCTGCAAAAATTAAGGAAGTACCTTTTGCCCAGGTGCGAAATTCTTGCATGGTGTTTGATGCCAAATCATTTCCATCTCATGATTTTGGCCACTGAGAATACAACTCGAGTTGTGAAGGAACGACCGTTGCCAATGAGCAACCTTATGGAGGGAATTCGACATCTGCTAAGTTCGTACACCAAGGCTATTCAAGTTCAGGAGCAGCGGACGGGGAGTCTTTTTCAACAAAAGACGAAATGTAAGGTAGCTTCGGAATACGCTATTGATTTAATTCGATATATACACCAAAATCCGGTTAAGGCCGGACTTGTAAACAAAGCTGAAGACTGGAGGTGGTCGTCATTAATGGAATATGATTCTGAACAGCCGATACTCTGCAATTTGGAGCTTACCTACAGAAACCTTTTGCTTTGCAAGGCTGATATTTTGGAAGCATGTGAAAAAGAGCTTAGGCCCGAGATTTTGCAAAAGATTGAGGGTAGGTAACGATCATGTGCGAGGTGTCTGACACCTTCAAGGTGTCAGACACCTTGTGAGAGATTTAGAGTTTAAAGCCAGAAAATTTACCCGTAAATGAGTTGCCAACTTGAATGTTGTCACCAACGAGGCTAACGGTTTGCCCAGTTACCATATTAAACATAATCGAAGCAGAAAACCTCGGATTCCCGCTTAACGGTTGAGGAATTGGAATGTAATTTTTTGAGCCGTTGAAAAACAGACTCAAAAGTATTGTTGACCCAACATTTACAACCGCATTGCCCTCAACTATGAAGACATAAATTCCACTCTCCTGGGCAGTGAATACGTTTGAGCCGAGTACGCCAAAGCCATCGAATTCTACCGTACCAAACGCCAATACCTGGTCATCCTGTTCTCCACTCGATAAGTTTGTATGAGAAAATCCCGTTTTGAACGCATACGTGGTTGAAACCCTCGACAATAGATTCTGGTCGGCATCATCCACATACTGTTTGTTCGCAGCATCAGTATTATTCGTGGGCGTGGGCAAGCCAGTGACGGTAGCTCCTCCGGTGTTATTTCCGTTGGCAAGTACCTGGCTGATGTTCTGTGTTTCAGTGATCGTCACGTTGTTGCCTCCTGAAATGCTCAGGAGTTTGCTCGCGCCATTGTAAGAAAGCGTTTGGTTATCGGTATTTACGTAACCACTCAGATCGACTGTGGACACGTCTCCACTCAGGCTTAACGTGTTGCCGCTCAAACTCAGGTCTTGCTTATAGCTTCCCAAATTCACACCGGTGCCTCCAGAAATACTTAGCACGTTTGTTCCCAAGTCGAGGCCAAGATTTTGGTTGTCTGTGTTCACATAGGGAGATAAGTCAACAGGAGTTCCGTCTCCGCTTAAACTCAAGGTGTTGCCAATGAGGTTCAAATCCTGTTGGTACGCAGATAAGTCAACCGGAGTCAAATCGTTGGTGAGACTCAAGATATTAGTGGCCCCGTTCAGCGACAAATCCTGAATTTCATTTGTTACGCTGGCATCGGCATCGCGCACATCCACATTCACGCTGTTGCCGTTGCTGAGGCTCAGACTTCTCGTATCTGGATTGACCGAGCCGGTGGTTAGCGTTTGTTTATAGGGAGAAAAGTCAACGGTAGACGCATTACCAGAGATTGACAAGATATTTGTGCCCGGATTGAGACTGATCGCCTGCGCATCGGTATTGTCTAGATATGGCGTAAGGTCAATGGGCGAAGTTGCGCCAGAAATGTTCAGCGTGTTTCCCGCATTGTTTAGCGTTTGTTTATAGGGAGAAAAGTCAACAGTAGACGCGTTACCGGAAATTGACAAAATATTTGTGCCTGGATTGAGACTTATGCCTTGGGCATCGGTATTGTCCAGATAAGGCGACAAATCAACTGTACCCGCTGTGCCTGTAATGCCGAGATTATTGCCTGTTTTGGTTAATGACTGCCGATACACCGATAAATCAACAGGGGTGGCATCGCCCGTTAACGCCAAGACATCTGCGCTGAGGGTCAAATCCTGGTTGTCGGTGTTGTCGAGGTAGGGGGCAAGGCTTACGGGCGTGCCGTCTCCTGAAAGTTGCAGGGAGCTGGTCGTGAGGTTAAGTGTGAGATCCTGATTGTCGGTATTGTCCAGGTAAGGCAATAGGTCGATGCTGCTCGCATTCGTGTTGTTGGTTACTTTCAACGTGTTTCCGTTCAAGGTCAAGTCCTGAATTTCATTGGCTGGATCACTATCGCCATCAGTATGCGCGTCCACATAGGCTTTGGTGGCAGCGTCCGAATCGCTGGTGGGTGTACCCAGATTTGTGATAGGCTGATTACCCGCGCTATTGCCAATGGACAAGACGTTGCTCAGGTTTTGTGAAGCACCCAGCAGCGGACTCAGGTCTGCTTCTTTCGTACCGCCTGCATCCGAGATTCTAAGTTTGTGATCAGCCCCCAGCGTGACAGCGGTATTTAGCTCATTCGATGGATTGTTGTCGCTATCACCGGTATTGGTGATCCGGTTGTTGCTGATTTCGATGCCCTGGCCGGCTTCGAATGAATTGCCCGCGTATTGAGCGTACAGAGCATAGGGTACACTCATCAGTTGTTGGCTGCCCATCAACTGAAACGATCGCCCACCATTGATATCCATTTCAATTTGGAGCCATTTGCTGCCGTTTGCCCAACCGATGAAATTGAAGCTGCTCACAGCAGACTGGCCCTGGCCGATCACGATGGTAAATAAGCCAAACTGGTTGGTCATCACTTCGTGCACTTCCGAGTATTCTGTTTCCCCGCTTGGACCATTGTTGAGGATGGTGACACGAATGGCGATGTCGCGGGAGGCAACGGGTTTACCTTCGCTGTCGCGGGCCACTCCCTGATAGTTGATTCCCTGCGGAGCCTGGCCATAAGCGGAGCCAAGGATGACGCTAGCCAGCGCTATGGTACCCAACCATTTCACTGTGCAGTGATTTTGACAACGTTGAGGGCACGCTGCAGGCCAGACCGCAATTGTACTTTCAGCACGTACACGCCCTGGCTCAGCAAGGTGAGGTCAACCTGGTCCTCAACCGGCACAAACCGGTCTATTGAGCGCCCCCAGATATCTACCACTTCCACACTGGCAACCTCGTTGTCGCAACCGGCAACGGTTATGGTTAGAAAATCGCGGGTGGGATTCGGATAAGACTCAAGGGTAACGTTGTCGCAAGGGGTAGGTTCAAGTGGCTGCAAGAAGCCTTGCGTAAGGGCAATGGACTTGTCCCCCGCGGCAAGCGTTGAAACTGCAATCTCCCCAATGGAGGCTTCTAACGAAACATTCTCCACCTTCTGATAAAGCCCCATGGCGTTTACTACGCGGGGACTTTGATCCTGCGCATGGCACAAAAACGGTGAGATCACAGCCAACCAACTGTAAAAAACTGATCTCATAAGTAGTTAGAGAATAGCAACTTACCACTTTTAGTTAAATTTTAGCATAAAGTGCAAGAATAAATCCGCTTTTGAACTTCCAAGCGGCTATTGTGGATTTATCTGCTGACCAGGTGACTGTTCATATTGGAACGCTGCCCAGCCGGTGCCGCAGCGCGCCTTTTGACTGATTTTGCCTTCAAAATTTGATTTGAAGGAGGGATGTAAGTTCTGAAGTCAATCTATGCCCAATCAGCCCATCGGCTCCGCGATGGGGGCTTCAGGGTTCTCCACCTGTTCGCGTTCCTCAGGGCTTAGTTCAAGGTCTTGGGCAGCCGCTGAAGGTGTGGGGCGGAGCAATGCGAACACAAATAAGATTACGGGTATGATGATGAGGAGCAAAGACTGGGCGGTTGCAATTGCTGCCACCACCACCAGCAACCCCGGCACCTCTAATAAGGCGGAACGGATGATAACCGCCACGAAATATTTGTTCATTTTCTGCGACAGCGTTGATTGAGGTGGAATATTTCGGGTGGCGAATCGAAACACAAAATACGCGGCCGCCATGCTAACGGGCACGGCAACAATGATGATTTTTTGAAGGAGCACCGCCAGTTCGTTGTTGGGTTCACCTAAGCTGCCGCCTTCGATCAAAAAGTAGCCTACGCCCGCAAACACCACCAGCATGATCATTTGGGCAAAGTAGATCAGGCTTATTCTTCTGAAGAAATCCCTGGATGAAATTGTGGCCGCCATCAACGTGGGTTTTGTTCGATCATATTCTTCATGATTTTGAAAGTCTGCTCTTTCAGCGCACCGGAATCCTTCAAGTTAAGTCCTTGTGTCGGAATTTCTTCTCCCACGAGGATGGTAATTTTTCCAGGTTTCAAATGGATGGTATTTGGCGGCATCAACTTGCCTGCATTCATCACAACCACAGGTAAAAGGGGCTGTTGCGTTTCTACTGCGATGCGGAAGGCGCCATCGTAAAATGGCTGAAGCGTTTCCTCGGTTCTGTTTTGGGTGCCCTCGGGAAAGATGAGAATGGAAACGCCTTGTTTCAAAACATCTTTAAGATGTTCCATGCTTTTGCGTCTGCTTTCGTTACTCGAGCGATCTACAATCACGCAAGCTGTGGAGGCAATCCACCCGAAGATGGGCAATTTCTTGAGCTCCTTCTTCGCCAATGGGCGAAACTGTGTGGGGATGGTTAATGAAATACCGGGAAGATCAAGGTAAGAGGTGTGATTGCAAACGTAGATGTATGCTTTCCCCTTATTGATATTGTCGTGGCCCCTGATGTCGTAATGAATGAAATTCAACTGACTGAACGTCCACGACCAGACTTTCAGGAAGAAGTAGGAGACGGCTCCTCCCCGCAGTCCGAATGCAAACGGGATGAGTATGCCGGGAAGGTAAATGATCATAAAAATGGTAAATACCAGGAATACCCAGAGGACGTAGAGCTTTGAAAAGAAAGTTTGGATCAGCTTCACCGGTGGATGATTAAGCCGCAAAAGTGGAAAAGTTTTTTGGAAAGAGCGGAGGATTTTTGATGGAATGATCCGCCTGGGAAGTCGGTTCAAGTTGCTGATGATTGTTAACTTTGGTAAACCAGGGACATTGTACAAATTGAAGCCCAATCAACTATGAGTGAAAAAATCCAAATCAGAAAAGAACTCGCTTCTCTCGAGAATTACTGGACACAAAAAATATTGGGGGAAGCCAATGGTCAGTTGATTAAGGTAGCGAAGGGCATTGGGGAACTCAACTGGCACAAGCATGACGATCAGGATGAATTGTTCTTACTCTACAAAGGCCATCTCACCATTCAGTTGCGCGACCGCAATATCGAGCTGTATGAAGATGAGATGTTTATTGTGCCTCGTGGGGTTGAGCATTGCCCCAAAGCGCATGGAGATGTGGAGTTGCTGGTAATGGGATTAAACATCACTTCGAATGCAGCGGGTGGAAGGCCCGCAGATTGGACCCCAAACAATAAGGCCAAATGAAACGATTGTGGCAGAAAGGAGAAGGCTCACGAGAAAGACCCGATCATATGAATGATGCAAAGATCTTGTTGGCGATGATTTTGTTTTGCCTGATGGCGAATCTCACGCCTGGGATGGCACAAAAATCTGATCAAGATTTGATCAGGGAACAGCGAGAGGCTTCAAATCGTGCGCTGCGTAATTTTGATGAAGCAGCGAATGAGACGTTTATGACGGTGGAGGCGCTGATAACGACCGGCAGCGGCACGCTGCTTTGTGGAACTGAAAATCTTAGAAATTATTTGAGAAATAACTCATCCCAGAAAATGTATTGGGTGAGAACACCTGATGAGATCAAGGTAAATGCCAAACAGGGCCTGGCATGGGAGCGAGGGACATGGTCGGGATACAATGAGCATGGAGAGAAATTAATGGTGGCAACTATGCCGCGCAATGGACGAAGGCCTCTGGGATTTGGCTTATCAATTCGCAACTATTTGTCACGCTAGATGATTAAATCCAGATCAATCATGAAACTCACTTTTTTGTTCTTGTTAATTATTACTTGGTCTTGTGTTTCACCAACAGAACGGACGGCAACTTATCTCCAGGCCGATGAGTTTGCGGCCCGGGGTCTGCCGTTTTCCGAAGCAGTACGATTTGGCGATTTACTTTTCCTATCCGGACAGATCGGTGACTTGACTGAGACTGGCGAACTGGTGCCTGGCGGAATTATCCCGGAAACCAATCAAACCATGAAGAACATTCAGGATGTGCTGGAGCGCAACGGATCTTCACTTGATAAGATCATCAAATGCACTTGCATGCTGGCGGATATCGGTGAGTGGGCTGCCATGAGCAAGGAGTACGTTAAGTATTTTCCGGATCACAAGCCGGCCCGAAGCGCCTTTGCCGGCACGGGCCTGGTTTTGGGGGCGAGGGTGGAAATTGAATGCATTGCGTACGTTAATAATTGATGTATGTTTTGACTTGTTAAGAAGTTCCTTATCTTTCCTTTATTCTTTTTAAGAACACCTATGCATAAGCTCGCTCTGATTTTTACTTTGCTGATCGCGGCATGTAGCCCCGCCAAAGAAAGTTCGATGGCTCCCAATTACGATTCGCTTCGGATAGTTCTGGAGGGGATGGTTTCAGAAGAACAAAAAGTTCGGAAAATGCTAATGGATAGCGGGGGGTTCAATTCACCGGGGGCTGGTCCAATCATTGCAAAAATGATGGAGATTGATGAGAGGAATCAGGCGCAGCTTAATCTAATTCTCGAAAAATATGGATGGATTGGTAGCAGCAAAATTGGAGAAGAGGCCGCGGGTGCTTTCTTTTTTATCATTCAACATTCAAACGAGGAGATGATGAGCAAGTGGTTCCCTACGTTGGACAGCTTATCGAAGCTTGGTGAGGCCAATCCACGCTATGCAGCGATGATGGAAGATAGACTGTTGATGTGGCAGGGCAAGAAACAAATTTACGGCACCCAGGCAAGTGATTTCAGGTCAGATAAGCAGATGGCCATTTGGCCCATCGAAAATCCAGGGGGAGTCAACGAAAGAAGAACAAAGATTGGATTTAGTTCTACGGTGGAGGAATATGCGGCTAGCATGGGCGTAATCTATGATCCAAATGACACCCTCCCGGCAGAAAGAGATTAGCCACTTTTTTGGAAGCTACTGCACCAACTTTATTTTTTGATCAGTCGCGCCATGTAGAAGCCATCAAACCCTTCCGATGGCCAAACGTGCTGCTCGTCAACGATTCTAAATTCCGGGTGGACGGACAGGAAGCGCGCGACTTGCCTTTCGTTTTCATCGGGTAAGATACTGCAGGTGCTGTACACCATCATGCCACCGGGCTTCACCATGCGACTGTAGTCGGACAGTATTTGTTGCTGCAGCGCCTTCAGTTTTTCGATGAACTCGGAGGATAGTTTCCATTTGGCGTCCGGATTTCTGCGAAGTACACCCAGACCCGAACATGGCACATCCAGCAACAGCCGATCGGCTGTACCAGCCAGCCGCTTGATCACTTTTGAGGAATCGATCAAACGTGTCTCGATGTTTGTTGCGTCCGCTCTTCGGGCACGCTTTTTCAGCTCATCCAGTTTCCACTGCTCCGTATCCATTGCAATGATTCTTCCGGAGTTTTTCATCAGCGATGCAAGATGAAGGCTTTTACCACCTGCACCGGCACAGGCGTCAATCACTCGATGACCAGGTTCAACTTTCAGAAAAGGTGCGATCAACTGCGAGCCCGCGTCCTGCACTTCAAACAAACCTCCTTTGAAAAGGGGCGATTGGAAAATATTTTGTCTTCTCTCCAGCACCAGGGCGTCTTCTACGGATTCGATGGTCGAGGTTGAGGTTCCTTCTTCATAAAGCTTTGCCTGGAGTTCCCTGGTGGTTGTCTTCAAGGTGTTGGTGCGCAAAACCACTTCTGCTTCGGTGTTCAGCGCCCGTAACTCTTTGTCCCACTGGTCGCCCAAGGCTTGGCCGCATAACTTATCCAGCCAATCGGGTATGGATTCACGAATGGCTCGCGGTAAGGAAGGATCCTCCAATCTTTTTTTCGCTTCGCCCGGATTGATGCCCTTGAATTCTTTCCAGTTGGGTATCTGCACATCCCTGGCAATGCACCAGGTTGCAATCAATCCCCAATAATCTCTCTCTTTGGCTCTGGAGGCATTTTGGAATAACCGATACCACCGCACAATGTCATAAGTTGTTTCTGCAATAAACCGCCTGTCGCGGGCGCCCCACTTCGGATTTTGTTTCAACGTTTTTTCGATCACCTTGTCGGCATGCTTATTGTCTTCAAAGATCAGTGTCAATGAATCCACAACGGCCCGGCAAAGGTTGGGGTAGAGTTTCAAGTTCAATCAAATTTTGCTGAAATTTACTTGAAGTCATCTCAAAAATAGATTTTGGTGGAATTTTCAAGTATTTGGTCGATTATGCGAGGCGGCTTTTGCAGCCCATGCAGGAGGTTGTCTGGGCAAAAAAGCGAACGAAGCAGAACAGGCAAAGACGCAGAAAATTTCAGAAAGGTATTTTTGAAATGACATCTTGAATATCAGTTGTCACGGGTCGACTTCAAGTTAATCCCAAATGAACAGGCGAAAATTCTTTAAACAGGGTGCGGTCGCTGCCGCGGGTCTTTCGATGCTCAACCATTTGAGTTTTGGTGAATCGCTTGGATCGCCTTCGTTCAAACTCAATTATGCCCCGCATCCCGGGATGTTTAAGCACTCCGCTGGTGACAACGTCATTGATCAGATCAAGTTCATGGCGGATCAGGGCTTTCGTGCCATGGAGGACAACGACATGCGCAAGCGACCTGTTACTGAGCAAGAGGCCATGGGCGAGACGATGGAGCGCCTGGGCATGACGATGGGTGTGTTTGTGGGTCACAACATTGCCTGGGACGATGCGAACCTGGCGGGTGGTGATGCGGCCAAGCGCGACCAGTTTGTGAGAGAAATTGGCGAATCAATTTCAGTGGCAAAGCGTGTGAACGCCAAATGGATGACGGTGGTGCCCGGCTTGCTGCACAAGAAATTGGAAATGGGATACCAAACCGCCAATGTGGTGATGGCGTTGCGCAAGGCGGCCGAGGTATTGGAACCGCATGGACTCGTGATGGTGCTGGAGCCACTTAATCCGTACACCGATCATCCTGGTTTATTCCTGAGCAAAGCCGCACAGGCTTATGAAATTTGCAAGGCGGTGAATAGCGCTTCGTGCAAGATCTTGTTTGACATTTACCACCAACAGATTACAGAAGGCAATTTGATCCCGAACATCGACCGTTGCTGGCAGGAGATCGCCTATTTTCAGGTTGGAGACAATCCGGGGCGTAAGGAGCCAACCACCGGGGAGATTAATTACAAAAATATTTTCAAGTACTTGCATCAAAAAGGATACACAGGCGTATTGGGCATGGAGCATGGCAATAGTATGGAAGGCAAGAAGGGGGAGCAGGCCGTGATCAATGCGTACCGGCAGGTAGATGGCTTTTAGAATTTAGGAAAAATAATGAGAGTTGATATGAAGCGTAGTTTGACATTCAAGTTGATGTTTCTTGCACCGTGTATTTATTCTTTTGCGCAATTTGAGGGGCTCAAAAAAAAGATAGCGGATAAGGCAAAAGCGGTGGCTGAAACCAAGCTCGTCAGTGGTGTAGACGCGGAGCGCGACCGCCTTGACTCGGTAGATTTTAACTACGCCATGACCGTGATCGACAACTCCGGTATGATGAATATCAAGGACTTCGATGAAGCTTTGACCAAATCAGCTTATGCAGCTACCAACCTGATGTTGAAGGAAGACAAAGACAAAACCGCTGCGCAAAGATGTCGTGACATATTGGACATGGCAGAAAAATTCTATGAGGTTCGTCAATACAAACCTGCTGAAGCCTATTTTTTGGATGCCAAACTCACCTACGAATCAGAAGGACTCACCAATAACATCAACTACAGCAAGGTGCACGCAGATCTCGGGTTGCTCTATGCCACCATGGGCCGTTACCATTCCGCTGAATATTTTACAACCGAAGCACTCGACATCCGCGAGCGTACACTTGGAAAAGAAAGCAAAGCCTACGCCTCTTCGCTAAACAACCGGAGCGTTTTGTATCATGAAACGGCCCACTTCAACGAAGCTGAAAAGTTTTTTGCCGATGCATTGAAGACCGTGGGATCACAACTGGGAGAGGAGAGCCAGGAGTATGCGATTGTACTGAACAACCAGGCCATTCTTTTCGCTGAAATTGGCCGCATGGATCAGGCTGTTCAAAAATTAAATCAGGCCATCACCATCCTCGATAACCTGAAGAAGAAAAGAATCCGCGACCAGGTAGGGGTGCGCTCCAACCTGGCGTTGCTTTATCAACAAAAAGGTAAGTTGAACGAGGCTGAAGCTGTCTATCTCAAACTGGAAAAGGACCTGGGTAACAAGGATCCGTTTTACGCAGGCGTACTGAATAACCTTGCTTTGTTGTATATCCAAATGAACAAGTTGGATCAAGTGGAAAATTACATGAAGCGCTCGGCAGATATTTACAAGCAGCGTTTCGGGGAACAAAACCCCAACTATGCCAAAGTGTTGAACGACCTTGGTAATTTTTACAGAATGCAGGGCAAATTTGCGGAAGCGGAAACAAACCTCCAGCAAGCGCAAAGCATTCGCAAAGTGGCGCTGTCAGACAATCACCCGGATTATGTAAAGGGCATAGAGGATCTTGGCATCCTCTATTGGAAGAAAGGAGATTTCGCAAAAGCAAAAACACAGTATGGTGAGGCCATGAGCAAGTCACTTGACTTCATCAATCGCTACTTTCCTCCAATGAGCGAAGCGGAAAAAACGAAGTATTGGGACGTGCTTCACCCACGATTCCAACGCTTTTATAATTATGCGGTCGAAGCCAGCTATGCGGATCCCACCGTGCTGAATGACATGATGAACTACCAAATCGCCACAAAAGGCTTGTTACTGAGCGCGACAAATAAAGTGAAACAAGCCATCCTTAACAGTGGCGACCAGGCCCTCATCCGCGACTATCTCGCCTGGATTGACCAGAAAGAAACTTTGGCGAGGTATTACTCTTTAACCAAGGAAGACCTCACCAATCAAAAGATCGACTTAGCCGCATTGGAATCGCGCGCAAATGCACTGGAGCGTTCGTTGTCGGAGCGTTCGAAAGATTTTTCTCAAGGCTATGCCGCTGAGCGCATTGATTATAAAAAAGTGCGCGATTTGTTGACAGAACAAGAGGCAGTGGTAGAGGTGGTGAGATTGAAAGGATTCGACAAAGACTTCACGAATGAGGTACGCTATGTAGCCTTGATTTTAACCAAAGCCGCTCAAGAACCAAAAATGGTATTGTTGGAGAATGGTGCGCAGCTTGAAACGCGTTATGCCAAGTTTTACAAGAATGCTGTCACCCAGCGAGTGGATGATGATTATTCCTACGATCAATATTGGTCCAAGATTGAACCCTTTGTTGGTGGGAAGAAGACCGTCTTTTTTTCTCCGGATGGCGTTTACAATCAAATTAACTTGAACACATTGAAAAAATCGGATGGCCAGTACCTGGTCAACCGGTTCGATATAGTAGTCATCGGTAATTCCAAGGACCTGATCGAGATCAAGTCGCGAAAAGCGGGAACCCCCAAGAAGGATGCTTTCTTGTTGGGATTTCCCGAATATGGAGGCGATGCCGTGGCGGCACTTCCAGGAACCAAGGTGGAACTCGATGGAGTAGCCAAACTTCTGAAGGCGAACGGCTACCAGGTAACTGCGGTTACAGAAAAGCAAGCGTCTGAGAAGAATCTCAAGGCCCTCAAGGGGCCGCGGCTGCTTCACATCGCTACGCATGGATACTTCCTGCAGGATGCCGAGATTTCCTCAGGGTCAGCGGCCGGCATATCGGCCGAGAGTGCCAGGAACAATCCGCTGCTGCGATCCGGACTGTTATTGGCAGGTGCTTCTCCTACATTGCAGGGTACCCGCATGCCCAATCTCGAGAGCAACGACAACGGTGTGCTCACTGCTTACGAGGCCATGAACCTTTCTCTCGAAGGAACAGATCTTATTGTATTAAGTGCCTGCGAAACCGGATTGGGTGACGTGAAGGCAGGCGAAGGCGTGTATGGACTTCAGCGCGCTTTTCAAGTGGCAGGCGCCAACGCGTTGGTCATGAGCTTGTGGAAGGTAGACGATGCGGCCACGCAAATGCTGATGACTAACTTTTATACCAACTGGGCCAAAACAGGAGACAAACTCAAGGCCTTCAAACAAGCGCAGATACAACTGATGGCTAAGTACAAAGAACCCTATTATTGGGGTGCCTTTGTGATGATGGGCATGTAGTACTTAGCGTTTTGTCTTAAATATCAACTGGGGTAGCTTCATTCCCAACATCAATGCCACCCAACCGAGCAGTATTACATGTTCAGTGTAAGAACCACCCACTTCGGGTAAGGTTCCCCTCACCCTGGGTAAGTAAGTCATGAAGAAGATGAACCATACATAATAGTGATAAACCGTTTGAAGGGTTCGATATTTTTTTTCTTCCAATTTTCCCTGCTCAGTTCTATCGGACAGAATCGGCATGGCAAAAATCAGCGCGTAGGCAACAAAGCCACCGGCCACTCGATACGGAACGAGGGCTGCGCCTGAAAGAATAACAAAAGAGAGCAATTCAACTAAGTGAATGCCGTGGCCGATGGCAAAGATGTGATATGGCTTTCGCGACAGCCAAGGATAGTTTTCCGGTTTGTGTTGGTATAGGAAGATCACACTGAATAGGATCAGTGACAACCGGCCGGAGTAACGCGTAACGGCTTGCAAGCCCTCCAGCGCGATGCCGTAATTCATCCAGGCGTATACACCCAGGGCTGCCTCAACCACAATCAATGCCAATAAAGTTTGCCTGAAGTTCATGGGCGCTTCATCCATTCTTTCAAAACCTCGGCCAGTATATCAATCTCTTCGGAGGTATTGAAGTAGTGTGGCGATACCCTCAGTGCCCAATCGACACCCTTTGTGTCAAAATCAATTACCGCACTCGACCGTGCAGATACGGAGGTGTTAACGCGCCTGTTCCGAAGAAAATGTAAGGTTTCGTGCGCATCCTTTCCGGGAATCCGAACGGTAATGATGCTGCTAAGCGTTGCCCCTTTGTCGAGTAATTCGAGTCCCAAGCCTGCAAGGGACTGGCGCACACTTGTGGAAATCTGTTGATTGGCTTTTTCAATGTTACCCAGACCGAGCTTCATCGCATATTCAATGGAGGCCTTGGCGCCAAGTAGCAATGCATAGGGGGCTTCCCACTCCTCAAAGCGTCTGGCAGAGGGGTGAAGGTCATAATGATCCGAACTTTTCCAGTCCGCGCCTCGCATGTCAACAAATAAAGGTTCCCACCCTTTCTCAATCACTTTGTCGGAAACATAGAGGAATCCAGACCCACGCGGCCCGCGAAGAAATTTTCGAAACGTTCCGCTGAGGAAATCGCAATGTAGCTCCTGCACGTTCACGGGCATTTGCCCAACGGACTGGCAGGCATCGACCAGGTAAGTAAGGCCCAGCTCTTTGCAGTGCTTGCCCACTGCGGCCACGGGTTGCACGAGGCCAGAGTTGGTGGGAACGTGCGTGAGTGTAACCAACTTGGGACGATGCGCCTTCATGAGCCTGACCATGTCGTTTACGTCAACTCCACCTTCGGCCAGACTTCTCGCCCGGACCAGTTCAACACCAAACCTTCGCTGCAGCGAAAGAAACGCAAGCTGATTCGAAACATAGTCTTCATTGGCCAACAAGATTTTGTCGCCCTTTTGAAATGGAATGCTCGTCAATGCCCGGTCAAACGCACTTGTTGCACTGGAGGTGTAGGCAATCTGTGAGGCCTTACAGTTTAACAGTCGGGCTGCCGCGCTGTAAAACCCTGCCACCTCGTCACTCATTTTCTCCGCTGCCTCGTAGCCGCCCATCTGGGCTTCCAGCGCAATGTGCTTTTGGATCGCGTCTACCACTGGCGTGGGCATGAGCGATGCCCCCGCATTGTTAAAATGCACGCGCTCTTTACATCCTGGCGTTTCGTTTCGAATCTGTTGTAGGTTCATCTTAAATTGGGCAGCTTAAGATATAAATTTTATAACTTCAAAGACCTAATCGTTTACACATGAGGTTATCTCTCGCTTTGCTCATCTTCCTTATTTCGGGTGCAGTATTTGCGCAGTACAAATACGGACTTAATCCGGTTGGCTGGGATGAATACGAGGCTCAGGTTTCAAGAGATGGCAGCTACGAACTTGTGGATTTGGAGAAAGCCATTCCGGGGATCAAGTTGGATATCCGGTACGCAACCACCCACAATTTCACTGGTGATGTAATCTACGACCTGGCGAAAGCATATGCGCGACTACCTGTGGCTGCTGCTCTGGCGGAGGTTCAGCGCGAGCTGAAAAAATCAGGATATGAGTTAAAGATCTTTGATGGGTATCGGCCCTATTCGGCTACGGTGAAGTTCTATGAAGTGTATGGTGATACCACCTTTGTGGCATCGCCATTTCGCGGTTCGCGACACAACCGCGGATGTGCCCTTGATCTTACCATCGTCAACAGCAAAACGGGGGAAGAGTTGAAGATGCCGACCGGCTACGACTCTTTTGAGGAGGCGGCCAGCCCCACCTACCCAATAAAGAACAAGGAAGTCCGCAAAAATCGCGACTATCTAATAAAAGTAATGGAGAAGCACGGATTTAAGGTATATGCGTCAGAGTGGTGGCATTTTGATTTTGTGGGCTGGGAAAAATTTGACGTGATGGATATCACCTTTGAAAAACTTGAAAAGCAGAAGTAACAAGATGACAATTGCAGAGGCACAGGAAAAAGTAGATGGCTGGATCAAAGTCCATGGCGTACGCTACTTCAACGAGTTGACCAACATGGCCATGCTCACCGAGGAGGTAGGAGAGGTGGCACGAATAGTTGCCCGCAGGTATGGTGAGCAGTCGGAAAAACAGTCGGATAAAGGTAAAGACCTTGCAGACGAAATGGCCGATGTGCTTTGGGTATTGATTTGCCTGGCCAACCAAACAGGTGTGGATTTAACCAAAGCACTTGAAAGGAATTTTGAGAAAAAAACAAATCGGGATGCCGACAGGCATCGGTCCAATGAAAAACTTAAGTAGAATAGGTTGTGCGCTGGCCTTGTTGATTTTGACGGTATGCTTTACAAGCAGCGCCCAGACTGAAATAGCCGAAGGTCATCGGTACGAGGCGGGCATGCTGTTGAAAGTGGAATCGCTGGGAATTCAATTAGAAGTGCCAGCCGGTCACACGGCCGTGCTTCCCCAGGGGTCTAATACCCTTGTGATGATTTCAACCGATCAGGAGATAACGCTCCTGATCTCGGCTGACGAAATGGACCTGGAATCATCAAAAAAAGAAATGATGCAGGTAACGGATCTTGGCAACGGGCTATCGCTTTTTCCGGCTGGCGATCTTTGGCAAGACGAACAAACGTTGACGGCAGAATTCCGTGTGACAGGCAGTCCTCAACCGCTGAAGGCGATGGCGCAAGTGCAAATAGGATCACATGGTGTCGGTATGGTGGCGATCATGATTGCTACACCTTCGAAGTTTGCTGCCGGAGAAACTGCCCTGCGAAGTTTGTTCAGTTCGCTCCGGTTTGCGAAACCCGCTACCGCGGCTACAAGCGCTGGCAACGAAGAGTGGGCTACCTACTTGAAAGGCAAAGCACTGAAGTATTTCTATACCAGTAACGGATTCAGTTCCACCGATTTCATTTACTTATGCGCTGATGGTACCTTCCTTCGCAAGTTGGATGACAGCTCGGTTAGTAACCTGGGAACCGGTGTGATGCACAGTGGCGATCAAGGGCGATGGCACGCTACCGGCACTGGCAACTCCGGCAAACTGGTTCTTACTTCTCCCGATGGATCGCAATCTAGCTACGAACTCTTTTACGGTGAAGGTAACAAAGGGAAAGGTGTTTACTTGAGCGGCTCCCGCTACTATGTCGACAACAATGACCGCTGCAATTAATGAAGCCTGAGATCTGATCCCTCCAGCCTTGGAATCACGTGATATTGATCTGCAGTGAGACAGAATTCAATGTCTTTGTGAATGTTCAACCGATTCAAGCGTTTCACATGAGACGAGCCGCTCAAAAACTTGACCATATCATCCTTTGCTTGCAGATACAGATGCTGCGCCACTAAGGGGGCATCACAATCGGGTTCGATGTGCTTGCGCAGAATATTCACCAAAGCGCCTGCAAACAAACTGTCCTCGAGGTTTATTTTTCCTTTCCATCCTGCGCACACGATGAGAATGTCATGGTCATTCATGAGCAGGTACCTCGTAACAGCCGATAGGTTTAGAAACGACCCCACGATGATTTCCCGCGCCCGTTTGGATTTTTCGATGGCCTGAGTTCCGTTTGTGGTGGTGAAAGCGATCTTTAATCCGCGGATGGCACCATCCATGTATTCGAAAGGGGAGTTGCCTTTATCAAATCCCGGTACTTTCTCACCATTTCTTTCGCCAGAGATAATATAACCCCTCGTCTTCAGTTTTCTGCATTCTTCCAGATCTGCAACAGGTGTGATGCTCTCTACCCCATGCGCAAAGGCCGTAACCATGCAACTGGTGGCGCGCAATATGTCAACCACCACCACCACACGATCTTCAATGTCGTACAGGTGTATCAGCTCCGGACTCAAGCAAACATCAATGCGTTTCATTTCTTCAATACACAAGGTTCCGGATAGCGCTTACAGTTTTTTTCAAGATGGGTGGCCGACACTTTCTTCCCCTTCAGGAGGGCCTGGCACCAATCTTCGCAACCCTGCACCTTTCGGCCGAGCTTGTATTGTGCGATCCCGCGGTTGTGCCAGGCATTGTCGTATTCCGGGTTAAGCTCGATGGATGCGTTGAAATCTTGGAGGGCCGCCTGGTAGTTCATCAGCTTGAGCTGCACGGTGCCTCGCTTAAAAAAATAGAGGAAAGACTCCTGATCGAGCGCGATGGCTCGGTCGTAAAAAACCAGAGCGAGTTGCATGCTGTCGAGCTGTTCGTACATATTTCCCGTCTGAAAAGCGTAGTTAGGACTTGGGACCGTTTCGAACAGGATTTGAAAATCGATCAATGCATCGAAATAGTTCTTCAGGTTGGCGTTTGCGATGGCGCGATTGTATCGAAAAAATGAGTTGTCGGGTGACTGCGTGACAATTTTTTCAAATATCTGAAGCGCCTCCTGGTAGCGTTCTTCGTCAATCAACTGAACGCCCCGGTCGTTGAGTTCCTCCAGCGACTGCGCTTCAACAAACAACGAACTCAAACAAAGCAGTAGGATGGCCAGTCGCATACTAATTTGCAATCAGCGGAGTCTTGTGAACGCTTGCCTTCAGGCTGCGATCACGAACAGAGATGAAGATTTCACTGCCAGGCTTGCTGTGTTCGATATCCACATAACCCAGGCCAATTCCAATGCCCAGCATGGGCGACATCGTGCCCGATGTCACTTTACCAATCACTTCCCCCTTGTTGTTTTTGATTTCGTAGTCGTGGCGGGGAATGCCCTTGTCCACCATGCGGAAGCCCACCAGTTTCCTTTTTATTCCAGCCTCTTTCTGTTTTCTCAGGTTCTCAGCATTGGTAAAGTCTTTAGTAAACTTTGTGATCCAACCCAGGCCTGCCTCCAGGGGCGAGGTGGTATCGGTGATATCGTTGCCATACAGGCAGAATCCCATTTCCAACCGCAAGGTATCCCTCGCTCCCAGGCCAATGGGTTTGATGTTCTCGGGTTTTCCGGCATCGAAAATGGCGTCCCAAACTTTTTCAGCGTGGTTCTTATGCACGTAGATTTCAAAGCCTCCTGCTCCCGTGTAACCGGTGTTACTCATCACCACATTCGGCACGCCAGCAAAGGTGCCCACGGCAAAATGATAGTATTGGATCGATGAGAGTGCCGTTTCGGTGAGCCGCTGGAGCACCGCCACGGCTTTCGGTCCTTGTACTGCAAAGAGACAAATATCATCAGAGATGTTCTTCATGTCCACGCCTCCGGTATTGAACTTTGAAATCCAGTTCCAATCTTTGTCGATGTTGCCTGCATTGACAACCAACATATAATCGTTGTCCTTCATTTTGTAAACGATGAGGTCGTCCACAATGCCACCTTGTTCATTCGGCAGACAGGAATACTGGGCTTGCCCATCAATGAGCTTGCTGGCATCATTGCTGGTTACCCGTTGGATCAGGTCCAATGCTTTTGGACCCTTCAAGGTAAATTCTCCCATGTGCGAAACGTCAAACACACCGACTCCCTCACGCACGGTTTTGTGTTCTTCAATGTCGGATGAGTATCGAACCGGCATGTGGTAGCCAGCGAATGATACCATCTTTGCTCCCAGTTTTTCGTGTAGGTCGTTGAGCGGAATTTTCTTTGCGTTCATAGCCTTGCTTAATCAGGCAAAGCTAAGAGATTCTTTGGGATCGGGCTGAAATTATTCCTCGAGTATGGGAGCTAGTACTTGTCGGTTTTCCCGAAGAAATTCTGACACAACGCGGGGCGGCAGGAGTGGTTGAAGCCGCTCGAGTGCACTCAACGCATATTGATCGAAGCCATTTCGCATCGCTTCAAGTGCGTAGGCCTTGAGCAATCGCACCGAAAATGGGTTTTCGAGCAGGGCATCTGCAAGGATGTTATAGCTTTTTAAGGTTTCGTTTCCGTGCCTGCGAAAAAAACTCGCTGCCGCTATCACGGCCATTTCATCATATGGATTCCGATGTCCGAGTTCTTCGTACTGGGAAGCCGCGCTGGTGGTGTCGCCCATGGCTTCGTTTAAGCGTGCATTAAAGTACAGCCACTCGTTGCTATGATTTTCAAGAGCGATGGGGGAGTTATCCATACGTTGTTTCAGTAAGGGCAGGTTTCCGAGTGCCGCGAGTACGCGCAGTTCCAGCAGAAAAGTTTCTTCATACAACGCCCGGTCTATCGACAGCCCCCGGATGTGGCGATAGCTGGAGACCGCTGCATTTGAAAGGCCAAGCTCCAGGAATTTTTTGGTGCGGTCTACGAAAGTCCGCGCACGAATATTGGAGTCAGTGATGCTGTTAGCCAATCGGACAAACGTGGCCGTGTCGAAAGTCTCAATCCGATATTTGCAAAAGAGAGCTTTTTCCTCGTCAGTCAATGCAGTGGCCTGGTTAGCGCCAATCGAGAGAACGCGCGTCATGGAGGCAGCGATTTGCTGAATAGTGGTGTCTTCGTGATGGCGCCTGAGGCTATCCCAAAGCCCAGGCGCTTCGTCACGACTCGCCTCGCTAAAGGCAACCGCGGAGGTTGGCCCTGCATCTTTGAAATCACTGAATGTGGTGTAACGTAAAAACTCGATGGCTACTTCCGGGGCATTTTGCTCCAAAGACCATAGCGCCAGGGTGTTATTGAATCTGCCCTTTTCGGATGCGTTAATGGTCACTTGCTTCAGCAGGGTGAATGCTTTGCCCACTTTCCCCTCAGCATAATATGAAAGTGCGCAAGCATGAAGAATGGGCTCGCTGAAATTCCTGTTGTGCGGCAGGTCGGCAAGGGCAACGAGTCCGTTCAACCAATCCTGATCCACGTTTCCCAAATGATTGAGAACGTAGTTGCTGAACCTGGAAGCCGTAAAGAGATTCAACACGGTGTCGGAAAGGGCGGGCGCATTTAGGTCAAGTGCCTGGCCTTGTAAGTTAGCCAATGCCAACGCATTGCTTTGAATGCCCGGGTTGTTGGATTGCGCAAGCTGTAAAATCGAGTCGACTTCGTAGGCAATTTGTGTCCTGGCTGCCAGCCCCAGAAAATTCGCGTCAGCCATCACTGTCGTTTCTGAATGGTCAGAGGCTTGCTGCAAAAAATAAAACGCTGAGTCCAGGAGATCTAACTTTGCATAGGCCAATCCCATGGCATTTTGGATCGCGCCACTGTGCGGAAATTGAAGTGCCGCCTCTTGCAGCACGAAAAGCGCCTGGAGGTTTTGAAGACCACGTGCGTACAAATCACTGTGATTGAGGTACGACTCCTCGGTAGGCCTTCGTGATGACGCACGGTCGTAATAAGATCTCGCCTCGAAGGCGTTGAATTTTTTTTCTTCCAGGTTGGCCAACGCGTAGTTGGCGTGGTGATTTAAGAATCCATAGCCCGCGGCCTGCTTATAGTACGCTTCTGCCAGCTTGCTGTTTCGACTTGCGAGATAAACATCGGCTTTGGCATTGTGGTACCCGCCATAGGCATTGTTTACCGGTACCTGCCACGTGTTGTAAAAGACAAATGCAAGGGTGGCCACAATGCCTCCAAACCGGAAGGTGAAATAGGGCATTCGATTTGGCTTGTACAATACTTTGTACACCGGCTGGTTGGCCGCCAGCATGCCAATGAAGTTCGAGATGGCGTAAGTAAGGAAAATGATACCAAAGCCAATGTGCGTGTAGAGGATGATATCAAGTATGGTTTGCAACGCAGCATCGTTCGCAGTTCCGACCAGGTATCCAATGGTGCCAAATGAAAGGGAGGCAATCGCAATGAAAAAGTAGACTCCAAATGGATCGGCCACGATGATGCGATCGTACTGAGGCTCGCGAAGCCGAAAGCCCCAGATTCCAAGGATGCCTGACAACGTAATGAGCAAGATTAGATCAACGTACAAAAAATCCCAGTCGATATAATCGATCTTGTGGGCATAGGCCAGCAGCAGATTAACCATGTAAATGGCGCTGATGATCAGGAAGTGATTCAGGCTTTTGGATTGTTTTGCACTTTGACTGGCCACATAGATAAAGGAAGCCAGGATTTCGTGCGCAACAGAGATGACGAATAGTATGGTCAGGATCATTGCCGCGATGTAACTGTTGGCGGCAACCTGAAGGATCGGCAGTGATGTCTCAGAAAATAGAATGATGCATAGGGTCGTGGTCACAAAGATCGATGTGAAAGAGATGATGCGCGCCAGGAAGGAGATGCCGGGCTTGAGCGCATGAAAAAAATAACTTGTCATGACCAGGAGCGAAAGCACTACAATCGGGAAGACTTTGGTGGTAGATCCGAAAAGTTGCACAATTTCGAGTCGCATAGAGACCAACAGCAGAATGAATAATATCATGCTTATGATGTACCAAAAACGACTTAACAGCGTGGCAATCGTAACGAGGAAAATCAGGGACACGGCCAGCAGTGTAACGAAAATGTACCCGGCAACCACGTTGGGTTTCAGGTCGTCTCCAAGCACCCGCTCAAAGATCAATTGGTTGTCAGCTGCGATTGAGAATTCGAACGGACCCTTTTGAAAAGTATGAACCGGGAGCGGTTGAGTTTCAAGTTCCTGAGCATGAAAGGAAGTAACCGTAGGGGCTGGCGATTGCACATACCACACCCACATGGAGCCAATGGCAGCAAATAGGAGGAATGCAAGCACCCATCCGATGCGCTGGTATATTTCTGGCCATGACTTCCAAAACTGAATCGAATGCATCAAAAGGTGAGGATTGAAAACACGGCCCCGAAACTACATAGGGGCAGTCGAAAAAGAAAGCTGAAAGTATGATAGATAACTGATGGTTTGCGTGGATATTGTTTATGAGAATGATTAATGCACTTTCGTTTTTGCCTATCTTCACCTGCATCACCAATGCTCAAGTTATGGAACAACGCCTTACCCTAATCACCCTTGGTGTGAAGGACCTCTCGGTTTCTACAGCCTTCTATGAACAAAAGTTTGGCTGGCACCGAACAGCGGCCAGCACAAACGACATTGTATTCTTTCAGCTGAACGGTATCCAACTTGCACTTTATCCATTGGACAAGCTGGCGGAAGATGCCACCGTGGAGGCTGGTGATCCAACCTATCGCCCCACGACCCTTGCTCACAACGCACGAAGCGAAAAGGAAGTGGATGCGATCATCGATGACCTGAGAAGGAAAGGTGTGCAGATTATCAAGGAGCCGCAGAAGGTCTTTTGGGGTGGGTACAGCAGCTACATAGCAGACCCGGACGGTAATTTGTGGGAGATTGCTTACAATCCCTACCTCCCCTTGGACGAAAATGGCAACGTGACAAGTAGCAAATGATGGGTAGCGTGGCGGCTTTGCAAAAGGTTCAAGTGGGTGATCTCACATTTCGAGTGGCCACGCCTGCTGACGAAGGCGAAATATGGAGTATTATTCGTGACGTGATAGGCAAAGTCGGGTCTTATGTCTTTTATCCGGATTCTTCGAGGGAAAAGATGCTGAAATATTGGCTCGCACCGGAGAAGGTGGTTTATGTCGCTGTGGTGAATGGAGCAGTGGTAGGAACGTTTACACTGAGACCCAATCAACCTGATTTCGGTTCCCATATTGCCAATGCATCGTACATGGTGAGCCCGAACTTTGCAGGAAAGGGGATCGGGAAGATGATGGGCGAGTATTCTTTGACTGAAGCGAAGCGGCTCGGGTACGAGGCCATGCAGTTTAACATTGTTATTAAATCGAATGAGCCTGCTGTGAGCCTTTGGAAAAGCATTGGTTTTCGGATACTTGGCGAGGTCCCGAACGCCTATCGTCATCCTTTGTTGGGGCCAACCGATGCTTACATCATGTATCGGGAGTTGTAAGGCTTGTTGTAACATTATTGGTAGCGCAGCGGATTAACTTGTTTCTATTTCTTTGATCATCTCGTTTCAAAAACACCTTCCGCTCCATTCATAAGGAAAATATAAGGACATCTATAGAGCTGGGTTTGCAAAATTTGACTCTTACCTATATCAAAAACCCTACTAGTTTTGATACAAAATGGAAAATGTGTAAGTTCAAAAACTGTCAACGATTTCGAGATTCGTGAGGTCTTCTCTTCCCTTGAGTTGGGGTACTAAATTGCCGATTGCAGGTCATCGCGCTTCGAGCTGGTGGCGTTTGTTCCTCACCTATACATTTCTAACGTCATGTATTTCTGGCTACGAACCCAAGTTGGCACCCGATAATCCCAAGCTAACGGTCGATGGCCTGATCACCAATCAACCGGGACCATATAAGGTTACCCTGAGGTATAGCACACCTTACGTAAATGATGAGACAATCTTTTTGAGGTTTGAAGCTGATGCAGAGGTAACCATTCGCGATGATCTTGGGAATGAGATACCCCTCAATAACGTCAATGCCGGGGAATACCTAACAGACCCCACTTTCATGGGCCAGGTTGGCAGAACCTACGTCCTACATGTGAAATTGCCGGACGGTACAACCTATGAATCATTGCCCGAAGCGATGGCACCGGTGCCACCGATTGACACTGTGTACACGACCTATGAAGAGCTATTTGGAACATTTCTAAGAGGTGAGTTCAGTGTTTTTCTGGATTTTACAGATATAGCTGGCACAGAAAACCGCTACCGATGGGATTGGACTCATTACAGGTTCGAACAATATTGCCGTTTATCCCAAATTGAGTATGGTACCTATCGTGCCACAAAATGTTGTGGTCCCTGTTGGTCAATTGAGCAATGCTACAGTTGCATCAACTTGATTTCAGATAGGTTTTACGATGGAAAAAGAATCGCAGGCTTGCCGGTCTTAAAAATCCCGTACGCTTCAAAAGAACCCTATTTCGTGCAAATAAGACTCTGGTCCTTGACAGAGTCAGCTTATCAGTTTTGGAGGACAGTCTCAGAGCAAATTGACAACTCGGGAGGCATTTTTGACAAACCTCCAGTTACGATCCGAGGGAATGTCTTTAACACAAATGACCGGAGCGAACAAGTACTTGGATATTTTGGTGTGTCGGCCCAGTTTGAAAGATCCATTTATATTCCAAGAGACTATATTAAAGAAATCCCTTTTGGGATTACTACTCCCATTTATAATGAGTTGATAGGGTGTATGCAATGCGAGGTAGGCCCCTTCAGAACCGATATTGAGCCAAGAGGATGGTGAGTTGCGCACGATATTACCTGCTTCTTTTTGCATTTCTCAACCTATTTCTGGCAGCCCGGTCACAGAATCTCCGCCTTTTAGGAAGTGTGTTTGACAGGGAATCAAAACAACCGCTTATGGGCGCGAACATTTCATTTAAGGAGGGTGGGGTAGGTTTCAGCACTGATTCCCTCGGATCGTTCACCGCATTTGTCTCGCCAGGAACATATCTAATATCCGTCAGCCATGTGGGTTACAAGAGCAGAACGTTGAGTATCTCGATGGACCGGAATCGCCAAATAGACATAGCCCTAACCGAAGAGTTGAAAATTCTTGAAGAAGTGGCGGTGAGTGGCGAGCGGCCGGATCACAATATCTCCAGCACTCAATTGGGAACCAGCAAATTGGCAGTTGAGACAATTTCCAAGTTGCCTGCTTTTATGGGTGAAGTGGACATTGTAAAAAGCATTTTGCTTTTGCCAGGGGTAACCAACGTTGGTGAGGGCACAACCGGTCTTAACGTTCGTGGTGGAAATGAAGATCAAAACCTGATTCTCCTGGATGGCGCACCCATTTTTAATTCAGGCCATCTGCTTGGTTTTTTTTCCGTTTTTAATCCTGATGTAGTCAGTAGTGCCACACTGTACAAGGGAGGTGTTCCGGCTCGGTTCGGAGGACGATCCTCCTCGGTACTTGATGTGAAGCTGAGAAACCCCAACCAGGAGAGTTGGTCGGTAACCGGAGGCATAGGCCTTGTTGCCAGCAGAGTTGCGGTTGAAGGTCCGATTGTTCCCAATAGGGCAGCTTTCACCATTGCTGGCAGAGTTTCTTATCCGGACTATTTATTTAGGATTTCCCCAAACGAAACGATCAAGAAGGCGAAGGCAAATTTTTTTGATCTAACTACTAAGTGGGAATACGAGTTCTCGGATAAAAGCCGTTTGGAGTTTAGTGGCTACGCATCCAATGACAACTTCAAACTTTCAGGCGATTCGCTGTCCAATATTGAGATCAATGCTGCTTCCTCGAAATTCAATTGGAAAACCTTGAATGCATCATTATCTTGGTACAGGCAGTTTGGTGAAAAGACCTTCCTTCGTACAAGTGTAGTTCAGTCCATTTATGAGCCTGCAATTTCCTCACCCGACTCATCCAATGCATTCGCACTTAAATCGAAAATTCAATATCAAAATCTTACCGAAGATTTTGATTGGATGCTGTCACCAAATCATGACATTAATTTTGGTCTTTCCGCTTCTTATTATAGAACAAAGCCTGGTACTCTGCGACCAGCACATCCGTCATCCAATGTGAACTTTTTTGAAATACCGGAGGAGAGTGGTGTTGAGGCAGGCATTTACGCAAGCGACCACTGGGAAGTCAGCGATAAGTTTTCTATCCAGCTCGGCACAAGGTTCTCAAGGTGGTTTGCCTTGGGCCGTGCAGCCAAATATGAATATGCCGAAGGAATTCCCAGAACAGAAGAATCGGTGGTTGATACTATCTTGTATGAAAAAGGTGAGGTGATTCGATCCTTTTCGGGCCTTGAACCTCGGATTTCCGCCACATTCAGGATCAACCCAACCAGCTCGCTTAAGGCAAGTTACAACAGGATGTATCAATACATTCAGCAGGTGTCGAACACAACAGCGGCACTTCCTTCCGACCGGTGGCAGCTCAGTACAAAGTATATAGACCCGCAAAGTGTGCACCAGTTCTCTGCAGGATATTTCAGAAATTTCGTGGACAATACCTTTGAGACTTCGCTTGAATTTTACTACAAGGATATTAATAATATTACCGATTATAAGGATGGAGTAAACCTATTACTCAATTCCATACCTGAGACAGCAATGTTACAGGGCAAAGGAAGGGCTTATGGAGTTGAATTGTTCATCAAAAAGAATAGGGGATTTGTGACAGGTTGGCTCAGTTACACTCACTCTCAGATTCAACTCTTGGTGGATGGGGCATATCCCGAAGAAGAAATAAATAATGGGGAGTGGTACCCTGCCAACTACAATAAACCCAACAACCTCAGCCTGGCAATTAGCTACAAGCAAGACAATCGCATTAGCTATTCCGCAAATTTTGTTTACAGCACCGGCAGGCCTTACACGTCCCCGGAGGATAAGTATATTGTGAATGGAATATACATTCCCAATTACACGGGAAGGAATCAAAACAAGATACCTGATTTTCACAGGTTGGACCTTTCTGTTACGATTGGCCCGAATCCAAAAAGGGAGTCAGCCATAAAGGGATCTTGGACATTTTCAGTCTACAATGTATATGCGAGGAAGAATGCTTATTCAGTCTTTTTTCGTACCAAAAATGACTACGCACTGTTGGTATCCAGGCAGGTAAATGCCTATAAACTTTCCATCCTTGGAACCATCTTTCCTTCAGTGACTTATAATTTCCGATTTTAAAGCCAGGGGGCTATTCCAATACCCGAGGCACCCTGAAAAAATCCTTGTCGGCATCGGGCGCCTGCTTGAGGGCATCTTCTTTCGACAGGTCTTGTTGAACTACATCTTCCCGGAAGGCATTCACTTCATGCGACATGGTAGTGAGCGGCTCCACGCCCTCCGTGTCAACCTCGTTCAGTTTTTCGACAAACGTCACCATCTCGCTCATGTCTTTCATCATCTGTTCGGCATCCGCTTCCTTCACCTCCAGCCTCGCGAGATGTGCGATCTTGTCCAGCGTTTGTCTATCAATTTTCATTTTTCAGTTCTTTGTCAATGATTTGATACACCTGCTCCTTCAGCCTGTCCACATCTTTCACGGTCATGCCCTCAGTTGAAATCGGTTCGTGAAAAATCAACTTCATGGGCTTCCAATACAGAAGCATGGGATTCACCGGCAAAATTATCCAATTGTGGGGAATGGTCACCGGCACGATGGCCACTTGTCTTTCGATCGCGGCCCGAAAGGCGCCATCCCGGAATTTTACCATCTGGGGAGGTGCGTCCGTATATATACCTCCCTCCGGGAAAATGATCAAACTCTTTCCTTCATCAAGGGCTTTAATGGACGCAAGCAGCGTATTGTACATGCTTTTGAGTTTGGTGCGGTCCACCGTGATGTGCAGATTCCGGTACATCCACCCAAATAGCGGCACCGTTTCCATCTCACTCTTGCCAACGAAAATGGAATTGTGTTTCGTGAGTCCCATGGTGGGAATGTCGATGAACGAAAAGTGATTGGGGGCAAACACGTATTGTTTTTTTGGATCAAGTGGTGCCCGGTACGCTACTTTGGTGGGGATGCCAAGGAAAAAGAACAGACATCGCGCCCACCATCGATTGAGGATACCTACCCACTTGTACTGCGACTTGAAAACGATCGGAAAGAGAAGGGGAAAAAAGAAAAGGACAAACAGCAAGCCGAACACCAGCATACCATAATAGGTATAGATTTGTCTAGCCCACTTTTCAGTGGATGTCATCTCATGCCGGTCGACCCAGGATGCAGGGCGCATCATTTCACATGGGGCTGGGGTTTGGGAATCGCGATGATGTCGGTTTGTCTTCCATCGATGTACCAAACGCCCGATTTATCAAAGTAGGCATCCTCCTCCAGGGCAATTCTCACGTCCTTGTTCCATTCGTTAACGCGGACGGTGCAATTCAATTCAATGGAGTAGGCCGTGTTGAGGTGCAATGGGTAATCGCCTGTGCCGGGTACACCACCTTGCATGTCCCACATGCCCAAGGTAGTGCCAGCCGCGTGTCCGTGATAGCCAATGGGGTGGGTGTAGATGGATGGCGTGATTCCCTCTGCGATCGCTTGGGCTCTTGATTCAGCCAGCACCTGGTTGCCGGTTTTGCCCTCCTTGAAGTTGTTGGTGAAGATGTCCTGAAGGCGATTGCCTTTCTTAAACGCGGCCTGGAGATAGCCGGGAACATCGGTTTCACCTGGCTTCAGCACGTACGCATGTTCTTGTGTGTCGGTATTCAGCCTCAAGTAGGTGATGCCGAAATCCACATGCAGGAGATCGCCCGGGAGTATGACCACGGGTTGAGGGAGTTTGCTCAGTTCGGCATCGGGCACATTGCGCTGCACCGACACGCTGGGATGAAACCAGGTGTCTAATTTTAATTCCTTGATGCGTTCGCGATACCACCATACCACATCTTCGGTGGTGGTGACACCCGGTTGAATCACTTTGTCAGAAAATCCTTCGGCAATGATTTGATGTGCGATGCGACAAATCTGCGGGTAGATGACCATCTCTTTGTCACTGCGGGTTTCCAGCCAGGCCACCGCCAGCTTCTGAGCTGAAACCACATTGCCCTGCAATTTTTTGGGAAGCACCCGCATGAGATTATCAAAGTCATTCGCTGTTAAGCCATCGGTGTGGCCCCAGTCGGGCGATTTATTAATTCCGATTTTTTTCGGATTCCTTTCTTCAATGATTTTGCCCAGTCGCGCCCATTGGTCTGGCTGTTCCTCCGGATTCCAGGCGCGTTTGAAAACGTTGCCCACATCATACCGGGCTACGGCCAGGTATTCCATTTGATTTCCCTTGTCGAACATTACCAAGATGGTAGTTCTTCTTGCAGCCATCCAGGTAGCTGGCAAGAGCGTTTCAATCACCGGGTCTTCGTTGTACTCGCGCGAAATGACAATCCACATGTCAATTCCCTCACGCTTCATTAAGCCTGGCAGGAGATTAACCAGTCGATCTTCAAGCAACTCGTCAATCACACGAGCCTGGTCGCGCTGCGACAAGATTTTCGGATACTGGGCACTTAAAAAAAGAAAGGGATAGAAAAATAACAGAACAAGGATTTTGATCTTCATGGTAGTTGGCTGAGATTTCAGGAATGTAAAATAGTTAGGAATAAGCGATGATGCACCTTTCGCCTTTTAAAATTTCATGTGCGCGTTTCACTTCAATTCTCGATTTGGCATCATCCAGCTTTTCACCGATCGCTTTCTTCACTTCTCTCATGTTCAGGGCTTCGATGAATCGCTTCACATCCTCTTCGTTTTCCAGGATCAGCCGGGGCACCCGGGTTGGCTTGTCATCGTCACCTTTGGCCACCATGGTAAAGTAAGACGAGTTCGTGTGTTTCACGATTCCCCGTTTTACGTTTTCGGCCACTACCCGGATGCCAACCACCATCGATGAGTTACCAACATAATTTATGGAGGCATGCATGGAGACCAGCTCACCCACTTCCACAGGCTGCAAAAACTCCACACCTGTTACCGAAACGGTGACACAATAGGCGCCAGAGTGTTTCGAGGCGCAGGCGAAGGCCACCTTGTCCATGAGCGACAGCAGGATTCCGCCATGAATCTTGCCACCAAAATTGGCATAGGCGGGGATCATCAATTCGGTGATGGTGGTTTGGGAGTCTCGCACTGGTCGGGCAGGATGTTGAGTCATGTTGTGGTTTACAGCAAGGTGAGTATTGAAAATACTAATGTTGGTTGAATTGCACCAGCAATTTCTTGGTTAGAATCTGGAAACGGATAAACATCGCTACGGCCGTTACCGTGAGGCCAATCAGCAGACCAATCCAAATACCAGCGGCACCCACCGAAGTCTTGAAACCAAGATAATATCCCAATGGCAAACCGATTACCCAGTAAGCGATGAATATCAGGAGAGAGGGGATCTTTACATCCTGGAGCCCTCGCAAGGCACCTGCACAAACCACCTGCGCACCATCGGAAAGTTGAAAGAAGCCAGCCACGAAGAGAAGCGGTGCCGCGATGCGTATCACCTCCAGGTCGTCCACATAAAAGGTGGGGAGCACATGCCTGCCGGCAATGAACAGAATCCCCCACAACAGCATGGCAAAGAGGGCCATGCCGAGCAGGGTAAAGGCCAACTCCCGCAGCAGCGGAATATTCCGGGCACCAAGTTGATTGCTTACGCGAATGGTGGCAGCGGCCGCCAAACCAGAGGTGGTCATGTAACTGATGGTGGCCAGGTTAATGGCAATTTGGTGAGCAGCCAGGGTGTTGGTGCCGAACCATCCCATCATGATGGCGGAGAAGTCGAAGGCAGCTACTTCGAAGATGAACTGCAGGCCAGCGGGAAGGCCAATGTTCAGCAGCTGCTTAAAGAGGTTACTTGAATAATTACCGAATGAGAATCCGCTACGGTACGGTCGAAAACGTTTCGCGTGGTAGATGTACAAAACGATCGCCAGGGCCATGAGTATCCTGGATATGAGCGAGGCCCAGCCGGCACCAACCAGTCCCATGGCTGGAAAGCCGGCATGCCCATAGATAAACAAGTAGTTAAGGAAGACGTTTACAACCACGCTCCCCATCATGATGATCATGGAGACCTTCGTTTTTGAGAGGCCGTCTGTGAACTGCCTGAAGGCCTGGAAGATCAGCACAGGCAGCAATGAGTACATCAAGATGCTGAGGTAGGGGATGGAGAGGTCAACAACCTCTACCGGTTGGTCGATGTGATAGAGAATGTTTTTCCCTACAAATACCACTCCGATTAAGATCATACTATTGACCACGCAGATGACCAATCCGTGCTTCAGTACCTCGCCAATCTTATGCGGATCATGCTCGCCTTCGGCAGAGGCAACCAAAGGGGTGATGGCAAAAGACACACCAATACCAAACAACAAAAGGATGTTAAATACTACGTTGCCCAGCGATGCAGCCGCCAGCGATGTGGCGCCCACGTGGCCCACCATGATGCTGTCTGTAACTCCCACCAGCACGTGACTGAGTTGGCTGAGCATGACTGGATAGGCGAGCTGCCAGCTGGGTTTTACGTGGGTCCGATATTTTTGAAAACGCGCGAACAAGCTTACATACTTCTAAGACGCGCCAATTTAAGAAAGCCCGGCACGGTTAGGCTGTCGGTGATTTTACCGCTCATCACCATGTCAATGGCCTGTTTCAAAGGGAGCTTCCAGATTTTCAGGTCAGCTTCTGTTTCTTCCAACTCGGCCTCGCCTTCCTGAAGGTTTTCTGCAACAAACACATGGCCCACTTCATCACTCACAGAATTGGAAAGGTGGATGGTCAGAATCTCTGTCCACTTGTTAGCCGATAACCCGGTTTCTTCTTTCAGCTCACGCTTGGCTGCATCCAACGGGTCTTGATCCAGGGGGCCTCCACCTTCAGGGATTTCCCACGACCATTGGTTTAATGTGTACCGAAATTGCCCCACAAGCCAGGTATTCTGATCATCATCCAGGGGAATGACACCGATTGCCCGGTTTTTGAAGTGAACTTTGCCATAAATGCCTTTTCCCCCGGCAGGATTGAGCACGCGGTGTTCATCCAGTTTGATCCATTTGTTTTCGTAGATAAACTTGGTGGAGAGGGTTTTCCAGGTATTAACGGGATTCTGGATGCTGGATTCTGGATGCTGGTTTTTAGTTTTCGGATTCTGGATTCCGGATTCTGGATTCTGGGTAGTTAACTCGCTTTGATAAACCTCATCGGGCTCCCGCATGTAACCTGGTTTTTCATGTTGGCCTTGAATCGCCTTTAAGAAGTTATTGAGTTTCCTTTCAAGCGTGATGAATTTCTTATGCAACTCTTCATATGTTGCCTGATCTTTCAGAGAACCAGTTTCAAACAGTGTTTCTAAGTGATCAATCGACTCATCATTGGATGAAAGAGCGAAGTTGATAAATCTCACATATTCGGCTTTGTATATTCTCCTGCCATAGCCTTCAACAATGTTTGATCTCACCGACTTGATGGATCTCCGCATTTGTCTGCCCTCCTCAAAATTCTCAAATGCAGGCAACTCAAGCGTCATTTTATGCACCTCAATCGTCAGCTCACGTGCAAGCCTCCAAACGTCCAAATTCTTGTAGCTCATGAAAGCAATTATTTCAGCTGCAAAATAATCGTAATAGGGCAGACCTTTCGGTCTTTCTGCCGGTAGCCAGCAGCCAGTAACCAGCATCTCTCCGCCATAGTCATCAAAGTTATTTATTTTGCACGATGCTTAAGTCTGCCCACACGATTGATCTTGTCGAAGCCGGATGCGATGAAGTAGGGCGTGGTTGCCTGGCGGGTCCAGTAGTTGCGGCAGCGGTGATCTTGCCGAAAGACTATCAACACGAGTTACTGAATGATTCAAAGCAACTAACCCGGGAAGAGCGTCTGCAATTGCAATATGACATCAAAAAGGATGCGTTGGCCTGGGCAGTTTCTGAAGTAGATAACAACGAAATTGACAAGATCAATATTCTCAAAGCTTCATTCAAGGCCATGCATTTGGCGCTTGATCAGTTGGCGGTAAAACCCGATATGATATTGGTGGACGGTAATCGATTTCAGCCGTACAATGAACTTCCGTTTGAATGTATCATAAAAGGTGACGCAACGTATTTAAGTATTGCAGCTGCATCTGTTTTGGCCAAGGTGCACCGAGATGAACTGATGGCCTCATTGGCCCAAGCATACCCTGGCTATGGATGGGAGACCAATGTGGGTTACCCAACGGACGAACACCGCGAAGGAATCAGGCAGTTGGGAATTACACCCTTTCACCGAAAAAGTTTTCAGTTGTTACCTTCGCAGCTCGAGTTGTTTGATTAGCCGGGTGTCGAAACCCAGGAACCGGGCCCGAATCAAGATTGTTAGCTCCAATTATGTGTTTGATCTTTCTCAGCGTTAACAACCACCCTAAATACAAAGTCGTTATCGCGGCAAACCGTGATGAGTTTTATCAAAGAAAGACTGCACCCGCATCTTTTTGGCAGGATCAACCCGATATTCTTGCGGGCAGAGATCTTGAAGCGGGTGGCACCTGGATGGGCATCAGTCGGTCAGGGCGCATTAGCCTGGTTACCAACTACCGCGACCCAAAGAATATCGATCCGAAGGCTCCTTCCCGCGGTCATTTGGTTTCTGATTTTCTCAGCGGAACGGACGCACCCGACAGCTATCTCAAAAACCTCATTGAAAAGGCACATCAATACAATGGCTTCAACTTGATTGTGGGAGAAATGGACAACTTGAGGTACTATTCAAACTACGACAGCAAGATCAGGAAACTTCAGGGCGGTATTTATGGACTGAGTAATCACCTGCTGGACACACCCTGGCCCAAGGTGGAGAAGGGAAAAAAGAAATTTGCCGAACTGATCCAATCACCTGCGCTGGAGGCAAGCCAACTACTGGATATGATGTATGACGAAGAACGAGCATCTGATAACTACCTGCCCGATACGGGGATTGGACTGGAAAGAGAACGGGCGTTATCATCGATGTTTATCAAAACACCCAACTATGGTTCCAGGTCGTCTACCGTGCTACTGGTAGACCGCAGGGGCCAAATGGAATTTACAGAACGGGTGTACGACTTATCGACATTTAACCACCAGACCCGCTCATTCCAAATCAAGTAGTCAAATTGAGCCGTTGCGGTAACAATGGTGGGGTTGAGGCGTCTAGTCCAGGAAAATGAGGATCGGTTCGTTTCCTTGGTTTTTCGACATAATTTTGAAACTTTCACCGATTATTCCAGTTAGAACACTAAGTAATAACACCCAACCGGCAAGAGGATGAGCAAAATCATTGAAACCCACCATATTTCGAGGATGTATAAAATGGGTACCAACATTGTGAACGCCCTGCAAGACATCTCGATTTCTATCGACCGGGGCGAGTACGTGGCCTTTATGGGACCGTCTGGCTCTGGAAAGTCTACCCTCATGAACATTGTCGGATGCCTCGACACGCCTTCGGGGGGCACCTACATGTTGAACAACCAGTTGGTGAGCGATATGACTGAGAATGACCTGGCAGAGGTGAGAAATAAAGAGATTGGTTTCGTTTTCCAGACATTTAACCTGCTACCGAGGGCCACTGCGCTCGAAAATGTGGCCCTTCCATTGATTTATGCCGGCTATGGAAAGTCCGAAAGAGAGGAAATGGCCATGGACGCGCTTGAAAGCGTGAGTCTCGCGGATCGCTATCATCACAAGCCCAATGAACTTTCGGGTGGTCAACGCCAGCGTGTAGCCATTGCACGGGCCCTCGTTAATCGTCCCTCCATCATCCTGGCTGACGAACCCACGGGTAACCTCGACTCCAAGACATCTTACGATATCATGAACCTGTTCCAGGAGTTGCACGATAAGGGCAACACCATCATCATGGTCACACACGAGGATGACATCGCCCATTATGCGCACCGCATTGTCAGGCTTAAGGACGGTTTGGTAGAGTGGGATCACAAAAATGAGAACATCACGCGCAGTGCGGCCCAGGTAGCCGGTTAATACCACGGCTAAATCCGTATTTTTGTTTTATGAAGATTTACACGCGCACAGGCGATGAGGGCAGTACGTCTCTGTTTGGCGGAAAACGTGTTTCCAAATCTGAACTGCGAATTGAAGCCTACGGCACCATCGATGAGTTGAATGCCAACATTGGCTTGCTGCGCGATCAGCCTGTCAATGAGGCTCGCAGAGAAGTTTTGTTGGAAATTCAAGACCGGCTTTTTACAATCGGTTCCATATTGGCTACAGAACCCGGCAATACCAAAGTAAAGGTGCCAGGCATTCAGGAAGACGACATCGCATTTCTGGAAAAAGACATTGATCAAATGGAGCAGCAGCTTCCCCTGATGAAGTCGTTTGTGTTACCAGGAGGCCATCCGTCTGTCTCGTTTGGACATGTGGCCCGCACGGTGTGTCGCAGAGCGGAAAGGCGCGTGATCGCACTTCACCAGGCTGAGCCAGTAAACCCCTTGGCCATCAAATACCTTAACCGACTTTCTGATCACCTTTTTGTGTTGTGCCGGAAGATGGCGCATGACTTGGGTGTTTCGGAAGCACCCTGGAAGCCAAGAATGTAATCCGCCAACCGCTTCGAGTGGAACCTAATTTCCTAACAATCGTTAGGGTAACTTGGGTCATTATGATTATCTTTGCAGCGCTCTGATTTCCCACTTAAAACCTATCGTCACATGGTAGATACCCTTAAAATCTCCATTCAAAAGACTGCCAAAAGCAGGCTACCCGAGATCGACTTCAAGAACATTCAGTTTGGAAAGGTTTATTCCGACCACATGTTTATGGCCGACTATCGGAAGGGCGAATGGAAGAATTCCAGGATTGTGCCATATGGATATATGTCAGTTAGTCCTGCCACACCGGCCATTCACTACGGCCAATCCATTTTTGAAGGACTGAAGGGCTACAAGAATGAGGGTGGCCAGGCCCTGGTTTTTCGTCCCCTCGACAATTGGAAACGGATGAATTTATCGGCCAAGAGAATGTGCATGCCGCAGATTCCTGAAGAAGTGTTCATGGAAGGCATGCGCACGCTGATAGACCTGGACCGCTCCTGGATTCCTACAACCACAGGAAGCTCTCTTTATATCCGGCCATTTCTTTTTTCTGCGGATGAATACATCGGCATCCGGCCGTCAGAGGATTTTACGTTCATGATCATCACTTCTCCGGTGGGTGCGTACTATTCCACGCCAGTGAAAGTGCGAATCGAAACCCATTACACGCGCGCAGCGGAAGGAGGGACTGGATTTGCAAAAGCAGGAGGAAATTATGGGGGTGCGTTGTACCCTGCAAAGCTCGCGCAGGACCAGGGTTATCACCAGTTGATTTGGACTGATGCGAAGGAACACAAGTATATCGAAGAATCTGGCACCATGAACGTCATGTTCATGATCGGAGACACACTGGTAACACCTGCTTTGGGCGATTCGATTTTGCGCGGTATCACCCGGGATAGCGTATTGCATTTGGCGCGTCACTGGGGTATGAAAGTAGAGGAGCGCAGGATTTCTGTTGATGAGCTGATTGATGGCCTGAAGAAAGGCATTGTGAAGGAAGCTTTCGGAGCAGGCACTGCCGCTACCATTGCCCACATTGAGTTGATAGGCCATGAAGGTGAGGATTATTACCTGCCGCCAGTGGGCGAGCGGAAGTTTTCGAACCGGGTGTTGCGCGAGCTGGATGAAATCAAGAGAGGCATCCGTGACGATGCCTTTGGCTGGGTTCATAAGTTCTGATCGAGGGGGAACGCCAGACACGCAAGGCATCGGCTTTTTGTTTAATTGCTATCTTTGCCCAAATTTTTTTACGATGACTAAAGAACAGTTGAAAGACTTGAAGGCTCGTGTCGCGGCCTTGAGGAGGTATCTTTGACTACGATCGAAGGATCGCTGAGATTAAAGACGAAGAATTAATTACCCACCAACCTGATTTCTGGAACAAGCCTAAGGAAGCGGAAACGCTCATGCGAACCATTCGGTCGAAGAAGCTGTGGACCGATGCCTTTGAAAAGGTGAGCAAACTTGTCGAGGATCTTGAGGTGTTGGATGAATTCCACGAGGCAGGCGAGGTTTCGGAGGAGGAGCTCGACAGGGACTATGCAAAGGCATTTAAGGCCGTTGAAGAGTTAGAGTTCAAGCGCATGCTGAACAAGGAAGAAGATCAACTCAGCGCCATGATCGAGATCAATCCCGGTGCTGGCGGCACGGAAAGCATGGACTGGGCCGATATGCTCAATCGCATGTACATCATGTGGGGCGAACAAAGCGGCTACCAGGTTAGCCAGGTTAACTATCAGGCGGGTGAGGTGGCTGGCATCAAATCTGCCACGCTCGAAATTGATGGCCCTTTTGCTTATGGCAAGCTCAAATCGGAAATAGGCGTCCATCGCCTCGTCCGGATTTCGCCCTATGATGCAAACCAAAGACGGCACACCTCTTTTGCATCGGTATTCGTCTACCCAGTTGTTGACGAAACGATCAACATCGACATCAATCCAGCCGACATCGAAGTGCAAACGTCCAGGTCTGGCGGGGCCGGTGGTCAAAATGTAAATAAGGTGGAGACCAAAGTGCAGCTTACGCACAAGCCGACAGGAATTGTGATCACGTGCCAAGTGGAGCGTTCGCAGCATGCCAATCGGGAGAAGGCGATGCAAATGTTGAAGTCCCGTCTGTATCAGCTCGAGATGGAGAAGCGCAATAGCGAGCGGGAGAAGATTGAAGCCGGAAAAATGAAGATTGATTTCGGATCGCAGATTCGTAATTATGTCTTACATCCCTACAAGTTGGTAAAGGATGCCCGTACAGGTGTGGAAAGTCACGATGCCCAGGGCGTTTTGGATGGAGACCTTGATGACTTCATCAAGGCGTTTTTGCTGGGCTCGCAAGAAGTGGAAAAGAAAGCATGAGCGGACCGGCTGCTGCCGTCAGCATTTACACCCGGCAATTCTGGTTAGTGTGCGTAAGCTCTCTGCTCTTTTTCGCGAGCTTCAACATGATTATTCCCGAGTTGCCCGCCTACCTCTCATCGCTGGGGGGTGCGGACTACAAAGGGCTGATCATTTCTTTGTTTACACTTACCGCCATGGTCTCCCGGCCTTTCAGTGGCAAGTTGTCTGACCGTATTGGCCGGGTACCCGTGATGATGGTTGGATCCACGGTGTGTTTTCTGTGCAGCCTCGTCTATCCGCTGCTCACGGGCATCTATGGGTTTTTCCTATTGCGGCTCGTTCACGGGTTTTCGACCGGCTTTACGCCTACCGGACAAACCGCGTTTTTATCCGACATTGTTCCGCCACACAAGAGAGGCGAGGCGATGGGTTTTTTGGGAACGGCCGGTTCGCTGGGCATGGCGGGCGGCCCGGCCATTGGCGGCTTGTTGGCTCACCAATTCTCTGTGAATGCCACCTTTTACTGTTCGTCCATCTTTGGATTGCTTTCCATCCTGATTTTGGCTGGCATCAAAGAGACGCTTCCAACCAGGCAGCGATTCAATCCTGCCATGCTTAAGATAAACCGTCATGAAATTATTGACCGCAAGGTGTTGGTACCGTGTTTCATCATGCTATTGTGCGTGTTTGCATTTGGAGCGGTTTACACCCTGATGCCCGATTTTGGCGAGCATGTCGGAATCAACAACAAGGGTCTCTTGTTTACATACTTTACGATAGCCACGTTGCTTGTGCGTTTCATCGGAGGCCGGGCGTCTGACCAATACGGAAGGGTTGCCGTGCTTCGGGTGTCAACTTTTTTCATTATCATCGCCCTGCTCATCATTGGCATGGCCGAGAGCCGGTGGCCATTGATCATTGGGATGAGTCTTTATGGCCTCGCCTATGGCATCACCTCACCGGTGCTGCTGGCCTGGGCAACGGACTTGACTGACGTGAATCACAAAGGCAAAGGAGTGGCATCTCTTTACATATTTATGGAATTGGGAATTGGATTGGGAGCCATCACCTCAGCCTGGATTTATGATAATGATTCCAATCGTTTCTTTATCACCTTTGCGCTTTGCGCTTTTCTGACGCTAACGGCATTCATTTACCTCGTGTTCAGGAGAAGGCGCAGCTACGTTTCGCATTAGCATTGTGATGAAGAAAACCACCCTTGTTGTTTTCCTTCTTGTTGGCGTCATCGACTTGATGGCCCTGCAATGGGAATGGCCTGCCGTGCACCTCGTCATGAAGCCCCTGATTATGATTTCGCTCGCGATTCACTATGGTTGGAGCACTCATCGCCTTAAAACTGAAAGCAATCGGTGGACATGGGCAGCATTGGGTTTTTCCTGGTTGGGAGACCTGCTCCTTCTGAATCAGCACGTTTCTCTTTTCTTCATGCTCGGGCTGGCGGCCTTCCTGGTCGCACACATCTCTTACATGATAAGCTACAGGCAACACTGCCAGAATGCTGCACCCGGATTGCTCACTACCCAAAAGGTGAGGTTTGCCCTGCCTGTCTTTCTGGCTGGAACTGGGCTGGTGGTGGTGCTTTATCCCAACCTTGGCGAATTTACCTTGCCGGTGGTGCTCTACGCGGCTGTATTGATGATGATGGTGGCGGAATCAATCTTCCGTTTTGGAAAAACGGTTTCAAAGAGTTTTTGGATGGTGATGCTTGGTGCCGTCCTTTTTATGGTTTCTGACTCATTCATCGCGCTCAATAAATTCTATTCAGAAATCGATCATGCCTCTTTGTGGATTATGCTCACCTACATCCCCGCTCAAGGGTTGATCATTGCCGGATTGTTGGAACACAAAAAAGCCGCTTCGGTTTGAAACGGCTTCTCTGTCTAAAAAATCAGTGTTCTTACATTTTCCGCACCTTGCCTGATCCTGAGGAGTTGCTGTTCACATGACTTGGATTCCCCCGATAGGAGACCGAACCACTTCCCGAAATATTTGCATTAAGTTCCCGTTTCACATTGATTTGAACACTGCCGGAGCCGGAGATGCGTACATCGCACCGGTCAGCTTCCAAATCGGCTGCGCTCACTCTTCCTGATCCGCTAATCCACGCCTTCACACTTTGGGCCGAACCAGATGCCTGAAGCTTGCCTGAACCCGTGAGGTCGAATTTCCCTTCGCCCGAAATTTGTCCAGTGAAATACACGTTGCCAGAACCGCTGATGTCACTTTCGATATTGCCGCACTTACCCTTCAATTTCATGTCTCCCGAGCCGGAAACATCGGCTTCCACATTGCCGCTGGCAACAATCTCTGCCTCCAGGTAACCGCTTCCGCTCACGCTGAGGTCCAGATCTCGTGCATTAACAGGCGTTTCCGCCACTAAATCACCAGACCCGCTGACGGACAAGCCTTCAATATCGCGCATGGTGATGTAGACAGTTATTCTCGGGTCATTCTTCCAACTCCACCAATCTGACCATTGGTTGTCTGAACGAATAAGCAACCGATCACCCCGCACTTCAAACTCGATCCTTTCCATGGTTTCGTCATCGGCTTCAATTTCCACTCTTTGTTCGTTTCCTTGCCGCAGGTAGAGTTTGCCAGAAACCCCAAATGACACCTGGGTAAAACTTGACAAGTCGCGGACTTCACGCTTTTGCGACCAACTCATCGTGGTTAACAATGCCAGGGTCATGGATGTAAATACCTTCTTCATACTTTTGATTTTTCTTTTTCTAAGACGGTTAAAGACTCGGCAACCCAGCACAGGTTGCATGCAATCCGGAGTTCTCGTTATTTAGACGCAAAAATCGCCTTTCGCGTTGCATGGATTCCGTTTTTCGTTTTCACTCGATTGCCAGGGCCAGTCAGGGCAGCTATAAGGAAAAGGGGAGCAAATTCCTCTCTTTCGCCTTTCCAGTCACGTCCCTTGCCGATGTGCAAACGAAACTCCAGGAGTTGCGGAGAGTTTATCATGATGCGAGCCACCATTGTTACGCGTGGATCCTTGGGGCCGACAAAGGACAACACAAGAGCCATGACGATGGCGAGCCGAGGCACTCTGCCGGTGATCCGATTTTGGGCCAAATCAGGTCAAAGGGCCTGACAAATGTGTTGGTGGTGGTGGTTAGGTATTTCGGTGGAACCAAGTTGGGTGTGGGAGGCCTTGTAGGCGCCTACAAACAAGCCGCGGAAGATGCGTTGAGTCACACAGAAATTCAGCTGAAGTTTGTCACGGAGAGCATTCACATCAAGTATGCCTATGCTGATACATCTGCCGTGATGAAAATCGTAAATGATTTTGGAATAGAAATCATCAATCCTGTGTTTGGCGAATGGTGTGAGGCCACACTTTTATACAAAAGGGAGTTTGAAGGACAGATGATGCAGGCGCTGAGCCCGGAAAATCAATCAGCCACATCGGTGGAGGTCATCAAAAAATAAGCCCCGGGTGGAAACCCGGAGCCGGTAAATTTCGACTAAATCTAAACCCGTCTTTTAGTTTTATCTCAACTTTACCTGAAGACTTCCCATGTATGCGTTTTCTGCATTAAGGACTTCAATCTTGTAGATCCCTGGTTTCAATTTATTCTTGGGTACGTACTCTAATTTGATTTGCCTGGACTGGCTGAAGTACATCTGATCATTCGAAAGTGAAGCAGTATACACTGGGTTATCTTCTGAAACGGAGTAAGTCACAGTGCCGTCATTAGAAGTTAATTGCGCCCCCTTCGGATCGATGATTCGGAATTGCAGGTTATCACTGAACTTATTGGCCGGTACGATAAAGTTCATTTCAAGCTTTCTGGTCTTGCGTGCAGCCACGGTAGTCATTTTATTTTTCTTGATGGCGTCAATACGAATGTCGTCCAACATGGCCAACTGCATGCTATTCAATTCATCTGCCAGACTTTTGTTTTTCAGTGTCAAGTCTGCGATCGTCCGATTGAGGGCATCTTTTTCCATCGTCAAACTCTGAATAGACGATGAAAGGGAAGTTAACTGTCTATCCAGGTCTTCTTTAATCTTAACCAGATCTGCATATTGCTTTTGAAACTGCTTCAGTGAAGCATTTTCTTTTTTGAGTCTGGCCACCTCTTGCTCTTTTTTCTCGACCTTCGCAGATGCATTGGCCAATACCTTGTCGAGCTCGGCATTCTTTCCAGTCAGTGAGGTAATCGATTCCTTAAGCCCTGCAATTTCCTTGTCGAGCAACAACTTCTCAGAAAGCAAGCGCTCCGACTTCAACTTCTGGTTATTGAGGTTGTCACTCAGTGCGTTGTTGTTTCCATTCATGATCACCAGCCCGGTGAGCGATAAGAAAAGTAGCACGGTTACTGTTGCAGCGGCTACTTTGGCGTTCATTTTGAACTTGTTCATTGTGTTGTTTTTTTGTCAAATGAACGGCCCGGGGATAAGAGCCCCGTTAACAGGGAATTAAAATGCCATTAAATGTTCCGCGCAGCCGACTCTTCAGGCTGAAAGGCGGAATTGAATCTGGAAGGTGGTGCCTTTTTGCGGTTGTGAATCCACCTTTACTTCGCCCCCATGCGATCTCACAATTGAATCAACCAGGCTTAGGCCAATACCGTGGCCCTTGACCTTGGCGGCATTTTTTCCCCGATGAAAAGGTTCAAAAATTAATGCCAGGTCCTCGGGTTCGATTCCAATGCCCTGGTCGGTAAACGAAAGTGTGAGAAACTCCTGATCAGCGCTCAACGTCACTTCTACCGTATGGTTTGGAGAAAATTTGCACCCATTGTCTATCAGGTTGCCAATGGCCGTTTTCAGCAGGTGTTCGTCCCCCAAAACGATCAATTTGGCTTCATCGTCAATGGATGTGTCCAATTGAATCAATATCTCATAGTTTGGGTGTCGCTTGATCAACTCGTCTCTCACTTGCCAAATGAGTTCATCGATTCGTTGCGGTTGCGATTTGGCTGCCGCATTTTCTGAGCTGGCTTGTGCCAATAACAACAGGCGGTTGGCCAGGGAATTCAGGCTCTTAATATCTTCCAGCACCGACTTCGTTGCCGCCTGGTATTCTTCCTGCGTTCTCGGATTCAGAAGCAATACCTCCAATTGGCCAGTGACAGCCGTGAGTGGCGTTCGCAATTCGTGCGATGCGTTGGCGATAAAGTTCTTTTGAATTAAAAATGCGCCTTCGAGGCGGTCAAGCATTTCGTTGAAGGTGCGGGCGAGTTTGTTGAGTTCGTCCCGATTTCGACCTTCTTCCACACGTTTGTCAAGGCTGGTGATTGAAATCTCATTCACCCTGTCTATGACTTTAGAAATAGGTCGAAGTACCCGGCCCGCGAATATCCACGCTGATAGTGACACAACGAGAATACTGATGCCAAGCACTGACATAAGTACAACGCGAAGGTTCTTGAGTTTGCCTTTGCCATAGATATCTACCGCGCCAATGAGTACTACGAACCGGTCGAATTCATCGGAGTAAAGAAACCCAAGCACTTCAAAATCATCGTGGGTATACCGGATGGTTCCTTGCAGCCGAATTAGGTCGAGCAAATCTGACGAAGTGCTGAAAACATTGTCGTCATCGGTACTGTAAAGCAGATCGTTGCGGTAGTTATATATTGAGACGATTTCACGCGGCAACCGGATGGGATTATCACGATCGATCCGTCTCAGCAAGTCTACGTCAACCTCTTCTACTTCAATCAACAACTTTGCTGTGTTGGTGCCTTTTGAGCTTAGCCTGTTATAAAAGTCATCTTCGCGGTAGTCCGCTGAAAAGAAATAGATCGCGATGGAGGCCAGGGTAATGATCAGCCCCACGATGATGATGAACAGAAGCGTGATCCTTGTTCTTAGATTCATTTGGGTTCATCGCTCAGCATATATCCTAGCCCTACGCGGGTATGCAGAAGCTTAGATGAAAAATCCTTGTCGATTTTCTTTCGTAAAATGTTTACGTAAACGTCCACCACATTGGTTCCGGTATCGAAGTTGATGTCCCACACTTTTTCGGAAATATCAACCCGCGAAAGAACTCTGCCCTTGTTGCGCATGAAGTATTCCAACAGCGCATACTCTTTGGCGGTAAGTTCGATGACTTTGCCAGCGCGTACGGCAACTTTCTTGTCAAGGTCTAGGTCCAGGTCAGCGACCCTTAACACGTTTTTGAGTTCGGGTTTTGGTAGCGACCGCCTGGTGAGCGCCTTAATGCGGACAACCAGCTCTTTGAATTCAAAGGGTTTTACCAGGTAGTCGTCTGCACCAGATTCAAATCCCAGCACTTTGTCATCGGTGGTTCCAAGGGCTGTTAGCATGAGAACTGGAACTTGGGGTTTGTGTTTCTTGATGCGGCTGCATAGTTCAATCCCGTTAAAGCCCGGAATGATTACATCGAGCAACGCGATATCGTATTCCTTCGACAAAGCCAGCTTTTCTCCCATAGGTCCGTCATAGGCTACATCTACAATACAACCTTGTTCTTGAAGGCCCTCCATCACGAATTGGGCAACTTTTGGTTCATCTTCAACAACCAGTACTCTCAACTCTTCCATATCGATAATCTGTCAACCAGCATTTAGGCGCCATAGCGAAATTATCTAATTTGGCGGATCGGTCTCAACTTTTTTCCCTGATGATCGAAAATTAAGCCTATGAAAAACAGGAAGGCGGCACTGGGCTTCATCTTTGTTACGTTGCTCATCGATGTAACGGGCTTGGGCATCATTATACCGGTTATGCCTAAGCTGATCACGGAGCTGACCGGTGCCTCTTTGAGCGAGGCCTCCAGCATCGGAGGGTGGTTGATTTTTGTTTACGCTCTCATGCAGTTTTTGTGTGCGCCCATTGTCGGAAACCTCAGTGATCGTTTTGGAAGAAGGCCCGTATTGTTGGCGGCCCTCTTTGGTTTTGGGATCGACTACCTCTTGTTGTCTGTGGCACCTACCATTGGTTGGTTGTTCCTGGGGCGTTTCATCGCTGGCATGATGGGCGCAAGCTTCACCACCGCCTCGGCCTACATTGCCGATATCAGCACACCCGAAAAGCGTGCGCAGAACTTTGGCCTCATTGGCGCAGCCTTTGGACTAGGGTTTATCATTGGTCCGCTGATTGGCGGTTTGCTCGGGCCCCTGGGTTCCCGCGTGCCATTCATCGCTTCAGCGATTCTGACGCTGCTCAACTGGCTCTACGGATTTTTCATTTTGCCGGAGTCGTTGCCGTTAGAAAACCGAAGATCGTTTGAGTGGAAACGTGCCAATCCGGTCGGATCGCTCAAGAACCTGAAAAGATTTCCGGTGATCATGGGCTTGGTTGCCTCACTGGTGTTGGTGTACATATCCGCACATGCCGTGCAAACCAACTGGGCCTACTACACCATCGAGAAGTTTCATTGGGATGAACGCATGATTGGAATTTCGCTTACCGTGGTGGGTATTGTAATTGCCATCGTGCAGGGCGGACTCATCCGCGTGATCATCCCTTGGCTGGGACAGGAACGGAGTGTTTATGTGGGGCTGGCCCTGTATTCTACCGGGTATTTTCTTTATGCCTCTGCAACAGAAACCTGGATGATGTTTGCCATCACCATACCTTATTGTCTGGGTGCAATTGCCGGGCCGGCTCTTCAAGGCATCATGTCGAACCAAGTGCCGTCAAACGAGCAAGGTGAGCTTCAGGGGGCGCTCACGAGCCTGGTCAGCGTTACCTCCATCGTTGGACCACCGCTGATGACAAGTGTTTTTTACTTTTTCACCAATACGGAAACGCCACTGTACCTGCCCGGAGCACCGATGATTCTTGGTGGATTACTTACAGTGGTGTCTGTGATTTTGGCGAGGCGAACGTTAAAACAGTCTTTTGCAAAGGTCTAATTGGCACGTCTGAAATATTGATACGTGGTTGCCAACGGGACACCAATGAGGATCAACGCAACCAGGTTAATCAGGTAGATGTTGTAGTACGCTGCGTAGTACGCGGATATCGATGAGTCGAGGATGAACCAGCTTAGCAAGCCCGCAGTTAGCGCTTGATGGGCCCATCGTTCTTTTTTCTTGAATGGGTATTGAATAATGAAGATCATGATCAAGTGAAAGCCGACAATCGTGGCGCCAATAATTCCAAAAAGCCAATTCTTAAAAAGAAGCATGTCGCCTTCAATGCTGTTGCCCCCAAAGAATAACCGGGAGGTGGCTTGATTGTGCGGATCCAGGAAGATGCTGTTCCCTGCAAGGGCAACAACCAGGCCGACTCCCATCGTCATGTAGTTTGCCCAAAGCAACCATTTTCGCCAGAATTCAAATGTGCCCACAATTACCAGGTATTTTGATGTGAATATTACGTCCAATTACGCTATTTCTTACCGATTAAAGGCGTTTTGTGGCTGACTAAAATCACCTTCGCTTTTGATGGCCCTCATGATCGTTCTCAGCGGCTGCTTCTACTTTTGAGTGAGAAATCCTGATTCACTGACTCGATTTCTGGCCTATTAAAAACCGTTTAGCCATGAAAAACATACTTGTGCCGTGCGATTTTTCAGATGCTGCAATGCATGCCTTCAAGTTCGCAGTCGAAATAGCCAACAAGAGCAAAGGTCAAATTCACCTGGTCCATGTAGTGGAGATTCCGGTGATGCACGACACCTTGTTGATGCCCACCCTTAATTTCGAGGAGGCATTCTTGAGAGAGACCAAAGAGCGCGCTGAAAAGGACTTCAATAAAATGAAGGCCAAGTGGGCTGTCAAGGGACCAAAAATCAACACGCAAGTGTTGTTCGGGCCCATGGCACCTACCATCTTGAGGTTAACCGAGGAGAAAAAGGCGGACCTGGTAGTGATGGGAACAAAGGGAGCATCGGGAGTTCAGGAGATTTTTGTTGGATCCAACACCGAGAAGATTGTGAGGCGTTCTCCGGTGCCAGTGATGGCTATCAAGAAATCCACTAAAATCACCGGGATTAAGAACCTGGTATTCCCTACAACGCTTCAAATGGATGAAGAAGAACTGACCATGAAGGTGAAGGCGCTTCAAGACTTCTTCAACGCCAAACTGCACCTGCTTTTTGTGAACACGCCAGCGAATTTCAAGAAGGACCTGGAGACCCACAAAGAACTGGACGCCTTTGCAAAGCGGTTCATGCTTAAGAATTATACCCTCAATGTGTACAACGACTATGCGGAGGAAGACGGAATTCGAAATTTTGTGGATGAGGTGAAGGGTGATATCGTGGCGATGTCAACCCATGGAAGGAGAGGACTTAATCATTTAATGGCCGGCAGCATTGCCGAAGATGTAGTGAACCATCTCGAATGCCCGATCTGGACATGGCGGCATCCGAACGAAAGCTAAGCCACCAAAACTGACTCAAGCGACTCATGAGCCTTGCCACTTTTGATGTCTCATCAAATCAAACGACTATTTGCTATCATTGCCATCAGCCATGCGATAATGGCGTATTGAATTTTGGCGACAAACAATTCTGTTGCGAAGGCTGTCGGGCGGTATACCAAATCCTGAGTGACAATGACCTTTGCGATTTCTATGTCATTTCAGAAAACCCGGGGAAAAAACAGTCCGATGACGACAACCAGTATTTGTTTCTCGATGAACCTGAAGTCCGTCAAAAACTGATTATTTACGAAATTGATGCAATGGCCCGGGTGCAATTTTCTGTGCCCACCATTCATTGTGCCTCCTGCATTTGGTTATTAGAGAATTTAAGTCGCCTTCATAAATCCGTGATACGGGCTGAAGTCAATTTTGTCAGGAAAACAGTGACTGTTGATTTCCTGCCACGCGAAATCAGATTGAGCGAACTCGCGCAGCTGCTTGCGTCAATTGGATACCACCCCGCCATCTCGTTGTCAGATGATTCGGAACAAATGGAAAAGGCGGGCAACAACAAATTATTGATAAAGCTTGCGATAGCAGGATTTTGTTTTGGTAACATCATGTTACTTAGCTTTCCGGAATACCTGGGCCTTGATCAGGCTGATGCACTGTTGGAGACCTACTTTTCGTGGATCAGCTTGCTGCTGGCCGTGCCGGTGATCGGTTTTAGCGCCAGTGGCTATTTTCAGTCCGCGTTGCGAAGTTACCGCCAACGACAAGTCAATATCGATGTGCCCATTGCGCTTGGCCTGGTGGTGTTATTTGTGCGAAGTGCCTACGATATCCTTTGGCATGTAGGGCCTGGGTACTTGGATTCCCTGGCGGGCCTGGTCTTCTTCTTGCTGATTGGAAGGTGGTTTCAGGATAAAACCTACGAAACATTGTCATTTGAGCGTGACTACCGCTCCTATTTTCCACTTGCCGTTTTGCGATGGGACGCAACCGAGTGGAAATCAACACTGATAAAAAAACTTAAGAAGGGTGATCGTCTTCAGATACGAAACAACGAGATTGTTCCGGCAGACAGTTGGTTGTCGGGAGAGGGCGCCATGATCGACTACTCGTTTGTGACGGGGGAATCAAAACCCGTGCGCGTGAAAGAGGGCGAAAAAGTGTATGCAGGAGGAAAGGTGATCGGTGCCCCGACAACGATGAGGGTTGACCGTCCCATTTCGCAAAGTCATCTCACGAGTTTGTGGAATCATGACGCCTTCAAAAAGAAGGAAGGCAGTTATCGGGTTTTGATTGACCGGGTTGCCAGGGTGTTCACTTGGGTTATTCTGGCTTTGGCTTTTGTCACCGGGCTTTTCTGGTTTATAAAAGACCCCACCACGATGTGGCCTGTGGTTACAGCAGTGCTCATTGTTGCATGTCCTTGTGCGTTGGCGTTGGCGGCTCCATTTACCTATGGATCCTTGCTGAGGGCCTTCGGCCGCCACGGACTGTTTTTGAAAAATGCGGACATTGTTGAAAAAATGGCGCGCATCGACAGCGTGGTTTTTGATAAGACCGGAACGGTTACCCACGGAAAGGCCAATGCGTGCTGGTTTGGCTGCCTGAGCACTGACGAGCAATTAAAGGTGAAGCAACTCACGGCAGCATCTACCCATCCGCTTAGCTCAATCATTTCTCGCGAACTGAAAGGCCGACCCGAGTCAAACATTGAGCAGTATGCGGAGATCCCAGGCAAAGGCATCCTTGCCACAATAGATGGGTGCGAATATCGCATAGGATCCGCGGCATTTGTGGGGGTGGAATCGAACTTCGGGTTTGATCACTCAACAGTATATGTCAGCATTGATCAGGAATTAAGAGGATACTTTCAGATCAGGGCCTCTGTTCGCAACGGGCTTCCTGAACTGGCACGGAGAATGAATGGGCAGATCACCGCTTTATTGTCGGGTGACGGGCCACAGGAGTCTGCTCACATGAGAACTATTTTTTCTGACAAGACACAAATGGCATTTAACCAGGGACCCCACGACAAACTTCAATTTGTGAAAAACCTTCAACAGCAGGGGGCCAGGGTGATGATGGTAGGCGATGGTCTTAACGACTCGGGGGCTTTGAAGCAAAGTGATGTCGGGATTGCGGTGAGTGACGATGCGAGTGTCTTCACACCTGCGAGCGATGGCATCATTATGGGGTCGCTGCTGCCAAAGCTGGATCAATTGCTGATCACAGCAAGGCAGGGTGTTGGCATCCTTAAGGCAGGGTTTGCCATCTCTTTTTTGTACAATCTTGTCGGGGTCAGCTTTGCTGCGTCAGGCCACCTTTCACCGCTGGTGGCGGCTATTCTTATGCCAATCAGCAGCATATCAGTGGTGGCATTTTCAACATTAAGTGTATCACTTATCTCCAGGAAGCTAAACAAACCATGAACATCATCATCCTTCTCATCTTCATTAGCCTTTTCATTGCCTTGATCTTCCTGGGGGCCTTTATATGGAGCATGAAAAGCGGGCAATACGATGATCCATACGGACCTTCTGTTCGGATGCTTTTCGATCCGAAAAAAAAGCGAGAACAAAGTTCTACTGCTGAAAAATCTCGTCCTCGTTCTTGAAGGCCTTGAACTCCAGCGGATTTCCGCTGAAATCCAACACAAACATGGTTTGTTGTTCGCCCTTCTGGCCCTCGTAGCGGGTGCGCGGTTCGATCAGGTACTTTACACCTCCAGCCTTAAATCGCTCATGAATGCGATTGAAATGTTCATAGTTGATCACACATCCGAAATGAGGTATGGGCACGCTAATGCCGTCAACCTTTCCACAATAATCGAGTGTCGGAAATTCTTTGCTGATGTGAGCTGAAATCTGGTTGCCAAAAAAATTGAAGTCAACCCAATGATCGGTGCTTCTTCCCTCCGCACATCCCAACAACTCTCCGTAGAATTTCCGGGTCGACTCCAGGTCTCGCACTTTAAACGCAAAATGAAAAGGTAGCATATTATGGTTTTCTTAGACTAGAGCCCATCTCAAAAATCGATTCGTCATTGCTTCGCTCGCATAGACGGCACTTAATGATTTTTGAGTTGAGCTCTAATATCCTTTTTCTTTTGACACCAAATTTAGCAAGGCCGAGTTGGTTTCCATGCGTTTGTAATTTTCAAGCACCTGAGGGGCGCAGGACACCGGGTCTGTCACACTGGCCAGGTGGGGGCTTATGGTAATGCGTGGATGATTCCAAAATGGGTGGCCGGGCGGAAGCGGCTCCTCGATGAAAACATCCAGGGTGGCACCGGACAGTTGCCTGCGATTCAGCGCCTCTAACAAATCAGCTTCCACCAGGTGTTCACCTCTGCCCGCATTGATGACATAGGCACCTCGCGGCAGCGCACCAAAGAGCTTGGAGTTCAAAATGCCATGCGTGGACTCGGTCAGCGGCAGCAAGCAGACCAGCATGTCAGTCTGCGACAGGAATTCCGTTAGTTCTTTGTCTCCGCTGTAGGTGCGGTGGCCCACGTCCGATATTCCCGTCCGCGACCACCCGCTCACCTGAAAGCCGAGCGTGGCTAAGCGAGTGGACACCTGCGATCCCATCCGGCCCATGCCCATAATGCCCACCCGCACATCTTCCATCCTTTTGTAGGGAAGTACGTCCCAGGTCTGGTCTGTCTGATTCTGAAAGTGGCTCTTTAGGTTTCTGAGCTCCGCCAGAATTACTGCGAGTATGTACTCAAACATGTCGCTGGCGAGCTTCTCATCGACAAGCCTTACCACTGGCACTTCCCCAGGCAAATCCGGGTCGCCCAACAAGTGATCGACACCTGCACCCATAGAAGAGATACATCTGAGATTCGGATATCGACCGAACACGCCATAGGGATGTCTCCAGGCCAATGCGTAAGAGATGCTTGCCAGGTCTTTTTCGTTTGGATAGATCTCAATCTCAAGACTTGGATCCAGCTTTTGCAGTTCCTGCGCCCAAACCGCTGGATCTCTTTCCGGGCAAATGATAACTAACGACATATCGGATTCCGTTCTCGACCCCTAGTAGCGAATATTTTGGTTGATTGACAAACAACAATCTTTGAAGTGAGAAGGTTTTGGTTTGGTTGGGTGTTGCGATGACTAGAATCAGAGGGCTGGATGAGCGGCATCATCACAAAGTTGGCCTTCAGGTAGTTTCTTTATCTCAAAGAAATTACCATGATATTGCTTGTCCCCACGGATTTTTCGAAGCCCTCGCGCGTAGCAGCCCAATATGCTGCAAAACTGGCCAGGAAGCTTGATGCCAAGTTGGTACTACTCCACATTATTGATGTGCCGGGCTCGCAACGCTCCTTGCTCAAGTGGCAGAAGTTGCAGACAGCCATGGTAGAAATAGCAGAAGAGGATGGCAAGAACCTCGTTGCTGCGTTGCGAAAAATGACGCGAGGCGCTATTTATATCAGTTTCGAAATCGTTTTTGGCTATCCCGTTGCCGAGGTGGTATCCAGGGCAATGAAGAAATACGATGCTGATATAGCAGTCATGGGAACCCAAGGCGCCAGTGGGCTCAAGAAAGTACTGATGGGAAGCAATGCGGCCGGTGTGATCGACAGCTGCAAGAAGCCGGTAATTGTGGTGCCCGAAGATACCGTTTACAAAGACGTGAAAAGGATCGTCCACTCAACAGACATGTTGCATGCGCACAGAGAGGTGAAGGAGTTAGTAGCATTTGCGCAGCTCTTTGATGCTTCGATAGAAGTAATGCACGTGAAGAATCCCGATGGCAAGCCAGTTGACCCCGTAAAGGTGCAAGCCGACTTGCGCAAGCGGGCCGGTTACCCGAAGATCAAATTCTCATTGGCAAAACCGGGACCAATTGCCAAATCAATCGATGAATTTGTTGTGAGCAAAAAGGGAGATCTCCTTTCCATGTTTACCCACCAGTTGAGCATTCGCGAGAAGCTTTTCGACAAGAGCATCACACGCCAAATGGCATTTCACCTTTCCGTGCCATTGCTGGCCCTCCATAAGCAGAAATAAGCTTTTTGGGCTGACAAAAATCAGGATTCACTCAAATAACCATCATACGGGCCTTTTTGGAGGCTCTCTAGTTTTACCGCCATTACACCAATCGTAACCACCTCCTATGGAACTCGAAAGAATAAGCTACGACAACAAGATTGTAAAAGCTTTCATTATTGCGACCGTCTTATTCGGCATTATTGGAATGTCAGTTGGGCTGCTGGCAGCTATTCAGCTGTTCTATCCGGTGTTCAACTTCGACTTTCAGTACTCCACCTTTGGGCGAATCAGGCCCCTGCACACCAATGCGGTTATTTTCGCTTTTGTGGGTAATGCCATGTTTGCGGGTGTCTACTACAGCATGCAGCGCCTGCTGAAAACGCGAATGTTCAATGACGCCCTCAGTTGGATTCATTTCTGGGGTTGGCAGCTGATCATTCTGGCTGCGGCTATCACGCTGCCGTTGGGCATCACCACCTCCAAAGAATATGCAGAGCTCGAATGGCCAATTGACATCGCCATCACAATCATATGGGTGGTGTTTGGTTGGAATATGATCGGTACCATCCTGAAGCGCAGAGAAAAACACATGTACGTGGCCATCTGGTTTTACATCGCCACGTTTGTTACCGTTGCCGTACTGCACGTGGTAAATTCTTTCGAAATGCCCGTGAGTTTTTTCAAGAGCTATTCGTGGTATGCGGGAGTACAAGACGCACTGGTTCAGTGGTGGTACGGGCACAACGCGGTGGCTTTCTTCCTCACGACCCCGTTCCTTGGAATCATGTATTATTATCTGCCGAAGGCGGCCAACCGACCAGTTTATTCCTACCGGTTGTCAATTGTTCACTTTTGGTCTCTGATTTTTATATACATCTGGGCCGGGCCACACCATTTGCTTTATACGGCTTTGCCTGATTGGGCACAATCGTTAGGCACCGTCTTTTCCATTATGCTGATCGCGCCATCCTGGGGAGGGATGCTGAATGGACTGCTTACGTTGCGTGGTGCATGGGATCGTGTTCGTGAAGATCCTGTTCTGAAATTCATGGTAGTTGCAGTAACGGCTTATGGCATGGCCACCCTGGAAGGACCCCTGCTTTCGCTTAAGAATGTAAATGCCATTGCGCACTTTACGGATTGGATCATTGCGCACGTGCATGTGGGCGGTCTTGGTTGGAACGGGTTTCTCATTTTCGGCATGTTCTATTGGCTCATTCCTCGCATGTACGGGACGAAGCTGTACTCAACACAGTTGGCAAATGTTCACTTCTGGATCGGTACCCTCGGGATTATCTTTTATGCGCTCCCCATGTACATTGCGGGTGTCGTGCAAAGTCTGATGTGGAAGGAGTTCACTCCAGATGGGTTCCTCACTTACCAGAATTTCCTGGAAACGACTACGCAAATTATTCCGATGTATATGTTGCGCGCCATTGGTGGAAGCCTCTACCTGATTGGTGTCTTTGTGATGGCTTATAACTTATGGAAGACGGCAGTTGCGGGAAAGTTCATCTCCAACGAAGAGGCGGATGTAGCACCTATGGTGAAGGCAGCCTCATCGGGTGGTTGGCACCATGTGTTGGAAAGCAAGCCCGTGCTTTTCACGGTACTTGCCTTTGTGGCCATTCTGATTGGAGGCATCCTGGAGTTGGTTCCGACCTTCCTGGTGAAATCAAATGTACCCACCATCGCCAGCGTAAAGCCCTACACGCCTCTCGAATTGCATGGCCGTGACCTTTATATACGCGAAGGTTGTGTAAGCTGCCACTCTCAGATGGTTCGACCGTTCAGGTCTGAGGTACAGCGTTACGATCCCACCGATGGTGAGTATTCGAAAGCTGGAGAGTACGTGTACGATCACCCTTTCCTGTGGGGCTCAAAGCGTACCGGCCCAGACCTGCATCGGATCGGTGGCAAGTATGCCGACAGCTGGCACTATCGCCACATGCTTGCACCGGGCGATGTGTCCAACGGCTCAATCATGCCGGCCTATCCATGGATGTATGAACAGGCCATCGACCTCAACAAGACAGCCGGTATGATAAATGCGCTGCGCACAGTGGGTGTGCCGTATGAGGACGGATACGAAGAGGTGGCTAACGAGGAGCTGATGAAGCAGGCCCGCAGGATTTCAGAAAACCTAAGCATGGAAGGTTATGAAATTGCTCCGGAGGCCGAAATCGTGGCGCTCATCGCATACCTCCAAAGAGTTGGAGTAGATATCAAGTCAAGTAAAGTTGCTGGCGTACCCAAAAATTAATGCACCATGTATAAAGATATTTTGAGAAGCATCGAACACATCGAGATTTGGCCGGTGGTGTCGTTTGTCATATTCTTCCTTTTCTTTTTGATCATGATCTGGTGGGTGATGACGGTCGACAAAAAATTCATCAACACCATGAGCAACATGCCTCTTGACGATCAGCTTGAAAACCAAACCCATACAAACCCCTCCAAGCCATGAAAAAGATAGCAGTACCGTTAATGTTCTTGTCAACTACACCCGCGTGGGCCCAGGCATCGGGTTCCGTGTGGGACGATCCCATGGTGTTGTTTTACGTGACTACAGGATTTGTTTTTGTGGTTTCGTTGATTGTGGTGGTGGTCGCGCTGTATTTGTTGAAAGTCATCCGTTCGATTACCCGTTTGGAGGGAATCGAGCGAGCCGCAAAGATGGGTGTTGAATATCAAGAGGAGCCTGGCATGTTCTTCCGCCTCAACCAGTGGATGACGCGCTCGGTGCCCATCGAGAAAGAGGAGACCATCCTGCTTGATCACAACTATGATGGCATTCGAGAACTTGATAACCACCTGCCCCCGTGGTGGAAGTGGTTGTTGTACGGAAGCATCATTTGGTCGGCCGTTTACCTGGTGGCCTATCATGTGACTGGTTCGTTGCCGCTATCCACAGAAGAATACAATGATGAATTGGCCTATGCGGAAGAGCAACTGAAGACCCGCCAGGCGGGAAAGGAGGGCCCGGTGATCGATGAGACAACCGTAGCCTTTGTAGACGAACCGGTTGCGCTATCAGATGGACAGCAAACTTTCAAGAGCATATGCGCCTCTTGCCATCGGCAGGATGGGGGTGGCGATATCGGTCCCAATTTGACAGACGACTATTGGCTGCATGGTGGATCGATATCAGATGTTTTCCTGGTGGTGAAAAATGGTGTGCCGAATACCAACATGGTGGCTTGGGGCAGCTCGCTTAGCCCAGAAAAAATTCAAAACGTGGCCAGCTATGTACTCAAACTCAAAGGAACGAATCCACCCAATCCCAAAGCACCGGAAGGAGAGTTATTCACACCTGAACCCGCGAAGGTTCCATCGGATTCTTCAAAAGCAGTTCAGGCATCATTATAAGTAGACGAATAGTGGCGGAAGTTAGTGAGGACCTTTACCAGTTTGACGAAGAATTTCGGGATCACATCGGAACGGTTGATTCGGAAGGCAAACGCATTTGGGTCTATCCCAAGAAGCCGGGTGGCGGTTATCATCGGTGGCGAGTAGCCGTTAGTGTCGTACTTCTGGCACTGTTGTTTGCAGGCCCTTTCATTGAAGTGAATGGGAGACCCTTCATGCTCATTAACTTCTTTGAGCGCAAGTTCATTTTGTTCGGCAAGGTTTTCTGGCCTCAGGATTTCTTCTTGCTGGCCCTCACGCTGATCACTCTTTTCGTTTTTGTGACACTCTTTACGGTAGTTTTCGGAAGAATCTGGTGTGGTTGGGCCTGCCCCCAGACACTGTTTATGGAGATGGTCTTCCGGAAAATCGAGTATTGGATAGAGGGTGATGCAAATCAACAGCGAAAGCTGGATTCCGGCCCCTGGAATGGTAGTAAGATCTGGAAAAAGGGACTGAAGCATTTTCTTTTCATCGTCATTTCGTTGGTGATCGCCCACCTGGTGATGGCCTATTTGATCGGGATAGATCAGGTGGTGGAGATTGTTTCACAGTCTCCTGCAGAACACATGGCAGGCTTTTTGGGTTTGTTGACCTTCACTGGCATATTCTATGGTGTCTTCGCACGCTTTCGCGAACAAGCCTGCATCGCAGTTTGTCCGTACGGAAGATTGCAAGGCGTATTGTTGGTTAAGGATTCGCTGGTGGTTGCATATGATTGGCTTCGGGGTGAGCCGAGGGGGAAATTGAAGAAAGATCCTGTCGAGCAGAGCAAGCTGGGAGATTGCATAGACTGCAAATTGTGCGTACACGTTTGTCCAACGGGCATTGACATACGCAACGGCACCCAGCTTGAGTGTGTGAACTGTACAGCCTGTATCGATGCATGTGATGAAGTGATGATGAAGATCGGCAGGCCAAAAGGTTTGATCCGATATTCTTCTTTCAACGCCATCAAAAATGGAATCCAAAAAATTTTTACGCCTCGCGTGGCGGGTTATACCATCGTACTTACTGCTTTGATCAGCTTGCTCACTTACTTCATCGCCACACGAACGGACATCGAGATCACGATCCTAAAGGCCCCGGGCACCCTCTACACCAAAGCAGACGATGGCACGATTGCCAACTTGTACAACATCGAATTTGTCAATAAGACTTTTGATGACATCGAGCTTGAATTAAGGGTGGAGGCCCCGGTTGAGGCCAGCCTGCAGCAGATTGGCGGCCGTAGCATTCTTGTGCCGAAGGAAGGGATGTCGAAAGGCTTGTTCATGATTCGAATACCCGAGGAGGAGTTGAAGACCATGCGAACTGTGGTGTGGTTGGGTGTCTACCAACATGGTGAGAAAGTGGAAACGCAAAAAGCACGATTTGTGGGGCCGATGAAAAACCTAAAAAATTGAAACTATGAATTTCGGAAAGTGGATTGTGGTGTCGTTTGTGGTTTTTGCTGCGTTTATCGCAACACTGGTAGCTGTCTGCGTCAGGCAAGACATAAGTCTTGTTCGCAAAGATTATTATCAAACTGAACTGATGCATCAGGTGAAAATGGATCGCTTGCGCAATGCCGGGCAACTTGCACAACTGCCTGCCATTACCATCAAGGATGGTTGGGTGGAAATCACCTTTGATCAATTTGATGCCGTGGACACGGGCGTGCTCACCATCATGCGACCGTCAGACGCTAAACTTGATCATTCATTTCCGTTGTCGGCCAGCCAGGCAGGTTCCAAACGCTATCAACTCAAGGCATGGAAGAAAGGATTATACCGGGTCAGCATGGAGTGGTCGATGAATGGCCGGGACTATGCGTACGAAAACACCATTGTGATTTAGATGCTATTGGCTGGACTAATATTGGGATTGACGGGTGGCCTGCATTGTGTGGGGATGTGTAGTCCGTTGGTGGCTGCCGTTTCAGCAAAAAGCACTTTAAGGTTCTCGATGGTAATCTACAACTTGGGTAGGGTTTTTATGTACGGTGTACTTGGCCTTGTTGCCGCTGGTTTTGGGACCATCGTTCGCCTGTTTCAGTACCAGGAGGTAATCTCATGGGTGCTGGGTGGCGCGTTGATTGTCACCGGAATAGTACTCATGAGTCGGTTGCAAATTTCATTCTTGTCGAAATGGGTCACCCTCTTCGTGATGCGTGTGCAAAGCTGGTGGAGTTTGTGGTTTAAGAGGCGAAGCGGAAGTGCTCTTTTCGTGCTGGGTGTGCTCAATGGGTTGCTTCCTTGCGGGCTTACCTATGTCGCGATGACTTACGGACTGCTGGCTGAAACACCCATACAAGGCGCGGCCTACATGGTGATGTTTGGATTGGGCACTGTTCCTGTGATGCAGATCGCTCCCTGGATTTTTAGCAAAATCCTTCATCGTTTCAAGTTTAGATTTCAGCGCCTTGCCAGTGCACTTTTGATTCTCTCTGGTGCGTTGATTATGGCGCGAACGCTGATGCCTCATGTGGGTGACATGCATGAGATGCACACCGTTACCACAACAGAAGTGTTGTGCAAGTGACCGTTTTGAATTCTGCCTTAAATATGTATTTTTACCCATCATCAATCTGGTTTAAACCTCCTTCACCATGAAGAAAATACTCGTTCCCGTTGACTTTTCTAAAGCTTCGCTCAATGCGCTGGATGTGGCTGTGGATATTGCCAACAAGACCGGTGCGTCTATAGTGGCCCTCCATGTGGTGGAAGATCCAGGTACAGATTCCTTCAGGGTATCTGGTGAAGTGGTGGCCAAGGACTGGATGGATAAGATCTACCTGATGAAGTTGCTCGAGAAGTCCCGGGCGCAGCTGAAAAAATTGGTGATGGACGCCAAGTATGCAAGTGTAAAAGTGGACGGAGAGTTAAGGGTCGGTAATCCCTTCCATGGCATGCGTACCATCATTACCGAGCACAAGGTTGATTTGGTTGTGATGGGTACACGCGGTCACTCGCGGTTGGAGGAAGTGGTGATTGGATCGAACACCGAAAAAGTAGTGAGACATGCAAAGTGTCCGGTACTAACGATACATAAAAAGCCCGGAAAATTAAGTTTCAAGAATATTGTGTGGGCTACCTCAATGGCCAAAGATGAAGAGGTGTTTGCACGCATCCTGAAGACCGCTCAAAATGTCTACAAGGCAAAGATTCATTTGGTTCGCATCAATACCCCTGGTGATTTCCAACGCGACCGCGTGGCTCTGGAATACATGGAAAAATTTGCTAAGAAACTGGGACTTGATAATTATACACTCAATGTCTACAATGACATTACTGAGGAGGAAGGTATCATTTACTTCTCCGATAAGATAAATGCAGACCTGATTGCCATGGCCACCCACGGCCGAACTGGTTTTGCGCATGTGTTGGCCGGAAGCATTGCAGAGGATGTAGTAAATCATGCCAAACGGCCAGTGCTTACGTTTGTGGTGAAGCATTAGGGCTCGTTGACCCGGAAATCACGAGGCCCGTTTTTTTCAAAGACGGGCCTAATTTTTATCCCTCATTTAGCGTTAAATAGAGAATGAAGGATTATTATCAGATCATGGGTACGGAGTCGGGGGCAAGCCCACAAGAGATCAAGCAGGCCTTTCGCAAACTGGCTGTGCACTACCATCCTGATAAGAATCCAGACCCAGAAGCAGAGCTGAAGTTCAAGGAAATCAATGAAGCCTACGAAGTGCTTAACGACCCGGTGAAGCGCGCGGCTTACGATGAACGGAGGCTGAATCCGTACGTTGAATCACCTCCTTCTCGTCATCGCGACCCAGCTTATCGCAGGAATTCATATCAATACCAACGGGCCACCTCGCCACACTATTCTTCCAGGGAGTTGATGGCTGAGTATTTGCCTAAGTTCCGGTGGATGTGTTGGGCAGGGCTTTTCCTTACGGTGCTTTTGGCATTTGACTTTTTCTTGCCCCATCAAATGGCCCGGGAAGACATTGAAGAGATCACAAGGGTATTCAGAACGGGAAGATATGGTGGCGGCATTTACGATCACGATTTGATCGTTACCCGGCAGGGAACTGAAATCATCATTTTCAATAACGACCTTTTGCATTTTAAGGATGAGCCGTGGGTCATGATCGAGCGCACATTCATTTTTTCGAAGGTATTGAATGCCAAGGCGGGCACTGAGGATTACACCGTTACCGGGGCCTCCATTTACAGCAGCCTTGTCTTTGTTCCGGTTATTTTGTTTGTTGCCTCCCTACTGGGAGTCACAATCCGCAAGAAGGTTGAGTTTCCATTTAACTTGTCGATCGTCTCAGGGTTGTTCGTAATAATCGTTTTGTATTTAATAATCAGGTGATGGGAAATAAACAAAAGAGTTGGAAGGGCAGGGAAGGGGTCGTGTATTCCACCAGTTCTGACTTCGAGTATCAATACAATCAACAAAAAGAGCAGCACACGTTACCTAAAAATCAACAGAATCTTCTCGTGACGATCGACAAAAGCGGAAGGGCAGGAAAACAGGTGACGCTGGTCAGCGGTTTTATCGGCACCGCGGCAGACCGCGATGCGTTAACAAAACTGTTGAAGTCCAGATGTGGCGTGGGTGGATCATCGAAAGATGGCGATATACTGATCCAGGGTGATTTGAGAGATAAGGTCGTCTCGATTCTTGAGAAGGAGGGTTATCGTGCCAGGCGAGGCAATTGATTGAAGTTGAAAGTTTGGGGCGATGCGGTAGAACCGCATCGCCCCAAACTTCGGCATGAACTCTACATCTCCTTTACTTTCTTTAATTCGCCCTGGTAAAAAGAAAGGTTTGCTTTCTGATTCTCAGGTAGGTTTGCCAAAGCAATTTCCCAGTACTTCACTGCATTTTTCTTGTCGCCCATGGCGGTGTAACCACGGGCCAGGCCCACGCTGGTGGTAAACTTATCTTCGGGATGCAGTTTGCTGTTCAGCTTAAAAACTTCCATGGCTTTCTCTTTCTTGCCGGCCGCCACAAGTGTGCGCGCGTACTGATGCACCTGACCTACGTTGGCTGTTTGATGTTGGATGGCCTTGTCCATGATGGCCGAAGCTTCTGCATCTTTACCCATTGCCGTAAGCACGTTGGCTTTGGTTTGCAAGGTCTGGAATGTTTCCTGGCCAATAAAAGGCGCACTGATGGCGTTGTCTGCCCAAGTGAGCGCCTCTTCCAGATTAATCTTGTTGGTGGCACAGAATTGAGCTGCCGAAACCCAATTCAGGTAGTTGAAGCCGGGGGAATTCTTCAGCTCATTTCGGATTGACGCAAGATAAATATCGTTCACATTAGCCACTTCAATCTTCCAGGCTAACCTTTTGTTTTCCCACGACAAAAATGCCTCGGACGATGATCCGGTCCGGTTGTCAAAGCCATAGGTGAGGTACTCGGTAAACGCATGTTCCATGGGCGTGGCCTCAACGCGCAAGGCATCTTCCGAGACATCATAGAAAAAGCTTCCCCAACTGGTAGAATTTTTTGAGAAAATGATGGTCCAGGGTTTGTCTTTTTCTACAATTATATGAAGACCGTAGGTGCCCGCCTTCAGTTCCTTCCCATTGATCCTTACATCGTGCGAAACGGAGAATGTTGTGTTCTCGTTCGCACCTGCTCGCCAGGGTGCTTCAGTGGCTGTGCCAAAGCCTAAATTGGTTAATCCGTAGGGGACCAACTCGCCCCATATGTGTCCGGTGCGGTCTGCATTGTTGGGGCCGCCATGCACGCCCGGGCTGCTATAAGAGATGCTAACGGAAACAGGTCCGATCCACTGGGTAACGCTAGCTTTTTGGTTGCCACCGCTGGGGGGCAGCGAGATGCCCTGGCCATAACTGGCAAGCACTGCGGCAATAAGCGTGGTTGCTAAATAGAGTTTCTTCATGATCATTGGGTTTAGTGATTTGAAGGATTGAAAACATTCGTCTAACCCTTAAACGGAATCATGAGCGCAGGGTGGTAACCCCAAAGGTGGTATTTTGAAATCTCTGCTTTGTGATTGGTTGATTTGGAATAATCATTTTCAACGAGGCGGGTTGGATGCGAATATCAAAGTGATCATTCAGGCCCATTGGCTCGCCATCTACATGGTAGGGCATTGGGCGTTCAGTTCGAATGGTCAGTTGATCGGTTTTTAACAAGGAGACGTGTTTGGAGCTTTCAAGCCGGGCGGTAAACATCTGCCAGGCGAATTTCGGCACGTTGACACTTCGGATTTTACTGATGCAACTGATGTCCAGCAATCCATCGGTGACAGATGCCCCTGGTGCGATGCGCGCATTGTTACCAAACTGAGATGAGTTCGCGATGGCCACAATCATCGCGTTCACTGTGATCGGAGCGTTGCCCGCCAGGCAAATTTCAAAAGCCGACTCCACATATTTGCTGTACTCCCTGATCACCAGGCGCGCGTAATTGGTGAGCCCTCTTTTTCCGTTCTCCCCAAAGAGCGATGCAATGTGTGCATCAAAGCCAATACCCGAAACATTCACTGAAAGGTGGTCGTTGATCGAAAAGGAATCCATGGGGATAATGCGATCTGACTTAAGCAGCTGCAGCGCACGGGTGAGTGACAAGCCAATGCCGAGATGCCTGGCCAACCCATTGCCCGAGCCTTTTGGCAGAATCCCCATGGGAATGTTTCCACCGATGAGTGCCCTGGCTGTTTCATTTACTGTTCCGTCACCACCCACAGCAAATACACGATCCATTTTTTTTGATGCTGCTTCACCGGCTAGTTCGTAGGCATGGCCTCTCTCCTTCGTAAATTCGATTGAGCACTCCACATCAGCCCGCTCGCAATATGAGATGATTCGTCCCTCCAGCGCCTTTTTGTAGTCACTACCTGCATATTTGTTGACAATGAATAATACCTTCTTAATTTCGTTCATGGCTCTCCAGGGCCCCGCAAGTTACAAATTCAGCCATGTTTAGTTACCAGTCGCGAAAGATCAAATTCAAAGCGTGGAATGGGCAATCGAAATTGCTCATGCGGTTAGATTCCATTGAGTGCAAGAAAGGAGAACTTAACAAGAAAGATCATGTCTTACTCCAATTTACCGGGCTGCAGGATCTTCAGGAAAATGAAATCTATGACATGGATGTGCTGCTGATGTCGTCTGAGAAGTATGTGGTCTTTTGGAACCCTGATTACAACGGGTGGTTCTATGCTGCATTGAAGGATCCTTTGGTGGGCCAGCCTTTTCTCACATCGATCGCGATGCAAATGAAAAGACTCTGCAGCTATTTTGAACTTGAGACTTAGCTATTTTGTTTTTGAGGCGATGTATTTCACTGCCTGGCTGATGGTTTGAAGCTTTTCGGCATCGTCATCAGGTATTTTGATGTCGAAGGTTTGTTCAAAGTCCATGACCAACTCAGCATAATCGAGTGAATCGATCCCTAGGTCTTTTACAAAGTTGGCGTCTGGTGTGATTTCTGATTCTGGAATTCCTAGTTTCTCGGTAAGTATGGAGGTGACCTTTTTTTGAATTTCCTGCATAGGACCAAATGGTTGCCGACAAAGCTAGTTAATCTTTGGGTTTTTTCCGACTTGTCAGAACCTTAACAGGAACTCCGTTCCTTCTCCAGGATTGGATCGTACATTGATCCTGCCCTCGTGCTGTCGCATGATTTGTTTGGAAAGCGCCAGCCCAATTCCTGAGCCTGTTTTCTTGGTTGAGAAGAAGGGGATGAAAATTCGCTCCATCGCCTCGGGGTCGATGCCATTTCCATTGTCCTTCACCGAGATCACCGGCCTTGATTTTTCATCCTGATAGGCTGATAGTTCAATCTTTCTGTCAGTTTGTTCGTCAAAAGCCTGTATTGCATTTTTGATGAGGTTGATCAATACTTGTTCAATCATGTTTTTATCTGCGGTAATGCAAAGGTCTTCGGGGGTTACGTTTACTTCGATGCAGATGTTGTGATCGCTAAGTTCTTTTTTATGTAGCATGGCCAGTTCATCAAGCAGAGGTTTTACGACAAAGTCTGCCATCTTGGGCTTGGGTATCTGCGTCAGGTTCTTGAACTCACGCACGAACCGGATGAGACCCTCGCTGCGTTTGCTGATGGTTTGCACCGACAGGCGCATGTCTTCCAGGTCATCGGGTTTGAAACGGGCTTCGGGATTCTTGATATGCGCATCGATTTCTTCGTGCACCACACCGGCCAGTGACGAAATGGGCGTAACCGAATTCATGATCTCGTGCGTAAGCACGCGCACCAGGTTTTGCCATGCTTCCATTTCCTTTTCTTCCAACTCGCTTTGAATGTTGTTCATCGAAATGAGCTTGATCACCTCACCCCGCAAGGTTAGCTCAATGGCGTAGATAGAGATCTGAATCGTTTCGTCCGGGTGGGTCACCCGAACCAATTCACGGCCTCCCGTTTTTAAACGCAGAAACGCTTCCACCAGGGGTTCACTCACTTCTTTCAGGTCGTTGAGCGTATCCGAACGCGATACACGGAGCAACCGCTTGGCTGCGGTGTTCATGATTTGGATAGACCCATCGCGCTTGAAAGTCAAGAGGCCAATGCCCACATGCTGCACAATGTTCTTGAAAAATTGAAATTCTGAATCCTTCTCGTTGCGCGAGGATCGAAGGCTGGCAATGGCCTCATTCAGCTCGCGATGAAGTCGTTGCACGCCAGCGTCCTTGCTATCGGTCTTGAAGGTCAAAGACAAATCATCGAAGCGGATCGAATCCAGGAAGGACGCAATGTTTTCGTTGGATTCCTCGAACACCTTTAATAGTTGTACTACTTGAAAGAAGATGGCACCAAGCAATGCAACCACTACAACAAAATTGAATTCCTGCAGCAGCACATAGGTAAATGCAAAAATGGTGACCACCAGGATGGCAATCCGGGTAACAAGCGGAGATCGCCAGTTAAAGTCCATACTTCTCCATTCTGCGATAGAGCGAGGCGCGTGTCAGGCCCAGCTCTTCGGCAGCTTTAGATATGTTGCCATTGTGCAATTGAATGGCCTTGGCTACGGCCGCCTTCTCCACTTCGTCCAGGTTGAGTGAATCATTGTCTGTGGGCGCACCACCCTTTCTGTTAAAAAGGAAGTCTGATTCTTGAAGTGATTTTGAATCGGCCATAATCACCGCGCGTTCGATGGCATGCTGCAATTCACGCACATTTCCCGGCCAGGCATATTTTCTGAGTTTGGTGATGGCCGCTTCGGAAATGGAAATTACTTCTTTGTGATACTTGCGTGCATAAAAGGAAAGAAAGTGTTGCGCCAACATGGGAATATCATCTACCCGCTCACAGAGTGGGGGAATTCGTATTTCTACTGTGTTGACCCTGTACAAAAGATCTTGCCTGAACTTACCCTCTTGTACCATTTCATGAACGGGCATATTGGTAGCGCATATCAGTCGAATGTCTACGCTGGTGGACTGGTTGGCTCCCACACGAGTAACTTCCCTCGACTGCAATACGCTTAGCAGCTTGCTTTGGAGCGGCATGCTCAGGTTGCCAATCTCATCCAGGAAGAGTGTGCCACCGTTGGCGAGCTCAAACCTTCCCGGTCGGTCTTCACGGGCATCGGTGAAGGCACCCTTCTTATGGCCGAAGAGTTCGCTTTCAAACAATGTTTCGGTAATCGCGCCCATATCCACAGATACGAAGGAATTGTTCTTGCGCAACGACTTCTGGTGGATGGCGCGAGCCACCAATTCTTTTCCCGTCCCATTCTCACCGAGAATCAACACATTGGCATCGGTTGCGGCCACCTTATCAATCATCGCGAAAACCTCCTTGATGGCAGGGCTGCTTCCAATAATATCTCTAAAAGGCTGGCTGATTTGCTCTTCCAGCATCTGCTTTGCTTTCTTCAGCTTGTCAACCTCGTTGTAAGACTGCTTGAGTTTGATGGCCGTGGAGATGGTTGCAATCAATTTTTCGTTTTGCCAGGGTTTGAGGATAAAATCTGTGGCACCCTCTTTCAATGCCCGAACAGCCATTTCCACATCACCGAATGCAGTGATCATGATCACGACTGCGTCAGGGTCTCTTTCTTTGATCTGTTGAAGCCAGGCGAAACCTTCCTTTCCGCTGGTGGTGTCTTTGCTGAAGTTCATATCCAGCAAAATCACGTCATACGTGTCGTTGTTAAGAAGGAAAGGGATTTTGTTGGGATTCTTGTCGATGATCACCTGATGATTGTACTTCTTCAACAACATTTTGGCTGCAAGCAGCACATCCTCATCGTCATCGATCATCAGTATTTTACCCCCTTCTTTAACCATCGCGAAGTTTAGATTAGCCTTGTCATCATGGAAAAATTGTGCCAGTGCGCTGGCTGTCCGCAAATGCAGAATTCGGAAATCATTCTGTACTTGAGCGTACAAATATGTTCAAAAATGAACACTTTCGGGCGAATTAGCCCTTAGTTTTGTGGCAGGGTGTATTGATAAAATTCAATCCTGCCGCTGCGTACAAGCGCTACGCGCTCGTCTGAAATGATGGAGAAAAGAATGTCGTCCGGATTGTTCAGCGCGGCAACGGTTCGGGTTTCCGCGGTATACAAATCGAATAACATCAACCGGTCGTTGCGCCTGAAGCAAATCTCTTCGCCCAGGAAGTTGAAATACCCTGATTGCCGGGTTTCGACTTTGGTGACGGGTTTACCCAGGCTGTTGAGAATGTGAATCGCTGCGCCTGGCTCGGCCATGAAAAGATAGTTTTGATATTCGCGCATGAATGAAAACCGGGTATCATGCGTGATGGAATCGATCGGGGATTCAAGGATGAGTTCGTGGGTATGGTAGTTTGTTTTCTTGAGCGAGAGGTCAGCCTCGTCTAAAATCCATACGGTTGGTTCGTTGCCGGGGCATGCCAATGCGGGTGTAATCGCAAGGGATGGATCCAATTTCTTGATCTCCAACAGTTCAAGGTTGTAATCAAAAATGTGGTAAGCGGAATCGTTGGCATAGTATGCGAACACGCGAAGTGGGTTCCAAGCTTCCAACAACGAAATGGGTGTTCTATTGGGTGGACTTACGGCAAGTTGCCTGGCGTTAACGTCATATTTATGGATGCGCCCGTCTGTGGTTACAAAATAAAAGTTACCAAGTCGGTCGATGGAAACGTGTGTAACCCCCTTCAACTTGACGTCTGTAACCTTTTTGAGTTGGGCTGACGCCATGTTCAAACTCAAGAAAAAAACAAGCAGAATAAAAACTGGCTTCATTAGCCTTCAAATGTCTTCAGTTCCACACGATGCCCATCGTAAACCGCGTAGGTGTTAAAATGCACCCATTCGCCTAAGTTTATGTAGCGACTGTTTTCGCCCACTTTCAAATCAAGCGGCAAATGGCGGTGTCCGAAAATGTAGTAGTCGAAGTGCGTTTCTTTTTCCATCTCCCGGCAGTAGGTCAACAGGAATTCATTTTCCTCGCCTTTGTATTTCTCTTCCCGTTTCAGGTTGGCGATGCGGCTATTTTTACTCCAATGATGAGCAATGCTCATGCCGAGATTGGGATGGATTCGTGCGAACAGCCATTGGCAAATCTTGCTGTTGAAGAACTTTTTAAGGATTTTGTAAGTGCTGTCCCCGGGCCCCAGGCCGTCTCCATGGCCGATCAACAACCGTTGTTCACCAGATTTCAAGATGAGGTTCCCACGATGGATCGGAATATTCAGCTCCCTGGGAAAATAATCGAACATCCACATGTCGTGGTTGCCCGTAAAGAAATGAACCGGGAGTCCGGAGTCTGTTAGTTCTGCCAGCTTGCCTTGCAATCGGACAAACCCTCGGGGTATCGCATGCCGGTATTCAAACCAAAAATCAAAGATGTCACCAAGCAGAAAAACCTCGTGAGCCTCGCCCTTGATGGCATCAAGCCAACGTACAATGCGCTTTTCGCGGGCCCGGCTGCTTTCCTTATCAGGTACGCCCAGGTGGAAGTCTGAAGCGAAGAAGATTTTTTTTCCGACAGGAAGTTGAACCAGTTGTTCCATCTGAGGGCCAGGCCAATTGTATCCACGAGTTACTAAAAAGTGACTACAAAAAAAATCAGGCACGATTGTGCCTGATAATGCTTGCAATGCTCCTTGGCACGTCTACTCTGTCGATGAACTGTCAGACGCCTTCGATTGTGCCTCCGGTTCTTTTTCTGTTCCGGCTTCAGCCCCCTTCCCAATGTCAACACCGTCCATTTCATTCTTTTCGGGGGATGGCTTTTCCTTAGCGTCTGCCTGCCCGTTGGTAAACTTCTGGTAAGTCGTTTGATGCGCAAATGGGCGCTTGCCAATCAGTCTCTCCAGATCCGACTGGAACAAAATTTCTTTTTCCAGCAGTTCCTTCGCGATAATCTCCAGGTGATCGCGATGCTCTTCCAGCAATTTCTTGGTGCGTTCGAAGGCTTCGTCAATGATCTTCTTTACTTCTTTATCTATTTTTTCGGCAGTGGCTTCAGAATACGGTTTGTTGAAGTTGTATTCCGACTGCTTGGAGTCGTAATACGAAAGGTTGCCGATCTCTTTGTTCATTCCGTAGATCGTCACCATGCTGTACGCCATCTTGGTAATGCGTTCAAGATCGCTTAACGCGCCCGTTGAAATTTTGCCAAACACGAGTTCTTCGGCTGCACGACCACCAAATGTCATGCACATCTCATCAAACAATTGTTCTGTCTGATACAAGAATTGTTCTTTTGGCAAATACTGTGCGTAACCAAGCGCGGCCACGCCACGTGGCACAATGCTCACTTTCACCAATGGATCCGCATGCTCCAGGAACCAGCCCGCCACCGCATGACCTGCTTCGTGGTAGGCCACAATTCTCTTTTCCTCCGGTGAAATAATTTTAGTTTTCTTTTCCAGACCACCGATCACCCGATCAATGGCGTCCTGGAAATCCTGCATGTCAACTTCTTTCTTATCCCTTCGCGCAGCGATGAGCGCAGCCTCGTTACATACGTTGGCAATTTCGGCACCTGCAAAGCCTGGCGTTTGAGCAGCCAATTTCTTAGGATCAATTTCTTTCGAGAGCTTAATAGGCTTCAGGTGCACTTTAAATATGTGCTCGCGGCCTGAAATATCTGGTTTGTCGATGCTGATCTGGCGATCGAAGCGCCCGGGCCTCAACAAGGCGCTGTCAAGCACGTCTGGCCGGTTGGTGGCTGCGAGGATAATCACGCCACTGTCGGTCGCAAAGCCATCCATCTCCACCAACAATGAGTTCAATGTGTTCTCGCGTTCGTCATTGGCACCCGGCAACTGGCCCCTTCCCCTGGATCGTCCGATTGCATCCACCTCATCGATGAAGACTATACAAGGGGCTTTTTCTTTTGCCTGCTTGAATAAGTCGCGCACGCGGGCAGCTCCTACGCCAACGAACATCTCCACAAAGTCAGAGCCTGAAAGTGAGAAGAAGGGTACGCCCGCTTCGCCAGCCACCGCTTTGGCAAGCAATGTCTTGCCGGTACCGGGGGGGCCCACCAGCAAAGCGCCTTTCGGAATCTTTCCGCCAAGCTTGGTGAACTTGCCAGGGTTCTTCAGAAACTCCACAATTTCTTTTACTTCTTCCTTGGCTTCATCCAGGCCGGCCACATCTTCGAACGTGATCTTTACCTTGTTCTCTGCATCAAAGAGGGCGGCTTTCGATTTTCCGATGTTGAAGATTTGTCCACCAGGGCCTCCGCCTCCGGTCATCCTTCGCATGAGAATCCAAAATCCAAAAAGAAGCAGGAACAAAAATCCCCAGTTAAGGAGCATGCCGGTGATGTCGCTGCGCTCTTCATACTGCAAGTCGATGCGTTCGTCTTTCGGCATGCGATCGGTAATCGTGTTATAGTAGTTGACAAACTGGTCAATGGTTCCGATGCGCATTTTGTAGTGCGGGCCACTGGCTTTCAGGCCGAGGGGACTGTTGGTCTCCAGATCTTGCCGGTACATCGCATTCTGCAGCGCTTCTGATTTGAGCGTCACTTCCACCAGGTCTTCATTCTTCACCACAACGATCTTGGCCACATCCCTTCGGAGCACCATGTCTTCAAAGCGACTGGACTTGATCTCAATCAAATCGCCTGTTCTGTTAAAGTAGGTGACACCCAGAACGATGGCCACCAGCACCAATATGATCCATAATTGGTAATTAGGCCGGGGCCCCCGCGGAGGCATCATCTTATTACTATCTCTCTTCTTATCTGACATTCAAATTCGATTTCAAGTGATTAACGCGAACGTGCTAAATTGGTTCAATTGTCGTCATAATGGGTCACCTTCGCATCGCCCCATAGCTTTTCGATCATGTAAAACTCCCTGCGATCGCGCCTGAAAATATGGGCAACCACCGAAGTATAGTCGAGGATCATCCATTCTTTATTGTTCTTGCCCTCGATGTGCCAGGGGTTTTCTTTGAGCGACTTGTAGACTTCCTGATCGACAGAATCAGCGATGGCGTCAAGTTGTTTGTCAGAGTTACCTGAACAAATGATAAAGTAGTCAGCCACAGCGTTTTTTACCTTTCGAAGGTCCATGACCACAATGTCGCTGGCTTTCTTTTCCTGCATCCCCATTACGATAACTTCGCTCAACTTGCTGGAATCGGAGCCCGCCTTTTTTTTGGCCATTAACTATCTTCGAAAATTTAGAACAGACAACCTGCAAAGCTAACCATATTTTATGGTGTATAAAATCCTTGCCAGTACGCTTTTCATGGGCAAAAATCTGGTTTATGTGCCAGAATGTCACTCCACAAACTCCCTGGCTGCCGACTTACTCGATCGCCACACGGCCCCGGAGGGAACGCTGGTGATCACCGATCGGCAAACGAAGGGAAGAGGACAACGCGGAAACACCTGGACAACCGAGGCGCGTTCCAATTTTACGCTGTCGCTCATCCTGAAACCGACTTTTCTTAAGGCAGATCAACAGTTCTTTCTCAACATGAGCGTCTCGCTCGGGATACGACAATACTTGGGTCAATATGTGGGGGGTAACGCCAGTATCAAATGGCCCAATGATATCATGATCGGTGACAAAAAAGTATGCGGTGTCTTGATAGAAAACGGGCTGCAAGGAGGCCAACTTGCGACAAGCATTGTGGGCATTGGCCTTAACGTCAATCAACAGCATTTCGAGTACCCAAACGCAACGTCACTCAGCCTTCAAACGGGCACAAGGTATAACCTGGCCGCTGAATTGGAATTGCTCATTTCCCGCATTGAATCTTATTACTTATTGTTGAGGCAACAAAAGTTCAACGACCTTGAACAACAATACCTTGATCACCTATTTCGAAAAAGCGAGTTGCGTGCCTTTAAGGTGGCAGGGCAGACTTGCCAGGGCCGTATCCAAGGCGTAGACCAGGCCGGGCATCTCCTGATAGAGATCGATGGGGTGATGCGTAAGTTCGGGTTCAAAGAAATTGAGTACGTGTGATAGCCACTCAAACACGCCTGGCACTATCTAAAGGAAATTGATCCGGTTCCATCAAATCGTTTCCTCGCTCCTCCTGAAAAACGACATATATTCGCCCCGTTTTAAAATCAATTTCAATTTTATGACCATTAGAAAAATCGTGTGGCTCTTGGCAGGTGTCGTTTGTTTGTGCCCGGTTGCGCTTGCACAAAAGATTGACATGGAGAAGATGAAAGGAATGAAGCCACGCAGCATCGGCCCCGGTGCCATGAGTGGTCGTATTACCGCCATTGATGTGGTTCTCAGCAATCCACAAATTATGTATGTGGGCTCGGCATCTGGCGGCTTGTGGAAAACCACGAGTGGTGCCATTCATTGGGAGCCGATTTTCGATAAGGAGAATGTGATGTCGATTGGGGCGCTGGCCATCCAGCAGGACAACCCATCGGTCGTTTGGGCCGGCACGGGTGAAGGCAATCCACGCAACAGTTTAACGGGAGGTTACGGAATCTACAAGACCTTAGACGCAGGCAAAACCTGGAAGTTAATGGGTTTAGAAAAAACCCGAAACATTCACCGCATCATCATCGACCCCAAAAATCCGAATACTGTATATGTGGCAGCAATTGGTTCGCCCTGGGGCGAACATCCGGAACGCGGGGTATACAAAACAACCGATGGAGGTGCCACGTGGGAGCGTGTTCTTTTTGTAGATGAAAAAACCGGGTGTGCCGATTTGGTGATGGACCCGAGCAATCCGAACAAGCTATTTGCTGCCATGTGGGAGCACCGCAGATTGCCCTGGACGTTCAAGTCGGGCGGGCCAGGTTCTGGACTGCACGTAACCTATGATGGGGGGAGGACTTGGAAAAAGCTAAGTGACAAGGACGGATTGCCTGAAGGCGATTTGGGAAGAATTGGATTGGCAATCGCGGCAAGCAAACCAGACGTAGTGTACGCGTTGGTTGAGAGCAAAAAGAATGCTTTGTATCGCTCAGAGGATGGCGGCAGCAATTGGAAGATGGTCAATGACAAGATGGGTGAGATTGGTGATCGCCCATTTTACTATGGTGAAATTCACGCTGACCCGAAGAATGAGAACAGGCTGTACACCATTTTTTCGTTGGTAAACGTAAGTGAAGATGGCGGCAAATCTTTCCGGGGCTTGTTGCCTTACAGCATTGGGGGCGTCCATCCAGATCACCACGCCTGGTGGATAAGTAAGGAAGACCCTAACTTCATCATCGATGGAAACGATGGTGGATTCAACATCTCCTATGATATGGGTAAAAACTGGCGCTTTATCGAAAATATTCCAGTGGGCCAGTTTTACCATGTGAATGTTGACATGGAGCAGCCCTACCATGTGTATGGAGGACTTCAGGACAATGGATCGTGGGTGGGACCAGCCTACGTGTGGCGCTTTGGTGGCATTCTAAACTCTTACTGGCAAATGCACCTTTTTGGTGATGGCTTCGACATGGCTCCCGACATGGACAACAGTCGATTCGGTTATGGTATGTCGCAACAAGGCAACTTGTCGCGCTTTGATCGCGAGACGGGCTATAGCAAATACATTCGGCCCACCCATCCGGATCCGGAAATGAAACTGCGCTACAACTGGAATGCCGCCTTCGCGCAGGATCCATTCAGCAATTCCACGATTTACTATGGAAGCCAGTTTGTTCACAAGAGCACCAACAAAGGTGATACTTGGGAGATCATCTCGCCCGATTTGACTACAAACGACTCCGCAAAACAAAAGCAGCACGAAAGTGGTGGCTTAACGATGGATGCCACAGGCGCGGAGAATCACTGTACCATTCTCGCGATTGCGCCCAGCACGAAAGAGATCGGAGTGATTTGGGTGGGCACCGATGACGGCCAAGTGCAGTTGACCCGCGATGGAGGCAAGAGCTGGTCGAATGTTACTTCGCGCATCGCTGGCATGCCCCGCAATGCATGGATTCCGCAAATTCAAGCATCGACTCACAACATGGGTGAGGCAATCATTGTGGTGAATAACTATCGGCAGTTTGATTTCAAGCCCTACTTGTTCCGCACGAAAGACTATGGTCAAACTTGGGAAAGTCTGGTGTCGCCAGCACAGGTAGGTGACAACAACTACACCTTGTCGGTGGCCCAGGATTTGGTTGAGCCCAAACTCCTTTTCCTTGGTACGGAAAACGGATTGTTTGTCAGCCTGGATGAGGGTAAATCCTACACAAGATGGACGAGCGGCTATCCGGCTGGCTTGTCTACCATGGATATGGTCATTCATCCGCGTGAGCACGACCTGGTGTTGGGTACTTTTGGCCGCGGCATTTGGGTGTTGGATGATATTCGTCCGCTGCGCGAGTTGGCAAAGACGGGCTGCAGTTGCTGGACAAAACCGTGCATTTGTTTGCGCCTCCCGATGCCTATGCGGTAGAGACCATGGGACCAGAGGGTGTTTTGTTCCCAGGAACAGGAACCTATACAGGCGAAAACAGGGAGCAAGGTGCGCTCTTGACTTATGTAATTAATCGACCAGCGAAAACGGAAGAGGCAAAACCAGCGGAGAAGGTCGAAGCAAAAGAAAAGAAGGGCAAAACCGCTGAGCCGAAGCCTGCGCCAGAGCCCATCAAAAAGGATGACAAGTCAAAAGTGAAGTACGATTCAGTTTCGCTGGAGGTTTTTGATGCCAGTGGAGAAAAAATCAGGACGTTGAAAAGAAAAGCGCCTGAGGACAATGGGATCAACCGCATGACCTGGGGTCTGGACGAGAAGGGACCGCAACAACCCTCCAGAGAAAAACCCAGAAGAAATATTGAACGGGGCGGATTGACAGTGCAGCCAGGTACCTACAAGCTTCGAATCACATTTGGCGGGCAAAAAGACTCTACGATGATCAGTGTGAAGCATGACCCCCGATTCAAAGGAAATGAAGCGGACGTGAAAGCGCGCTACGATTTGTTGAAGCAGGTAAATCAACTCACGGAGCTGACGGCTCAAGCCACCGAACGAATTCGCGAATCGCTTGAAATTGTGAACGATTATGAAAAACGATTGAAAGAGGCGAAAAGGGATGACCTGAAGCCGGCCACCGAAAAGACCAAGGTGATAAAAGACTCACTCAACAACTTGATGGATTACATTGTTGGGAAGGAAGACAAGCGCCAGGGCATCACCCGCCAGGCTGATCCTACCCCCGTCAATTACATCCGTACCGCAAGCAGCTACATTGGGCGCGCAAATGATGCCGTTTCGGCAACCGATCAACGGGTACTTAAGCAGGCGGAAGATAAGGTGGCCGAGGTGTTGGCAAGAGTTAACAATTTCTTCTTGCAGCATTGGGTTGGCTATCGGGCCGAAATGGAAAAGGTAAATATCAATCCTTTCAAAGATTACGAGCCGTTGAAGAAGAACTAGGGATCAGGAAAACACCCGGATTTTCGAATGGAGCCGCTCTGATAAACGAGCGGCTCTTTTTTAGCGATTCCCTGAGGACCTGGCGTCCCGGAGTGTTTTTTTAGCTGAATTTTTCTAAATTCGGTCACCTGCTTTCTAACCAAAAATTTTTAACAAGATGAACTTTTCCGATATCCTCAATCTGTTCCGGCAAGGAAAGGGAACGGCCAAGAGCCATATGAAAAACCTGATTGAAATGGCCGCAGCCGATGGTAATTTCGATAACATTGAATTCGACCTGTTAAAGGTGATCGCAAAGCGAAACAACATTTCGGAAAGTCAGTTGAAATCCATTCGAAGCAATCCGGCAAACGTCAAGTTTGAAATACCCACTGACAAGCGCGAGAAGTTTCATCAACTTTACGATTTGGTTCACATGATGTCGATCGACACGCAGGTTCACCCCGATGAGATGAAGTTGTGCAACCTCTTTGCAGTAAAGTTTGGATATCAGCGCGAAAAAATTGACGAATTGATTTCCACCATCCAAGGCAACATTCAAAATGGTCAGACTCACGATCAAGCCCTAAAGCGGATGGAGTGGATGTTGAATTAATGCATATTGAGCAACAGAGCCTGCTGTTTCATCATTCTTTATCAGGGTTGGTAAGGCTATGAAGGGCGCATTGACATTTGCAGCGATGATTGCAGTAGTCACCGGTCTCTGCCAACACAGATCCTGGGACACCATTCCACACATTCCCGATCACTGGCGCGAACTAACTGCCCGGTTTGAAAAAGAGCCTGTTGTGACCGAAAGGATCATTTTTTTAGGCAATAGCATCACCGAGGGCGGTAATTGGAAGAGATTATTGAAAGATTCGACCATCGTGAATCGCGGCATCGGTGGCGACATTACGTTTGGCATCCTGCAGCGGCTGGCCGATGTGGTGAAGCGGAAGCCAACCAGGTTGTTCTTGCTCATTGGCATCAATGATCTGTCTAAGGGCATTCCTGACGAGGTGATCATTGAAAACATCTTCGCCATTGTGATGGCGATCCGGTCTGGTTCACCATTGACCAGGATTTACGTGCAAAGCATACTGCCAACAAATGCGTCTTTTGAGTCCTTTCCGCAGCATTACAATAAAGATGATCACGTGGTGGCCATCAACGGGCAGTTGGAAAAGTATGCAAAACAGTTTGGCTTCGAGTTCATCAACCTGTATCCCAAATTCCTCGACAAAGAGGGGCGATTGGATGCCCAACTGAGCCATGATGGACTCCACCTGAACGAAGCCGGCTATCAGCGATGGGTGGAGGTTTTGAAAACTGGCAAATACTTGTGAGATTAAGCCTTCGATTTTTTCGCGCTTATGAAGATTGTTTTGTGTGTGCTTTGGTGGGGAATCTCTTTTACGCTTAGCGCTCAGTTCAAGAATACCATGTTGGTAAAGCAGGAGGAGGGCAGGTATCCCCCCGTGGAGCCAAGCATTGTCATCAATAAAAAAGATCCGAAGAATATCGTAGCGGGTATCGTATTGGATCGGGTAGTTTATACCCACGATGGGGGCGAGTCGTGGAAGGAAACAAAACTCACATCGCCATACGGTGTCTACGGAGATCCCGCCCTGGTTTCGGATTCAAAGGGCAATATTTACTATTTCCATTTAGCTGACCCAAGCGGTGAAGGCAGAAAAAATGAGGCGTGGTTAGACCGGTTGGTTTGTCATCAATCGAAGGATGGAGGGGAAACCTGGAATGAGGGTGACTTCATTGGACTCAATCCACCCGCTGATCAGGACAAACCCTGGCCGGCAGTCAATCCGCGGAAGGGCGATCTCTATGTAACCTGGACCCAATTCGACAAGTACGGTTCAGCCGACACAACCTGTCACTCCAATATCCTGGTTAGCAAGTCGACAAAAGAAGGGAAGAAGTGGAGCAAGCCCCTACGACTCAACCACCTACCGGGCGACTGCCTCGATGGCGACAACACCACCGAAGGTGCGGTGCCCGCAGTGAGTTACGATGGGAAATTATTTGTGGCCTGGTCAAATCGCGGCACCATTTACCTTGACAGATCATATGACGGTGGTGAGATGTGGTTGAACAACGACATCGCGGTAACCCAGCAGGAGGGAGGTTGGTCTATGGAAATCCCTGGGCTGGGCAGATGCAATGGTATGCCGGTACTGATGATAGACAACAGTCCCAGTAAGTTTTATGGCAGCCTGTACATTGTTTGGGCTGATCAGCGCAATGGAGAAAATGACACTGACATTTATTTTGTTCGCTCCCATAATTATGGCGACAACTGGTCGGTGCCCGCAAAGATCAATCAAGACGGCCCCGGAAGCCACCAGTTCCTGCCCTGGATGGCCGTGGATGAATCAACCGGTTACATCTATATCGTTTACTATGATCGTAGAAACCATGACGACCTAAATACGGATGTTTATCTAGCCTACTCCACGGATGGAGGTTCAAATTTTTCGGAGGTAAAGATCAGCGAATCACCTTTTGTGCCTTCGGAAGAAAAATTCTTTGGCGATTATACAAACATCTCTGCCCACAAAGGTACGATCGCAGCTGTCTGGACAAGAATGGACGAAGGCAAGACCAGCGTGTGGACAGCGGTCTTCAAGCACGATGATTTGGTCAAGAAATAGTCAAAGCACGACTCGCTTTTTTTAGCGGTCCTCACCCTCTACGGATACAGAGGCGATTTCTTCAAATACCTTAATGAACGTTTCGGTGGGCTGGGCTCCTGAGATTCCGTACTTCCCATTGATGATGTAAAATGGAACGCTGGTGATACCGCGTTGATGGTTCATCCTCTCGGCAAATTGCACTTCTGCCACACCTTCTTCTGATTCAAAAAAGTCTGTCAAACTCTCTTCCGGCAGTCCTTGTTGTTTGGCAATTTCAATCAGGTTCTTCGCCTGAGCCAGGTCCACGCCATCAGTGAAGTAGGCCTTCATCAACGCCTCTTTCATTTGAAGCTGTTTGCCATGTTGGTCGGCCAGCCAAATCAGCCGATGGGCATTTCGGGTGTTGGGCGAGACGTGCTGCTTCTCGAACTGAAACGCGAGGCCTTCGCTGGCGGCAATTTGTGTAACGTGGTCAGTTAACTTTTTGTATCTCTCTTCGCCACCGAATTTGGCTGATAAATAGTCTTTTTGACTGCTGCCTTCAGCCGGCATCTGCGGATTCAGTTCAAAGGGGAGGTAATGAACTTCAAAATCGAACTTGTCATTAAGTTGGCGCATCGCTCGTTCAAGCCTGCGTTTGCCGATATAGCACCACGGACAAACCACGTCCGAAACAACTTCAACTCTCACCTTCATCATTTAAAATTTGGAGAACAACAATTGCGTTATTGCGTTTGGTTCCCAGGTACCTGTTGGCATATTGGGGTGGAATTTTACCGGGCTATGTGTTACCTTTGTGCGCCCGTTAGGCATTTTGAGGCTAAATCACACTTTCTGCGCCTTAACAGGTATCGAATTCGTTCAAAAAACTACTAAAATCAATGGTTGAAGAAAAGTTGAAGTACAAGGTAAAAGACATTTCGCTCGCTGACTGGGGTCGCAAGGAAATCACGTTGGCAGAGGCTGAAATGCCAGGTTTAATGGCAATTCGTGAAGAATACGGAGCCAAGAAACCGTTGAAAGGCGCCCGCATTGCCGGTTGCCTCCACATGACAATTCAAACGGCTGTTTTGATAGAAACCCTGGTAGAGTTGGGCGCTGAGGTTACCTGGTCGTCTTGTAATATCTTCTCTACGCAGGACCATGCGGCTGCTGCCATCGCCAAAGCCGGCATCCCGGTATTTGCATGGAAGGGGATGAATGAAAAGGAATTTGACTGGTGTATCGAGCAAACCTTGTTTGCATTCGAAGGTGGTCAGCCGCTCAACATGATACTCGATGATGGGGGTGACCTTACCAACATGGTGTTGGATCGTTTTCCTGAGTTGGTTCAAAACATCAAAGGAATTTCGGAAGAGACTACCACCGGAGTTCATCGTTTGATTGAGCGAATGAACAACGGCAAACTTCCTTTGCCTTGTATCAACGTGAACGACTCGGTTACGAAGTCGAAGTTCGACAACAAGTATGGTTGCAAAGAATCCTGCGTGGATGCGATTCGCAGGGCAACCGATGTGATGATTGCGGGTAAGGTAGCCGTTGTGGCGGGATACGGAGACGTTGGCAAAGGATCTGCAGCTTCCTTGAGGGGCGCAGGCGCTCGGGTGATCGTCACCGAAATTGATCCGATTTGTGCGTTGCAGGCAGCCATGGATGGTTATGCAGTGAAGCGCATGGACGAGGCCGTGAAAGAGGCTGACATCGTGGTTACAGCAACCGGTAACTTCAACATCATTGTAGATCGCCACTTCAAGTCGATGAAAGACAAGACCATCGTTTGCAACATTGGCCACTTCGACAATGAAATTGACGTGGCGTGGTTGAACAAGCATGGCGAGAAGGACACCATCAAACCCCAGGTTGATATTTACACCCTTGACAATGGCAATCAGATCATCCTTCTGGCGGAAGGCCGCCTGGTGAACTTAGGCTGTGCAATGGGTCACCCTTCGTTTGTGATGTCTAACTCGTTCAGCAACCAAACCCTGGCACAAATTGAACTTTGGAACAACTCGGATAAATACGAAAATAAAGTTTACATGCTGCCCAAACACCTGGATGAGAAGGTAGCAGCATTCCACTTGAAGAAGATAGGCGTTGAACTGGATACGCTTTCTCAGGAGCAAGCCAAATATATTGGCGTGACCGTGAAAGGTCCCTTCAAGCCAGACTACTACCGGTACTAAAACGTAGGGAAAGTCTTTTGACAAAGCCATGCAATTTGTATATTGCATGGCTTTCATTTTTTAGTACAGAACCCATTTTTTAATGCGACTGATTGCATTTGTTCTGTTATGCTACTCGTCTGCTTTGGCTCCTGCGGATCAGATCGAACTCGTTTGCCTTAAAAAGCAAAAGGCAACCAACACCTGTCACTACAACTTCAAGGTAAATGGCATCGACCACAATTTTGAGGATGCCGGATGCCGTTACTCGAAGGACAAAGTGGTGCAAAAGGTTGAGGAAGGAACGATCGCCCTGGCCCGGGAGTGGAAGGTACCGTGTAGGTAACATTGGCGTTCAAGTCTTGATTTGATACCGGCCATGGGGCGGCTAAGGGATTTTGTCTCCTTTGTCAAATGCTTTTGCCAAATTACTCATCATATTCGCATATGGGTTTGATTCAATCATGGCGATGGTATGGACCGGCCGATCCGGTGAAACTATCAGATGCGGAGCAGGCGGGAGCTACCGCAGTCGTACACGCGTTGCACCACATTCCGGTGGGCGAGGTGTGGCCTGTTGAGGAAATCAAAAAAAGAAAAGAATGGATTTCCTCCGACAAGGATCTTAACCGGAAGAGAAACCTGGAATGGTTGGTGGTCGAAAGTGTGAACGTGCACGAGGAAATCAAGACAGGTGGCCCCCAGCGAGACTTGTTCATCAACAATTATTGTGAAACGCTTAGGAACCTGGCTCAGTGCGGGCTACACATTGTCTGCTACAACTTCATGCCGGTGCTGGATTGGACGCGGACAGAGTTGGACTATCTCTACCGTGATGGATCGAAAGCGTTGCGATTTGATTGGGTCGCCCTTGCGGCATTTGATCTGTTTATGCTGAGGCGCGCGCACGCTGAACGTGATTACGAGAGCAAGGTCATCGCCAAAGCCGCTGATTATTTTGCTGCCCTTTCGGATGCTCAAAAGCAGTTGCTTCAAGCCAATATCCTCGCGGGTGTCCCGGGTTCTCTTTCTGTGTTGAGTTTAGAAGAATTTAAGCAGCACCTGGATCGTTATCAGTCCATTGATGCCGATCAACTTCGGGAGAATTTGGCGTATTTTCTTCGGGGGGTGATTCCTACGGCTGAGGAGGTGGGTGTACGCCTTTGTATTCATCCGGACGATCCGCCTTATTCAATTTTTGGCCTGCCCCGCGTGGTCTCCACAGAGGCGGACTTGAAACATCTCACCTCCGCAGTGGAGAGTCCGAGCAACGGCATCACCTTTTGCACGGGGTCGCTGGGCCCTCGCACGGAAAATGATTTGCCAGGCATGGTAACACGCTTGGGCCACAAGTTTCACTTTGTTCATCTGCGAAACATTCAACGAGAGGAGGGAGGCCATGCTTTTCATGAATCGGATCACCTCGATGGCAGCGTGGATATGTTTGGCGTGATGAAGGCGTTAGTTGAGGAAGTAAGGCGAAGGAAAGCGGAGGGACGAGCAGACTTTCAAATTCCATTTCGACCCGACCATGGGCATCAGATGCTGGACGACCTTGAAAAACAAATCTTATTTCCGGGCTATTCGGCTATTGGCAGGTTGAGAGGACTTGCAGAATTGAGGGGGCTGCAAATGGGTATCGAACGGATGTAAACAATTTCTTTGATTTGGTGTTATTCCGCTTGTTAATATCCCCAACCTTGTAATCATGAGAATTTTATCCTTGGTGTTCGGGCTTTGCTTAGTGCAGCAGACCGCTTTTTCACAAGTTGTGAAAGTTGATTCCCTTACCCATTGGCGAAAAAAGCTAAACACCGGCTTGAATATCAACCAGGCTTCTTTTTCTTCAAACTGGAAGGCGGGTGGTATTAACTCAATTGGCCTCACCGCCCTTCTTACTTTTAAGGCAGACTATAAGAAGAGCAAAACGTCATGGAACAATGAAGTGGATTTCCTTTTTGGTTTTGTGAACAACCAGGGCCAGGGATACCGCAAGACGCTGGATCGAATCTTCCTGGATACGAAATACGGTTACTCGATTAACGAGAAATGGGATCTATTCAGCTCACTCAATTTCCTGACGCAGTTTGCGCCTGGCTACAAATACAATGCAGACAACACGAGCGACCTGATTTCCGATTCATTTGCTCCGGCCTTCATTACCTCTGCCTGGGGGTTTGAATACCACCCCGTTGAATACTTCAAAGTAAGACTTTCGCCATTTGCGCCCCGCGTAACAATGGTGAGCGATCCCGGCCGATTTGTAACCACCGTAGGCCCAACACCCTATGGCGTGGACCCTGCCGAGACGACACGCTTCGAGTGGTTGGCATTCCAAATGCAGGCGGAATTCAACAAGGATATTGCCAGGAACCTGAACCTGAAATGGCGCTACCTGATGTTTGCAAACTATGAGACACTGGAGCTAAAGACAATAGACCATCGGTTGGACTTGAACATCACTGCCAAAGCGAACCCATTCATCAATGTGGGCCTGGGTGGCATCTTACTGTACGACTTTGATCAAGATAGCGGTGCGCAGGTGAGTCAGTTGATGACGTTGGGAATCGCCTATTCGTTTCAGAACTATTCCGACAAAAAATAGAAGCGCTAGACCTCCTGGGAAAAGAAATCCTTCACCCTGGCGAGCAGCTGGTTGCGCGTAAGCTTTTCCGATGACTCAACCGATTTGACGCGTTGAAAGAGCGAGGGTTCCTCGTTCTCTATTTTTTTCGCCAGGTGTTTCTTAAGCTCAGCGGGGCCCAAAATGATCAGTTCATCGGCCCCCTTGATTTCTGCGATCACGGCCTCCAGATACCGATTGATCTGTTGCTTCTTCCTCTCCGACCATGTCTTTTGTTGATCCAGATGATGGGTGCCCATAAAAGATCCCTGGTCACCTTCGTGGTCGTGGTAAACACGGTTTTCAATCGGTGATTCAATTTCTTTGACAACGGGTTCCTGATCTGTGAGGGTAACACACAAAGCATGCTCCCCGTCAATCCATACACCTGCTTGCTTTTTCATAAGATTCATTCATTTATGAGCCCAATCTAAGGAAGGCAGGTTGCTTGGGCCATGATGATCATCAGCCTGAGCCATTGATCTTTGCTTATGTGGTCAATTCAGCAGTGATCTGACGGTGCTGAGGATATTAGGAAAAGCGCATCTCTGTTTGCCATCTCAAAATCCGCGAAATCGAAGCCGGGTCTGTTTTTTTCCTTCTAACCAAATGTATTGTCTGGTTCACCGAAAAGACTTTGAAATGGATATGCCGGTAGAGAAATCATCGACACCAATGCGCTGCGCAAAAATGGAGAATGTTGCCTGTTGAGATTTGAAATTGAGGCCTGTGCTTAACCACGAACGATCCTTGCCATACCAGTAATAATCGATTCCACTCGGTTGCATGAAGTTGCCCGCGCTGACCAACCACTCGGAGTTTCTGTTGGATACGGTTTGGAATTCGATGCCACCATAGGTGAATTGCGACCCCAGCGCATCCTGCTCGAATCGTGTTTCTAAATTGACTTTACTCTTTGGTAGCTTGACAGACGCTTTGAGTTGGGTCCCTTGCCCACTCTGCACAATGGTGGCACTTCTCAACAATTCGACAGGATGAGGGCTTAACAGTCGAACATCTTTAGGGATGAGAAAGCGTCTGTCGATGTAGTTGAGGGCAACCTCAATGTTTCTGGTGTTATTACGGAATGACAGTTCCGCACCCCAGGTAGTCCAGATATTGCCATCTCCCGATTTGAATGTGCCGGTGTTAAACTCAGGTTCGTTGCTGTCGATGTACGACATGGTTAAGAAAACCTCCAGTTGGGATTTGGCAAAAAAATGGAGTTGAAAATTGGGCGATAGGTTGAGGGGATAGGATTTTAACCCCGCGATGTAGCGCAGGGAGGAACTGATGTTAGATGATGAGTTCCAATCAGCCCACATCATGGTGTGTGCTTTTCGATAGGTGTCGTCAATGAACATGGTTTGCAAGCCGGCAAACCCGTTATACTCCAAAATCCGGCCCATTTTTTTGCTGTGTTTTCCCGTACGCAAGGTGCTACTCAAAAAAGGTTCTCTGGCGGCCATCATTCCAGCCGAGACCACTGCCTCTCCTTCCTGGCCCACATCGAAGCGAAAACGGGCATGCGATGCGTACTGCGGTAGGAAAATCCCATTGAGTTGCCACTGTTCATCATCGTTCAGGAGCTCTTTGTCGAGGAAGGCTCCCCATCGACTCCGAACCAGGTTAAACGCGACTGATACATTTTTATCTTTGTCAAATTGCCAAAGGCGGATGGCGGGGCCCACACTTTTTCCAATCTCGATTCCTTCCTGATCGGTTTTTCGAATCACCCGCCCCCAATCCAATTCATGAAAGTTCCTTGGATTTTCAGGGTCAACAACCACCAGGGTCACATGTTGTGAGGTGGGCGTTACCCAGGCTTGCAGGAAGATGTAGTCATCGACCTGATAGTTGTTGCCCGGATAGGTGTTGTCTAAATAAACGCGATACATGTTCCTCAGCACGCGCAACCCCATGTCGTGTGTGTCGCGGCAAACGCCAGCCTTGTTGTTCGTATCTAGCGTGCCCATTGTGTTTAACATTTGCACGGCTGTCACGATGCCTTTTGCGCTCGGCTTCGCCTTGGCACGGTCGCGATCATAGTAATGGATGTGCTGCTCATGCATCAACATGGTAATAAATGGCAAAAGGTCATTTGATAAATCACCCATGCCGTTGTTCATCATCTCCAGCGTAGATTGGGTAACAACGTGATTAAGATCACTTTCTGAACTCACGCCCACCAAGTTCGCTCGTAGCGTACCGTAGTAGATTTCTTTTGAGGTGGCCGTGCTGAAGGCATTCCGCAGGCTCTCTGACGACTCCGAAAGCTCCGAGTTAAGATAGGCTGTTCGTGCCTGGACACCTGCAGTGTGTGGATATTGAAGGTCAGAAGAAATGTATTGCTGGATCGCAGTGTTGAATGGATACTGTTTGTCGTTTTTTGTGTGGTCTGAGATTAGTGTGAATCGCTCAAAGTTTTGTGATGCGCTGGGTAAGGATAGGTACTCCAGGCTCAAGTCCCGTTCCTTCGCGTCTTGGTCTTCATTTGGTTTTTCCGTCTTGCTTCTGGTGGAATCGTTAAATGCAATGATCGATTTGGTATGGCTATTTTGAGAATGTAGAGAACAGGGGGTAACGATCGGGGCGATGACCAGTACCCAACACCTCCAGCGGAGTAACTGTTGTATGTTGATGCAACACATCACACAGGGCAGGGACAATCGACTTCAAGCAAAGCTCCCCGAATCAGGAGCTCAAGAGAACCAGCAGTTTAAAGGTAACAGATTCCGGGTGAAATGCCCTCCCTCAATTCAGGGAGTTCGCGCTATCACAGTAAACAAACCATTGACATGTAATTGACTGAGAATCAATCCGGTCTGGACGAAGGACCTTTCTTATCCGTGCGATGTGACAAAAAAAGCCACCAAGTCGGTGGCTTTTGGCTCCTCCTCTTGGACTTGAACCAAGGACCCTCTGATTAACAGTCAGATGCTCTAACCAGCTGAGCTAAGGAGGAATATTTCCTTAAAAAAGGAGTGCAATATTAACGGTTCGACCCAAAATGGCCAAAGGTGGCTTCCATTTTTTGAAATCAGCCTAATTGGACTTTCGGAAGTCCAATGGAGGTTCCCGGTCGCCAATCAGCGACTCATATTTGAAATCCTTGCCGCGCTTGGTTTCAAATTCCTCCTTCGTCTTCGTCAGGTTGGCCGGGTTCATGAACAAGTCTACACCCGTCATGGCCATCACCTTCGCAGCGTTGATCATCCCTTTGAAACCAATGCTCATGCCGTTGGCTGCTACAGCCTGCCAGCTGTGCGCGGACGTGCCCGGCACCCAGGTTGCTGTGCCAAGCCCAACCGTGGGAACCAGCCAGCTGATGTCGCCCACATCGGTTGAGGCCGGAAAAAACCCCACGCGGTAAGGCTGCACTTTCTCTGCATCGGTAATGGGAGGTGCCTTGTAGCTGAACGACTTTTGCAACTCTTCGGCAAATGCTACTTCCTCTGCTGTGTATTTGATTCCGCCCACCTTGGAGAGATTGGCATGTTGCAGCCTGGCCAACGTTTCGTTTGGTAGCAGATTGTAAATGCCGGAAATGACTTCAACTTTTACGGTCGTGCCCGTTCCCATAGCACCCGCTTCTGCAGCTTTCACCACCCGATTCCATAAGTCCTTCACATCATCCACATTCGGGCTTCGCACGATGTACTCCACTTCCGCGTAAGCGGGCACCACATTGGGCGCTTCACCGCCTTTCTTAATCACATAATGGATTCTTGATTCCTGGGGTACGTGTTCTCTCAACAGATTCACCATGAAGTTCATGGCTTCCACACCATCCAGGGCAGATCTGCCGCGCTCAGGGGCGGCTGCCGCATGGGAGGCGATCCCAGAGAACCGGAACATGCCCTGCTTCACGGCCAGGCAAGTCTGGGCGCTGGCATCGTTCTGGCTGGAGGGGTGCCAGTTGATGACTGCATCAACCCCGTCTAACAACCCTGCACGCGCCATATAAACCTTGGCTGCACCTCCCTCTTCGGCAGGCGTGCCATAGAGCTTGAGGGTGCCCGATCTCTTCGTGCCCGCGAGCCAGTTTTTCAAAGCGATCGCTGCCGCGGATGAAGCCGTCCCAAAAAGGTTATGCCCGCATCCGTGCCCATTGCCACCTTCGCTCACAGGAGCACGCGCGGGTACAGCCTGTTGTGAAAGACCAGGCAAGGCATCGAATTCTGCCAGAATGCCAATTACCGGTTTGCCGCTGCCATAGGTAGCCACAAAAGCCGTGGCCATGCCTGCCACGCCCATATCGACCTTGAAGCCCTCTTTTTCAAGCAGCTGCTGAAGCGCCCGCGCACTTTTCTCTTCCAGAAAACCCAGTTCGGCATAATCCCAGATTTCTTTTGCCACACGGGAGTAGGTGGGAAGGTTCTTGTCAAGTTCGGTTATCACGACTTGTTTTTCCTTGTCGAATTGGGCGGCCAATAGGGTGCTCACCAGGCAGGCTGCAACGGTCAGGTATTTCATCTCAGGGGTGGGTTTTGTTTAACAGAAATTTCACTCAAAAAAGCTTGTTAGCCAAATTCAATGCCCTAACTTTGCATATAAAAGTACTTTTTAATGAAGACTCCTGAAGGCTACGAACGGGACCTGGCCGAAATCAGGTCGCTCATGGAGCGATCTGTAAAATTCATATCATTGAGTGGCCTTTCTGGTGTGGCCGCTGGCACATATGCCATTGTCGGTGCCGCCCTTGCCTATTATGTTATCTATTTTCCACAACCCCCCATCGGCTATGCCTACCGGCACATCAGCCCTCAAACCCTGACCTTGCTCCTGGTCGATGCCGTGGTTGTGCTGGTGCTGGCCCTTGGTACCGGAATCTGGCTTAGCAGCCGCAATGCCAGGTTGCAGCGCACCACAATATGGAACCCAACCAGTAAGAAGTTGTTTGCCGCGCTTGCGGTACCCTTATTGGCGGGCGGACTGTTCATCATCAATCTCTTATTCCAGGGCTATTTTGAATTAGTGGCTGCGAGTTGCCTGGTCTTCTATGGTCTGGCCCTGCTTAACGGGAGCTTTTACACTTACAACGAAATCAGATTCCTGGGCATTTTGGAAATATCGCTTGGACTCCTCGCTGCGTTTTTCCCGGGCTATGGCCTGATCGCGTGGACGGTTGGATTTGGCCTGCTGCATATCATTTATGGGGCCATGATGTACAACAGGTACGAACGGTGAAAAGTCCTTTCGAAAATCTGGATCGGGTTTTGGAGCACAACGTCCGCCTTCAAATCATGTCGATCGTGGTGGCGGGCGAAACTCCCGACTTTAGTTTCTTAAAGGATCAACTGGGCGTGACGGATGGAAACCTGGCTACTCACATCAAGGCGTTGGAAAAAGTGAAATACCTTTCCGTGGTGAAGTCGTTTGTTGACAGGAAACCCAACACGCGGTATAAGTGCACAGAGAAAGGCCGACAGGCATTTAAGAAACACCTGGAGGCGATGGAACAAATCATCAAATATCAACGGAGTTAAAAAATTTCACCTTTAACTTTTAAATACAAAGTACTTTTAAATATCCAAGTTATGAAAGAAGACAACATCATTGACCGCTTCAACCGATGGGTTCAGGAATCCATCACGGTAAAACTGTTCACCATTGGTTTCTTACTGCTTGTGCTGCTCATACCGCTATCCTTGATCGAGGATCTGATCAATGAGCGGCAGCAACGCTCAGAAGAAGTACAGCTTGACATCACCAGCAAGTGGTCGGGTGCGCAGACCATCTGCGGGCCCATCATCGTTCTGCCCTACAAAAAGTTGGAAACGCTCACCCGCAAGGATGGAACCACCGAGATGATTGAGGTGGATGACAGAATCTTCCTCGCGCCCGAGGAGCTGGCCATTGCCGGATCCGTGGCACCCCAAGTTCTTCACCGCGGGATTTTTGAAGCCGTTGTTTATGAATCGGAACTAAAGCTGACTGCCCGTTATGTGGCTCCCGATTTTACTTCACTGGAGGTGGATCCGGGCAAGGTAAACTGGGCCGGAGCGCAACTGGTGGCCGGCATTTCAGACCTGCGAGGCGTGAGCGAAAACCCGGGCATCAAACTCGGGAATGAAACCCTGGTTGTGGATCCTTCGAGTGAAGTGGGTTTCTACTACGGGGCGAAGAGCGAAACCGGGCTGAGCGCACCGCTGAAGTTGAAAGGTGCTGATGACCTGAATCAACCGGTATCCGTTTCGCTCCACCTCAAAGGGAGCCGTGCCATGAATTTCACACCCATTGGCAAAACAACCAAGGCAGAGCTGCAAGGCCCCTGGCAGAATCCAAGCTTTGACGGAGAGTTCTTGCCTCAATCAAGATCGATTGGCGAGAATGGATTCAACGCTTCCTGGACGGTGCTTCACTTTAATCGGCCATTCGTCCAGCAGTGGAAACAGTCGGGCAAATTCATTGGAGGCTCTGATTTTGGTGTGAACCTTCTCATTCCTGTGGAGCAATATCAAAAAAGCATGCGCACATATAAATATGGCGTGTTGGTGATCTTACTTACGTTCATTTCGCTTTTCTTGGTTGAGATTTCCATGCGGGTGAGGATACATCCGTTTCAGTACACGCTGATCGGAGCGGCATTGATAATTTATTATACATTGCTGCTGAGTTTTGCAGAACAGGTTGGGTATAACATGGCGTACTTCATCGCCTCTGCCGCCACCATTTTATTGGTGAGTTTGTACAGCCGAACTTTCTTGCCTTCTGTGAAATCGGTTGCACTGTTCGCCAGCATTCTTACAGCTTCCTATGTCTTTATCCTGATCATTATCATTCAACAGGACTTTTCCTTGCTGATTGGGAGTGTAGGATTGTTCTTAATCATAGGTACAATCATGTATCTGACCAGAAGAATCAATTGGTACCGCGACTCCATCGAACAAGCAACGACTTGATAGGTTAACCTATCCTTCGATCAAAAAAAGCAGGTCCGAAGAAATTTTCGGACCTGTTCCATTTTTACAAGGTTATGCCTCTTAACTTATTTTTCCCCGAGGAAAGGATACCGATAGTCAACCGGTGTAACGAAGGTTTCCTTGATGGTGCGCATGGACACCCACCTTAGGAGATTCACTTTCGCGCCCGCTTTGTCGTTGGTGCCCGATCCCCTCGCACCACCAAAGGGTTGCTGGCCCACCACGGCACCCGTGGGTTTGTCGTTGATGTAGAAGTTGCCGGCCGCGTTCACCAGTTTCTTGGTAGCCAACTCTACTGCGTGGCGATCCTTCGCGAAGATGGAGCCGGTAAGTGCATAGGGTGAAGTTTGGTCGACAAGTTCAAGCGTCTGTTCAAAGTTTTCGGAATGGTATACATAAATAGTGACCACGGGGCCGAAGATCTCCTCACACATGGTGGTGGATGAAGCATCCTTGGTTACAATCACGGTCGGTTCGATAAAATAACCTTTTGATTTATCGTGTTTACCCCCGGCAATGATTTCATTCATCGGGTTCTTGCGGGCCTGTTCGATGTACCCTGCAATCTTATCAAATGCCTTTTCATCGATTACCGCATTTACGAAGTTGGAGAAATCTTCGGTGCCACCCATCTTGATCGACTTCAGATCCTCGACTAAATACTTCTTCACGTCATCCCAAAGGTTGGAAGGAATGTAGCATCGTGAGGCGGCCGAGCATTTTTGACCTTGATACTCGAACGCACCCCGCGTGATGGCTGTGGCCACCTCCTTTGCATTTGCACTTTTGTGCACCATGATGAAATCCTTGCCTCCTGTTTCGCCCACGATGCGGGGATAGGATTTGTACTTGAAAATGTTTTCGCCAATTGTCTTCCACATGTGCTGAAACACCTTGGTACTTCCCGTGAAGTGTATGCCTCCAAAATCTGGATGGGAGAAGACCACATCGCCAGCGGTGGGCCCATCCACATAAATCAAGTTGATTACGCCATCTGGGAGGCCGGCTTCTCGCAGCACCTCCATGATTACATAGGCAGCATAGATCTGCGTGTAGGCAGGTTTCCATACCACGGTATTGCCCATCATGGCGGCACTGGTTGGAAGGTTGCCCGCGATCGCTGTAAAGTTGAACGGTGTGATGGCAAAAACAAAACCTTCCAATGGCCGGTATTCCATCCGATTCCAAACGCCAGGTGAAGAGGCTGGCTGGTCTGCATAAATTTCACCCATGTAATGCACATTGAAGCGCAGGAAATCGATCAACTCGCAGGCCGAATCGATCTCAGCCTGAAATGCATTCTTGGATTGCCCGAGCATGGTGGCTGCATTGATCTTGTACCGATAGGGTCCGGCAAGCAAGTCGGCCGCTTTTAAAAAAATGCTGGCGCGATGTTCCCAGTCCAGGTTAGTCCACAGTGCCTTGGCATTCATGGCTGCCGTAATGGCTTGCTCTACATGAGAACGGTCGCCTTCGCTAAAGTGGCCCAATACATGTTGGTGATCGTGTGGGGGCGACAGTTTCCTTTTTTTATCGGTACGTACTTCTTCACCTCCAATGTACATGGGAATATCAACGTGGCCAGATCGTGCATCTTCCAATGCTTTTTTTAGCAATGCTCTTTCGTTGCTGTTGGGTGCATAGGAAAGAACCGGTTCATTTTTAGGCGCAGGGATGGAATAAAAACCTTTTGACATAATGGTTATGGACTTTTAATGTGATATAAATCGAATGGGCTGCAAAAATAGCGAATTTGAATAGCTAGAGCACTGATTTCAGTTCGGTCAGATCAGCTATTTCCATGAATACTTTTTGGCCGTGGGTTTTTCGTTGTGGGTTAAAAAACACGTCATCCACACCCGCGTTGCGAGCGCCCAGGATGTCGGTCTGAAGATTGTCTCCAATCATGATGGCTTCATGCGCCTGGGCGTTTCGGTGCTTGAGAGCAAATTCAAATATTTCGCGCGCAGGTTTTTTGTGACCAACTTTCTCTGATGTCACTACCAGGTCAAAGTAATGATCGATGCCAGAGGACGACAACTTGGTTGCCTGGATGTCTGCAAACCCATTGGTGATGATGGTCAGGGGATATCTCCCCCTCAGGTAATCCAGAATATCGAGCGCATTTTCTACCAGGTTGGTCTTTTTTGGCGACCGGATCACATATTCCTTTGATAGTTCGAGCGACAGGAAATAGTCATCGATGCCCACTGCCTGCAGGATTTTGTGGAACCGTTCGTAACGGATTACATCGCGGTGAATAATGCCCCGATCGTATTGATCCCACAATTCGGTATTGATGGTTACAAAATGACTGTGAAAGTGGTCGAACGTGTGGTCGCTCCGGTTGTGCAATCCGTAGGCCTCATGAAGATCACGGAGTGCTTCTTCGCAATTGGCATCGTAGTCCCAGAGGGTATGATCCAGGTCAAAAAAAACGCAGGAATATTTCTTCATTGAATTTCGCTAATGGGCCGCATTCGCAACTTATTCACGGCCAGTTCACGGTTAGAGTGCAGGGTCTTGTAGGTAGCTTGATCAGATTGCAGCAGCTGATCGCGGCTCACAAACTGAAGAATTTGTTTAATAATGTCAAACACCTCGTCTTTCACCTGATAGAAAACCCACTGATTCAATTTTCGAGAGGAAAGAATACCTGAATTTTTCAGGTAAATCAGGTGGCGTGATGTTTTGGTCTGGGTAAATTCAAGGATGCGTTCCAGGTCGCTGATACACATTTCACCATTGTTCATGATCAGGTTAAGAATTCTGAGTCGGGATGTATCGGAGCAGGCCAGGTAAATTTGAGCGCCTAAATCGATATTGAAATGCTTGAGTCTCATGGCGAAACCGTTGGTGTAAAATCAACAGGCCTTTCTTAGAATTTTGCGCAAGATACGAAAACATGGGGGAGATTTTGGGCGTTGATGTGATTAGGGCAAATGGCATGGAATGCCTTATCTTTGAATCAACCCATCTGAATGACGTGAATCGAGTTGTGATTATTTTTTTAGCCGGACTGGCGTTGGTGAGTGGTGTTACAGAGGCATCGGCTCAGAATAAGAGACGCGTGGTTCAACTTTCCGGTATGGTGCTTGGCGAAGATAGCCTGGACCTGGGGCTGCCTGGTGTCCATGTGTATGTTCCCAAAGCCGGCCGGGGCACAACCACCAACCCGATGGGTTATTTTTCCATGCCGGTGCTGGTGGGCGATAGTGTCGTATTCAGTTCGGTCGGCTATGTGAGGCGGCACTATACTGTGCCCAACTCCGCGAGTGACTTCATCACCATCATTGTGGAGATGACGCCCGATATTACCTATTTGAAGGAGGTTGAAATCCTTCCATTCCCCACGGAGGAGGTGTTTAAGGAGGCGGTATTGGCATTGAATATTCCGTTGGATAAAGAGATCGACAAAGGCGCACTGAATGCGGAGTTGCTGGCCTTAATGGTGAGAACCACACCGATGGATGGTGCGGCCAATTACAAATATTATATGGATCAGTATTCCTCTTCATTCAGCGATCGATTTCAACCCCGTGCCAATCCCTATCTGAATCCGTTCAATTGGGCGCGATTTTTTCGCGACCTGAAAAACAACAAGAAAAAATAATTACTGCCATTTAATCCCTGAGCAATGAAGAAGTATTTATTCATCGCGTTGACATTTGGCATTGCGGCATGCAGCAAAGGTCCGACTCAAGTTGCCATCACCTCACCCGATAACCAGGTTGCCCTTGAGTTTATTCTGAAAGACGAGAAAGCGGGCTACCTGGTAAAATACAAAGGAGAAGAACAAATCAAGGAGTCGTATTTTGCATTTGACTTTCTGGGCCAGCCACAACTTGCTGCCGGTCTCGAACTGGTGAAGCAGGAAACTTCCGAGTTCAATGAAACCTGGGAGATGCCATGGGGTGAGCAACGCGAAGTGGTGAATCATTACAATCAGTTGAAGGTCACCTTGAAAGAATCGCAAGGTTTGGGCAGAACCTTTAATATTGTTTTCAGGGCGTTCAATGAGGGTGTGGGTTTTCGATTTGAGTTTCCCGAACAAGACGGCCTCGGTGAAGTGACCCTGGTGGACGAGCATACACAGTTCAATCTCACTGGCGACCACAAGGTGTGGTGGCAGCCCGGGGACTGGGATATTTATGAGTACGTCTACCAGACCACCCCCTTCTCAAAAATCAATGCGCGTAAATACTTCATCGAAGGTGATCACCTCGGTCAAACCTTTGTGCCGGAGAATGCTGTGAACACGCCCGTCACCATGAAGACGGCAAGTGGCATTTACCTCGCTTTCCACGAGGCCGACCTCACCAATTATTCAGACATGACCCTTAAAGTGGATACCACGAGTCTCACCATGGTTAGCGAACTGGTGGGTAACATGGAAGGTTTCAAAGCGAAATTGAAAACACCGTTTGTAACACCATGGCGCACGATCCAAATGTCTGACCGCGCTGGCGCACTGATTGAGTCACGCCTGATCGAAAACCTAAATGAACCAAATGAGTTGGGCGACATTTCAGACTGGTTCCAACCGATGAAGTACGTAGGCATTTGGTGGGAGATGCATTTGAACAAAAGTTCATGGGATCTTGCGAGTGGCAAACATGGCGCCACCACAAAGAATGCAAAACGCTACATTGACTTTGCAGCGAAGAATGGAATCAAAGGATTGTTGGTGGAAGGATGGAACACCGGCTGGGAAACGTGGACCGATCCCAACATGCGTGACACGATTTTTGATTTTGTAACACCATACAAAGACTATGACCTGAAAGAAGTGGTGCGTTACGCCAAGTCGAAAGGAGTGGAGGTGATTATGCATCACGAGACTTCAGCTGCCGTGCAGCGTTACGAGCAGCAGATGGACACGGCCTATCAACTGATGAAAGACTTGGGTATCCACGCGGTCAAAACAGGATACGTGGGTTCCATCACACCGAAAGGTGAATACCACCACGGCCAATGGATGGTGAATCATTTTCAGCGTGTGCTGAATTATGGAGCGGGCTACCAGGTAGCCATTAACATGCACGAGCCGATCAAGGCGACTGGAAAACGCAGAACTTACCCCAATGCGATTTCGCGCGAAGCGGCACGGGGGCAAGAGTACAACGCGTGGTCGGCCGATGGGGGTAATCCGCCTGAGCATTTGCCCATCATTGCGTTCACCCGCATGCTGGCGGGACCGTTTGATTTCACACCCGGTGTGTTCAATATCAGTTTGAAGCCTTACAAGCCGGACAACCAAATTAATACTACCCTGGCCCAGCAACTGGCAGCCTATGTCGTTATTTACAGTCCGATACAAATGGCTTGTGATTTACCCGAGCACTATGAAGGGCAACCCGCATTTCAATTCATCCGAGATGTGGCCGTGGATTGGGAGCAAACCAAAGTGCTGGATGGCGAACCTGGCGATTATGTCGTGATCGCGCGCCAAGAACGCGGTGGTCCCGACTGGTTTGTGGGCGGCCTGGCCGATGAAAACGGAAAAGACTACACACTGGCCCTGGACTTTTTAGAAGAGGGTAAAACCTATACAGCTAAAATCTATCAGGACACGCCTGACTCGCACTATAAGACAAATCCTACTGCGATAGCCATCAGCGAGCAGCAGGTGCAGAAGGGCGCAACACTCCCTGTGAACATGATGCCTGGTGGCGGTTTCGCGGTGAGTTTGATGGCGAAGTAGTTAGGTTGTGTTTTTGAACTATCTAATGTTTTGGTTCACCCTGAAGAAATTGGTGGGGTCGTACTTCTTCTTGATTTTTAGCAGACGATCATAGTTTTTCCCGTATGATGCTTTCACCCGGTCGTCACCTTCTTCCATCATAAAGTTGACATATGCGCCACCTGCTGACAAAGGATGTATATCTGACCAATAGTCTTTTGCCCATCTTGTTATCTCGTCTCTTTTATTCGGATCTGGGTCGATCCCTACAATCACTTGCGACCAGTTCGCATCACGGTAACCGAATGCGGTGTCAGTGTTCTTCATTTCATGACATGCTCCGTTAATGGGATACAAATGCATGGTTGACTGAGCTGTAGGCATTTTATTGGCATGTTTGAAGTTCACTTCAATAGATTGATCAGGAAGGTCTTTAATAAAATCAGCCTTCCAATACCACTGCAATCCTTTTGGGAAAAGAGGATCAAAAAGTGATTGTAGACTTGAGTATGGCATTGGACCTACCCAATCCAGTGCTGGCTTGTTGTAGTTTCTGAATTGATCCACGGCCTTGGCAGCTTTATCCATGTCGCCCACATTGCACCAAACAAGTCCACACATCTTTTTTAGTTGTAACTCCTTAGGAAAAATATCTACCGGAGGTACGGTAAGCCAGGCAAAGTAACAATACAGTTCTTTTGGCGCCTTCAGAATGAAATCACGGTAGTACTTCATCATCTTCACACCGTCTTCAAGGTGCCACAGCATGGGCCCGGCATATACTGCGCCTGCGTCATGTAACTTAAACAAGAACGAGGTTACCACACCAAAGTTGCCACCTCCGCCACGAATGGCCCAGAAGAGGTCGGCATTTTCCCTTTCGCTGGCCGTCACCAAACTGCCGTCAGCGAGCACGATATCGGCTTCCAGCAGGCTATCAATTGTGAGTCCGTAAGCGCGCGAGAGGTGACCCAATCCTCCGCCAAGTGTGAGGCCGGCAATGCCGGTTGTGGAAAAGATGCCGGTAGGGAAGGCCTTACCGAAAGGCTGTGTGGCGTGATCAATATCGCCCAGCAAGCAACCACCCTCGGCACGAACGGTATTGTTTTTAGGATCGACCCTTGTGGATCGCATGAGTGACAGGTCGATGACGAGCCCGTCATCGCAAACACCCAAGCCGCCAGCATTATGGCCACCGCCACGGATGGAGGTCAGTAAATTGTTGTCCCTTCCGAATTTTACACAAGCAATTACATCGGCTGTGTTTCTGCATTGGACAATCAGGAGAGGATACCGGTCGATCATCCCGTTATAAACCGATCGCACTTCATCGTAGTTGGCGTGCTCGCGAGTGATGACGTTGCCTCTGATGCTACTTCTTAAAGCGTTAAGGGTGTTCTGCTCGAGAGCGGGTGCTAGCGTGGCCGTGGTCATAGTTGTAGTCGTTGATTATGAAAACGAAGCTAACGCGACAGCCGGGTCACTCTCTACCGTAAATTATTCAATCTTGATCAGTAATTGTTCAAAAAACGTTAGCCTGCGTTCACCGCAGCAAATTCTGAAGGGTTATAGCCAAACGTCCTGTGGAAACATTGAGCAAAATAGGAGGGGCTCTGATAGCCCACCTCCAGGGCTACTTCGGAAATGTTCGCGTGCCGGTTTCTTAGGAGCGCTAGCGCCTTGTTCATCCGTAGGTCGCGCATGAGGTTGATGGGAGAGCGGCCGGTTAGCGCAAGTATTCTCCGGTAAAGCTGCGGTCGGCTCATGGCCAGGTCTTTTGTCAACTGCTCTATCTTGAATTGTTCGTTGGCCAAATTACCCTCAAGAATCTCAAAAAGCAGGGCAATAAACTTTTCATCAGCTTCTTCCACGAGTTTCAACCTTGGATACGAAACCAAATCAGTCTCTCCCTCTATGCATTTCACCGACTTTTTGGCGACTGAAATGCCATCTTCGGGCGCGATGTTCGACAGCCAGCAAGCCAGCTTGACCGTTCGTTCAAAGAAGGCATTTTTCTCGGTAAGGGGCTGCCCTTCAGTGAGTCCAATTCTAAAAATGATATTCCACCCATCCTGCTTTTCTCTTTTTTGCTCAGTGAGCCATTGGGAAATGCTTAGTGCGCATTGTCTCGCGTTCAGAGCAGTGTCGAAGGCGCCAATCAGGTTATCGTCCGCCTGCCATTGCACCCTTCTTCCGCCAAACTGTGTTATTAATTTCAGCACCAGTTTTCTGGCCTCGAGTGGGGAATGTAATTGGCGGTATTGTCGGGAGTGCGTGGCTGTTGTCACCCCCTGTATTGCGGTGACCAGAACGTGGCGATGAGCGGTGTCGGGCGAGCCGTCCTTGTTGAGAACCATATGCCCGTTGTCGACTTCGGTACGCCCCATGAACTGCTCATACAAACCCGGCTCAACTTCTACGATGGCACAGGCGATGTCGCCATGGGCTTCGCGATGAACGGCCTCACAATGTTCCTTGTCGGGGCCTTGCATCAGGCAAAACACAGTTCCGGCATCTTCATTCACCCAAAATTGTTTGTAAGTAACACCATACTTGTCTTGCACTGACAGGTCGGCTATGTGGGCATTCTTCACTTCTTCGATGGTGATGCCCGGAATCTTGTGGAAGTCCATGAACAAAGGCATATTTCAGGCATTTGTATAAAAGTTCGACATAATCTTTGAATCAGTCAAGGCCCAGGGATTTAAGTACCTCCCTATAAGCCGGCAAAGCATTGAGGTGTTTGCTGTCGGGCCATCCTTTGGCTGTTTGAATCTGAAAAGGATCGTGTCGTTCTTTCGCTTCGATGGCCAGTTGGATTGCCTCTTCGCTTTTGCCAACAGCCGCGCTGGACATTGCAAGCAGCGAGGGTAGCACAAATCCTACTTTGCTTCTCAACAGCAACTCCTGATAGAGTTGCAGGGCTTCTTCTTTTCTGCCGGCATCAACATAGGTGTGCAGCAGCGAGTTGACCGCCCAGGTATGACGCCCGGAAATCCGCAATGCTTCGAGGAAGGGTCCGACAGCCTCTTCGTGTTTCCCGTTCCAATGCAATGCGATGCCCAATGCCCACCAGCTCAGGAATGACGAAGGATCCGTATCCACGGCTTTTCTGGCATAGGTTACTCCATCCTGCCCGTTGATGGCCAGCACAATAGCGAAGCAGGCATGGGCATAAGGCGAAAGGGGATCGTTTTCAATGGCGATTCGTCCGTGCTCTATTGCACTTTTTCCATCTTGACGGATGTCCTGCAAGTAGAACAAAGAATACCAGCAGCGAGCCTGAAGGTAACGAGGATTTAGCTCAAGCGCTTTCAAGTATTCTCTTTCAGCTTTAGCGAGATTCCTTTCATATAAAAGGGCCAAAGTTCCCAGAGCACTATGTACTTCTGCCACGTTGGGGGCTATGGACAATGCACGTTGCGCGGCCTTGGTTGCATGGCTCCAAACCTTTTCAGGCGGCAGCAGTCCGTGAAACGCCAGCATGGAATACGTATCGGCAACACCTACCCACGCGAGTGCATAATCGGAGTCAATTTCCAGCGCTTTGTTGAAGCAGTTTAAAGCCTCGAACAATTCGAGTCCTCGCTTATAAAACAGGGACATTCCTTTAAGATAAAGCTGGTAAGCATCGACATTGGTTGTGTGAGCCCTTTCGGTAGCCGATGATTTTTCCGAAAGCGTCACCTTTAGCTGATCAACTATTGCCTTGGCAATTTCGTCTTGAATGGTGAAGATATCGGTCAACTCCCGGTCGTACTTTTGAGACCACAGATGGAACCCGCTGGCAGCTTCAATGAGCTGTGCGGTTACGCGAATTCTGTTGCCTGATTTTCTAACACTTCCTTCAAGTAGGTGCGACACATTCAGCTTCTCACCGATACTGCGCAAATCTTCGTTTTTGTTCTTAAACGTAAATGAAGAGGTACGGCCCGGCACTTTTAGGTTTGGATTTTGCACCAGCATGTTGATGATCTCTTCGGAAATACCATCACTGAAGTATTCCTGATCAGGGTCATTACTCATGTTGGCAAACGGGAGTACTGCTATGGAATTGCCCGAATCTTTAGGCCGATGTGAAGCCGTGAAGGTCGATTGATCAGTTCTTTCCCTCTGCCTGACGAGTATTTCCTTAATGGCATGGGCCACCTTGTTCATTTGATTCCGGTAGGTAAATTCCGGCTTGCCGGGAGCCTCATCGGCAGGCATGAGCGGCCGATTCACCCCGTTGAGTTTGTAGGTAAAATCAACTGCCCTCAATGGGCCGAGAATGCTTTCCAGCAATCTCAGATCATGGTTGCTTAGCTCGTGAATTCTAACGGGCAGAATGCGGCTGCATACGTTTCCATCGGCAAGCGATACCTTCAGTCCGTTACGATCGTCCTCTGCCAATTTCATGAATGCCAAAAATTCACAATTCCAGGCAAAAGATTTGGGGTCGCAATAGGTTTGTGAAATAACAGGGATGAAAAGAAAGGCGTTGAGTTTGCCGCGCAGTGACAAATCAACATCATGCAGCTCGTGTAATCCGTCTTCAGGACTTTCATCAAAATAGATCGAAACGTCTTCCTTGATCAGGGCGTCCAGTTCCTGGCGAAGGGCCCTTACGAAATGGGTTACCCAGCCATCAGCCCTGTTGTCCTTTTGCCGATAGCTGATAAAAACATCGTAAGCGTATCCTGGAACCATTGAATGCATAGCTCCTATTGGAAGGAACTCTAATTTAGTGCATTCTTCTTCAAAAAGTAACCCGCCTGAGCGGCAAGATGAGTTAAGGCCTCGTGCGGACTGAATTCGCTGGTTTCAGCTTTTCCACCCTTTCCGATGGTGCAATACTAAAGTGAATCAACTCTGTATGCCTGATCACGGAGATATCCGTCATCGTTAATATCTCCCTTCGCATCAGCTCCTTGAACACATCGTGTGTCGATTGAACCTGCTTGCCATTGAAAGAGATGATAATGTCTCCGGCCTGCAGTTGTGATCTTGACGCGGGTGAATTCTCTTCCATGTTTACCACGAACAATCCTTTCTGATTTGACAGCCGATAGTGGCGGATGATTTTCTCATTCAAAGGGACTTCCTGCATGGCAATGCCCAGGTAGGCTTTGAAAACTTTTCCGTCTTTGATGATCTGCTGTGCAATGGTTTTGGCCGTGTTGATGTCGACCGCAAAGCTCAATCCTTGCGCACCCTGGATAATGGCTGTGTTCACACCTACCACTTCTGCGTTGGTGGTGATCAATGGCCCGCCCGAGTTGCCGGGATTGAGCGCGGCATCCGTTTGAATCACATTGTCCACAAGTCGTCCATTCTGGGTGTGCAGCGAGCGACCCAGGGCGCTAACGACTCCTGTGGTAACGGTGTGTTGATAGCCATAGGGATTTCCAATGGCAATCACAAACTGTCCAATTTCCAGGGTTTGCGAATCGCCAAGTCGTGCTACGGAAAATCCGTTGGCATAAACTTTTAAGATTGCCAGGTCCGTATCCGGATCGGTTCCTACCACCTGCGCTTCAATTTCATTTTCGTTGAGCAGCGTGACCATTATTTTTTCAGCGTCCTTTACCACATGACTATTGGTAAACACCAGCCCATCAGATGAGAAGACAAAGCCGGATCCTGAGCCGGCTGTCCTTAATCTTCCTTTTACCGTCTTGAAGACATCGATTTTCACCACCGCGTTTTTGATTTGACCTACCGCATTGATGATCATTTGTGAATAAGCATCCATACCTGGCGTGCGCGTCAAAAAGCTCTCCATTCGAAATTCACCGACTGATGGCCTTGGTCTTGAAGGCCAGTTTGGCAGATGTCATGCCCGGATGTCATGTTGATGGGGGCATTTCACTGATTTTCGCATGGTGGCAGGTTGACGATCGTCATGGTCTGGCTGCGGGTGGGGGACTAACTTATCCCACGTTTCAAGCGTGTGCAACCCGCAAAAAATGAAGTCATGACGAAGAAAAAATATGTTACCCTCGATGGCAACGAAGCCTGCGCGTATGTAGCCTATCGGGTCAATGAAGTCTGTGCCATTTATCCCATCACGCCCTCGAGCTCCATGGCCGAGCTGGCCGATGAGTGGTCATCGCGCAAAGTGAAAAATATTTTTGGGGCGATTCCTACCGTTTATGAAATGCAAAGCGAGGGTGGCGCGGCCGGTGCCATTCATGGTGCCCTGCAGATGGGTGCGCTCACCACTACGTTCACGGCATCGCAAGGTCTGTTGTTGATGCTGCCCAACATGTTCAAAATTGCGGGCGAACTCACTTCAACTGTATTCAATGTCTCAGCACGCAGCCTGGCTACACACGCGCTTTCTATTTTCGGAGATCACAGTGATGTGATGGCGGCACGGGGGACAGGTTTTGCCATGCTGGCATCGGCCTCGGTGCAAGAAGCGATGGACATGGCATTGATCTCACAAGCGAGCACGCTGGCATCGCGAATTCCGTTTCTTCACTTTTTCGATGGATTCAGAACTTCTCACGAAATGGCCAAAGTGGAATTGATCGATGAGGAGGTGATGAAGAAAATGATCGATCCCAAACTGGTGGAACAACATCGTCAGCGGTCGCTCTCACCCGATCGCCCATTCATACGCGGTACGGCCCAAAACCCCGATGTATTCTTTCAAAACAGAGAGGCATGCAATCCCTATTTCAATGCGTGTCCGCAGATCGTCCAAAATCAGATGGACCAGTTTGCCAAACTGACCGGCCGCGTGTATCACCTGTTTGATTACTATGGCGATCCACAAGCTGAGCGCGTGATTGTGAGTATGGCCTCTAGTGTGGAGACCATCCGGGACACCGTGAACTACTTGAACGCGCAAGGGGAGAAAGTGGGGGTGCTTGTCGTGAGGTTGTACCGACCGTTTGATATGGATGCCTTTGTCAATGCGTTGCCCGCATCGGTCAAAGCGATTGCCGTGCTGGATCGGACAAAAGAAGCCGGTGCGCCTGGCGAACCATTGTACTTGGATGTATCGCACGCCATTTTGGAGTCGATGGGCGAAGGCGGGAAGCTTAAATCGCTGCCAAAAATTATTGGTGGACGTTACGGATTATCCTCAAAAGAATTTACACCTGCGATGGTGATGGCTGTGTTTGATAACCTGAAGGATGGGAAGAGAAAGAATCACTTTACAATTGGCATCCACGATGACGTGACCCACAAGAGTCTTGATTTTGATCCCACCATCGATATCGAATCAAATAAAATTGTGCGCGCGATTTTTTATGGACTCGGAGCGGATGGCACAGTGGGTGCCAACAAGAATTCGATCAAAATCATTGGCGAAAACACGAACAATCACGCGCAGGGTTACTTTGTCTACGATTCGAAGAAGTCGGGCTCGATGACGATCTCTCACCTTCGTTTTGGGCCGGAATCCATTCATGCGCCCTACTTAATCAAAACGGCTAGCTTCGTGGCTTGCCACCAGCCCTTCTTCATGGAGAAGATCAATGTGGTGGAGCAACTCGCTGACGGTGGCACATTTCTTTTGAATGCCCCCTGGAAGAAAGAGGAAGTATGGGATCACCTTCCGAAGCAGATCCAACAGACACTTCTGGATAAAAAGGCAAAACTGTTTGTGATCGATGGCCAAAAGGTGGCCGCTGACTGTGGCATGGGCCGGAGAATCAACACCATCATGCAGGTCTGCTTCTTTGCCATTTCCGGGGTGCTTCCGCGCGAAGAAGCGATTGAACAAATTAAGGAATCGATTCGAAAGACCTACGGCAAGAAGGGGGTCACGGTGGTAGAGACCAACCTGAAGGCCGTGGACAATACACTGGAACATTTGCATGAAGTGGCGTTGCCCAACAAGGCCACCGCCCGGCAAGAGTTGTTGCCAGCCGTTCCCGAAAGCTCAACCGACTTTGTGAAGAAGGTGCTGGGTCGTGTAATCGCAGGCGCTGGTGACGAACTTCCCGTGAGCGCATTTCCCCCAGACGGAACTTATCCAAGCGATACCGCGCAATACGAAAAGAGAAATATCGGTTTGCAAATACCTGTTTGGGAAAAGGATATCTGCATCCAATGCGGCAAGTGCATCATGGTTTGCCCGCACTCGGTCATTCGCTCGAATGTATTTGATTCGTCATTGTTGAAGGATGCCCCGCCAACCTTTAAGTTCACCAAGAGTCGCGACAAGGAATGGGCTGACAAAGACAAGGTTTACTCCATTCAGGTATCAGCAGAAGATTGTACGGGATGCAGTGTTTGCGTGGAGGCTTGTCCGGTGAAAGACAAATCGAACGTAAGCCGCAAGGCGGTGAACATGTCACCCATTGCACCACTTCGCGAACAGGAAAGCAAGAATTGGGAGTTCTTCAATCAACTTCCGGACCTTGACAGGACTTCAATCAATGTGACATCGATTGGTCAGCAGCAGAACATGCGACCGTTGTTTGAGTTCTCGGGCGCTTGCAGCGGCTGCGGTGAAACACCTTATTTGAAATTGTTATCCCAGCTCTATGGAGACCGTACGGTTATTGCTAATGCAACGGGTTGCTCTTCGATTTATGGGGGCAATTTGCCAACCACACCCTGGGCGAAAAACAGTTTGGGTAGAGGACCAGCCTGGTCGAACTCTCTCTTTGAAGATAACGCAGAATTTGGGCTGGGATTCCGCCTTGCTATCGATCAAATGAATGTGCAAGCAAAAGAACTGTTGATCGAACTAAGATCCACGGTGGGCGAGACATTGGCCGATGAAATCCTGAATGCCAACCAGAAGGATGAGCCAGGCATCAATGCCCAGCGCGAGAGGGTTGAAGAACTCAAATCAAAACTCAAGAATTCAAAGGATGGACAGGCCGCCCAGTTGCTTAGCCTGGCCGACTATCTCGTGAAGAAGAGCGTGTGGATTGTGGGAGGCGATGGTTGGGCATATGACATTGGTTACGGAGGGCTGGATCATGTGCTCGCTTCAGGAAAGAATGTAAATATCCTTGTACTCGACACGGAGGTGTACTCAAATACGGGTGGTCAAATGTCGAAGGCCACACCGATTGGGGCGGTGGCCAAGTTTGCAGCGGGAGGAAAGCCCGGGCGCAAGAAAGACCTGGGAATGATGGCCATGTCGTACGGCAATGTGTATGTAGCCAATGTGGCGATGGGTGCTAAGGATTTGCATACACTCAAAACTTTCCTTGAAGCCGAACAGCATGATGGACCTTCCATTATCATCGCTTATTCACATTGCATTGCCCATGGCATCAACATGGAGGCCCCACTGCAACACCAGAAGGCGTTGGTCGATTCGGGACAGTGGATATTGTATCGATACAATCCGGCTTTGGAAGAAGAAGGCAAGAATCCACTGTCGATTGATTCGCAACCGAAAAAAGTTTCGGTGGAGCAATACATGAATTTGGAAAACCGGTTCAAGATGTTGTGGAAGACACATCCTGAAGATGCCAAAAAATATTATGCCCATGCAAAAGAGGCAGCCAAACACCGCTTTGAAGAACTACAGCACCTGGCCAGCCGAAAAATCACCAATGGGCAAAGCACAGAGAAAACTGACGTTGCCACTCAAACAGATGCCTCATGAACTTAACAACCAAATACCTGGGCATGGAGTTGCGTTCACCGCTGGTGGTTTCTGCATCTCCCTTGTCGGAAAAACTGGATAACATCAAGCGCATGGAGGACTATGGCGCCTCGGCCGTGGTGTTGTACTCTCTTTTTGAAGAACAATTCGAGAAAGAAGACTGGGAGTTGTTTTATCATACCACCGAGGGTGCCGATAGTTTTGCAGAGGCGCTGAGTTACGTGCCGAACCACGGAGAGTATCGCACCGGTCCCGATGAATACCTCGACTTGCTGGCCAGGGCAAAGATGTCTGTAGATATTCCCATCATCGCCAGCTTGAATGGCTACTCGATGGGTGGTTGGACACGATTTGCAAAAATGTTGCAGGAGGCCAATGCCGATGCGGTAGAGTTGAACATTTTCTACATTCCTACCGATCTGGATATGTCGGGTGAAAAAGTGGAGGAGAACTACCTCGATATCGTGAAGCAGGTCCGCAGTCAGCTCAGGTTGAAGGTGGCTGTGAAGCTGAGTCCTTATTTTTCAAACCTGGCTCATTTTGCTTCCAGGTTGCAGATGGCCGGTGCGGATGGTCTCGTGTTATTCAATCGGTTTTACCAACCTGACATAGATCTCGAGAAACTCGAAGTGGTGCCCAGCATTGTACTGAGCAAATCATACGACATGAGGTTGCCTTTGCGATGGCTTGCGTTGTTGCGGGACCGTGTGAAGTTAAGTCTTGCGGCTACGAGTGGTATCCACACTGCGTGGGATGTCATCAAGATGACGATGGTGGGCGCAGATGTAAGCATGTTGAATTCCATTTTGCTGAAGAAGGGTCTGCCGGAAATGAGGCACATTGAAAAGGGAATTCTGCAGTGGATGGAAGAGCATGAGTACGAATCCATTGAACAAATGAAGGGCAGCATGAGTGCACTCAAGGTGCCGCATCCGACCAAGTTTGAGCGAGCGCAGTACATCAGGGCCTTGTCGAAGTTTGAGGCGTAACTCATAAAGCGGCAATACCTCACCACCTGCCCACATCGCGTGTCATCGGTCTTTTGCTTGTAATTGAGCGGGCAATTGGCTAAATCTGCTTGATACAATGCATTGTTCATGAAGGTCAAGCTGTTTCTATCATGCCTGGCAATGGCCGTGTTGGCCTGCACCAGGCCATCGCCCATTTTCACCCACGATATTCCCGGCAACCAAACACCTTGGACGGCCTCACCCGTTGAAAGGCCATCCAACAAATTTTCGTTTGCCATTGTGAGTGATTTGTACAGTGGTGAGCGCGAAGGTGTATTTGAGGTGGCCGTGGCACAACTCAATTTATTGAGCCCCGAGTTCGTCCTGAGCGTGGGCGATCTTGTCGATGGCGGAACAGAAGACACCATTCAGCTAAAAAAAGAGTATGACCGCTTTGACGGTATGGTGTCCAAATTAAGATCACCTTTCTTTCATGTTGGTGGCAATCATGATTTGACCAATCTGGTGATGCGCGAATTCTGGGAGAAGCGATACGGCAAGCGCTACTATCATTTTGTGTATGATGATGTGCTATTTCTGATGATGGATTCGGAAGACTATAACCCTGAACGTATGCAACAAATTTATGAAGCAAGGGCGAAGGCCATTGAAGTGTTGGATGGGCCGAATCCGGAGTTGGCCCGGGATATGGAATATTTCAAAATGCCGGAACGCGTCAGTGGAATGGTGGGAGAGGCGCAGTCGGCTTATTTTGAAAAGGTAATTCAGGATCATCCTGACGTGAGATGGACGTTTGTGCTGATGCACAAGCCGGTATGGCAGCGTGAGGCAGAAAATAATCTTTCAAGAATTGAAAGTGCGTTGAGTGGAAAGAACTACACCGTGATCAATGGACATTTTCACAGTTATTCACACACTACGCGAAACGATCGCGACTACATCATTTTAGGTACCACCAGCGGAGGACAAAATCCCCAGGACCCCATGGCGTTTGATCACATTACCTACATTACGATGGATAGGGAAGGTCCCAGTTTCATTAGCTTAAGGTTGGATGGCATGCTCGATAAGACCGGGCATATTCCACTGAATGGTGATTCGCTGTGCTATCAGGCTGCGCGGTGTGTCCAAAAACGTGAGTAACTTCAACCGAACTTAGCCATGAGGAAGATCTTCATCATACTATGTGCGTTGATGGGCCGGTTGACATTCGCTCAACCAACCGCCATCATCTGCAAGCAGCTCATTGACGGAAAGAGCAGTACCGCAATCTCCAATGCGGTGGTGTTGATCGAAGGAGAACGGATCAAAGCCGTTGGCAGTAAGTCCATCATTCCCAAAGATGCCAAGGTCATCGATCTTTCCAACTACACGTTGATGCCGGGCATGATCGACTTGCATTGTCATATGCTTGGCGACAGCGATGATGATTATCAACTTTATCATTTGAAGAATTCCTCAGCCGACAAGGCGTTGCAAGGATTACACAATGTGCAGGGGTTGTTGATGGCTGGTTGGACTGCCCTGCGTGTGCCGGGCGATTTGGATGTGCACTATGCCCACTTCGATGTGAGAGATGCTATCAATAAAGGGATGTTTGTAGGGCCACGTATTTATGGGGCAGGGCATTGGATCTCCGTGACCGGTGGCGGAGGAGACTTGAATTTCTTTTCACCGGAACAAAGTAGTGTCATCGTAGATGGGTTGATTGTAGATGGACCGGAGGAGATGCGCAAGGCGGTGCGCAATGAAATTAAATATGGCAGTGATTGGATCAAATTACTGGTAACGGGCGCCTTCATGACTGCGGGCGACAATCCACAGGATGTGCACTTTAGTCCGGAAGAGTTGAAAGTAGCTTTTGAAGAAGCGGAGCGAAGAAGTGTGCCCGTGATGGCGCACGCTCATGCTGCCGAGGGGATTAAGCAGGCCATCAAAGGAGGAGCGCGGACCATTGAGCATGGGTCTTTTCTGGATGATGAGTGCATTGATCTCTTCAAACAACATGGCACCTACCTGGTGCCGACATTGTCGATAGGAAAATGGTTTTTGGAATTTAATCAGGACAGCAAGGCGTTGGCCAAGGCCATTGCGCTCACGAAGCAATATGAGAAACAAACGGAGGAAATGCTGACGAAAGCGATCAAGGCGGGAGTAAAAGTGGCGGTGGGTTCGGATCTTCCCGGTACTCATCCTTA